>JAJFKE010000023.1 GCA_021773355.1 Gammaproteobacteria bacterium | reverse complement strand
TACTCAGCTACTGTGCTGAATGACTTTAATTAAGTCTAGCTCTGCACATGCAATAGAAAACTAAGTCATGGCCATGACTTAGTTTTCTATTGCATGTGCAGAGCTAGACTTAATTAAAGTCATTCAGCACAGTAGCTGAGTAGTATTGCACTTGTTTTCTTACTTCTCTTCTTACTTCTCTTCTTCCTTTTCCTCTTCCTGAACTTCTTCGAATTCAGCATCTACCGCTTCATTGCTCTCAGGACTGCCACCTTCTTCTGTTGCAGCACCGGCACCAGCACCAGCACCAGCATCGGCCTGTGCTTCGGCATACATCTTCTGTGCTAGCCCACTGGAAGCGTCGGTTAAGACTTTTGTCTTAGCTTCAATTTCAGCTATATCATCGCCTTTAATTGCTTCCTCTAACTCAGTGATAGCACTATTGATTGCTTCCTTCTCTTCGTCAGTCGCCTTATCTCCGGCTTCTTCCAAAGTTTTCTTGGTGGCGTGAATCATGCCATCAGCTGTGTTTCTCGCAGTGATAAGTTCTTCGAACTTCTTATCATCGGCTGAGTGAGCCTCAGCATCTTTGATCATCTGTTCGATCTCTTCATCGGACAAACCGCTGGATGCCTTGATCACGATAGATTGTTCTTTACCAGTTGCCTTGTCTTTGGCTGACACGTTCAAGATGCCATTCGCATCAAGATCAAAGGCCACTTCAATCTGCGGCATGCCTCTTGGTGAAGGCGGAATATCACTCAAGTCAAAACGCCCCAGAGACTTGTTCTGAGCTGCCTGCTTACGCTCACCCTGAACTACATGAATAGTCACCGCCGTCTGATTGTCATCCGCCGTTGAGAACACCTGTGTCTTCTTGGTCGGGATAGTGGTGTTCTTGTCGATTAGCGTACTGGCAACACCGCCCATGGTTTCAATGCCCAAAGACAGAGGTGTCACGTCTAACAACAATACGTCGGTTACATCACCCGACAGTACCGCCGCCTGAATTGCAGCACCTACGGCTACCGCCTCGTCAGGATTTACATCATGACGCGATTCCTTACCAAAAAAATCTGCTACTTTTTTCTGTACCAATGGCATACGAGTCTGACCACCAACAAGAATGACATCGTCAATTTTAGAAGCATCCAGATCGGCATCCGCCAAGGCTGTCTTAAGGGGAGCCAGGGTTCGCTCTACAAGATCCTCTACCAGTGATTCAAATTTCGCGCGCGTCAACTTCTGCACCATGTGTTTTGGACCGGTAGCATCAGCCGTAATATAAGGCAGATTCACTTCGGTTGACTGCGCCGAAGACAATTCGATCTTGGCTTTCTCTGCCGCTTCTTTTAAACGTTGCAGAGCGAGTGGATCGCTGTGCAGATCCATGCCGGATTCTTTCTTGAACTCATCAGCAAGATAATCGATTAAACGTAAATCGAAATCTTCACCACCGAGGAAAGTGTCACCATTAGTAGAGAGTACCTCGAAAGTATGTTCTCCATCGGTCTCGGCAATTTCAATAATCGAGATATCGAAAGTACCACCACCGAGGTCATACACCGCAATAGTGGAGTCGCCGGCTTTCTTGTCCATGCCATAGGCAAGGGCAGCAGCGGTTGGCTCGTTGATAATTCGCTTAACATCCAGACCCGCAATCTTGCCCGCGTCCTTAGTTGCCTGACGCTGGGAATCATTAAAGTACGCAGGCACCGTAACAACCGCTTCTGTGACCGGTTCGCCCAAGAAGTCCTCGGCTGTCTTCTTCATCTTCATCAATGTCTGCGCAGAGATTTGCGGCGGCGACATCTTCTCGCCATTTACCTCAACCCAGGCATCGCCATTATCGGCTTCGATAATTTTATAAGGCACCATCTTGATGTCTTTCTGTACTACTTCATCTTTGAACTGGCGTCCAATTAAGCGCTTGATAGCGAACAAGGTGTTAATCGGATTGGTTACCGCTTGACGCTTAGCTGGTTGACCAACCAGAGTCTCACCGTCAGCGCTATAAGCAATGACGGAAGGAGTGGTGCGATCACCCTCGGCATTTTCCAGTACTTTAGCTTCACCCCCATCCATGACTGCAACACATGAGTTAGTGGTTCCCAGGTCGATACCTATTATCTTTCCCATTCTCAATTCTCCGGTCTTCCTTTATCTTTAATCATTCCTGAATCAAGCCTTAATTCTGCCTTGATCCGGAGCTTAGTAACTATGAAACCAATATTGGCCCGATCCAGCGTAATTCAAGGATCAAACTGCTATTTCCTCAATTTTCCTGTGGCTATTCTCAGCCGGTAGATAAACCTTTTGTTCAGCGGGGCTTTCAACCCACTCTCACTCGGTTCTTTCTACTTGGATACCACAACCATCGCCGGTCTTATTACCCTGCCGTGAAGGGTGTAACCCTTTTGCATGACGGCGATGACTGTATTCGGTTCCGTTTCCGCATTTTCCTGTATAGACATGGCTTGATGCAGTTGCGGATCGAATGGTTCGCCCAGGGGATCTACTGTCTCAATATTGAATTTGGAAAAGCAATCAACGAAATTCTTAAGCGTTAAGTCCACCCCTTCGTGGAGAGACTTCACGACCTCATCTTCGCTGTCACTGGCAGCCTCTAAAGAGCGCTCCAGGTTATCCATTACCGCTAACAATTCGGTACTGAATTTTTCCTGACCGTATTTGTGGGCCTTTTCTACGTCCTGCTCAGTACGGCGACGCAGGTTCTGCATTTCCGCCTTCACCCGTAACAGATCATCTTTAGCTCGTTGCGCGTCTTCTTCCGCCTCGGCTAATTTATTTAAAGCCTGTTCCAAGCTGCTGTCACCTGCTGCAGCTGTATTCTCATCATCTGTTGCCGACGCCGGCTCGAATTCAATGTCTTTGTCATCCGCGGACGACCGGGAATCTTCGCTAGTCCCACTTTCCGACGGTCCATTATTTGGAGTCTGCGCGCTCATGCCTTCCCCTGCCTAGGTTCTGTTGTACGGGTTGTCATTCATATTCTTACCGAATCAACGGCTTATCTGGACCTGACAGCAAGAACCATCAAGCAGCTGATGTCGGCTATATGGGGGCTTGAGTAGAGGATTCAAGCAAATTTGGCCAAATCGGCAGTATTTTCTTCACCCGGGCTGCAACCAGCAGAATCAGCGCAGCATAGGGCGAAACATTGGGTGTTCAGCAAGGCATCACTAGCAGGGGATAAGCAGCGCAGCTAGCTGCTAATTAATCTCAATAATTGTGCATTATTAGATGCCGATCCCCTATACTTTAAGCCTATGTTGCAGCAGTTATCCATTCAGAATTACGCCACCGTCGATAGTCTCGAGATCGAGTTCAAATCCGGCATGTCAGTTATAACCGGCGAGACCGGCGCTGGAAAATCAATCATACTGGGCGCTCTCGGCCTGACTCTGGGAGATAGAGCAGACAAGGGCATAGTCCGAACCGGCGCTCATAAGGCCGACATCTGTGCGGAATTCGATACCAACAACATCAAGGCAGCACAGCAGTGGCTGCAAGAAAATGATCTAGAGGCCGACCCCGACTCAAACGCCTGCCTGCTGCGTAGAGTAGTTAACAGCGATGGCCGCTCGAAGGGCTATATCAATAGTTCACCGGTAACCATGGCCAGCCTGAAAGCGCTCGGCGAGATGCTGCTCGACATTCATAGCCAACACGAGCATCAATCCTTATTACATCGCGGCACACACCAGCGACTGCTTGACGATTTTTGTGTGACAGCAAAAGTGTTAGAGGAAATGCAGAGCACCTGGAAACAATGGCATAAGAATGCTCTGCTTATGCAACAGTTGAGCAATCGTTCACAGGAAGATTCGGCGCAGACACAGCTACTGGCTTACCAATTGAACGAATTGGATGAGATGGGCATAGGTGTTGACGAAGTCGCCAAACTGGAAGCCGAATTTAAGTCGCTGAATCATGCGGATGAAACAGTGGCATCGGTGCAAACGGCACTCACTCTATGTAGCGCAGAAGAGGAGCAGAATGCGAAGTCATTGATGCACCAAGCTGTAACCGCCTTGCAAGACTTACCGGAGAAGAACAAGCGCATTTGCAACATCATTAGCTTATTAGAGACAGCCAATATACAGCTGGACGAAGCTGTCTCGGATCTACGCGCATTTGCTGACGAATTTGAAGCCAATCCCGAGCGTTTGGAACAGGTAAACGCGCGCCTGGGGCAACTTCATGCTATTGCACGTAAACACAAAGTAAAACCATCGGAACTAAACCAAGTCATAGAAAGCCTGCGTCAACAGCTGGACCTGATTCAAAACAGTGACGCGGAACTGGAAAGGCTTGAGGCTAACGATGCCTTGCTACGCGACCAATATCTAAAATTTGCTGCTGAAATCAGCAAGCAGCGTAAAAAGGGCAGCAGCAAACTAGCCAAGCAAGTCAATGAACAGTTGCAACAATTGGGCATGCCCCATGCCAGTCTCGAGGTAAGTCTTACGCTCAGCGATAAAGAGAAACCTTCTTTAAACGGAACAGAGACGGTCGAATTTCTGGTGAGCACCAATCCGGGACAAACCGCCAAGCCTCTAATTAAGATCGCTTCTGGCGGTGAGCTGTCACGGATTAGTCTGGCCATACAAGTCATCACCGCGCAGACCTCGGACATTCCCAGCCTGGTATTCGATGAAGTCGATGTAGGCATTGGCGGCGGAGTCGCAAAAGTAGTCGGACAGTTGCTACGAAAACTGGCCGAACGCACACAAATTCTTTGCGTAACTCATCAAGCGCCTGTTGCAGGACAAGGACATAACCATCTCTTTGTTAGTAAGTACAGCGACGCAGGATCCACTCTGACTCAAATAACCGAGTTATCCGCTACTGAAAAGGTAAGAGAAGTCGCGCGCATGTTGGGCGGCGAAGAACTTAGTGACGAGTCACTGGCCCACGCGGAACAGATGGTGGCTAGCAACTAGCCGATGGAACATCAAAATTGAGTGTTTAGAGTGTAGTTCAGCTAATAGACGCTCGCCGAAACTATTTTGTTTACGCCGCTTCCTGACAGTTCTTGCACAAGCCATACAGATACATGCTGTGATCAGTAATCTTGAATCCATACTTCTTGGCAATCTTCTCTTGCTGCTGCTCGATTACTTCATCATAAAATTCTTCAACTGAACCACAGCTGTGACAGACTATGTGATCGTGATGATCTATGCTGGTCAGTTCAAAAACCGAGCTTCCACCTTCGAAATGATGGCGCATGACTAGACCAGCCGTTTCGAATTGAGTCAACACTCGATAAACCGTGGCCAGGCCCACATCTTCATCTGCATCGATAAGTGCCTTATAAACGTCTTCGGCGCTTAGATGTTTTGTGTCGGAACTCTCCAGAATTTGTAGAATCTTAACTCTGGGCAGGGTTACTTTGAGCCCCGCTTTTCGCAGTTCCTGGTTTTCAGTTGCCATATCTTGCTCTCAAGTTTCTGGAAATAAACTACTGTGTACCGCTACAGGGCAAAAACTCGCTGAAAAACGGGCGGTTTTACTGCCTCTAGTAGTAGGGTATTATGCCTGCTGGTGGGCATAGAGGAAAGATGAAGGCCAGTTTTTCGAGGGATTTACGGCCATTGGCAACACAATTCTCGGAAAACACGCCGTAAATATTAATAGCCCCAATGTAAATAGGGTTAAATTACGCCAGACGAGTTAACATCGAATTTATGAAACAGGCAATTAATAACAGCATACTTATACTTGTAGCATCACTATTAGTTGCTTGCGCCAATGTGGGTTCACTCGATTTTCCGGGTGTATACAAAATTTCCATCCCGCAGGGCAATATCATTACCCAGGAGATGGTCGATCAACTTCGCCCCGGTATGACTAAACGACAGGTTATCTTTGTTATGGGAACGCCTTTGGTTAGAGACCCATTCCATCAAGATCGCTGGGACTACATCTACAACTTTCAGCCCGGCGGTGGTGTACGCGGGCAGGAGCGCGTCAGCGTATTTTTTGTCAATGATGCGCTTGTTAACTTCACCGGTGATTTCATACCAAGCAGTCAAACAGACAGTCAGGTCAGCGCTAATTAGTTGTTCTAGGGTCCCTAGAACTCAAATCTCAAACCCACCTCAACGGCTCGACCCGCTGCCGGTGCCAAATCCTTAAGCAGTGAACTGTGATAGCGAATAGATTCATCTAATAAATTACTCGCCTTGAAAAAGAACAGGGCTTCCCGTTGACCAAGCGGCAGATGATAGTCCACATAGAAATTAAGCAGGCTGTAGCCATCGGTTCGACTCTCGTTAATGCCAGTATCTTTTTGTTGTTGAACTTCCGTCCAGCGCAGCTTTGTCTGCCAACGCACATGTGAATGCCTTAGCTCTATGCCTGCGCGAAGCGGTGGAATCCTTGGAATATTACCACCCCGATCAAACTCGGCACGCACATAGTCACTAAACAGATTTAACTCCGTAAGATGCTCACCGCTGCGGCGCAAGGGGAAATTAGCTTCCGCCTCCATGCCATAGAACAGTGCATCTCTCTGCTGGTAACTTGAAATTTCAACACCCTCTAAAAATTCACCCGTGTCAAATAAATAAATATAATCAGAGATATTGTTATAGTAGAGATTAAGCTCTCCGCTTATGTCTCCCAAATGTTTTCTCAATGCAAATTCGAAATTAGTGGATTTCTCAACATCGACATTCGGATTCCCAATTTCGAAACGCTGAGTTGCCGCATGCTGGACCAGCGAAATGCTGGGCAACTCGTTGCAGGCTGTGTCTACGTTAGAATACAGCTCTTCTACCGTGGCGGAACGTTGCGAGTGTGCGACGGAAAACAATAGATTGGTGTTGTCACGAAAACGCCAGATAGCAGATGTAGATCCACTCCAAGCGGTTTCGCTGACATCACAGCCTCCCCTAATCTGTTGTAAAGACTGGCGTTCACCACGCAGCCCAAACTCGTAGGTCATCGCGGCCACATCGACACTGTGCACCGTAAACAGGGCAAGTGAGTCGATATCGGTAGCCGGTATAAACGCTTCCTCACCCAAAGCCGAGAAGTCGCGGTGAGAAAAATGTACACCGAAAACACCTTCACGATTGTCTGTGCCAGCGAGATGGAACACGAAGCGGCCTTCTACACCCTCTTGCTCAAACAGAGTGCCAATTTCACCACCAGGCTCTACCTCCACATGTTGGTAGTCCACAGTACTAAGCCTTGCGTGTAATTCCTGGAACCAACCATTAAGAGGCAGTTCCATTTCCATGTCGGCGCGGTCTTGTTCCATGACAATACGCACACCACCCTCTTGCTCCTGCTCGCTCTCTTCTTCATCATCATGAGCGCCGCCGGGTATACCGTATTCATTCTCGAGCTGATTAAGGGAAAAACCAATATAGCCTTCATCGAAAATCCAGGACGCACCCGCCGTTTTCACATTCGCCCTGGTATTTGAGTTCCCTAGGCGACCGCGGCTGTCTAACAAGGCTTTCAATTCTTCAGCGTTCGCGATGTCCACCGTAGATGGATTTATCGCAAAGCCATTGATGTCTACGTCATTGCTCTCACGGTAAATGCCGTCCAGATGCCAGGCAATATTTCCGGCACCGCCCTCGACTCTAGCGACATTCACCTGATGATCTGAGGCGCTGTTGTTTCGCGTTTCAACTATGCCAGTTAAGCCCTCCACCCTGCGTGTCGGAATACGATTGTCGATTACATTCACCACGCCACCTATAGCACCATTGCCATACAATAGTGTCGCTGGACCGCGCACCACTTCGATTCTCTCGGCCAGGGCGGGCTCCAGACTATTGGCGTGATCGGCACTTATGGAAGAAGCATCGATATTGCCAATGCCCCCCTGCAGCACCTGTACTCTATTACCACCCTGACCACGAATGACGGGTGCGCCGACACCGGGGCCGAATGAAGCCACCGAGACTCCTACCTGTTCCTGCAAGGTCTCACCCAATGTCGCCGAGGCTTTTTCTCGCAGTTCCTCCCCCGTTAAAATATTAACGGGCAAGGCGGTATCGGCTCGACTGCGGTGCAGAGTGGAGGTAACAATAATTTCCTCAACTGCTACTTCGGCATGTTCCAGTTCTGCGGCGGTCACGTTGCCCGACATGAACAAGGGCAGAAACGCATAGATTACATAAGCTAACTTTTTGAAAACGGATTTCATGCTTGATCTCACACTTAATAAATACTGGTATTTGTCAATCGGTAGCGAGTGAAGGCTGAACCTTGTTTACTCGAAACTAAAAGCATGACCGATTGATGGCCGGACTGGATTATGTGTAAGAAGGAGGAGCGCGAGCGCTTGCAGTTGTTGGGAAATAGAAGGTTTGACTCTTTTCTAGAAGCGTGAAGATTTGTTCTGCAGCAACAGTGCTTAGGCTTGCGGTGTCGGAAAATAAAACATCATCAACCGAGCCTATCTTAAGGCAGACTTCGCAATCAAAAGTCGACTGCAGATCGGCATCATGACTGTGACCAATATCCACGGCTTGGGAAAATAACAATAAAAGACAGAGCACAGCATTAAGCGGCCATGACTTAAGCGCAGTCATCCGCAACCTGATTTGCTGCAATCTATGATTCGAAGTCTTTAACATGGTTTTCTATTTTGTCGCATTCTATAAACGCTGTTAACAGGACCAGCAAGCTAAAGCCAAGCGCCTAGTTTTAACTCAAATCACCCAGTTCATGCAAGAGAGATTTTTGCATGTATATCCTATTGACTTTGGACTAGGCAGAGAGTCTAGCCACCAACCTCTGCAGAGCATCCACGCCCACTATATCCTGCGCCAGCAGAAACAGATCCTGTCGCGGTATTTTCGGCAAGGCTTTTTCCAGTGTGGCCATATGGGCTTCTTCCTGAGCATGGCGTTCCTCCAGGAATTCTCCTTCTCCTTGAGGCGACCGCTTATTCACTACCAGACCGTCCACACTGATTTTTGCTTTCCTGAGCTGCTGCTGCAACTCGATAGTCTCAAGCACCGGCAATCGTTCGGCCGCCAGAACAATGATAAACGAGGTCTGGTTCTTGTCTGAGATTTTATCGCGCAGCATTGTAAAACGCTGCTTGCGTCTGTTCAGTAGTTTTCGAATACCCGATTCGCGCATCTTGTCAGCGTCTTGGGCATCGTTGCCGAATACCTTGTCCTCCATGCTGGAATCGCGACCCATGCCACGCACGATCTCCGCAAACTTGTCAGCTTTCTCCCGACGCTGAATCAAGCCTTCGGTCCAGGCCGACATCATTTCCGGCAGCACCATTAAGCGCGCGGTGTGGCCCGATGGCGCCGTATCAAAAACCACCAGGTCATAATCTTTTGCACCCTGCTCGACCACCTCGGCGATGCGCTCCAGTATTGCCGCTTCCTGCATACCCGGCGCGTCTTTCGACAGCGCCATATGTTTGTCTACTTCGCTGCGTAGCTGTATGGGCATCAATCGATGCAGCGAGTTGGTAATTTCTTCCATGTGCAGTTTCACTGTCTCTGCAGGATCGAGCTCAAGACCATCGAGCCCGGCAGCCAGGCGCACCGGCTTGGAACCTATCTTGCGATCGAACAGGTGACCGAGATTGTGAGCGGGGTCGGTGGAAACCAATAACACCTTGGCCCCTTCGTTGGCACGGGCCAAGGCAGTGGCCGCGGAAATCGTTGTCTTACCAACACCTCCCTTACCGCCGAAGAACAGTATTTTTTTTGAGCGGGCGAGTTCTAACAGCAATGTACGTGATCCAGTGGCGAGCGTTCCATGCCCATGCGTATATGCCAGTCATGAAAGCGATCGTAGACGATGGGCAGCAATTCCATGGTGTAAAAAGCGGCGGGGTTGGGAATGCCCAGGTTTTCGGCAAATACTAACAGCATAAACAGGTCTTCCTCATCGCGTTGCGCCCTGGCGAAGGAACGCCGATAAGAAGTGACATAGTACTCATGCAAGCCCGCGTCAATTTTCTGCAGCAGGTTCTTGCCTTTTTGTAGAATGCTTTGTGGATCTTCGTTAGACATGACAACTACCCCGGTGGGCATTCATTATGCGATAAGAGCTGCCCTATTAGAAGGCAAGACCGGCAGCAAGATGGTTTATTCACAGCTCTTTTAGAAGAGTCCTATCTAAGACTAGGGCTGTTCCGCCTCAGCCTTCGCAGACTTTGCCCGGTCCAATCGAGCCCGTTTCGGATCGATGAGCAGTGGCCGGTAAATTTCCACCCTATCCCCGGCGCACAATTCGTATTCCTTGGGCTTGGGCCTGCCTTTCCCATCCAAGGGCTTGGAAAAAATACCCATTGGGTCTTCTTCGATGTTGATTCCAGAAAACTCAGCACAGATATTCGATAGCTTCACCGCCTCATAGGCGCTGGTGCCCAGGGGTACCTGCAGAGGCAGGATAAGCTGTTTCTCAGGAGTGGCGTAGGCCACCTCTACTGAAATCAACTTGCTTGCGTCCTCATCTGGATCGGAATGATCAATATCAGTCATTAGCCATAAACCTGTTTCGCTCGCTGCACCATAGCATCAACCAAGTTGTTCGCCGAACTGCTGAACAGTTTCTCCGCGGCATAATTCATCAACCCAGTCTTGAATTCGAAGTCCATTTCGAGAGATACCTTGCAGGCGCTGTCAGTTAGCGCGTCAAATTTCCATTGGGATTTGAATTTAGAAAAGCCACCTTCCACTAAGCTCATGTCGATAAGCTTTGGCCGCTGAAGCAGATTTCTGGTAGTGAAACGTTGACTGATACCCGCCTTGGAAAGACATAACTCGCCAACCAATTCCGTCTCAGACCGAGTTAGCACCTTGGCAGATGAACAGCCCTGCATAAATTCGGGGTAGTGCTCAATAGCATTAACCAGGTCAAACATCTGTTCAGCAGAGTATTCAACCAAGGCGCTTCGATTGATCGAAGTCATAACTGTACGCTACAGATAAATTTGATACACAGTGCTGATGAAAACAACCAGCAATACAATAGGGATTATGGTGCCCAATGAAAAATTAATATACTTTTGCAACATAGATCCTTCGTAGTTTGCATCTCCCTTAGAGAGTTCTTCAGAAAGCCCACTCACCTTCCACCTATAGGCACAGAAAATACACACGGTAAACCCAACTAAAGGCAAGATGGTTTCATAGAACACATCCGATACCAAATCGAAAAAAGATTTACTCACACCGCCGTAACTAGCGAAATTGGTAAAGAAGTTCGACATACCCAAAGACATGATTGCTGGAATTGTGAACGCCAGGAGCATACCAGCCTGCAGTAACACTGCCTTCTTTCTACTTAGACACCATTCATCTATCCAGCATGAGATTGGAATTTCGATAATGGAAACCAGTGAGGTTAATGCGGCGAAGAAAACTAATGTAAAAAAGATCAAAGCTACAATACTGGCTCCCGTGTAACCAACAGCCATCTGCATGGATAAAAATATCTTGGGAAGAAAACTAAAAATTAAACCGACACTGCTAGTCGATAGGTCATCGGTATTGGTATTTGGATCAAAAGCGAAAATAGCTGGAAGAATGAGCAAGCCAGCAAAAAACGCGATACTGGTATCGGCGATAGCTACCATGCGTGTCGACTGCGGAATATTGTCCTCTCGACCGAAGTAAGAACCATAGGTAATTAGAATACCCATGCCCAAAGACAAGGAGAAGAAGGCCTGACTAAGAGCCCCGTTGATAACGGTTAGATTTACCTTGCTGAAATCCGGCACCAGATAATAACTAAGGCCCGCGCTGGCATTGTCCAGTGTTAACACGAATATCGTTAGCAGAACGAGCATAACCGCCAGGGTTGGCATCAACACTCTTGCCAGTCGCTCGATCCCGCCTTTCACGCCACCGAGTAGTATGAGAAATACCAGACCAAGAAGAAGAAACAGATAGCCGAATAAAGAAGGCTTAGCTACCAGTGTGCCGAAGGTGGCTTCGTCCGCCAGCTTTTCTAAACCTCCGGTGGCTATCTCTTTTAGATATACCACCAGCCAAACAGTAATCACCGTATAAAAAACCGCGATCATAAAAGGAGTAAGAATTCCTAACATACCCACCAGGCGCCATTTTTTATCGCCGGAGGAAATATCGCTAAAGGCACCCACAGGGTTGCGCTGAGTCTTACGGCCCATGGCAATCTCAGCCATCATCACCGGGTAACAGATGAAGGCAATGAAAAACAGGTAGATGATAAGGAAGGCGGCACCGCCATTTTTGGATGCCATTACGGGAAAGGCAACGAGGTTTCCAAGCCCTACCGCCGAACCTGCGGCGGCGAGTATAAATCCCAATCTTGAGCTAAATTGCCCTCTATCGGTTGACATCAAAACCCCTTTTAGCTCAATAGATTAGCTTATAATTATAGTGCCGCAGTCTGCGCCGTTGAGGGATTCTATCAGCGCCTAGGAGTCAGTACAACGCGCCCTAATTCAAGCCAAAACCAAGAATTTGAGCCGAGTTCCAACTAAAACGCTATAATCGCGCCCCATGGCAAAACCCAAGAAAGTAAAAGCTCCTGATAACACCATCGTGAACAACAAGAAGGCACGTCACGATTATTTTATTCAGGACACATTCGAGGCTGGCATCGCTCTGCAAGGTTGGGAGGTTAAGGCCCTGCGCATGAAGAAAGTGCAGATGCTAGACAGCTATGTATTGGTAAAGGATGGCGAAGCCTTCCTGTTGGGCTGCAACATCACGCCATTGGATACGGCCAGCACTCATGTTATTGCCGACCCGGGTCGCACCAAGAAATTGCTGCTGCATGCCAAAGAGCTTTCAAAAATCTTTGCTGCCATCCAACAGAAGGGTAATACCTGTGTAGCCACTAAGATGTATTGGAAAGGTCATCTGGTGAAGGTCCAGATCGCGCTGGCGAAAGGCAAGCAGGATCATGACAAGCGTGCCGTGGTTAAAGACAGAGAATGGGCCGTCGATAAGCAACGAATCGTTCGCCACGCGAATCGATAGGCCTATACGCGGCCTGTATCCGTTAAATCATCCTTAATCCAGATCAAGCTCAACACCTTGAATAAGGGCGTAAATGCCCAATATATGCTATTGTGTAATATCACATTTGGGGGTGATTCGGATTCGACGCCGGGATCAAAACCTGAGGTGCATGTCGAGAGGGTAGTAACTCTCGTTAATCAATTACTGCAACTTAATAGTTGCCAACGACGAAAGCTACGCCCTAGCAGCCTAAGAGCTTGCTAGCGATTGCCTCTAGGATGTCCGTAAACTGGAGTTCGCAATCGTCATCTAGAACGGAATCGCCAGCCAAGCGCGCTTGACGCGAAGCGGTTAAAAAGTATCAAGCTCGCCCAAATCACCCTGCCCGTCGGGCGGATACGGGTTAACTCAATAGACGACGCTATGCATGTAGAGCCAAAGGCAGAGGACTGACGGACGGGGGTTCAACTCCCCCCGCCTCCACCAAATAAAAGTCCTGGCAAGTGCCAGGACGAACTCATTTACCTACCTTTTCAACAAGTTAATTCACTTTAGAGTCCCAGGTCGTTCCAGGAGGAAATACAACCTCCCGGCCTTTTAGTAACATAGTTAGTAACACAAACCCAATCCACTAACTAACGGTGTTACTAACTATGTCAAGAATTGCAATCCCTCTCTCGGACACACAAATCAAAAAAGCAAAACCCAGCGACAAGGAATTTAACCTTGCTGACGGATCAGGACTTTATCTGCGCGTCAGAACCACTGGGACGAAGGTTTGGCTGTTTAATTATCTCCGGCCTCATACACAAAAACGTGCAAATCTCAGCTTAGGTCATTATCCAGCTTTAACTTTGGCGAACGCACGCAAAATTCGAGGGCAGATGCTGGAATTACTTGCCACTGAAATCGACCCCAAAGAGCAGCAAGATCAAAACCAAGCAAAGACTAAAGAGGCGTTCGAGAACACATTCCGACGCGTATTCGACGAATGGCTAAAAATCAAAAGAAGTCGAGTGACGGAGGAATATGCGAAAAACATTGAAAGCTCCTTAGAACTTCATATTATGCCAAAACTCGAAAATACCCCCATTCACAAAATCGAAGCATGTAATGTCATAGATATACTTCGCCCTGTCGCCGCAAAGGGAGCAATGGAAACTGTAAAGCGTCTCTGTCAAAGATTGAATGAAGTGATGACGTACGCTGTAAACACAGGATTGATTCATAGCAATCCTCTAATAGGCATAAAAAGTGCGTTCGCCTCTCCTGACAAAAAGAATTTTCCAACTCTGAAGCCAGAGCAACTTTCAGAACTGATGCGAACGCTTAACAGTGCCAGCATTCGACGCACTACCCATTGTCTTATTGAGTTCCAACTCCACACTATGGTGAGACCCAGTGAGGCTGCCGGAGCGGAGTGGGTAGAAATCGACTTTGAAAAAGCGCAATGGACTATTCCCGCGAAGAGAATGAAGCGAAAAAAGGAACACATCGTTCCTCTTTCGCAACAATCCCTTAATCTACTCGACCTAATGAAGCCTATTAGCGAGCGGCGAGAGCACATATTTCCCTCTGATCGAAATCCCAGAAGCCATACGCATCCTCAAACTGCGAACATGGCTATTAGACGAATGGGATTCGGAGGCCGCCTTGTCGCGCACGGACTGCGAGCACTTGCCAGTACAACATTGAACGAAGAGGGCTTTGATGCTGACGTAATTGAGGCTGCTCTTGCTCATTCAGACAAAAATCAGGTCCGCGCCGCTTATAATAGAGCCGAATACTTAGTGCAAAGACGTAATTTAATGACTTGGTGGTCAAACCGTATTGAATCGGCAGCTGAGGGGAATTTGAGCCTGAGCAATACGACAATATCCTTATAGCTGAAGCTTAAAGTTCTCTCTATCGATCGTATTGGGACATCAGGGCTTGCATTGGGACATCAACATACATAGAATATTTTTACGGGTTGCATTTTTGAGACTTCTCGTAGGGTGTCATTGAACATTCTAATTTCCCATCTAAACAACGCTTGTTACTTTAAGCGTTACTAATTACTACTTCTAAATTAATTTCGGGATAAATCAGTCTGGCCATTTTTTGGTCGGCCTTTTCTATGCGCGACTTTCGTCAATGCGTTAGTCGTGCACCGTTGCCTGACCGGCAAGTGAGTAGTAGTTATGACAAGATTAATACGCCTACCTGAAGTTATCGAGTCCGTTGGCCTCTCTAAGACAGAAATATATCGCCAAATGACATACGGTGATTTCCCTACAAACATCGCCATTGGAGCAAGAGCTGTAGCCTGGACTGAAACTTCGATCGAAGACTGGATTAATTCCAAAATCAATGCGAACAAATTGCGGGAGGAGACGTAATGAGGGCCCGCAAAGGTACTATGAGCTGGCAGGTGGAAAAGGGACTTGGCATCAGACCCGCAGACAGCATCCCGAGCTTAGAAAATCACAAGCGGCCAGATAGAAATAATAGAGCTACAATTTTCCGAATACCAAGAAGAGACCGATTGCCCTGCAGCCCAATGGCGGTGACGTATGCGGCAGTGCTTCATAAATCCCATACAGTATTATGTAGTAAAGGACTAAAGCCCCCTCATGGTAAAAGAGCTTACAAACTTGCTTCCCACAGGAACCTAAGCGAAAGAGCCAATATTCAACTTCTCCATGAATCTATGCTTGCTGACGCTCAGCTCACAGTTCACAAGATCTGCGTTAGACTCTCCCCAGACGTAGAAAAGCGATTTCTGATAGATCCCAAGCCGAGCTATATAGGTGATGAAGTTCGAAGAGCTATCCGCCAGATATTTCCCAACGAAGAGACATTATTCTATCTGGTGATGGAGGGTGCTCGCGGAGTCCCACCTCACTTCCACGGAGCTGTCGGAATTCCCACTCACCTGCTATCTGAAACTCTTTTGAACCAACTAACCGAATCAATTCGGAATCGCGCTCCGTTTCGCCACTATCGACGGTACTACAATAACTTTCCTGTAGACATTGGTGCTACATATAGACGCAATAAAGGTACGGGTGAGAAGAAGCCGATTGACTCAGGATGTGCCTCGTATGCCCTAAAGAATGCTATAGGCAAGATTCACTGGGTTGCCAGCGCGGAGCTGAAGAAGAAGAGCCGGGGATTTTACGATAGCATGCAAAGAACAGCTCATTAGCTACCTTGCATTGCTTAGGATTCACTGCCCATTGTTGATTCTCTGCGCGGCATAATTAGTCTCTTTCCTAATCTCACTTCCCTTATAGAAGGAATGAGCCAACCCAGAGATCATAGCTGCTCAATTTCATCACTTAGGGATACAAGGAGAATCGAAATCTTCGTCCTTTTTTTCGCAAGCTCCGGGAGTCTTCCCCATAGTCTTCGATACTGCTGAAGATCTGGCAAAGCTATTGCGTACTGAGCTTCAGGGTCGTCCATGCGCTGTAAAGTCTCTCCGAGAATCCCTATGAAATAATTGACACGCATCGGCTGTCTTGAGCCTGGACCTTTGGCCTCAATCACCCACCTCTCAGCACCTCTGGTAGCCTCAACGTCAATCCCTGGAGTTCGGCCCCAGGCAACTTTTACATCCCACCCCTCCTTGCTGAGCCAGTCTGAGAGCACTTGCTTAATCTCATCTTCAGAGAGTGCTTCTACATCATGATTTTTCATTACTGAAACCACCGCCGGATCTGGACGTGATGCGGAAAGCTTTTCTACAACTTGCTTGTCCGTAGATTCAAAATAGTTCGTGATTTTTGATAACTTGCAACGAGGACATAGCTGCTTACTACGTGTAAGAGCATTCTCTTGTTCAAGAAATCGACACTCCGTATTTACAGTCTGTCGGGGCTTCACCATAGACGCAGATGAGAGGCAGTCATCACACATAGCGCCAAGCTTTCTTAAAGTGCTAACTATCTTTTCTTGATTCGTCACTAAATTAATCCTCCGCGTAGTTGGGGCCACCCACAATAGAGCACAAAAACCTGAGACACACTACGTGCTAACAATCAGAGATCTACACCTATCAGAATTCAATAGCCAGGGCTTTGTCACTTGGAAGTCCAAATACTACCGCTGTAGCATCCCTTATGGCGCTGAGCACTCATAGCTGTTGCCACCTTGCCCTTCTCTCTGATACTAATAGGGCCTATTAAGTTAGCGGGACTACGTCACGGGCGTGCTAAACCGTCCCCGCAAGCGATATTCGAATCAGTAGTGCGACAAAAATAACACCACAACGAGCTCTGTAATCGATGTCTACACAGTTCATAAGCCGATAGGACAGATATATGTCTGCCGCAAGAAGAGATTTCGAAGAGTTTGTAAGGTGGCTCCATCAGCGGGAAATTGCTGCTGCGCCAAATGTACGTCAAATGGCAAATTTGATCCTGAGTAATTTTGAAGATATTGCAGCAACCTCTCTTCAACGTAGCCAGCGTGCTGTACTTATAACCGATTTAGCACAAAGGGCTTTTGCTACGACTTCTGAAGCTTTACCGGATATTGCTCAAGCACCGGAACAGGGGGAATGGCCATGGAAGAGGCTTCACCATCTAAGTGTCGGCCCATTTCGAGGATTCAGGCGCGCAGAGCCCTTTAACCTAAATAAAGCGGTTATCTTGTTTTATGGACCGAATGGTAGCGGGAAGACAAGCTTCTGCGAAGCTCTTGAGTATTCGTTATTGGGGTCAGTAGGAGAAGCGCAGGCCATGCGAATCCCTGATGCTACTTACTTAAGCAATTTTCACGAAGAAAGATATGAGCCTCCAGTTTTAACGGCCATTGACCAGGGAAATAATCAAGTGCCTGTAATAGCCAATGCAGACATTTATAGATTTTGCTTTGTTGAGAAAAATAGGATTGATTCGTTTTCTCGATTAGCTTCGAAGACAAATGCCCAAAGAACGGAGCTGATCGCCACTCTGTTCGGAATGGAAAGATTTAATGATTTCGTACGCAATTTCAATGAATCTTTAGATCAGCAGTTGAATTTATTTGGTATCAAAGGCGCCCAGCTTGCTCAGAGACGAGCAGCACTCGAACAAGACCAGTTGTTAATTGGCACTCAGAAAGCAAGAACTAACGAATTAGTGGAGGAAGAGCGCGTTCTTGCCAACAGTTACGCAGAAGGGATGACGTATCTGGAGTTGAATAAGTTAATCTCTAACAATGAAGAACCGTGCCGCTTGGATATTCTAAACGGCGTCCTAAATGTTATACCTTCTCAAATACTTAACGTAACAGCGCAAGGGCTTCACGCTAACTATGTCGAGCTTGACGCTGCGCATGCTGCTGAGATCGACCTTAGAGCCAGGCTGCAGGAGAGATCTGCGCAAGTCTCCTTCAAAGATCTATATTCAGCGGTTATAGCTTTGCAGCCAACGGAAGGGGAACGTTGCCCGGCCTGCGAAACACCTCTATTGGGACAGCCTCACACTCTTCGAAACCCTTATGAAAAAGCAGCGACCGGCCTGCAGGAGCTTGGCGAGCTAACAATACTGCAGACTAATCATGGACAGGCAATAGATAGAGCCAATCAAGCAGCGGCTAATCTGAAGCGCCTATTTGGAATTCTTCTACAATTTGTCACTTCAAACCAAGAGCAAGAAAGCATAGTTGGCCAATATCTCTCTGGAGCCCAAGAGGAAAACAGTGAGTGTTGGTGGACAAGAATTTATGATCCAGAAGTCGCCGCAAGAAATAACCTACCTACTCATCAAGACTTATACAATGTTTGCCAGCTTATTGAAGCCCAAGATATTCAATCGAGAATCTCACATGCAGAACATGCGCGAAATATTGAGGAGCGTGATCGTCTCATAAATTTTAGACTTAAAATTCAAGATCAAGATAGAAAGCGCGAGCTTCTATCTGAAATGGTAATTGCTGCCCAGCGACGAATTAATTCGTTTGAGAATGAGAATGCTGGTCTTATTTCACAAGTCGCTCAAGAAGTTGCTAACATCAGAAGAGATTCTCCAATAAAGACTGCCTATGATCAATTCTTAACTCAACTTCGACATTACAAAGATCAATTACCTGGGACGCTAATGGAGGGCCTTAATGATAAGGCCATGGCTCTGTACAATGAATTCAATAGAGATGATCTAAACGAAGACAAGCTGGAGTCTCTATATCTTCCTGTCACTGGAGATCAAAGAATTGATATTGTTTTCCGAGGAAAGCCTCAAACTCGAGTTGACGCCCTCAAGGTTCTTAGCGAAGGACACATACGATGCATGGGTCTTGCCATTTTACTGGCGAAAAACATCAATCTCAACAGTCCTCTTCTTGTTTTTGATGACGCAATCAATGCTATAGACCATGATCACCGCCGAGGAATTCGCAGTACAATTTTTGAAAGTGAAAATTTTGAAAATACGCAGATTCTGGTGACTTGCCATAGCAATGAATGGCTTAAAGACATTCAAGATTATCTACCACAGCGATTGCGCAATGACTCACTATACTATTTGTTTAGACATCACACAGGCGACTACCATCCACGAGTGAATGGGCATCTTACAAGTCGTAACTATGTAGAATTAGCTCGAGCAGCGAATGAAGAAATGAACGAGCGAGGCGTATTAGATGCTTCACGAAAAGCTATTGAAATGTTTACTGAAAAAATATGGCGATGGCTTGGTAGAAACGGCTTGGGGACAATCACTCTTCCTTTAGCTGGCGTTGGCGCAGAGCCCGCCCTTCGCAACAAAGTTGAGGCGCTTCGTAAAAAAATTGATGGTAGTGAGGAATTCGTTCACGAAAACAATCGAGTGATATTAGATGCTTTTGGTAAATTGATAGGTGTGCCAGAACGAAATTTAATATGGCAATACCTAAACAAGGGCACTCACGAAGAGGCCGACAGGGATGATTTTGATAGACACTATGTCCAAGAGGTATTGGATGCCTTGGAGGAGCTTGATGCACTTAACCTCTAACAATTTCACAGTAACAAACAATAAATATAATATTTATGAGGAGAGTCAAATGAGTTGTTCGATATATGCAGGACCCTTTTTCTCAGGACATGGTTACCCCGTTGTAATCACAACTTCTCCTGCAACTTCTGGACACAAAAGAAGTTCGGAATATCATGCTTTTTATTCAGATAAGTTTGATTCTTATGCGTTCAATGAATTTACTTTTGAGGGCGCTAACTCGTCATTAGTAAGCGATGCAATGATCGAAGACTCAGCCAAAGCGGAGGGAGAATTACATATTTATTCCTATTTGGAAAAGAACAATGAGCTTCAGTATGCGGCACTACTCTCGGGAATAATCGAAAAAATCTCAAAAGTTGAACCTAATTACATTTACCAAATCCACTTGCGGAATATATTGTTAGATACGATTGAAAACGAAATTTTGAACAATTCCAAAGATACCGATTTAATTGGGCTAATTACTACAGCAATGCGATTAGGTCGAGTTACAACTGAAAAAAAAACATGACAAATAGTTAAGGAAGACATATTACTTCGTGCGCTATCACCAATTCGAGGACAAGCATATGACTTTGCATACAAAAGATGGCAAACCACTCCAAGTTTCTGGCGACATGGTGTATAGCAGTTCTGGTTGCGTGCTGGGGCGCATCAAAGGCGGAAAAGTTTACGGACCAGACGGGAACTATGTTGGAACAATTAGCGGGAATCGTCTTGTATTCCGCTCTACAGAAAGTACGGGGATGAGCTCTCCATTTGCTGCGGCCGATCGAGCTGGAACAGCAAGTGCAGATCGGGCTGGATCAGCCATTTGGGGTGATGAGCCAGATATTCCAGATTAGCAGCTCCGCTATCCTTGGAATTGCTGAATTTATGACATCATTGACGTCAGTACTTACCGCGCACCTTGAAAATTCTCTATTCTATCAACGAGGTGATTTACACCTATGTGCGTGTATCTCTGCAACATCGAAACACTCTGATGCCCACTTATAGCCGCAACCTCCATCTGGTTAAGCCCAAGCTCAAACAAGCGGCTAATCGCTTCGTGGCGGCAGTCATGCAGATGCAAATCTTTGATACCCGCTTTCTCCCGAAGTCGCGTAAATCGATGAGTAATAGCCATGGCGGATAGGTGGAAGACTCGGCCTTGCTCGTTATCGTTCTGTCCTCCATTCGTCACCCTGATGTCAGCTTGACGCTGCAATACCATCAATGCTTTGTCACTCAGTGGAATCTGTCGCGGAATACCATTCTTAGTCTTATGGATGGACAGTACCCGCGATTTCCAGTCGATGTCTTCCCAGCGAAGATTTATCAACTCGGACCTGCGCATGGCTGTCTCAAGAGCCAATAAGATAAAGTCTTGGAGAGTGGGGTCATCACATAGTGAGAGAAGCTTTTCCTCTTCACCCGCTTTCAATCGTCGAACGCGGCCGCGAGGTGTCTTGGGAAGCCTTATAGTGGGTACACCCAAGGGAAATGGTATTCCCCATTCAGTAGCTGCTGTACGAAGAATCGCTCTCATTAGACTAAGCTCATGAATCACCGTCTGGCCAGACACAACCTCGAGACGCTGGTCGCGATAACGAGAAAGGTCAGCTACTGATAGCTGACTCAAGCTAAAAACTCCCAGAGAGCGCCTGAGCCGCTCTGATCGCGACCTCAGCGAAGCGTCTACCCTATTGTTCTTGTTACGAAGCTCGAGGTAGCGATTAATGACATCAGAAACTAATGTGCTCTCAGCTACTCTTGGGTCGACATACGTGCCTCGTATGACTCGAGACTCAATTACCAGTGACCATGCAACTGCATCAGACTTCTTACTGAATGACTTTGCTATGGGCTTGATGCCCTTAAGTCGCACTTGTGCTTGCCACTTGCCCCGACTCTTCCGAATAGTCGCCATATCGATGTCCTATCTATAAGTGTTAGGACACATCTTAGGACGCCACCATAGCGGTGTCGGGTATTTTTTGGAGAGTTTCGCTTGGCACTGTGACCACAGTGTGACCAGCAGATATAGACATACTAAAAATGTCAGAAATTTAGACGGGAGTAGTTGAATCCATAGGTTATTTTATTGAAAGCAATAAAATCGATAGTGGTATAGATACCCAGTGCCGAAGCTGATGAGAAGTAGACATAGCAAGGGACCATGTCGGCGAAGTCTTCAGATGCATTTATGACTTCGTAAGTGTGTAATCGAGAAGAAGTTGTAGATCAGCATGTCACCAGACATACCATAGAGATACCAAATGAAACCCATGTGATTCAGATTTTAAGCTCAGATATAGCATAATCAAGAAGCACAGGAAGTTGTTATGCTTAGAAGGGAATGCAGCTTATTGATCCTGATGGCGGCATACTTTGGCACTCACAGGATTCGAAAGCCTTATAGAGAGCTTCAGAGCTAATCTCAATAGCACTTTGCTACCCAAGATCAATATATCCGCTTGGTTTTAAAGCATATTTGCCGTAGATTGAACCCGTTATTTTCGGGGACTCAAACCCAATCAAACGCATACATGCTTGAGCACTACAGCAACACTCAAACACAAGAAGGTAGGTCCATGGAAAATATCGGCAATCTGGAAAAACGGCTTTGGTCTTCTGCGGACGTCCTGCGATCCAGTTCCAACTTTGCCAGCAACGAATATTTCATGCCCGTCATGGGCCTGATCTTTCTGCGGCACGCCTACTCGCGGTTTTTGAAGGTTCGGGCGGACATCATTCCGACGCTGCCCAGCCGTGGTGGCAAAACCCGTGATCTGACCAAAGAGGATTTTTCGCGGCGGGGTTCGATCTTCCTGCGACCTGAAGCTGAATTTGAACATCTGGTCAGCTTGCCGGAAGGCAAGAGTGCGGCGGCGGCTTTGACGGCTGCGATGGAGTCAATCGAAGAAGATTATGAGACCCTCGCCGGTTTGCTGCCAAAGCAGGAATATGAAGAGCTTGATGACGACGTCTTGCGCCAAGTGCTGCGCATCTTCAACGATCCGACCCTGCAAAAGGCCGACGGGGACGTGTTCGGGCGCATCTATGAATATTTCCTAACCCAGTTTGCCGATCAGAAGGCCCACGACAACGGTGAATTCTTCACGCCGGTCAGCATTGTTGAGACCATCGTGAACATCATTGAACCCAAGCAGGGCAAGATCATCGATCCCGCGTGCGGTTCTGGCGGCATGTTTGTGCAATCGGCACATTTCATTGAAAGTATGAAGGCGAATCCGAATGAACGCGTGACGTTCTATGGGATGGAGAAAAACCCGACCACGATCCGGCTGGCGAAAATGAACCTTGCCGTGCATGGGCTTGAGGGGGACATCCAGAAGGCCATCAGCTACTACGAAGACCCACACAAGGACAAAGGGCCGTTCGACTTTGTCATGGCGAACCCGCCGTTCAACGTGGATGAAATCGACGCGGAAAAGATCAAGGATGACAAGCGGCTCAGCTTTGGCCTGCCTGGGGTTAACAAGGGCGGCAAGGTGTCCAACGGCAACTATGTCTGGATGTCGTTTTTCCATTCCTATCTCAGCGCAAAAGGCCGCGCCGGAATCGTAATGTCGTCGCAGGCATCGTCAGCAGGTGGCGGTGAGGCCAAGGTGCGCGAGGCGTTAGTTAAATCCGGCGACGTCGACATCATGATGGCGATCAGGGGCAACTTTTTCTACACGCGAACGGTCCCTTGCGAGCTGTGGTTTTTCGACAAGGCAAAGCCAGAACACATGCGCGACAAGGTGTTGATGCTGGATGCTCGCCACGTATTCCGCAAGGTGACGCGCAAGGTGTTCGATTTCTCACCCGAACATATGCACAACCTGACATCCATCGTCTGGCTGTATCGCGGGGAGGAGGACCGGTTTGCAGGTCTGGTTCGGGATTACCTGAAAACCGCAAGGACAGAGGCGCAGGCGACAGACTTTGCCAAGCTAATCAGCGCCCTTGATTCGGCGGACAGCTATCTGGCCAGACATTCCGACACCTCAGACCTGAAGGAAGGCATCGCCAAGCTCAAGGCAGATGCAGCGGCTTTTGCAAAAGACAGCGCCACGCTGGCGAAACCAGAGGCGGAAATTGCCGCCCTGACAGATGCACGTGCGGCAATGCAGCCCATGGCAGAACATGCCAAAGTGCTGATCAAGGAAATCGACCATCTGGCGAAACTGGCGCAAAAAGCGCAAGAGGCTGCACTGGCAGCGGGTGAAAAAGCGGCAGAAGGCAAAAAGCTGCTGGCCACCATTGCCGAAGCACGCGTGCCACTGACGGGTGACCCGAATGTGCAACTGTCGGTCACCGGCACCCTGAAGCGCGCCCGCTATTTCGAAGGGCAGGCAGAATGGCTGCTGTCGCGCTTTCCTGAAGGTAAGCTGCGCGATGTCGAAGGGCTGCTCAAATTGGTTGATCAGGCAGAACTGGCCGCCAAGGACTACAGCCTGACACCGGGGCGCTATGTTGGGGTAGCACCAGAGGTGGATGACGAAGACTTTGATTTCGAAGAGACGATCAAGGAAATCCACCTTGAGATCGAGACCCTGAACGCTGAAGCGGCGGAGTTAGCCGATACCATTACGAAGAACTTTGAAGAGCTGATCGTATGAGTTGGGTGGAAAAGACAGTCGGGGACTTAGGAAAGATCGTTACTGGCAAGACACCGGCGACGGGCAATCGTGAGTTTTATGATGGCGAATTTCTATTTGTTACGCCGACTGACCTTGACTGGGCATCTTACTATGTAAACTCAACACACTCGTCTGTGACCCAGTTGGCAAGAGATAAGCACAAAAATCAGTTCATCCCCGCGGGTTCGACGACATTTACCTGCATAGGTAATACTATTGGAAAATGTGGTATTACATCAGCCAGCTGCCTGACCAACCAACAGATCAATAGCATTGTCCCCAATGATGAGCATGACCCCCGCTTCATTTACTACTTAATGAACTATAACCGTGACAAAGTTCGATCTATTGGCCTAAGTGGCGGCGCAGCGCAACCAATTATCAACAAGACAACTTTTTCTGGCGTCACGGTCAGAGCTCCCGATCTACCAACCCAAGAACGCATCGCGGCGACCCTTTCGGCCTATGATGACCTGATCGAGAACAACCGGCGGCGGATTGAGTTGTTGGAGAAGGCGGCGCGGCTGCTTTATCGCGAATGGTTCGTCCACTTCCGCTTTCCCGGCCATGAGACCGCAAAATTTGTGGATGGGTTGCCGGAAGGGTGGGAGAAGCGACGCATAGCGGAACTAACAACAAAATTGGGCAGCGGCGCAACACCCCGTGGTGGTGCAGGAGCATATCAGGATCAAGGTTTGACGCTTATCCGCAGCCTCAACGTTTATGATTATTCATTCCACGATGACGGACTGGTTTTCCTCAACGAGGACCAAGCCAAGAAACTAGCAAATGTAACCGTCGCTAAACATGACGTTCTGCTTAACATTACAGGTGCTTCTGTTGCTCGCTGTTGCATTGTTCCTGATCGGCATCTTCCAGCACGGGTCAATCAGCACGTAATGATTGTCAGGGCTGATTTAGATGAATGCAGCCCATTCTTTGTTCTGCATTCAATAAACGCACAGCAAAACAAAGAGAAATTGCTTAGTGTTGCGAGGGCTGGCGGAGCGACAAGAGAAGCCCTTACTAAGGACGTGGTTGGCAACTTCCGAATTTTGTGCCCTTCAAAAGAGCTTATTTTAGCCTTTGGCAATCAAGTTGAGAGCATGCATGAGCAATCTGAAATTCTTGCCACATCAAATGCCCAACTCACCAAAGCCCGCGACTTGCTCCTTCCGCGCTTAATGGATGGACGCATTCCCGTTAAAGTGTAAGATTCTGATATGAATGCCTTTACCGAAGACAATCTTGTCCAAGTCACCATGTCCGACTACCTGCGTGATGTGCACGGCTGGCGGGCCGTCATGGCATGGAACCAAGAGAAATTCGGCCCCGAAGGCACGTTTGGGCGGAAATCCGATAAGGATGTCATCCTGACCCGCTATCTGTCTGAGGCGTTGGTCAAACTGAACCCCGGCCTGCCAGAGGTCGCATACAAACAGGCACTGCGCGAGATCACGGACATCTTTGGCTCGCAATCGCTGATCCGCATCAATCAGGACAAATACAACCTGATCCGAGACGGGGTGAAGGTGAAATATCGCCAGAACGGCGAACAAAAGATCGAACGCCTGCGCGTGTTCAATTTTGATGACCCTGAAAACAACGATTTCCTGTGCGTCCGCGAGATGTGGATACGCGGCTATGCCCACCGGCGGCGGGCGGACATCATCGGGTTCGTCAATGGCTTGCCGCTGATGTTCTGCGAGCTGAAGCGCCCCGACAAAGACCTGCGCCGCGCCTTTGATGAAAACCTGTCCGACTATAAGGACACGGTGCCGCATCTGTTCCACTTCAACGCCTTTGTCGTGTTGGGAAATGGTGAAAAGGCACGGATGGGATCGATCAGCGCGGAATACGGCCACTATGCCGAATGGCTGAAGCTGGATGAAGCCGACAAGCGCAACGAGATGTTGCCGATGGAGGCGCTGCTCAAGATCGTATGCGACAAACGGCGGTTTCTGGACCTGTTTGAAAACTACATCCTGTTTGCGGATACCGCGAACGGACCCGCCAAGATCTTGGCTAAGAACCACCAATATCTGGGTGTGAACCGTGCGGTTGCAGCTGTGCGTGACCGCGAAAGCCTCGATGGCAAGCTGGGTGTGTTCTGGCACACGCAAGGATCGGGCAAGTCATTCTCGATGGCGTTTTTCACGCAGAAGGTCCACCGCAAGCTGGGCGGCGATTTCACGTTCTTGGTGCTGACGGACCGCACCGATCTGGACAACCAGATATACAAGACATTCGCCTCGGTCGGGCTGGCCAACAACGACGTTGACCCGTGTCGGGCGGCATCGGCAAAAGGGTTGCGCGATCTGTTGAGCCAGCAAAAGAAAACTGTCTTTGCGATGATCCAGAAATTCACCGATCAGCAAGCTGAAGGCGGCATCTATTCGGACCGCGACAATGTGATTGTCATGACCGATGAAGCCCACCGCAGCCAGTACGGTACGCTCGCACTGAATATGCGCAAGGGACTGCCCAACGCCAATTTCATCGGCTTCACCGGCACGCCGCTTTTTGGCAATGACGAGATAACCAAGAAGGTGTTCGGGGCTTATCTGTCGACTTATGACTTTCAGGACGCCATCGAAGACGAGGCGACCCTGCCCTTATTCTATGACGCACGCGGTGACAAACTGAAGGTGTCGGGCAATGGTTTGAACGAAAAACTTGCAGAAGCGATTGCCGAAGCTGAAATTGACGATGTTGATGTTGCCGCCAAGCTATCGGAAGACTTGAAGCGCGAGTACCACGTCGTGACCGCTGAAGCGCGTTTGCGCCATATTGCCAAGGATTTTGCGTGGCACTTCGCGACGAATTGGGAGAGCGGCAAGGCGATGTTTGTCGCCATCGACAAGGTCACCGCAGTCAGGATGTACAACTACATCCAGGATTCGTGGGCTGCGAAAATCAAGGAACTGGAAGCGGAACTTAAAACGATCACGGATGATCAGGAACTTGTAGTGCGCCAACAGCATCTGGACTGGATGCGCGAAACCGAAATGGCCGTTGTGGTCAGCGACGAGCAAAACGAGGTCAAGCGGTTCAAGGATTGGGGTCTGGATATCGTCCCACACCGCAAACGGATGAAAGATGGCTTCACTGTCACCGAAACCATCGGTGGGCGCAGTGTCGAAAAGCGGCTCGATGTTGAAACCGCGTTCAAGCGCGAAGAGCACCCGTTTCGGATCGTCATTGTCTGTGCGATGTGGCTGACTGGATTTGATGTTCCCTCGTTGTCGACACTGTATCTGGACAAGCCGCTTCAGGCGCACACACTCATGCAGGCCATCGCCCGCGCCAACCGCGTGAAAGAAGGCAAAAACAACGGCCTGATTGTCGACTATTGCGGCATCCTTAAGAACTTGCGCAAGGCGCTGGCGACGTTTGCGGGACACACCGGTGCCACGCCGATTGAGGGTGGTGAACCGCCAGAGGTCGACCCATTGAACCCAGAAGAAAAGCTTTTGGCTGAACTGAGTGATGCAATCGGGATTGTGCGCGAAGAGCTGACAAAAGAAGGCTTTGATCTTGCGCGCCTGCAGATCGCAAGTGGGTTTGAAAAGCTTAAGTCCTTGATGGATGTTAAAGAACTGATCAATGCGAATGATGAAACCCGCAAACGGTTCGAGATTTCGGCACGCGCCGTGTTCCGGAAATACAAGTCCTGCCTGACGTTCCAAACCGTCGAAGATTTCAAAGCAGACTATCAGGCGATCCGGTACATCTACGCGTCTTTGGAAGAGGATAAGCAGAAGGCTGATACCACGGCGATTATCCAGCGCCTGAATGAGATCGTGTCCGAGGCCATCGATATTCAGACCGATGGGGAAGATGACCGTGTTTTCGATATCTCGAAGGTGAATTTCGAAGTCTTGCGCAAGGAATTTGCGAAGAGCGAGCGTAAGGCCAGTGATGTGCAGGATCTGCGGACAGTGATTCAAAAGCGGCTGGAAAAGATGCTTCTGGAAAACCCAAGCCTGGGAGACTTCCAGGACCGCTTTGATGAAATCGTGGTCGAATATAATAAAGAAAAAGATCGAAACACCATCGAGGCGACGTTCGAGGCGTTGATGCGGCTGACCGCTGAAATGGAGGAAGAAGCCCAAAGTCATGTCGCGCTCGGCCTTACCCCTGAACAAAAGCCAATCTTTGATTTGCTGATTCAGAATGACCTGACCAAGGAGGAAATCAAACAGATCAAGGCTGCGTCTGTCGGCCTGCTGCAAGCGGTGAGGAAACGGATTGAAGAGGTGCAGGACGTCTTCAGCAAGCAAAGCACGCGGGACGGCTTGCGTCAGGAAATATACGACTTGCTCTACGACGAACAGACCGGACTACCTGCGTCCAAATATGATGAAGACGCGCTTGCCGAGCGGACTGCTGTTGTTTTCAACTTCTTTGAGCGACGTGCTCAGCATGCGATGGCGGCTTAGTTTATCTTGTCAGTATCGTTGCGGGAGTACCGGGCAAAAAATTTACAGGTAAGGTATTGGATGTAGTTAGAAGGATAAATAGGAATGCGGAAGTTGTTTAGTGTCAATTTTCAGCTCACTCGCACGCCATTGAGCGAATCTTTCTATGGGTGTAGGTCAGTACTCAGAAGAAGGTAATAGAAATACTTCTTATCGACGGATAATTATATGTACAAGATCAATAAATCATCGAACAGCATTCAACGTCTGGAAGAAAAGTCATTCTCAAGCTTAGGTTTTAGAGAACGCGACCATCTGCAAGAGTGGATAGCGAAGCAGCCAGATGTGCTCGGCGAAGAACTACTTATCATCCAGAAAGAGTTTTCAGGGTTTGATGACACCCACGAGCGTCTTGACCTCTTGGCAATTGATAAGCAAGGGGCGCTGGTCATCATCGAAAATAAGCTTGATGATTCTGGTCGCGACGTAACGTGGCAAGCTTTAAAGTACGCTTCATATTGTTCAGGGTTATCAAAAGCAAACATAGCAAAAATATTCCAACAGTATCTTGATCTTAATGAGCCTGGCTCGAACGCTGAAGATCGTATCGCTGAGTTTTTGGAAGGTCAAGATTACGAAGAGCTGGTCCTGAATAAAGGCGTCACACAAAGGATCATCCTAATTGCAGCGAGATTTCGAAAAGAGGTAACAAGCACAGTCCTCTGGCTGATGAATTTCAAAGTACGTCTCCAATGTTTCAAAGCAACACCTTTCGTTATGGGCGAAGAACTGTTCTTAAATGTAGAACAGATCATCCCAACACAAGATGCTGGGGACTATATGATTGGTCTGGCTGAAAAAGCGCAAGATGATATAGAGTTACAGAATCAACTAAAGTCCCGACATATTATTCGTCGAGATTTCTGGACTCAGCTTATACCTGTGATGAACGCGACAAAATCCAACCTCTTTCAAAACATTAGTCCTGGCATCGCAAACTGGATCGGAGCGGGCTCAGGTGTCCGTGGATTGGGATTTAATTTTGCAGCAGGTAAAAAGTATGGCCGCGCAGAGTTATATATTGACCGAGGGGATAAAGAAGAGAACAAACTTATTTTTGATCAATTATTTGCATTGAAAGACCAGATAGAGAGTGATTTTGGTGATCACCTTGAATGGGAAAGGCTGGATGACAAGCGGGCATGCCGAATTAAATTTGAAACTGCTGCGAACATTTTTGATATGGAACAGTGGCCTACTATGACTTCATTTATGACAGATGCAATGTGCCGCCTCGAGACAGCGATTAAGCAGCCATTGATTAGAATCGGTGATCAAATCAAAAATCGATAGCTAAATTTTCACCTCAATCAATGGCACGGTGGATATAGTGTTTCATCAGAGTTAGACAATAAGTGATAAGTCTCGCGAGCACTGATAGTTGATAGATGAATTACTCTTGAAGTAACACCACAAGTAACACCGCTCGCAGCAAAAATATATTTTATCTAACCAAATCAAGGGGTTATAGCTTAGAATCAGATGCCCCCGCCTCCACCAATTTAAATTGAAGCTGGAGACCGAAAATTGACAGTCTTAGCTGCGATACTCGCCATACTGTTCATCACCTTAGTCATTGGCATTCCATTGATCGAAAAATACAGTACCGAAAAGTCAGATGAAGAGCTGAATAAAATAACTCGCTACATGGCACCTTTGGTGTTTATTGTGCTTATTGGTATGGCGATTCGTTACTTTATCTCCTGACTAAATGTTGTCAGCGTAGAAACCAATTTTTCTGTTCAGATTGGTGCCCCGACTTCATCGGTTTTACACGACAGCTCGTTAGCACCTCTACTATCCCTTATCACTGATATAGCTGAAAGATATCTACCTTTTATTCGTCCCAGATAAAGTCGGAAATCAATTTCCTCCAAAATAGCTCATTCTTCAGCTCTATCTAGGAAGGTCGGTTGTCATCTAGAGCGACTGCTGGGAACACGGATTCCTGCGGGTAAGCTGCGAGAGTTGTCATCATGACCAGCGCAAAGTGTTGTGACCTCTTTGATTCACCTTTTATTTTTCTGGTAGACAAGATATTCGTGTCCCCTATATGTTAGATAGGCATGTCGGTTCAGCTTTTTGTTAAGTTTTTTCTCAAGTAGTCGTATTCAATCCCTATAGGCGGAATTCACGAGCTGGCTATAATGCTTCGCTGCCTGCGGTATTCCTAGCAATTAGATTAACGTCCTTAGTCCGGGAGAGTGCGTCTTGAAACTTCATGAAATTATGTCTGCAGCGGATCGAAGCTTTACTCCCGAAAATAGCGTGGCAGAAGTCGTCAATTCTCTCGCCGAAAAATCTCACTCCTGCAAAGTGATCTGCGAGAACGGCAAACCCAAGGGGATTCTCACGGAACACGACATGGTGCACTTATTCGCCACCTACAGGGAAAGTGGATTACCGGCAGGTCTCACTGCAGGCGATGTAATGACCAAAGAGCTTATTACCTTTGCCACTGATCTGGATTTGGCCGAGGCAATTTCTCTATTCAAGTCACATAGTTTGCGACACTTGCCAGTAGTTAATCCGGATGGAGTTTTGGTGGGACTAATTACCCTCCCTGATATGGTTAAAGCCTATTTGGCCCTCAGCGAAAAACACAGTAAATTAGAAGAGTTGTCTGAAGAACTGCACTGGTTATCTTTAGAAGATACCCTCACTGGACTGCCAAACCGACGAGCCATGGAAATTGATTTAGTGCATGCGGAAGCAGTGTCCCAAAGACGCGCGGAACCCTATGCGATAGCGCTAATTGATATAGATCTCTTTAAGCCTTATAACGATCATTATGGTCATCCCGCAGGAGATGACGCTCTGCGAAGCTTCGCCGCTGTTGCTTGTAAACATATCCGTGCTTCAGATAAATTATTTAGATATGGCGGTGAAGAGTTTCTATTCCTCATGCCGGCTACCAATACCAAGACGGCACTAATTGCAGCAAATCGATTTCGCCAGGCGGTGAGTGACATAAGTATTGAACATTGTAAAAGCCCTCTGGGGCATATGACGGTAAGCATGGGAGTTGCCAGTTGCAGAGGTGACTCCTGGAAGGACATACTTCTTAAAGCAGACTCTGCCCTCTATCTGGCCAAGTCTGAAGGGCGCAATACAGTCTGTACCTTGGATAACGAAACAGAATTCAGATTTCCGATGATTGATACTCAGGAGGAAGAGCGTAGGTTGGGGCTTCGCTGTTAAAGCTCAGTAAAATTGTTAAATTGCACTGTTAAATTGGACATATATGTCCAATTCACTCATGCCTTTGTACGTTTGACTCCACCATTTTCTCTCATATAATCAATGCGTTGCAGAATTATTTTGTTCTGTTAGCGCATTTTTTTTGCTTGCTCACTTTGCTTTGGGACCTGCACAGTTTTTAAATCGCCAAATTGCTGTTATTTGTTGATGCACAGTTGTGTATTAACTGCAGAGCAGACTCTGATAGAGAATGTATTTCACGAATTTGCAGCTAACCTGTCAGCAACCAGCCGATTAATCCCATGTACCAGCAGCGATCATGACTTAGTATTTAACTAAATCTAGAATCTAAATTACACTGCAGGCTCTATGCCCATTCTTCTACAATATTTGTACGCCATTGGCACTTTTCAGGGTTTGCTACTAGCCGGCTTACTTCTGTTTACCCCTAATGTCATTTATGCCAGTCGTATTTTAGCTTGCTGGTGTGTTTTTTTAGCTGCTGGGCTTTTCTCAGTGTTGGTCATCCAAAATGGCGAGATCGCACCTTACAATCTATGGATTGTTTGGACTGGTTTTTTGCCAGCAAGCTACGGCGCGCTTTTGTATCTTTATTGTCGTCATTCTGTACTGGATGAAGGGTTTCGTGCAAAAGACTTACTGCACCTGCTACCCATTGCCAGTTGTTATCTATTGAATCTTGATCTGACATTTGCACCGGACATCTTAAAACAAGCATATTTGCAAGGTATTGAACAACTGTCAGTCCGCTTCACCCTGGGTATGTTTATTTTGTACGTACAGGCTTTTATCTATGCTGGCTATACAGCCCATTTTATCTATCACTACCAACAACTAGCGCAGAATAACTTCGCCAATTTTAATCCGGATATCTTTGACTGGCTTTGGATTGTGCAAGGCTTCAATTTCGTTATATGGAGTACTAAGGCGGCTGCGGCGGTGGTGACCGAAAATTTAGTTTTGATAGTCGTTGGAGACTTTCTAATTGTAGTTTTAATCTACACCATTGGCATGGCTCAGTGGCGCAACCCTCAACTATTTAAAATCGCAGGGCCCGTTAAAGAGAACTCACTCGAGCCGGGTAGTGATTCAGACACGAAAGCGACAGGCGCACTCGATGAAGATACTCGCGGTAGCTTGCTTGAGACGGTGGTTCACTACATGAATAGCCAACAGGCTTTTTTGTTGAGCGAGCTATCACTGCAACGGCTATCCGAGGCCGTTGGAATTAGCACTCACCATCTCTCTGAGGTTCTAAACCAGGAGGAAGGCCACAACTTTTACAATTTCGTAAATAGCTTTCGCATAGACTATGTTTGTGAGCGCCTTAAGGTGGATAATGAAATTAAACTTCTGGATTTAGGGCTGGAAGCCGGTTTTTCGTCTAAGAGCACCTTCAACTCAGTTTTTAAAAAACATACTGGTATGACCCCTTCGCAGTTTCGTAACAGAAACATGCGCTAACAATTACCATTTCACCCTCGCACCGTCCGATCCGGCCGCATTGTACGTCCTGTTGGCACTAGCTAGACGCCGGCCACTCAAAACCTTGTTGAAATTGATACCTGGTCGCCTCCCTCGGCGGTAGTGTTTAACGGTAGATTTTGGTAAGGAATCATCATGACCGAATTAATGACTGAGTTGAATAAAGAGGCCAAGCAGCATATTACAAGATCGGGACTGCTCTATTTGGGTGCCGCTTTGGCCGTGGGAGTAGCGATGTACGGTATTACATTTCCGATTATGCTGCCCGAAATGCAGGACGACTTTCATCGACGTTACCTGGATATGTCCCAACTCTTAATATTCATGCATGTGGTTGGGGCGGGAATAGCGCTGCTGATTTCCCCTATACAGTTTATGATTTACCGAAAAAATCGCACCTTGCATCGCTATCTCGGCCGTGTGTATTTTCTTGCTGTCATCGTTGGCAGTATTGGTGGTTACTATATGGCCTGGTACGCATTCGGTGGAATTGTCAGCACAGTGGGCCTGGCTACTCTGACTACCCTGTGGTGGTCTTTCACATTATTGGCAGTGAACTATGCACGTAAGGGCAATATTGCCGCCCATAGGCAATGGATGATTCGTAGCTTCGCATTGACCTTTGCGGCGGTCACACTAAGGTTGATGTCACCGCTGCTGCATGAGGTACTTGATGAGGTTACCGCGCAACAAACCGTGTATTGGGCATCATGGTCACTCAATCTGGCGGTTGCACAATGGTGGATCAATTCACGTGAACGAGTAACTCAGAGAATTCCGACCAGCTAACTATTAATCTGGCAAAGTTTGTCCTTGAAAAAGAAGGGAACTAACAACTTTATAACTTAACCGGCTCTGTTGATAGGAAGGGTAATCTAAAGTTATTGAGTTATTTGTTCTTAGGTTATTGGTTTGCTTTTCTTCAGTCAGTCTTCTGGCGGGGTGAGTGCCCGCCAGAAGACTGTAACGGTTTACTCAGGAATCGATCAACGCAGCGATTTCACCCGCGGCAGGGAAACGCCCCGTACTGCTTTTTGAGTACAGTACAACATCGTTCTGCCTGACCTCGAACACGCCTCCGCTGGCTGGAGTCAGCACAGCCTCAACGCCAACGCGGTTCCTGATCTCCACCGACACACGGTCGGCCTGAGGTTTGTAGTTTCAGGCTGTGCAATAAATGATTTCAAAATTCATGGATTTAATTCCTCTATAACGAGTGGCAGCGAAGGCAATCAGCCGCTTCTACCGTCCTTTTGCTCGAGTTATTTAACTTGAACACATATAAAACATTACGACCTTGGAAACCGATCAGTCCCGCCGTCAGAATATAGCCAATAACGAAAGAAGGGAACACTAGTTACTTTATCCCTAAAGCTGCCGCTGCAGAAGCCGCAGAATCTCTGCGCGTTTGTTGACCACCTGGTTAGTCAGAATCACGAACGGATACAGACCATCGGGCCCGCGGATGTAACCGGCGAAGTTGTAGACGCCGGTCAAGGTACCACTCTTGCGCAGCACCCCGTCTACCTCGGGCAGCAGATCGGCATAGGGTTTATAGACTTCGAGAATATGCATCATACCGGCGGCACTGCTGCGTTGGGTACGGGACAGACCCGAGCCCTCCAGCATAAGCAGGGACTGGGGGTCACTTCCGAAACTATCCCCGTACAGTTCAGCGAGCTGCTGCTGCAGAGCAGCACGAGCTGCCTCGGTCGTGGCAGGGTAGCCACTCTCTTGCGCCCCGAGCGTGAGGAAAAGTTGATTGGCGATGAAATTGTTGGAGTAGCGCAGCAGGCCATCCAGGTTGTCGCGCAGCGAGCGGGAACTGCGATGCCGATAAAAGAGCGTCCACTCATCCGTCACAGCATTACGATTAAAACTCGCATCGGATACTGTGATACCTGACTCCTCAAGAAAAAGCCGAAACAATTGCTGAGCCTGGCGCAGGCCAGCGCGAGGGTCATCACCCAGATTGATGCGCTGCGGGTCACCCGGGGAAAGCTGCGCGCCGAACTCTCGGGCAAGGGCTGTCAAGGGAGTCTGCGGTTCACCCGTGATCAATCTACCGTCCGCTGTCCATGCCAGATTCACCGTGTTGAAATTCACAGCCAGAGCACTATTGCGGGCATCAAAGGGCTGACTAGTGCCTCTCTCAATAGGTAGATCGGGATCCGGTTCAAACGCAGAGTCATCCATGACCAGGCGACGGACCTGTTGTAGTCCGCGCTGGGCCAGGGTGTCGGCAATACGGGCAATCTCCTCGGACACCAGGAACGGATCGCCCAGGCCCCGGATCAACAGGTCACCACTGTCATTGCGGTAAAAGTGGGTCTCGAAGCGAAAGTCTTCGCCGAGCGTGGTCAAAGCCACCTGCGCCAGCGGGATCTTGACGAGCGAAGCAGGTACCAGCGTGCGATCCGGATTGAGGCTCACAAGTAGCCCACCATTCGGCGAGCGCAGCATCACACTGCCATCACCAGCCAGGGCAGCCAGACGATCCTGCGCCGCAACCGGTAAAGCCATTGCGCAGCCGACCAGCAACAGGGAAAGCGTGAATGTGTGCAGAGTGTGAGAAGCGCGCTTCAACTTATTCATTGGCCGGCCAAATCAAAGGAGCAGAGTAGTTTGATCGCCGGGGTTTGGCAATACTGATGCGGGTTGAACGCCAAAGCAGACGCAGGGGCACTATTAAGTCTATCCCCGCCTTAATTTCACGGTGCCAGCACTCAGTAAAATAACTCTGTCCCTTTCTGCCCAAACTACGGTATTTTTACTCTGCTCTCTTTATTATCAGTTTTGCACTATATCATTATGAGAAAAATTGCACTGTTCCTGTTCATTTGCGCTATCCCAATGGCTCAGGCACAAGTGGATGCCCCGCCTGCCTATCCTCGTGACGGGGCTATCAAAATGCTGGAGAACGAGCACGTCATTGTTTGGGATATTAGCTGGTTGCAACAGAACTACCCCATCCACCGTCATCGCTATGACCATACTGGCGTGTACTACAGGCCGGGTGACAGGATAATCACCTCGAATGAGGGTGAGGCCCGCGAGGTCCACACTCAGGCATGGAACATTTCGTTTCAACTTGCAGGTGTGACTCACACTGAGTCCGGCATTAGCGATGAGCCACTTCGTGCCGTTTTTGTTCAGATCAAACGTCAGCTTGCTGGTGCAATAGAACTTAATTCATCAATGCCTCAATTCCCAAACGATGCTCCCTTGGATCGCCGCTCAAACGAACGAGTTAGAGCGTGGGAATACAATGAGGGCGTCTCCAGCACTGATGTCTCAGTGCATTACCATGGCCATGATGCTGTGGTGGTCTGGTTTGACACAGACACTCAAGCTAATGTGCATTTTATCTCGAGAGGTGCGATACATAGTAGCGACATCCCAACTGCAGCGGTCAGGGTGTTTATCTTCGAGATTCTTTAACCAAAAAATCGAGTAAATAAGGGGTCAGAGCAAAATCACAGTACTGTGATTTATTTGCTCACTGCTCACACAGCTGGACAATGCCTCGCTTTGGAGATACTTTTTGTGCTTCCTTTACAGAATAGGTGAATTCAGATGATGCGAGCGTTGAAAGTTGGCTTACTGCTTGTCGTAGCCGTCGTGGTCGTATCACTTCTGACGCTGCGCATGACTGGCCTGGAGCCCCGATACATCGATCCTCGTAGTGAAGCGTTTGTCGAGGCCGGTCGGACTGCCGGGCCTGGATTGTGGCTAAAAGGGGAGGTGGTGCGGGAACCAGTGACGAATTGGGACTGGGTCTTAGAGGTCAACGACCCGATCCGCGGAAACTCAATAATGCTCGAGACTCGTACCTGGTATGGGATTCCCCACTCGGTCACGATCAACCTTGTCCCCCGCGGCGACAGACTCTACATAAGCGGAAGCGAACAAGGTTTCAGACTACAGAAGGAGTTCCCCAACTCTAAGGCCTGGTGGGCCAACATCGAACGCGATCCGCGCATACGCATGAAGATCGACGGAAGGATCTACGAAATGACGGTGGCATTGGTTGCCGATCGAGCCGAAGTTGCCCAATTAATTGGGAGGGATCCTGTCACGAGAGAAATTGCTGCAGACGGGACGGAACAGGTCACGGGGGTGAGGCATTATTGGCGCGTATACCAGCGGAACATCCCAGAATACAATTAATAGGGACAGATTTATTTTCTCCAGCGCGATGTCGGAAAATAAATCTGCCCTTTTTGACTAATTTAGTTGGATGAGCTGCCTATGGTCTCAGCTCCTGCCATGGACACTTCTTCATCCTGCGCTGCCCTGACTCCGCTTGTTGCGATAGCTCCGATTAGTTGGCCATTCATATAGACCGGTACGCCTCCCGCAAATGTGACACCACCTTCAATTTCTTCGATATCTCCTGCTTCAACTCGACTTCCATATTCCCCGGAAGTGAGACCGGTTTCTGTCACTACCAGGGCTTTTGCGGTGGCAAAGGTAAAAGTGCGTGCTCCAGCTCCATCGAGGCGCCGTAACATCACCGGGTTGTTATTCTGGTCGGTTATTAGAATCGTGACATTCCATCCCTGATCTCGGGCGTAAGCTTCGGCTGCTTCCATCGCTCTCGTAGCGAGGTTGTACGTCATCAGGCTGGGATCGTCGGACCCCTGGGCGAAGACGGATGCTGATGAGCAGAATAGAAGGGCTGTTAGAACAAACTTGTAGAATCTGCGTGTCATAGTGGTTACCTCGTTTTTTATAGGGACAGATCAATTTTACAGAAAAGTGGTGATTGAGTGCGAGTAGTCTATATCTTCCTTTGAGATCGGACCAGGAGAAGGCAGGCATGCCAAGGAAGGTGCGGCTTATTGTGGCGGGGATGCCGCAGCATATTGTGCAGCGCGGTCACAAGCGCAAGAAGAAATGAGGCCAGACCAGGATTTTAAATAACGGAACCAGAGTAACAATGCCGTAGTTTTTGGTGCATTCACTCCCTGAATTCATAGCACATTCCGTAGCACAGTTTGATTTCGTCTTTTTAACTCATTGATTCATTTAGTGAGTCGGTCGCGCTGTCTGCTGAAAATCCTCCGCAGTGGCTCAAAAAACCAATGCTTCTTTTCTTAGCGCAGATAACCGATATTGTTAGCGCTATTTTTGATATCGATCCCCTATTTTTGTTCTGCTTCCTGTCTGCGTGCGCCAGCAAGAATGCCCGCCATGGAGTAATTACCTTCGTGGCATGCATACTCATAGAGTTGACCCTCTGTGGTATGGAAGCTGAGCTCTGCTGTCCAGGGTTGACTGTATAGGTCAGAATCTTCCACGGTAAAGCGATACACAATTTCCGACTCGGAATAACGGACAAAACGCTCGGTTACCTTGCCATTTTTCGTGATAGCTGTAGAGCTTTGCTGCATTTGCTGAGGATTGACATTGATCGTTTCTACTACCAGAGTACCCTCTTCATACCAGCCTACAGAGTCTCCCATGTATTGTTGCAAGACTTCCGGGCGGCGATTGGCGCGGGCTTCATCGGCCGAACTAAAGGTAGGGATGATTCGCGCATCATGTATTTGTTCTATATCTATCATCACGTAATCATCGGTTTGAACGAACTGATAAGTGTTATTATACAAAGCGCTCTGCATTGCCGGACCGGCTCTGCGATCAGAAATAATACAACGCTCTGCTAAAGGCAGGGCCTCTGGGCCGTCAGCGTTACCGACGCCTGTCACGTATCGACTACCGAAATTAGTACGCTGAAAATCTGTGGTAGGATTTTCCAGGCGCGGGACTTGCCCGTTCTGCGGATTAACTATGTAAGAAGTTCGATACTCACCCTTGACCAGAGCCAGGTTGGAGCCGGGATCGACCCAGAAATTATTGTACGCCCTGGTGCCAAAGTCATCTCCGGACACGTCCGGCGTGTCATTAACACCATCACCTTCGTCAAAGCCACCCTGAATACCACCAATAGGTACGCCAGCTGCAAGGACTAGCGCTTGCTCCGCGCTCACCACCAGTGCTTCCACCCCTGGCCGGCGCGTGAGATTGGTTAGCGATGCATTGGTCCAGACGCCTTCCAGATCGGGTCGCGCTGTGTTCTGAGCCAGCGCAGCAGAACATGCCACGGCGGTGCACAGCAGCAAGCTTCCGATTCGGGCGGGTTTTAGGTGATATGTCATTTGCTACGTCCTCGGGCTTTGTGCGCCGGGGAGTCCCGGAAACAGCGGCCTTAATTGCAAATCATGAGACAGTGACTTCAATTGCGTTAAAGTCAGCTTCGCCATATATACCAGAATGGGGATTAACATGTCAGCATCGAGTTTTCTTATATTCCGTGGTCCATTCAGTATTTTAAACAGTAAGCTTATGCTGGTGCAGAAGAACCGGGCGCAGATAGTGTTTTTACTCTGATCCTTTTGCTTTATTATGAATCGCAATCTCCCTGACAATACGGCGGAATGACCATGGCCTATTCACTCATCGGTAAGAATTTTACGCCACCGGATGTACACGGCAAGGTAACAGGCAAAGCCAAGTATGCGGAGGATTTCAAGGTTGAGAGCATGCTCTATGCACGCCTGCTCACCAGTCCGGTTCCCCATGCCCGAATTCGACGCATCGATACCAGTGCGGCGCTACAAATGGAGGGCGTTGTAGCCGTACTTACAGCAGACGACGTGCCCAACCCCGAAGGTGTTGAAAATCATATTCTGACCAATGAACCTGCCTATGTGGGAGATCCTATTCTAGCGGTTGCGGCGGTTGATGAGAAAACGGCCGAAGATGCAATCGCGGCTATCAACTTTGAGTTCGAAGCACTGCCTTTTACCGTAGACCCGCTTACCAGCCTGCGCCCCGACGGGCCCGACGCGCGCACACAGGGAAATGTGGGCAACTCATCCATAAGAGAAGGCATACGCTCAATCAAGTGGAGCACTGAAGAATTTGCTGCGGCTGGCGAGAACACCCTGCCCCAGGGAGAAGCTGCCGTAGAGTGGAGCGTGGGAGATCTGGAATCAGGGTTCAAGGATGCGGCATTCGTCATTGATGAGAGTTTTGTAACCGCCAGTCACTCCCATTTGTCCATGGAGCCCCGCTCGGTTCTTTCCTATTGGGAAAACGGCAAGTGCTTTGTCTACGGCTCGAGTCAGAGCCAGAGTTTTCCGGTGCCGGGCCTTGCTGCTTACATCGGTATCGCTCCAGAAGACCTGGTGTTCGTCGCTGAGTTCTGTGGCGGCGGTTTCGGCTCCAAGGGTGGCCCCTATCCGAGCATGTCCATTCCCGCACACATGTCACGCCTGACCGGTCAGCCGGTCATGCTGCGCATTAGTCGTGAAGAAGAGTATTACATTGGTTCGGCGCGGCATGGTTTTCAGGGCCACATAAAAATGGGCTTCCGCGAGGACGGCCGCATAACCGCAGCCGATCTGTATATCGTTCAGGACAATGGCGCCAATGCGGGTTTTTCCGACTGGTTGTCCGCCGGCGATGCCGTGTCTCTGGTGTATCAACCGCTAGCCATGCGCTTCAGGGGAATTCCGGTATTCACCAATACCCCATTCAAGGGCCCGCAGCGTGGCCCGGGGCAGAATCAGGTTCACGCCGCCATTGAACCCTTACTGGACAAAGCCGCACGGGAGCTGGGCATCGATCGCCTGGCGATTCGCAGCATCAACGCGCCTGAGAGCGACGACCACTATGGCAGCAGGCAGGGTTCTCTCACCAGCGCACACCTGCCGGAGGCACTGGCAAAGGGTGCAGAACAATTTGGCTGGGAGGAGAAAAGCAGACTCAGCGGGCAGCGCATTGGCAACAAGATCATCGGTGTCGGCGTCGGCCAGGCTTATCACTCCGCCGGAAGCAATGGCTTCGATGGCCTGGTTCGAATCTCCCCGGAAGGCAAACTGCATATTCATACCGGGGTCGGCAATCTAGGCACCTATTCCCATACCGCTACCTCACGGGTGGCTGCCGAGATACTAAAGTGTAACTGGGAGAACTGTATTGTCGAGCGAGGAGACAGTCGCCGTCACTTACCCTGGAATCTGGGACAGTTTGGCAGCAATACGTCTTTCACCATGACCCGCACCAATTACGTTGCAGCCATGGATGCGCTGGAAAAATTGCTGGAGATCGCCGCGCTGGATCTGGGCGGTGCACCCGCCGATTACGACATCGCCGATGAAAGGGTTTTTCTCAGGTCTGATCCTTCAATATTTATTAGCTACGCAGCGGCAGCAGCGCGCGCCATTGAGATAGGCGGTAAATACAGCGGCCAGGTAGCACCGGAAGACATTAACTCGATGACGCGCAATTCAGTTGCAGCTCTGGCTGGCACCGGCCTGATTGGCGTGGCAAAGGACAATCTGGAAAAAGTGGGTACAGTGCCGGCACTGGCTGCGGGCTTTGTGCAGATTGCACTGGATATGGAAACAGGCAAATACGACATTCTCGATTACGTGGGCGTGGCTGACTGCGGCACCGTATTGCATCCATTGGGGCTGGGTAACCAGATCAAGAGTGCCGCCTTCATGGGTTTTGGTATGGCCGGTTTCGAACGGCATGCCTACGACCCGCAAAACGGTCTACCGGCCAATACCGGCTTATATCAGGCCAAGCCGCCAAGCTATCTCGATGCAGCTACCGACATGAGTTGGGCAGCCATCGACAAAGCCGACCCGGAAAATCCGGTTGGCGCCAAAGGCATCGGTGAGCCTATTCAGGGCTGCGCCGCCGCCGCTTTACTCTGCGCCATCTCCGACGCACTGGGTGGACATAATTTCAATCGGGTGCCGGTAACCGCCGACATGATTGTCAACGCAGCTAGCGGCAGGCCGCAATCCCAAAAGCCTTTGCAGACGAATACAACATAAAAGTGGGAACAGACACAAACAGAGCTAAACAAAGTGGCTCGTCAACTTAATGAAAGGCCGCGAGAAACATTAGAATTTGAAACACCGGCTGAAAGATTTAGTGCGTGTGTTGTGTCGACCGGTTGAAATCACAGCCGAAAGCAGACGCATGATAAATAGGAATTAGCGAGAAAACGAGCATGCTCGAATATCAGACAAAGCGAGCACGCTCCGAATACACATGTTATGTTTCTTCAAGTGCTAACCTAAAAAAATAGTTTTCTCAAAATCTTTAAATTTGGTCAAAGAAAAACCTAGTTGGACGCCGGTTACATAGTTTTTCAAGTAGGAATTCTTAGCAGTACAGGTAGTAACATCGTCGAAAGTTGAACCGATATTAATTTTGTTATATCAACAAGCTATCTTATTGGACCAACTCCCGCCGCCTCAATTTAAAAAGCCCAGTTTTGCTGGGCCTTTTAAATTAGAATCGATGTAATTCGAATTAAAGTTGGGTACCGAAATATGACAGTCTTAGCTGCAATACTCGCCATACTCTTCATCACTCTAGTCGTTGGCATTCCATTGATCGAGAAATACAGTACCGAAAAGTCAGATGAAGAGCTGAATAAAATAACTCGCTACATGGCACCTTTAGTGTTCATCATGCTCATTGCCATGGCGATTCGTTATTTTATTTCCTAGTAAATGGCGGCAATAAAGGGAACGCTAATTGCCCCGGGCAAAAATCGGTGGTGCTTGTACAATTTTGATTTGCTCATGAGCCAAATTGTCGCAGAACGGCGTTTAACTTGTCAGTTCACCAATTCTAGTTTGAATGACACTAGATAGTCGCCAGGATTATTGCTATCTGATTTACCACCAGCCGCCACTACTACGTACGATTCATTTTCGTGAGTATAAGCCATTGGCGTAGCAGAAGGCTGGGCAGGTAGGGGCTCATGCCAAATTTCAGTTCCTGATTTGGCATCATATGCATGCAGCATTCGATCCTCTCGGGTAGCGAGAAACAACACTCCTCCTTCTGTAATAATTGATCCTCCATAATTAACAGGACTCCCCCAGGTGGCTGCTTCACCATTCGCTGGAACACCCGGCGCAATCCCTGCAGGAACCTCCCATTTCACTTTGCCTTCGGCCAGATCAATAGCGACCAGGGTTGACCAAGGGCCTTCCAGGCAGGGGACATTACCCTGAGGGTAACTCCGATACAGATCGAATCGAACCATTCCGAAGGGAGTGCCACTCTGACTCGTATATTGAGCATCAGTGTCCTTATGAGATTCAGCGCGTCTTTGTCTTCTATACTCCCTTCTTGGCAGAAGTTGAACCACCGTAGGAAAACGGTTAACTACGGTAAATGCCAGTGATCCCCCTTGCTGAAACGACATCGAGCCCCAGTTAATTCCACCTGGGTTTCCAGGATACAAGAGAGTACCGGCAAGGCTGGGAGGAGTGAAGATGCCTTCGAAGCGGACGTTTTCCAACATACGAGTGCATGCATCCACATGATCTGGGGAGTAGGCATAGAGAGCTGGAATTGTTTTTGGCTCAGGGTGCAGGCGAATAGCTGGAAATGCTTGTGTTTCGGCTGCACGTTCTCCCGGCACATCAGATGAAGGAACCCGTTTTTGTTCCATAGGGTATATGGAATTTCCCGTAGCTCTGTTCAGCACATGCAGAAAACCCGTTTTCCCGGCCTGAACAATTATGGGTACTTGTTCGCCATTAATTTCAATATCAACGAGCAAGGGCTGTGCCGCAAGATCATAGTCCCAAAGATCATGCTTGATGGTTTGATAGGCCCACTCTAAATCTCCACTTGTAATATCAAGAGCTACTATTGAATTAGACCAGGCGTTGTCGCCAAGTCGCTTGCCACCGAAGAAATCGGGCGAGGGTGACGTCGTTGGCAGGTAAACCAAATTTAGTTGCGCATCTGCAGACATAGCTGACCAAACATTAGCGCCCCCGGTTTTTTCCCAGCTAGTGTTTTCCCAAGTGTTAGTTTCGGGTCGATTAGTTGACCTTGGAATAGGATCCCACTCCCAAAGCTGATCACCAGTATTCGCATCAAATGCGCGAACAATTCCTGAACCCAGATCTGTTGCTCCGTTATCTCCGACGGAGGAACCGACGATTATGGTATTGTTTACAACGATAGGCGGCGAGGTAACCGAATACTGGCCTTTTCTGTAATTCATCACATCGGCAAAAAGTTTAATCTGGCCATTTGTTCCGAAGTTTGTACAAATTTCTCCATTAGTCGCGTTGATGGCAATAAGCCTTGCATCAAGAGTAGCCAAAAATATTCGCTTTGAACATGGGGCGTCAAGCGTAGTCGAATTCTCCCATGCTGCAACCCCTCGTGAAGAAAACATTTCAGCGTAGTGAACTCTAAAATTTACCTCAGGGTCGAACACCCAGATTCGTTGACCCGACACCGGATCGATCGCGTGAACATTGTTAAAACCAGTCGAGAAGATTAATTTTTTATCGAAATAAATTGGAGTAGCTTTGAAGGAAGAGGGTCGGCCGAAATAGCGATCACCGTTAGTTGAGTCTCCTGTGCGATAAGTCCAGGCTGGTTTCAGGTCTCCAATGTTTTCCACGTTGATGTCTACAGAAGAGGCGAACCGAGTACCGGCCAGGTCTGCGCCGTAGTGGCGCCAAGTCCCGGAGTTAACTGACGGATCATCAGCACCTATTGCCGGGTAAGAGAAAAAAGCGACAGCTAGGACTCTGACCATGAACAAAGGTAGTCCGCTGAGTTTACCCATAATATAAAACCCCAAACATTAATGACTAGTGGAAGCTTAGAGGTCTGGAACATAACAATGGTTACAATTGATATTTGGGATTAGAGGGCCAGGTCTCCATCTGCAACTCAAAGCGTAACCTGTGTGCAATTGAATACCTGCCCCGATTTATTTCGAAGGCTAGCAAAAAATCATTATATCCTCACAGTAGACTAGGAAAGAGTTCTGCCCGCGCCTTCAGAGTCGACCAAGCCGTTAATCCGTTCAGTTATTTCAGACAATCGTGTAAGACTCTGTAGCGTAGCTGGAAGCACTACGGCCGATTCCATGAGGTCATAGGAATAGGTCACGATTGAAAAAATTTGACCTGGTGTAGCTTCGATCTGAGTAGCTGCAAACCACAAGTTAAATCCAAGCATGGTCATGAGTATCATAAAGATAAGGCCATAAACTACGGCTTCTGTATCTGAGAGTTGCACAGCGTGCTGGCGAAGCGCCAGCAAGTGCTTGCTTACCCCCTGTTTCGACCCTTCTGTCAATACAGCCACCTGCTGTTCTGTCTGCTGATTGATTGCCCGATTGAGCTTGAAGAATCGACCACTAGATGCCGTGTAAACCAATAGCAGGATCAAGGTGGCCAGAATCACCGAGGTGGCTAGATAGGTATGAAATGAAACAAGTACTGCGATAGCCGCAACAAGGTGAATGACAGCTGCCATAACCGTAGGCGCTTCCAACTCGAGAAACCGAACGAATTCGCTCCCCATATCCAGGCGCGCATTCACGGTAGAAACGGATGCAGTTTTTGACCTGCGCACGAGTTCTGAACCAAACTCGACGCCCATAGTGCCATAGACCCGTGTGTCATAGACGCGCCGACCTACCGCAACAATTAGCAAAGCGGTCATTGTGCTGACTAATGATAGGAAAGAGGACCAATCATCGGCAAGAAAACCATCGATGGCACGACCAATAAGCAGTGGCAATGCCACCAGCAGGGCAGTCTCCAGAAGGGTCAAAAACCACGTGACGGAAATCGGGCGCCAGAAAACCTGCAGAAGACTAACAACCGACAACCTGGGGCTAAGTTTCAGCATATCCCTTCAGCCTTTCCCCGGGTGGCTTTGCCGTCGCTGGATGAGGCTCGACGCCAGGCCGACCGAATAGCAGCATCAGAAGCTCTCTCGTAGATCTAGCATTGCTCAGGTCGCTAATGAAACGCGGCAGTTCCGAGAACCATACAGTAAACGGGTTCACACTATCAAAGTCTCGGGAGAGTCCATACTGTGGCGTCTCATCTTCCCTCTGGTAAGTCCCAAAAAGACGATCCCAAAAGATCAGAATGCCACCGTAGTTTTTGTCGATATACTTTTCATCACAGCCATGGTGCACGCGATGATTGGATGGTGTATTTAGCACTGCGTCAATGAAGCCAAGCTTGCCGATGAGTTCGGTATGAATCCAGGTCTGGTACGCCTGCACCACCAAAATACCGAAGAATATCAGTTCCGGCGAGAAACCCAGAAACACGAGCGGCAGATGGAACAGTACCGACAGCAAACCTTCGAGCGGACCGAAGCGAACTCCGACGCTGATATTCATGAAGCGCGAAGAATGATGAACAGCATGCTGCGTCCAGAATAGCCGAACCTGATGTGCGCAGCGGTGCTCCCAGTAGTAAACAAAATCGGTTATCAATACGATCAATAGCCCAGTGATGGTAGTTGCAGGAATATTCCAGATGACAACACTCTCTGCAATGAGTGAGTAGCCTACGTAAATTGCGGAGAACAGCAAGACGTCTACCAAGAGGTATGGCAACTGAGTCGAGATATTTGCAAACATATCCAGGAACGCGCGACCACGGAATGATCCAGAGAACAGCCCCTTCACGATTTCGATAACAAGAATCGCCAGGCCGATTAGGAAAAAGCCTTCATCAAAAGAGCTGCCCAGTTGTGCAAGCGCTTCAACATTTATTTCTTCGTTGCTCCTAACCCCAGAGTGAGTGTTTGCCAGGCTAACTCGACAGCCTGGACATTGGTTGATTCACCCAACTTGATGCTCTCCCATGCCGCGAACAGCAATGCGTCAAACACCTGAGTAATCCAGGCGGTGGGAATGCCGCTGTCGAACAAACCTTCCTGTTTGGCCGCTTCAACCAGCTCATTGGTTTCACGGTCCAGGCGTTTGAATTCGGCTGCGATGTCGGAGTCTGTCTCGAGAGGTTCCCGCGCCAAAAATCCATGTCGATCACCAAGTGGTATCAAGGCCTGCAGCGTTTGCCGCAGAGCATCGCTATAGGACTGGGCATCAGCACTGGCAGCATCGGCCGCGGCGTCCATCTCCTCTATCGCGATAAGCGCCAAGGTACGGACGAGATCGTCACGATTGGCAAAATGACGGTGCAAAGTGGCGCGGCCTACGCCTGCTCGTTCAGCCAGTTCAGACAGGGAAGCCCCTGGGTTGCGACTGAACAGCACAAAGGCCGCCTCGATAATCGAATCTCTTGTATTTAATCGTATTGGTGTATTCATGAGACAATAATGTCTCATTTGATAATAATGTGTCAATATTTATTTTATGCGCTACGATTTGGGCTGTTCTGCCATTCAATAACAACACCACAGATGAAGCCGGAGAGCTTTGAAAGAGCTCGATTTGTCCATGATAGTGTGAAGGATTAGGAAGTAGAGGGGCAGGTCTCCAATTACACACAGATTACGCTTTGAGTTGCAGATGGAGACCTGACCTCGAAATTTCCCTATTTTATCTCCTGATAAAATTGAGTCAGAGTAAAATCCAATAGTTTTATCCAAACAGACACCCCCGTTTCGTCGGACAAACACGACGGGCGGTTAGCGTAAGCTTCCCCAATTGAGCGACAAGTCATAAGTAGAGTTTTCTGGCATATTATGCCCAGAAGGCCCTTATGAGAAGTTCGAGATTTACTGATGAGCGGATAGTGAAAGTTCTGCAAGAAGCTGAGTATAGAGCAAGGTGTATGAGGATTAACAACTTAGAATTCCTGACTTCACGGTAAACGGGGGCTGTACCATAAACTCCCGCACGGGATAAATGTGTAGAGGCTTTATCTTCTTTACTAGATATACTCCTGTACGGGATATATTTGTGAATTTTTCAATTAAAACACTTAAAAGGTACCGTACAGGAATATTTTGTTGACATTTAGGCAAGTTATTATATATTTGTCCCGCACAGGATAAATTAGAGCAATGCTATGAAAAATGAAGATATTCAATATGGTGTAGTTCGTAATGCAAAAGAACTCGGTAGCTTGACTCGTGCGCACCGGAAAAGCCGTGCTATCTCACTGGAAACTGTTGCTGGACTAGGCAACCTGGGAAAAAGGTTTTTATCGGAATTTGAAAGAGGGAAGGAAACCGCTGAAATAGGAAAAGTACTTAAAGCACTAAACACATTAGGCTTAGAAGTGATCATCCAACCAAGAAACGTTCAGGGTAAAGCTAAGCCAAAAGCTTCTCCTGCCAGCCTAATAGGCACAGGGCATGTGGAAAAGGTAAAAAACAAACAACATGGCAAAAGCTAACACTCTAAATCTCTGGTATGAAAAGCAATTGGTCGGAAATCTATGGAACAATGATTTAGATCGAATAGGATTTCGTTATAGTGCTGATTGGCTAGCTAGTGAAACAAGGTTTGCAATATCTTTGCAATTACCTCTGCAAGCAAAAGATTTTCCATCTGACGAAGGAAATGCTCATCGCTTTTTTTCAAACCTCTTACCTGAAGGGCAAGCACGTGCGCACATTATCAACGATCTTAAAATCACCGATAGTGACTATTCATTATTAGAGGCAATAGGTGGGGAATGTGCAGGTGCTTTTAATATATTGCCTGATATATCGGAACCAGAATTGAGAGAAAATTGGGAATATACAAAACTTTCCAAAGAAGGTTTGGAGACACTAGTTAAGCGACGAGGCAATGGAATCAATTTCAGAAATGGTAGTAATAAGCCCATTCGATTGTCATTAGCAGGAGCACAGAATAAGTGTCCAATACTGATAACAGATAATGGCCGCTTCTTACCCAGCAATGAAGCTCCCACCAGCCATATCCTGAAATTCCAACTGGCTGATTACAGTCATGTCCCCGCCTATGAAACAATCCTTATGAAATTGGCGAAATCAATAGGGATGAATGTCGCCAATATTGAATTACGTGCGTTGGATGGATTACCAGCAAGCAAACCAAACACATCGTTTGTAGAAATAGAGCGCTACGATAGAGTAGTAGATGACGAAGGAAACATATTTCGATTGCACCAAGAGGATTTTTGCCAAGCTTTGGGCTATGGGTACAATCAGAAATATCAAGCTGACGGAGGGCCAGGTTTTTCTGATTGTCTAACTCTAATTAGAGAAAATTCAGGAGAGCCAGCAGAGGACAGTCTGGCATTGATAGATTGGCAAATATTCAATTTTTTGGCGGGTAATTCAGACGGACATGCAAAAAATTTGTCGATATTGTATTCAAAAGACAATTCGTTACGACTTGCTCCTTTCTACGATTTAGTATGCACGAGAGCGATTAAACGAATTGCAACTGAATTAGCTTTCGCCATAGGTGAGGAGTACAATCCAGGAAGGATATATAAACGGAACTGGGAGGCATTCGCGAAGGAAATCGACATGAACGCGCGCTTTCTAATCAAAACTGTTGAAGATTCAATTGAGAAGATTCTTGATAACCTTCCGAAAGTAATTCAAGAATTCGAAGATGATTATGGCAAGTACAGTGCGTTACAACGGGTCGAGCAATTTATTCGGGGCCACTGTCGCAGTGCAAGTCAAAAATTGAAATAGAGTATACTTATTTGAATTAGTTTAGACCAAATCTGACACCACTCTTGAGAAAGAGAGGGTTACCGGTTTTGATAGATGGTGACAAAACCTGAAATCAAAACAACGTAAGAGGTAACCTTCATGGGCCATACCTGGTTGATCTGTCGGGGTACTGCCAGTGTATCCGGCTTTTCTCTGTTCAAACGTCGCTTGGGTTTAATGCGCAGATTCAGCTCTAACTCCTTATAAATCCGGTCTCAGATAGAGAAAACATAATCCAAAGCCCCAGGCGCGGTTGCTGTAGGTCAATCTCAACAGCCAGTTAGCTATCAGAGCATTGTCACCTGAATTCTTAGTCCGATAGCGATAACTGATGGCCAAATTCACTATGCCACTACACGGGCGTTGCTTGAGAATCTTTGTGAAGATATGAGTGAATCACGCGGGTCATTTTTTATATTACCCATCCCGAAAGATGCTCCTGAATATAATCTGATGACAAACGTTCCTGCTCAAGACGGGTGCCACTATAAATTCCCTGCCGCAATTCCTCAAAAAATTCAATTTCCTCAGCGAGCAAATTCGGCGGTAACTTATCAACGGGCGCAGGTTCTGGAATAGCGCGTTGCAGGAATTTAACTAACGTTTGTTTATCCATCATTAGTGCACGCAAATCTGGTAAATGTTGGCGAGCATCACTGAGTAATTTAAATCCCCAGGTATCTATATCACCCCAATAGCCAATATTTTTACCGTGCAACCATTGGGCATCCATCCAGCTTACATTTGCGCCTCCACCAAAGACTGTAATCGTATCTTCTAGCAAAGGTAGGCCAAAACCAGATTGCTTGTTTTCAACTACCAGGATATTACTAGCTGGCAAAGGGGTATCACGTAGTGTTTGCGTTGATAATTGTAAAATCGGTAAACCGCACATGCGTTCTTCTGATTGTGGGCACAGTGGTCGTACTAATAGCCATGCCTTTGGAATATCTACACAGCCGATCCAATTCATCAGTCCATTTTCATGGCTAATATCACCGTCAAAATGCATATTGAGCAAATCAGATATTAGGGAAAAATTGTTTTCAAGAAACTTTGTGTCTACATGCTTTAAAGGCAAGGCGCGCAGATATAAGCCTGCTCCCATTCCCTTATGTAACTGTGAAAGAAGCTTGGGTATTAATTGAACATCATCTGGTTTCATGTTTTCGAGATCTAGAAGATGGCGAACTAATACCGGGTATAAATTAGAGTCAAAATCCAGTATCGGCATCATAAGATTTTGCCAGTGTTTGCTTCGTTCTATTGCTTTAGGGCCAATGAACTCAATAAGTGACTGTACGCTTACAAACGTGAGTGTTACTGGGACATCATGCGTGCCTAGTTCCCGATAGTGTTTTTGTTCCCAGGTAACATGCGAGCTATAGGGTGATTGCCGCCATTCTTTTATGTATTCATGGAAATGACTGACTTTGCGTAATGCTTGAGCTCCGGTAGGGGCTTTTAGCGCTATTTTTATTGGGAACCCTCGTTTCCCACTGAGTCGGTCACGTAAGTTCTTAGGCGAATCCCATTCTTTTTGTAGCAATGTCGCCTGAATATCATCAGGTAATAACCCCCAATCAGTCATGAAACAGATTCTATCTCTATACCAAGATCTGATGCCATTGTTTGCGTTAGTTGTTCGTTGCCACTCTGTATTTTGTCCAGTTCCTTCCATGTTACCTCGCATAAGCGACTTTCATGCGTGTTGATATCGCGCTCTGCGATCAATAATGAGCGCGCAGACTCACGTGCGAGGTTAAGATTCTTGAAAGGGGTTATCAGATTAATGTGAATATTCAACTCCTTGAAAACACGTAGTACGCGCCGACTCACTGCTTCAGCAGTATTGGAGAATGCTTCATCGAGAAAGACAGTACTATAGATTGGCTGGTCAGCACCGTCCGGTGTTAATACATAGGCCAGGCTGGCTGCTACAATCGTACCTGCAAAAGATTCTTTTTCACCACCTGATTTGCCACTAGATGACATTAGTACATCACGAACTTCGCGAGTTTTTGCATCAATTTCTTCAGCATAAAATGACAACTGATGGCGTGGGTCAAGCAGGCGAAGACTTTCTTTATTGTATGCAGTAACTGAATCACTGGCCTTATCCAATATTTCAATCACTGACCGCAAGTCTTTAAAACGTTGTTCATGGTCATCACTGCCAGCTTGCGCAAAGACATGAATCAAACGCTTGTTAAAGTCCTGAACATGGGGGAATTGTTCATTTTTCATGTCTAAACGTAAATGACTGCCAGGTTTGAATTCAGTGCGCACCAATACCTGGTTTATGGTTTCAATGCGTTCACTGATTTCTTCTCGCTCAGCATCCATGCGGGATTTAATCCCCGCCAATGAATATGTGGTATGTTTATTCAACCGTTCCTTGAATTTATCTACGAGCGAGGGCAGGCCTTCTTCTTCAAGTTTTTGTAAATATTGTAGATATTCATCGATACTTTCAATGCTGCGCCCCCAGTCAGCGGCGATCGCCTGCCAATTATCCTTGCCATAAAAGGTAGACATAATCGAAACGGCCTGATTGCTTGCCTGGGTTTTCCGGTTGGCTGCTCCATTGCGTAGTCGTTCAATATCATCTCGATGTTTGCGTTCCAGATCCTGCGCTTGCTCGAGACTATCTACACTCAGTTCGCCGACACGATTATTAAGCATATCGCGAACAAGATTATCCAGTCCTGCGGATGCGGCCTGCAAGGCCTTATTCTGAGCTATTTGAGCCAGTTCAACGTCTTTTTCAAAACCGGCGATAATTTTATTTTGTTCAGTCTTTTTCCCCTGGATGAACTCCAGGTCACGTTTGGCCGTTTCCCAGCGCTGTTCTGCCTGTTCAAGATCGCCGCCTGACCTTTGTAATGATTTAAGATCGGACTCCTGACTCTGTAATATGTTTTGCCAGTGAGGAACATTAATGTCAGACCATTGAAAATGAGTGAGTTGTTGCCAAAGTTGTGCACGTTGCTCAACGTTGTTCATTGTTTCACGAGTTTTTGTTGTTTGCTGGCCAAACAGTTTTATTTCATTGTCCAGTTGCTTAGCTTCCTGACGCAATGTATGTAGACGGAGAGTATTGGAGAAACCCAGTTGCCATTGCCGTTTATCGTCAATACGCTGCTGATCTTTTTTCTCAAAACGCCCTTTGTCAAAATGAATCAGGCCTTGTTGGGTCAGAGAAAATGGGGTGCGATCAAGCTCACCTGTGCTGGACACACAGTGCAGATCAAAACGTTGTAAATGTTGTTTTAGCCATTCACGGTAGGGATGATCTCGCCATTGTAATTTACGTAAATAACCGTCATTTTTAAAATCTGCAGTGCCAGATACTTTGCGCACAACCTGTACGCGCACATGTACGCCAGTGTGGCGTTGATTGAGCCAGCGGGTAATCAATGGATAGCGTGCTTCTGGTACCGCCATGGTCGTGCGTAAACCGCCCAGGGCGCGTTCAATCGCGCCCTGCCATTCACGATGTTCCTGTTTGACATCGATTAATTCGCCAATAAATATTATCTGTTCAGCATCGAGTTGCAGTGCTTCACACATCTCATCACGCAAAAGCTGAAAACGTGCATCAATATTGGAGTTAGGGCGTGATTCAATCTCACGAATTTCTTCTTCTAATTCGCTTTGCCGTTGCTGAGTTTGAGAATAACGGGCAGCCGCGTCAGCAAAATCATTTTGCGCCTGTTCTTTTTCAACCTCAACATTCGTTATCGCTGTGCGTTGTTTTTCAAGATTGTAGTTGAACGTATTTTCACTAATTGAAGAATCCAGTTCCAGATCGCGAGTTATTTGCTGGTATCGTGATGCATTTTGATTAATTTCGGATAATCGCTCTTTTGTACGTTTTATATCTTTTTTTAGCTCTTCTATACGATTTCCGCCCAGGTTCAGGTATTCCGCATGAAGGCGTTCAACTCTTTCGTTCTCTGATTGTTCTTGTTGTTCTATTTTCTTTAATAGTATTTCCGCTTCATCGAGTTGTTGTTTTATTGACTGTAATCTTTTCCCCCACAAGGCATGACATTGCTCGCCAAAATAAATGGGTAAACCATCATACTCAGCATTGAGTCCTGCAATATCATTTTTAGCTTGTTGTAGTGCAGAGGCCGCCTCAGGTAGTGCTGCCAGGGTGTCACGTTGGGCGCGGGCGTCCAACAGCCGGTTGTGCACGCCATCCAGATCTGAAAATTCGGCTACTGCCTTGCGTGCATCTTCACGCACACGGCTGGGTTCCAGAACCAGATCACGAATCAGTTTGGTGAGGTCGTCGATCTTCTTCAAGCCGAGGGCACGGGATAATAAAGATGGCGCATTACTGTTTTCCATATGCAGTAATTGCCGGTAGGTTTCCTGATAGGCAGTGAAATTGTCATCACACGGAATGAGGCGATCATCATCACGTAGAAACTGCTTTAGTGTACGTGCATTGCCTTCACCAAAGGCCTGTAGCATTTCTTCCAGATGTAGGTCGCGTTTTGCCACTACGTAGACACGTTTCAAATCAGCAAGGGCGTTACTTGCCTGTGTCGTCCAAAAGAGTGCGGCTAGTGAAATTTCAGTACCATCGTCAGAGCGATACATGGCTCGCAAGCCACTTACCACTGAACCGGCACGCTTATTCTGGGTTTGTGTCTGGCTGCCATCGTGGGCGGTACCATAGCTGCCACGAATATAAGATACCAGGCTACGATCTGTGCGATCTCCTTGGGCCGCAGCAATATTAAAGCTGGCACTACCTGCGGGTAGTAATAATGCCATCAAGCCATCAATAAGCGTTGACTTGCCTGCGCCGTTATCCCCTGTAATCAGGGTTCCATGTTTGTCGATATGCGCGGTGTGCAAGCCATGAAAAGACCCCCAGTTAAAAACAGATAACTCTGCAAGACGTATCTGACCAATACTAAATAGATCAGAATGCTCACTTTGTACTTCATGATCCATCTATTTATGCCTCGACTACCATGCCAGCCTGTTCTGCCATAGCCTGATATTCAACTAACATTTGCTCCAAAAACTCTGCATTTACTACATAACGGATTACCGGCGTGATTTCAAAACGTTCATCATCTCCTGGTACGCTTTGCAATAGACGCTTGTCTTTCATATTTTTTAAGGAACCGCTTAACTTGCGACGATCACTGCGGCTATTATTGGTTAAAGGTAAAAATGGCGTCAGCCTGGATTCAATTCGATCTATATCAATATAAACACGTTGTTCACCAGCGGTCTCTCTTTCCTGAAAATGTTTACGCAATATCAGAAGCAACAGTGAGTCATATAATGATAGTGGTCTTCGTGTAATGAGCGATACTGAATCTTCATCCTCATCAGTTTCCTGTTGTAATAGCACGGCAACACCAGTCGACTCATCAATTAGAACACGCAAAAACATATCTGCAAGGTGATCTTGTATTAGCAACTGTTCCTTTACCAGGATGTCGAATAACTGCTGTTTATTATTTGCCAGGATAACACCATGACGTAATAGACTTACCAGGCATCGACGTGCATCAGCAGATAAACGGCCCAGTTGACTTTCGGACGTATCACTTATTTCATCAATATCAGGAGTATTGTTTATTATTTCATTATTACCAGATTGTTCTTCTGAATCTGCACGAAAGCGATCAAACAGTGCTGGCGCTGATGGATTGTTATTATCTTCCGTCATAAAGCAAGTTCCTCAAGCTGTCGCGGAAACTGCTGCGCACTGAGAACTAGCCCCGGGATTGTTGCGCGGACTATTTCTCCTTTGCGATCTGTAATCTCAACAATTTCTTTACCGTCCAGTTCAGTAGCACCAATGGCCTTGGCTACTCGGAGGCATGCAACCAGTTCTTCAAGTCCGGACTCAATAGGGTATTGTTTGATTAATCCCCCAATACTTAGTGGCCCTTGCTGTTGCAGAAGCGATTGAATGCGCATGGCAACTTCCATGATCTTTACTGCGTGTAATTGGTCAAGCATGATTTGGCTTGGTAAGTGACTATTTTCAACCGCTTCGACATTGCTTGTATCCAGTTGTTCTTCAGGAGTGCGTAAACGCATATTTTGTGGTGAGCTGATCGATGCCTTTCCGCTCTGTAATTCAATCGGTAGTTGTACTTGCCAGTCAATTTCCAAATCTTTAAAGCGTACTGCCATGCGTTCCAACTTGCCCAGGAGCTGTTCCACTCGTCGGTTTTCCAGGTGAGCGCCACTTTCTACAAAGGCACGCAAGCTTTCTTCGGTACGCCGCCGCACCTTGAATACTCTCTCGCTCTCACGAGTCAATTCACGTACTAATCGTCCTAAATAGCGGGACTCATCCGGTCTTAAGTGACTTACTGCGGAACGGCTCAATAAAGAGCGTAGTTGCTCGCGAAACTCCATATTACGATTTTGATCGCACAACAATTGAAAGAAGCCCTCAAATGCCCGCCCGGCATCTGATTCGGATAGCGCCTCTTCTTTCTGTAAAAGGTCTTGCAAAACCTCTCCACGTTTACTGTCTGCTTCAATCATTTGTACACGCAGTGATTGATCCAGCAAACGTATATCATCTTCCACTCGACGAAAGTCACCTGTGAGCACAGAAGCCAGCTGATATACCTCACGTATACGCTCGCGTTGTTCGGTCTCACTCAATTGCTTCACAATACCTGCATTCAGGTCATCAATCTCCCCTTGCAGTTCAGTCTTACGAGATTCAAGCAGCATAACCCGTTCATTGGAACTCGGACTTAGACTGGCTGCCAGGTCCCGCACGGCATCTTGTACAATTCGTAGATGGGATGCGGTGGCTGTGCTTTCACGCTTGTCCAGTGCTTCACAGAATCGTAGTGCAGTTTCAAATGCATCTGTCTTACTCAAATTATTATTCAGTTCGCGCAACCATCCGGCCTGTATCCATTCATGTAAATAGGCCGCTGCCGATTTTTCGCTTTCAAACCAGTCTTCTTCCCGCCAGCGAGACAGCTCCAATTCCAGTGCGGCCTTGGCGCGGCTGAACAGCACGTCATTAGATTCACTAAACAAGTTCGAGATAAAGGCAAGCACAAGAGGGGCGTTTCCAGCACGCAGGAGACGCCAAGCGGCGTTTTCCTTTGACTGGCGTCGGTAACGGGCATGTGATTCATGCAGGCTCATTGTAAAATTTATATAGCACTTCTCATTTAAAAAATAGTTTATTTTGTTTTGTTCTTATAACCGGCAATCCTCACCTTTTTCAAGTTTTTGTCGATGATATCGTGACTATATCATGTATAGATTCATCGGCTTTTCACACTCCATACTGACTATTGCCGATATTCTATCAACTTGGTCTTAACCCGAATTTTCAAGGTGTCTTTGTATCCCAGTCATATGCAAAAATTTTATATTACTGTCGATTTGTGCATATATATGGGGTATTAGATTAGAAAGAGAAGTTGGAACGAGCCCCCAAGCAAGACCCGAAGCGGCGATATTTCCGGGCGGGTTATGCATCTCGCTATCTACATTTGAACGTATATTCTTTCCAGGGGATACGGCTCGGATGGATGTTCCTCAGGAAGTTCACAATATCTTTTCGACCCCAGTAGCTAGGAGTGCCATGAGTATCCTGTCCCATTAGCACGACAGACATGCTAAAACACGGTCGACCCGGTAAGGACTCACGTCTATCGGCGGCTCTTTCCCTACTGCCATAGCCGCCAGCATCGCGCCGGTGACGGCTGTCTGGGCCAAACCCAGATGCCCAATGCCCAAAAAGAGCGTCAAGTCTCCAATTGCACACAGATTACGCTTTGAGTTGCAGATGGAGACCTGAATCTCCCCCGTTATTCCGTTTTTATTTACTACGTGGTGGGGCAGGCCATGAGTTCACTTTCGGATAGGGAGCCGGAAGTGCCGAAGAGTGTTATACGAAAAGTCTGAGGACTGGCTACATAGGTAGTTGCCGTATAAGTCCAGGCTGTGCTGGGAGGATCGTTGGGGGCTCGTTCGCAATTGCTCCAGGAGCCGCACTCACCGAGGCTGAGAGAAGAACCCACCGGTCCGGATGCGGTGCCATAGGCATTGATGACGTCATAGACAATAGTGCCGAAGGAGAAGCGCTCACCTACCGTACAGTTGGCCGCGGTGATGGTGAGCGACAGTGTGTCGTCATCGGCACCTGGATCATCCGGATCGGTGGGATCAGGTGGCGTGGACTCAGGCGGCTCCTGGATGAAAACAGTTGTACTATGACAACTCTGATTAGCGCCGAGATCCACCGCGCACACGGTAAAAGTGTTGCTCGTCTCAACACTCGGCGTACCGCTCAGTTTGCCATCGGGCGACAGCACCAGTCCCAAGGGAGGGAAACCAGCGCCCGTTCCCAGAGTGAAATAGTAAGGCGCCAAGCCGCCAGTGACAAAGGGGTAAAAATCAAAGATGTATCTGCGTCCAACCTCGCCCACCGGTGGATTACCCGGGTTGAGTGTCACGTCAGAATCTCTAAATGCCGGTTGGAAGCTCGTGGTGGTGGCACCGTAGGTAAGCCGGTTCGCCTGAATAGCCGGATTAGTCCCAGCCCGAGTTAACAACAACGAGAACTGATAGTTACCCTGGGGCAACCCGCCGATGGGAATAGAATAAAAATTCGGCGCACTAAGGGAAGCCAGCGGAAAGTTCCCTGCTGCCGGGACAAAGGCGCTGCCCCATTCCAGATTTGGTTTGAGATAGAAAATGCTGCCAAGATCCAGACTGGCGCCGAAATAGATATCTGTCAGTATACCCGCTTCGGTACCGGCGTCGATGCTAGCAGATAGGGTAAGGGTATCATCGCTATCCACCTCGTAGGCGGATCGACCCGTGGAGATGGTGACGGCGGCCGCTTCTGCCGCAGAGGTAACTACTTGGCAAGAACCATTGCTGCAAACCATGGTCTGCAGGCTGTCGCTCAATTTGTAATCGACAACGTAGTAGTTGCCATCACGGTATTCGGTGAGTAGCAGGGCAGTGTACCAGATTCCCTCCGCTGGAAAGCTGGCTGTAATGGTCCCGCTGGAGATATTGTAATAATAATGGTTTGCTTCGAGGGGATTCAATTGATAGGTCCCCATGCGGTGGCCATTTTGGCGGCCACCCTGATAGGCCGAACCAAATGCCCATAGCTCTAGCCGCAGCGTACCTGAGGTGCCGGTACTCCACAGGTTGGTGATCCGATCCACGGTGACTTCCAAGTCGTTACCCGAGTATTGATAGCTCCAAGGTGCGGAGAGAGAGAGGTCGGTGGCCGCTGCATTGCAGCACGCAAGCAGCACTAAGAACGTTGCCAGTTGTTGTGCTAGACCTTGGCCGAATATCTTGCTACTCAAAAAGACTACTCCAGTGACTAACCCGCAAGGAACTCACTCGGGAGTGCTAATGAAATGGCGCCATCACTCGGGATGGTTTAATTACACTTCTTTAGTGCCTGCTTGTTATTGTCACACTCAGTGCAACTTGTAGAGTTGAGTCAGATCAATCTCTTAGCTTGGTTTTGGGGGATTTGAGGGTCAGGTTGAACCTCCCCCAGTGTAACGGATACTTTAAATCAGCGACAATGTCGCTTAAGGAGTATCCCAATGACCAAGAACAGAAGACCTTATAAGACCTATACGAAGGAGTTCAAACTCGAAGCAATACAGATGATGCGAGAGTCAGATCGCCCTGCCAGTGAAATAGCCATGGAGCTCGGCATTCGCCGCAACCAATTATACAAATGGGCCGAGCAATTGGATTCGAACGGTCAGGCAGCCTTCAAAGGCCGTGGCCGACCGATGAAGGAGGACCAAACTGAGCTGACAACGGTAAAGCAAGAAAATGTTCGATTGCGTGAAGAGGTAGAGATCTTAAAAAAAGCGGCGGCATACTTTGCGAGGGAGCTGAAGTGAAGTATGCCTTTATAAAAGCCAACAGTACGCTGTACAAGACATCTCGCCTTATCACCGTGCTAGAGGTTTCTCACAGTGGCTATTATGGCTGGCGAGTTCGCCCAGAAAGTGATCGAGCGAAGTCTAATCGGGCACTCACCGCAAAGATTCAGTTATTTCATAAGGCTAGCCGAAGGATCTATGGTTCACCAAGAATACATAAGGATCTGACGGCTCATGGAGAAAGAGTTGGTGTAAACCGTGTAGCCCGATTGATGCGTAAACACAACATTCAATCGAAAGTAGCCAAGCGGTTTGTGATTACCACCGACTCTAAGCACACTATGGCTGCTGCGCCAGATCGATTACAAAGAGATTTTAAGACAGCTCAGCCAAACCAGGCTTGGGTATCTGACACGACCTTTATTCCCACACGGCAAGGTTGGTTGTATCTTGCTACAGTGCTCGACTTGTATTCACGGCGTGTTATCGGCTGGTCGATGGGAGAGAAGAACAACAGTATTCTGGTTGAAGACGCTCTGACAATGGCTATCTGGAGACGAGGTAACCGTGATCAGGTAATTGTCCATTCAGACCAAGGGAGTACTTATGCTTCAGGCTCTTATCAACAGCTACTAGGTAAGCATAAGCTGATTTGCAGTATGAGTCGCAAGGGAGAATGTCTGGACAACGCTGTTGCAGAAAGCTTTTTCGGCACATTGAAGACTGAGCTGGTTGACCATGAAGACTACAAGACCAAGGCAGAAGCTAAACAAAGCCTATTTGAATATATAGAAGTATTCTACAATCAACGAAGACGGCATTCCTACGTGGGCTATGTAAGCCCGGCAGAATATGAGAGGCAATATGCCCCTCACTAAAACAATCCGTTTTACTGGGGGAACCTCAACCTGACCCTAGAATTCCGCTAGAATTCCCAGATTCAATGAAGTCCTTTATTTGGGACCGATACGGACAAGGAGATTCTATCTGGTCAATTGCTAGATCGTTTGATCGATCCTCGTCATCAATTCACAGGCAAATAGCACAGACAGGCGGAATTCGTCCCTCAGAGCGAAAGCGCCGCCAACACGCACTGAGTATTGCAGAGCGTGAAGAAATATCACGCGGTCTTGTCGCTCACCTTTCTCTTAGAACCATTGCCTCTCAGCTAGGCCGATCACCCTCCACAGTCAGCCGAGAGATTGCGCGCAACGGTGGCTCTACGCGTTATAGGGCAGCCTTGGCAGAGCAGAGTGCCTGGGATAGAGTCTTGAGGCCGAAAAATTGTAAACTGGTACTGAATCGACTACTCAGTCGAAAGGTGGAAGCAAAGTTAGTGAGGAAGTGGTCACCTCAGCAAATCGCTGGATGGCTGAAACGAGAAAACCCAGGCGACGAGCATAAGCAAGTGTCACACGAAACCATCTATCGCAGTCTGTTCATTCAGGCGCGCGGAGCCTTAAAAAAGGAGCTTCAGGAGACTCTGCGCTCAAAGCGAAGTATCCGTCGCGCTAAGAACTCCAGCCTAAAAGGCATTGGGCTTGGCAGAATACCCAATGCTGTCTCGATCCGGGAGCGACCTGCATCTGTGGAAGATAAAGCCGTGCCAGGCCATTGGGAAGGCGACCTTATTGAAGGCTCGAATAAAACTTTTATAGCGACCTTGGTCGAACGACACTCGCGCTACGTGATGCTAGTAAAACTAAAGGATAAAAAATCAGACACGGTTGTATCAGCGCTCATTAAACAAGCACACAAGCTTCCCGAAGAACTTTACAAATCATTGACCTGGGATCGTGGTAGTGAAATAACAAATCACCAGAGATTCACACTTGAGACAAACATCAAAGTGTATTTATGCGATCCGCAGTGTCCCTGGCAGCGTGGGTCCAATGAGAATACTAATCGCTTGCTGCGGCAGTACTTACCGAAAGGCACTGACCTGTCCGTTCACACCCAAGCGCAGCTGAACAAGATCGCGAGAGAGCTGAATGAGAGGCCAAGAAAAACATTGGAATATGAAACACCGGCTGCTAGATTTAATGCCTGTGTTGCGCTGACCGGTTGAACTCACAGTAGATACTGTTGAAAAACTATTTAGGCCACCCTAATTCGTCGGTGATAACAAAAATACCCACTCGAGAGTGATATGAAATCGTATACGTTATTAGGGTCAGGTCTCCAATTGCACATTATGATCCCGTAATAGGGTTGAAGGCGTGCAGATGGAGACCTGACCCTAGAATTCTCTAGAATTCTTGCAGATGGAGACCTGACCCTAGAATTCTCCCTGTTTTTTATTCCAAGGGATCGATCTTCCGAAAAAGCAACGCTGCCGTAGTAAGGGCAATGGTGAGGCCGCAATAAATGACCGACCCCCACGGCGAAACACTCTTGATAAGGGGAAAACACATCAAGGCAATGTTGCTACTGGCATGAAATAAAATAGCCGCGAAAACACTCTTTCCGCTGTGAATAAAAATCCATGCAATCAGTATGCGCGTTGCCACCAGTGTGAGCAACTGAGCAAATAGATCAAAGGTATCCGGGAACAGGTAGTAAAAAAACGGGACGTGCCACAACGCCCAGAACAATCCCAAAAATGTGGCAGCTTGTAATGCCGAATATTTCGTTTGCAAGGATTCGAATGCATAGCCCATCCAGCCAACTTCTTCAGTGGCGGCCAAGAGGAAAAAGAAAGGAATAAGCACTGGCAAGGCCACAAGGGGAACCAGTGCGGGTGGAACCGACATGCCCATCAACACCAGCCAAACCAATGCAACAAGGAAAGACAGAGGCGATAGGCAAACAATAACCCAATACCATTGGGCATGAGTGATCTTCTTACAATCGAATATCCTGTAAATGAGTCGCTTCAAGCCCCGCCTGCCATTCCGTTTATAGGTTAATATTCCTGCAGACGAGATGGGGGCGATGGTGAACAGGGCAATGTACAGCGGCGCCAAATCAGGTGTACCCAATGTGGTGGTGGAGGCCAGTATATAAAGGATATAAAAAGGACACGACAAAAGCAGGGTGAGTGCGAAGAAGGAGCTTGATGTATCGTAAAAGGAGTGTGAGTTTTTCACATTTTGATTCTAGCAGATAACTGAATTGGGGTGGCACTAAGACGTATGGCTTTTTCAATAAGCAACTTCGGTACAGATTGGTCGCGAGAGAAATCTAGGAAGAGCTTGTATGTAACTTGATAGATTAAGAAGCCACAAACAGACGGATATAGATATTCATCGTTCATCTTAGCCGACATCGACTTTCGCGGCATACAGCTCACTAGCACGGTCTTTCGTTTCTGGCACAAAGCCGACTCTTAAAACTGCCCAATCATTGCTACAACCCTTAGCGAATCCTCAAATTCATCCCAGCTTTTCCATAATCCCTAGGGTAATCGATAAGCCAATAAGGTATCGGTTGCACTGATCACCACGTATTGATTTCCGTCTCTACCCAAATAGGTCATGGGATTCGCGTTGCCGCGTTTTGCCATCGTCGTTTCCCATAACTGTCGACCTGTGGCAGTATCCAAGGCGCGCATGCGGTTGTCATCAGTAGCGGCGATAAACAGTAAATCACCGGCAGTTACAAGAGCTGCCGCGCGTCCGGGTCTGCCGGTATTCTGTTTATTCTCTGGCAGTACAGTACTTAGACCAATCGCCTGTTGCCAGGCGATATCGCCGGTGCTGGTGTCCACGGCAGACAGGGTGCCCCAGGGTGGTTTCTGGCAAGGCAGCTGCATGCCATCAATTTCTACCTGGAAGTTTCCGGGTCTTGGGCCGCGTCTTTGCATTGGGTAGTCTGCGCCATCTTCGGCTTCTTCAACCCAGCCGAAACTACCGATATCGCCAGCAAAAACGAAGGCGTATTTCGTGTTTGGATCGAAGGCAACTCCACCCCAATTGGGTCCGCCGGTAAGCCCTGGAAATAATAGCGTGGTGTTATTGCCGCTACCGTTGGGCCTATAGGCCCAGGGTGTGAAAGGGCCGGCATTAGTTACCTCTCCGGAGATTCCGAGCAATTCTGCGCAGGCGGCGGCGTGTTCTGCCGATGTGTCTGCAGCAGTCACTAGATCCGATGGGTCGTAACTTACTCGGGCAAGTGCAGGCGGATTGACTGGAATGGGTTGCGTGGGTGAAGTCTCTTCTCCGGGAACATCGCTAGCGGGTACTGCGCGTTCCTCGATGTCGAAAATAGACTCACCGGTTTCTCTATTGAGCAAGTACAGGTAACCCGATTTTGTCGTTACGCCCAAGGCTGGAATTGCTTCGCCATCTTTTTCGATTTCGAACAGTGCAGGCGGTGCCGGTGGGTCGTGATCCCATAGATCGTGGTGTATGGTTTGGAAATGCCAGCGGTATTCGCCGCTGCGAATATCTACAGCCACCAGGGAGTTGGAAAATAGATTGTTGCCCGCTCTATCGCCGCCATAACCAAACGGGATGGGTGATGCCAGCGGTAGAAAGATTAAGCCCCGCTGCTCATCGACGGTAAAATAGAAGGGCCAGGCATTGGCACCCAATCTGCCCTGCCAGCTATCGCCTTCCCATGTCTCGTGTCCGAGGCTGCCGGGTTGTGGCACCGACTCGAACTCCCACACTTTTTCACCACTGCGTGCATCGAAGGCTCTGCCATTGCCGATGCCTCCGATGGCTCCTCTCGGTGTGTTAGCGCCTACAACTACCGTATTTTCAAAAACCATAGCAACCGAGTTATAGGGAATCTGCATATCAATCTCGCCGGATTCACCAAACTCATTGGCGAGCTCGCCGGTTGCTGCATCCAGAGCAACCAATCTTCGTCCTGCCGTATACAGGATGCGCGGCCGCGCGCCATTATCGCCGGGCCAATAGGAAACGCCACGCCTGGAGGCAACGCTCTCCGTTACCCGATGCGTCCAGAGTTCTTCGCCGCTGACAGGGTCGAGGGCAATTACCCGATCGGCAGCCGGCAGATACATTACCCCATCGACGACGATGGGAGTTGCCTGGGAGTTTGGCTGTCGCGGATTGTCATCACTGTTTAGGGCGTTGGCGAGTAATGAATAGTTCCATGCAGACTGCAGGTTTGCCACATTTGACTGATTAATTTGTTGCAGTGGTGAGAAACCGGTACCAGAAAAATTGCCTCGATAGTGAGGCCACTCGCTACCTGAAGAAATCGCATCTGGAGCCTGGGCCGATGCTGAGCCAATACAAAGGCAGCTCAGCAGGCTGCAAACCAGGGCGCTTTGTCGAGTAAATTTCATGTGCTCTCCTTGTTCTTGTTCGCGGTAACGTTCAAGCTTCGCTTCGGCGAATGCTCATCTGCTCAAATTTAGAGACACGTAGTCTACGTGAATCCAACAAGGTTGTATTCAGGCTGGTAGCTTAAGCAGTTTCACTTGGGCGTTTAAAATAGTACTCTTGCGCCTGATTTTTGTCCCTACAATATTTTGTCTCTACTATCGAAAAAGGAAGTGGTACCCGTAATGAGTCAACTATTTCAGCCCCTGACATTTAGTCGTGGCCCCGCCATGAAAAACCGATTCATGCTGGCGCCGCTAACCAACTGTCAGAGTCACGAAGATGGCGTGCTCTCCGATGAGGAATTCAAATGGCTGACCATGCGTGCCCAGGGTGGCTTCGGACTCACCATGACTTGTGCTGCCCATGTGCAGGCCATCGGGCAGGGGTTCCCGGGTCAGTTAGGCGTGTTCTCCGACATTCACCTGGAAGGATTAACTCACCTGGCGGCGACCATAAAGGCACATGACAGTGTCGCTATCTGCCAGCTGCATCATGCCGGCATGCGTTCGCCCCAGGAGTTGATTGCTGCTGCGCCTGTATGCCCTTCCGATGATGAAAAAACCGGAGCCAGAGCCCTTAGTACAGAGGAGGTCAAACAACTGGTTGGCGATTTTATTGCGGCGGCCGTGAGAGCGGAAAAGGCAGGATTTGATGGTGTCGAGATTCACGGCGCACACAGTTATGTACTCTGCCAGTTTCTAAGCAGTGATATAAACCATCGGGAAGACCAGTACGGTGGGTCACTGGAAAACAGAAGTCGCATCTTCTTCGAAATTCTGGATGGCATACGCAAGCGGTGCAGAGATGATTTTATAGTTGGTGTGAGGTTGTCTCCTGAGCGCTTCGGTATGGTCTTGTCTGAGATACAGGGGCTCGCACAGCAATTGATGAGCTCCGGGCAGATTGATTTCCTGGATATGTCATTGTGGGACGTATTCAAGGAACCCAACGAAGAAGCCATGCAGGGGCGTGCTCTGCTTTCCTACTTTACAGAATTGGACCGCGGCGATGTGCGTCTGGGTGTGGCCGGCAAAATCCGCAGCCCGGAAGAAGCGGAACGAATATTGGCAGAGGGCGTCGATTTTGTGATCTTGGGCCGCGCCGCCATATTGCATCACGATTTTCCCAATCGCTATCATGAAGATCCTGATTTTAAGCCTGTTGAGAACCCGGTATCCCGTGCCTATCTTGCAGAACAAGGGCTCTCCGACAAGTTCATCGCCTATATGTCCAGCTGGAAAGGCTTTGTCGAAGCAGAATAAGCATTCTCTGAAGTGACGAGGCGGGCATCGATGCGCAGAGAGCAAATGCAGATCTGGCGCCAAAAGCAGAACGCCTATTTGACAGACTCCAGCTATTCTCTTAGTTTTGTTTGAATGCTCTTCGAATTGGTGTGGCCATGTTCAGACTCTTTTCTAAGCACTGCCAGCACGGCTTTATCTGTCTGTGTGCAGTGCTGTTCAGTTTTCAGCAATCGGCAGCACAAATTACCGAGTTTCAGGGACAGACTGACACTGGTGCATTCTATTCCATCGCGGTTCCAGATAACTGGTCCGCCGAGAAAGGCCTGGTAATCTGGAATCACGGCTATCAAGGTTACACCGCTACTGCCCCGGAATCGAATCCCTCTTTAGGTCCGCTGGAAGACATAGTGCTTTCGCAGGGCTATGCCATGGCTGCCTCCAGTTATAGCCAAACTGGTTGGGCCGTATTTAATTCCCATATCGATAATCAACAGCTGTTCGAAAAGTTTGTAGAATTAGTAGGGCAGCCGGAGAAACTATTTATTCAGGGAGGCTCACTCGGCGGCATTGTCAGTATCCGCGATTTAGAAGCGGGGTTAATTCCCGCAGTGGATGGAGCTTTGCTGTTCTGTGGTGCGGTTGCCGGTGCAGCTAACTGGTACGATGCATTCGATCTGCGCATGGTGTATGAGGCTGTGTGCAGTGATGAACCATCGGCAAAATTACCGACAGAAAACTGGTATGAGCAGCCTGAACCGATTACTGGCGAGATCGATTTTCTGGACTCGCTGGAACGCTGTACCGGCTATATTTCAACTGAACTTACGGACATTCCTTTTCCTGAATTATTTCGTAGTCCTGAACAAAATCAGAGGCTGAATAAAATTCTCAGTGTTACCGGTACCGAGATCGACTTCTTATTGTTAGACCTTGGTTATGCTGTATTCGAAATTCCAAATCTGGTGAACGATACGAATAAGTTAAATGGCCTAAAACCGTTTGACAATGTTGGAGTCGACTACGGCGATGAAGAGATTAATGCCTTGGTGCAGCGCAATGCCGCTTTGCCCTCGGCGCGAAACCTGTTCCTGGAGAACTATTCTCCGAATGGAAATATCGGAGCCACTAAATTGCTATCCATTCACACTTCCCGTGATGGGCTGGTCAAGGTAGAGAACCAACAGGTATTGAAAAACCTGGTCGGTTCCGCTCAGCTCACTACTGCGATTGTGGTTGAACAGGAGGCGAGCCATTGTGGCTTTAGTGATGATGAGGGTTTGGCAGCTTGGAATAGTTTAATCAACTGGGTCGATACAGATGCACAGCCAACAGCGCAGGACATCTTGCTTAGCTGCCAACAAGCTAACAGCGATCCAACGCAGTGCCGCTATGACCCGACTTATCAAATTGGCGACACACTATCCAGCTTTCCCCGTAGTGATAAAACGGCTACTCTGGGCAACAATAGCTTCGATGCTGCTTCTGGCATCGTTACCATTGAGTCACTTCAGCTTAGCAATTCGGCGGAAAGCTATAATCTACAGCTGCTTCCACCATCGCCTGGGAATTCCCTGTTTGCAATAGCAAATGTTGAAAGCGTGGTGAATACTACCAGTTGGCAGCACCGCCCTCTGTTTTTTGCAGAAGACTCCTTGTTGTACCTGCCCGGTCTGAAAATACTCCCGTTCAATATCAATGATCCGCAGTACAACGTCTACTTCCGCTATACCTCCGAAGATGGGCAGAACGGTTTGCAAGTGTTAGAGTTTGAAGTCGTCGATAATTAGGATTCCTATGTCTTCAGTCATCTACCCTGTCACCAATCTAAAAGCCATCGAGCAGATCAATATTGTCCGGGGTAAGGGCGTGTATGTCTTCGACCAGGATGGGAACAAGTATTTGGAAGGTCTGTCCGGTCTTTGGTGTTCTGCATTAGGCTATGGCAATGAGGAGATGATCGCCGCGATCAACACGCAATTGAATATACTCTCCTATAGTCAGCTGTTTGGTGGCCGAACTCATCAATTGGCAATGGATCTGGCGGATAAGCTGGCCGATAGGGTACCCATAGAAAACGCCAAGTTCTTCTTCAGCAACTCAGGTAGCGAAGCGAACGACTCGCAGATCAAGATGCTGCGTTATTATTTCAATGCCATCGGCAAGCCCAGCAAGAAGAAAATAATCGCTCTGGATCGCGGCTATCACGGCGTAACCTTAGCCACAGCAGCGTTAACTGGACTGCCGGTTATGCACAGTCATTTCGATTTGCCGGTGGATGCCTTGGGCATTCTGCGCGCTGATTGCCCTCACTACTATCGAGAAAGAGTCGCAGAAGAAACCGAAGACGAATTCGTTTCCCGCATTATTGGAAACCTCGAGCAGCTTATTTTGTCTGAGGGCGCCGATACTATCGCGGCTTTTATTGCGGAGCCGGTTATGGGTGCTGGTGGCGTCATCGTGCCCCCGGCTAACTATTTCGCTAGAGTTCAGGAGCTATTGGCGCAACACGATATTCTGTTCTGGGCCGATGAAGTGATTTGTGGCTTTGGTAGAACCGGCAATGATTTCGGGTCCACCACCATGGGTATAGCGCCAGACCTAATGAGTTTTGCCAAGCAGCTGTCTTCGGCCTATATTCCGATAAGTGCCGCTGTCATCCCCGGCAATATGTACGAAGCGATGATCGAACAAAGTGCCGAAGTTGGTGTGTTTGGTCACGGTTATACTTACACCGGTCATCCGGTCGCTTGCGCCGCCGCACTTAAGGCGCTTGAGATCTATGAGCGCGATGGCTTATATGATCGGGCAGCGCAGGCTGGAGCCATCCTGCAGGCTCGTTTACAGGAATTTTCATCCCATCCATTGGTAGGGGAGGTGAGAGGCAAAGGCCTGATTGCCGCGGTTGAGTTGGTGGCTAACAAGGAAACAGGAATGGCATTCGCCGACGGTCGCGTCGGTGCCTTCGCGCAGCGCGCCTGCCAGCAGGCGGGATTATTACTACGGGTCGTTGCTGGCAACTCGGTAGGATTTTGCCCGCCTTTGATTATTGAAGACGCACAGCTCGATGAGATGGTGGAGAAGTTTGCCGCCGCCCTGGATGCAACACTGAAATTTGCCCGTGAAGAAAAGCTATTGCAGTTGTAGGAATAACATTCTTAAATGGATGTTTTTGGTTCTTCAACTGCAGTCAATACCGGTTTCGCCAAACAGAAATTGCAAAGGTAGAAAGGATAAACTATGAAAAATAACAGCAATGTTTTTGTTCTCCTTGGTTTAGTAGTCGTGTTGGCGGCGTGTCAGCCAGAGCAGCAACAATCTAATGATGCCGCAGAAAAGATTGCTGTCGACCTAATACTGAATAATGGAAAGATCGTGAGCATCGATGAGGCGTTCGGTATCCACAATACCGTAGTGGTGAATGACGGTCGTATTGTTGAACTTGGCGATGCCTCGCTGTTGGAAAAATATCAAGCTGAGAATATTCAGAACCTTGCAGGCAAGACTGTTATCCCCGGCTTTATCGATTCCCACACCCATATTCGTGGTCGACCTCGCCGTTATATCGAACTTAGTGAAGTTTCTTCCATCACCGAAATGCAAGACTTAATCCGCGCCAAGGCAGCAGAGCTGGGCGAAGGAGAGTGGATTACCGGCTACGGTTGGTCAGAGGATGAATTGGCAGAGGGTCGCAAGCCCCTTAGAGGCGATCTCGATATAGCTGCTCCGAATAATCCCATTACTTTCACCCGAGCTGGAGGCCATAGTGCAGTTGTTAGCACTTTAGCACTGGAGCTTGCCGGAATTACCGATGCGACCCCAGACCCCGAGGGAGGCGTGATCGAGCGTGATGAGAATGGTGTTGCCAACGGCATCATACGGGAGCGGCAGGGCATAGTTGGCCGTCTTGTTCCCGATTCAACCTACGAGGAACTGATAGTCAGTCTGGAAGTTAATCTTAACGATTTGCTCAGTAAAGGAATAACCAGTATCACAGATGCCTCAAAGACTCCCCGAGACTATGAGATGTTCGAAGAGTTATACGCCAAGCCCGGAGTAAAACTGCCCAGATCTGCGCTGCAGTTTCAATGGAACAATCCACAGGCGATTCAAGACTTGAAGGCGAGGGTTGGTGACGGCAACGACTTCTTGAAGATTGGCCCCATCAAAATCTTTGCCGATGGCGGTTTCACCGGTCCTGCTGCCTTCACCAAAGAACCTTATCTTGATCAAGGTGACTATCGTGGATATCTCAATATGCCGGAACAGGAATTGGTTAGCCTGATCAATGAAATTCATGACGCCGGCTGGCAGATGGGCATTCATGCGATCGGCGACGCGGCTATCGAGTTGGTGGTAGATACTCTGGCCGATGCGCTAAGCAGAAACCCGCGCGAGGATCATCGTAACTATCTCAACCATTTTTCTATGCGACCCTCCGACGCCACCATGGAAAAAATGGCAGAACACGATATCCACATCACTCAACAACCAAATTTCACCTATACCCTGGAGGGGCGATATGTAGCGAATCTCGATGGCTGGAGGTTGGAGCACAATAATCCGATTCGCTCGCCCATGGATCATGGAATTCACGTGGCTATCTCCAGCGATATTCTACCGATCGGTCCATTGGTGGGAATTTATGCGGCGGTAACGCGCAAGGGCATGAGTGGTCGTGTCTTCGGGGCCGATGAAGCAATAACTATAGAAGAAGCGATTCAGGGCTATACTATTAAGGGTGCTTATCTTGGTTTTGAAGAAGACATAAAGGGTTCCTTAGAACCAGGCAAGTTGGCGGATATGATAGTACTGTCTAAGGACATCCTCAGCGTTGATCCGGAAGAGATTATGGATATCGAGATCGAACAAACCTATGTAGGTGGTGAACTGCTCTACCAAAACTAAGTTTACTGTGGCCATTAAGAATAGCCAAGGAACCGAATCTTGGTTACATTAGGTGAAATCTACTAATCAAAACAACAAGAATACGGAGGATTACATGAACAAAAGAATCCTGAAAAAACCACTAAGCCTGCTTGTTTGTGGCTTATTCGCCGCTCCAGCATTACTCGCCCAATCTTCCGATATTCCACGCACCGAACATGGTGTGCCAGACTTTCAGGGAACCTACACCTTTAGAACTCTCACTCCTCTTAATCGGCCACCGGAGCTGGCCGACAAGGCAACATTAACCGAAGAGGAGGCCAAGGAATGGGCAGCCTTCGAGAACAGGCGCCAGAACCGCGATTTGATTATCGATTCAGTCGGTGGTGCCGGTTACCCACCCGGTGTGATTTCCTATAATGAATTCTGGTATGAACGCGGTGTCGAAACCATCTCTGATCGCCGAACTTCACTGGTTTACGATCCACCCAACGGTCGTGTTCCTGAGCTGAATGCCAGGGGGAAGCAGCGTTCGGCTGAAATTTCCGAGATGCGCAGACTGAGCGAGGGGCCTGAAGCCCGTACTTTGAATGACCGTTGCATAATGAACGCACGCACGGGGCCACCGATGATTTCCGGTTCATACAATAACAATATGCAATTGGTGCAAACCAAAGATCATGTGATGATACTTAGCGAGATGATTCATCATGCACGTATCATTCGCTTCGACGATGAGCATCACACTCGACAACTTAAGTGGGAAGGGGACTCCATCGCGCATTGGGATGGGGACACGCTTGTAATCAATACGCAGAACTACTACTACCCCATTGGCTGGAGAAATACTTCACAGGCCATGAAAGTAGAAGAGCGTTTCACCTGGATAGATGCTAATACCCTCGATTATGACTTTACGGTTGAAGATCCTAATACCTGGGACGTAAGTTGGTCGGCAAGACTGCCCATGCGCCGCATCGAAGATCCGATTTACGAATATGCCTGTCATGAGGGCAATCATGGCTTGGCCGGTATATTGGCAGGCTGGCGGCGTTACGAGTCTATGGGTATGAACGGAGATGGTACGCCTAAAGAATAACTAGCTATCACTGCTCATTGGGTCAGTCAGAAACGGCAGCTTTCGCTGACCCAATGGAGCAATCCTTTGACTCAATCCTGCTGATTTAAAAACGAAACCCTAGCGAGATCATGTACACCCAAGGGTCTACATCTGCATTTACTTTGACCTTACCGAGGGCTGAGTTGAAGCTGGCATCGGTTTCTATGTCAATTTTCCATGCCGAGACATTAACTAGCCAATTATCGCTTATACTCCAATCCACGCCGGCCCTGTAGGCTACGCCAAAAGAGTCGTCCAGATCCAGGCCGTTGGCAGCCAATTCGCTTCGCGCCTGACTCGAGAGAGACTTGTCGAAAAAAGTTGTGTAGTTAACCCCGACTCCCAGATAAGGCCTAATCGCTGAGTTAGCATTTCCCAGAAAGTAGTTCAGGGTCAAGGTTGGCGGCAGCTGGTCACTGGTTCCCAGGTCGGTGGTTGCGAATCCAAATTGATCCAGCCCCTTCGCGGTTAAATCATGTTCGAAGGGCGTGGCGGCGAGCAGTTCTACAGCATAATTATCAGTTAGCATGTAAACAAAATTAAGGCCCAACTGCGTATTGTCGCCGACTCCAACCTTGGTACCTGCAAGAGCGCCGGTGGATACGGTGCTGATTAAGCTGCTACTTTCGTCAGGTGCAACCGTGGTAGCCCCCACACGGAGAATAAAATCTCCTGCTTCATGGCCGAGAACGGTGGCAGGTAGCAATAGGGCGATACTAGTCGCCAAAGCCGCTGTCAGATTGGTTGCTGTTAAAATAGACTTGTTCATGAATCGTCTCAAATTTCCATAATTGAGGAGTGTTTAACGACAGAATTTATCGATTACTTGAGTTGTTTAAGGCGTGAGTATCAAACAAGTTTATTGAATGGGTTAGATCCAGATCAATGATTAGTTGAATATTTGCCGGGGCGCAATTAAAAATGAATTGGCTTATTCCTGAGCTATGGCGCTAATGCGAATAATTACGCCGGGTCCAGAAAATCGTCGACCCAGGGCGAGAGGGTCCCTAGATCGACTTCACTTCGATTAAGTGTGTGATGTATTCCTGAAAGTCACTCATTACTGGATAGTTAATACTCAGACTCTCTACCAGATTATTTACTTCGAGCAGGTTGCTTACCAGAAGGCTTCGGTTGGGCAGAAAATAGTTGCGTATCTCATCTACTATTTCGGCGTCGTTCTGAAATGCTCTGTCGAAGCGGGAACTCCTTTCTATAGGAGTTAGCACATTGGAATTACAATTCCATGACTCGCCTATGAAAAACTCCTGGCAAAATTTGTCTCTCAACACAGTACGTTCATTGTTGCTCAAGCGATTTTTAAAACTTTCATCGGTTTCGTGCAGGAAGTCTCCACTGGCCAAATAACTGCTGCCTTCGTTGTCTCTATTGAACAGGTTATAATCATAGTTGCCATCGGTCTGTCGAATCACTAAGGGCCTATCAGTGTTCAGCAGAATATTCTGAGGAACCTCCAGTACCAGAGAAACACTCTGCGAGCGGTAATAAGCGCCGTCTTTCAGGAGGAAAAAATTATCCAGCTGCAATGTGTTGCCCACCAAGTTGATATTGTAATCGATTGCCTGTATCGCCGATTCGGCTTTTTCCGTTGAGCCGCCCGCCGCGCCATAAGTAAGAGTTACACTTAAGGTGTTATCTCTGGAGGCTTTGGTTTTAATCCGAATACGTGGGTGGTTATGATAGCCCTCGTCTCCTATCTCTTCGTTAAAAGCGAGGTTGAGCTCGCCGCCAAATACTGGAAAACTTCTTTCAATAATCTCGTATTCTCTGTAATAAGAGACGCTGCTTAAATAAAGAAAGGCCACAACAAACATGGCTAAAGGAACCAGAGCACCGAGTTTGAGTTCACGGCGAATTCTGAAATAAGGCCGCGATAAATAGTATTCCCTTGCAAATATAGCCACGCCCAGAACTACCAGGTAGACCAGAGCGAGACTTAATACCCAGTTAATCACCGTGGGGAACAGCTGTCCTTTATTGAATTCCCAGAGCAGAACTAATGAGAACCCGGTTAGGAATAACAGTGCGGCCGCGACAATATTCAAAAAGATGGATTTATAGGTTGAACTCCGCGTCTTCAAATGAGTCAGAATCACTAACAGCAAGGCGCCCAAAATAGAGAATGGAAGAAACAGGATGCTTTGTAAGGAATGAAAGAACGAGCGTACCGGTTGTTCATTCTTTTCTTCGAACAGAGCCAGGTGTTTAGCTGTCAACGGTCTACCTAGGGCAGCGAGGGCCGAACTGCGGTTGGAAATGGAATCGAGAGAAACCCAGAATATTAGGTAGAGCACAATGCCAAATCCGAACAAGGGGATTAGTGCTATGAATATGAGTCGAAGAATAATGGCTGGAACCTGAAAGCGCAGGGCCAGCCCGGAACAAACGCCGCCAACAATTTTGTTCTGAGGATCAAGAAAGCTCTTACGCGCAATCTCTTCATCACTGAATTCGCTATCGATAAAGCCCACTTGTTGAATTACATCTTCAACTTGCTCCAGTGTAATTGAGTTCTTGTCATCACTGTGAAAATTGAATAGAAGCTCGGCTAGCCTGAGTTCGATGTCTCTAATTATTTCAGCATTGCACTCGTCTTCTGCTAATTGCTGCTTTAATTTCTTTAGATAGGTTTCCAGCACATCGAAGGCATCTTCTTCTATCCAGAATACCTGGCCGGCGATTTCAATACTGAGGACTTTATTCACGGTGCTACCCCTTTCTAATTTTTTGAACAGACTTGGTTATATCCATCCATGCCGTATCGAGTTCTTTCTGCAATACAATCCCCTCCTTAGTTAGGGAATAGTATTTTCTTGGCGGGCCCGATTCCGATTCCTCCCACCGATACTGCAACAGCCCCGCCTTCTGCAGGCGACTCAGCAATGGGTAAAGCGTTCCCTCTGTTACTAACAATTTCGCACTCTTCAAACGGTCGATCAGCTCGGCGGTATAGATTTCGTGATCGGCGAGTACACTGACAATGCAGTACTCCAGAATTCCGCGACGCATTTGAGAAATGGTGTTTTGGTTTTGCATGATCGCCATAGTAACGCAAGCTACCTTGCACTGCAAGGTAGCTTGTGAATATTTATCGTAAAATCAAATACTGGTAATTCTATTTATATCAATTAGTTAGGGTTAGGTGTCGTGGAGAGCGGAAAATGTTGGCCGCTTTCTTTTACTTAAATTACCATTCCCATGGGTTGCCGTAGCAGGCAACGGGCATTGATATTCTTTAGCGAGGCGCTCGATACGCCTGAATTCCATTGGCTCCTTATCCAGCCGTTCGAACTTGCAATTAGCTAATCTCAAATAGAACCTGATCGATGAGGCAATTGGAATCCGCCTCGCCCCGCAGACACTCTTTATTCAGACCGGCTAAGATGTGCATGACTGAGCAAAATACTCAACACTAGAAGCGAATAAATAAATACATTTAGACAAAGAGCAAGAAGCAAAGGAATTAGCCCAACGGTGTTTTTTCCAAGCAGTTGCACCAGGTAGACGCCAGGAGCAAGGACAGGTTTCAAAGACTCGATTAATGATAAGCCTAAGCCAAGCGGGGCAATTGCAAAAAATAAAGTGCCCAGAATTAATCCAGCTATGGTGGATTTCAGGAGCAATTCTTTCATGATGAGACCCCTAATTCAAACTGGAATACAGCCCTATCTTGCATGACCTTGGAATGATCTAAATGCTTTCACTAAATTTTGGTTATTTTAAAATGCACGCAGGATCACAAGTACTAGTTACATTAGGCTGTGATGATTGCGATTTTTCTGTAGCGTATTCAGAGGGCATCCTTGTCATAGGTGATGGCACAAAACAGATTTCCCTCTGGATCGAGAAATTTACCTATCCAGCCCACCCCGGGAATCGCCGTCTTTCCCATGAGAGTTTTTCCACCAGCTTCTTCCACGGCTCTAATTGTTTCTTCTACATCATCGACCGCTATGGAACACTCGAAACCGAATATATCCTTAGAATCAGGATTGTACTTACGGCCAGATATGGCACCGATTACAGACCCGTCGGAAGCGCTGATTTGAAAAAACTCCTCGGCCCCAGAGTAGGAGCTACATTTCCAATCAAAGACCTTCTCGTAAAACTCCTTGGACGCCTCAGTATCTGAGGAATGAATATCAAAATGCATTATTTTATTCATAATGACCCCGAAAATATCTTATTGATTCTTAACAATTTTATATCAGACTATTTGAAAGCTGTTGTAATAGCCGTGCGGTGAAGAGTTTTTACTAAAACAGCTTTATGTATCAATAGTGATCAAGTACTCAGTTTGTTTTTGACTATAGATCAGGACTCGGCTCGATTCCAGTTGCGCGAATCTATATTGACCAGCCGATCAGTAAATACACAACAATACTAATCAAACCCACGACTGCAGCATAGGGCATCTGCGTCTTCACGTGATCGATATGATCCGATGCCGCGCCGGTGGACGCAAGTATGGATGTATCTGAAAGCGGAGAGCAATGATCTCCGAATACGCCGCCGCCGGACACGGCAGCGATAGTTGCGTAGACAACAGTATCTACTTCATTGCCGGAAAAACTAAAAGCCAGCGGTACTGCGATAGGAATCATGATGGCGTAGGTTCCCCAGGAAGTGCCTGTGGAAAAAGCGATGATGCCTGTGAGTAGGAATGCCAGCATTGGCAATAGGCTAGGAGTTAGCCAAGATCCGGTTACAGAAATTATATAGCCGGCAGTATTCATGGCAGCGGATAAGTCATTGAGTGAATAGGCCAGGGCAAGAATGATTACCGCCGGCATGATGCCTTTAATGCCAGTCATCGCCGTATTTATAATTTCGTTCAACGGTACGCCCTGAATACGCATTATTATGCCGGCTACCACAGCGGCAAGCAGGAACGACTCCATAGGCTTTGCGCTGCCGGTTACAACTACCGATCCCACCGCGAAACCGATGACTATGATTACGGGAAAGACGAAGTTCCAAAACAAGCTGGTCTTTATGCCCGGGAAAGTTTCGATGTTGGTAAGTTCTTCGCCCATAAGCGGTTGCGCACCATCAGCTAGTACTTTGTTTTCATTCTGCGCCCGTGCTTCGGCTTTTTTCATCGGGCCAAAATCCGGAACAATACTTGCGGCAATCAAGCCCACCATTGCTACAGCTAGCAGGGCATAAATATTGAAGGGAATAGAAACGATAAATACCGACATCGCATCGCCTGCGGTTTCAATAGGTCCCATGCCGATAGTAAGTCCTGCCACTAAAACAGCCCAACCAGTGATAGGAACCAGAATACTTACCGGTGCCGAGGTAGAGTCACAGATATAAGCCAACTTCTCGCGAGAAATCTTGAAGCGATCAGATAAGGTTCGCATGGTGGCACCTACAAACAGGGGGCTAAAATAATCGCTGAAGTAAACAAACATACCCATAAACCAGGCAATTAGTTGTACGCGTATCCTGGTCATGCTGCGCCGCTCTATAAATTGCGCAAAATTAAGAATAGCTCCGGTGCGTTGAAAAAACGCTAATAATACCCCTATGAATAATTCCAGCAGCAATATCCACGAGAAATCGGTATTGCCAAGGGCGCTCGTCAGTAAATTAGGAAATCCCATAAGGCCTTCGCCGGCAACCAGTACACCGGCAAGGCAGGCGACCCCCAGAGAGAACACCGTATTGCGAGTTAGGAAGGCAAGAACGATTGCCACTGTTGCAGGCACTAATGAGAGTGGGCCGATATAATCGAGAGTTTCCATTTATTGCCCCAATTCTTATTGTTAGGATTTAATGTTGGGTTTAGCGGTAAACTAACACTAACACAGTACGCGCCCTATATTTCAGCTCGCCCGAGGAAACGCTGTAAACGTGATATTAGTTGAAATCCTATTGCGCGAAAGGGCTCGGGCGGCATCCAACTGGCGTCACCGAATAATTGGGCTACGTTTGGTACAGGCTGCCCATTGGCCAGGTCCGCCAGTAACTCCCCAAAAAGGCTGCCTTTCACCACACCGCCGCCATTACAGCCGCAAGAGGCAAACAATCCTGGTTTTACCTGCCCCCAAATGGAACCACCATTCATGGTAAATCCAACAGCACCACCCCAAATTTGTTCGAAGTGGATGTTGCTGAGTTGTGGAAAACGCTTGTCCAAATTCTCTTTCAGTTCTTTCGCAACTTTATTGTGGCTTATTTCTTTTTCGTAACCATACAGAGACCTTACCAAGAGACGCCCGTCTTCGATTCTCCTCAAGGTGCTGCCTAAGCGGTGAGTTGGAAGTAATCCCCAGTTTTCATCTGTGCCCAAACCATCGAGCAGAGCTTGGTCCAGTACCGGTGTCATCCCCGCGTAGGTATACATCGCGACTAATTGAGATTTACCTATCCCCAGAAATTTAGCGAAAGCGTTGTTAGCCAATACAATTTTTTTAGCTGCAATGTTTCCCTCTGCTGTTTCAATAATCCAGCCTCCGCCTTGTTGGTGAAGATTCAATGCCGCGGTATTTTCATATAGCTGAACGTCGTCGGGGAGTTGACTGGCCAAACTTCGAATCAGGGCGGCGGGTTGCGCGAGGTAACAATGAGGAGAGTAGAGTCCTCGTTGATAGAACTGTGTGCCTATGCGTTGTGCCAGGTCATCACGGCTAAGTTCTTCATAGGGCAGATTCGCAGCTTCCAGGAATGATCGATACTGCTGAAGTGCTTTCATCCCCGCTTTTCCCGCCGCGGCTCTATAGGTGCCACGGCGTTTTAGTTGGCAATTCTCTGCGGAATTTTCTACTGCCCTCAGGATTTTCTGCATGGAGGCCGCGATTAATTCGTTGCAACGTTGCATCCGGCTTATCTCATTCGGGTTTGCATCATTGGCAAGCGATATCTCCAGTAGAAAGCCCGAGTTTCGCCCCGGATTGCCTTCTCCTATTTCGCTGGAATCGATGATGGCGATTGCATCACCAGGTGCCAATTCTTGCCAGCGTTTGGCGGCGGCTAATCCGGTATAGCCAGCGCCAACGATCGCGACATCTATGCTAATGTCCTGCTTCAGGGATGCGCGCGCAGGACGCTCTGGAAGCAGAGCATTCCAACCGCTTCGGTGTTGGTAATTTGGGAAGTTAGATTTGTTCAATTTTCAGCCGCAGTGTGTTTTTTCATTCTAGTGACCCTCTGATTAACTGCAATTTTGCGTGACCTGAAGCGTACAGATTCTAGACGCCGTTTGGAGTTAATCAGAGGGTCACTAGTCTGAGAGTTCATCAGTTTACTGTAGTTGGGAAACGAAAACTCCAGACAGCGCGGTTTTGAATAATCAATCTATGAACAGAATCGGCGTTTTCGTGGGTGGATTTCAAAATAGTGATATTTTTACTAGTCAAGGACTTACCGCCGCCCTGTATAGCTCCATTGCTTCAATGAGACTCTCCATGTGTTCTCTGGTGTTGATCAGTCCCTTGCTCTTGAAAGAGCCGTCGTTACCAAGCAAATCGGAATGAAGGTAATTTGCTGACCTGGTAAGTAATTCCAAGCTTAACATTCGGGTTTCTAAACGAAACACAGTACTGGTGGGTGAAAGAAGGCCTTAGATTAGGCGACAGAGTTAGAATTCGCATGGCTCGCAGTGGCTTTTTCACCGACTCCAAGCCAGAACCAGGCCGACATTTCCATGATTTGAACAGCAGCTTGGATCGGAGATAACGCAAATCCCGTTTATGCTTCCTAATACACTTCTGATGTAAATCAATAAAAGTAACTCTCATCCTATTACACTATTTCGGGTAAGTGCTCAATCGAACAAATTAAAACCCAGCGTAACAGTGGCACAGTAACTGCACCATTTATTTAGAATAGGAGTAGATGATGAAAAAAATTATAGAAATAGGGCTGTTCTCAGCGATGGCAATGGTGCCCGCGTTTGCTGGCGCCGCTGAACCAGCAGGTGAAGTCCCTACATACTCGCGCGAAGTATCGAGAATCATTCAGGATAACTGCCAGATTTGCCACCAGCCAGGGCAAATCGGGCCCATGTCTTTCACCAGCTATGAAGAAGTTCGTCCCTGGGCGCCTCTCATCAGATTGAAGGTGCAAGAGCGCGAGATGCCACCCTATCAGTACGACCATGATATCGGTGTTCAGGAGCTGAAGGGCGACTGGCGCATGTCCGCTGAAGACATCAACACGATAGTGGCCTGGGTTGACGCGGGTTCTCCCTTGGGTAATACGGAAGAACTGCCGCCACCGAAGCAGTTTCCGGTCGTCGGTGAGTGGCGTCTGGGCGCCGAGTTAGGCCCGCCAGATCACATCATCCAATCCTCGAAGTGGGATGTACCGGCCAACGGTCAGGATATGTGGTGGGAGCCCGAGGTGGACACCGGCATCACTGAGAGCCGTTGCATCAAGGCGGTTGAGACGCTGCCTTCGGCGGCCGCTCACGGATCGACACATCATGCGAATTCTCATTTCATAACTCAGAACGAAGACGGTGAATGGGAGACCTTCGGCCGCCTGTCCGAGTACGCCTATGGCAAGCTGGGCGAGTTGGTTCCCGAGGGGGCATGCAGAACCGCACCCGCTAATTCCAAGGTAGGGTGGAGCATTCACTACTATCCCGATGGCAATGCGGTAGCCGATGATCAGGTCACAGTCGGTATCTGGTACCACGATGAAGAGGATAACTTCGTCGAAGAGGAATCCTATCCTCAGGATTTGCGCCTATACGCCCTTGACGGCGGCGGCGATTACCTCATTCCTCCTCACGGCAAGCTGATGACTCAGGGATTCCACGCATTCGATCATCCGGTGCGCATCGACAGCTGGCAGCCACATTTGCACCTGCGCGGCGTGGCGATGTCCATGGAGGTATTCTATCCGGAGACCGGGCAACGCGAGACTATCAGCCAGGCTTCAAACTGGAATGCGGGATGGAACCACAGCCATACCTATGACGATGGCTTTCAACCGCTGGTTCCGGCCGGTGCGACTATCATCCTTACTTCGTGGTTCGATAATACCGCGGCTAACCCGCGAAATCCGGATCCAGATCAGTGGGTCGGTGCGGGCCAGAGGACAACCGATGAGATGTCCCATGCCTGGATCGCCGTTACCCATCTGGACGATGAGGGTTATGACAAGATGCTCGCCGAGCGTGAAGAACGCGAACAGCGAACCGTTGCTGCCTCAGGAGGTGTTCGATGAACAAGCTTAAGCGTCTTGCAAGCGGGGCTCTTGCGCTGCTGCTCATGGGTCTGATCACGGCGCCTCTGTATGCGCAGTTACCCTCTCACTTGCGTGATTATCCCTTGACGCAACGGAAGGCGGCCGGCGATCTCGTAGGTCCGATGTTCAACGGCTGGATTGGTAATGAAGATGGCTCAGTCACCATGATATTCGGCTTCGTGAACCGTAACCGTGAGGAGATCGTCGACATTCCACTCGGCCCGAATAACTATATCGAGCCGGCGCAGTTCGATGGAGCGCAGCCCACTCACTTCCCGGTGTACCGCCGTGGTGGCTTTGTAGGTATTCAGGAACGGGGAGCGTTTGCTGTCACGGTACCGGCGGACATGGCCGGCACCGAGGTGGTGTGGAACTTGACGCACGCGGGGCACAGTTACTCCATACCTGGACGGGCCACGTCGACGGCGTACGAGATGAGCCGAGAAGAAAGAGCTCTGGGCTCATTTACACCCGCCATTCGGTTCGACATGGACGGGTCGGAGTCGACTGATCGTGAGGGGATTTATGCTCCCAAGATCACAGCTTCAGTTGGAAACCCGGTGACCTTGACTGCCTATGCACAAGATCGCGGCAATCGAGCGGACTACGATCTTGAGACTCTTATCTTCCCGCTTGGCACCGAGTGGATTTTGCACCAGGGGCCAGCCAAACCCGATTTCTCATCCGAGAAGATAACGGGCCGTGATAGAGCCAAAGACGCCGGTGAAGGCGGCATCAACAGCAACGACGGCTGGACCTTGGTGACGACGCAAGCCACGTTCTGGGAGCCGGGTGATTACGTGGTTCGACTTCGGGTCGATAATTTCTCCGCACCGGACAGCCAGTTCGACAACCAGTGCTGCTGGTCGAACGCTTACGTACCGGTGACGGTTACGCCCTGAGTTAAAACTCAGCTTCGCATAAGACAACGCCCCGGGCCATTGATGTGGTCCGGGGCGTTTGTCGTTTTCGGGCAGTGGACTATTTCCTTAATGAGAGATAGAGAGTCCTTATAGGATATGAGGGCGATGGAGTGAGGACTATGATCCAAGTTCGGAAGGCCAAAAAGCAGTTCCTGGATTACTCCAAAACCAGGTCTGCTATTACCCCGGTGGAATCAGCTTGAAAAATCAAGTCCATGTATGTTTAGGGGGCCGAAAGCAGCCATCGTGAAGAAGAACAAATCAGTGGCTCAGAACAGTAATACATATTTTGCGGATGTGATAAATCACGCGGCAGCGAAGCTTGCCAAGAAACAACAGAGCTGCTAATAAGGTTATCTGCAGATCCAGACCCCTGTTTGAATCTAGTAAACGATATAAATATACAATACACAGGAAGGTGAATGATGACTTACAAAACACTCAAGATGCTGCTGGGCGCGACATTACTCTGTGCGCTATCACCCAGTCTACTTGCGCAGAGACCGACTACAGCGACTCATGTGCCGCGTTCAGAAATCATGACGGTGTTTGAACACATGAAAGATACAATCGACCAACAAATCAGAGTTGTTGATATTGGTGACGATGTGAATGTCGGTGTCGGCATTTTACAACGCATTGGTACGCGTACCGAAGGTGAAGCGGTAAATGCGATTTTGCATCATCGGGTAACGGAGGTGTATTACGTCCTGTCAGGATCAGGCACGCTTGTCACAGGAGGAGATGTAACGGGAAACCGTGAATTTCCTGCCGACAATATATCGGTTCTTGAACTGATTGGCCCTAGCGGGAGTCGCACAGTCACGAATGGCCAGACCAAGACCATCTCGGCGGGAGACATTGTTGTAATACCAGCCGGTGTACCCCATGGTTTTCGTAATATACAGGATCAGATTACTTATCTGAGCATTCGCGTAGATCCGGATCAGGTACTGCCTACTGGTTATGCGCATCCTTCGTTAGAGGACTAATGCCTAACACTTCTAATGGGGATATTGGGCATTTGATAAAGGTAGATGGCGTTGTGTGCTGATTGATTCGTTTATTGGGTTTCTAACTGAAGTAAGGCAGATATTCATACGAGGCCGTTTTTGACGGAAAATAGCCGGTTGAATGTGGCACTGATAAGTTAGCTTGTCAGTATCCAAAAGAGGCAATAAACATGAAGTCGAATAAACCTCCAGTTCTCTCCAGGCGTTTGTTTAGCAAACGCCTTGCTGTCGCCAGGGAATTTGATCGCGGCACGGATGTTTATGTAAAAGGTTTAACAGCCGCCGAATTACGCGAGGCGCTGAATTTGTGATAGATGTAAGTATTTGATGAGAGTCTGAGATATCCCCACTAAATCTTGAAAACGCTGGCTTAGTTTTATTTTAAATTTGGCGCTGAAGTAAGCCCGCTGTAACGCAGATGCTCCCTGTTCACGGGCCCCTGGCCCTGATTGTTCCCAGGAAACATCTGCGTTACAGCGGGCGATGAGGTATTCTGCCCAGTCCAGCCGCCAGAAACTGGGCTATTGCGTGGCTCACGGACCTTCGGCCCTTATTGTTCGCAAACAACAGCCCAGTCTCTGGCTCATGGTTCAAATCTAACGACTGAGCGGAAAACCGCAGCTCAATACAAGTTAATCTATTGAGCTCGTTCAATATTTTCTGGGGATATCTCAGGATAAGAGTAAGTAGACAGTAGTTTTATATGTGTGCTATTGGCTGAAAGCAGCCATGAAAATTAGAGAAAGCTGGGATACGCTAGCTGCTTCCGATTGAATAAACCGGGCCGATTATCCCTGACAATTGTCTATCACTGCGCACAAGTTTATGAGGAATATAAATGAAAAGCTTTACCGTCAATTTGGGCGCTTTATCAATACTCGTCCTGACCCTTCCGCCCCTGAGTGAAGCGCAGTCGTGGCAGGTACTTCAGCCAGCCGAGCACTGCAGAGATTATTCTTCTACTGACATCGTGTCCTTCGCCGACCCCGACCTGGAGGAAGTGGTTCGTAGTGCGCTCTCCGTCGATGCGCAGGAGGATATCACTTGCGACCTGGCATCTCAGTTGACGGAATTGACTGTACCCACAGACATAGAGCGCGTCGTTTATGGAGGTACGCTGCGGCTGTCGCCTGCCCATCCCTTCGAAAATCTTCAAGGTATCCAGAATCTCACGCACCTGACTAAGCTCAGCATTATCAACCGCCTGGTCACGGACATCAGCCCGCTCAGTCAGCTCACTGAGCTCACAGAGCTTAACCTCCATACCAACTGGATTAGTGACATCGGCCCATTGAGCGGGCTTATAAACCTGACCCAGCTCATAGTCAGTGAGAATCCAATCGCGGACATTAGCCCTCTGCGTGAGCTGACAAACTTGACCAGGCTACATGTACACGGCTTATATCCCGCTCAGCTGCGTCATTTTCTGGCATACGACGATGGTCGGGATCCAAACGTGGTGTTCAACGGCGTCACCGACATCAGCGCGCTCAGTGGACTCACCGAGCTGAGATACCTTCGTATTCACCTCCAGGAAATTTCCGATATCGCTCCTCTGAGCGGGCTAAGGAAGCTTACACACCTACGTCTGTACGACAACAAAATCACGGACATCAGCCCGCTACGTGGGCTCTCAAAGCTGAAGCTTCTCTGGATTCACGACAACTCGATTACGGATATAAGCGCTTTGAGCGAAATGACTGACATGATTCAGCTCGGCCTCAGCGACAACTCGATCACGGACATCGGCGCGCTGAGTGAAATGACTAGCCTCGAGTACCTGTTCCTCAGCAACAATGAGATCAGAGACATCAGTTCATTGCGTAGGCATCAGAACCTCGCTGTCCTTCGCCTTGAAAACAACCTGATTACCGATGTTAGCCCGCTGAGTAGTCTCAGCAATCTCAGGGAGCTCGGCCTGGCTCATAATGATGCGCTTTATGACGTTAAGCCGCTTTTGGCGAACGAAGGAATTGGAACGGGCGATGAGCTCGACCTGCGCTTTACCTATGTACCCTGCTCGGACATGGCTGCGTTCGAGCGCAAAGGAGTGACTTTGCTGCGTGTTACGACCCTGAACGGCTCCGCCTGTTCAGGACGGCGCCTTGAAGATCCATGATGGTCAACTTCGGATTCGAGTCGCCCAGCGCGCCACGAAAGGCGTCGTGTTGCACTGACCGATTGAACTCACAGCCGATAGCAGACGCATCGATTGTTCAAAACCTAACGCATGTCAAAGGGTCGCCTCTCTCGTCTAGTGGGAATTCACATTCGCCACACTTTGGCACATAGATGCCGTTTCGAGTAGGGGCGACCATCCCATTAGCCTGGGCCGAAAGCAGACGTTAGACTTTCCGGTCTAAAACAGGTATCAGACAACAAGATCACAATACTGTTGAGGAAAACCAAGATGAAATCAGGAATCGTACTGTGCGTTGTAATGGCGCTACTGACTGGTTGCGCTGTGTCCAATGGCACGTTGCCCGCGGGCTTCCCGGCCGATGTCCCTATCATCAGCGGAGAAATCTACTCGGCACGCCGCACAAATTTCGAAGACGGCAGAGGATTCGTGGTCGATGTACTCACCACACTGTCGTACGAGGAGGTCGTTGCATTCTACGCCGACGTTGTTGGTCCTCGTGGGAACGGTAGCGTGCTTGTCGAGACTACCCGCGGCAACACAGCGACGCGCTACGTGACTATCGCTGTTCACCTGGGACAGTAAGGCATAGGCTGACGGGGCACCATCGACCCGATTCTGCCTTTGTTGAGTTTATGGAAGAAAATATAGTTGATCAGTTGAAGCTACCGCCGAAAGCGGTCACTTAAAGTGCTGTTTTTGACCAGGATTGTCAAAACTAAAGAATGTCAGCGTTCGATCGAAACTGTGTGGAAAGAGATGGTTTTACCCGCTCTAGGTGGTTCGGGCATTCAGGGTACTTCAGTTTTCATGACGGTGCAGGGTGGCAAGCAGGGAGAATACTTTGCCCTGACTCCACTCGCAGATATGTCCGACCTGGAGCATTTAGCTCGCTAAGCCCTGCAGAAGGCGCGGTGCTTGACGCGGCAATAGGCGAATTAGTCGAAGAGGTCGAGATTAATATCACGCAAACGGATCACGAACCCAGCTACGGTTTACCTGGTTTGCGGCCCTAGTACTTCGAGAAATGCAAGATCAACTAGTGAGAGTGGAGGGATCAAATTTGATCTCTCCATAACTCTTTTCTAGTTCGGGAATTAGCGCATTTTTACCCTGGTCTCACTCTTCCACAGCAAATACGGCTCGACTTGAAGGCGTCAAAGCAGTTCGATGCTTAGACCCCCTCGATTCTTTCCAGAAAACATTATAAACCGCTTCCCGAAAGCAGCCATAAATGACCGGCTCTCATCTATTAAAAATAAGTAGTTAGGACAATTCATTCTATCTCCAAAAAATAGCGGGACACTACTGTCGATTCGTGTGCGTGACCGGCAGTTCTGTAGTACAGACCTCGTACTGTCCCATCGTTAAGCTAAAGTGCAATACTGGCTTCAGCCAAAGTGCTGAAAGGGTTTCAGGTCGAGGTGGTAAGGAACCAATATTCTGCCCAAATGGCAATAAGTGGGATACACTCAAGTCGCTTGTCCAATTCCCTACTTGCTCTAAAGGAGTAAATTATGAAACTAGCACTAACAAGAAAAATTATGGTAATCGCTCTAATTGGACTTTTTTCCCAATTTTCAATGGCGGATAACGCTTCATCTGCTACAGAAATCGCCGGTATAGTCGTTGCAATGAATCATTTTGCATCAGATACAGATAAGGCGAAATTAATGGCTATCTCCGCCGATGATAGCCTTGCAGGGGCCGTGAGAGAAATGGCCACCGCCGTGGCCAATATTGCCCATGCTGCCAATGCCGAAGGCAAAGCAGCAATGGCCACCATCATAGATAGTCAAGCACCAGACCGTGCCAAAGTATTAGCAGGAGCCATTGCTGGATTTAACCATATGGCTAGTGTGGACGACAAAGCTAAGCTTACAGAGCTGTACGAATTGTAATAGTCCAAGAATGATGAAAGGCTTCTCTTTATTACGAAGCGAGGCCTTATTCATGCTTCATCTAAGTTGCAGCTGACATTGGGGGAAGGCCTTCGAAGCACGGACTTTCTGTCCGGGTTTGGCCGAAAGCAGCTCGTTTGAGCGGGCTGAAACGGCGTAATAATTCAAGCTACAGCCTCCAAGATCAATTGCTTGCGCGCGCAAAATCTAAGTGTACTTACTTCCCGTCTGGCCTCTTAATTCTTCCCGAAGAAGTGCCGTTAAATATTCATCACCGCTTCCATGTCAGCTCCTAACTTTGGCTTCTTGGTCACTAGCGATACACCAATAAACAGGACAAGAGACACAACAAATGATATCAGGCCGCCTAAAATGCCGTAAGGTAGCACGATGCCAGCCAGCTGTATGATGAAGTTAATCAATAGCGCAGCAACGATGGCAGTGATCGCACCAAGCGCTGTCGCGCCTTTCCAATTCAAGCCAATGGCAAGCACTGGGAAAATGGAAGCGGCAAAGGTTGCCCAGCCAAAGGCTCCGAGAATCGCCACCAGAGTCGCGTCTTGGAAATGTGAGTATAGTGCAAAACTGGCGGCGACTATTGCCAATAACACGGTAATAATCCGTGCCCAGAACAATTCATTCTTTATGCTGTGACCACGAATTGCTTTTGGTATGTCGTGAATGATCGCGGCAGTTCCAATGTTCAGGAAGGCATCTGACGTGGACATGATCGCGGCAAACAATCCCGCGAAGACGATGCCTGCTAAAAGCGGATTGGTGAAAACCGATAGAAAAACCGAAGCTGCATCATCTGGTAAGGCCAGCGGTTCAATCACGCCGTCGATTACTGCAGCGCGCATGATTACGCCTATAGAAACCCATAGCAGTGCCGCCATAACGTAACCGAACAGGGACATGGGCAGGATTGTTCTGTTGTCCGAGATTTTCTTGTTCATCATCATCTTGGTGACCAGATGTGGCTGTCCCGCCAGCCCCAGTCCAAAAACAAAGAACCACCCTAAGGATGCCATTATTCCGGCAGCGCCGAATGGCATCATCGCCTCGCCATCATCGGCGAGAATAATTGAGGTGGCTTCCTGCATGCCACCATCGAAGACTGACATGGCAGTTAATAGTATCAGGATACCGGCGATCATCATGATGGCGCCCTGAACCACATCGGTGTAAACAGAGGCGATGATGCCTCCGGTAACGCAGTAGAAAATCAATACCGCTGAAGAAATCACTACGCAGGCAACAAGACCTATGTTGGCGAATGTGTCAGTTCCAGAGAGAATGGCCTGCATCACCACAGACATTGCCAAAATTTGAGTGGCCAGATAGCCCATAACACCTAGAACGATTGTTACTGCAATTAGAAAGCGAACAGCCTCGCTGTTATACCGAGCGGCGACGATATCGGGTAGGGAAATACAATTGCGAACATCGGCGATCATGCGAATACGTTTGGCTACCAGGAAAAATCCCAGAGCATAGCCAGTGGATGAAATGACGATCATCCAGAACGAACTAACTCCGATGGAGTAGACGAGACCGGGACCACCAACAAAACCGAAGCCACTGAGTGTCGAGGAGAAAAGTGCCAGAGACACCACTATAGGGCCAAGGCCGCGACCGGCAATGAAGAAGTCACTGGAATTTTTCGTACGCTTCATGGCCCAGAGGCCAGTCAGAACACAAAAAATCATATAGATGACAACAGCGCCGACAATTATTTCTTGTCTATAAGCTTCCATGACTCTTACCGCTCCGTTTTGTCTGCGATTTCAGCCAACAATTGCTCATATTTCTGTTCATCTTCTGCGGTGAATATGAACTTTCGAAAGCCCAGGCTATACAGAAGAATCAGTGGTATGGCGCCTAACCATGTGCCGTAGACCTGCCAGGCAGTGGCGACAGGAAAGCCCAGGAAATAGTCGGTGGTTCCCGTTTCCAGGAACGCTTGATGGCCAGAATACATATTCCACCAAACAAACAAGCTGAAGAGTAGCGTGCCTCCCATGTACAGCCACAGTTCCGTGCTGCGGCGTTGTTCTGCCACGCCCAAAGCTGAAAGGCATACAATCAACAGCAGTAATAGACATTGAAAGGCGAATGCCAGGCCACCGATATGCTCGAGACGTGCAGCCCCGTCACCCCCGGCTTGCATGCCGGCAAAGTCCGCGTGCGCCATGCCGGCAGTGTTGGGGACTGAATCCGCTAAACAGATTGCCACTAAAATACCCGCCATCAACAGCACGGTGGTGAAAATCACATAAATCAGCTTACTTTGCATGAGAGTCTCGTCTAATTATGGTGAGCCAGAGCATAAACAGCGAACTGTCGGGAGTCTAGGGTTTCCGACCTGGATTGCGAACCAAGGGGCTGAGCCGGCGATAAGCTGTCTTGACAATGCCGGCCCGAAAGTCCATGTTCTCAAGTTCCGCCGAATTTGTATTCGTTATAATGAAGGTTGATGGAAAATCACTATCCAGCCGCACAGATTGCGGGCTACTCATTCTAAGTAGACGGTGGCTATAGCTGAGTAGATAAAAAATTCTGCGTAGTTATGTTTTTAATGAATCGAGAGTTAATCAAGTAGTTTTAAGAGGTGAATAATGAACAAGACTTATAAGAGTGCACCTAAAGCTGGGGCACACATTCTTCTTACCGCAGGCCTAACCAGTATCGTATTGTCCCTGCTATCGACAGCTGCGCTGGCGCAGCCAGCTCGGCCTGGCGCAATTCAACCAGCAGCCCACGCAAATCAGGAGCCAATAAATCATCTACCGAATCCCTATGAAACCCAACGTAATTTTGGCACCTTGCCAGACGGTCGTAGCTGGGGATCCGTAAGCGCCGTCAATATCGATATCGATGGCATCCATGTTTGGGCAGGCGATCGCTGTGGCACCAATTCTTGCGCCACATCCAACGTCGACCCAATTGTGAAACTGGATCCCGATGGCAACGTAGTACAAAGTTTTGGTGCCGGTCAGATAATCTGGCCGCACGGCATGGATGTTGATAGCGAAGGCAATGTCTGGGTCGTGGATGCTCGCGCCGCAAATGACAACGAGTTGGCGGAAAATCCATCTGCCGCAGGCAAGGGCCATGTGGTTCTGAAATTTAACCCACAAGGTCAGCTGCTTATGACCTTGGGTACGCCGGGAGAAGTCGGTGATCCACCGACTCACTTCGATGCACCTAATGATGTCCTGGTAGCACCTAACGGGACTATCTATGTAGGCGATACTCACGGCGCACAATTCCAGAATGAGGCAGGCCCAACCGCCAAGAGCCGTATTTCTATGTTTGCCCCGGACGGTTCATTCATTAAGAGTTTTGGTGAGTTCGGTTTTGAAGACGGACAGTTTCGCTCTCCGCACTCATTGGCCATGGATTCACAGGGCAGGTTGTTTGTAGCCGATCGCGGTAACAGCCGCATTCAGATATTCACTCAGGACGGTGAGCATCTGGATACCTGGTATCAGTTTAGCCGCATCAGTGGTTTGTTTATCGATCCGAATACAGACATGCTGTATGCCATCGATTCCGAGTCTGATGAAAACTACAATCCAGGTTGGCAGAAAGGCCTGCGCGTAGGCAGCGCCAAGACCGGTGAAGTGCTTTACTATGTCAAGGCGCACGATTCAGCTCGCGGCTCTGGCATGGGCGGTCTCGGTTCCATGGGTGAAGGTGTAACTGTAGATCGTAATGGCGTTGTTTACGCCGGCGAGGTTGGGCCGATTCAAGGAATGACCAAGTTTATTCCAAGGTTGATTCCTTGAATTGATCAGCCAAGAACTAAATGGTTGAATTAGGAAACGGGCGCAGGCTTAAATCTGCGCCCGTTTTTTTGTACGGCAACAAGTTTTATCGACATAGCTTTGCGCTGAAATGCAAGATTGCTTGCAATAGACCCGTCGCAGAGAAACATAGGAATGACTAAACAAGGACATGTCTAGGCCAACAATCTAATCGAAATTCTAGGAGCAGTGGTAGCAATATGGGAGCGCAATTAAGAACCGTAGGCCCAGGTGATCTGGGGTGGATAATTTCCATGCATGGAAGTATCTATGCCCAGGAATTTAATTTTAATTCAGAATTTGAAGTAGGCATTGCCAAGAAAGCGCTTGCTATAAGTGAAAGCAAGGACCCATTTAATCAAATTTGGATAAGAGAAATAGATGGAGAGCGAGCTGCTTCAATAGCTGTTTCAAAGGCGAGCGATGGTGCGGCTTTTATAAACTTTGTTTTAGTGATGGACAAGTTCAGAGGCTCAGGTATTGCCATGGAGCTAATGCAGCATCTAATAGCCTATGTTAGGGAGCAGCGTATCGACACGATTCGTTTGGAGACTTTTAATTGTTTAATAAATGCCAGAAAAATGTATAAGAAGCTCGGTTTTAAACTATCCAATATTCCACATGAGAGTGAGCACTATGGGCTGATTCTTGAGCAGGAATTCTGGGAGTTGCAGTTACTCTCCTAGAAAAGTTATAACAGCATTACGTTTCTACGAAAAATAATAAACTCTAAAGCGAGAAACAGTTTTCATGGCTAATTTGCTCTCCAAAGAAAGAATCATTGCGCCTGCCAATTACAATCGTTGGCGTGTACCCATTGCCTCCGTCGCAATCCACCTCTGTATCGGTTCCGTGTACGCCTGGAGTATTTACAATCCTCCGCTGACCCGCGTGTTTGGTGTGGTTACCAGTGCAGCCGATGATTGGAGTCTTAGTGAAGTAGTTTGGGTGTTTACCGTGGCCATCGTTTTTCTGGGCTTGGCCGCCGCCTTTGCCGGCAAGTGGTTAGAAAAAGTTGGGCCGAGAATGGTGGGCGTGGTCTCCGCCTGCTGTTGGGGTGGTGGTTATATCATCGGTGGCTTCGGCATTATGAGCCATCAACTCTGGCTGCTGTATTTAGGCTATGGCGTAATAGGGGGCTGTGGCTTGGGTCTCGGCTATGTGTCACCGGTTAGTACATTAATTCGCTGGTTCCCCGACCGCCGCGGCATGGCGGCGGGTATGGCGATTATGGGATTTGGTGGTGGCGCTATGATAGGCGCGCCCATCAAAGAATTCTTTATTCGACAGTTTTATCGCGTACCAGACTATCTGGGTCCAGTTACAGAAGTAGAACTGCTTACTCAGGCAGGTAGGCGTTTTGCAGAGGTTGCAGGCACCTTGCAGGAGGTAGTAGTCATTGGTGCGTCCGAAGTCCGAAACTTGACCATCCCCAGTCCGGAAGGAGTTTATCTCGTCAATACTGGCGCATCGGGTGTCGCAGAAACATTTTTCCTATTGGGCCTCATTTATTTACTGATTATACTTTTCGCAGCATTTTCATACAGGCTACCTGCAGAAGGTTGGAAGCCTGAAGCCTGGATCGAGCCGGAGCAGGGATCGCGCAATGAGCTGATATCTGATAACGATGTGGATATTGATCAAGCTTTAAGAACACCACAGTTCTATCAGCTGTGGATAGTTCTCTGTTTAAACGTGACAGCAGGTATTGGTGTGTTGGGTGTGGCGCGCACTATGATCAGCGAAATATTCGGCACCACCCTTCCCGACATTGTTGATACATCTTTCGCAGCAACCTATGTGGTGATGATCAGCGCATTCAATATGGTTGGTCGATTTATTTGGGCGAGCGCGTCCGACTACATTGGCAGGCGTAACACCTATTGGATATTTTTTGTATTGGGCATTGCCCTGTATCTATCGGTGCCCTATTCAGCGCAACAGGTGAGTGCCAGCCCTTCAGTGATATGGCTGATCTATTTCTACGCCGCCACCATGGTGATATTTACAATGTACGGGGGTGGTTTTGCCACCATACCTGCCTATTTGGCCGATATTTTCGGAACGCGCTATGTGGGCGGTATTCACGGACGACTGCTGACGGCCTGGAGCACGGCCGGTGTTTTGGGGCCGCTAGCTATTACCTCGTTGCGACAAAACTCAGTAAATCAGGCAATCAGGGATTTAATGCAGAATATTGATGCGGCGGCATTCCAGGCACAGTTTGGCGCGCCGGTAGAGCAACTGCAGCTGCTGGTCGATCAGAATTCCGTGACCATTGCACGGCTTATGGAAATCGCTCCCGCAGGGACTGCCGACCCAACTAGCGGTTTGTATAATTCGACCATGGTATTGATGGCCGCCTTATTGGCTATAGCGTTGGTGAGCAATGCATTGATGCGGCCGGTGCATAGTCGGCATCACATAATCGAAGAGCAGGCTTGAGACTTGGTGGCATTCATTACTAATTAGAACCGTATGCTGGTGGGAAAGGAGTACCCGCGTTTGGCAGCCGGAATTCAATTTATTTAAGTTTGTATGTGTTGTTCAAGCTCAGTGCTGGGGTTATTCCTCGCTCACCAGCCTACGGCTCTGATTGTGAGCGCGAAACAACCCCAGCACTTCGTGCTAAGTTTGCTGACAACTCTGAGAGATAATTTGGCAGGGTTGTTGTGCCAGTTTATTAACTAATGAGGCAGAATGATGACAGCGGTTTATGAGGCAGGATTATTCTTTGCCGGGACTCTTTTCTTGTGACGGATTTTCTTTTTCGCGCCATCTTTTGTTTTTACTTTGGCGTTAGGCTTAGCTTTTGTTTTGGGTTTACGCTTCGGTTTTTTAGCAGCATCAGGTTTTTCAAAAGCAGGGCGGCCTGACTTAGGCGGTTTTTCCCCAAATGAGGTGCGGGAAATTTTCAATGTCTGTCCTGACACCCAAACATTTTTTAACTCTTTGAAAACCCCATCGGGCATATCGCTGGGCAAGTCTACCGTGCTGTGATCATCGTGGATATTGATGCGGCCGATATGCTTTGCGTCCAATCCGGCTTCGTTGGCTATGGCGCCAACTATGTTCCCGGGCATAACATCATGTTTATGGCCTACCTCAATTCGAAAACGCTCCATGCCCTTATCCGGTGGGCTGTCATTTCTTTGCGGTTTGGCGCGACTTCTATCTCTTGCACTGCCGTAGTCAGCACCTGCTTCTCTTCCTCTCTCGCGCGGTTTGCCTGCTCTACGCCCGTCGCTGCCAGAATCGCCGCGGTTTACTTTGCTCCAGGATTTGTCGGATTTTGGGGTTGGTTTGTGCTGCAGCAACAAGGGAGAATTTCCCTGCACTAAACGAGCGAGAGCCGATGCAATGTCAAGCGCAGGGATGTCATTCTCTTGCTGATATTTTTCGACCAACTGCTTGAACAGAGTAAGATCTTCATTCGCCAGAGTATCGGTAATCGATTGCTTGAATTGTTCGATGCGTTTGTCGTTTATTAGCTCGGTAGAAGGCAGCTCCATCATCTCGATTTTTTTATTAGTCGCACGCTCTATGGCATTCAACATTCTGCGTTCACGTGGTGCTACAAATAGAATTGCATCTCCTTCGCGACCCGCTCGGCCAGTTCGACCGATGCGGTGAATATAGGCTTCAGTGTCATGAGGGATATCGTAGTTCACGACATGGCTGATACGGTCCACGTCCAGGCCGCGCGCTGCTACATCCGTTGCCACTAGAATATCCAGCTTTCCTTTTTTTAAATGTTCGATTGTGCGCTCACGTTGTTTCTGCGGGATATCACCATTCAACGCGGTAGCTGAAAAACCACGCGCAGAAAGCTTTTCTGCTAAATCGATGGTTAGAATACGGGTACGCACAAAGATCAGCATGGCGTCGAAGCTTTCCGCTTCGAGTATGCGCGTTAGGGCATCTAATTTGTGCATGCCGCTGACAGGCCAGAAACGCTGACGGGTAAGCTCCGCCGTGGCGGTCTTCATCTTGATGGTAATTTCAGCCGGGTTGTTTAAATGCTGATTGGCTATACGCCTTACCTGAGACGGCATGGTTGCGGAGAACAGGGCTATCTGTCTTTTTGGCGGAGTTTGTTCCAAGATCCATTCCACGTCATCGATGAAGCCCATGCGTAGCATTTCATCGGCTTCGTCCAGAACCAGCGCGCTTAATTGGTCCAACTTAAGCGTGCCTTTGCGCATATGGTCCATGACGCGACCGGGCGTGCCGACTACCACGTGCACACCACGCTTTAATGCGCGGATTTGCCCACTGTAATCTTGGCCGCCATACACCGGTAGCACGTGAAAATTCTTTATGTGGCTAGCGTATTTCTGAAACGCCTCCGCTACCTGAATCGCCAGTTCCCGGGTGGGTGCAAGTACCAGTACCTGGGGGTCTTTTTGTTTTAAATCCAGCTTCGACAAAATCGGCAATGCGAAGGCCGCAGTCTTGCCGGTGCCAGTTTGAGCCTGACCCAGCACGTCTCTACCGTCCAGCAGCAAGGGGATGGTTTCGGCTTGTATCGGGGAGGGGGTTTCATAGCCCACATCGTCGAGAGCTTTCAGAATAGGGTTCGAAAGCTGTAATTGGTCGAATGTGTTGACTTGCTCGGTGCTCATGACTTTGCCTTGTTGCTCTGCTGAATTGCTGTTCGGATGCTTAAGATTGGGTCGAAAAAACGGGTTGTACGGGACATTGCTCGCTTGGCCGAGTTCCTATTCCGGCCAATGGAAAGGGGCCTAAATCCTAAGGATCAGTAAGAGGTTGCGAAGGATAGAGACAATCCCCAGTTAAGTCCATCATGATGAGCAGAGATTAGGGGCGTTTTAGCGTCTATATTCGGCTATTCGGGACCTCAGCGGTGTATTGCAGTTACTAATACTCTACAATCCAAAAGACTAATAAGAGCTGTGGACGGCCGTGTTTACTTCAACTGTCACCTTGCCCAACTGGATATTTATTTTACTGCTGCTGGCTGCCAGTTATGCGGTGGTGATGAGCGTGCTTTTCCCCAGTGTGCGTTGGTATTTGCGACGTCGCTTAAATCGAACCGTAGATAAGCTTAACAATAGCCTGCAAATCAAAATCAGACCGCTGCAACGCAGTAAGCGTCAGATATTGATTGATCAATTGATGTTTGATCAAGAAATTATTGCGCTGATTGAGGAGCAGGCGCAGCAAGACAATATTCCTCGTGATGTGTTGCAGCAGAAAGTGAAAAGCTACGCCCGTGAAATAGTTCCTTCCTTTAATGCCTACATCTATTATCAGGTTTTCTACTGGTTAGCTAAAAAGGTTTCCCGATTCATTTATCGAGTTCGAGTGGCAGCAGTCCAGCCTGGTAAGTTGCAGGAGATTGATCCCGATGCGACTGTGGTGTTTGTAATGAACCACAGAAGCAATATGGATTATGTGTTGATTAGTTATTTGGCGGCGGAACGAGTAACTCTTTCCTATGCTGTGGGCGAATGGGCTAGAATTTTCCCTTTGGAGATGTTGATCCGTGCCATGGGAGCTTTCTTCGTGCGTCGTGGCTCACAAAACCCCCTCTACAGAAAGGTGTTGGAGCGCTATGTTTACATGGCTACCCAAAGTGGTGTCTGCCAGGCGGTGTTTCTTGAAGGAAACCTCAGTAGAAATGGCATGCTGGGTGAACCGAAACTGGGTTTTCTGGATTATATTTTGCGCCACTATGACTGGCGGACCGATCGCAATGTGGTTTTTGTGCCGGTGGGAATTAACTACGATAGAGTCCTGGAAGATCATAACCTGATAGCCTGGGATAAAAAGGAGGCGCGTCTCAGTACTTGGGCACACCTCGGCAAACTTTGGCAATTTATGCGAACAAATTTGTTAGCAGGTTCGCGGCAGAGGTGGAAACGATACGGTTATGCCAGTGTTAATTTCGGCGTGCCAGTATCTATGCGCGAGTATTGCGAGACACATAATGTAGATTTTAAGCACCTAAGCAAGGATCAACGCATCCCAAAAGTTATTGAGCTAGCAGAGTATCTAATGCAATCTCTGCGCTACGTCATGCCGATTATTCCGGTTCCAATCATTGCAGCGGTGTTAATTCGAGCCGGTGACGAATCGAAGACTTCCCTGGAAATCGTTAGTGAATGTGATGCGCTAATCGACGAAATGATAGTAAGGGGAGCGGCAATGAAAACCGAGGAGAAGCCACGTCCTCGAACATTGTCAAATAGTCTGGATTTGATGATAGGTAGAAATTTCTTGATAGGGCACGATGACCAATACCGGATCAACCCACAGTACCGGCCACTTGTGCAGTACTATGCGAATTCAATAGAGCATTGGTGGAATGTATAAAGTTGTCAAATTTGCTAGAATTCGCGCATTCTCTATCCCCGCATATTCATAACATTAATAATAGGAAGCATCGAGTCACATGTTTGCCACGCTTGAAACTACGGTATTAGCCACCTGGGTTGCGGAATCGCTGTGGGGCTACCCCCTTATGTTGAGCCTGCATGTTGTTGGGCTGGCCATTGTCGTTGGCATTTTTGCCATGCGAGATATGCGATTACTTGGCTTGTTCCCGGGCATCCACCCCGCGGCATTTTTGCCATTGAGTAAATTGGCTTGGTTAGGATTCATAATTAATGCTGTGTCCGGCTTTGCCCTGTTTAGTTCACAGGCAGTAACCTTCGTCGAAAGTATCCCTTTCTTGATCAAAATCGCCAGCATAGTCGCAGGCATGGCATTGGCAGGAGTAATTCAGTCGCGACTGCGGTTGGAACTAAAATTGGGAAGCGGTGAGCTTGTTCTAAGCAAATCGACAAAACTAATCGCACTGGTTTCACTGATGTTGTGGATGACCGCTATTATCGCCGGTCGTTTAATCGCATATATCTTTTAGAGGCAGGACCATTGGAAGCATTTGCAGAATCAATCGTTGGTGGCTCACTCAATTCGTGGATTCAGGCTACTTATTGGCTTTGGCCAGTTTTGGAAATAACACATTTCATAGGGCTTTCGCTGTTGTTGGGAGGTTTGCTTGTTATCGATCTGCGCATGGCGGGTCACTTTAAGGCATTTGATCCAGCTGCAACGCATCAGCTTTTACCTTTGGTGCTAATTGGTTTTGGGCTTAATTTGTTCACCGGGGTACTATTTTTCTATGGTGATCCACTGCGCTACTCAGTGAATATTGGCTTTCAGATTAAGATGGGCTTGGTGCTACTAGCGGGCCTCAATGCGGCGCTTTATTATTGGAAGATCAGTCCCGTCATGCACGGTTGGGATGCAGCTACGGATTCGCCGCCTATTGCAAAATTTGTGGCCTACACTTCGTTAGTACTCTGGACTGGAGTCTTACTCTGTGGACGATTGATCCCTTATGTGGGTACTGGCTAATTAAGCCAATCTATCGTTACTTACTTCCGCCCTAAGAATTATTGTCTTCTTTGCGCGGCATGAAAATCCTGGCGATGGTTTCATCATCGTGAAACATGAGATGTTTCAACGCGGCCAGGATATGCAGTATCACCAATACCAATAACAGCCTGGCTGCAGTGGAATGGACCGCCAGCGCAATCTGAGCTGCGGCTGTTCTGTCTGGAATTGCCCAGGCCATTACCGGTCCGGAAGCAATCATCGCGCCTAACACTGCGAGCATTGCATAGTGTGTAAATACTGCCACACGGTGTGTTAGCAGCGTCTGTCCGTTGACATGGGGATGTGGTGACATAAAACGCCAGAGAATTCTGCCCACAATAGGCAGCCAGGCGACAAGGCCGATAGTGATATGCAAGGTACGGCGGGCGTCTATTTCTTCTGCTGACTGCTGCGCGATACTTTGACCTATGAACCACAAAAGTATGACGGCAATCGTGCTTATCCAGTGCAGAGCAATAGATATCCAGCCAAATGAATTAGCCTGATCGTGAAGAGAGCGGAGTCTACTCATGCTTGGAACTTAGCCAATAGTTGGAGATTGAAATTGCTACAGGAGGGGTTGGCACCTAACTGAATTTGCAACCATCTTCTGATGATTGCAAATTCATATTGCTTCATTTTGAGCTGGTGCTTACTTATATTTTGACGGAAAGAATCGCACCGACGCGCGTGAGGATTCTGGATCACAGTCATAGGCGGCCAGCTTGTAACCCTCCGCCGCTGGTATCCACCGCGTAGTGTACGAAGTAGGCTCCCGCAGAAACATGGAGTCTTCTACTTCCACCGTCACTTTCAGATCTTCACCATCCATCCAATAGCGCTCCCGCACAATTTTCTGGGAAGAGGAGGGTATGCCGTTGTAATCGTCGAAGCCGGCCACATCGAAAACGAAGTGAGTGGTTGTGACTATCAATGCATTGTCTTCATAATGACCGACAGAGAATCCCTGAATACTAAAATCTGTTGCCTTTGCTTGGCGACCATCCAACCACACTGTTCGTAACTGATCGTCTTTCTCATATCTGAACAAGACGCGGTCTGGCCACTGCACCACTTCCATGTGGTAGGGGTCGTATTGTATGGCCGGAGATGAAGCAGGCTGACAATCGTACTTCGGTGCCATGGTCTCTTCCCAAACCGATTGATATGCCAAGGCGCGCTCATTCAGCACCGGAAAATTATCTTCGCCCCAGGGCACTGTTTCACCATTGACGGGTCTGGCGCCAAATCCGCCGTTCCAGGTGCCAGCAAGATCAGGAATATGGCTGTCAATTGATTGTGCGCTTAGTTGCGGTATTGCAAAGCCAATGGCTAGTGAAAGCATTACCGCGTAAACGGACTTTGCTCTGATGAAATTTACTGCCTTCATGAATTCTCCCGCCCTCAATTCTGGTTGACTACTGCATTTATTTTATTAATCGGTTTAACGATCAAGCCGTTAGGCTTAATCGAAGATTACAGCCTGCTTGATCGACAACCCCTGTAGTATTACTCCGGGGGCTGTGTGCGTTCTTGGACGCGACCGCCTTCCAGGATTGGACTGCCATCAATGCGGGTCATGCGCACGCAGCACAGACCGGTTGATCCTTCCGCGCGCGAGGGTCGACCCGATGCCTTAACCATCATGCCCATAGGCAATGTGTCCGGCGTCCAACCGGTGCGGCGCAGTCCAACCGGGGCTCCCAGTTCGATCTGCCATTCAGTTGTTGCACCACTTTCATCCTTGACGTCGAGGAACAGGAAGGCATGTGGATTTCTGAATACGAATCGAGTAACAGCTCCTTCGATCTCTACTCGCTTTTCGGGGTCATAAAATGGGGTACTGGAATGATGAGCCAGAACGGGTACAACTACTAGCGCGGCTCCCACAGTGGCTACGGCAGCGGCTGCTGTGATCCATCGTCGAATGCTCATTTGTCTCTCCTGTTGTCCGGAATCGCCGGAGTCTTTTGATTTACAGGGAGAATAATAACTATAGCAGCAGTAGTCAACGCCACGGTTTCTGCTGGACACCCGCCGATTTGTGTCTGATCTTGTCTAGATCTGCTCAAATGACTCTAGTGTGAACAACAACTGCTCGCTATCACTCAAGATGAAGCTTAGATTTCGAAAAGCCGCGGCGCCTGAGACGAATAGTTCTGGTAGGACCAGGCGTCCAGTTGCAGCGTCGAAGGTTGCAATTTTGTCCACTGTCTCTGTAAGTGCTACCACACTGCTAAGGTCGAGTTGCACAACTGCAGCCGGTTCGGTTGCACTTATGGTGAAAGCCAAGGACGCAAATCCCGCTGTTCCGGCATCCACTGTAACTCTTAACTGGCCGCTGGCTTCGTCGAAGAAATTTGGCGCGGTAACCTCCTCATTAACCACGGTGACTGCGATATTCACGAAATTACCTGAGACCACAGCGTCGCTAATATAGTTGACCAGAGGAAAATCCGGGATGCCCGCTAAGGTAAAGGTTGGTAGAGCTGCTATGGCGTCCACGACTGTCATGCCGTCGCCTAATACTCGGCCAAAGGCTGTAAAACCGCCATTCTGTCCATCGAGATTACCACTATTGTCGGCTAAATTGACAAACCATTGGCTGGTGGCGCTATTTGGGTCTCCACCGACCTTCGCCATGGCAACCGTGCCGCGAGTGTTGGACACACTAAATTCATTCTGAATAGCTGCGTCGGTTACGATGGGGTTGAGCTGGTTGGCGGCCTGATCGAAGGTGAGCCATCCCCCTTGTATGACAAAATTACTCACGGAGCGATGGATTACCGTGCCATTGAAGCGGCCAGAGTTTACATAGTTCAGAAAATTCGCGACCGTAATTGGAGTGACATCGTCGAATAATTCGATCTCAAAATCTCCAAGAGATGTAATTACACGAACCGTGGTGTTCGCTGTGGCTGATTGTATTGAGAATAGACAAGCCGCAATGATGAATATGCCTTGCCTGAGAAGAGAATGCCTTGAATATTTACCGCAAATCATGAAAAGACCTTTGTCAGACTATGAGTTCAATAAGAGTAGTACGTGTCGAGAACAAAAAACTGTCACCGGGAATCGAATTTTCTGTTCTAGAGTCCGTGAATTTGGTTGCGGATTATAAGCCATTTGGATTAGCGGTACTCAGTCTTTTCCAATCATCGGTTTGAGCACCGATACCAGGGGCTGCGAAATTAATCCCTTGTAGTGCTTTTCGGAGTCTGGAAGACGTGCAAGCAATTTCGAAATTGACTGCTCAAATCCTTCGATTTGGCGCAGAGAATCGAAACTGTGTAGAAAAATTTTAATTGCGAATACTATCGCGCCAGTTTGCGGCAGACGAATAAATGTTTGCCGTTCAATTCGCCAATATAAATTCTCCGTAGGATTACTCTGCTGTGTTGTGGCTTCGGTTTGATCATCTCGCCAGGACAGTTCGTTACCGGTTTGTATGGACCAGTTGAATCGCATCATCACCTTGTTCGAATTAATACCACCGAGGAAACGGTTGACTCTGCTGCTTAAAATCTCTGCATACCCTGGTACTGGCACGTGAATAGTGTCCACCGAAGCGCCGATCTTCTGTTCCAATCTCCAGTTGCTGGGCGAACAGACACTGGCAGCAGTCATCACATAGTTATCGTTCTTTTTTTCGAGCAAGCAAATATCTTCTTCGATCCACAAAGAAGCTAGCCAAAGTTGTTTGTCACCCAGTTCCCAGCTCAGCTTACTAGGCTCATGAACAAGGCGACTGCCATCCAATTTATAACCAAGTTTATCAACCCTTAACAAGTGTTGTAATAAAAGCTCGTGAAACTCAATCTGTGCCGGTACAGACTCGGGAAGTGTCTGATAGCACTTTTCTTTCAGTGATTGCCCGCTATTGATCTTATGCCGGTGGAAAATCGGCAGGTCCTGCGCGGTATAAATCCAGTCTTCCTTGTTACAGTTTTCTAAGCCCAATCGAAGCACGGAGTTCTGCTCTTTTTCGGGCAAGTAGATTGGCGGATGGGAGCTATTTAGTTTCATACACGCAGCTGTAGTTAGACTCGTTTACGGTAAGCGAAAACCAGCACCGTCGCAATGCTTGTTGGACTTGAGCTGGCTGGAAAATCTAGGGTCCCTGGCCGCAGGCCGAATTTGCTGTGATAGACTCGGCCTCAATGCGCTCAATTATACCTACTCTCTTAATTACTCTTTTCTTGGCGGCCTGTCAGCAGCATGAGCTAGCGTTGGATTCCAGCGTTGGTATTCGTGAATTAACCGTACTCTATAGTAATGACGAACATGGCTGGATGGAGGGTCGGGAAGCTTCAACTGGCGCGGCCAATTTACTGGGTCTTTGGCGACAAAAGGAAGGGTATCGCGAAGACGGACCTTTTTTATTGCTCAGCGGTGGTGATCATTGGACCGGGCCTGCCATATCTACCTGGTTTGAGGGCGAAGGCATGGTAGAAGTAATGAATGCCATGGGCTACGACGCCACTGCCATTGGAAATCATGAATTCGATTTTGGCTTGGATAATTTAGAGCAACGAATTGCGCAAGCCGACTATCCCTACCTGGCAGCCAATATTCAATGGACTGCAAATGAGGCTCCACCGAGGGACTTGGGTATTCTGGCCAGTTCGGTGATTACTGTTAATGGTCTTAGGGTCGCTGTTATAGGACTATCAACTATTAATACTCCCAGTACCACCAATCCAGTCAATGTGGCAGAGCTAACTTTTTTGGACTATGAGCCAGTGCTGCGAAAAACGGCTCAGCAACTTCGAGCAAGTGATGTGCAGCTCACTTTTGTTGTCGCCCATGTCTGCATGTCTGCCTTACGCCCCCTTGCCGATGCGGTAGCCGACCTGAATATTAGTTTGATGGGTGGTGGCCACTGTAATGAGTTGGTCGCGGAAAAAGTAGGCGATACTATCTTGCTGGAAAGCAATGGCCATTTCCGTACTTATGCCAGAGCACATTTTAAATACGACGTGAATACCGATCGCTTGCTGACTTCAAACTTTTCCGTTGAGGGCAATGAATATGGAATTAGTGATCCGGTCGTTGAGCAGATAATTTCAAAGTGGCAAGCCGCAACTGAATCTGAATTGAGCGTGGTACTCGGTTTTAACGCCCGCGAATTGCAGGCAACTGATGATCGCTTACAAAGGGTAGTAGTGGAGAGTTGGTTGCAGATGGACAGCGGCGCAGACATCGCTATCAATAATCGATTGGCGCTACGTTCACCGCTACCAAGAGGAGAATTAACCCTCGCTGATGTGGTCGGGCTGCTGCCCTTTGAGAATACCATCGTAGCGGTGGAGTTAAATGGTACCGAAGTGCTTGAAGTTATCGCCGCCGGGCAGAACCCGTTCATAGCAGGTTTGATTCGCACGGAGAATGATTGGCTGTTACGTAAAACGGGTCGGCTGCTTGACTCGGCCGAAACTTACAGAGTCCTGGTAAACAGTTTTATGTATGAAGGGGGAGCCGGTTACGGCTCTATCGCTGAGTTCGATGATGCTGGCTTTGATACTGAGATTCATTATCGCCAACCCTTGGTGGAATGGTTGTCAACGCAATCCAGCAGTGCCGATCGGCCCCTGGTATTTCCTTGATTTGTTAGCTTTGAAAGTTTAAGAGATTAGATTTCTATGGATTTATTACTAGCTGCTCAAGCCCTCATCGGCCTGATGGTTTTTGTAGGCTTGGCGGTGGCATTCAGTGAGCAGCGCAGGGTTCCCGGATGGCGATTGCTGGCTGCAGGATTGGGTTTGCAGTTCCTGTTTGCCTTCGCCGTTTTTAATCTCAATGTTTTGCAACAATTTCTTGGTCTAATTAATTCCGGTGTCAACGCGGTAGTCAATGCCACCGAGAGTGGAACGCTTTTTATCTTTGGTTATCTTGGCGGTGATCCGCTAAACGTGGATTATCCTTTTCCCATTAGTGAGCCTGGTGCTACTATTATATTGGCCTTTCGAATCCTGCCCTTAATCTTAATGTTTACCGTGCTCTCGGCGATTCTCTGGCACTACCGAGTGTTGCCGCTAATCATCAAGGGATTCTCCCTGGTGTTGCGCAAAAGCCTGCGTGTCAGCGGTGCGGTTGGCCTCAGTAGTGCGGCCAATATTTTTATTGGCATGGTGGAGTCACCTGCGCTTATTCGTCCCTATATTGCTGTACTCAGCCGCAGTGAATTATTTGTGGTAATGACCTGTGGCATGGCCACCATTGCCGGGTCTGTAATGGTGTTCTACTCGATCATTTTACAACAGGCGTTGGACAATGCGCTGGGTCACATCATTACTGCCTCTGTCATAAGTGCACCAGCGGCGATCATGCTGGCGCTGATAATGGTGCCGGAGAAAAATACCAGTTCCACTGATGATATTGAGCTTGCCGTCGAATAGCGAAGTTTGATGGATGTAATTACCCAGGGTACCTACGATGGTGTGCGTCTCATGGTTAGTGTGGGCGCAATGTTGTTAGTACTGGTGGCTTTGGTTGCTCTGTTAAACAGCGCGCTGTCCTTGTTTCCATTTCCCGGCGACGAAGCCCTGACTCTACAAAAACTATTTGGCTTTGTGTTTGCACCACTTACCTGGCTAATGGGAATTCCATGGAGCGAGGCGCAGCTCGCGGGCGCACTGATGGGAACCAAGACCGCCTTGGATGAACTGTTGGCGTTTTTAGCTTTGGCAGATTTACCCGCGGGAAGTTTGTCGGAGAAGTCCACGGTAATAATGACTTATGCACTTTGCGGCTTTGCAAATTTTGGCAGTCTGGGCATCATGATCGCGGGCTTGAGCGGCATGTGTCCCGAACGCGCAACTGAAATAGTGGAGCTGGCACCAAAATCACTTCTGTCAGGAACCTTGGCTACCTGTATGACCGGTGCCGTTGCGGGCTTGCTTAGTTAAGGCATACGCAGGGCTTTCAGTTTTGCATCCCTTGTAATAAGTTGTGTATATCACTTCCGTATTCAGTTGGCTTATATTACTTTCACTACACAGATAAAACAGGATTTCGTCATGGGTATTAATCGCCGTAGATTTCTAAAGAACACCGCTATTACTGGAATTGCTGCAAGCGCGTTTCCGCTGTCGACGCTGGCAGCAGAAAATTCTGGTGTAAGGCCGGCGCCGCTTATGCCGGTGCCGCATTACGTTGAAACCAATGGCATTAACATGGCTGTCTATGAAAAAGGGCAGGGCCCAGCAATAGTATTTTGCCACGGCTGGCCGGAGTTGGCCTTTAGCTGGCGCAGTCAGATCGATGCGGTTGCGGCCGCCGGTTTTCGAGCGATCGCGCCGGATCAGCGCGGCTTTGGCCTAACCGGTGGTCCCGATGATCCCTTGCAATATGATATGCAAATATTCTGTGATGACCTTGCGGGCCTGTTGGATGCGAAGGGCATCGATAAGGCGGTGTTCTGTGGTCATGATTGGGGTGGTGCTGTGGTGTGGGCGATGGCGCGCTTACATCCTGACCGCTGCAGCGGAATTATCGGGCTCAATACAGCCGCTGGACGACCCGCTGGATTACCGCCGGCACAACGCAGCGAACCCTCCGCCATAGTTATGACGCCGAATTATTATGTGGCCACCTTTATGCAGCCCGGGCGAGCAGAGGCAGTACTGGAGGCCGACGTGCGTCATACCTTCGATTTCATATTAAGTCGTGGCGGTATTTGGGATAAGCAAGCCTTTGCCCAGATGCCAGAAGATTCGGCTGAGCGGCAGATGAACTTACTGGAAATGATTCAGCGCGAAGATCCGCCAGGTGACCCATTTATGTCGGAACAAGTCATGAGCTACTTTACCGAGACTTATCAGGCGACAGGTTTTAGCAAGGGGTTAAACTGGTATCGTGCAGCTCCTCGCATGGGTCAAATAATGGCTAATGCAGCAGCGCGAATCGAAGTGCCTAGCCTCTATATTGGTGCCGAAAACGATGTGATATTGCCACCGTCTTCTGCCGATGGCATGGAAGATTTCATCAGCGATCTTGAAAAGTACACTGTTCTGGACAGCGGTCATTGGACGCAGCAGGAACAGCCAGACGAGGTAAACAGGGTTATTGTCGAATGGCTGAAGCGGAAAATCGCCTAAGGGTTAAAAGATTTCGCAGTAACACTATGTGTCTTTGTTGCTTAATTACTTTGAGCTAAGCTTTGGTTCAATAATTAGGCTAATTGGGCCTATCAGCTGCAGCAAATAGGTTTCTCACTTTATTAAGGCGTTATGTTTCTCGGAGAGCTGGAGTTAATTCAAGGTGATCGACAAAGGGAATAAAATCTTTGTCCGAAAATAGAAGTGGTAGCTTGTGATCTATACAGAATGTCGCAATTATTACATCACTTGTTTTTCGTATAGTAATTCCCTTCTTTCTTAGCGCTCTATAATTTTTGGCGCAATGCTCCACCATTTCCAAACCAAACATTTCGTATTGCGTTAGTGTTCCTATCCGGGATTTTGCAAGTCTATAGTCTTTGTCTTTTCTAAATCCCTGTAGTATTTCCAGAAATATCAGATCCCCAATTGCGACTGTACCTTCAATTAGGCTTGAATCAAGATACAGGGTCAATTCATTATCAATACCATTGAAGTAATCTATCCACACACTGGTATCGGCTATAATCATTTACCGCCTCTCAGCTCGTCCAAATCTCCTTGCCACCGCAGTTTGCCTTTCAAATCACGAATCTTCTGCTGTTCCCCTCTGATGACCAATAATTTCAAGCCTTGTTCTACCGCTTCCTTCTTCGTACTATACCCAGTAACTTTGAGGGCATCCTTCATTAGTTTGTCATCTATTACTATGTTAGTTCTCATATTGCACCTATGTGTATAAATATGTTAATAGTACACACTCTAGCATGAGAGCAGAAACATATCAAACAAACAAATCAATGAAGGACAGCGCGTTATGAGTTTCGATATATCGTCTAGAAGCTTGAACTGAGAGCCTCAATATAAAATTAAGGAGATAAGAACACGATGTACATATTAGTCTTACTAGGCATCGTAACGGGTATCGCTGCAATTTTACTGCTAATCAATCCAGAGCTTTGTTTTGAATTTGGCCGTAAGTACTTTGTGTCTACAAAGTTTCAATACGGAACTGCGATATTAAGCCTGGTATTGGCTTTGGCTCTTTACTTTGCTTCGTCTACGACAAGGTTTCCTGCTGTATTCGAAATAGTTGCACTATTTACCCTTGTTGGTGGAGTAATTTGCGTTGCTCTCCCTCCCGCAGATTTTAAAAGCATTGTTTCTTGGGAGCTAAAAGTATTTTTGCCATATGGCCGTGTTCTGGGGATATGGTATGGAATTGTTGGAGGCTTTCTTATCTATGCCGCTACTTGAGGGAAAACCATTCATTACTTAACAACTTAACAACTTAACAACTTAACAACTTAACAACTTAACAACTTAACAACTTAACAACTTAACAACTTAACAACTTAACAACTTAACAACTTAACAACTTAACAACTTAACGGACAGCATCGTCTATTGTAATGCAGCAAAGCCGATACGGTTATAGCATTAATGCGATCCTATCATAGGTCCACATAAAACCGTCTTTCAGACACCCTACAATCTCTGCATTCTTTATATAAAGCATAAAACACTTGTTAGAGCCCGTGCTCCGATCCAACAAGCTTGTTACTGTCTCGCACTCTGAGAGGTGTCGCGAATGGCTTTAAACTCATTTCCTTCAAACCAGTTAGGGAAGGTTGATTCGCGGCTGAGTTTGTTGGCTATGTTGAAGTATAAAAAGATGTCCTGCCCGGCGCCTGTCAGATTCCAGTTCGGATCGTATTCGTCAGACGGTGCGTGGTAGCGGTTATCCGTATAGTCCTGCGCCTGCTCTGCTCCCCACTCCTTGCCAAATTCTACACTGTCTTCACCGGACTCGGCATATAGAGCTGGAACGCCGGCCTTGGCAAAATTGAAATGATCCGAGCGATAGTAGTAGCCACGTTCTGGCGTCGGTTCCTCGATTAAATATCGGCCTTGTGCTGTCACTACTTCTTCCAAATAGTTTTCCAATTCGCTGCTGCCGTTGCCCACCACTACGATGTCCTTCATCGGGCCGTAGGTATTCAATACATCTATATTTATATTGGCGACAGTGGTCTCCAGCGGAAAGATGGGATGCTCGGCATACCAGCGTGAACCTAGTAGGCCTGACTCCTCGGCTGTCACCGCGAGAAAAACCACGCTGCGAGCTGCTGGCCCTTGATCTGAATGCAGTTTAGCAAGCGCCAGTAATGCGGCTGTACCGGTGGCATTGTCAGCAGCGCCGTTGTAAATATTGTCTCCGGGTATTTCTGGATTCACTCCAAGATGATCCCAGTGCGCAGTATAAATAATAGTCTCTTCGGGGCGTTCTGTGCCTGGTATCATGGCAACAACATTTTGTGATTCGGAGCTGCGTACCGAATTTTGTATGCTTACAGATGCCTTGATATCAGCTAAGGGAACAGCGCTGAATCCACGTTGCGCGGCTGCCGTTTTTAGTTCCTGGTAGTCGAGACCAGCTCCAGCGAACAGGGCCTCAGCAGAATCCAGTGTTAACCAACCTTCAATGTCAGTCTTGTCCAGATTTAAGTTGGCCGCCTGCAGTCCGATCTGAGGTCCTGACCAGCTGCTACTTACCACTTCCCAGCCATAACCAGCCGGCCCTGTTTCGTGCACAATCAATGCGGCAGCCACCCCTTGTCTGGCGGCTTCTTCGTATTTGTAAGTCCATCGTCCGTAGTAGGTCATGGCATTGCCATTAAATAGCTCCGGATCCTGAGTTGCATAGCCGGGATCATTGACAAGAATTACTACGGTTTTTCCGGTCACATCGATGCCGGCATAGTCATTCCAGTTTCGCTCCGGTGCGACCACCCCATAGCCAACAAAAACGATGTCGCTGTCGAAAACGGCAACAGAAGGAATTTGCTGTTGACTGCCAACTATCATCTCGGTGGTATAATTTAGCTGTGCCTCATAGCTACTTCCTTTTAGCGTCAGTACAGCATCACTGGCCGTGGTTATTTCAGTTACTGACACGCTCTGAAAATAGGAATCCCCGTTGCCAGGCCCTATGCCTAATGACCTAAATTCGTTTTCGAGATAGCTGATGGTCTTCTCTTCGCCGGGGGTGGCAGGGGCGCGGCCTTCGTACTCATCCGAAGCCAGTACGGCAATATGCTGATGTAATATCGCCTCGACTTCGGTCGTATCTGGTGTCTGTTCTGTAGAAGTCGGCGCATCGTCGTTGCAGGCTATGATCAGCGTGCCGGCAATGGCAGCCAGGCTCAGTAGTTTAAATTGCTTCATGTTGTTCTCATTTGAATTGGCTTGTATTGGTAGCGGTGCCCAGAATAGCGGCATTGGGCCTTGTCCGTCTAGTGTTAGGGCGAGCCCGCATTAAGACTACGCTCAGGCAAGCTGTACGGTTTCCATTCCCGTTATTCTTGACTAGTCCTGCCCAATTCAAGCGACTAAGAAAAACAGGACTTAGAGCTTGACTTTAAAATTCTTTGTGTTAATTTTTTGGCATAGTGTTAATAAATTAACATATCTCGATGCCGGTTCTCCAGTTAGGGTGTGTTAGAGGATTATTCGAATGACCAAGGCAAGCAAGCTGAGTCGCCGGGAACGGCAGATGATGGACATTATTTATCGCCTCGAAGAAGCGAGTGCAAAAGATGTCATGGAAAATCTTGAGGACCCTCCCAGTTATTCCTCGGTGCGGACATTGCTGCGAAAGTTGGTAGAGAAAGGACATATTAGCCATCGCGAAAGCGGGCTTAAGTATGTCTATTTCCCCCTGGTGGAGCGTAAAGCAGCTTCCAACACCGCTCTTTCAAATATCGTGAAGACATTCTTTAGCGGATCTCCGCTGCAAGCGGTTAATTCATTGTTGGACATGTCCAATAATGAAATATCAGATGAAGAGCTGGAACAGTTACAAAATTTGATTCAAGAAAAGAAAAAGGCAAATAAAAAACAGAAATCAGCTGCAACAGCCAAGAAAAAGCGAGGCAAGTGACAATGGAAAATATCATCTCTCTGGATGTTCTTTCGACTCTAATGGTAGGCCAGGCTTTCCTGCAATATCTATTGGACTTGTTGTTTAAGTCTTCGCTGATAGTTGGATTGACCTATTTGATTGCGACATTATTACGTGGCAATTTATCGAATAACAGCTCACATTTGTTATGGTTAAATTGCCTACTGTGCGTGGCTTTTCTACCATTCGCAGCCGCTATACTCTCTGTGTTTTCAGCTGGTCTTCTCGATTCGGGACCCATAACAGTGATCAAGGTACTGCCTTCTTCCACCGTGGCTGCAGCAGCAACAACTACTGTAAGTACGGATATCTTGGCGGCTTCGCTGTATGGGGCCATTGCCGGCCTATTGCTATTGAAACTTGGTTTCTCGGCGCTGGCATTAAAGCGAATTAACGATTCCGCGTTTTACTGCACCGAAAAAATGATCATACAGCTGGCGCAGAAAATAGCGGTGGAGCTTGAAGTATCGAGGACTGTCACGGTTAAATTTAGTGAAGAAATAGCCTCACCCATGTCATTTGGTTTACTGCGACCCGTGGTAATGCTTCCTTCAGTTGCCGCGACCTGGGATGAGTCAACGATCGAAGACGTGATGCTACATGAGCTTAGTCATATCAAGCGCCTGGACTGGTCAACTATGCTGTTCTGTCATCTACTGAGCAGCGTGTTTTGGATCAATCCCTTGGTCTGGCTTGCGAAGAATCGAGTGAATGAGACGGCTGAGCAAGCCTGTGATGCTGCGGTACTTCGTTATGGGAAAGATGGCATTGGCTATGCAGAAGACTTATTGCGTCTAGCTAGGGAGAGTCTGCCTAATAGTAGAGCGCCAATTCTTGCGCAGCTGATGTTCGACGAAAGTAGTCTGTCCTTGCGCATACGAAATATATTGGATGGTTCTCTCATTGGCAAAGCGAGTAAAGCATTTATTACGTCTCTGATGTTTTCAGCAATCTTGCTGGTGAGTGCCTGCAGTGGAATAAATCTTTTTGGGTCGAATGAACTGGATCAGGAATTCTTGCCGACAAAAGCTCTTGCTCCGCAATATCCGACTAGAGCTGCAGAACAAGGTATTACGGGTTGGACACTGGTTAGCTTTACGGTCACGGAAAATGGTTTGGTGGATGAAAATACATTGAAGGTGGTTGACGCCGAACCCGCTGAAATATTTGATAGAACCTCAATCAGGGCGGCGGCGAAATTTGAATTCGAACCGCGTATTCGAAATGGCAAGGCGGTATCGGTTGAAGGTGTTCAATACGTGTTCAGATATGAGCTAGAGGAAGGTGGTAATCAGGGCTTTGAGCAACGAAGTCCTCCCGAAGCTCGCAGCTCTAAAGATCGACGTCAATCCTAGCGGTTTAGAGAGGGATTTCCTGCTTTGAGTTGATCTAGCATCGAGTCTTAGAGCACCGTTGTAGAGAGTTTCTAATCGGCGCCGTCGTCAACATAGGCGAAGCGTTGGAGAGTTTTACCATCGCGTTCAATCGTTTCGAAAAACATGTTCAAGGGCCTCACCCAGAGACCATGATCTCCGTAAAGTGCACGGTACACTACCATGGGCTCCTGAGTTTCGCTGTGATGAGCGAGCTCAATAAGCTCGTAGTGATTACCTTTGAAGTGGCGGTATTTACCCTTCTTAAAGTTGGCGGGTGAAGAAGCACTCATTGATTAGGATCCTGCGGTGGTGCAATTGGAGGGCGGCGTTGTCCATCGGGACCGCCTGGTCCACGAAAGCCGGGTCCGCCTTCCCTGCCTCTAAAGCCGTCACGGCCATCTCTGGGGCCGCGGCGCTGAACAAACTCCAAGGCGGTTTGTCTTTCCTGTTCAGACAACTCACCCAGTATTTGGCTGGTTTGTTCGTGGGACAATTCCTGGTAGCGAATATTGGCGTCCCGGAGCGCCGAGAATGCCTGTGACAGTGCATTACTGTCGAAAGGCTGCGCTGACATTAGTTCATTTACCTGACGTTGAGCGTTCATCATCTCTTGTCGAATCGGGCCGATTTCTTCGAAGCTCTGGCGCAATATTGGGTCCAGTTCACCGCGGCGTTGTTCGTCGAGGTCGCGAACAATCCAGCCTACATTCGGTGGCAAGGGCCTGCCTGTTTGCTCAGTTCGAAAGCTGGAGAAACGATAGGCAATGCCACCAATGAAAAACAGGTTTATTGCCAATGAGACTAACAAGCCCAGAATCATGAATTTATTTTTAGTCATAGCTAAAAGTCGATCTCTGTGTAATCAGTTAAGGATAACATCACCAGTTCGTCGTCCCAGTATTGAAAACCATCATCCTCTATACCGACGCCGAAACTAAAGAAATTTCCAAGTACTACGCCAAACACCAGTGGCAGGCAGGCAGCAAATACAGGTCGCCAAATTTGTTTTCCAAAATCGTTCTTTGGTACTAACCAGTTAAGTAGGGATTCAAAGATGCCTTCACTTCTCTCTGGTAAAGATTGGTTTAGCACGCGAGATTCAAGATTAGTGAAGCTTGGAACTTGCAACTGATTCATCAGTTCATCTAGTTGCCACTGACTATTCACAAGTAACCTTGCATCAGAATTATTAGCCAGGAACGTATTGCATTCTGTTCTTAAGCTTTTTGGCCAGCGATCAGATTCGGCACCATATTGATCAATAATCTTTGTAAATTCTTCTAATGTCATTATTTTTCCTGCCCTGCTATAGACCCAGTCTGCAAAGCTGTTTTTCCAGTTTGCTCTATGTCTTTAGCTAATTGATCTCTTAATGTGCGTTTCGCTCTTGCGATTGCCGATTCCAGCGCCTTGACTGAGATATTCATAATAGCAGCAGCTTCCTTGTTGGAAAATCCCTGATAGTGACATAGCACCAGTGCGCTACGCTGACTTTCTGGAAGATTTCTCATTGCCTCATTCAATTTTCTTAGCTGCTCTCCTTCCTCTTCCGAATTGTTTTGGCTGTGGGAGAGGGGGTCTGCTGCTTCTTCGTCAAACGTATCCTGTGTCTGAACTCTTCCATGTTTACGTAGATAGTCTATGCAAAGATTATGGGTGATGCGATGTAGCCAGGTAGTTAGCTTTGCTTTTTCTGTCTTCCACTTGGGGGCATTTATCCATAATCTTAAAAACACTTCCTGTGTTATGTCTTCCGTGTCCTTCTGATTGCCCAGTAGGCGAAAAGCGTAATGACTAATCGGTTTCAAGTGCTGCTTAACCAATGTTTGATAGGCAGACTTGTCGCCCATGCACACTGCTAACATCAGTTCTTCATCAGTCATTTTTATTTGCTTCTGCTCATTACAAGTAGACAATGCCGCGGTGTTTGCTAGTAGCTCTGGAGCAAATGTCCCATTTCTACCGCGTTCTTCGTACATACTATCGTAGGTTTTCATGATTCGCGCAGCACGGTTGTCTGTCGCTCAAATCGCATTGTCTACTTGTGGAGCCCATTCCTCCATTTCTACTGCTCACTATCCGCCATTCCGGCTCGCAGTATTAAGCTTGAGGAGCTCTGTCTCCTCGATGACCGCCTGGACCGCGTCTGCCTGAACCAGGTCGACCACGCTGAGGCCTGAGCTCTTCAGCGCTCAATAGACCATTGTTGTCGCTATCCAGATTGAGGAAACTCGCTTCCTGAAATTCATCGACACTAACTACATCATCACCGTTAGCATCCATTTCATGAAAGGCAGTGGTTGCTTGTTCCGTCATCAATGCTTTCATCTCCTCCATTCGCGCAATTTGTTCCTCGCTGGGTTCGCGCTCGGGGCGATCGCCATTTCTTTCACCGCGGTTTCCGAATCTGGGTCCAGGGCGACCGTTTAGAAATTCATCCAGGGTCAGCACACCATTGTCATCACTATCGATGCGTGCGAGGCTGTCTGCGCCGCGCTCCTGAAATTCTACAAAACTAACGGAACCATCGCCATCGGTATCCAGATTTTCCAGGGCTCGGTTCTGTCTTGCGTCATCTTCTGCCGCCAAGGCTGAACCCGATAGCGTCAATAGGCCCATCGCTATTACTAGTGGTAATTTTTTCATGATTAATACTCCTGTAAAACTTTGTGGCCTATGCCAAGGCCGATTATTGGTTCAAATGCTGCAGTCAATGATCTATACGTAATAGATCGATGAACCCTTCGCAGGAATACTCTGTATTCAATCGCAGATCCGTGGAAAACACTCTCGCTCCCGGTTGATTCACCTCCAATACCGTGTAAGCTTAGGCTTTATCCAGTAGTACCAAGTCTAGCCAGCAGTCGAAATAACAATGGTCTTAAAATAAGAAGGGTGATTCCCATGAGTGCGAAACGTTTTAACAGTAAGAAATTATTTGCTTCAATCTTGTTATTGAGCAGCTGCCTCTTGAGCGCAGCCAGTCAGGGCCAAGAATACGTGCTTGATCCAAACTGGCCACAGCCCTTGCCCGATGGTATTGAATGGGGCCAAGTACCTAATGTGACTATTGACCAGGACGGTTTTATTTATGCCTTCCACCGCGCAGAACCTCCTGTTCTCAAGTTTGATTCCGATGGTAAATTAGTAGACACCTTCGGAAGTGAGTGGATTGCTACGCCACACGGGTTTCGAGCAGCGCCCGATGGATCCTTGTGGGCAACTGACTACAATCGTCAAACCGGCAATGCCGTTACCAAATTCGATACAGAGGGAAATATTCTGCTGCGTCTCGGTACTCGTGGGTTTAGGGGCACGCTTCCCAATACCTTCGATGGTCCTGCAGATTCGGCGGTAGCTGCCAATGGCGATATCTTTGTTGCCGATGGGCATTGGAATAATCGTATTGTTAAGTTCAGTAAGGAAGGTCGATACCTAATGGAATGGGGGCACAAGGGTACAGGCCCCGGTGAGTTCGATCTTCCTCATACAATTGTCATTGATAGCCGTGGTCGTGTGCTTGTTGGGGATCGGTCCAATCACCGCATTCAGATTTTCGATCAACAGGGCACGTATATTACCGAATGGGATCAGTTCGGCTGGCCCAGTGGCATGTTCATCGACCAGAACGATATCCTTTATGTGGCCGACTATCAGAGCAAGCGTGGCGTGACCTATGGCAGCGCGGAGGACGGAACCGTTATGGGCTTCATCTCGGGCTCTGAGCCTGAGGGTGTTGTGGTGGATGCCGATGGCAATGTCTATACGGGCGAGGTCACCGGTGGTGAAGGCGGCGATGGCATGATAATGAGAAAATTTATCAAGCAATAGCTCCAAATGGCGGGCCTTCAAGGCATCAATTTCTAAGACCCGCCAATATTAATCTGATAGAATCCTGCCTCGTTTTTAGCAAGTCGCTAAGCTATACACAGCTGTTACAGTTGACGCTCAGTGCCGATTAACTCAAATTAGCCGTGATTGACCAGTGCCCTCAAACAGCTACTAAGGTATTACAGATTTATCATGGAATTAGCAGAAGAAAAATTGCATGAACATCACCTCGACGAAAAAGAAGTAGTCGATGTAGTGGTACGCTTTGCTGGAGACTCCGGCGATGGTATGCAACTCACTGGTTCGAACTTTACGGAAGCGACAGCCCTTTACGGCAATGATCTCTCGACATTCCCAGACTTTCCCGCTGAAATACGCGCGCCGGTCGGTGCCACCTTTGGTGTTTCCGCTTTTCAAATTTATTTCGGTGCCGAGGATGTAACAACCGCAGGTGATGCGCTTGATGTTTTAGTGGCAATGAATCCTGCAGCGTTAATAACGAATATTGCAAATCTGGTAGAAGGTGGCTTATTAATCGTTGATAGCGGTGCCTTCACTGCCAAGAATCTCAGCAAAGCTAAATATCAGGAAAATCCACTGGAAGATGGGTCCTTGGACAGGTATCGCGTGCTCGACATAGATATATCGAAGCAGGTCCTGGCAGCCGTAGAAGAATTTAATCTTGGGCACAAAGCCGGGCTGCGCAGCAAAAATATGTGGACCCTGGGTTTGGTACTGTGGTTGTTCGATCGAGATCGTGATTCCACCATAGAGAGTCTGAAGACAAAATTCGCCAATAAGCCGGACATAGCGAATGCCAATATTGCCGCTTTGAATGCGGGTCATGCCTACGGTGAAACAGCAGAACTTCCAGCAGGTATACATGTTTATAAAGTGCCGCGCGCGAAAGTTGCACCTGGCACCTACCGCAATATGACTGGCACTACTGCCTTGGCATGGGGTTTGATCGCTGGCTCTGAATTAGCAAACATCGATCTACTGTTTGCCTCCTATCCGATCACGCCTGCCTCAAATTTATTACACGAGTTGGTTAGACGTCGTGAATTCAACATCAACACTTTTCAAGCAGAAGACGAAATTGCTGCTGTATGTGCAGCAATTGGTGCTTCTTTTGCCGGTGCCCTGGGTGTGACTTCCAGTGCCGGCCCCGGCATAGCGCTTAAATCGGAAGGAATCGCCCTGGCGGCGGCAACTGAGTTACCGCTAGTCATCGTTAATACTCAGCGCGGGGGCCCATCAACAGGTCTTCCCACTAAGACTGAGCAGTCAGATTTGAATATGGCTTTGTACGGCCGCCATGGTGATACTCCGATGCCGGTTATTGCATCGTCTACACCTGGCGATTGTTTCGACGTGGCTATTGAAGCTGTACGCATTGCCACAAAATATATGACACCGGTGATGTTGCTGTCCGATGGTTATCTGGCCAATGCTGCCGAGCCCTGGAAGATTCCGGATGTGGCCTCCTTGCTTCCTTTCCCCGTCGCGCATCACAGTGATCCTGAAGGATTCAGGCCTTCCTTAAGAAACGAAGACACATTGGCGCGAGTTTGGGCCAAGCCCGGTACTGCTGGACTGGAACATCGTATCGGCGGCATCGAGCGCAGCTTTGATACCGGCGATATTTCCTACGATCCAGAAAACCATCAGAAGATGACAGACCTGCGCCACGCGAAGATAGCCGGAATCGCCAAGGATATTCCTCTGCAGGATGTTTGTCTCGGCAATGACTCCGGTAAATTGGCGGTTGTAGGCTGGGGTTCCACCTTCGGTGCTATCCACCAGGCAGTAAAAAGAGCAAGAGCAGAGGGGGTAGACGTGTCACATATTCAGGTGCGCTATTTGTCTCCATTACCGCGAAATCTAGGTGATCTATTGAGAGCTTTCGATTCAATACTGGTGCCCGAAATGAATACTGGGCAATTTGTACGCTTAGTTCGTTCCGAATTTTTAATCGATGCAGAAGCATTGAATAAAGTTTCCGGTCAGCCTTTTAAGATTGGTGAAATTTTAGCGGCCATTCACAAGAAGATCGCGCAGCCAGGAAGCAACTCATGAATCAAGCGCTACCTAAGTTAACTATTAAAGACTACGCCTCCGACCAGGAAGTGCGTTGGTGTCCAGGCTGTGGTGACTATGCCATTTTGAAAACTATTCAAAAATTATTGCCTGAATTTGAACAGCCCAAGGAGAATCAGGTTTTCATTTCTGGCATCGGTTGTTCCTCTCGATTTCCTTACTATATGAATACTTTTGGTTTTCATACTATCCATGGCCGCGCTCCTGCTATCGCTACTGGAGTCAAATTGGCGAATCCAGAGTTGGATGTATGGGTTATAACCGGTGACGGAGATGGTTTCAGTATAGGTGGAAACCACATGCTGCATGTATTGAGACGCAATGTGGATCTGCAAATTTTACTGTTCAACAATGAGATTTATGGACTTACCAAAGGCCAATACTCACCCACGTCACAAACTGGTACTCGCTCACCATCGTCACCAAAAGGCTCCATCGATCTTCCCCTTTCTCCCTGTGAAGTCGCAATAGGCTCGGGCGGAACTTTTATAGCGCGCACGATTGATACCGAAGCCAAGCACTTGGCGGCTGTGGTGACTCGTGGGCACGATCACCGGGGCGCGTCCTTTATCGAGATATTGCAAAATTGCCCAATCTATAACGACGGCATATTTGAGAATGTTAAAGACAAGAAAATCGCCGCAGATTTTAAAGTGGAACTAGAACACGGCAAAGCGGTTATCTTTGGCAAACAACAAGAAAAGGGAATTCGCCTTAATCATGATACCTTGAGGCTAGAGTTAGTTGATGCTAGCAGTGAAGATGTCCTGGTTCACGATGAAACCAATAAAGCGCTGGCCACGATGTTGGCGACCATGAAGGGCGAAGGGTTTCCAGTTGCGGTAGGTGTAATCTATCGCGAAGACAAAACTTCCTATGTCGATGATTCTCAGCAACAGTTAATCTCGGCGCGAGCAGCTAAAGCTTCTCTGCAAGAATTGTTACAAAGCGGTCATACCTGGGAAGTAGAATAAAATCAGTTTGCGTGCACAAATATGCATCAGACTGTTCTTTGTCAAGATTTGCAACAGTCACTGATGTAAACTAGGCCAATGAGTCATCAAGCAATCAATCGTCGTAACTTCCTGCAATTAGGCCTAAGCGGTGTTGGGCTATTTGCGGCAGGGGGTTTATTGCGATTTCAACAGGCAGTTGCAGCAGGGGCTGAGCCAGCCGCTTTTTTTTCTCTGGCTAATGTGGGTGAATTGCTAGCAGCGGATGAGAATGGTGTGAAACTGCCGCCTGGGTACAAATCTAGAGTAGTGGCACGCTCGGGCGAAGCACCTGCCGGACTGCCTGGCTATACCTGGCATTCTGCGCCAGACGGGGGCGCGACTTTCGCAACAGAAGACGGTGGTTGGGTGTATGTGTCCAATAGTGAAATGCGCAGCTTCAGCGGCGGTGTCGGTGCAATTCGTTTTGATGCCCAGGGCGTGATCGTAGATGCTTATCAAATCCTTAAGAACACTTCTATTAACTGCGCCGGAGGGCCCACTCCCTGGGGCACATGGTTATCCTGTGAAGAATTTCCTAATGGTCAAGTCTATGAATGTGACCCAATGGGAGTTAAGCCCAGCAGAGTCAGACCTGCACTAGGCACGTTTAGGCATGAGGCAGTGGCGGTTGATGCAGTAAATCAGTGCTTGTACCTGACGGAGGATTTGCCAGATGGTGCATTTTACCGGTTTCGACCAGATCGGCCCCTGCCGGATCTTGGCAGTGGGCAGTTGGAAATTGCGACCGTGGTAGAAAGAGGTAGAGATTCATTTATTGAGTGGCTACCAGTACCAGACCCGCTGGCGAAAAATCAGCCAACTCGAAAGCAGGTTCCTTCCTATACAGTTTTTAGGGGAGGTGAGGGTATCGCCATCTATGAGGGCACTACCTACTTCACCACCAAGCACGACAATCGAGTATGGGCTTACAACAACAGCAGCCAACAACTCGAAGTGGTCTACGACATAGAAACAAGTGCCAACCCGATTCTGAAAGGAGTCGACAATGTGGTCATTACTGCTAGTGGTGATGTGTTGATTGCGGAAGACGGTGACGACATGCAAATTGTCGTGCTTACGCCAGACAGTAGAGTAACTCCCTTGCTGCAGGTAGTGGGTCATGAGCGATCGGAAATCACTGGGCCAGCATTCGATCCCAGCTACCAGCGACTTTATTTTAGTTCGCAGCGTGGATCTTTAGGCAAGAGTAGTGGTGGCATTACCTACGAAATTAGCCGCAGCGACTTGATCTGATTCCTGCAAAAAATCCGCCGCGTATTTGCTTATGAACGGCAAATACTTTAGGCGGATTCTTTTCTTTTAGCTGGAGTTAGAAACCAGCATGTTATCTATTCTTGCGGTATCGAGGTAGTTACGACTGGACCCATGCCAAATATTTGAACGATTACTTCTTCGTCTTTCGCCATGTCATAGTGATGGCCATTGGGTGGCTCGTAGATGAAAGTACCCGCCGAAACAGGCGTCATGCTGTCTGGGTCGTAGACATCAGACTCTGGTCCAGTATGTACATACCACGTGCCTTTCAATACATTGATATAGCGAGCTTGGTTATGATAGTGGGGTCGGCTGCCGCGACCCGGAGGCCAGGTTATCTGGACAACGTAAATACCCGATTTATTAGGATCGCCATATATGACAGTGGTTATGCTTCCGTCATCAGGTTTTAGCTGATCAGCTGTTGCTATCATGAAGTCGTGTTCATCTGGCTCCACCACTTGGGCGGACACAGACTGGATATTGATCAACAGTCCGGCAAATAGCATGCCTGCACAGCTCAGGATTCTCTTATACGTCATTATTATTCTCCTCATTAATACTCGTCGCTTCAAAGATGAAAGTTCAGCCAACAGTGATTGTGGTTGAAACGGAGTTGATTGTCCAAGTCAAAAGATAGCATGGGTAGAGCCGGGTGACAGAATTAATTAGGTCCTTAATCCCTTTTCTGGCGCTGGTTGAGCCTGCGCTTGCCATATACACAAAATAGGATATTTGCTACGCTCAGTCCTCTGCGAGCACGCATAGAATCGTGTCATCTGGCTCAATCAAGCGGAGACTGAAATGGTCAAGAAAACTAATAATAACGACTTGAAAGCTGATCAACCGGCTATCCCATCCCGTCGAAATCTATTAAAAAGTGCGGGTCTTGTAGGAGCTGCTGCCGTTGGCACCGTCGCAACGTCTAATGTAATAGCCGCTGATTCGGACAGTAATATTGCTCACGTCGCATCGACCGCAGCGCTCGAGGCACTAGAGGTGTTGACAGCTGAAGAGGCGGAAACTCTGGAAGCCATATGTGACTGCTTGATTCCTGCAGATGAGCATGGTCCGGGAGCGAAGGAAGCCCGGGCGGTGCACTATATAGATAGATCTTTGGCGAGTCATAATAACGGTTCTCGTCATAACTATATGGTGGGACTTAATGCGGTAAACGACTTTGCCCGCAAGACTCGGGGCAAACCCTTCTACCAATTGATCCGTGACCATCAAGATTCGATTTTATTGGCAGTGCAGACGAATAAAGTTTCCGGCTTTAGCCCAAGTGGTAGCGGCTTTTTCAATATGGTTCGCAGCCATACCATCGATGGTACTTTTTGCGATCCCTATTATGGCGGCAACCAGAATTTTGTCGGTTGGGATATGTTGCGCTACCCCGGTATTCGTCTTGGCGCCAGCGAAGCAGATGTCGCAGCAGGTGCCAATCTAGAGCCAAACCATCAGTCTGCCTATGACCACAGTACCTATACCAAATTAGCGAATAATAGCGTGCCTACACCAGGTAGTGCCGGTACTGGCCATAGCGGAGGAAGCGATCATGCCTAAGCGATTAGCTAAAACCGATGTGGTCATAGTTGGTATGGGTGCAGCCGGTGGTGTGGCGGCTCTGCCCCTAAGCAATGCAGGACTTAAAGTGATAGGGCTGGAAGCGGGTGGTTGGTTAAGTCCGCGAGATTTCGCGCCAGACGAACTACGCAATGGATCGCGAAACTGGCCGCAATCGGTGCAGAAAGCGGCAACTGAAGCGCCTACGATACGAGCAACGCCTATGGACACAGCGGTTCAGGGTGGGCATCCGATGATGAATGCCGTAGGCGGCACCACCATGCACTATTGGGCGCAGAGTTGGCGTTTGAATCCCTGGGATTTTAAGGTCGTCAGTGAAACCCGGGAAAAATATGGTGCCCATCGAATACCTGAAGGATCCACGGTAGAAGATTGGCCCTTCGGTTATGAAGAGCTGGAACCCTATTACGACAAGGTTGAATACACCGTAGGCATTTCCGGCCAGGCCGGTAATGTGCAAGGTAAGAAGAACAAGGCTGGAAATATTTTTGAAGGAGAAAGGCAGCGCGAGTATCCCATGCAGCCGCTACGTAGTTCTCCCTTTACAGATCTTATGGGCACAGCAGCGCGAAGCTTGGAATGGAATCCGTTCCAGGGCCCGGCTGCCATTACCACAGAGTTATTTGACGGCCGACCTCCTTGTCAGTACCACGGCTTTTGCAATAAGGGCGGTTGCCATGTTCAGGCGAAAAGCTCTACTGCCTTTAATGTTATTCCTAAAGCCGTGGACACAGGCAATCTCGAGGTAGTTACCTTCGCTCGGGTCACGCAAATAGTTACCGATGACGACGGCCGGGTTACGGGCGTCGATTACATAAAGGGTAACGAGACTTTCTTTCAGCCGGCCGAGGTCGTATTGCTCTCCAGTTATGCCTATGAAAATGTGCGGCTGCTGCAGTTATCCAAATCACGCGCCTTTCCCAACGGGCTCTCGAACAATGCTGGCCAAGTTGGCAGGCACTATTTGAGCCATCATCAGGGTGCGCCGGTAACGGCTTTGTTTGATAGAGATCTGCACAATTGGTATGGACTGCCCGCTCAGGGTGTGGCGATTGATGAATGGGCCGATGATAACTTCGATCATAGCGATTTGGATTTTATCGGCGGGGCAAATCTTTGGGTACACACCGATAGGAAGCCAATGAGCGCAGCCAAGATGACTACCTTTGGCGAGACTCGTAACTGGGGTTCCGATTGGAAGGCGTTTATCATGAAGAATGCTGACAGAACCAATTCTTCCTATATTCAAAAAACGACACTTCCCTATGAAGATAATTATCTGGATTTGGATCCTGGCGTAAAGGATCCGCTGGGATTTCCAGTGACTCGCATCACCGCCCATTATCGCGACAATGAGAAGCGGATAGCCGCTTTTTCCCAAGAGAAAATGGAGCAGTGGTATCTGCAAGCCGGCGCCATAAAAATAGTGAAGTCGGGAGTAGGTAATCTAATGGGAGCCTCCACCCATGCCTACGGTGGTACGCGCATGGGGCTAAATAGCGAAACCAATGTGGTGAATGAGTGGGGTTTCTCTCATGAGGTGCCAAACCTCGGTATTCTGGGCGGCTCGGTGATGGGCACCAGCGGAGCGCGCAATCCGACACTTACGGTGCAAGCTCTTTCCTGGCGAACGGCCGAATATTTAGCAAATAACTGGCGCTCTATCGCTGGCTAAGCAGAATTTTGGCCAAATTAAGTTCAGATCCAGGCAATCGAATTAGATAATCTATGGTTGATAATAGTCGGAAAATCCCTGTGCTAGACGTATTCAGGTTCGTCGGTGCGGTAATCGTTGTTTTAGTACACTACGAATTAATATTTGGGCAATTCATTGTCTGGGGGGCACTGGGGACAACAGCACTGTCATGGTTTTTTATGGTCAGTGGATTCGTCTTGTCCTATGTCTATCCCTCACTACAGGGTTGGGCTGAGACCAAGCAGTTCTACAAATTTCGAATCATCCGCATCTACCCAGCCTATGCTTTTGCGATACTGGTATCTTCGACTTTTGTCTGGTTGAGTTATCTGGCCGTGGGCGAAGCTTTTTTCGTCGAGGCTCATAGACCTTTTCAGATTACCTATGATCTGCCCGAAGTGAAAGACACCAGCTTCTTCCTGATCGCCACCATCCGTCACTATTTGTTTACGCAATCCATAAGTAGCATCGAGACGCTTAAACTATTGTTTAACGGACCATTGTGGTCCTTGGTGTTGGAAGCCTATTTCTATCTCTGCTTTCCCTTGTTCCTGATTCTTTTGAAAAACGTGAACACCTATAAGCGGGTGTTTGCGGTATTCATTAGTGGCTATATTATGCAATTCGCTCTGATCGCCTACTTCCTGCCGGAAGCGGAATACTACGATCTTGCTACTCTCAACGTGCCGGTCTATACGAATCCGATTATTCGCTTCGTGGAATTTGTCTTCGGTATGTTGATCTACAAAATATTTGCCCTCTCTGGCATCGACAAAGACAAGGGAAAAATAAATCTAATACCGTTGCTGATATCGATCTGTGTCTACTTAGCTGTGATCTGGTTCGGTGAGAACTATGTTCCCTACCAATACAGTTCTTTCTTCGTGGCGATTCCTGCGGTCGCGGTACTGGTCTACTGCATGTTGAATCTGCAATGGTATCCAACAGGTGGCACACTAAAATTCTGCGAGCTGCTGGGCGGTCTTAGCTATATTATCTACTGTCTGCACTGGCCCTATATGGAAATGGTGCAGTACTTTAACTTGTTGCCAGAATCTTGGCCCTATCAACTTCACCTTCCGGTACTCGCAAGCATACTCATTTGCCTCTCTTATCTGGTTTATCGGTTCTTGGAGTTCCCGCTAAGACGAAAAATGTACAAGCTGTTGATAAAGAAGCAATGAGTAAGATGACGTGAAACCCAGTAGCGGATCCATCCCCAAGCCCTTACTACAGGATGGGCAGGGCCAGGCCCTATACGCGTTGTTGCAGCAATTGAACGAATCTCAATGGTGGAATGCGGAGCAGCTTGCACGGGGTCAGTTGCAACAGTTAAAGAAATTGATAGGCTATGCCATCGCTCATTCGCCATTCTACAAACAACATCTGCGGGACGTCGATCTAAATAACCTGGATCTGAATTCAATAAATGCATTGCCACTGCTTACTCGAGCGCAGCTTCAGGAGAATAATGGAAATATTGATTGTTCGCAGCTGCCCGAAACTCATGGTGTCGTATCCGAGTCAATGACTTCTGGCTCAACGGGTATTCCGGTAAAGCTGCGTTCAACGGCGCTCACTTCTACGCTGTGGAATGCTATTAATATGCGGGAACAACTCTGGCACAAGCGTCAAATGGATAAAGTCTCAGCTTCCATTCGCTGGCATGGCGAGCCGATAGGACTGCCCCCTGATGGTGTGCATTTCACGGACTGGGGCCTGCCGGTAAATTTGTTCTTTAAAACCGCTGCCAGCTATTTCCTGAATAGTAGCTCCGCGATTACAGCGCAGCTGCAGTGGTTACAAAAAATCCAACCTGGCTATCTAATGACCCATCCGTCAAACTTGCGTGCTTTATTGCAACAGATGCGGCAAGACGAATCAGAACTCGATTGTATTTTGCAAGTTCGAACGGTGGGCGAAAGCATTAGTGATGATCTACGTTCTTCCGTAATTGAACAACTCAATGCCAAGTTGGTTGATTTATATAGCAGTGAAGAACTAGGCTACATCGCAATTCAATGTCCGCTGCATGATCACTATCATATCCAATCGGAGAGCGTCCTGGTGGAGGTGTTGCGAGAAGACGGCAGTGCTTGCGATCTAAATGAATCGGGAAAGATAGTAGTAAGCAGCTTACGAAACTATGCGACACCGCTAATTCGCTATGAGATAGGCGACTACGGAGAGTTATCTGAACCCTGTCCCTGCGGGCGTGGCTTACCTGTGATGAAACGTATTCATGGGCGGGTGAGGAATATGTTGACTCATCCAGACGGCAGCAAACACTGGCCGAACTTTGGTTTTAGAAAGTTCATGCAAGTGGCAAATATCAAACAGTTTCAAGTAGTGCAACACGGGCTCAGCGAAATAGAATTGAAGTTGGTGCTGGATTCTGTGCTCTCGGCCGAACAGGAAGCAGCCATAAAAAATATCCTCAGTGAAAGTCTTGGTCACCCGTTCGATATAGATATTAGTTACCATTCGTCATTGACTCGCAGTAACAACGGCAAGTTTGAAGATTTTATATCTCTGCTCGCAGCAAAGGGCCAAGATGCCAATTGACATAACCAAGAGTCGCCATGCTCTAGCGTTTATAGTTTTCGTGGTGTTATTGGATGCCATCAGCTTCGGCATCATTCTTCCAGTGATGCCAAAGCTAATAATTAGTCTGACCGATGCGACTCTGTCTGAAGCTTCCAGAATCGGCGGCTATCTGATGTTTACCTATGCCATCGTTCAGTTTTTTGCAGCGCCCATTCTGGGTAATCTCGGTGACAAGTATGGACGCAGACCAATACTTTTATATACCTTGGCCGCTCTCGGTCTCGATTATCTGTTGATGGCGTCTGCGCCGACAATCTTATGGCTATTTGTAGCTCGCCTGATTGCAGGGGTAGCCAGCTCCTCATTCGCCATTGCCTATGCCTATGTTACCGATATAACGCTCGCAGAAAATCGCGCACAGCGCTTTGGCATGATTGGTGCGGCCTTTGGTGGAGGACTCGTGCTGGGCCCGGTAATCGGCGGTCTGCTTGGCGAATACGGCGCCCGCATTCCTTTTTATGCGGCTGCGGGATTGGCGTTAACCAACCTGGTATATGGTTACTTCATGCTGGGAGAATCTCTGTCCAAAGAGAATCGTCGAGAGTTTGATATACGGCGGGCGAATCCCATAGGTGCAGTCATTCAACTTAAGAAATATCCAGTTATTATGGGTCTGGCCTTCGCCTATTTTCTCTACATGATAGGCCACCTCTCGTTACCTAGTACTTGGACTTACTACACCATCGAAAAGTTCTCTTGGTCGGAGAGTCAGATTGGATTGTCGCTGGGCTTTGCTGGCGTCTTTATGATTATCGTGCAAGCGGTACTCATTCGTTGGGCGATTCCAAAGATGGGAGCTTACCGGGCAGGTATTTTAGGCATGGTCGCCATAATCATTGGCTTTTGTGGCTATGCCTTTTCCGTGCAGGGTTGGCAGCTGTATCCCTGGCTGGTAGTCGCTGCGCTTTCCGGCTTTGTTAGTCCTGCATTTCAGTCGATAATGACCAGTCAGATTCCAGCGAATGCTCAGGGTGAGCTGCAGGGATCTCTCAGTAGCATGAATAGCATAACAGCTATTATTGGGCCTTTGTTGATGACTCAGTTATTCGCGGCGTTCACCGATGAGCAGTCTTCCATTTATTTTCCGGGCGTCTCGTTCTTTGCCGCCGCGATTCTTAGTTTGACATGTCTATTAATTTTTGTTCCAGTGGTGAGAAAGCATAAACTAACTACTCTCGGCAAGCGCTGACATTTTCTCTTACTACTTTTGCAACGCTTGAGACCCGTATCGCTGTCCTCCACGGTAACAAGTTTTAGCTTAAGAATTCTTGAATGCACAACGTGGAGCTGGCTAGACAGTATTGTTGGAAACAGCCTTTCTGTAGTAGTAAAAACCTAGGGGCAAGCCAAATGCCGCGAAGGGCGGGGCCTGAAGCGCCCATCTTCGTCGTCGCCGTTCTTGCTAAGGGAGTGACCATTAACTCCAAACGGTCTCTAGGATCTGTACGCCTCAGGTCACGCAGAGGTGTTGGAGTTAATCAGAGGGTCCCTAGAGTAAACATCGATGAATACGCGTAAACAACACCGCCTGTTAGCCAGCATTCTTCTTTTGCCCTTCATCGCATGGTCTCTCACTGGTATTTTTTTCCTGGTAAGGCCTGCCTATGAAGCCGCCTATGAAACATTGCAGCCAAAAACCTATGCATCCGATGCGGCTATAGAGATTACTGCCGAACCACAGTGGGAAGAGATGCGGATTTTAAAAACAGTGCTGGGTCAACATCTGTTAGTAAAGGAGGATGGGGCGTGGAAGCAACTAGATCCCTACACTCTGCAACCACGACCCACACCCTCACAGATACTGCGTTCACAGTTAGTAGAAGATGCCATTTCACAAAACCCACAACGCTATGGTGAATTGCTGCAGACTGACCTGGATCAGTATCGAACATCGACCGGAGTATCTATTAGTTTGAATTGGGACACCCTGTCTTTCTATCAGCAGGGAAACGATACGCGCTGGATAGACGGAATTTACTCCATTCATTATCTGCGGTGGACAGGTTTCGCTTATTTGGATTCGCTACTCGGCCTACTGGGCTTGTTACTATTGTTGTTGATGACTGTCACCGGCGCAATAATGTTGTTTGGAAGACAAGACTGAGCAAGCTCATAACGCGGTTTTATAGTGGCACATGATGCTGCGGGAATTTGAGCGGCAGGATTGCCTGAAGCGCAAATTCAGTTCATTTTTTAGAGCTATTTGAGAGCCAGCAACGACGTACATATTTTAGGCCTCAGCCTATAGGATTCGGCGCTTATGGCTTGACACACCCGAACCCAAATGGTTATATCGTTGCTCCTTACGGGGGAGAAATTCTAATTAAAGCAAAAAGGTAGAATTATGAAGATTCAATGGCTGCTCCTTGCAATCGCAGTGCTCATAGTAGGTTGCTCACCTGCTGACACAACAAACACACAATCAACTCAAGTCACTCAGTCCGCAGAAGCCTCGGGTAGCGATATTCCTCGCACTCCTAGTGGTAAGCCAGACTTCAATGGAATCTGGCAGGTGCTTATGAATGCCAATGACAATCTTGAAGCCGCTCCGCCAAAAGCTGCCTATCAGCTAGTTCCGGGCGATTTCGTTCCAGTTCCAGCCCCTTCAGTGGTTGCTATGGGTGCGGTTGGCGCAGTCCCTGCCAGCTTTGGCGTGGTAGTTGGCGGCACAATTCCTTATAAGCCTGAAGCGCTAGCACGACGCGATGAGAATGCCGCTAATTGGCAGGCCATGGACCCCGAGGTCAAGTGCTATATGCCGGGCGTGCCAAGAGCCACTTATACCCCTCATCCTTTCCAGATTTTCCAGAGTGAAAGTGCTTTCTTCATAGCCTATTCATTTGCCGGTGCGGTTCGCAACGTGTTCTTGGAAGATCCAGGTGAAGCCCCTCTGGATTCATGGATGGGACAGTCCTACGGTTATTGGGATGGCGATACCTGGGTGGTTGAAGTTAGTGGGCTGGACGACAGGACCTGGTTCGATAGAGCGGGTAATTACCATACCTACCAGCTGAAGGTCACAGAGCGTTACACCCTGGTGAGTGAGAACGTGATTGAATATGAGGCAACTATGACTGATCCAGAGATTTTTGAGGAGCCCTGGACTATCAAGATGCCTATATACCGTCGTCTGGAAGAGGGCTACGAGCTGCCACAGTTTAAGTGCGTGGAATTCGTAGAAGAGATGATGTATGGCCGCTACCGTAAAGGTAGAGAGTCAGAATTGGGCTTCTAAAGTCGATTTGGATCAAAAAAGGGCTCGTTTTGGCGCATTCCTCTTGGAAATTGCTTGAGCCCTTGGTTAGAATGCGGTTATTGACCGCTTAATTGAAATTTTAGGTGTATTGAGCGTGGTGAGGAGCTGTTTATATTAGGTTCTTTAAGAGTTCTAACTTAGAATATGCTCAAGCTTTCAAAGCATGTTGAGCTAAATAGAACGGATTATTAGATTGGTTCTGTTCTAATTCTAACTTAGAATGTGCTCAAGCATTTCAAGTTATAAATGGGGAAAATTGTATGAAAATTAAATTACTGGCATTAGCAGCTGTCACCGCAATAGGCGTTGCTGCAATCAACCAGCCTGCTGCGGTTGCTCATCACGCTTTTTCCGCTGAATTCGATGCGAACCTTCCGGTTCGTCTTGGTGGACCGATCACTCGTGTTGAGTGGATCAACCCACACACCTGGATTCACTTGGAGAATAACGATCCTGAATCGACTCGCGATCCAGGTCCGTGGATGGTTGAAGGTGGTACGCCAAATACGCTGCTGCGTCGTGGCATTAACAGAAATTCTTTGACCCTGGGTCAAGACATTGTGGTAACTGGCTACCAATCCAAAGACAGACTATGCGAGCCTACATGTCGTGCCAACGGCAGGGACATTACATTCCCGGATGGCCGCAAATTGTTCATGGGTTCATCAGGTACTGGTGCACCACGTGATGGATCTGACGCTGGCGAGCCAGGTCAATAGAGACTCTGGGAAACAGATAAAAAAAGCCCGCTTAAGATGCGGGCTTTTTTTTGTCTGAAATATGCTACTGCTAGGTAGCTAGTAGCTCAGTTTTGTTATTCGGTCACTGACCTCATCTCCCTCTCATAACTACTGCCGTCTCTAAACACTGTAGAGTTGATATAAAAGCCAGAAGAATAAAGCTTAACGGTCACGGTATCTAAACTGCGGTTTTCCCAGAACCAGCCATGAATACCGGTAAATGGTGCATGAAAAGAACCCATGCGGCTGTCGCTGTTGCCCTGCTCGAAGCTCTCTGCATATTCCTCTCCCAGGCCAGCCGGCTCAGCATGCATATCGTAGTAGAGTTCGCCGTCGGCCACCCAGCTGAACAGCATAGAGGCATCCATATCCAACAAGTATTTGTACTCCACCGACTCAAATGGGCCCAGTACAAACTCGACATAATCAGTCTTGTGAACCTCAAGCTGTTCCTCGAAGGGGTTCTCTGCGCGAGACAGGGCATTCAGGCCAAACAGTTCCCCGGTACCAAGCGGGTCTGAGCCAAACTCCGCAGGCAGGATAAAGCTAAACAGCACTATCAATGCCACCAGCAACGAGATGGCGGAGGCTATCAGGATGTTCCTCGAAGAGGGCGGCTGCTTACTATCTATCTCGGACACATTGGGTCTCCACTATTCTTGGTTAACTACGAATACAACTAGTAGGGGGTTTGCAAGAAAAAAGCACTTAGCTGGAATCCCGCCAGTAAAAAACCGCCAGTCATAAGCGCAGTATTGGTAATGAAGGAATGTCTGAGGTAACTGGAAGTTGTTCGCCAAACACTGAGGATGAGAAATACTGCGGAAAGAGCGAGTATTTGCCCAATTTCTACGCCAACATTAAAACTAATAATATTTATTACCAGGCCGTTGTCGGACAAATCGAATTCTTGCAATTTGGTTGCCAGACCAAGGCCGTGAAACAAACCGAATACGAAAACGGCAATCTTGGTATTAGGCTGAAAACCCAATAGCCGTTTGAAGCCATCTATATTCTCGAATGCCTTATAGACAATAGACAGGCCAATAATGGCGTCAATAAAGTAGGCATTGACCTGCAGGTTCGCCAGAACGCCTAGCAATAAGGTAATACTGTGGCCAAGGGCAAACAGGGTGACGTACTGCACCACATGCTTGGGGCGATAGAGAAAGAAGATTACTCCGAGCAAGAACAGCAAATGGTCGTATCCGGTTACCATGTGCTTGGCGCCCAGATAAATGAAGGGGCCAATGGCTGGGCCATCGATCGCTTCGACAAAACTCGCGTCTTGCCCCTCGATGGTGTGGCCGAATGCATTGAAAGAATACAAGGCTAGACACATCAATAGGAGCTTTAGTGAAATAGCGAGTGGCTGTCGCGTCAACGAGGCTTTCATCCAGGCTTAGTCTTCGTCGTCGAAGTTATTAAGAATGTCAGGGTTATAGGCCTGATGGCAGGCAGTACAGACGCTGTAGAGTTGTGCGCCGGCCTGGAAGAAGTCTTCTTCGTTATGAGTGGCTGCTGCTTGCATTGCCAAAATTCCCGCGGAGCTAAGGCCTTCGGCATAGATCATCCAGGCATCGCCATCTTCGGCTCGCCCTGGCAGTGCCAGCATATTTCCGGATTCCACCACTACGGCAGCCTGGGCACGGACATAGTCCCAGCCTTCGTCCGTGGTTGGATACAATTCTTCGTAGCCTGAAGCATCCAGTACCCAGCCTCCAGAATCCCAAAGAATGTCTGAAGCAGGCTCTAATACTAGTGCCATCACGTCTTTTACCGTCAGCTCAGTATTAAAGGCAGAATCTCCGGCAGCATCATTAGTCGCCGTTTCCTCGGGTGCTGAGCAAGCGCTCAAGAGTCCGCCAATGAGGGCTATTGCTGCGGCTTTGCTCAGTTTACTCGCCAAACTATTCATGTCTCATTCCTGCGCAGAAGCGCTATATCTCGCGGTTTTCCAATATACCTGGATTCAATTCCGCTGGAAATTGCTGTTATGATGCCTATCACGGCAGCAGTTTAGAACTGGAAGCAAAGTCTGCACTAATTCGCGCTTTTATTCTACTTTTGCTCATTTGAATTCGGCGTATAACACACAGCAAGGCAAGCAGGAGTACTGGGCTATGAACAGATTGGAAGCTGTACGAGAAGGGCGACTGCTTGGGCAGGTCATGGCATTGTTTCTTGCTCTGAGTCTGTTCGTTATTAGTTCCGCGTACGCAGATATTCTCATTCAGAAAACACCGGACGGCGGTTTTCAGCCGCGATTGAATGTTGACAGCAACGGCGATGTTCATCTGCTGTATTTCAAGAAACGCTTGTCTGCGCCCAGCGCGCGCGAGGGAAACTTATATTACCGTCAATACCTGACCTTGGAAAAACGTTTTGGGCTTCCGGTTAAGGTGTCCAGCGAGGCCTATAATCTTCAGACTTTTTCTATCGCCAGGGCTTCCATGGCGGTTGGCGGTGACGGCCGCATCCATGTGGTCTGGTATTTGCCACGGGCCAATCAATACTACTACAGTCGGTCGAATTCCGAAGCAACCCGGTTCGAGGCTCAAAGACCAGTGGTAGCTCAGTTTGCGGAAGGCCTCGATGCGGGCGCTGACATAGCCGCTATTGGCTCCAAGGTCGCTATAGTCTGGGGAGCAGGAAACCTGAGTCGAGAATATGAACGCACGGTCTATGGTCGCCTGTCGACCGATTCTGGCGCTACTTTTTCCGATGAACTACGCATGGGAAATCCAGAATTGGGCGCCTGCGCCTGTTGTTCACTGGCAGCAAATTATGCGGACCAGAATGAACTGTCCGTCGCCTATCGTTCTGCCATCGATGGCGTGGGTCGCCATATGCAATTATTGAGTCTGCAAATCAATAACGGTGAACTCCAGAGCGGCTCCTATGGAGAAGTAACCCCATTGCAAAAATGGGAAATGTCGTCCTGTCCGCTTAGCACTAATGATATAGCCGAGGATGCAAACACCGAGCAATGGCTGGTTTTTGAGACAGAAAGCCGTATCGTACAGCTTAAATTGGATGCACAGATACAGGCCACTCAGGTAGCTGAGCCCTTTACTGAAACACGGCAAAAGAACCCCTCGGTGGCGATTAATGCACAGGGGGAGCGCTTAGTGGTATGGGGTGAAGCGATCAGTCATGCCAAGGGTGGTCGACTGAATATGCGCTTGTTCGAAGAAGACGGTAGCGCTAAAGATGGGCCATTCACCGAGGAAATTACTATCCCTAATTACAGCTTTCCCGCTGCAGCGAATCTGCCGGATGGCAATTTCCTGGTTCTTTACTGAGAAATATTTACCAAGTCTATGCCGGCCGATCTGGAAGGTCGCCGAATCGGATTCTGGATACAGACTTTTTCCAGCTACTGCCAGCTACTGATAGGATCTATGCAGGAGAGCTTAGATAGCTACTCTAAACCAAGGCCATAACGGACCCTGGCAGAAGTACCTTAAAAAGGGCGGTTCGTATTTCGAATCTGTTGACGAATCAACTCATTTTCCAAGGCATTGAATTGCCGTTCTGTTTCCAACTGGCTTCTGTCTTGCTGGTTCTGCACGGAGTTTAGTAAGCGCTGCCTCTCACGGTTCTCCATAGCCTTGAATCGAGCTTCTGAAAGCTGTCTGCTCAATGATGTTGCAGATACACCAGGACTCTCGGCACCAGCCTGTAGTCGATTGAATGCGGGGACCACAAACTGTGTTCGTGTCCGTAGGGTGTTTTCACCGCAGTTAAATTCAATTGAAACAAGACGGCGCAGCATTTCCTGGTCATCCTGATTGCTGGCATCGGTGTTTTCTGCAACCGTTCTGGTGACGAAGTCATCTCGCCAGTTCTTCAGCACCCGACATTGCTGCAGGTAGTTCGTCATCAGCTCTCCATCCACAGCAGCCATAAAGTCATCGCAGGTCTGTTTCGAATCTTGTTCAGAATCCAGGGCGGTCAGGCAGTCATTGGCTCTGAGGTCTAATTCCTTTAGCGCTGTGGAGGTTGCGTCTATGCTGCTTTGGAAATCGATTTCTTGTGCGTAGGAGCTAAGGCTGGCAAGCAGTAGCGACGTGAGCAGGAATGCTCGCGCAGCAGTAATTAATTGATAGTTATTAGCTCTCATAGATCTCGAAACGCTTGTCCCATTTCTTGAATCGTTTACGACAGTATTTTTCCAGTTTCTTGTGGGTTGAGAAAAACAATTCACTCGCCTCTTTTATAGACTCATCGAATTCGCAGAAGTCATTATCATATTCGCGGCAAACCCAGGGTCGTGTTTCATAAATACCACAAACGCCGTGCGGTAGAAGATGACTGCAGTTAGTTTCTATGTGTAGGAACCAGCCGTCCGCATCCTTAAAAATATTGATTCCCTCGTGCGAGACTTGCCACAGCAAGTGATCAAAATCTTCCTTGGATTTAGGAGCAGGGATTTTCTGATTGATCGAGTTACAGCAAATAGATTTTTTACACTTGGAGCATTTCTTGTCAATCGCAACCTTGATTATTTCCCCGGCTTTTTCTACTTCTACCAGTTTAATCGAATTCTTAGCATTCATATCCCGTATCCGTTAATGTTCCATACTAGCTCGACCTAAGCAGTTTCAAGCTTGCTGCTGTTCGAGAGCTTAATTCTAACACTGCTTTAACCGTAAATAGTATGCTTGTTTACACAAGCTTTGCCGCACTCTATATTGCTAGTTCTTGGTAAGCGAAATAGTTGCTAAAATGAAGCGTCACTCTGGAGGAAACTAGTCATGTCGGATACAAATTTTATAGCACAGGTTTTGACTAAATCGACTTTATTTGTTTCCGGCTTCAAAGCATTCCTGTTGCTATGTCTGTGCAGTTTTTTACTGTTGTCCTGTTCAACTGAAGAACCGATAGCAACCTCGGCCAGAGTAAGCGTCGAAGTCTCCGAAGACGCGGGAATTCGTCTGCACACGCTATCTACCAAACCTTGGTTGATCACTGGCGGAGATGTCTTGGTTGAGATAAATCTTGGTGCGACACTGAATGCCTCTCAGCTCAGTGTCAGCCTTAACGGTACCGATGTAACTGCTAGACTGAGGATGGTGTCATCACAAACTATGCAGGCCTTGCTATCAGGTTTACCCGAAGGAGATAGTGTATTAAGTGCCCAGATAAAAGGAACGCAGCTTAGTGAATCCCTAACCCTGAGCAACTACCCACAGAGCGGTCCGATTATCTCTGGCCCTCATGAGCAACCGTTCTACTGTCAGACCGAGCAATTTGAAACCGTTACGGGTGATGTGCTGGGTCCAGCGTTAGATGCGAACTGCTCCATTGCTACTCGCGTTGATTACGTCTATTGGTCTGAGTTGGACGAAGTGTTTAAACCATTACCCGAGGAGGCTGGAGCAGACGGAGCGGGAGCAGGACTTCCTGAAGATATGGGCTTGATTACTGTAATGGAACAGGCAGATATTCCCTACATTGTAAGAGTAGAAACGGGCACGGTGAATCGTGCGATCTACGAAATTGCCATGCTGCACAATCCAGCGGACGAGACCACTTTTCTCGATCCCTGGAATAAGAGCCCAAGCTGGAACGAGAAATTGGTGTACACCCACGGCGGAGGTTGTCGAAGTGGCTGGTATCAGCAAGGCAACAGCACAGGCGGCGTTATGCGCCGTGGTCTGTTCGAGCAGGGTTATGCTATTACCTCGGCGAGCCTGAATGTGTTTGGTCAAAATTGTAATGATCTATTGGCCTCGGAAACACACATCATGGTGAAAGAACGTTTCATTGAACACTATGGCTTGCCTGTCTATACAATCGCAACCGGGGCTTCCGGTGGCTCTTATCAGTCCCACCAAACCGCTGATAACTACCCGGGGGTATTCGACGGCATTATTGTCTCTTCCAGTTTTCCAGATGTAACCACCGCCACCATATTCACGCTGGCTGATTCTCGCTTGTTAAATTATTACTTCAGTGAAACCAATGTAGAAGATTTCAGTCAGGAACAGCAGCGTGCTGTGTCCGGATTTGCTGTTTGGGATTCTATCGCTAACCTCAGTCGCGGCGCCGCACGTCTGGATCCACTCTACAATATTGATACCCTATTGGAAGAACAAGGGGGCGAAATGAGTCTGCCCGCGCTGCAGGATGATCTTTATTCTCCCTCTAACATCTATGGATTACGGGCGACCGTTTATGATCACAGCGTAAATGTATACGGCAGTGTTGCAAACCCATTGAATTCCAGCGCAATGATTGCCCAACGACCACTTGACAATGTCGGTGTTCAATACGGTTTGGCTGCGCTCAATCAGGGTGCTATTACAGTGCAGCAATTTATTGAATTGAATCGCGACATTGGTGGTTTCGACCGTGATATGAATCATGTACCGCGGCGTCATAGCGCAGATACACAGGCCGCAAAGCGCGCTATCGAATCTGGCCGTATTCTATACGCAGGAGCTGGACTGGCATCTACTCCGGTTATCGATTATAGAACCTATAACGATCACCGCGAGGGCGGCGACATCCACATGATCGTGCATCAATTCTCTACCCGACAACGCTTGCGAAATGCCAATGGCCATGCCAACAATCAGGTGATGCAGGTAGGTGGACAGTGGGGTTTTACCGAGGGCCAGGATGATTTGGGTAACTTATTTCGACAGATGGACAACTGGATAATGGGAATTCGGAACGATACTTTGGAATCAGATCCCGCTGAACGCGTACTGCGCAACAAGCCTTCCAGTCTGCTTGATAGCTGTTGGGATGCAAGCGTCGAACCGCCCGAGTTAATTCAGGAAAAGCAGGAATTCAATGGGCAGTCTCGTTGTAACCAATTGTATCCAGGCTATCTAACGCCGAGACACGTGGCCGGTGCTCCACTGGCGAACGATATTGTGAGTTGTCAATTGAAGCCTATGGATTTGGCAGATTACGAAGTGGAGTTCACGCCAGAGCAGTATCAGCAACTCATTGACGCATTTCCAGAAGGAGTCTGTGATTGGTCTCGTGGTGATAGCAGTGGCGCGCGACATCAAGGAACCTGGAAATCCTTCGGGCCTTCGCCAATTAACAAACTTTACTAAGGAGCCTCTGAACAAGTATTTCCTGTAACAAGTAGTGTCACAAATGGAACAGTTGAAATAATTGGCGTTGTCGGGGAGTTTGCGCAAATCGTCATATAACACCGCCGCGATCAAGGCTTTACAATTATTGGCTCCAAGCGATGTGGAAGTAATAATAGGGAATATTCATGAGCGCCTTTATTCAATCCCGATCGAGAAGATGAAGACATACAGGCGCTTACGGAGTTGAGGGAAAACCTGAAACTATGTGAGGGCTTAATAATAGCAAGCCCCGAATATGCGCATGGAATTAGTGGGCCATTGAAGAATACCCTCGATTGGCTGGTAAGTGGAGAGGAGTTTCCAAATAAGCCGATCATGATTATTAATACATCGCCGCGGGCATCTATTGCACTAGAATCATTGAGGGAAGTTTTAACAACAATGTCTGGCACCATAATTCACAATTCCTGTGTGGCTGTACAGCTTTTGGGCAGCGAACTGGATTTTACTGGTATTGTTGAAGATCCAGTAATATCAAGGGCTTTACTAATAGGCCTGAAAGACTTTCGCAGTGAAATTGAAAATCTAAAACTTAATACCCAGCTTTGTTGGAGTGGTCGCAAGCTTCGGTAGTTTTATTGGACTTATTACCTTTCAAGCCGTAGCGAAGAAAGCTGTTGGATCTGTGGGACTTAATGGTGTTGTGGATTTTTCCTTGTTTAGTTGGACTAATATGAAGAGCGACGCTTGTATGAATAGAATCAAGATTACAAAGAAAATAAACCGCAGCGATGAAATTTGTCATTCATTGATGCTGTCGATACTTGCGTTATTCATTTCGAATACGCAGGCACAAACACTGGACTCCCAGCAGTTAGCCACTAGCGTTGATGATGGATTTACCATAGCCGTGGTAGGAGACATCATAATTGCCAATCCTCTAGATCATATGATGAGTGATCCGGGATTTCGCGCCGTGGTAGAGCTTACCCAGGGGGCGGATGCCACCACGGGTAACTTTGAGGGCAATATCATCGATGGGCGCAAGTTCAAAGGCTCCGCAGGCGGAGGTTTTGGTGGTGAGCCACTGGTGGCGGAATGGGTTAAACAAATGGGCTTCGATATCGTCTCTCGGCCTAACAACCACGCCAACGATTTTGGTCCAGGAGGTTTGGTGGAAACCAGCAGTCATCTGGATCGCGCAGGACTGCAGTACGCCGGTTATGGCGACAGTTACTGGGCAGCCAGAGCGGCGCGTTTCTATAGCAGCCCCGGAGGTCGTGTAGGTATGGTCGCTGTATCGGATCATAATCCCCGAGCACAGCCTGCGCGGGGAGAATGGCCTGGAACCGGGGGCATCGCCTCATTACGAGTTAATCGCTTCTTCATGTTGCCAGAACAAGATTGGGATTCCTTGCAAACATTGCGCGATAGCTTTCCTAACGGAACTGGCTTCTATGCCCGAGGCGTAAATAACGATACGGACATTGCCTTTGTTGGCAATCAGTTCAGGAAGGCTGCGCGCGGTGTAAGCGAACCTTATTACCACTACGAAATGAACCAGCAAGACCTGACTGATACTTTGGCTGCGGTTAGGGAAGGCAAGATCAAATCCGATTTCATTACAGTTGCTATTCATGCCCATCATTTCCTGGAAACTACGGGCGGCTATCGTGGTGAGGGCATTCCCGAGGCCGAGCACATTGATACCAATTCCAGTATCGCGGATTATTTGCCCGAGTTCGCACACGCGGCGATCGACAATGGCGCTGACCTTTTTCAGGGAACCGGTGTGCATGCACTAAGAGGCATCGAAATTTATAACAATCGACCCGTATTCTATGGTTTGGGTGAGTTCATAAGGCAGATGGATGTGATCGGTTTAGCGGGTCGCGGCGATCCTCAGCGAAGTGTTGGTCCACCGGATGCTGAGTTTCCGGTGAAATTCGAAAGTATTATCGCCATCAATGAGTACGAAGGCGGCAAGCTTAAAGAGGTTCGCATTCATCCGGTGGATGGGCGTTACGATGAAACCAAACTGGCCCGGCGCGGCATACCAAGAATTGCGCCGCCGGAAATTGCACAGCGAATATTGCTTCGTTTGCAGGAACTTTCCGCTCCGCTTGGCACAGACATTCAGATTGTTGGAAATATTGGAGTAATCAGGCCCTAAACTATTGCTGTTTCTGATCGGTGGCGAGCATGATCCGCATCTCCAGGCGCTTAATTTCACGCAGCAGTTCCATTTTCTGAATCTGCTGCCAGCTCACGATTTTCAATAGCGTGATTAAAAACAGACAGGCGATTATCAATAACGCCCAGTTCAGACTGGACTTGATATCGCTTGTGCCCAGATACTGAATTAGAAAGTAAATTCCCGCTCCAGTTACTACGATTCCCATGAAGTACATATAGTAACTTATCCAGGCCTGTTTTCCCTTGAAAGTCAGGCCAATGAGTTCGAACAGTCCTGCGCCGTCATCGATTTCATCGATGGCCTTTTGATCTTCTGCAGCCAGCGCCTGACGAATTTTCTCATCGATATCGTTCATGATTTTTCCTCCAACATTTTGATCATTAATTTGCGAGCATAGTAAAGTCTCGACTTAACTGTGCCAGCGGGTACACCGTTAATTTCCGCAATCTCTTGTACCGTTAACGCTTCCAAATAATACAGCCTTAGAATACTTGCCAGTCTGGAATCCATCATTGCTAGAAGCTGTTCAACACTCAGCTTTGCTTCGTTGTCGTCGCTTACGCCTATCTCAGGAAGAATCTCCTGTTCCTGAAATACTTCGCGTTCGCGTATGGTTTTTCGCAACCAATCGATACATCGTCGTTCCAGAATTCGGAAACTCCATTTTGGATAGGCGGCCGGGTCCGACAATTTTCTTAAATTTCGACTTATGGAAATCAGGCACTCCTGCGTCACATCCCTGGCAGCCTCTCGATCTTTGAGCCGATTAAGCGCATACAGGTAGTAGCGTTGCTCCCAGCTCTTGATCAGGGTATTAAACGCGTCTTTTTCACCGTTCTGACTGCGGATAATCAGCCATTCGTTGAATCCACGTTGCTTTAAGTCGCGCATATCACCTACCCGGGATATAGGTCGTTGAGCAGTCAGTATTGGTTCAGAAGTTTTGACAGGCTCAAACCAAGCTGAATGCAGTCTAGCAGGAGCCCTGGGAAAGTATGAACCTAAACCAACTATTGCCCGACTAGTGTATACAGATAAAACATTGGCGCCCGAGTTGTTCTACAGAAAACTCGTTGCCTGGATAATAATCTATTAACAGAGAGATCGCTCAATCTTATGGACTCCATCATCAATGTCGAATCACTGCGATTTCGTTACCCTAAGCAGGTTGTAGATACGATTCGAGACATTAGTTTCAATATTGACCCTGGTGAGATATTTGGGTTTCTAGGACCCAGCGGTTCGGGCAAGAGTACCACGCAAAAGTTATTGATTCGCTTATTGAAGAGCTACAGCGGTCGTCTAGAAATAATGGGTAAAGAGGGAAGTCAATGGAGTCATGACTTATATCAGCATATTGGTGTTGGTTTTGAGCTGCCAAATCATTTTTCCAAGCTTACTGGCTTGGAGAATCTGAATTTATTCGCGACCTTCTATGCTAAGGCTGGCGTCAGTTCCAATGTTCTACTGCCCATGGAATTGTTAGAGCTGGTAGGTTTGGTGGAGGCGGCGAAGCAGCGAGTTGCCGAATATTCCAAGGGTATGAAAATGCGTCTGAATTTTGCCCGGGCCTTGTTAAACAATCCTGAGTTGCTATTTCTCGACGAACCAACAGCCGGGTTGGACCCGGTAACTTCCCGTAGCATGAAGAACATAATTCTGGGCCTAAAGCGTCAAGGTAAAACTGTGTTTCTCACAACGCACAATATGCACGATGCCGACGAGCTCTGTGACCGGGTTGCCTTCATTGTCGAAGGTGAGTTGAAGTTGGTAGGTGTTCCTACTGAGCTGAAATTACAACATGGTGAGCGCTCGGTTCTGGTAAAGACTCATGCAGGCGTGAATGGAGAGCCATCGAAGGATTTTGAGTATCCGCTGGCGACGCTGGGTTCAAACTCCGAGTTCATAGAATTGATTCAACACGAGCAAATTCAGTCTATCCATTCAAAAGAAGCGACCCTGGAAGAGGTTTTTATCGGAACCACAGGATCACGTTTATCATGATGGAGGCAATCCACAAACTGTCATCGATGCTGATGTGGGATTTCAGGATTCAGCTTCGTTACTATTTTTGGGTGGCGGCTGCGATAATCACCGCAGTTTGGCTGTTCTTGCTAGCAACGCTGGATGAGGAAACTAGCTCCTTATGGATTCCGGTTCTGATCTTCACGGACATCAGTAATATAGGTCTGCTATTTATCGCGGGCATTCTCTTTCTTGAGCGAAGTCAGGGGACGCTAGTTGCCTCTGCTGTTATGCCGATCTCGAGTGAGCTATGGCTTACGTCGAAGTTGGGCAGCCTGGCCCTGCTGTGTACGGTGTGCGCCAGCGCGCTAGTGTATTTTAATGTTGAGTCAGTCAATTGGTGGCGTGTGTTGCCAGCAATTTTTCTTACTTCGGTTTTGTTTGCAAGCATTGGTTTTATTTTGGTCTGTCCTTTCAAGAAGATACTAAACTATTTTTTTGCTATGGCTCTGTCTCTGGCGGTATTGAATATTCCGGTTCTGGGGTATCTGGGAATTTTCGAACACGGTTTAATGTGGCTACTTCCAAGCCAAGCTGCCATGGTGTTGTTAGCCGTCAGTTTTACTGACGCATCCGCCATTGAATTTTACTCGGCGTTAGGGTTGTTGCTGATCTGGCTAATTCTGGCCCATTGGGTGGGTATTAAACTATTCAAGTATTTCAATATTCACGACTAAAGATTAACCAGGCAAATATGATCTCTGCTAAGTGGAAGCAAATAGTAAAAGCAGATCTGTACGCAGTAATGCGTGAACCCTTCTTTTGGTTGATTTTGCTATCGCCGATGCTGCTCGGCGTCGGATTGCGCTATTTTCTGCCTTATCTAACTGGCCAGTTCCAGAACTTTGATCTACGTGATTATTATCCCGTAATTATTGCCTTATCCATTCTGACGCCGCCCCTTTACTACGGCATAGTATTGGCGCTGCAGGTATTGGAGGAGAAAGATGAGAACGTGTTGATAGCTATCGCGGTAACACCGATTAAGCTGAGGACCTATCTTGCGGCCAGAATAGCTGTTTATACAATCATCAGCTTGCCGCAGATTGTCATTGTTCACCAATTGATAGGTGTAATTGAAATCCAGCTTGTCAAACTTATTTGGGTAGCTATCGCCGCTTCGCTTAATACGTCCCTGATAGTCATGCTGTTGGCTGCGTTGGCGAAGAATCAGTTGGAAGGCATGGTGATGGGGAAAGGCCTGGGATTTATTATTCTTCTGCCTTTAGCCATGTATTTTGTGCCAGATTACTGGCATCTAGTTTGTGGAGTGCTGCCAACATATTGGCCGATTATTGCGTATTATACAGCGGTTTCCGATACCGGTTCCGATGTGTTCTTCGCTCTTGCTATAGTCATGGCTGTGCTGTCGCAGCTGTTTGCAATTCGAATGCTGTATTCCAGATTTGAGCGCAGTTTGTTGTAGGCCAGCCAGCTTGCCCAATGTTGTAATCCAATAGCGCTTGATTAATGGCATGGTGTGGTTTAATTTCAATAGCTTGAAACGATTCTGGGTCGCTATATCTGTCTACTTGGTGATGAAGAGCATGACCTTATAATGAGTTTTTAAAATAGATCGCAGGGCCAATTTGGACGTCCATCGGAGAACTAAGCCAATGATTACGCTTAAGAAACTACTTGCCATTGCTGCTATTACGCTGGCTGGTTCAGCTATGGCTGCAGACAATTATGAACCACCGCGAACCGCGTCCGGCAAGCCCAATCTTCAAGGGTTTTGGACCAATGCCTCATTAACTACCATGCAGCGCTCCAGTAATTATGAGGAGCTTGGGCTCACTATTCCCCTGGAACAGCTGCGGGATTTAACTGCCAATCATCATCAAAATGTCCGTCAGGCTACTGATGACAATCAGGTTGCCGGGGAGTTACCCAGTGGTAAGGACCTGGGCCAAGGCCGGGGCTATAACGCGTTCTGGGTTGATCCAGGTTCTGCCTTTGGTTTGGTAAAAGGGGAATATCGGACTTCCTGGATTACCTATCCCGAAAATGGGCGTATCCCTTATTCCGAACAGGGAACTCAACTACGCCAGGCTAACCGCGCGCAATTTGGTGGCAACGATGGCCCCGAGGGTCGTGCATTGGGTGAGCGCTGTATTATTGGATTCGGCAGCACCGGTGGTCCGCCGATGAACAATGTGCTGTACAACAATATGTATCAGATCGTGCAGACCGATGACTATGTAATGATCATGGTGGAGATGGTGCACGATGCTCGTATTATTCCCATAGACAAAGATCATAGACCAGATGCGCTGGAGCCATGGTTGGGTGATTCGATAGCCTGGTGGGACGGCGATGTTTTAGTTGTCGAGACACTGAATTTACACCCACAGCAAGCGCCTCGAAATGCCGCAGCTCTGTCTGAACAGGGCAAAGTAATTGAGCGATTCACGCGCTATTCCGACGACCAAATACTGTATGAGTTTGAAGTTAGCGATCCGATTTACTACACCGAAGCATGGAGTGGAGAGATGAGCTTCAATGCAACGGACACCAAGCCCTATGAATACGCCTGCCACGAGGGTAACTACGGTTTGCCGGGCATTCTTGCTGGTGCACGTAGATTGGAAATGGATGACAAGTGAGATACAAGTTCTTTTAATTTCCTGATTGAAAAGGGGCCAGATGGCCCCTTTTTATTGCGATTGATTTTGATATTGTCCAGGGACTTGGTCTATTCTTCCCAGAATTTCCTCATTTCCATAAACATGAAAGACGCCGACCAGGTGATCAACGAAAGGCCGGTCATCGCTTCCAATCCAGCGAGAAAGCGCAACTGACCAAAGGGCTCGATATCGCCATAACCGAGAGTGGTGTAATTAGTGAATGAGAAGTAAACCGAGTCGATAAGGCTGCCATCGAAATTGCCTTCCAGGGTACCAAAGTCGCCATAGCTGTACATCAGATAGAAGGCAAGACCGAATATCCAGACTTCGATAACGTGTGCACATATGGTGCCGAACACACCGACAATCACACGAACACGATGTTTCATTTTCAGTTTTGGTATTACGACCCAAAGCAATCTCAGCATTTCGTAGTGTATGCCTACGGTGACAGCCATCAGACCGCTAATTATTATGAAGGAGAGCAGCATAGTTCTTGTCCCGTCTTATAGATTAGATCGGAGCGCCAGGTGGCATCGGTAAAGGTGCAGTTAATAAGCTCGCTCTGGATCCATCTTCCATCCAGCTCTCAATCTCGTCCAGAGCCAGTTGATGATTGGCTCTCCACAGCGGATCGATTTCCTGATTCACGCGTTGTGCCAGCCACTGATGTAAATCATGTACCGCGAGATTTACTTGAGACTTAACCTGATTGTCTACCTTGTCATTTCGCAATAGGCCGAGCAGGCGATACAAGATGACATGATTCACAGCACGCTGAACAGCGGCGTTCTGATTATCAGCGTGCGAGGTATAGTAAACGCGTTCCAATAGGCGCTGCAAAATCTCATGCACAGTCGGCAGACTTGAATCTGTCCCGTGCAGATTGTTTATGCGTGTGAGTCGTTCCTGTTGAAGAATGCCTTGCAGTGTATGATCAGCAGCCGTTTCCGCTATGGCAACATAGTCGATCCCTTGAGAGGTGCGCAGCGGGAAACTCTCCCTTGTGCGAGAGTAGCCCAATGGTTTCGGAGGGATCATCTGCAGAATTGATTCTGGAATAGCTAATACCTCGGGTTCCAGCGTGGCTAACAAGGCGTCTAGTGCCCCCCATTGATCCGCGGCTGGCACCGGTACCACCTGCGGGGTCTGCTGCTCGGGGTTTCCGTCATATACGGCATAATCATAGTAGGTGCCGCCCACTATTCTGTGTACCGCCTCGACTTGGTAGCGGTGCAATAGATATAGGGGAACTAGTATTTCCTCCAGTTCGGCATAGGGTTGGCCGGGATTGAGATTGCCAGCACCAAACCTGGAAATTGCTTCCTGCCTCACTTCAAGCAGGTGAGCCAGTTCGTCGGTAGGATAGCTGCCGTTGTCCCACATATGTGAAAGCGGGTGTGCGCCACCCGGTGCGCGACTATCGTTATCGGAAATAAAATGTAACCCGGCATCTTGATTTTCTTGCAGGGTGTTGCGCAGCCCCGCCAGCTCCTGATCGCCACTGGCGTATTCACTGTAGCCGTATTTGATAACTTGGAAATCCCATTGGCCCAGGCCAACATCGTAAGCGTTTAGTGCGTTAAGTATTCCGCTGTCATCTATATCGATGAGTGGGTGCGGATAATCCATAACAGAAGCTCTTTGGTTAATACTGGCTGCGAAATTATGCGCAATGCCCAGAGTATGCCCCACTTCGTGCGCAGCAAGTTGGCGTATACGCGATAGTGCCAACTCCTGAATAGATTCGTCGGCACCTTCCATGGCCAGTCCAATTAGAGATTGAGCAATGCGATAGTCTTGCCGTACGCGCAGAGAGCCCAGGGTTACCTTGCCCTTAATTATCTCGCCCGTACGTGGATCGGTAATGCTGGAGCCGTAGGACCATCCTCGAGTTGAGCGATGCACCCACTGAATCACGTTGTAGCGAATATCCATGGGGTCGGCATCGGCGGGTAGGATCTCCACTTGAAAACCGTTCTCGAAACCAATCGCTTCGAAGGCGTCGGACCACCATCGCGCTCCGTCTAGTAGTGCAGTTCGTACCGGCTCGGGTACGCCTGGGTCCAAGTAGTAAATTATGGGCTCAACTACCTGACTGCTGCTTGCGTTTGGATTGATTTTCTGTAAGCGGTGTCTGGAAATATAGCGCTGGGTAACGTCCTCATTGATTGCCGCGGCATAGTCTTCGAAACTGCGTGACCAGTAGCCGGCCTGCGGGTGAAAGATTCGCGGCGTATAGCCGGCAGCGGGCAATTCCACGAAGGAATGATGCAGCCGTACTGTAATGCTCTGGCTGCTTGGTGTCACCGTGCGGACCAGATTGCCACCGCGAGCGGCGGTGAAAGTTAGTTGCGCTTCAAATTCTGAATTTAATGGAAAGTTTTTAGTGCGCGGCATGTAAACCGCTGACCGTGTCTTGTCTATGGAATAGTTGCCCTGCTCACTAGCAACAAGGGTGTTCGAAATACCATGTGCATCGCTTAGCAGGAAATCAGTAATGTCGACGAGCACGCGGCCATCGGTTTCAGCCTTAACTTCGAAGCCCGCAAGGATTGATTCAGCGAAGGCCTCTTCCACAGCCAAACGCTCCAGCAGGTTATCCGATTGCGCTCGGTAATCGAGATTAATATGTTTTAGGAACACCTTATCTCCATGGCGCTCAAATTTTACAACACGAGCACCGCCAATCTGTCCACGGTCCAAGCCTATGTCGTTGGAGCCCACGCCGGTGGCTAAGGAATTGGCATACAGGAATTCCTTGTCCCATTCGCTAATTTCCAGCAACAGGCTGCCTTCATTCGCCTTATAGTAAAAATCAAAATAACCCGCATAGCGATCAGCAGTTTCCGTAGTTTCCTCAATTGTCGCTGCGGCATAGGCGGCAGAGATAAGGGAGTGCAATACAAGAAGCGGGAAAACTAGCAGCTGATACCGTCGAAAAACGCGTTGTGATTTCATCGTAAACTTCCTGGCGATAAGAATGACACATGGGAGTGTAGCTTTCGATTAATTGCCGCTAGAATACTGCGACGATAGTTAGTAAGGTTAAATTGACACTCAATGAATAGCAATACGAACACAGTGAGAACAAGATGATGAGAATTCGATTGAAAACAGGGTTGCTGGCGGCTCTGGTCATGCTGGTGGCTAATAGCGCAGCGGCACAGCGGACCATACCTGAAGATGATCGGGAATTGCTGTATCAAATCTATAAAGAGTTAATCGAATACAAGACCACGATAGAGGAGAGGAACAATACGGTGGCGGCGGAAGGCATGGCGGCCTGGCTACAAGCCGCTGGTTTTGCGGCCGAGGATATTTTTATCGGCGGTGCCTTGCCGCATAAAGGTAACCTGGTTGCTCGATATCGGGGCACGGGCGCGAAGGAGCCCATCGTGATGATGGCCCATTTGGACGTGGTAACGGCGGAGCGTGATGACTGGAATCTTGATCCCTTCGTGCTGAATGAAGATGAGGACTATTACTACGGCCGCGGCACCATCGATGACAAGGCCATGGGCGCGATATTTATCGCCAACCTTATTCGTTTTAAGCGGGAAGGCTATGTGCCGGATAGAGACTTCATTGTGGCTCTAACCTCGGATGAAGAAAGTGGCGGCAGCAATGGCATTACCTGGTTATTGGACAAGCACCCGGGATTAATTCAAGGCGCGCTGGCAATTAATGAAGGTGGCTATGGCTTACTCCAAGACGGTCAGCCTCTGGCAAACACGATTCAAATCGCCGAGAAGATTTACGCTACGTTTGCGGTAACTGCCAAAAACCCCGGTGGGCATTCATCACTGCCCAGAGATGACAATGCGATTTACGACTTGGCAGAAGCATTGCTCAAGATTCGAGATTTCAAATTTCCGGTGGAGTTGAATGACGTGATGCGCGTCAGTTTTCAGCGTCAGGCGGAGATCAATAGCGGTCAGCGTGCGGCAGATTTTCGTGCATTATTAGAATCGCCCATACCCCAGGACTCACTCGATCGGCTTAGTGCCGAAGCCGCCATCAATGCGCAGCTGAGAACCACGGCGGTGGCAACCTTGTTGGATGGAGGGCATGCGCCCAACGCTCTGCCGCAGACAGCAGTGGCTAATGTTAATGTTCGCATGTTGCCTGGCTCCGATCCGCAACAGGTATTGCAGACCTTAATAAAAGTCGTGGATAACCCGGATCTATTGGTTGAATACCGGGGAGGGGGTTCCATAACTGATCCTTCGCCGCTTTCGGAAGAAATTATGGCCGCCGTGGAAACGGTAACCTCCTCTATGTGGCCCGGTGTTACGGTAATGCCGACCATGTCCACTGGCGCCACCGACGGTGCTAAGATGCGCAGGGCCGGCATTCCCACCTACGGTACCTCTGGTTTATTTGTGGATCGCAACGATATGCGCATTCACGGACAGGACGAGCGCCTGTTGAAAGAGTCTTTGTACGGTGGATATGATTTTTTGTATAGCGTGGCGAAAGAACTAAGCCAGTAGTCTCACTAATGGGTCAGTGAATAGATGAGATAGTTGATGCCGAGTTGGTAAGCCGAGTTTGCATATTGGGTGGGATACCACTGATCGTAGGTGTGTTCCCAGCCATCACCCATGTCTGAATTCCAATTGACTAAAACCATGACTCGGCCATCGTCATCGATGATGGCGTGATTGCTGGCTATGTCGATACCAGCCTGTCCAAAACCGCGTCTACCACCTCGGCCTGGTATCATTTGCGGTCCATCTATATCGTAAAAAGTGTGATAGATCTCGTGGCTTGAATTCAACTCGGTGAGTTGTCGGTCGGGGAACAGTTGAGAAAAATCTCTATAGAAAGCATCCCATTGTTGCTCGCCCCAGAAATCATCAATCAGCAGGAAACCACCACGCAATAAGTACTCTCGCAGGTTTTCCGACTCGGCAGGAGAAAGGGAAAGACCGCCGTTGCGTCCCATCTCCAATGCGTACAAGAAGGGGTAATTAAATATTTCCTCATCATCGAAACGCAGCACGATGGGCTTGTTCATCACCCGTACATTGGAGAGTCTGGCCACGCCGCGCAGGAAATTTTCATCAGCCGCTGGGAAGTCCGTAGCCCAGGGACCGCCGTAGTAGCCGCCGCTGTAATAGCTGTCGTATTGGATGCGCACGAAGGCGAATTCACCTGCAATATCATACAGTTCAGGCAAATCATCCTGCCCGAACAAGGCAGAGGTATAAGTCGTTAGCAGCAGGCTTAACGCCAGAGTTGTGTTTTTCATAGAGGGCAATGAACTCACTGGAAACACGCGTTGTGGCTAGTGTGTATCGACAAGAGGCAGAGATCAAGTTAATGTGAGAAGTCCCTAGTTTTTGTGTTCTGTACACCTGATATGAATATCGACCAGCATAGACAAAAACCCTTTAAAATCAGTGGCTTCAATACACTGGTTCTGTTTCTTGCTGTAAGCCTGAGCCCATATTCCGTGGAAGCGGCCGAGGAAACTCAGCTAGTACGCAGCACTAATGAGCTGAATCAGCAACTCGCGGCCTATCGCACGCAGATAGAGGAGCTGGAATTTCAGAATGGCCCCTACCACAGCAGCCTGATAGAACCCCTGCAAAGCATGATTGCGCTGCTCAAGGAGAAGGGCGATTACCTGCAGGTGGCTGAAATTCAGAGTCGACAGCTGCAAGTAATGCGCACGGATCTTGGTTTCGAGAATCCAAATCTAATTCCTCTGGTTCGGTCCATAATTGCCAACCAGAAGTTGTTGGGTAACTGGGAAGAGATTTCCGACAATTTAGAACATATTCGCCATCTACAGGCTTCAAGAGAGAGTGACGATCCCAGCCTGTTATTGGGTGCCATCGATGACCAGATCAACTGGTTGTTTAGCAGAATGGCTATTGAAGATCGCCAGGACCTGGTACGAAACTTTTTTACCACGCGCGATCTCTACGAAGAAATGGAAGATCTGGTTGAAGATAGCTATGGCAAGGACAGCCCAGAGGCTGTGCCCTGGTTGTACAAGGTTGCTTACAATAGCTTTCATCTGGTCCAGTTCCTGAATGCTTCAAAGGGGGTTGGATCTGAATCTATTGATAGACTCGTGCGTCGTGAGGGCACGATGAAACTGGAGGCTAATAATAGAAATTCTTTTGGCTCAACCTCGTTCTATACTGGCTCTTCCCTCATACCCGTTGTGAATGGTGACCGGCCTGTTGGAGATGCCTATTTGCGTGACGGCTATTCTCTAGTCAGCAAAATCCAGGACATATTGGAACAAGGGGATGACTTGGAAGCCAAGGCAATGGCTAAGCTCTATCGGGCTGATTTTCAATTATTGTCTGATCGCGGCTCCGCTATTCGTGGTTATCGCGATGCCCATGACATGTTGATTGAGTCGGGCGTGCCAGAAGAAGACGTTCGTTGGTTCTTCGAGCGACCTATGACTATTCCCATGGATAGCTTTTATCTGCGCTTTGCAGATGCCCTTGCCCAGCTTAAAAATAATATGGCTATGATCGAGCTTGTACCCGACGGGACCATTCATCTGGGCGTATTTACTGCCTGGCGCGAGGCCCTGGATTCTACGCCCATGCCGATCAGTGAAGATCCATTTTGGCAACTGGATCTGCCATACAGTTATGTGGATTTAAGTTTTTCAGTAAGCTCCCGTGGCAGGGCCTCTTCCGTCGATGTGCTTGCCTGGGGACCGGATGAGGAGAAAGCACGGAGAAGCCCCTGGCGTTCGGTACGGGATATGCATTTTCGGCCAGCCATAATCAATGACAGGGCGCGACGCGTAAAAGATGTGCAAATTCGCTATCGCTTCGTGGAGGAATAAGGGCTGGCCCGGTAGAGCATGCTGCGTTTAAATAACTGGAAATTGGAATGACGCGCGCTATCCTATGTTTGCTTGGTAACTGCTTATTGTTCTCATGTTCTGCAGAGGAAAACAGTGCACCTGAGATTTCGAATCTTAGCGACGAGGCCAGGGTCTGTCTCTACGGGGCTGAATCCATGATCGATCTGGCTCGGCAGGCAGTGAACGACACTAATAGCAGGGCGCAGCGCCGGGAATCTCGACGGGTCTTAATGGAAGATTGGATTTCTCGACTCAATGCGGGGGAAGATCCCTGTGCTGTGTATGAAGATATATTCCGAGAATCCACCACGTTCTAGCCTGACTTGCCGTAGCTTGATGTGATTATCGCTTGGCTAAATGACCATCAAATAATTACTGAAATAAAAATACAAAATACGACCAACCAAAAACAACAAATAATACCGGAGCAGCACACCATGCTTGAGAACAAATACTTAACTACGCGCTTACTACTGTCACTTTCCCTCTTGATCTGGATGAGTCCAGCGTTTTCACAGGCCTATTCCAATCCCTATGCCTCAATTGAGAGTTGGGCACAATTGCCTGATAACCGCATTCAGGGCGCAGTGGGTGATCTCGATGTAGACCCCGATGGTGAACACATTTGGGCGGTTGTGCGTTGTGACGCGACCGCACCCAATCGCTTCGGGGATGAATGCGTCGATTCCGACCTGGACTCTGTGCTGAAATTTAATAGCGAGGGACAGGTGGTTGAGAGTTTTGGTGGTGGCATGTTTATCTGGCCCCATGGTATCGACGTGGATGCCGATGGCAACGTCTGGATCACCGATGCGGTTAGCAATGCGCGCATTCCATCGGGTGATGCCAGAGGCCATCAAGTGGTTAAATTCTCGCCCATTGGAGAGGTGTTGATGGTACTGGGCACTCCGGGCGAATCCGGTGGTGGCTCAGATCATTTTAACGCGCCTGCCGATGTCGTGGTGGGAAACAACGGTGATGTGTTTATCGCCGACGGCCATAACAACGATGGCAACGGTAGGGTAGTTAAATTTGATCGCAATGGAAACTTTGTCAAAGCCTGGGGCCAACCCGGTTATGCCCCAGGCGAATTTCGAACACTGCACACAATTGCTATCGATCAGCGTGGACGTTTATTTGTTGGTGATCGTTCCAACAATCGAATTCAATTATTTGATCAGGACGGAGAGTTTCTTGCCCAGTGGACGCAGTTTGGACGACCTAGCGGCATCTTTTTCGATCAGCACGACAATATCTATGTAGCAGATTCCGAATCTGACGACGTGCAGAATCCTGGCTGGGAGATGGGCATTCGAATTGGCGATGCGCGTTTGGGTTGGGTAAATCATTTTATTCAATTACCTACTGGAGATCCTCGCAGCACTACGGGTAACGGCGCCGAATTTGTCGCGGCCGATGCGGCTGGTAATCTCTACGGTGGTGAGCCAGCTCCTCGCAAATTACAAAAATATGTTCGAGTTCGTCCCTAGCGAGTTATTAAGGATCACAGCATGAAGACGTTTCTCAAAATTTCCAAATTGATTAAAACTTTTTCGCTTTTTATTTTTATTACGACTGCACAATCCATATTCGCTCAAAGTCACCCTCCAATGAAGACCGAGGCTGACTTTCATCGTGCTATGGATGAGTTGTCGAATTGGGGTCGTTGGGGTAGCGAAGATGAGTTAGGCGCAGCGAACCTGATTACTGCAGAAAAACGCAAACAGGCTGCGGCTCTTGTAACGGAAGGTATTTCGGTATCCTTGGCCCATGACGTGAATCAGGAACCGGCTGTCGATGCCTCTGCCGTGCTTACCCGGGAAGTTTTGCGAGTGAGTCCTACCGGTGCATCGGATCGCTATGAGTACAGTGGCAGCTACCATGGCACTATTCATAGTCATCTCGACGCCTTGGATTGCCATATCATGTACCAAGGCAAAGGCTATAACGGTGTCACCTATCAGCAAGTGGAGGCTGCCGGTGGCTGCCCCCGCGGCGACATCAATGCACACAAGCATGGCATAGTGACTCGCGGAATCTTGTTCGATGCGACCCTGCTCCCAGGCAAGGCGACAGCCCAGGGATGGTTGGAACCAGGCACCGTCATCAACTACGATGATCTGGTGGAGTTGGAAAGGATTCAGGGTGTTAGAGTGGAACCCGGTGATGTGATACTGCTCTATACTGGGCGGTGGCAGCGCCGGGCTGCATTAGGCGCCTGGCCTACCTCAGAAGGGGTTGCCGGCTATCATGCGGACGTCGCCTACTTCTTGAAGGAGCGTGGTGTGGCCATGATCGGCCACGATATGTGGAACGATGTTGCGCCCAGTGGAATTCCTAATGTCTTCCTCCCCTTGCACAGTTTAGCGCTGGTTTCCTTGGGAGTATCTATCTTCGATAACCTGGATTTTGGCCGTGTCGCCGAAGTGGCAAAAGAATTAAACCGCTACAGCTTCATGTTTACCGCCGCACCGCTTCGAATCGAAATGGGCATGGGCTCGCCGATTAATCCTCTGGCTACTTTTTAGCTCAGTAGAGATTTATCAACCGAAAAGTCTCTGAGAAAAAAGATAGCATGAGCTCGTCTACCGATGTCTGGCGAAATCCCCAGTTTCGCCTGTATTTAAACAGCACGGCCTTCACTGGTATCGCTTTCGCCATGCAGCAACTTCTGCTAAGTTGGATTCTTATCGGCATTCTTGAATTGCCAGCTACCCAAGTCGGTGCGATACAAGCTGCAGCAGGGGTGCCAGGACTCTTTCTTATGCTGTTAGGTGGTGCCAGAGCAGACGGGCGCGACCTGCGCACCATGCTTATGCAGATCTACTGTTTCGCACCTATACTACCGCTGTTGCTGATCGCCGTGATCAGCTTTTCCGAGCTAAGTGTCTGGTCTGTTCTGCTTTGGGCTATAGGCATGAGTGTGGTGATTTCCTATTCAAGCCCGGCGCAACAGGCGCTACTCAGCAAGGTGGCTGCCACCACCGTGCAGAAGGCCGTCTCCGCAACCACCACCATCGGCTTTCTGGTGCAAATGCTGGGTCTGTGTGTGGCGGGCACCATGGATCAATTGGGTCTGCTTCCGGTGTTGGGCATTCAGGGGATTTGTATAGTACTAGGCGCCTTAGCCGTGCGTAGACTACCGGTACAAACTTTGAAGCCAACAGAAAACTCGGACCCGGCGTGGAAGTCCATCGCCGCAGGATTGCGCGCCGCCTATCAGAGCAAGGTTATCTTTCATGTGCTGGGGATAAATTTCGTGTCCAGCATCTTCAATGCCGGTGCCTTCATGACGGTATTTCCCTTCATCATTAAACGCATTTATGAGGGCGATGCCTTTCTGTTATCGATGATGATGATTATATTCTACGGCGGCGCGGCAGCTTCCAATTTCTTCATGATGCGAGTCATGCCGCTACAACGACCCGGCAAGGTCTATCTGATTATGCAGTTGTCACGCATTTTGATTCTAGGCTTAATGTGGATTCAACCGCCGTTCTGGATGATGGCGGCGGCGTCGATCGCCTGGGGTCTCAACATGGGTGTGACCATGACCCTGGCCCGAGCTATCGTGCAGGAGTCTGCCTCGAAAGAATTTCGCGGCCGCATCATGTCGGTCTATAGTCTGGGATTGTTGGGCAGCGCTCCTTTGGGAGCTATCCTGCTCGGCTGGATCATCGAATCCTTCGGCACCGTGAATGCGCTGCTGCCGGCCATGGCCATATCCCTGATTCTGTTTCTGTTCGGTGTATTGTTTACTACGGTCTATCATTATCGCTCACCGAAATAGACATTCATTAGGCAGTTCTAACAACCGTCACTTTTTCCTATGTTGTAGGCGCGGCTGATCATCTCTTGCAGAACGTCAGTGTCCACGTCTTGCAGTTTGTTTATATACAGACAACCACCGCCGCTCATCTTGTGCTTGCCCAGTTTCTTTAACAGCTTAGTCCGCTCAGGAAAATTTCCAAGATAAAAAGTGAGTGCCTGCGCTCGGGGTGAGAAACCTATCTTGCAGATGCTAACGTCTTTACCGTTGGCGTGTTGATAGTGATGCACGCCAAAGCCGATGATGCTGGGCCCCCACATCTTCGCTCGTTTGCCAGAAACCTTTGCCATCATCTTCGAAACAGTGGCAACATCAGCGCGTCTTGTTTCGTTCTTCACCTTGGCGATGAACTCTTTAACGCTGGCTTTGTTTTCTATAGTTTTCCGCGCGGCCATGGGAAGGATCCTAGTCTTTCGTTTCCAGAGTGAGTGCTTAGTTTCTGCGTATATAGGTGAGTATTACATCGTTGCCTATCTTGTCGATAGCCTCGCCATCGGACAGCTTGTAATTAATCGAGCCATCATCGCCTATCCAGTATTCGATGCCGGCATCGCTTAGCATTTGCAGCATTTCCTCCCGTATTTCGCTATTTCTCATTTCAAAGCTACCCGTAGTGACATTAGCTTCTGCAGCCTTTGTGTCGGCAATAACGGGCTCGTTCTCGATATCGCAGCTTAGCAATAAGCAAACAAGAGTAGACAATAGGATGTATTTTCTGGTGTTGATGGCTTTGGTTTGCGGCTGTGTGTTACAGCCTTCCTCTCACGTTCAGGTACGCAGTTTTGATTAACCGGCTAAGTGCCTGAGAATCCACATCGGTCCCGGGCCTTAGCTTGACATGACGCATCCTCTTTCCTGTACCTTCAAGAAGCTTGTGAGGATCTTGCAGGAATGCGCCGGTAAAAAAACCTACATTCACATGTGATTTGAACACATTGACATATCCGAAGGCGGCCCCATTCACACATGCGGTGGGGCAGCCATCATGCATGATTTCGTTGACGTCTTCACCGCATATTCGAAATTGTGTAAACCATTGTCGTGCGATTGAGAATAAAGCATCAGGTTCGCCGGAAAGCCATTCATCAATCTCAGGCAGATGATGAGCCGCTTCGATAAACATAAATAACTGGTTTGAGGTATTCACTTGGTTAGGAAGCCTGCAAAGTTTAAAAGGTAGTACTGATTATGCAATTCGCTTACTTTCTTAACTGTTTTTTATTTGGATTTGTTTTCGTCCAGGCAATTGTCTAGTTTCCTCCGAGCGGCAAGAGATCAACGTAACCAAACGCGCCATTCATCTGTTGAATACCTCTGTTATGCGCAGAATAAGTGTGGAAGATTCGGTCTTCCTGTTTTACGAACACGTTAATGCCACCACTCTCACCACGGTCAAAGCTGATCAGCTCATCACCCACCATTACAGGTTCACTGTCTTGCAGATTCGACATATTAAAGTCGCTGTTGAAATCAGAATTGTAGGATGATGCCCATGTAAACGTCCAGCCTCTCTCTTTACGAACTCTGTTGAGCATGTCTATAGGGGCACGAGAGACTGCAATAAGATTCGCATCATGACACTGGATTTGATCAAGTGTGCCATTGAATGCATCTGCCCATCCGCTGCATCCATCACAGGGCGCTGACCACTTTGGGCCGTACATAAAGTGGTAAATGCTGAGCTGGCGTTTGTCGCCGAAGAGGTCCTTGAGTGAGGTAGCACCATTTGCTGTCTCGAGTGTATAGGCCTTCTCGATCTCAACCCATGGCAGCTTCTGTCTTTCCAGCGCGAGCAGGTCAAGTTCGCGAGTCACAGCCTTTTCCCTGCGCAGTAACGCCATGCGCTCTCTAAGCCAAACGGCTTTACTTACCACAGGATGTTTCATTGCGCCTCCTCGCTACTTAACGCCCCATACCTGATTGAATCGTTTGTTATTGGCTTAAAAATACTCTTATGTTGGAGTTATTGGAATACTAAAAATCGGGAAGTCGCTGTCGCGATTATTGCTGCGGCTAGCACGGCGCTAAGCAAATCCTTCTCTTCTTTCTTGCTAGCTCTGACTTGTATGATCACAGGTACGACTATCATGGCCGATAAGAGCGTTGCGACATCTGAACGGGCAAATACTAGTATTGCTGTACTTGCCACTCCGAAAACAGCAGCAATCCAATTCTTCTGCAGTGACGCAGAAACTACAAGCAGGAGAGCTGCAAATGCCGCCAATGCCTGAAGTTCACCTTCATTCAAAATGCCGCTCCATCTCGCTACAAAAAACTCCAGGCTGCACCGGGCCTCTGCAATAGAGAACGCCAATAACTTTATGACTTAACGGATTTTGATGGCAGTGAGAAATTTTTAAAGTTACTAGTATCCCCTGCTTTTTTTTGTTTTGTTATTTGAGCTCCATGACGGCATTTAGTTGAATACTGGCGCCAAAAGGAAGTTGCGACACACCTGTTGCAGTTCGCGCATGTTTTCCTGCCTCCCCATACAACGCTATTAACAGTTCAGATGCGCCATCGATAACTTTTGGCTGTGCCGTAAATGAGGGGCCGGAATTCACGAATCCTTGCATCGATAGTATGGAGTGAATTATATCCAGATCCCCAATATCCGTCTTAACAATTGCCAAGATATCCAGCATTGTATCTCTGGCCGCGATCTTTGCGTCTGCTTCGCTAACATCAACGCCCACCACTCCACACAGTTTGCTAACTCGACCAGAAACGTACAATAGATTTCCACTGCGCTTCGTTCCCAGATAGTTTGCCACAGGTGCTTTTGGCGGTGGAAGACCAAGCTCCATATCTTGAAGAATTGATTCTATTTTGCTCATCACTCGACCGAAACCATGACCGGACTATGGGACACTACTAACTTTATAACATAACGGACTCTGTTACTGGTGAGGAAATTCTAAAGTTTATTAAGTTATCAGTATCCTCTGCTATTTACCTATATACTCGGGTCGAATTGATTTGTGATCATTCGGGCAGTTTCTGCCAACGATGATTGCCGTGATTTACTAGAGCGGCGGCTGTCATTTTTGCTGGCCAAATCACGCGCAGAGTGTTGTGATGTCTTAATGTGCTCCCATATGAGAGGTGATTGACGGTGTTGTTCCGGGTACTACTTTGGGTTGTCGGTGTATCGTTAAGTTTAGCGAGTAGATTCAGTCCTCGCGTGCAGTCCCAGCTTTCTCGAAATATGGCGATCGTCATAGAATCCAAAGACGGAGTGTCTCGCAATTTTATCGTCCTTGATCGTCGCATTTATTCATCCACAGGTCCGGTAGCGAACGTGGTATGCAGAATCTGCTTTCGAACCGGCTCCATAGGGGTTCGCGTGTTTCTGGCGTCTGATGCCATTGGACAAATTGTCGATGGGTTCGGTTCTGGGGACGTCAAATGTGATGGACAGGCAGCGTTGGTTCTGTGGTTTTATGAACTCACAATGGGCCTCTTACCCTGGCGCAGAATTCACAGAGAGGCATGGCCGCAGAGTTATATCGCTCCGTCTACAAATCTTAAGGCCTCTTCACGAATTATTCGTGAACCGTATTCAGACACACTTGATCCAGCGTGGTCGGATGCCGCTCTGCAACGTGAAAAGTTGGAAATCTGGAAAGTTGGCGTTGGCGCAGAACCCTCCGGCAAGCCAAAGAACCACAAAATAGTCGTGTATCCGATGATAGAGCAGAGCGACAGTGCCTATGACTGAGTCGGCCGAACTCAACGCAAGAGCCCGCGGTTGGTTGCGTTTCATCTGGGACAAAGCCACCACGGAAGATGATTGGAGTTCTAAAGGTGACCCGCATCCCTGGTGGGACCGAACCAGCACTGCGCCGATGTGTGCATTTCCCCGCTTTGATCTCTCTGAAACATCTTATGCTCTGCCTTTGCTGGCGGATCAAACACCTGCGTGGCGAGAAGTATATACACGCATTGCTGATGAGTTAGTTGGCCGCTACACCACATTTTGGGCTGCGATTGATTGGCTTACTTTGATCGGACCTGATCCTCATCAACGTAACTACCCTCCCGAGTGGCTTGTATGGATGCCGGAAAAACTGCGTGGCCATTACGATCCGCCTGGGTGGACCGCCAACGGTATAAAACCGTGGGGTTTGCAACCGGACCCGATTGCGGCCGATGGCAATCTGTTTTTCCGAGGCTTTTTTAACCTGCTCCTTAGTACCTATTCCTATGTTTCAGGCGATGACAAATGGGAGCGGCCCTTTAAGATGGCCGGCTACAACAATCGCTTGTTCACTTGGACGCAGCACAGCATCACTGGGTTTCTTGAAGATCAATGGTCTCATCAACCGCAGGGGCCGCATTGCGAGAACACAAAGGTTTGGCCCTATTGCTTGAGTGCTGCCGGGCTCAGCCTGCAGTTATACGACAAGGTCTTCTCAACTTCGACACACTGGGTATACGACCAATGGATAGACTATGCGAAAAAGCATTTTGTTAAGCGTTCGCGAACTGGCGACATAGAGTCATTCGCTTTCTTCTACGACCCCATTGAACGTGTTGCTCATACCATGCCGGACAAGTTGGCAGGATATGGCACCCTGGCTCCCATTTTTTATTTGTATCCACAGGCACCAGAGTTCGGTCGCGAACTCTACGAGTCAGGGATTAAGCAGCTAGGTTGGAATAAACAGAAAGGTGCTCTGGTGCAAGCAATCGATGATCCTCGATGGTTGTCACTCGTCCTGATGCTAGCGCGTGAACTCGGCGATTTCACCACAGAACAAAGACTATCTGACGTCGCAGAGCGTGAGTTTGGCCCTAACTTCTTCGGTGCCGATCCAGATCGTTTTGCGTGGCGATTTGGGCTGGATGAGCCTTACCCGCGGGGGCAGATCAACGGCCTCATGATCCTGAGTGAAATTGGCGAGCGTAGCGCCTGGTCCCGTGTTTACAACGGCCAGTATGCACCACAATTTGATCTGCCCACGGTTGAAGCGGTCGATTTCCCGAAGATTGGAATTAGCGAAGCCGTTAACGACAAAGCGGCAGGCCTGCTACGAGTCTCAACCTATGCTGCGACTGCGGCTTGCACGGGCGAGGCGACTCGTTGGAGGGTTTCACAGCTACCGAATTCTGAAGACGTGCAGATTTATTGTAACGGTGTTTTGTTTACGGATTGGCGTGCATTAGATAGCAATATGATCGAAATTCAGTCGACAATCGGACCCAATCAATTTCGCATTGTCTGGGGGCCAACTTCGGGGGTAGATCGGCAGCAGGGTGAAGGCGGTTTTTTGCGAGAATCCGCAGGCATCGTTGAATCGAATTCAGCGGACGGTACCGCGACCGCACAATATCGTCCGGCCGCACCGCCAAGTTGTTCCTGTTGTTAGGTTGGCAGCCAGGTTCAGGAATATACAGGGGATACTAAGGAGATAATAAAATAGGACTATTCCAAAGTGTTTCATCACTCAGGGACAGTGTTCCCTGCTATTAGAAAAATGACCAAAACCGGCTTAGTTAAGTTTAAAATTGCCCAATATCTTGGTGTTTTTGCATACTACTGAAGGCTTTCGAAGCAATCAGGACCATATTCCCTGAAAAGTAAGGCGTGGATATTAATTGAGATAGCCCTTATTCTTCCTCTACTCACATATGGAAGCTTCGGATTCTGACAACGAACAGAAGATGAACGAAAAACCAGGTTGGGATTCAGACATGATGAAAACGATCAAGACTTACAATCCTACTCAATTTTTCATACTGACATTTTCTATTACCTGGGTATGCTGGTTTGCCGCTCCCTATCTTGGAGACCCAGAGAATAGTGATATCGTGTTCCTGGTACTCATGCTCATTGGTCTTCTGACCCCGTTTGGTGTAGCGCTATATTTGACGCTTACTTCCAACAACCAAGAGCTCAAAAGCACCTTCTTTAACAAACTGCTCAATGTCAGATTAATCAGATTGAGTAGCATCCCTCTTTTTCTGGTCCTCTTTCCTGCCTCGATGATTGCATCGATACTGATTTCACTACTTTTTGGTTACTCTCTGGATCAATTCGCCATCGCCGAGGAGTTTTCTTTCAGTATCGGTGGTGTTCCCACGATTCTTATACTCGTGCTTGCTGCAGGCTTTGAGGAGCTTGGTTGGAGAGGATATGCAATTGAAAGTTTAAACAATAGGTTTAATTATTTTTGGGCTACTGCGATTTTCGGCGTACTCTGGTCACTGTGGCATCTGCCGATGTTTTTCATCCCTGACTCTTACCAGGCTGAGTTACTTCAGGAAGACTTTCTGCTGGTAGCTAATTTCTTCATAAGCATTGTTCCCCTGGCTTTTATTATTAGCTGGTTCTGTAAAAAGAACAGCGGGAGCATCCTGGGAGCGGTGCTAATTCACTTTTTCATCAATGTGACTCAGGAGTTTTTCCTGGTATCACCTTACACGAAATGCATACAAACTTTGATTCTTATTGCTATTGCTGCGGCTTTTGTTGTTGCTGATAAGAAGGTATTTTTCGAAGACAAGCCAGCAATGTAGTGCAGAGGGCGATGAGGTATTCTGTCCGATCCAGCCGCCAGAGACTGGGCTATTGCGTGGCTCACGGACCTTCGGCCCTGATTGTTCGCAAACAACAGCGCAGTCTCTGGCTCATTGTTCAAATCTAACAGGTAAAAATAGAAAACAGCAGCTCAATGCAAGTTAATCTATTGAGTTAGCTCAATATTTTTTGGGGATATCTCAGATTCTACCTCCTTTGATCTTGATTCAAATATTAATAGGCCAGTGAATAGGCTTCGCGTCGAGGATCGGCAGCTGCTGTTAGGACTTCTGTCTCTGGATCATAAAAAATCATTTGTGCACCACCAAAGGTGGCAGTCCAGCCTGGAATTAGCTGCAGGCTGTGTCCCCATGATTCGAGTTTGCTGAGCACCTCAGGCCGAATACGATCCTCGATTGAGACAGACAGGCCACCCGAAGATCGAAAGCGCGGTGCCTCGATAGCTTGCTGTGGTGTCATGCCAAATATCAACATATTGTGCACGATCTGCAACAGCGATTGTGTCTGACTGTCACCTCCCGGTGTGCCCATGGTCAATGCGAAACCTCCGTCCGGGTAGAGTGCCATCAGCGGCGAAAGGGTGTGATAAGGGCGCTTTCCTGGTGCCACTTCGTTGGGATGCCCGGACTCAAGTGAGAACAATGCACCGCGATTGTGTAACAGGATTCCAGTCTCAGCATGTAGTAGACCAGAGCCGAAACCCGCAAAATTACTTTGAATCCAGCTAACGGCATTGCCCCATTGGTCTACCGCGGTCAAGTAAACGGTATCACCGGCATCATTCCTGTCTTTGTCAGAACTGGAGTAATCTTCAGTGCTGAAGCCTGGGTTGACTGATTCCGCTGCTCGTGCCGAATTGACCAGACTGGAACGTTCGCGCAGATAATCCGCATCGAGTAGTTGTGAAACCGGCACGTCGGCATGCTCAGGATCGGCAACCCATCTGTTACGGTCTGTGAAGGCGATTTTCTTGAGCTCAATTAAGGTATGCAAATAGTCGGCGCTGTTATGCCCCAGAGATGCAAGTGGGTGATGCTTAGACATTTCCATTAACGCAAGCTGTGTCACCCCTTGCGTGTTGGGTGGCATAACGATGAACGTGTGTCCGAGATAATCGCCTCGTAGTGGCTCTACCCAGGTGGAGCTATGCTTGGCAAAATCATTTGCTCGCAGATGACCACCCTGTTCTGTGATAAAAGCAGCAAGCTGCTCTCCAATAGCGCCCCCGTAGTAGCCAGTTTTACCCTCGCGTGCAACCGTTTCCAGGGATACTGCCAACTCTTCGTTAATAAGTAGTGAACCAACAGCTGGTGGTGCTCCGTCTGGGAGATAGAGCTCTTTGCCAGCCTGGTTAAGCGAACTACCCTGTTCTTCGAAATCCATTGCCAGTCGGGTCGATACTGGAAAGCCTTTTCTTGCGTAATTGATGGCAGGTTCCAATAAGGATTGGAAATCCACTGTGCCATAGCGTGCGTGAGCATCGACCCAGCCAGCGACAGCACCGGGCACACTTACCGATAGCGCCCCAGATCCAGGAATTCGATTGACGCCTGCCGCCTGAAAGAATTCCGGTGTTGCTACTTCGCCAGCCCTGCCACTGGCATTTAGCGCGGTTACTTCTCCTGTCTCGCCATCATAAAAAATACCAAAGGCGTCACCGCCAATGCCATTCATATGGGGCCTCACCACCGCTAAAACTCCAGCCATGGCAATGATGGCGTCGGTCGCATTACCACCTTCATGCAAAACCCGCAGGCCTGCTTGCGTGGCTAATGGATGATCAGACGATACGGCGCCTTGCATGCCTCGTACATCCGGTCGATTCTGAGATGCGTAGCTAGTGGTGGTAAAAGTTGAGGAGCTATCGATGGCTTGTGGCTCGGGAGTGCAGGCCACACCCAATGCAATGACTGAGCTTAGAGCAAGTTTGCATGAAGCCGAGTGTAGCAAACGAGCTGATTTGTAAATCTTAGAAGAGTTGTTGAGAGCTTTTGAACCAATCATACAAATTCCTTCGAAGTGTTTTGAGGCTGAGTATAAGACTATTTGTAATAAAGGTCTGTATTGAGTCGAATGCAGGTCTGTTACAAGCTGCTAGACTATTTCTAGTGTCTCCCGGTCTATTTCAACAATCTTCCAAAAGTATCGTCTGCTTCCCTTTTTAAAATTCATAGTTAAGCAGGAACACTTTCGACTCTATCGACTGTTGCGATTGGGTATGTCGGGGTTTAATGTTCTTACATGCTCAGCCAAGGCTCTGATCTGGCCGGCAGAAAACATGGATGTGAAAGCCGGCATATTGCCCTGGCCGTTGCGAATAATATCTGCGACGTAATTGGTATCGAACGCAGCCAATCCTTCCAGCGGCATGCCATCATGTCCTCCTTCGCCCGTAATTCCATGACAAAATTGGCAGGTATTGCGGAACAAGTCTTGTCCTTGCGGGTTAGCTTGAGTGGGACTCTGTTGCTGCAAAGCGCTAGCACTTTCCTGTTCGTCATCGAGTAAGGTGAACAACCATACGCTGTCTCCGCGCTCGGCTCTGGCTAACAAACTACCCGCGGAAAAGACCGCAACATGTTGCTTGCCATTATGTTCGAATACCGTGGCCGGCGCATTAACACCCGCATCGGTCATATACTCCCACAGCTTGGAACCGTCACGGGCATCCAGTGCTGTTAAACGGCCATCGTTACGACCAGCAAACAGAAGATTGCCCGCTGTTGCCACCAGACCGCTATAACAGCGACCGGGCCAGCGCTGGCTCCAAATCTTGCGATTGTTGCGCAGATCCATTGCGGTAAGGATTCCGGTTACAGCGAAGGGCGCAAAACGCATGCTTCCCCCGCTGTAAGGATCACCGGGTTCCGCTTGTTGCAGATCTTCCCTGACTGAATACGCCGCCTGCCGTTCGCCGGCACAGATATACATCACGCCTTTCTCTGGATCTACGCTGCTGGGCGGCCAATTGGCATCGCCACGACGCAGCATTACCGGCTCTTCCCAAAACGGTGTAAACAGGGCGCCATTATTGACGAGGCTATAGCCTTCCGGCGCCACATCCAATGTTTGAGTAACAAAGGGCTCGCCGAGGGGGTAGGGTTGTGTGGCCGCCGTCGCCTGGCGCGGTTCCTGTGGTACCGGTCTCTCCTCAATGCCAACCAGGGGCTCACCGTTAGTGCGATCGAGAATATACAGCCATCCCGTCTTGCCGGCCTGGGCCAGGCCTTTGCGTGGCACGCCGTTGTAGTCCAGATCGAACAAGACAACCGGGTTCGGTGCATCGTAGTCCCAGATGTCATGATGAACCTCTTGAAAATGCCAGCGATACTCACCGGTATAGGCATCCAGTGCCACGATGGAGGCAGTGAATAAATTGTCCCCGGCACGTACCGCACCGTTGTAGTCGGGGCCGGGATTGCCGGTTGAAAAATAGATCATGCCCAACTCAGGATCGACGGCAGGTGTGTGCCAGACTGTTCCGCCGCCAGTTTGCCAGGCGTCGTTATCAGCGGGCCAGGTATCAAAACCAAACTCGCCCGGGCCGGGCACGGTATAGAAAGTCCACAGCAAGCTACCATTGTCAGCGCTATAAGCTTTCACTCGGCCGCGTGCGGCATATTCACCACCGGCGAAACCGGTAATAACCATGCCCTGAAAATACAAAGGTGCGCTGGTGATGCTATAACCTTCTTCCCAGTCTTCGGCTTGAATAGACCAGACCTCTTCGCCACTGTCTTTGTCCAATGCCTTGAGCATTCCATCAAGCTGTCCTACAAATATCTTATCTTCGCCAAAGCCTACACCGCGACTGGTCCATCCACAGCAGATAGTAGAAATCTCATCAGTAAGATTAGCCGAGTAGCTCCACAAAACCTCCCCGGTTTCAACGCCAAGGGCGAAGACATCGTCGGCGCCGGTAGTGATATACATGACCCCTTCATGGACAAGGGTCTGTGCTTCCCCGGAATACTTGGCGGCGATTCCGGAGCCGTCGAGATGTGTGCGCCAAACCGGGCCAAGTTGATTGACGTTGTCGGTGTTAATCTCCGTCAATGCTGAGAAATTTCGGTTGAAGAGATCGCCACCGTTAGTGAGCCAGTCGCTAGTAGGCAGCTGCGACAGTGCCTCTGCATCTGGACTGATCTGGGAAAATTCTGCAGCCTGTGAGGTGGTGGATGAACTGAGAATAAGTATTCCAGCAAGAAGTGCCAACATGTGCTTGTTCATCTTTTTGGGCTCTGTGGTTTTTATTGTTAAGACTAAAGGGGCGCCTGTAACTTGGCAACCCTAAAAGTCAGCCAGAATTCGGTTTAGCAAAGAGTACGCTACGGATCATGGTTGCCGCGAATTAATCAAGAGCCGGGGGACTCCAATAGCTTAATGAATGTCCTTTGAATTACTATGTGAGATGAAGAAAATCATTTTAATAGACGCGAATCGTTAAGTTAAAAAGTTATAAAGTTATTAGTGTTGAAAGCGGCTAGGTGCGAATCTCATCAAGGACCTGAAGTAAGAGAATACTTCTAATAGAGTCCGGATATATGTCAGCACTGCCTTTTCTCATGCTCAATCTGCTGTAATAGAAGACGGATGTACCATACCGATTCTGAAGACTAGATTCAGAATCGAGGATCAGTATTGTTTGACATTAGCGGAGCGTCCATATATGTCCCCTGCTATAGTATCCATCGCACCAAACCCACACCCTCCCATTATTTGCTAGTATGGCTCCACTCATGATTGAACTAAATAACGTACAAAAATCCTACGACGGCGGCACCACCCTGGCGGTCGCTAACACCTCCTTCGTCGTAGAGCGCGGCGAGTTCCTCGGTCTTATAGGTGCCTCCGGCTGTGGTAAGACGACGACCCTGAAGATGATCAATCGACTGGAAGAGCCTTCCGGTGGCGAGATTCGGGTGAATGGCCGAAATGTTCTCGATCAAGACCCAGAGCAGCTGCGTCGTAACATCGGCTATGTGTTTCAGGGCATAGGGCTCTTCCCTCATCGTAGCGTCGCCGAGAACGTGGTGGCGGTGCCTCGTCTATTGCAGTGGGAGCCTGACAAGATTCGTGCGCGCTGCGAAGAGTGTATGGACATGGTGGGTCTTGCTTTTGATGAGTATGGCGATCGCAGCCCTTCGCAGCTTTCTGGAGGCCAGCAGCAGCGCATTGGCGTGGCTCGGGCATTGGCGGCGAAGCCGGAAGTGGTGTTGATGGATGAGCCATTCGGTGCGCTGGACCCGATTACGCGCAGTGAGTTGCAGGAAGAATTCAAGAGTATTCAGCGTAGCATGGAACTGACGGTGGTGATGGTCACCCATGACATGACCGAGGCACTGTTGCTGGCGGACCGCATTGCGGTGATGCGCGAGGGAGTTGTGCTGCAGATTGGTACGCCGCGGGAATTGTTGAACAAACCTGCTCACGACTATGTGCGCGATATCGTGGCCATGCCGAGGAAGCGTGCACAACGCCTCGAAGAGTTGATGCACGATGAGTGATAATCTGCGCGAGCAACTGCTGTTACTGCCGGCCTATTTTCAGGGCCATCTGCTGCTTACTCTTGCCGCCATCACCATGGGGGTGCTGATCAGTGTTCCCCTGGGTGTCTGGGCGGAGCAGTCGGCTCGGGCGAAGCAGCCACTGCTTGCCACGGTGAGTATTATTCAAACCTTTCCCAGTCTGGCGATTCTTGCCTTAGTGGTTGCGCTGCTGGGTGGTCGCATCGGTTTCTTGCCGGCCTTTATCGCGCTCACTCTGTATTCCATGTTGCCCATAGTGCGCAATACCGTCACCGGTTTGGAATCGGTCTCAAGCTCGGTTATCGAAGCGGCTAAGGGTATCGGCATGTCGCCCAGGCAAATTCTGCGCGAGGTCAAATTACCTCTGGCTATGCCGGTTATCGTTGCGGGTATACGCACGGCTATGGTTTGGACGGTGGGTTTGGCGACCTTGTCGACACTGGTGGGTGCAACCAGTTTCGGTAATTATATTTTTACCGGCATTCAGACGCGTAACCTGGTGGCGGTGACTGTGGGCAGTTTAGCCTCGGCGGGTTTGGCGGTTGGGCTGGATAGTCTGGTTGCCGCTATCCAGTGGTTATTGGAGAAACGCAACGAGGCAGTTGATTCATCCAGGTTAAGACGCATCCGACTAAGCGTCTATGGGGTTATCGCACTGGTAAGCGCTGTCGCCTTGTATGGCTTGCTGCCTCAGCCCCGTGCTGATTTTGTGGTGGCGGGCAAGGTGTTTACCGAACAGTACATCATGGCGGGATTGTTAGCGGGTGAATTGGAACAGGCGGGTTTCATGGTGGATCAACATCTGGGCTTGGGTTCTGACGTGTTGTACGAGGCTATTAGCAATGGCACTGTCGATCTTTACGTGGAGTACACCGGCACGATCTGGGCGAACTACATGAACCGCGAAGGAAACCCCGGAAGAGAGGCCATTAGAAATGCGGTGGTCGACTACCTCGACCAGCAGGGTGTGGTGGCAGTGGGTTTTACTGGCTTTCAGAATCGCTATGCCCTGGCCATGCGCCGCGATCGCGCCGAAGAATTGGGCGTCATATCGATTGATGATCTGCTGCCCTATGCCGACGATCTGCTTGCGGGTGCCGATCTGGAATTTTTTGGCAGGCCCGAGTGGCTGCGGCTGCGCGATCTTTACAATATGGATTTCGCCGAGAAACTTACCTTCGATCCGTCGCTGATGTATACCGCGTTAGTGGAGAGGCAGGTAGATGTGATCAGCGCCTACACCACCGATGGGCGTGTAGCGGCTTTCGATCTGCTGTTACTGGATGATCCACGCAATGCACTGCTGGCCTACGACGGTATAATATTGGCCTCCACTAAGGCGGCGGCCCAGCCAGCATTTATGCAAGCAATCGAATCGATCGTCGATGGCATTCCGGATCAGCTAATGCGTCAGGCGAATCGACTGGTGGATGTCGATGGCGAGTCGATCAATGTAGCCGTCGAATTTCTGCATGCAGAAATGGCGAAGAACTAGCTTCTCCTCTCAACAGTGCTGCATTGGCAGGGGCTCCCTAGTATGATTCCTCACAATCCCCTGCAACAAGGCTCCATCCGCTGTGACCAATAACGATATCGTTCTAACAATTCTTAGCTGTCTGTTTTTCATGGGCTTGGTCGCTTGGATCTCCTATCGCAAGACTCGTGGTGAAGTTAGCACCCGAGACGGTTATTTTCTGGCCGGACGTGGCCTGAGTGCGATCTTTATTGCTGGCTCCATGTTGCTCACCAACTTGTCGGCAGAGCAGTTGATTGGACTTAACGGTTCTGCCTACGGTTTCAATATGAGCAGTATGGCCTGGGAAGTAACCGCTGCCTTCGCCACCATCTGCATGGCCTTTATTTTTCTGCCGCGCTATCTGGCCGGTGCATTTACCACTTTACCGGAATTTCTGAACGACAGATTCGATGACGGTGTGCGACGCATGTCGGTCATCCTGTTTATGGTCGGCTATGGTCTGGTAACTATTCCTTCGGTTTTATACTCCGGCTCTATTGCCGTGCTGCAACTTTTTGATGTGCCCGCACTGTTTGATATTCCTTACAGTCAGGCATTGGTGCTTACCATTATATGTATTGGCTGTGTGGGTGCTATGTATGCTGTTTTTGGGGGGCTGCGTGCCGTGGCAATCTCCGACACACTGAACGGTGTCGGCTTGCTAATTATTGGCATCACCGTGCCCCTGTTGGGATTGTCTGCTCTTGGCGGTGGCAGCATCGGCGAAGGGCTGAATATCATCACCAGCACCGAGACGCAGAAGTTGAATGCCATCGGTTCTTCTTCTGATCCAACACCCTTCGGCACGCTGTTCACCGGCATGTTATTCGCAAACTTATTCTATTGGTGTACCAATCAATACGTGATTCAACGAACCTTGGGAGCCAAGAATCTGGCGGAAGGACAGAAGGGTGTTTTGTTTTCGGGTTTTTTTAAAGTGATGGTGCCGTTCATGATGATGATTCCCGGCGTGATTGCCTTTCATCTGTATGGTCCCGGCCTGGCGACTATCGATCTTGCCTATCCGCAATTAATTCGAGATGTTTTGCCGGTTTATGCCACTGGTTTTTTTCTCGCAGTCCTCCTTGGTGCGGTGTTTAGTTCCTTTAATTCTCTACTCAATAGTGCCGCAACCTTATTCTGCCTCGATGTTTATGTGCCGATGAAGAAGCAAGCCGTAAGTGACGCGCACTTACTCCGCGTTGCCAAGATTGCCAGCATCGTGATCGCCTTATTCTCGTTTGTGGTGGCGCCACTACTACAGTTCGCACCAGAAGGTCTTTGGCAAATAATTCGTATCTTTACCGGCTTCTATAATATTCCCGTTATCGCTATCGTGGTTGTTGGGCTGTTTACCAAGCGTGTGCCGGCGCTTGGGCCGAAAGTAGTTATCGTGTTTCATATTATTGCCTACGGGTTGTTTCAGTTCGCCTTCAATGATCTGCTGGGAATTCATTTCCTGCATCTCTATGCGCTTCTCTTTATTGCCGAGGTCGGCATCATGTTGCTGATCGGGCATTTTATGCCTAGGGAGCAGGCCTGGACCTATGCAGCACACAACAAGGTAGATATGAAGCCCTGGCGCTTCGCCATTCCCTGCGCGACGACTCTGGCTTCTTCTGTGGTTGGGCTGTATCTGCTGTTTTCCCCAATTGGTCTGGTGAATGGCCTAAGCGCCGCGTTCTGGCCGCTGATCGGCTTGCTGCTTATTGTAAATGTGCTTGTCTGGTGGTGGATTGCACGGCATGATACTCCAGCATTGATAATGGCTGGGGTGAGGGCTAAAGAGCAGGCTTGAGCGGAATGAAAATGAAGGGCCTGGCTTCAATTTAAAATGACAAACTCGAACAAACCACGACTACGCTTCTTCGAGACTGCTGCGAACCAGCAGCATATTCCTGCGGCGGACAAGTATCTGTATAAGATCGATCAGCCTAACCATAAGCTGGTTGTTATAGGAACCGGCACCATCGGCCAGGAGCATATGCGCGTGGCGGCCACACTGGGTCGTGCGAGTGTGCACGGCATCTACGATACCAGTGCTCAGAGTCTGGATGCCGCCGAGAGGGGATTCAAAAAGTACTCGCAAGACTCACTCATTCGCTACACCGATATCGAGTCAGCCTGCTCCGACTCAGCGGCGGACGCGATTTTTATTTGCACACCTAATTATAGCCATTTCGATGTGTTGCAGGTGGCGCTAAAATCTGGAAAGCCAATCTTCCTGGAAAAACCTATGGCCACCGCGCTGGTCGATGCAGCGCAGATTGTGGAACAGGCCAGAAACTACTCAGCATTTATTCAGATTGGTTTGCAGTACCGCTACAAGGCACAGTACATAGAGGCCTTCCATGAAGCCTTGTCGCGCAAATCCCTGGGCAATATTAAAACTATCAGCATGAGTGAATACCGACCGCCGTTTCTGGACAAGGTCGGGCAATGGAATAAATTTAACGAGTACAGCGGCGGCACCCTGGTTGAAAAATGCTGCCACTATTTTGATCTGATCAATCTATTGGCGGAATCGTCACCACAACGAGTCTATGCCAGCGGTGGTCAGGCAGTCAATTTTCTGGATTTTGAGAAGGACGGCAGAAAATCGGATATCGATGACCATGGCTTTGTCACCATCGATTATGCCAACGGTGTACGAGCGAGCTTTACCCTGAACATGTTTTGTCCCGACTTTTACGAAGAGTTGGTAGTAACTGGTGATGCCGGACGCTTCGTGGCAATAGAGAAAGTAGCTATCCACCAGCAGAAAGCAGTCGAGGCGTCTGTTTCCGTGTGTCTGGGCGAGCAGGGTGCGTCACGCACAACTGATCTGAGTTATCCCGCGGTGATCGAGCAGTCCGGGCATCACGGTGCAAGCTACTATGAGCACAATGCCTTCCTCGATCAACTTGAAGGGAAACCCGTTGACAGCGCTACTCCAGAACAGGGGCTTTGGGCGATGATAGTCGCCAGCGCCGCACAGCAGTCGATCGTGTCTGGTTTGCCTGTCGATATTAAAGAATTTATTACACAACATGATTTGGCCGCAGCGTTAAATGAATAGTATTCGTTGCTGAACATAGTTTGAAACTAAATACGGAAAACACATGGCATCAACAATAGAAGTCGCAGGCAGCCCAATGCCAGCTGTAGGTCTCGGTCTTTGGAAAATAGACAAGGCGGACACGGCCGAGGTGGTCAGCAATGCCATAGAGATTGGCTATAGGCATCTCGATAGCGCAGCGGACTACGGTAACGAGCCGGAAGTGGGGCTTGGAATCAGCGCTGCGCTTTCCAAGAATCTGTGCGCGAGAGAAGATCTATGGATAACATCCAAACTATGGAATACCTATCACCGCCCAGAGCATGTACAGGCCGCCTGTGAAAAAACGCTACAGGACCTGGGTGTGGATTATCTCGATCTGTATTTGATTCATTTTCCTATTTCCTTGCAGTACGTGGATGTCGAGACGCGCTATCCGCCGGAATGGTTTTTTGATCCCGGCGCGGCGAAACCGAAAATGCAAATCGATCCTGTGCCTCTCAGTGAAACCTGGAAAGCGATGGAGGCCTTGCAGAAGAAAGGTTTGGTTAAACAGATTGGGGTGTGTAACTACAATACCGGTCTGCTGCACGACTTGATGGCCTACGCTGAAATAAAACCAGCTATGCTGCAGATTGAATCCCATCCCTATCTAAGCCAGGAAAACCTGATTCGAGCGGCACAGGCCTACAAAATGGCGATTACCGCATTTTCACCACTGGGCGCTCTCTCCTATGTGTCTTTGGATATGGCTGGCGAGAATGAATCAGTACTGGAAAAAGAGGTGGTACTGGCTGCTGCACAACGCGTAAACAGGAGTTCGGCACAGGTGGTCCTGCGTTGGGGTGTTCAGCGCAATACGGCGGTGATACCCAAGACCGTGAATCCAGCACGGCTAAAAGAAAATCTCGCGCTCTTCGATTTCGAATTAACTAATGAAGAAATGGCGGCAATCTCTGCGCTCAATCAAAACCGGCGCTTTAATGATCCAGCTGTGTTCTGTGATCTTGCTTTTAATACTTTCTATCCTATCTACGATTAAGGCTATGACATCATTTTCTATGCAACAAACTACAGTCGAACAGCAACAGCAGTATGATGAGTTGTTTCCTCTCGTTTATGCCTGTGAAACTGCCGAGGCGGAGCTGGCACAAGTTCATACCTGGATTGTTCAGAACAAAACCCTACTTTTGCAACAGTTGACCGAGCATGGCGCGATATTGTTCAGGGGTTTGCCCGTAAACTCTGACCTAGACTTCGATAGTTTCATTCAAGGCTTCGGGCTGAAAAACTTTACCTATGCCGAGTCCCTCTCTAATGCCGTGCGTCGTAACAGAACCGAGCGCGTATTCACAGCCAATGAAGCACCGGCAGACGTGTCCATCTATCTGCATCACGAGATGGCGCAAACACCGATCTATCCCTCCAAGCTTTTCTTCTACTGTGAACAGGCTGCCGAGAGCGGCGGTGCCACTCCTCTGTGTCGCTCCGATATTCTATTGCAGGAACTACGAAAGCGCGCGGCGGAGTTCGTGAAAGCCTGCGAAGAGAAGGGTGTGCGCTATTCCAATGTGATGCCTGGCAACGATGACCCCGAATCCGGTCAGGGACGCAGCTGGCGCAGTACGCTCAGTACTGAAGATAGAAGCACGGCCGAGGACAAGCTCAGAAAACTTGGCTATGACTGGCAATGGTTGGATCACGATAGCTTGCGCGTTACCACGGCAGTATTGCCTGCGGTTAGAGAAACAGACAATGGGCGGCAGGTGTTTTTCAACCAGCTCATCGCTGCCTTTCGCGGATGGAAGGACACGCGCAATGAGTCGGAGAAATCGATTCGCTTCGGCGATGATTCAGCAATTAGTTTGGAGGCGATGGCAACCGCTATCGAATTGGGAGATGAACTGACTTTCGATATTCCCTGGCAGACTGGCGATATTGCACTTGTAGACAATTTTCTGGTGATGCATGGCCGTCGACCATTCAGTGGTCAACGTCGTGTACTAGCTTCGCTGATTACTTAGTTCCTGTCTGATCTTTACCTATCAAAAATCCATTCGGACTAATTTTCGCTCCTGAATACTTTGTACATATCCCGTTTACTTCGTGATATTTTTGGTAGTACTATGCCCCAAGCACAAAAAATAAACGCTCTTGATGTAGCCGAGCGGATGTCCTCCAAGGAGGACTATCTGGAGTCCGGATTAAAGCACCAATTAATCCGATGCCGATCTTGTCAGGCATCAAACCCATAGAAACACCAAACTTAGAGGGGATTTCGCATGACAGATGAAAATTCAACTACCCGGCTGGCAACTGCCGGTGACCTAATCTATAAAGCCTACAGTCGAGACTATGTAGGAGGCTCAGCAAAGGTCATCAGCGTCTTTGCCAGTTGTCATTATGGAACGAGTGGCTGGCGAATATTTTTTCAGAGTGATGGAGCAGAAGAAGGTACTTACAAATATTTCGAGAAGGTTCCATCGGGAGTGACCACGGAGCTTATGACTTATTATACGGCCTCATTCACTGAGGGCATTGGTGCTACAAACGCCCCAGAAAGTGTAAAGATCATAGATGCCCATGGTGAGCATGATGTTGTAGTGGAGCCGCTAAATTGATAAAAATAATTACTCACCAAATATCAGCATAGGCTTTTGTCTATGCTTGCCAATACCATAAAAAATATAAAGGTTGCCACTATGCTTCGCTACGTGTTTGTTCTCAGTAGTTTTGTGTTGGTTAGCTGTGACTCAGCAACACCCCTATATACACCTTTCCCAGCGGGTTATGGCTATATGCAGAATCTGCCTGCTTTACAAAAAGCGACTGATGAAGGTGATCGTGAAATTATCCGAGAACATGGATGGAAACTATGGGCCGGAATTATGCAGAGAGCGGAAAATGGTGAGTGGCCATTGTGGTATAGCTGGCCTAATACCAAGGCCGCATTCGCCAGTGATTTGGAAACCACAACATCCAACTCTACAGCGAACGCCAGCGAATCCATGAAGTCACGAAACTTGGATAATATCCCAGAGGTTAATACTCCCGGTCCCGTCTACGATATTCCGCGCCAGGTTATCGATAATTTTCCCAATGGCATTTGCAAGAGTAGCACTGGCGCAACCATAGCCTGTGATGGCAGTCATTTCCTATTTAATGGTGACATCATGATCCCCACTGAGTCGCTTAGCCAAGAGGCCATGAATGATATACGCGAAGATCAGCTGTATTTAAAATCAACGCTCGATCAGCTGCATCAGGACAAAGTTCATCAGATAGAAGTGTCTCAGGAATTTATTGTCACCAAACATATGTACTGGCCTGTTAAAGCAGAAGGCATCACGGCAATACCAGTCTGGAAGAACAACTTTCCTACGACGTTTAGCGGCTATGCGGGCTACGAATTCTGGGACACATTAGTAGGTGTCGATCCCAGCGGTGATGCTGTCGGGCAGATGCGCGACGTTGAATTTTTGTATGGCGTAAAAAATGCCGCGGGCAACGAACCACTGCCTACTGTGAAGGCTAATGCCAGAGTCCATGCGCTTGATAATTTTTATTATCATAAGATCAGCGAAGCAGACTGGGAGGCGTTCGATCAGTCGGATAAAGCAGTGTTAACCGCAGCCAGCTACTGGGCCAACGACCAGCCTATAGGCGTAGGTGACTATTTAATCACTATAGCGATGCATATTAATACAAAAGAGCTACCAAGTTGGACTTTGCAAAGTGTCTGGTGGTCAGATCAGCCTGATCGGGGAATGTATGCGACTAATCGACCGGCTCTACCTGCGGCAGTGGGTCCCTGGGATCATTACCTGCTAACTGACTCTTATGCTGTGCCAGCAAATGAAAAAGGCGAGCTGGACATAGCAGTAAACCCTTATATTGAAGGGGTGACGCATCCAATCGCAACCAGTTGTCGCAACTGCCATGTTCGTGCTGGATGGCCAGAAGGGAAAACGGCGGGCTTTTCCAGTTATCAAAATCCAGACTGTCCGGGTTTGTTAAGCTACCTCACGCCCGCAAGCAATTGTTTGAGTACACTGACACTAAGTGACTACCTGTGGATTATCCCGGATCGGGCAAACTAAGCAGTAAGTTGGTTATTCGGTTGTGAATATATGGTATTGGCTAAACTGGAAATAGCATTTATGACTTCGGGTGAGTGCCGGAGTTATCAGCTAAGCTGAGAGGTCTTTTTATCTCTCAATTATTGACTCGAGTCACATTATCAGTAAAGGAAAGTGGCGGTTCACCCGCAGCCGAATCTACATCAGCAAAAATTTTCCTCACACGTACTGATCTGTGCCGTTATAGTTAACGGTTGCGTTGTTGCTGGGAGTAATGACATCGGCGGTCCAGCAGTGATCGTGCAGTTCACCTGTGTGCTTGTCATCGCTGTTCTCGATGAGCCAGGTATGTTTGAAAATCTCTAAAAAGCCCAGCGATTATAGCGAGTGTCTGAAAAGACGTAAGAGGAATCTTAAGGCGGACTGCGGGAAAATTATTAACTTCCCGCGTCGTTCATTTGAGATCGATTGGCTTCTGTTCTAGCGGTTTAGTACTTCCCTCGCATCGGCGATACCACCAACATTTTCTACGTTGCTATAGCCTAAATCCTCAAGTGCGGTCAAGGCGAGACCAGCTCTAACACCGCTGCGGCAGAACAGCTTAATCGGTGTGGATTTGTCCAGGTCCAGATCGCTAATTTGAGCGGCAATCTCGGTGTGGGGAATGTGCTCGGTATTGGCAATGTGGTCTTCGTTGTATTCATCGAGAGAGCGCACATCTATCCAAACCGTTTTTGGAGCAAACAGGCTGCAGGCAGAGAGTACTATTGCCAGCAGGGCTACTGTGGTAATTCGACTATAATTTTTCATTGTTTATGTTTCTATTTGCTTATCCCATTTTAGCTATCAAGCTCGCCAACGATCTCGGACAGAGTGTCCACAACTATTGGATCAAACTTGCCTGATCGCACGTACTTGCCGATCTCGTTTAGAGCTGCCTTGCCATCCCAGGGATCGCGATAGGGTCTATTGGAAGTGAGGCTTATGTAGGCCTCGGCGACAGCCAGGATGCGCGCGCCTACTGGAATATTGTCACCCTTGATACCAGCAGGATAACCAGAGCCGTCGAAGTTCTCGTGATGACATTCAATTAATTCCAGCATTCTCTCATTTTCATAGCCAGCATTACGCAGCTTGCGTACCCCTTCTCTTGGATGCATATGGATGTGAGTAAAATCGTCTTCGGTCAGGCCACCGTTTCGGTTGAGAATATTCTCAGGCACAATGGTCTTGCCAATTTCAGCTAGATAACCAGCTTCCAGAATATCGTGTTTCTCTTGGTCTACCAGGTTCATGCGGTCTGCTAGCAGAAATGCCGTGATACCTGTCAGGCGGGAAAAACCGACGGAGCCGTCAATACACTCAACCGGGAGTATGAAATCTTCAGGATAGGTCACCAGTTTATCCAGTTTTGGCTCAAGGTCTTTGAGTAGATGAGCGGGAAGTTGTTGGCATCGATCCAGTGGGTTCTTGAAAGCGACTACTTCATAAAGATGCACCGTGCTGCGTCTGCCTTTGACGGTGAGATCCCGTTGCTGCTCCATTAACACGGAATTTTCCGCATAGGCGACTTTAACGTCTTTGTTGTCTGGGGCCAGTTCCATGGCGAATTTCAAATGTATGTGAGCCTGTTCCGGGTCGTTGGCCTCTTTCAATAATCGAGCCAGTTCGACACGCATGGTGACATCATTGGAGTTTGCATCGACCGCTTTAATCAAGGCGGTGATCTCATCTACCAGAGCCGGATTGCCAGATTGGGTATAGGAGGCAAGTCCAGACACAGGCCGAAAATCAAAGATATCATTACATTCTTTGAATGTGGATTCATCGACGGTCACACGCCCTGGCTCACACATGCCTTCTATGCGGGAAGCCAAATTTACCGTGTCTCCAAAGGCGGTAAACGATTGTCGCTTAGCACCAATAATACCAGTCGTTGCGGTGCCGGTTGATATGCCGACTCTGAGCTTAAACGGATGTTTCGCCCGTTGCATTCGCTCCTGCATTTTCCAGGCACAGGCCACGGCAAGGAGAGGATGCTTTTCGTAACGAATGGGTGCGCCAAATTCTGACATGATTCCATCGCCCATGTATTTGTCGATATGAGCATTGTAGTTGAGCAGAATGGTTTCCATGTCCGCCAGGTATTTGTTCAATTCGGTGATCACAACCTCGGCGGAATGATCTTCGGAGTATTTGGTGAACCCCTTGAGATCTGAAAACATGACACTGATACGACGATTCTCGGTACGAATCCGTCCCTCGATCATTAACTTAACCACGGCTGGATCCATGGTGGAGTAAAGCGCCTCTTCCACCTTCTCTTTGTGTGCCCGAATTGACTTGGTTTTCTCTTCCAAAACTCGGGTTCTTTCCTCCACCTTGTAATCCAGTTCGGATTCGAATTCTCGAATGGTGGTCATGGTTTGTTCTAGTAATTCTGCGTTACCACTAGCCTCTGCTTTTGCACGCAGTGCTTCTGTAATTTTGTCCTGCAATTCGCGATGGGTAAATCCCACTATAACGGCGGTTAAAATCAGAAAACCTGCCCAGATTAATACCGACGCCCAGAGACCGAATATGTCCATAGGAGCGGTAAAGCGGTCGGGGTAAATGCTGGCGAATATAGCGATAACCAGGAAGGTGAAAAACGCGCCCAACACACCAGAGCGAATGCCTAGGTAGTAAGAACCTAATAGAACCGGTAAGTAGAAGAAATTCAAGAACGAGAGCTTTGATTCAACGAACCAAACTATGGCGCTCACGAAGACCAAAATGACGAGGATAAACACCCCTTCGAAGTTATCGATTAAATATTGCTTTAACGGTTCCATATTGTTGTTTCTTATATCTGCGTAGGCGTGAAAAGGTACTTCTTGTTGAGTTAGCCGAATTATAACCGTGCCAGGTTTTATTAAAATTAATTTTCAGGGACAAACAAGGTCCATAGGGCGAAAGAGGGTAAGATTTAAGCAGATTTGCCACAGCTGAACAACTGCTGGGACCCAGGCTGGGCCTGTTTTGAGTATCTTTCGACAGTTATCTTATTGATTGGCAGCAGACAGCGAATTTGCTGCGCTTATTGACTCGATTTTATTGCTGTGTTGCTCAGCTGGTGCCGCTGAACAAGCGAGGTGTTGAGAATGCCTGGTAGAACCGCGTCCGTTTAAAATTGGCTGTACCCATGGTTTTGTGAACTCTGGTCATCTTTGTCATAGTGGCCCTGCAGCAAGATCCAGTGCAATTAATTCAGTACCTTGCTGGATTTGTAGAAATTCACCTCGGTTTAGCTTTGCAGGCAAGTTATTCACCGCCTCAGGCTTGCTTATTATGATTTTGGCCCTATATTTGGTCCGACCAATTTGGTCAGACCAAATATAGCAGTAGTCGATGAGCCTCAGGCTCAGGAATCAGGCAGTTCAATGGCCACATCTACCACCATTAGTCATGAAATAGCGGATAGCCTACGCAATGAAATTCTTCGTAGGCAATATCGTAGCGGCCAGCGATTTCCATCGGAAAGAGACCTCGCTGCCCGTTTTGATGCCAGTCGTGGAGCGGTGAGAGAGGCCTTGTCGCAGTTGGAGCAGCTGGGATTAATTCGGATTCAACCCGGTGGCGCCCGCGTACAGAGCGTGGATTCAGCGAGTATCGCAATTCTAGGTCCGCTAATGGCGATGGATGAGGTGCCAGACCCGATTTTAGTGGATCAGTTCCTGCAGACATTTGGCGTGCTATCGGCACTTACGGCAAAGAATGCGATCCAGGCCGCCTCTGAAGAAGAACTCATCCAACTTAAGACAATGGTCGTAGAGTTAGCAGAACAGTGCAGCGATTTCGAATCCATGCAACCAAAATGGCGAGAACTCTTGGACTATATGTCCCGTGTCGCTGACAACCTGGTGGTGCGACTGATCAGCAATGATCTGAAGGCGCAGTTTGTTGACCAGATGATGAAATTAGGTATCAAACCGGAGTTGAAGAAGAATACCCTAAAGCAGCTGCTGAACTCCCTGAGGTTAAGTCTGAACTCAAGAGACGGTGAGATCGCGGCCGCGGCCCTGCAAACCCATTTCGAAGATCTTCGCCGCGCAGTTGCTGAAGCGATTAGATTCAAGAGTGAAGGTTTAAAGAGAACTGCAATGTAGCTATGTCGTTTTATGGCGCATAGAGTCAATCTGCATAGTAGAAAAAATTAAAACGTATAAGGACCCATGGTCCTAATACTATTAATAGAACATAAACACAGGCCTGAAGAATTATATGAACAACGGTAATTTCGCAAGCAAGGACATCATAGGAGCGATCGCATGAAGCGTGTATTGATTCCCATCGGGATTTTGGTGGGCTGTATTCTTTTCGCAGGAATTTTGTTGCGCACGCCAACAGTCGTTGAAGAAGCAGCGCCCGAGATAATTGCCGTGAGTGTGCGGGTGGCCGAGGTGCAAACCGAATCTGTGCAATTGTATGTTGAGTCTCAAGGCAAGGTTCAGGCTTCCCAGGTAGCGAGCATCTCTGCTCCAGTCGCTGGACCGGTCGAATGGATTTCGCCGGCAATGGAAGCCGGTGGATTTGTTGTACAGGGGGAATCATTGCTGCGTTTGGAAAGTAGCGATTATGAAACGGCCAAGGCGCGCAGTTTAGCTGCTATGCAGCAGGCACAGGCCGAAGCAAGTCATGCCAGCAATGATTTAGAACGAATCCAGGAGCTTGCTGAAAAACGCCTGGCCAGCGATTCGCAATTACAGGACGCAAAGCGTACTGCCGATGTTAACGCGGCAAAACTTGCTGATGCCGAGGCTAGCTACCGCCAAGCCGAACTCGATCTGCGGCGAACAGATATTCGGGCGCCCTTTGACGCCATAATTCAGTCACGCGATGTGGAATTGGGCCAATACGTAAATCGAGCTCAGAGTGTTGCTGTTCTCTATGGTGCCGAGGAAGTTGAGGTGCGGGTTCCGTTGGCTATTCGGCAGCTAGGTTTTCTGGACGTACCCCTCGGGATGCGCGGTGAGCTTGAGGGCGATCAGGCGCCGAACGTCACGCTGAAAGGCTTCTATGGAGGCGATGAATACAGTTGGAGCGGCAAGTTGGTAAGAACCGAAGCTGCAATCGATGCCAACAGCAACACGGTGCAAACCATAATTCGAGTCAAGCAACCCACTACACACACGCAAACAAATGTTCATATGAAGTCAGAGATACCCCTGCCTATCGGTCTGTATGTTAAAGCGACTATTGTAGGCAAGCGCGTTGACGATCTGATTTCTCTACCAAGAACTGTTATTCGAAATAACAATCAGGTATTGGTAGTGGACGCAGAAAATAAAATGCACTACCGCGATGTTGAAATTTTTCGTTTGGAGGAAGAGCAAGTGCTAATTAGCGGCGGCTTGTTACCGGGTGAGTTCATTTGTACATCGCCAATCCAGGCAGTAGTAAATGGTATGTCTGTGCAACCGGTTAAAGAATTAATCTAGGGAGCCTCTGAACAAATCTATGACCTCTCTGGCCTACAGGCGGGGCCTAAGCAGGCGCCGTACTGCGGCGTTGTCGTGCTTGGCAATGGAATAACCATTACCTGCGTACGACGCCTTGCTTCAGCGCGCGCCAGACTCCCGCAGAGTGGCCATAGATTTGTTCAGAGGCTCCCTAAGTATCCTATAGCCTATCAAGAATGTAGAAGCAGAGGTCAATAATTGAGAACTCCAATTACCTGGTTTATTAAGAATCCAGTCGCAACCAACTTGATGATGATGATCTTCCTCGCTGGCGGCATCATTTCCTATTTCAATCTAAATCAGGAAGAGTTTCCCGATATAGATTTCGGTTTGATTCAGGTAAACGTCGCCTATTTGGGCGCCACGCCCGCGGAATCCGAATCGGCGGTTTGTCTGCGCATCGAGGAAGCTCTGGAAGGTGCGGAAGATATAGAACGGCTTACCAGCACGGCCCGTGAGGGAGGTTGCGATGCAACGCTGGAGTTGACCAGTGGAGCAGATTTGAACCGTGTACTGAATGACGTAAAGGGTAAGGTTGATGCCGTTACAACTTTCCCGGCTGAAACAGAGAAGCCAATTGTGCGCGCCTTCAGTGCCAGCGGAAACGTCATGACTATGGCGCTGGCATCGAATACGGATGATAGCAATATCAAAGGCGTTGCCGAAAGAATACGCAATGAAATGCTGGATCTTGATGGAATCTCATCAGTTAATATCGAATACATTCGCCCCTTCGAAATATCTATCGAGGTATCAGAATTTACCCTGCGTCAGTATGGACTGACTCTGGATCAAATTTCTCGCGCAATAGACCGCGCCTCATTGGATTTGCCCGGCGGAACAATCAGAACCGCGTCCGGTGAAATACTGTTGAGAACCAAGGGTCAAGTTTACAGCGGCGATGAATACGAAAATATTGTCGTACAGTCCTATCCGGATGGAACACAATTGCGCCTCGGCCAGATCGCAACAGTTAACGACGGTTTTGAGGAAGGCTATCTGGATGCCCGATTGAATGGTGTCAATGCCGCCGTCATAGACGTGCTTCGCGTTGGTGATGAAGACATCGTTAGTTCTGCAAGACTAATACGTGAGTGGATGGAGTCTGCAGAATTTAAATTGCCTGAAGGCATGACCTTGAGTGTCATTACCGACTCTGCCGTTGCTACTCAGGACAGAATCGGCACGGTTGCCAAGAATGCCTATACAGGCTTATTACTTGTACTGATTATTTTAGCAATGTTCTTACGTTTCAAATTGGCAATCTGGGTTGCGGCAGGCATACCAATCGCTATTGCTGGAGCGCTTGCGCTTTTCCCAAGCGTCGGGCTTACCATTAGTTCGCTGACAGTCATGGGCTTCATTTTGGTGCTCGGTATCATCGTTGATGATGCAATCGTAGTGGGTGAACGAATACATTCCTATGAGAGGAAGGGCCTGTCGAAGGAAGATGCTGCTATAGAAGGCACTATGGAAGTCTCAGTGCCGGTCATATTCGGCGTGTTAACTACCATCGCTGCCTTCTTGCCGATTTTGCTATTGGACGGACAGATGGGCGCCTTCTTCAATGCTATCGGAGCCGTAGTTGTCTTCTGTTTGGTGGCCAGTTTAGTTGAATCTCAATTAATTTTGCCGGGACATATTGCCCATCGTAAAACCGAAGGCTATCTGTTCGAGGGCACTAGAATTGTAATGGCCTGGCAAAATTTTCAGGGTCGAATTGCACATGGCATGGAGTATTTTTCCGAGCACGGTTACCAACGAGCGTTGAAGAAAGTGTTGAAGTATCGTTACGCTGCCTGGGCCACCGCTACAGGTGTAATAATTGTGACCTTTGCTCTGCTAATGTCGGGTCGCGTGATATTTCAATTTATGCCTTCTGTTGAAGGTGATGTGGTTTGGGGAACTGTTGTCATGCCTGTGGGTGTGCCGGGCTATATTACTGAAGATGCTATTTCAATTCTCGAAGACAAGGCGCTAGAACTGTCTGCCGAATTGGAAGAGGAATTGCTAGGACTGAAAGCCAGTGGTGCAGCCCCTGAATCCACGGAGCGAGTGGTATCCAGTATTCTTACCATCATCGGTGGACGTGCGCCACGCGGGGGCCCAGCAAGTCCTGGGCGCGGCAATGCCGGCAGCAGTGAAGTAGCGGAAGTTGTGTTGTACCTTACTCCATTCTTCGAACGCGGACAGATTAGCTCTGCCGATGTTCGTGATCGATGGCGTGAAAAAGTCGGGACGATTCCTGATGCTTTGGAATTAACATTTGTTTCCGATGCCTTCTCTGCGGGTGATGCAATCAATTACCGATTGGAAGGTCGCAATGAAGAAAACCTGAAGATTGCTGCCACCGAACTACGCGCTGAACTGGCCCGTTATCCTGGTGTATTCGATATATCAGATTCATTTCGTGCCGGTAAGCAGGAAGTGCAGATTCAGATTCTGGAGCAGGGTAAGACTCTGGGCCTGACCCTGAATGACATCGCTACGCAGGTTAGGCAGGCTTTCTATGGTGCTGAATCGCAGCGTATTCAGCGAGGCTCCGATGATATTCGGGTCATGGTTCGCTACCCCGAAAATGAAAGACAGTCTTTAGGCAATCTGGAAGACTTGTTAATTAGAACGCCAAGCGGTGCCGAGGTACCGTTTTTAAGCATTGCCGATTTTTCGCTGGGCAGCAGCTACTCCAGTATTAATCGACAGGATGGTCGTCGTGTCATTACCGTCCGTGGTGATATCGACCGAACCGTAGTGAAGCCCGATGAGATTCGACGTGAAGTAATTTCCAAGTTTCAAGCACGATGGGCAAGGGACCTGGATGTTGAGCTAGTTGTGGGAGGAGAAGGTGAGCAGCAATTGCGATCGCTGTCTGATCTGTTCTCGACCTTCCCGTTGGCGATGATGGTCATTTTTGCACTACTGGCAATACCGCTTAAGTCTTATACCCAGCCATTGATTATAATGAGTGTCATTCCCTTTGGCGCCATAGGCGCTATCTTTGGTCACTTCATTATGGGAGCGGATCTGGTGTTCTTTTCGTTGCTGGGCATAATCGCCCTCAGCGGTGTGGTGGTGAATGCGAGTCTGGTATTGGTGGTTTCAATCAATCGCCTGCGTAACGAGGGTATGGGCATGGTGGAGGCGGTTTCAACAGCAGGAATGATGCGTTTCCGTCCTATTTTCCTGACCTCTCTGACTACCTTTATAGGCTTGGTGCCTTTAATGATTACCGCCAATCCGGCTACCTTCTTCATTGTCCCCATGGCCATTTCACTAGCCTGGGGTGTTCTGTTTGCTACCATTATTACCCTCTTTCTGGTGCCCAGCTTGTATCTGATTCTGCATGACTTCCTTGGTCATACTGACACGGCCGAGGAACGAGCACTGGCATATCGGTACTAGTTCCCGTAATCTATTCACCCACTGCGTAGCCTCCAGCACGCGGCGGGTGGATGGGTATTCGTTTTAGCTTTGACTATCGAAGCCTGTCGTTTTTCACCAATCGATTTATAATGAAGTCATTGATTGACTCTGAGTAACAGGATGCAAGGTATGAGATTCTTCGGCTTGGTAGTGTTGTTTTTGGGCATGGTTACAAACTTGATAGCACAGGAAAACCGTATTGATATTGTGCGGCCCGATGCGCCCGAACTGACCAAATTTGGTGATTACGATATCGGTGTAAGGACTTTACAATTCGTTGACCCAGATCGAATAGATATTATTAATACTGATCGAGGAGGTGAGAGTGCTATCTATGATAGAAGCCTAACCGTTGAAGTATGGTATCCAGCTGCACTAGCGTCGAATCAATCCCCCGGTGGCGAGTACCAGGCAATAACCCGTAACCCAGCCATTACAGCAACTCTGCACGGCAAGGCAGTGCGCGATGCCGACCCAAATAGTGCGGATGCTCGCTATCCTCTGGTTATTATTTCTCATGGTTATCCGGGCAACCGCTACCTTATGAGTCACCTCGGTGAAAATCTTGCGAGCAAGGGCTATGTGGTGGCTTCGATAGACCATACCGACAGCACTTATGACGACCAGCAAGCTTTTCAAAGCACACTTTACAACCGCCCCCTCGATCAACGCTTTGTATTGAATACTCTTGCCAATCTTTCCGAAGATTCCGACAGTTTTCTGGTCGGCTTGCTGGATGCGAACACTACGGGTGTTGTCGGTTATTCTATGGGTGGCTACGGTCTTGTTAATAATCTGGGCGGTGGTTACAGCGATGAAGTTGTGACCGAATTATTGGCTCCTCCAAATGAACTTCTTGCACAACATGCTACGGGAAATCCAGATTATAGGCCCAATCTGGACTCGCGAATTAAAGCTGGGTTCGCTGTTGCACCCTGGGGAATGAATTCCGGATTCTGGCGACCCGAAGACTTGGCTGGGATCAATGTCCCAACTTTTTATCTCGCCGGTGATGCCGACACCGTTGCCGGCTATGAGAATGGAACGAGAGCGATTTATGAGAACGCAGTAAACAGTGATCGCTATTTGTTAACTTACAAAAATGCAGGGCATAACGCGGGCGCGCCCTATCCTGTGCCAGTAGAAATTCTTAACAGTGAAGACGGCACAGGAGCTGGTCACTACAGCGATCCAGTTTGGGATAATGTGCGCATGAACAACATCATGGATCATTTTGCCACGGCCTATTTCGATCATTATCTGAAACAACTAGAGGGCAGAACCTCTTATCTGGAAGTCGTTCCCGACGGTGCCGATGCGGTTTATTCGGTACGTAATGGCCAGCAAGGTGATGACCATACCTATTGGAAAGGTTTTGGTCCCGGCGGTGCGATCGGACTGAAGTTGGAGCATCTACGACCCGGCGAGTAAGTTCAGGACTTGATTGCGAGTCGTATCGGCAGGACTGTGATGTCCTGCCATACCCTGCCGGTGACATAGGGGTCATTTATTAGCCACTGGTCGAGTGCGTCACGCGAATCGAATTCCACGTACATGGTAGATCCGATCATCTGCTCTGCCTCATTCAAAATAGCCCCTCCGGCGATCAGGTTTCCGGCTTCCTTCAGCTTCTTTGCTTCATCAATATGGGCTTCGCGCACGGACATGCGCCGCTGCAGTGCATCCTCATCTTTTCCGTCATAGGCAGTTATCATAAATTGCATGGGCTTGTCCTTTTGTTTGCTGCATTGATTATCCATTACAGCAGTGTGTCAGGACAAGTCTGACCGCATTCAGGCAATCCCGAGTTATAACTTCGAACATGGAATATTATAGAAAAGGGTAGGGAAATTCCCTGACTTCACTGCTAGCATGGCAGTATGTCTGGAAAGCCACGGCGTAAATCAACGAGCAACGAGAAGATCGTCCACCGAGGTAGGGGAAGGCCAGCTTATGATGATGTACTTACGCCTACTGAGTGGCGCGTCGTGCATGCCGCGCAACATGGAGCCACAAATCGAGCGATAGCAGCAGGCCTGGGAATAAGCAGTGATGGAGTTAAATTCCATATTGCAAATGCCCTGGGGAAATTGGGTCTGAAAAATAAGGCAGCTTTAAAGTCCTGGTTCAGCACTCCCAAGGCCAGTGCCCTGGCGCGGAGCGAGGCGGCTATCCAGGATGGAAAATTTCATGGTTTTTCAACAGAGGACAGTGTAATGAGCGGAGAACGGGTATCAGTAATAGGCACCGCAGGCTTAGGACAAGTTTCACGAACGGTTAAATCCCTGGTCGAATCTATTGAGTTTTACCAGGAAAAACTTGGCATTCCACACTTATACAGTTTTGGTGATCTGGCATTTTTTGATATAGCAGGAACCCGTTTGTTTCTCAGTGAGACTAAAAAAATAAACAGCGAGGAATCGATTCTCTATTTCAATGTCACGGACATAAAACAAAGCTGTGATGCACTAGAAAAAGCTGGGGTAGAGATTAGTAATCAGCCTCATCTCATTCACACCCACGAAGACGGGACGGAAGAGTGGATGGCTTTTCTAATAGATCCTGAGGGCAGGCCGCTAGGTTTGATGTCGCGGGTCAAAAAACAAGAATAGGGAGCTATCCTGGAAGATATATCTGATTTAGGCTTAATCGTCTCTGCTAAGCCTATGCATTAAAATCGCCGCACGCTTTGCCTGCATGTGCAGGGTTTCAAGATCGCCGGTCTCGTCTACGGTGTGATCGTTGGCACCACCCATTCCCAATCCGTCAATGGCCATTTCTACATAGTCACCCACATAGGAAATATCTGCAGCACCCGCGCGGCTGGGATCCACAGCGGTAACTTCGCCATAGCCCAGATCCTGACTGGCCTGGCTGAACATGCCTAGCAGTCGGCGATTCCCTTCACTGTCTTGAAATGGCGGCATGCCGGCATCCATTAGAAATTTGGCATCGGTGAGTGGCAAATTGCGCGCCACTATAGCTTCCATGGCCGACCTGGCTCGCATCGTTTGCTCATTCGAAATCATGCGTAAATCGCCACGGGCTATGGCGTCTTGCGATACAACATTGGATAGGCCGAAACTGTCACCACGGTTGGTATCGCTGTCGAAGTTCAACTCGGTGCCACCGATTATGATTCCAGGATTAAAGGTAAGGTATTCTTCCTCGCTAAGTTCCTCGTAGAAGCTATTGAGTATGCGGCTGATTTCAAATATTGCACCTGCACCTACTTCATCCTGGAATATCTGCGAGGAGTGAGCGGGATTCCCTTTTACCCGTAACTCCCAATTGGCATAGCCACGTCGCGCAGGAATAGCGGTAGATGGATTGCCATCGCCATTCTCGAAGCCCAGGGCAATATCGGCATCCTGCGCGGCGGCTACCAGAGCCGCACGGGCCTGTTCCGTATATTCGCTAGGTCCTGTCGATTCTTCATCGCCAGTCATCACTACGGTTATATTCATTTGTTCTAACAGGCCCTGGTCCTTTAGTGCAGACAGGGCTTGTAGGATGATGATATCGCCACCCTTCATGTCGGCCACACCGGGACCTTTGGCAATATAATCACCAAGGTATTCATATTCCTGAAACGGGCTATCGATCTGAAAAACTGTATCCAGATGCCCGATTAACAATATATGTGGGCCCGAATTGTTAGGCTTGGTGTTTCTGGCGACTAGATGGCCGGCACGATTCCAGGCAGAACCATCTATCCACTCAGTATCCATGTCCAGCCCATCAAAACGCTGTCGCAGAATTCGCCCAACTTCGGTAACCCCGGCCAAGTTTTGCGTACCACTGTTTATGTTGACGATTTCGATCAGCAGTTCTATGGCTTCTTCATGGTGAGTATCAATATAATCTCTTAGCCCTTGTTCTATCGCGGACAGCTGTGAGAGTGCGGCATTGCCAGAAAATATTGCGGTCAGAAAGACCAGGCTGGTAAGCAATCGAGAATTCATTCTTGTTTCTCCAGAAAGTGGTGCAGAATTTCAGCCCGTGAACTGTGCGTAGAGCTCGATAAACACGGGAATAAGAGAGCCTACTAATAATAAGGCCATGCCGATATTAAAGATTCGCACAGTGCCGGGGTTTTGCAAAATGCTTTTCAGCGAAGCACCGCCCCAAAGCCAAAGCATGATACAGGGGGCACCAAAGATCAAAAAGATTATCCCTATGGCAATTACTTGTAAAACGTAACCGTCGCCCAAGGTGGTGTAGGTTACGGTGGCACCAACCGCAAGCACCCAGGCTTTTGGGTTTACCCACTGAAAGGCCGCCGCCTGAATGAATGAGAATGGTTTGCCTTTGCTCTCATTCGCCTCTGAAACAGTCGCGGTCGCTATCTTGTAGGCCAAATAGCTCAGATAGGCGGCGCCGGCGATTTTTAATATTATGTGAAATACGGGATACGCTTCGAATAACTGAGCTATGCCAAGACCAACTGCCAAAACCATAAGCGGAAATCCGAAAATAATGCCGGCGTAATGAGGCAGGCTTCGCCTGATGCCATAGTTTAGACCGGAAGCCATGATCATCGCGTTATTAGGGCCGGGTGTCACACAAGTGGTAATGGCGAAGGCGATTATTGCTAGGGAGTCTCCGAACAAGTCTATGACCTCTCTGGCCTACAGCCAATTCTGCTATCAAGACGTACTTTCGCCGGCATGCGTCGGCCTGTCAAGAAAGTGCAACGCAGAGAGCGCACTCGGTGTAAATCCCCGACCGGCGGGCCTGGTTCACACTGCTGCGGCGTTGTCGCGCTTGGCAATGGAATAACCATTACCTGCGCACGACGCCTTGCTTCAGCGTGCGCCAGATTCCCGCAGAGTGGCCATAGACTTGTTCGGAGGCTCCCTAGATATTCCATTTTATGTTTTTCGGTAGTGGTTAACTGCTCTGTGTAAAATCAAATAACTAAAAGTCAAAAAGCCAGAAGAATAAGGTTTCCTCCGACTTCGGTATTTTTATTTGAGATGCTTATTTTTGGCCAAGACAGATTGGCCGTTTTAGACTGCTGCTAAGTATCTATCTGGTAGTGGCCTTAGTCAAGATACAAGGCTTCGATCCACAGAGTTCTCAGGCTTTCAAATTGAAAAGACTTGCCCCTATGATTGTTGTCCGTATTAGAGCCACTAGAAGACAGTGGCAAAGAATAGCTGGTGACGCTAGTATGCCGCCATGATACTTACTGCACTCACGCCTATCTTCGCCATTATTTTGTTGGGTTTTCTAATTAGTCGAACACCGGTATCCAGTGCAGCGGTCTGGTTAGAACTGGAACGGCTCACCTATTATATTTTCTTTCCTGCATTATTGGTGTTGCGTTTAGCCTCTTCCAATTTCGATTGGGAGGACATTGCTGATATTAGCAAAGTAATAGGCCTGGCCCTATTCCTAATCACCGTAATGACGGTGTCTTTACGCAAATTGCTTGGTAGCGACGCTGCTTCCCTAAGTTCCGTCTATCAGGGCAGCATTCGATTTAATACCTACATCGGATTAGCCTGCATAGATGTTCTGTATGGCGATAGGGGTTTGATAACCGCCGCGCTCTGTCTGGCCGTATATATTCCCTTAGTTAATGTGCTGTGCGTGATATCGCTGAGCGTGAACGGCGAGGGCGGCAGCAAGCGCATGAGTCGGGTTATCAATTCGGTGTTGAGCAATCCCCTGGTACTAGCCTGTGTTGCTGGCATTGCCCTTAGTTACACCGGCTTCGACCTGCCTTCATTGGCGGAATCGGTGTTGGAGATTCTAAGTCAGCCGGCGCTACCACTGGGTTTATTGGCGGTAGGCGCGGGAATTCGTTTTGTGGCGCTGGGGGAGCAAAGCTGGCAGTTATTGGTGGCGGTAATTAACAAGCTGGCGCTGTTTCCGGGATTGATACTCGCGGCATGTTTGCTTTTCGAAACCCCGAATTCTATTGCTGTGATTTTGCTGTTACTGACAGCCCTGCCGGCGCCACCGTCGGCCTACATTCTGGCCAGGCAATTGGGCGGCAACGAGGGTCTAATGGCGAATATTATTACCGTGCAGACTCTGGCGGCATTCTTTGTAATACCAATCTGGATAGAGCTGGCTGATCGTTTTCTCTAACTAAGCCTCAAACCATTCAATCGCCGCCTGGTGAACTCAATTGACTCCAAGGCCGGCATCGGCGCTGGAGATTGCTTCCACCAGCAGGCCGGAAATTGCCCGCGGCAATTGTGACCCCAGTAATTGATCACCGGCCTGGATTTGTGGCGAGCGAATAAGCACTCGAAATTCATCGTCAGCGCCTATGTAGTCACCTACGGTTACGTAGCGCACCGCTTGCAAGCGTTGCTCCTGAATTCGGTATATTGTTTGGTTTTCATAGAGCGCATACACCGGCATAGAGAGGACATTTTCTTCCACAGGCAGATTCACAGAAAGACTAACCACGCGACCTATGTCCAGGGTCTCGCCAGCATCACTACGAAAAAATACGTCGATGCCGCTTTGCCCGGTTTTGATGTCCCCGGAGAGCCTGTCTAATACAAAATCAAGATCTTGACCATCTATATTGGCGCTGGCATGAATGTCTTGAGTCTTGCGCATCGCCTGATTAAGCATGTACGCAACTTCGGAAGGCACCGAGGCGCGGACTTCTAATCCACTGTAATCTGCGATTTCTATCAAGGTGGCTCCGGCTAGCACTCGATCACCCTTGGACACACCGCTGCTAATAACTCTGCCGCTAAAGGGGGCACGTATTTCTGTTTGTTTAAGATCTAGCTTCGCCCTTTCGAGGTAGGCTGCAGATTCAGCTACCGATGCCTGTTGCTGGGCTATCTTATTGGGATAGTCGGCAAGCTGGGAGAGACGTTGTTGTAACGTGATATTAGCTTGGCTAGCCTCCTGTTTCGCGTCATCGAGTAGTGCATCTGAAATCATATCCTTGATGTTTAGATCGATGGCGCGGCGTAATTTTGATTGGGCAATGTCATTTAGCTCCTGATATTGGCTAATCAGTGTATTCGCTAAATCAAATTCAGTTTTTACCGAAGCCAACACAGCCGCATTGCGATCATGACTTGCCTGAGCCACGTTCAGGGTTAGTTCGCCCTCCATGGCATTCAGTTGAATCAGTAGTTGGCCTTCCTGCACTCGATCACCTTCACGTACTAATACTTCACTCACAGGGGCAGAAATATTGGTATTCAGGCTGGCTACTTGCTTGGATTCCACCTTGCCGAAGGTAAGCAGTGTAGGAGGTAGACTGCTGGGGGTGGCAGTAATAACAGACACGGGCCAGGCACGTTCGACTTTTTCCAAGGGTTCGGCGCTGGGTCCGGTTACCACCATGATAAATCCCAGAAATAGAGACAATGCCAATAGCAGAAGGCCAGTAAATTTCTTGCTGAGCATCTTCAGTGGATTCATCACCATACTCAATACATTCGTCTTCATTATTTAGTCCTGTGTGTCGTTTAGACTAGTTATTCGCTGTTGCATCTTTGCCCCATCCGAGTCGTTCCAATACTGAAAGCTTCCTGATAGCGCTATTCGTATTCTCTATCATCACTATCAGAGCCGGGATTACCACGAGCACCAGTACCGTGGAAAAAGCCAGGCCAAAACAGAGAGTAATGGCAATAGGCACGATGTACATTGCCAGACTAAAAGTCTCGAACATCAATGGCGATAGTCCGGCTATGGTTGTCAACGAAGTCAGGATGACTGCGCGGAAGCGGGCCAGGGAAGCATCGTGGATTGCATCGCGATAGGATTTTCCGCTGGCGAGTTCACGCCGGAAAAAACTCACCAGGATAATAGAGTCATTCACCACTATGCCGGTTAGAGAAAAGAATGCAAGCAGAGACATAGCTCCAATATCTGCACCCATAATCCAGTGCCCGACGATAGCGCCGGTTAGCCCTAGCGGTATGGCTGTCATTACCGCCAGCGGCCACACATAGGATGAGAATGACCAAACCAGAATTAGATAGATAAAGATCACTGTAAGCAGGGCACCAGTTTTCATGGTGTCCAGTAATTCCTGATTGCGCTGGGTGACGCCTCCTATATCCGAGGTCAGATTATATTTTTCACGAATCTGCCTGAGCGCATTATCGGTTACATGGGCCACCACCTGCTCGGTGTTGTTTTGCTGAGAATCGACACTGGCACTTACCGCTACTGACATAAATCCGTTGTTGTGATTGATGAGATCGATGCCACTACGATTTTCGATATCGGCAATTAGTCCCATAGCTACCAATTCACCACTGGGGGTCTGTATTGGGAATTGTTTTAGAGAATGCAGATTGTCTCGTTCTGCATCTGGCAACATAACCGAGACTTCCAGTTCAGAATCGTTAAGATTAAATATCTGTACGCGGCCGCCGCTGTAGGCCGCACGCAGCTGACGCCCTAGAGACTCGGTGGTAATGCCCAAAGATTTACCAGCCGGATTCAAGGAATAGATTATCTGATCCTTGCCATAGGGTAGGTTGTCATAGACATTAGACACTCCCGGATAGGCAGCCAGGGACTCCTGTAATTCCTCAGACGCCAGCTTCAGTGTGGGAATATCTCTGCCTCGAAGTACCAGAGTCAGGTCGGGTTGGCCATTGTTAGCCCCACCTCTTACTTCCAGGTACATCTCTTCGACCAAGGGTGAAGGCGGAACTGCCTGCTGCCAGAGATTGACGAAATCCTGCGGAGCAATGCTGCGCTCTTCCTCCCAACCATACTCGATGCGAATCGAAGCATACTGATTGCCGGTCTTGCGTTCCTGATTAAGTCTGGCGCTATTGGTTTTCGAAATATAGCCGTTAATGTTTGTGCCACCGTTCTCGCCATCGATTCGTTCCAAAGCCTGTTCCAGAGAGTGCATAAACTCAAGGCGCTGACTCTCAGTCGCCTGTGCGGCAAATTTTACGTTCGCCTCCAACATTTCCAGACTCATGCCGGTTACCAGATTTAGTCCTACCCTGCCGCCAGCAATTAAGCTGATAGAAAGTATGACGCAGGCAAAGGCGGCGCATAGAGTTGTGCCGGGTGCCGCCAGTGATTTATCCAGGACCGGTTGATAGTAGTTATCGCGCATGGAATAGAACCACTTATCAAATTTCTGTCGAAATACACTGGGTTTATCACGATCCGTATTTTCAAAGGCATGTCGCAAGTGTCCGGGCAACACCAAGAAACACTCGATCAGGGAAGCGAGGATGACGCATAGCAGAACCACTGGCATGGTGGTGATGATGGCACCCAATTCACCGCCAGAGATTATCAACGGCACAAAGGCAGCGAGAGTAGTCATGGAAGAGGTAAGAACCGGCAACAACATACGTTTGGCACCGTTGGCGGCAGCCTCGGCAGGAGTCATACCTTGTTCGAACAGAGTGACGGAGTCCTCGCTAACCACAATGGCATCGTCCACCACTATCCCCAGCGCCATGATAAAGGTAATCAGCGCCACGATATTAATACTGCCGCCGAACACACCATAGAAAATCAAGGTAGCGAATAGGAAGCTGACGGGAATTCCCATCATTACCCACCAGCCAACTTTGCCGTTGAGGAACAGGAATAGAGTGATCAGCACTAAAATTAGTCCAGAGGCGCCATTTTCAAATATTACTCGCAGCTGTTCTTTTAGCAGCAACCATACTTCCTGGTATTTGTGAATTTCAACGCCGTAGGGAAGATTTGGTTCTACCTCGGCTAACCAGTCATTAAGGATTTTCGCCGTAATGATCGCATCGGAGCTGGTGAGTCGATAGAGTTCCATCTCGATGGCAGCTTTACCCTCGCGAAATAGTTCGGGCTGACCTACCTTCGGTCGTTTCTCTATTAAAGAAATATCGCTTAGACGCGCCAACCTACCGTCTGATTCAACCGCGATCTCCATTTGCTCAAACTCGGAAACCTGTCGTTTCTGATCCAGACTTCTCAGTTGCATCTCGGCCTGGCCACGACCGACGGTGCCCGCTGGTGAATTACTGCTGCGTTGTCTTACTTCATTAGCTATCTGTTCCAGGTTTGTACCCAACTCCAGCAGTTTGCTGCTACTCACCTGGATGGCGATTTCTTCTTCTGGCAAGCCATCAAATTGAATCAGCTCTATTCCACGCGCATACAGGTCGTCTTCCATCTCTCTGACCAGCGGTATTAATTCCTGCAGCGAGGCGTCGGCGCTAATAGAGAGGACGGCAATTTCTTCGTAGTCAATCGCCTGTGAGATTAGAATCGGTTCCATTTCAGCAGGAAAATTTCGAATCTGAGCGACGCGATTTTTTACAAAGTCCAAATTTCTGCTGATGTCTGAATCGAAATAAAATTGCGCGATTATGCTCGCCGAACCATTACGACTGATTGATCTAAAACTTTCCAAATCGGTCATATTGGCAATTTGCTGTTCGATGGGAACAACGACTAATTGTTCAATATCTTCGGCTGAGGCGCCTTGCCAGTTCGCCTGGATTTCAACCACAGGAAATTCCACACTGGGATCGAGTTGCGTGTTGATGCGATCTGCCGCCCATAGGCCGGACAGGATCATCATGATCATGACCAGATTGGACGCCACCCTGTGATTGGTGAACAGATTGATGATGTTATTAGATGCGCTCAAGCCTATTACTCACTTGTTTGTCTTTATTATTAGATGCCTGCATTAGACGTAATGGATGCACATTAGGTTACAGGCCATTTCCCTGATTCTGTATTTGACAGTCGCTTTGTCAGAGCTATCCCGAAATGTCCACAAATAGGATTCATGAATCGTGCCATTATTCTAACATATTGAAATATATAGATAATTACCAAAGTGATTGAAAATAGCTGCTCTGATTCACCATTTTTTAATGAATTTCGCCAATCCTCCATAACCTGCTTCGGGCAGTTACTGTTTTTACTTGATTTGAAATTGCAATGCAGACCGAGATGCAAGCTGCGGATATCTAAAGTAGGCTGAACCGCTTAACAGATAATGCTAATTCTTGCCGCCCTGTTTCAGTGCCAGAGCCTTGGGTCCAGTCGATAAAAACTCATTAGCTGTCGGTAGAGTTCGCTATGCTGCTGGTGCATTTCCAATGGACGCTCGAAAAAAGTTTCCGTCGCCACGGCGAAGAACTCCGCCGGGTTAGTGCTTCCGTAATGGTCGAGCAGATTTCGTCTATTGCTGACAGCGTCCTGCTGCAGGTTTTCAAACTCAGTGGCGAAAATATGGGCCCAGCTTTTGTAGGCGCCACGGGTGTTCAACAGCGGTGCCCCATTATGGGAGCCGGATTCATTGTCCAGTTGATGGGCAAATTCATGCAGCACCACATTGTGGCCGTCGTGGAAATTACATACTCCTTTCTCTACGTTATCCCAAGCCAGAATCACTTTACCCTGACTCCATGATTCACCAAGCAAGGCTATGTGATTTGTGGACACCAGTCCCAGATCGTCGCGAATTTCTCTGCTGGCGACAAAGGTTGAAGGATAGACAAGGATAGATTGCAGATCGCTATATTGATTGTTGGGACGATTGAGGATGAGCAAGCAGGCCTGTGCAGCTATTGTTACTCGAATGTCGTCATTAATTTTCAATCCGCCACAGCCAATGTATTTCTTGTCCGCCATAAACAACTTTACAAGATTCTGCAATTGTTGTTTAAGCTCTGGGGTGAGCTTGGCGGTAAAGGGCAGGCGTTTCTCCAAGATGGATTGCCAAGTCGAGGGAAAGGCTTGTCTGTAAATACGTTGCAAACGTATACGGGGCCAAAATGCCACCCAGAAGATTACCCCGGCGATAATCGTCAGTAGCACTAACTGAGTGACAATTGATTGCGATGACATAATTATCAGAGGGTCCCGAGTTTGCAATCCTTGTGACTGACATTGTTGGAAAGGTTTCGGTTAAATACCTAACAACACAATACCCAATAGTATTAGCAATGCAATCCCGGTTCGTAGCAGAGAAAAATTCTCTTTGATTAGAAGAACCGAGATTAGCATCGCAAACAAAACACTGGTCTCTCGAAGTACGGCAACAGGAGCAATACGTTCCTGACTAAATGCCCAGAGGATGATGGCATAGCCTAGCGTAGATAGCAGTGCGACCAGAAGGCCAGGTTTCCATACTGCTATTATGGTACTCCTTAAAACATTGCCAGGCCGGCGGGCAATGGCAACCAAGGGCACCATGAAGCCATCCAGGAAGAACATCCACAAAGTAAAACTTAAGCTGTTGCCGGCCAGTCTTACACCCATGCCATCGACTAATGAGTAGGCGGTGATACAGAGACCTGTTAGCAGTGAATAAAACAGGGCAGGACGTGAGAGTTGCAGAACGCCAGCACTGGTTTCCAGTGTCAACCCAAATATTCCAGTGACGATGAGCAACATGCCCAGAATTTCGGAGCTGTCCATGGCTTCATTTAATAGCAGAAATCCCAATATGGCCGTCAGTAAGGGCGCGGATCCGCGAGAGAGTGGATAGACCTGTGCAAAATCACCCAGTCCATAGGCTCGTACCAGCACCAACATATAGAAAGTGTGCACACAGGCAGACAGGACTAAATAGGGCCAGCTTTCGGATGCAGGTAATGGCAATAAAAATAATGCCGGGATAACCAGAATAGAAGTGGCGGCAGTAGTTACGCCCATGATGACCAAACGATCCCCGCTAACCTTAATCAGCGCGTTCCAAATGGCATGGAGTAAAGCCGCAAGAAGTACTGCGGAAAAGATTAGCCCGGACATGGAAAAATTCCGAATGATGGCCTGCTGGACTCAGCAGGCCCGACCATTATAAGTGCTAACTGGCGCTAGTCGCTATTGCTTTCTACCCTTCGCTGACGTTGGTGCATAGGCAACGTATTTACGCTCCAGGCGGCTGTTGTCAGCAACAGCGGTTCGAACAGTAATGCTGTCTTCATCTAACTCATGAGGCTTGTCTGCGAGAATTACAAAAACAGCTGGTTTGCCGAGGATGTTGCTGCCCTTGGTACCTTCTTCGAAGGAGGCCAACGCGCCCTGCTTGCTACGGATTCGAAGCTCTTGGGCTAAAAGTAATGTGGTAGCTCGGCCTGATAGTTGAAAACTTCTTAAGCCAGGATTACACTAATGCGTCACCAATTACGTAACTGATACCACTATGCTGGAAATCTACCAACAGACAGGCAAAATGGCGCTAGGCAGTCGTTTGAAGCAGCTAAGTGAGGCCCTTGCCGAGCAGGCGGCCAAAGTCTATAAGCTGTATGAAGTGGAGCTGGATCCAAAATGGTTCCCCGTCTTTTATTTGTTGAAATCCGGGGCCTGTCTGCCTATTACTGTGATCGCAGAAGCCATCGGCCATTCTCATGCATCGGTTAGCAAAATAGCCAAGGAGATGACACGAGCCGGTTTAATAGTGAGTGAGAGATTCGAAGGTGATGCACGAATAAATCAGGTCTGCTTGACAGAGAAAGGCCGATCACTGCTTCCACAGTTCGAATATCAAATCGCAGACATGGAATCGGTGGTAGAGGAATTACTCTCGCAGTCGCAACACAATATTTGGGAAGCCGTGTCGGAGATAGAGTATCTGCTCGGTGAAAAAAATTTGTTTTCCCGGGTTAAAGAAAAATACCAGGAAAGAGATCGTGGCAATGTGGAATTGATTGACTATACCGCTGCCTATGCGAATGATTTCAGGGATCTAAACTACCACTGGATCGAAAGTTTTTTCGAAGTTGAGGAGTCTGATCGTGCCATGTTGGAACATCCTGGCAGGGCTATTATCGCCAATGGTGGTTATATAGTTATTGCACTGTACAAAGGGCAGCCCGTGGGAACCTGCGCCTTGATTAATCATGGTGATAGGCAAATGGAGCTGGCCAAGATGGCCGTGGCTGATAGTGCCAAGGGAAAGAGTATTGGCTTTATGCTTGGATTTCATTGCATCGAAAAGGCGCGATCTTTGGGCGCGAAGTTAGTTTTCCTGGAGAGTAATACCAAGTTAATACCCGCAATCAACCTGTATAAGAAATTGGGCTTTAAGCGCGTGTTGGGAAAACCATCTCCCTATGAACGCTGCAATATTCAAATGCAATTGGACTTGTAGCCGCAATGGATTTCATGTCAACCCTGCCGACTTCGTTCTGAATCGGCGCTACGGGCCTGATAGATGCATTAGCTAGCTTCCCATGGTGTAAGTTAAGTCGGTGAGATGTATTATCTGGCTAAGCATTTTCTATTGAGAGACCACCATGCTCGAGAAATACTCGATGATAGTTATCTACTTCGGAATTTTAATGTTTCTGGGGTATCTCGCGTCCAAGCGCGTTAACAGCATGAGCGATTTCGTAATCGGTGGGAAAACTCTCAGTTTTTGGGTGGCCGCCTTTTCAGCGCAAGCGACGGGAGAGTCGGCCTGGTTGCTGCTGGGTCTTACCGGAATGGGAGCCATGCTCGGGTTCAGTACCTACTGGGTGGTGGTAGGCGAGTTATTCGGCGTCGGCGTAGCCTGGTTTTTTATGGCGAATCGATTTAAGCGCCTAACCGACAAGTACGATTCTATTACCGTGATCGACTATATGGGGAGTCGCTTCAAATCCAAGACCAATGTGTTACGTATTGTTTCCGCGACGGCGCTGTCATTTTTTGTATTGATTTATATTTCAGCGCAGATCGATGCTACTGGTTCTGCCTTCGAATCTTTTCTTGATTGGAATTATCACACCGGCGCCGTTGTCGGTTTCCTGGTGGTGGCCACCTACTGTATTGCCGGTGGTTTTTTAGCCGCTGCCTGGACTGACATGTTTCAGGGTGCGGTGATGTTGATCTGTTTGATGCTATTGCCCGCTGTTGCCTATTATTCGCTGTCAAATAGCGGCTCCATATACGAAGGCTTGTACGCGATCGAGCCAGGGCTTGTAAATATGTGGGGCGCCGGCGGTTTCACATTAATGAACCTGTCGGTGGTAGTAGGCATGATGCTAATTGGTTTGGGCTTCCTGGGCTCGCCACAGGTGTTTGCAAGACTCATCGCGATACGCAGCGAAGATCAGATCAATCGTGGTAAGTGGATTGCCATGCTTTTTACTTTGTTGGTAGATTTTTCCGCTGTCAGTATCGGTGTTTTGGGTCGCTATATATTCACCACACAGGGAGTTGAGCCTGACACGATATTAGGCAATGGCGCTCAGAATGTGCTCTCGGAATTGGTGGAGTTTACTTTTCCACCCTTGCTGGTTGGGCTTTATGTGGCGGCAGTATTGTCTGCAATTATGTCCACCGTATCATCATTGTTAGTAATGGCGGCAGGTTCTATCACTCATGATCTGTATGCGAAGATTGTCAATCCGAATCTCAGCAATAATCAGGCGGCCAGGCTGTGTCGCCGAATAACAGTAGTACTGGCCATGTTATCCCTGGGTTTGGCGATAGTGGTTTCAGTGGTGTCGCCCGATAGAACCATTTTTTGGTTTGTGATCTTTGGTTGGGCTGGCATCGCCGCCACCTTCTGCCCGATGATCATCATGTCTCTGTTCTGGACTCGATTCACAGAGAGAGCGGCCATTGCCGCTATGATTACTGGATTCTCGATGACCATAATCAGTAAATTCGTGCTGCAGGGCATAGACACGATTGGCCCCTATTTCACAGCACTTGAAACGATGCCGCCATCTTTCCTGTCTGCCCTGATTGTTGGTTATGTGGTTACCCTGCTGTGGCCCGATGATAAATTGACGGCGGAGTATCAAGCAGACTTGGACAGTATTGGACATGGTGGTGGCGGAGAAGATGCCCTGGAAGCGGAACCGCTTGGCAATAATTAACAATAGTTCGAAGGGGAATTCCCGTGACTCTGAGTAGAAAACAACTCGAAGCACACTGGATGCCGTTTACCGGCAATCGACAGTTTAAAGACAATCCCAGGCTGATGGCCTCTGCCAAGGGAGCCTATTATACCGACGTGCAAGGCAGGCAGATCTTTGACGGTCTTTCCGGTTTGTGGACCTGTGGAGCGGGACATGGCCGCGAAGAAATCGCCGCGGCAGTTAGTGCACAAATCTCGACATTGGACTACTCGCCAGGTTTTCAATACGGTCATGAGCTTTCCTTCGAATTAGCCAACAAAGTGGTCGAGCTGATGCCTTCAGGGTTGGATCACGTATTCTTCACCGATTCGGGTTCGGAAACTGTAGACACTGCTCTTAAAATGGCTCGAGGTTATTGGCGCGGTAAAGGCTTGCCCGGTAAGAGTAAATTCATCGGCAGAATGAAGGGGTATCACGGCGTTAACTACGGCGGTGTGGGTGTGGGTGGTATTGGCTTTAACCGTAAACTTTTTGGTCAGAGCGTTGATGCGGACCATATTTCAGACACGCTACTGGAGGAAAACAAGTTTAGTCGTGGTATGCCACCGGTGGGAGCGCATCTTGCTGATGAGCTAGAACAAATAGTGCTGTTACATGATGCATCGAATATTGCGGCAGTAATTGTTGAGCCAATGGCAGGCACCGCTGGTGTATTACCACCGCCCGTTGGTTATTTGAACAGGCTGAGAGAAATCTGCGACAAGCATAATCTACTGCTAATCTTCGATGAAGTGATCACCGGCTTTGGCCGTATGGGATCACTCACCGGCGCCGAAGAATTTGGAGTGACGCCAGATATTATGATCCTGGCCAAGCAAATTACCAATGGGACGATACCTCTAGGTGCCGTGGTTATGGGTGCCGAAATTTACGACACTTATATGGAGAATGGCGGCCCCGACTACATGGTTGAGTTTCCCCATGGCTATACCTATTCGGCCCACCCGGTTGCCTGTGCCGCAGGAATCGCCGCCCTGGATATTTTGCAGAATGATCAGCTAATCGCAAACGTAAGAAAGATGGCCCCAGTTTTTGAAGATGCTGTTCATTCTTTAAAAGGCAGTCCTTTCGTAGAGGATATCCGCAACTATGGTCTGGCAGCGGGTATTTCCCTGGAACCCTATCCTGGAGAACCCTTGCGGCGTCCTTTCGAACTAGGTTTAAAATGCCTGCAGAAGGGCTTCTATGTGCGCTGGGGTGGGGACAATATACAATTGGCGCCGCCATTTATTGTCAACGAGCAGCAAATCAGCGATCTGATTAAAGCTGTAGGAGAGTCATTGCATGAGTTCGATTGAATCCGCTGAGACTGCATCGCCGTCAGCAGAAATTATTGGTCATTATATTGGTGGTCGCGAGGTACAGGCGAGCGCGAATACCCTGGATGTATTCAATCCTGCTAGCGGGGAAATCACCAAGCGGTTGGCCTGTGCCGATGCCGATGTCGTTGAACAGGCAATCTTTGCGGCCAACAATGCTTTTCCTTCCTGGCGCAATACTCCACCACAAAAACGTGCGCAGATTCTTTTTCGCTTCAAAATATTATTGGAACAGAGCGCCGATGCAATTTGTCAGCTTATTACCGCGGAGCATGGCAAGGTGCTGGATGATGCCCGAGGTGAATTAGGCAGAGGCATTGAAGTCGTGGAGTACGCCTGTGGAATTTCTGAATTATTAAAAGGCGAACATTCAAAGAATGCAGGGCCGGATATAGATAGCTGGTCAGAATTTCAGCCCCTGGGAATCGTGGCGGGCATTACTCCCTTCAATTTTCCCGCCATGGTACCTATGTGGATGTTCCCCATGGCAATCGCCTGTGGTAACACTTTTATCCTGAAACCTTCTGAGCGCGATCCCAGCGCAGCTTTGTTAATCGCCAGGCTTTTTACCGAGGCCGGCTTACCGGAGGGTGTTTTTAATGTCGTTAATGGTGACCGCTCTGTAGTGGAGATGCTGTTGGACGATTCGCGTATTCAGGCGGTGAGTTTTGTTGGCTCAACAGCTATTGCGGAATCTATTTACCAGCGCGCTAGCAACACGGGTAAAAGAGTACAGGCTCTGGGAGGCGCAAAAAATCACGCCGTGATTATGCCGGATGCGGATATAACGAATGCTGTTAATGCCTTGATGGGTGCGGCGTATGGTTCTTGCGGTGAACGGTGTATGGCTATCTCCGTGGCCGTCTGCGTCGGTGAAGAAACGGCAGACCAGGTAGTTTCCCAGCTCGAGCGACGGGTTAGGGCATTAAAAATTGGGCCCGGAACCGATACTAACAACGATATGGGGCCCCTCATTAGCAAGGATGCTTTAGTTCGAATAAATGCCTACATCGAGCAAGGCCTGGAGCAGGGCGCGGAATTAGTAGTCGATGGACGCGGGTTGCAGGTTAAGGGTCATGAACAGGGCTATTTCATCGGTGGATGCTTATTTGATGAGGTAAGCGAAGATATGAGTATTTATTCTGACGAAATATTTGGGCCGGTGCTCTGTGTTGTGCGGGTAAAATATCTGGATCAGGCGATGACACTCATTAATAACCATGAATATGGAAACGGAACCTGCATTTTCACTCGCGATGGTGCTGCGGCCCGGTATTTTTCAGACCATATACAAGTGGGTATGGTGGGGATCAATGTCGCATTGCCGGTTCCGGTGGCCAGTCATAGCTTTGGCGGCTGGAAGCGTTCCTTATTTGGTGATCTGAGTATCTATGGGCCGGACTCAATTCGGTTTTATACGCGGCGGAAAACCATGACTCAGAAATGGCCCTTCGATGGCGACAAAGAAGATGCTCGTTTTTCTTTTCCCAGCAACTGACTTTGTTGATTTCTGAATACTGAACTCATCGATGTAAAAGACACTCAATATTTGCTGATCATTGGCAGATAGAGTGAGAATTGCTTCTCGCCTGGGGTCCCTGGAATAAATTATCGGGAAGATTTCTGTCCATGAGGATGAAATCAGGGAATTAAATACGCCACCCTGAGGTCATTTGGTAGAGTTTATATCAATTAACCTGCATCCAAGAAAAATGTCCTCTATGCTTCTTCAAAATAACTATCTTCGCTGCCTACACTTCATGGTTTTCTGTTTGATTTTAAGTGGCTGTCGAACCTCGGTGCAGGGAGAACCTCCGACGAATAATCTTTATTGTGATAATTTTTTGATTTATGAGCTGTGCGCTCTGGACAGTAACCGGGATGGGATTGTCGAGTTCGTCTATTTTAACGATAGCAAAGAGCTCTTCATGTACCGCGACCAATTGCCCCGAAGATTGCCAACCGGAATTACCATGCATCGCTGCGCGATGCCCATGGACGAGAGTCTTGTTGGAACAACATCACGGGTATTCTATATCGATGAATCGACAACTCTACTGGAGAAAACAGATATTCGCGGGGCTATGATGATCAAATATATTGCCCAGTTGCCGGAAGTGACTGCCTGCAATATGCGCGCAGAGCAAGAACTAGAAAAAAGAAGTACGTAGCAAGCTAACGACAGCTTCCTGCTGGATTCAAGGCACAAGATTCTAAGCAGACGGAGGTTGACACCGGGAGAACTAGTCTTTGTTGGCATTATTAATCATCGCGGTAATTAATAGCGGGATTTTATTGACGTCATAGGGCTTGGCAACCGCGCCAATGTTCTCTGACTTCGAGGCTGTATCTATTAATGCTTCTGCCTTGGCAGCATAACCTGTGGCGAGAAGGACTAGCGTATGAGGTTTGAGGTTTAATATTTCCTTTGCCATTTCAATCCCGCTGATGCCGCCCGGCATAATGACATCGGTAAATACCAAGTCTATTTCCGGGTGCTTATTGAACATTTCCAGTCCGGATTTAGCATCGACAGCTTCCAATACTGTGAACCCGGTAAATTCAAGCATCTGTACCGCAACGTCACGCACGCCCGGTTCATCTTCGACTACTAAAACTGTACCTGACATTGATAATTCTCCAAAGAATTCCTACAAATTTTATTATTAGACGACAGCTCTAAGTTATCGAAGGCTGCCTTCCTAGAAATCTGAGCTCCCTATTGTAATTCGACAACTCGATTTGATTAGACTAGTTTAACCTTCAATTCTTTGCGCTGCCTCCCTAAATTTGTGAGATTATTTGTAGGAAGAAATACGTCAAGCTACGGCCAAGCTTATAAACAGATGCTTGCAAGGTATTTACCTGACTTTGAAGTTTTGAGCTTGTTTTCCTTTATCTACCTCTATTAAGGGACTGCAAAAAATAAGCTGCAGAATTTTCAACTATGCTAACCTCTCTATAAGACAATGTTGGTAAAGCCAGACAGTAGTCAAAAGCTAAAATGTCCAGAAACACTATCGCCCGGTTAACTACGTCGTTAATGCCGTGGTTCGAACCAACCATTCCGCTCGTTGGGAAGATTGAGTAAATATAAGGAAATCTGTTGCTGATGAAATTTCTGTTGACCCTGTTCACATCGAGCTGCTTTTGTTCCACTCTGCTGGCTCAATCGGCTAACAACGATGAGGTGTATACTCCTGTACCTGAAAAAATTAGCGGAGTTGGCGATAGTGCCCCACCCAGCGACGCTATAGTTCTATTCGATGGCAGGAATTTGGATGCCTGGCATACGGCCAATACAGAGCAGGCTGCCGAATGGACGATTGCAGATGGCGCATTCACGGTAAACAACGGAGCGGGTTCCATTAAGACCAAGCAAGCCTTCGCAGATTTTCAACTTCATATTGAATGGTCTCCTACCGATGTTATTCAGGGCCAGGGGCAGAGTCGGGGCAACAGCGGAATCTTCTTGCATTCTCAGTTCGAGGTGCAGGTTTTAGATAGCTGGAATAATCCTACCTATGTGAATGGCCGGGCGGGCGCGGTTTACTTGCAGCATGCCCCCTTGGTCAATGTGTCCAGGCCGCCTGGGCAGTGGCAGAGTTACGATATTATTTTCACCGCCCCGGTCTATGCGGCGACGGGAGTATTACAGTCTCCTGCCTATGTCACCGTCATTCAAAACGGCGTGTTGGTGTTAAACCACGTAGAGATATTCGGCGCGACCTATACGGATACACCTGAGTACGCAACAAGTTGCACACCCTATGGACAGACTCGTCAGCAAGACTGCAGTGGCAGGATGCCGCTAACTCTGCAAGATCATGGTCAGGTGGTTTCTTTCAGGAATATCTGGCTGCGGGAGCTGTAGTGCTTAAGCATGCGGTTTTTCATTCTCCTCAAGCAGGCCTGTGATTGTCTGAATTAGCCACAGACATTCAGGATCCAGATTTGCGATTTTGCCCCACAACAGGCTGAACTTGTTTTTCTGAATCTCGGCCGGGAATGAATGGATATTAAGTCTGTTTCTTTGGCCGCATTGATACGCTACTCGTTCAGAAACAGTTGCCACCAGGTCCGAGCTTTCTACCAGAAAGGGGGCTATCAGGAAATTTTGTACTCTCAGGTATATCTCTCTGCTAAGTCGTTTCTTTTTCAGCAGACGATCTATAATTGATTCACCCTGACCTTTCGATTCGATATAAATATGTTGTAACTGAGCGTATTTCTGTAAGCTTAATTTTTCCTCCTGTTGCAATAGAGTGTTATTCATACTGGTTATTACCGCCATATCTTCCTCAAACAGAGGTTGTTGAAAAATTCGATTAGGATAAGTGCTTCCCGAACAAATCGCGAAATCAACCTTGCCTTGATCAATTCTATCCACCGCTTCGTTAGGTAGAATAGGCACCATCTGTAACCTGGTATGCGGGGCTTTCTCCTGTAAATAAGCAATAAGGCTGGGTAGCAAGGTAAATGCGGCAAAGTCTGATCCCCCAATGCAAAAATTACGCGTGCTTAAGCCAGGTTCGAATGCTACCGGATCCAGCATGGCTGCTCGAACCGCGTCGAGGCAGGCGATTATTTGCGGCTCCACAGAGTTCGCCCGATTCGTAGGTCGCATTCCGTTTGTAGTTCTAATGAATAACTCGTCTGAGAACATAGCACGCAAGCGTTTAAGAGAGCTGCTGAGAGATGACTGCGCCACTCCCAGACGCTTTGCCGCGTTCGATACATTCTGCTCAATATAAAGAGCTTCGAAAACTTTAAGCAGATTCAAGTCCACGTCTGAAAGATTCATTTTGATTTCCTACCCCTGAGTTAGCGGCTGAATAGTGCTGTTAAAGTCTGATGTCGCTATAAGCGGTATCAATCAGAGCGATAAATGAAATCGCTATGATCAATAATACTAAATAAAATATATTAGATATATTGATATTACCTGAAATCGATATTATCGTAGCCAAAGTTCTTCAGATTTCCCGCGCTCAACAAAAGTTGAAATGGACAGTAAATTTGGCGAAAAGAAAAATTTTAGGAACGAATTATCGCAGTTTCAAGGTCACTTGCAGTTACGTTCAAAGAGCACATGGTAAAAGTTATGAAAGCAGCAGCAATATACTTCCTCTTGGCCTGTTCGCTCGCGGGGTTGATGGCTACTAGCGCCGCTGAAGAGCAGTGGAACTTACGTAGAGACAGAGATTCTATTCAGGTGTATTCGAAAAAAGTCGAGGGATCTGCGTATGCTGCGGTTAAGACTATTACGGTGATGGAAAATGTGAATCTTGCATCATTGGTGGCGCTTATTGCCGATGCTGAGGCCTGTCCCACCTGGGCAGACAAATGTGCTGAATCTTATGTTCATGAACAAATCAATGAAACGGAAGCCTACGTTTACACCCATAATGCTATGCCTTTTCCGGTCAAAGACCGTGATGTGATTGCGCGCATCCGCTGGACACAGAATCCAGAGAATTTGGAGGTAACAATGGAAAGCGTGGCAATGGACGGAATTCTGGATACTGTTCGAGGTAGATTAAGACTGACTGAAGCTACGGCAAGTTGGAAGTTCCTACCGCTGGATAATGGTGCAATTCAGATAAGCAACGAAGCTCATATAAACCCCGGTTCCAATCTTCCTGGTTGGATAACAAATATATTGCTAGTTGATACTCCTTTCGAGACTATGAAATCCTTCATAGCTGAAGTTATTAAGCCAAAATACAGGAATGCCGCAGTGGGTTTTATCAAAGAGTCATCTGCGGACTAGTATTCAGCGTATTTATTAGCTTGTAGACGCAAGTACAAAACTTTTGAGGAAAATTAGAAGAATATGAAAAAAGTGAGCATTGCCAATTGGTTGGAAGTGAAAGACCGCAAACCAAGTTATGCCTTGGTTGCCAATGTTGATCTTGTTTATGTGCGCTATGACGACCAGGTGTCAGTCATGTACGGCCGCTGTGCGCATAGGGGTGCATTGATGGCGGATGGCAGCATCGACGGTGACAATATAATTTGCGGAGTGCACGGCTGGGATTATCTGTATTCAAGCGGGGTGAGTGAGTACAACAGTGCGGAACGTCTGCACAAATTCTCCAGCTGGATAGAGGATGATGCAGTCTGCGTTGACGAAGATGAAATCCGAGCCTGGGAGAAGCAGAATCCCCAACCCTATAAGCGCGATAGTTACCAGGGTTTGTACCAGGATCATACCGGTACAGCAGACGAGCCCCACGTAAAGCTTATCCAAAAACTGGCCAGTGATGGTCTGAGTAAGCTGGGCCATCACGGACCCATGGGCGCCATGGGAGTCTCACGAAACAAGCTTCCTAAATGGGAAGATATTCAGTTCACTGTGGCGCAGCTGGCACAAAGGCCGTTATTGGACGAAGATCAGGTTGCTACGGATCTCATCATTGGTCCGAATGCCAAAAAACCTCTCAAGTTGGATCTACCTCTATTCGTTTCTGATATGAGCTTTGGCGCGCTCTCTGAAGAAGCAAAAATTGCATTAGCCCTTGGAGCGGAAAGGGCAGGCACGGGTATCTGTTCTGGTGAAGGAGGGATGCTTGCTGAAGAGCAAGAGGCGAATTCTCGCTATTTCTACGAATTAGCGTCGGCCCGTTTTGGGTTTTCCTGGGAAAAAGTAATAAAGTGCCAGGCCTTCCATTTTAAGGGTGGGCAGGGAGCGAAAACTGGAACTGGAGGACATCTTCCTGGTAATAAGGTGAAGGGTAAAATCGCACAGGTGCGGGATCTAAAGCCGGGCGAGGATGCGATCTCTCCTGCAACATTTCCGGAATGGACTTCCTTGCAGCAAATTCGAGACTTCGCCGAGGAAGTCAGAGAACAAACTGGGGGAATCCCGGTGGGGTATAAGTTGTCTGCTCAGAAAATTGAGAAAGACATTGATGCTGCTCTGGAAGTAGGCGTTGACTATGTCATTTTGGATGGGCGTGGCGGCGGCACCGGGGCCGCACCATTGATTTTCAGAGACAATATTTCGGTACCTACTATACCGGCTCTCGCTAGAGCCCGTCATCATCTGGATCTATCCGGGGCCAGCAATATTACCCTCATTATCACCGGCGGCTTAAGGACTCCTGAAGATTTTGCGAAAGCCATGGCCCTGGGTGCAGATGGTATTGCCGTATCCAATTCCGCCTTACAGGCAATCGGTTGTTTGGGAATGCGAGCCTGTAACTCCAATGCCTGTCCCGTTGGTATAGCGACGCAGCGAGAGAAATTGCGAGCACGTTTGATTATTGAAGATGCGGCAGATCGATTAGAGAGGTTCTTTAATGCAAGTGCCGAGTTGATGGGCGTGCTGGCAAGGGCTTGTGGGCACAGCCATCTAAATCAATTCTGCATCGAAGACCTGACGACTTTTAAGTCTGAGATGGCTGACCTGACGGGTATTGAATATGGTGGCATTAAAGGTCGCTAAGGAATTCCGGGAATACGAATAATGGCTCAAATTTTTCTACTACTGCTTAGCTCGTATCTATCGCTTGGTTTAATTTTCTCTGTTCTGTTTGCCCTGCGTGGATACAAAAAAATAGACAGGGTCGCTGACTCTGCCAGTTGGCGGCTACGTTTGTTGTGGATGCCTGCGGCCACGCTACTCTGGCCCTTGGTGGCGATAATCTGGAAGCGTTCAAGTGCGAGTGCAGAAAGCCAGGGGGAAATTTAATAATGAAGAACACACACAGGAAAACGCATTTGGTTCTCTGGTTACTATTGCTTCCCGCGCTTGTGCTGGTGTTATACATCGGGATGGATGCGCGTCAATATAATCGGCCTGCTATTGAAAGTAGTGTCGATGCTGAGCGGGGAGGTCTGCTGCCGTGAGTCATGATTATGTTGCGGTGCAGTGGAATCACCGAAAGAAAGTTTATGATATTGCACTTTGGGCGGGTATAGCGCTCTATATTGCCGTATTTATGCTGGTAAGTATTGTGCAGCATCCAGGTATTGAAGCGCTATCTCCCATGACCCTGTTGATCAGAGCGCTAGCCACTCTTGCTTTCTTTCTACTTAGTATAATTTTGTGCATAGGTCCGCTGGCGCGACTGAATACTAAATTTTTACCCCTTCTGTACAACAGGCGACACATGGGTGTATCCATGTTCATTGTCGCCTTAGCTCATGCTGTATTGGCAACTATTTGGTATCACAGCTTTGGCGTGCAGAATCCTGTTGTCGCAATATTTAGCTCGCCAGGAAGTTTCGACAGTGCTGCAGATATTGCCTTCCAGCCCTTCGGCTTCTTTGCCCTGTTGATATTGTTTGTCATGGCGGCTACCAGTCACGATTATTGGAATGCAAATCTGGGAGCTCCCATTTGGAAGGCTCTGCACATGGGGGTTTATATTGCCTATGCGCTGTTAGTGATTCACGTGGCGCTTGGTGCCATGCAAGACGACAGCACTGGACTGGTCCCGGCCATGGTGGGATTAAGCGTGCTAACGGTCGGTAGTCTGCATTTGGCCGCCGCTGTTGTAAGCAGAAAGGCAGACAAAGAAATTGCAGCAGAAGAACCCTGGATCAACCTGGGTTCCTGGCGTGAAATAGAAAACAATTCTGCAATTACCGCTTCCGTGGGAAATAATGAACGAGTTGCTATCTTCCGCTACGAGGGAAACAAACTGGCTGCGGTATCCAATGTTTGTAAGCATCAAAATGGCCCTTTGGGAGAGGGTCGGGTAATTGATGGCTGTATAACCTGTCCCTGGCATGGCTTTCAGTATCGTCCCGAAGACGGTAGAGCACCAGCACCATTCGAAGAACGTATAGCCACCTACCAGTTAATGCTCGAAGGTGAGAATGTATTGCTTAACCCTCTGGCGCTGCCGGAAGGAACCGAGCGACCTGTTACTGAAATAGTCGATATGATCGCATCTACCTAGGAGAGATCAATGTCTCAAGATAATGAGAACACAGAATTTTTTGTTGGCTACCTGCAGGCACCAGCCGGAATAAGCAAATTTTACAAGATAGTAGTGCCTGTGCTTTTGCTGTTCGCTATGGGATTTAGTTTTTGGGTTTCCAGTGCTCAGAAAAGTGCAGGCCAAGGAGTATGGGATTTATCGGGTGAGGTTGAGGTACGTGGATACTTAACCGTAGATCCTTATCCGGTAATACACATAACAGGTGAGCAACCGCGCTCGGTCATCCTGGTTGAGCAAACCAAAATGGGAGCGGGCGAGAGTGCAAGGCCTTATGCCAATCAGTGGGTTTCAGTTTCTGGCTTCGCCATTACTCGGGGCGACTGGACTATGCTGCAATTAGTGCCCTCATCAACATTTACCGTGTTGGAAGATGCTGGCGCTGCACCGCTTGCAGCAATCGATATGGGAGAAGTCGAACTCACCGGAGAGATTATCGATTCGAAATGTTTTCTTGGTGTGATGAAACCTGGTGCTGGCAAGGCTCATCGTGCCTGTGCATCCATGTGTCTACGTGGCGGAATTCCACCGTTGTTGGTTGTTAAGAATGCACAGGGAGAAAAATACGGTTTCATGCTGATGAATGAGAATGGTGGTAGTGCTTCGATTGAACTGGCGAATCAGGTCGCCGTTCCTGTCACGCTCAGCGGTCGCATGGAACAAAGAGGGGACATGATGTATATCCGCTATAGTGAAGGCAGTGTAGAAAAGCTCTCGAGTACATCACTCGCTTCCTATGGTGAGTCGCTCGCATACAATTAAAGATACGGTTTGAATTTGAAGCGAATGGACATTCTTTTCGCATCGATTTGGATGATTGGAGATAAGCATGACTGAAGATACCGCGCTAGCAACAGTTACAGAATGGCACAAGGTTGCCGAGATTGGAGAGCTTGGCGACGACCGCATTAAAACTGTAAGCGCTGGGGTGCGTACTCTCTGTCTGGTTCATTATCAGGGGCAATATACGGCGATGGAAAATCGCTGCCCGCACCAGGGTGGTCCCCTGGGCGAGGGTTCGATTGAGCCCGGTGTGGAAGACAAGTGTTGGATTCGTTGCCCCTGGCATGGTTGGGACTTCGATCCACTGACGGGAAAATCGCCGGGTGCACATGAAGACGGCCAGGAGATGTTTCCGGTTGAGAAAAAAGAAGACGGTATTTATGTAGGCATTAGCAAGAACATCGAAACAGTAACTACGGTTTCGGACATCATGGCAAAAACAATGACCAACTGGGGTGTGAAGTATGTGTTCGGCATTGTGGGCCACTCCAATCTCGGATTGGCTGAAGCACTGAGAAAGGAAGAAGCTGCGGGAAGACTTAGCTTCATCGGAGTTCGTCACGAAGGGGCGGCTGCCTTTGCCGCTTCAGCTTATGGGAAGTTAACCGGTAGGCCGGCTGCCTGTCTGGGAATAGCGGGTCCGGGAGCAACCAATTTATTGACCGGTTTATGGGATGCCAAGGTTGATAGGGCTCCCATATTAGCTCTCACCGGTCAGGTGAATACGCAGGTATTGGGTCCCGGCGCTTTTCAGGAGATCGATTTGAGTTCGGCGTTCGCGCCGGTGAGCGTTTTCAATCAGACAGTTTTAAATAATTCCAATCACGCCGAGTTAATGTCTCTTGCCCTCAAAAACGCTATCGTGCATCGTGACGTAGCTAATTTAATTTTTCCGGATGAGGTGCAGGTGATTCCGGCATCGGCAAGCGATACACCAGGCAATCCAGACGGCCGCGTCAGTTCACAGAAAGTCTCAGCAGATAGCAAGGTCGTAGATCAGGCGGTAGAACGCATCAAGAATGCAACGAGACCGCTTATTATTGTTGGCTACGGTGCCCGCGATTCAATGGGCGATATTACTAGGCTAGCGGAGCGACTGCGTTGCCCGGTGGTGACTACCTTCAAGGCCAAGGGTCAAATGCCGGACAGCCATGAGTTAGCTGCCGGGGTATTGGGCCGATCTGGAACGCCAATCGCAAGCTGGTTTATGAACGGCTGCGATCTGCAAGTGGTTTTTGGCGCCTCTTTTTCTAATCACACTGGCATAGAGAAAAAGAAGCCCACTATTCAAATTGATTTTGACCGCATGGCCCTGGGAAAATTCCATGCAGTAGAAGTACCGCTATGGGGAGAGATCGGTCTCACCGTGAATGAGTTTATGCAGAAGCTTCCACAAGAGATAGGCTGCCTGGATCAGACAGCGGAACTGAATGAGCGCTGGCAGCTATGGCGCAGTGAAAAAAGCAGCCGTACCCAGGATGACAGAGGAGATGGAATAAACGCTGCGGCAGTATTTGAGATAATGTCTGAACTGCTGCCAGAGAATGCGGTAATCGCTGTCGACGTTGGCAATAACACTTATAGCTTTGGTCGCTACTTTGAGACTAAGAGCAGTCAGCGTGTTCTGATGTCAGGTTATTTGGGTTCCATAGGGTTTTCATTTCCGGCAGCGATGGGTGCTTGGGCCGCAACCCAATGTGAAGAAGATTATACAGGGCGCCCGGTTTTTTCAGTTTCTGGTGATGGTGGCTTTGGACAATATCTTGCAGATTTCACAACTGCCGTTAAATACAATATGAATATAACTCATGTTCTATTGAATAACTCGGAACTGGGTAAAATTTCCAAGGAACAAATGGCAGGCAATTGGGAAGTTTGGCAAACCTCGCTGCATAATCCTTCTTTTGCAGAATTTGCAGAAATTTGTGGAGGTAAAGGCATCAAGGTTACTGACAAAGAGAGTCTTCGAGAGGCGATAATCGAGGCCAGTAATTATCCAGGGCCGAGCATAGTCGAAGTAATAAGTGATGTGCAGTTAGTGTAGATATCGCTCTGCTCTAATTTTGTATTTCACAAGGCTGGGGAGTGGGGAGCGTCATGAATAGCGAAAAAATACGCTTGGCAATTTATCGACTGTTGAACCCAGCCGAACAATCCACCCTGCTAGATATTAGTGGAAACCTGTTAATTATAGCCTTGGTGCTACTCAATTTAATTGCGATGGCACTTGAAACGGACACTACACTTGCCGCTAGCTATGCAGGACTCTTTCTCTATTTGGAATTGTTCTCGGTGGCATTCTTTTCGCTGGAATACTTGCTGCGCATATGGAGTATTACAGTTGGCGAGCATTACAGTTCCAGAGTTCGTTATGTCTTGTCACTGGACTCAGCAATAGATTTGCTAGCCATACTTCCATTCTACGTTGGTCTTTTACTGGATATAGATTTACGGGTGTTTATTGCTTTTCGTCTATTCAGACTATTTAAATTATTTCGCTATTTCTCCCCTCTGGCGGTGCTGGCCAGCGTCTTACAGGCAGAAGCTCGGTCTTTCCTGGCTGCAATATTGGTAATGATGGTATTGGTGTTCGTGGGGGCGACTGGCATGTACTTTTTCGAAGCGGCCGCGCAACCTGACAAACTCGGCAGTATCCCCCAGGCCATGTGGTGGTCGATTGTCTCGCTAACAACGCTGGGTTACGGGGATGTTGTGCCCATAACTCTGGGGGGCCGTGTTTTTGCTGGTGTGATCACGCTATTCGCAATAGGAATCGTGGCCATGCCAGCGGGCATGCTTGCTTCACGTTTTTCGGAGGAGCTGAACAAGCGTAAGATCGCATTCAGTGAACTGGTAGAGTCCTTACTGGATGGAAGTGAGCTAAGTGAGGACGATGAGAACCTGTTAGAACAACAACGACAACGCCTCTGTCTTAGCAATCATGATGCGCTGTTATTGAAGAAGAAAGCAGTCGAAGCAAAAAGCAACTTGGATAAATCCCTTAACACAAGTAACTATTGTTCCAATTGTGGTCACTTACTGAAGCAATGATCGGGCATAGGCACGGAATTACTAGTGTTTGCTAGCAAATAAATAATTTGGAAATACTCTACGGGAGCTTTGGCTTTGGAATTCGGTCTATTGGTTATTTTAATGTGTGTTGTTGCCTACTGCATGGTGGCACATAGAGCCTCAAGCAGCATCATTACCGCCCCCATGGTATTTCTTGGCCTCGGTGTTCTCATCGCTAACTCAAGCATCATGGGACCTGAAAACACAGAAAGCATGTTGGATCTGGTCGCCGAAGTTTCCTTGATTATTTTGCTGTTTCTTGATGCTGCACAATCTGATTTGAAGGCGCTGCGAAGAGACCATATTTGGCCCATGCGAATGTTGCTTATAGGTTTGCCGCTTTCAATTTTGATCGGTGTGATTGTGGCAATTCCGTTATTTCCAGATTTGCCGCTACCACTGCTGGCACTTATGGCAGCCATACTCGCCCCTACCGATGCGGCACTTGGTCAGGCAGTGGTTAGCAACAAAAACGTGCCTGAACGCGAGCGACTTTCACTTACGGTAGAGAGTGGGCTGAATGATGGCATGGCCCTGCCTATTATTTTGCTATTCGCCAGTTTGATAATGGGCATGGAGGCAGCCGAAGGCGAACAGATGAACTGGGTAATTTTCGGTCTAAGCCAAGTGGTTCTGGGGCCGCTTGCCGGTGTGGCGCTGGGTTGGGTGGGCGCGAGATTGTTTTTGTACGCCGAATCGAAACAGCTGACAGCACCGACCTATGAAGGTATTGCGGTCTTGGCTCTGGCGGGGTCGTCCTATCTGTTTGCGCTATTAATCGGCGGCAATGGATTCATTGCTGCCTTCGTCGCCGGGCTGACTTTTGGCAATCTGGTAGTAGGTCACTGTAAGTTTATCTACGAGTTTACCGAGAGCGAAGGTCAGATGTTGGTGTGGGCGGCCTTTCTGTTTATCGGTCTTGGTCTTTTGCCTGAGGCATTTAATGCATTGAGTTGGCCTGTCGCTTCCTATATTTTGTTGAGCCTTTTCTTGGTGCGACCACTGGCTATCTATATTTCATTAATTGGTACCGACACATCGAAGTTAACCAGGTTGTTCTTTGGCTGGTTTGGACCGCGTGGATTAGCTACTGCGCTTTTTGCTTTGCTGGTGGCTGAGGAAATCGGTCATGAGTTTGGTCAAGCCATCATAGTACTTGCAGTTAACGCAGTGTGGATGAGCGCCTTATTGCATGGCATCACTGCATCACCCGGTGCCAACTGGTATGCCAAAAAGGCAGTTAAACAGGCGCTATCATCGAATCTACAGTAGGAGGCTCGGCGAGCCGCGAGTGGACAGTATTTCAGGCGTATTGCAGATTGTATTTTATTCTGGCAAAAGTTACTGTTTGTGCTTCAGAGAACAACTACTTAATCATTCGAGTCTTACCTCTTTTCGACAAGTTCAGGAGCATCGATGGCCTACAAATCACGCACTATCACCACTTGTTTCATTGCAGCCGCCTTATTTGGCACCAGCCATATTGCTCTCGCCCAACAGAGCGACGGCGATGACCCGGTGGCAGAATTAGTGTCACGACTAGAACTCGAAAGCTACAAAAACACCTTGAAAGGCTTGACGCAATTCGGTGACAGGCGGCAGGGAACCAGTCGCAACCGCGCTGCGGTCGACTGGATAGAACAGCAATTAATTTCCTATGGCTGCAGCAATGTAGAACGCTTGGATTACACATTTACCACAAGACCTCGTGGCACTGGTGGTGCACGTTCTACTGAAACGCCGGATTTGACTACGCCTACCGGTGGCTTGGTAGGGCGCAATGGCAGTGGTCCAGGTGGTAGTTCTATTTTTGGGTATAGAGCAGCGACTGGCGTGAATCGCGATTTGCAAGCGCAGCCAGATGAGCGTATTCGCTTACTTAATGCTGAAGAGCCAGTCGATGGCCCCAGGCAGGAAGTGTACTGTACAAAAATTGGCAGCACACGGCCAGATGAGATGTATATCGTCAGTGCCCACATGGACGGCCACGGTGTAAACGAGGCGGTTAACGATGATGGATCAGGAACGGCTCTGGTAATGGAGTTGGCGCGACTCTTCAGTGCACCTGGCGTTGAAACAGAGCGGTCAATTCGTTTTGCTCTGTGGAATAACGAAGAAACTGGCCTTAATGGTTCGACAGCTTATGTTGAGCAGCGCAAGGATTTGCAGGGAATGGAAAGCCCGCCGGGGTCGGGTAATTATCCAGAGCCGCGTTGGTTAGGCATGATTCAGCACGACATGATGTTATGGGATCATGGTGCTCCCCGAGCTGACGGTACAGTGAGTCGTGAACAACGAGCAGAGGCGGATGTGAATATAGAATTTCAATCCGTATCTGAATTAGCCGATGAATCGATGCGCCTGGCCTTCGTTTTTAAAGCAGCAGCAGATGCCTATAACACAGACTATCCTGCGACCGTCGGACCGCATATGACCAATACCGACTCCACGCCGTTTATGAATGAAGTGCCCTCTATCAGCCTGCGTGAAAATGAGCGCGGTGCTCACACCGGAGGCGGCTGGAATCCAACCTGGCACACGCCCTTGGATGTCTGGACAAATTTTACCGACAAGGATTTTCGTCTTGGTTTGAATGCGGCCCAGACAACGCTTGCGGCGATTGCAAAGCTGACCGGTGCATCCTTAAGCGATTAGTCCTGTAGTGAATTGATCAATAGGGAAGCAAGCCGTAGCCGCGGTCCCTATTGATCCAATGATTCGGAGGAAACTACTAAGGGGCGCCCACGTAGTCAAGTTTGCCTAATTCAACGCCATTGTGACGAAGAATGTTGTAACTGGTGGTGACGTGGAAGTACAGATTTGGCAAAGCCCACATGCTTAGATAACTGGCACCGGTAAAATCCACTTCGAATGTCCCCGCCTGAAACTTGATCGCTTTTTCCTCCGTGCCATTAATCTTCTCTGCCGGGACTGACTCCAGAAAGGCAATGGTGTTGCTGATCCGCAGCTGCAACTCTTCGAAGCTAGCTTCATTGTCTTCAAAGCTTGGTGCTTCAACACCGGAAATTCGGGCAGCGGCTCCTTTGCTCACATCGCAGGCAATCTGCACCTGTCGAGACAGTGGGAACATGTTTGGAAACAAGCGACTTGTAACAAATATAGAGGGTTCGATTTCGTGCTCACTGGCGTGAGCCGCGCCTTTTTCTAAAATAGCGGATAGATTGCTAAGCGCTCGAATAAAGCAGGGGATGGAGCATGAATACATAGTCAAAGACATGATTAACCTCAAAGTAGAAAAATTGAATACTGTGCCAAATCGGCGATTGAAAAGAGGAGCGATTCTAACGTAGTCTAGACATCCCGGATACACCGGATGGCTTCTAATCAGGGTGCATCCGCCTAAGGGAGGACCTACTATGAGTGTAGAAGAAAAAAGAATAAGCAATGGCCGCCGTCAGCAAGATCGTAGAAATTCCCAGACTGCGGCAAATTGGCATGCCGAGGAGCGTCGTAAACAAGAGCGACGCGAGGGTGAGCGGCGGAGAACGAGTAAGTCTGACTAAGTAATTCCTGGCCCTCTAAAGCCCGCTGTTTACAAATAGTTTGGCTAAGATTCGCGACTAGTTGGCCCAGTGTCTATTTAGTCATTAGTAATGTAATGGAGTTGGTTATTCCCTTGCTTTTATGACAGTAATTGCTACATTGCCTCCATGCCAAAATCCAGCACCTCTGTTTTAATCAAAGCCGCCGCGTTTTTAAAACCCTATAAGAAGCAAATCACCATCGCAGCAGTGGCGCTGGTGTTTACCGCTGGCTTGACACTGGGTCTGGTGCAGTACGTTAGAATCATAGTGGATAGCGGGTTCGTCGAGGGCTCAAACGACTCTCTTAACACGGCCATTCTTGGTTTCTTGATCGTCGCCGTGCTGCAGGCCGTAGGCACTTTCGCCAGATTTTACTGGATGTCTTGGTTGGGCGAGAGAGTTACTGCGGACATTCGCAAGGCGGTTTATTCTCATATTATTGATCTGCATCCCGGTTATTTTGAAGACAATCTCAGTGGCGAAATTCAATCACGAATCACCACAGATACAACCTTAATCCAATCTGTCATTGGCTCCTCTGCTTCCATTGCGCTGCGCAATTTATTGATGCTTGTGGGCGGTACAGTTTTTCTGTTTATCACCAACCCAAAACTCACCAGCGTGGTGATGATTTGTATTCCTCTGGTGATTGGTCCTATTTTATTCTTCGGTCGCAAAGTAAGGCGCTTGTCTCGCAGCAGTCAGGATGAAATCGCGAATGTAGGCGCCTATGTCGGGGAGAGCATCCAGCAAATTAAAACGGTGCAGGCTTATAATCATCAAGGCCATGACGATCGACAATTCTCAAATCATGTAGAGACGGCATTTACCGTTGCTCTGCGTCGCATCATGATGCGCTCAATTCTTATTACCATAGTGATGACTTTGGTTTTTGCTGCGGTGGCAATAATGATCTGGGTGGGAGGGCAGGATGTTATAAACGGGACAATGTCAGCCGGCGATTTGACTGCCTTTGTCGTCTACGCGGTTTTAGTGGCAGCTGCTGTGGGTGCAATAAGTCAGGTTATTAGTGAATTACAAAGAGCCGCCGGGGCGATGGAGCGGCTGATGGAATTGCTGGAAGCGAACAATGAAATTCAAGCACCGGAAAATCCACGCCACCTTAATGGCCAGTTTAAAGGATCACTTGCTCTTTCAGAGGTAACCTTTGCCTATTCTTCGCGGTTGGAAATACCGGCTCTCAATAAAGTCAGCTTGTTAATTCAACCGGGAGAGAGTGTCGCACTTGTTGGGCCTTCAGGAGCCGGTAAGTCGACACTATTCGATCTGGTGCTGCGCTTCTATGATCCGCAGTCTGGCAGTTTGTCGCTAGATGGCGTTGATATTAGGGAGCTAGATCCTCAAGAACTGCGCAGCCATATAGCAATAGTTTCGCAACAACCGACCATGTTTACCGGCAATGTCTGGGAGAATATTCGTTATGGCAGGCCCGATGCCAGCGAAGAGGAGGTGCGAGAAGCCGCCGAGTCGGCGTTTGCTAGTGAATTTATTGAAAAATTACCCGAAGGCTATGACAGTTACTTGGGGGAATCTGGAATACGTCTTTCCGGTGGGCAGAAGCAGCGAATCGCAATCGCCAGAGCCATCTTGAAAGACCCTGAAATTCTCCTGCTTGATGAAGCGACCAGTGCATTGGATGCTGAGAGTGAGCGTAAGGTGCAGATGGCACTAGAGAAGTTAATGGCCAACCGCACTTCGCTGGTTATTGCTCACCGACTGGCAACTGTGATGAACGTGAACAGAATTGTCGTGTTGGAAGCCGGGCAACTTATCGCGCAGGGTTCTCATCAGGAGTTACTGCGGGACTGTAAGTTGTACGCTAACTTGGCAAGCCTGCAATTCTCGCCGAATGCTGAGAAAGCGATTTTGGTTAATTAGCAAGTTAGGTTAATTGGCGGGTTTTTCACAGACTGTCACGGTCAACAGTTATTATTCCGCTTGCAGGGGAATCTGGTTGCAAGAAAATAAAATTATTGATTCGATTCGACATTGGCTGGAATCTTTCGTTATAGAGCTAAACCTCTGTCCTTTCGCGAAACGTGAGCTTGTTAAAGGTAGAGTTCGTTTCAGACATAGCCTGGCTAAAACCGAAGAACAGCTGTTAGCTGATGTGCAACAAGAGCTTCTATTGCTGAATGAAGATGCGGATATTGAAACCACACTAATAGTTCATCCAGATGTTTTGCAGAATTTTGATGATTACAATCAGTTCCTGGATTTGGCAGATGCATTAATAGAGCAATTGAACCTGTGGGGTATTTATCAGATAGCGAGTTTTCACCCGCAATACCAATTCGCCGATACGGCTGAAGACGATGCAGAGAATTACAGTAACCGCTCGCCTTACCCTCTATTACATCTTCTGCGAGAGGCGAGTATGGAAAGGGAAATAGCCACTTATCAAGATGTCGCGCAAATTCCCAAACGCAACATCGAATTAATGCGGAAAATGGGTAAACTCAAATTACAGTCAATCTTGCAAAACTGTTATTAAGAGATAAGTCGGACTCAGCCTATAACTTGTCAAATCGAATCAGCAGGGAGTTAGAAATAGCTTCTTCGCGTAAATGACTGAGCCTGATAGCCCGGATCCTGGATCAGGCTGGTGAAGGCTGCAAAGTTTGGCCACTCAACCAGAAACACCAAATCAGCATCAAACTCGCCGATCAAAGCCTGGGCAGGGGCGTAGGAGGCGTCAGACTTTCCGCCGTATTTAGCCACAAATGACCCTGCAGCCTGCAGGTACTCGCCGTATTTGGCGGCGCCTCCGTCTTGTTTGAACCACAGTGCGTTAAACATAAAGAAACTTTCGTCTGCTGCTGCTTCTTGAGCGTTACTGAGAGAGAGGTCAGAGCCAAGAAACAAGCTCACAATGACGAGGGAGAATAGCAGCTGTCCCCTAGGTGATGGGTTTTTACGGGGGAAGAAAGATCGCATAGTTGAGGTCCTGATTTTAGTATATGGTTTGATTGAATTACAGTTGACCGAGAGAGTCCAGATTAATTTCTCAAAACAGGAAGAATAAAAATGGACATCCAGATAGGATGAACACAATTTCCACTTATGGCAATTCCGAGGTGACACCATCAGTAATCTACGCAGTGAGAGTATTCGCGAACTAAGCGTTGGCGCCACGAAATACAAGTACTTTAGTCTAAGTTCATTGCAGCAACTGGGTCATGGGTCAGCCGAAAACCTGCCTATTTCCATTAAGATCTTGCTGGAAAATTTACTGCGTCACTTCGATAACGAGGCTGTAAGTAACGAACACATTGAAAAACTCCTTGATTGGCAGAACTCGCAGCATAGCAGCGAAGAAATCATGTTCCTGCCTGTGCGGGTGTTGATGCAAGATTTTACAGGCGTTCCCGCGGTGGTGGACCTCGCCGCCATGCGCGACGCAGTAGCCAGGGCGGGAAAGGATCCAACCCTCATTAATCCAAGCAATCCAGTGGATCTGGTGATTGACCATTCTGTCATGGTGGACAAATTTGCCGTCGATTCGGCCTACCGTGACAATGTAAAGATTGAGATGGAACGCAACCGCGAACGCTACCAGTTTCTGCGTTGGGGGCAGACCGCCTTTGCTAACTTTCGTGTAGTACCACCGGGTACCGGCATTTGTCATCAGGTTAATCTGGAGTACTTGGCCAAGTCGGTATGGCAGGGCGACATCGACGGTGAGTTATTCGCCTATCCAGACACATTGGTTGGCACAGATAGTCACACCACCATGATCAATGCTCTCGCCGTTTTGGGTTGGGGCGTTGGCGGTATAGAGGCTGAGGCCGCGATGCTCGGGCAGCCCTTATCTATGAATATTCCGCAGGTAGTTGGTTTCAAACTAGAAGGAACCTTGACGGAGGGTATAACAGCGACTGACCTCGTGCTTACTATTACCGAAATGTTACGAGACCATGGAGTGGTGAGTAAGTTTGTCGAATTTTACGGCTCTGGTTTAGATAACTTGACCCTAGCTGATCGTGCCACCATTGCCAACATGACTCCTGAGTATGGTGCCACGTGCAGCTTTTTTGCAGTGGATCAAAAAACCTTAGACTATCTTTCGTTGACTGGCAGAGAGCCTGAGACTTTAGAACTGGTCGAAGCCTACAGCAAGGCACAGGGATTGTGGCGCCGTGACGATGACCAGGTTCAATACAGCAGCAAGCTGTGTTTGCACATGGACGAGGTGGTGCCCTGTCTGGCCGGTCCGAAACGACCTCAGGATCGTGTACCCGTTACGGAGCTTGCGACCCGATTCAAAAAAGAATTCGATATTACAACAGCAAAATCAGCAGCAGTGGAGAATGAGGACTATGAACTGGAAGAGGGGGCAGTAGTAATAGCCGCAATCACTTCCTGCACCAATACATCGAACCCCGATGTGATGATGGCCGCCGGTTTGTTGGCGAAGAAGGCCTTGGCTAAAGGTCTGCAGAGAAAGCCTTGGGTTAAAACCTCACTCGCGCCCGGGTCCAAGGTAGTTTCAGATTATCTGCAACAGGCTGGGTTGCAAAGCGCATTGGATGAATTGGGATTTAATCTGGTGGGTTATGGTTGCACGACCTGTATTGGAAATTCTGGTCCACTGCCACCGGCCATAGATGCCACGATTGCCGAGAGTAATCTCGCGGTTTGTTCGGTGCTCTCTGGAAACAGAAACTTCGAGGGGCGAATTCATCAGCGAGTAAAGGCGAATTGGTTAGCATCACCCCCCTTGGTCGTTGCCTACGCCTTGGCAGGTACAGTGAATATCGATATCAGCAAAGAAGCCCTGGGCGAGAATGAGTCCGGCGAGCCCATCTATCTAAAAGATATTTGGCCTAGCAACAAAGAAATTGCCGAGGCAGTAAAACTGGTGCGCAGGCAAATGTTCGATGCCGGTTACAGCGAAGTTTTCGATGGTGATGAAGAATGGAATAGCCTGCCAATAGAGCCAGAGAACACCTACAGTTGGGATGAAAATTCAACTTACATTCGCAATCCTCCCTTTTTAGATCCATCACTTACCGATAGCGGAGGTGATATTCTATCCGCAAATATATTGGCCCTACTGGGTGACTCCGTTACCACCGACCATATATCTCCTGCCGGTTCTATTGCCGAGAACAGCCCGGCGGGAGACTATTTGAAGTCCCATGGAATAGAGAAACAGCAGTTCAATTCCTACGGTTCCCGACGTGGTAATCACGAAGTGATGATGCGCGGGACTTTTGCCAATATTCGTATCAAGAATGAAATGCTGGCTGGGATTGAAGGCGGTTACACCCACCTCGCTGGAAAGACAGAGGCGTTGCCAATTTATGATGCGGCCATGCAATATCTGCAAAATAATACAGCATTAGTAATAGTAGCCGGAAAAGAATACGGCACCGGTTCCAGTCGCGACTGGGCGGCAAAGGGCACTCGATTGCTGGGTGTGCGTGCCGTTATTGCCGAGAGTTTTGAGCGTATTCACCGTTCGAACCTGGCTGGCATGGGTGTGTTACCACTACAGTTTGTCGATGGTGTTGATCGCCGGACACTGAAGCTAAGTGGTAATGAACAAATTAGCCTTACTGGGCTGACATCAGTCTCGGCAGGCATGACTGTGACCATGGAAGTGAAGTATCCTGATCAAACGCTACAGTCTTGCGAGTTGCTGTGTCGGCTGGACACAGAGCTAGAGGTTCAGTATTTCAATAGCGGGGGAATTATGCCGTTTGTTGTTAACAAGTTGATAGCTGGATAGGTTGAGGGCTTGTTATTTGCCCAAAAAAATATTTGGCTGGCAGGTTTTTGCGGCGATTCCCAAAATGTTATCGATATTTTTCATTCCCATGCGATGTTCGCAAAACAATAGACCTAAACAAACTGGCAGCTACTCACATAGCTAGCATCAAGAATTACGCTTTCCTGGTATCTGGCCATAGACATTAGCCGATGACCCTTCTATTCTTTCTCCATAAATAAGCTGCTCACGGGCAGCACTACGGATGATAGTGACCAGAGGTTAATGTGGCAGTACTCATAGCAGATGATGATCAAAATATAATTACCGCACTCAAGCTATTACTGAAAAACGAGGGCTTGGATTCTGTGCCCTGTAATACGCCAAAAGAGGCCCTCGAACAAATCAGCAAACAATCTTTTCAACTTGCGTTAATCGACCTTAACTATCACGAAGATACTACTTCAGGCAAAGAAGGGCTTGAGCTGATTTCGTCTATTAGGAAAGTCGACCAATACGTGCCGATTATTGTTATGACCGGTTGGGGAACGGTAGGGGTTGCGGTGGAAGCGATGAAGCGTGGTGCTGTAGATTTCGTCGAAAAACCGTGGGATGACAATCACCGCTTAGTCGCGGCAATTCGGACGCAGATTCGTCTCAGTGAAATAGCGCGCAGTGAAATCAGGCTGAAGACCGAGAACAAAATATTAAAGCGCGAAAAAGACAATCCACATAACATGGTATGTGAATCTCCCTCAATGAAGGAACTACTCGAAATCGTCGATAGAATAGCGAGCAGCGACATACCAATTCTTATAACTGGAGAAAATGGTACCGGGAAGAGTTTGCTGGCCAATTACATTCACGAGCAATCCAGTCGATCAGATGGACCTTTCATCTCAGTGAATATGGGAGGTATTTCGGACTCTACCTTCGAGAGTGAAATGTTTGGTCATGTAAAGGGTGCGTACACCGACGCAAAAAAAGATCGTATCGGCAGAGTCGAGCTGGCTGATGGCGGCACGCTATTTATGGATGAAATCGCCAATATGCCTACTCAGCAGCAGGCCAAGATTCTACGTCTGCTGGAAGAATACCAATATGAAAGACTAGGTAGCTCTCAAGTTCAATCTGCGTCACTGCGGGTAATTTCTGCAACCAATGCAAATTTGGAAAAGCTGACGCTGGAGCAAGGGTTTCGAACCGATTTGTTGTACAGACTGAATGGGGTAACTCTGGAACTTCCACCTCTGAAAGAGAGGAAGGAAGATATTCTGCCATTAGCGAAAATGTTCTTGGCCGCAGCTGGTGGGCGTTATGATTGCACGGCTCAGTCATTTTCGGCAACCGCGGAAGATGCGCTTTTAAACTATGTTTGGCCGGGAAACGTTCGGGAATTACAACATGTCGTGGAACGGGCATTGCTTTTGTGCCGAAACGAGGAAATTGGTCCCAATGACTTGCAGTTGGCCGCGGTGCAAGCGACTGATAAAGTCGAATACAGCGACGAATTTTTAAACATGAGCCTGGAACAAGCAGAGTCTTGGTTTATTCAACAGGTTATCGCGAAGAACAATGGCAATTCGACACAGGCGGCTAAGGCTTTGGGCATTAGCCGGTCTGCTCTGTATAGGCGTTTGGGGAAATCGGAAACTTAATCATTGAGTAACCTCCGGTCCACAAGCCGTAAACCAGCGAAACGGAACATCTCTTCCGAGCAAAAGCTGTTTTTTCTGGTCTTGTTGAGTGCCGTTCCGGTTCTAGCACTGTTGGCCTATATATTTGCGGATGAAGACATATCACTGCAGATGAAACTAGGGGTGTCCGGGGTTTGTCTTATTTGGCTTCTATCTGTGGCAGCAACAGTCCGAGAGAAATTTGTTTACCATTTAAGAACCTTGAGTAATCTAATAGAAGCCATTCGCACAGAAGACTACAGCATGCGCAGTAGTCGTGTGCGAGACGCCGGGGAATTGGCAGAGCTGTATCAACAAATCAACTCATTGACGAATCAGCTGAAGGGGGTGAGGCAGGACGAGTTCGAATTAAGCAGCTTGTTAGAAAGGATCGTAAACCAGATTAATGTAGCGATAATCGCCAATAATAATGAGGGGAAAATTCGCTTGGTTAACCGCTTGGCCTGCAAGCTCTTCGATACTCAAGCTGAGCAGCTTATCGATCAATCGTTACAGCAAACCCCCTTGGCGAATTTCCCAATTGAGCAAGGTTCGCGCTTAATAGACTACGATTTTCCTGGTGCTAACGGTCGTTGGCAAATCAATGTACAGCCCTATAGGCATCAGGGAAAACCTGGTCAAATTATTTTCATCACAGACTTGAAGCAGGTGCTAAGCGAAGAAGAAATTAACGCCTGGCAGCGGCTGATTCGAGTTATCGCCCATGAGGTAAACAACTCGCTCACGCCAATTAGCTCAATTTGTCAGACCCTGGATAGTCATCTTTCGAAAATGCCGGAACAAGAGAATTACGACGACCTTAAGCAGGGTTTGTCGGTGATTGAAGAGCGCGCAAAAGGGCTGCGCGACTTTATTTCTGTTTATGCACGAATCGCAAAGCTGCCTGACCCGCAGAAGATTAATTTTTCGGTTAATGAGTTGCTGAAAAAACTAAAAAGGTTTTTCGCTGATAGGCCTATTGAGATTAATCAGAACGACACAGAAATAACCTTATTCGGCGATCCAGTACTTATTGAGCAAGCACTCATTAACCTAATTAAGAATGGTATGGAAGCCAGTGCCGGCTCAGAGTTACCCGTAGAAATTAGTTGTCAGAAACTAAGTGGGCATATCGAATTTCTAATCGTTGACAGTGGCACCGGTATCAGTAATCCTGCTAATCTTTTCGTGCCTTTCTACACAACTAAAGCAAAAGGTGCGGGAATAGGTCTTACCTTATGTCGCCAAATAGCGGCTAAACATAGCGGCCAAGTTGTTCTCGAAAATCGTACCGATGCTAAAGGCGCTCTCGCCAGACTACAAATTCCTTACCTGGCAAAGTAATCTAGTTGTCTCAATTCCGACACAAGCATGTGTCCTGACTATGCCAATACCGTAACAACATAAAATCCTCTCTAATTAAATAGTCCAAAAATCAATTGCTTATAAGTTGGCACAGCGATTGCTCATGGTAATGGGTAGATTGTTATTTTGTAGTCCTGTGCGGCATAAGAATCAGCGGCTGTGAACTGAACAAATCTAGAGATACACAGATAGCGGAAACCATAAATTTGTAAGAGGGAAAATTCGATGAGGAAACTAATTTCACAATATTGCAAAAACAGTTACCTATTGGTGCTTTTGATTGTGTTTTTCTTTTACACAGCGAGAGCCGAATCTCTTTCGGCTGCTGTTGCTCTGATTGAGGAATTCGAAGAAGTCTACTTGACCGTGGACTTCGAGGAACAAGAGCGACCATTGCAAAACTTATTAGTGGAGGCAGAAAAATACCGAGATCAGAATTCGAGTGATGCCGAAGCCTGGATTGCCAGCGCACTAATTCGCAGTGCCTATGCGGCTACCCAAGGACTGAAATCCTTAGGCATGCTAAAAACTGCTAGAACTGAATTCGAGAAGGCGATTGAATTGGATGCTCAAGCCATGGATGGTTACTCTCAGGCATTTCTAGGGCGTTTGTATTTCATGCTGCCCTCGTGGCCGCTAAGCTATGGCAGTAATAAAAAAGCCGAATCTTTTCTCAGAGAAGCCTTAACTATAAACCCCGATACAATGGCTAATAATTACTATTATGGCTCGTATCTAGTGTCAAAAAATCAGTATCAGGAAGCACGACAATATCTTCTGAAAGCGAAATCGGCGGCCCCAAGACCCGAGCTACCTTACTGGGATGCGGTCTTGTTGGAAGGTATTGAGAGCGAATTGAATTCGATAGCCGATGAGTTGTAAGCCTACTGTGTTAGCGAGATTGACGAAACTGTGTCATTAATGGGACAGCGGACTGTGCCATATTCGTGAATCGGGCAGCTAATTGAGTGAACTATTGAATATAAGTCTTTAAATACAAAGACTTATAATTTGGCACAGGGATTGCAACACTATGATCGCGTTAGCCATGTTCTTGGAAGGCGAAGCAAAAATTAAATTGTTTTGGTTTTTAGACTTGGCGGTCTTAGTGCCTTAATCGTTGGTTTCACACTAATGAAGTGAACGTGTCTAACGCAACTAAATTATTAAATGGTGCAATATTGTGGACAAAGTTCGGAAAAAATCTAAAGCAGCCTTGGTGAAGAAAATTGCCTTTGCTTCAGCCTCGGCAGCGCTTCTACTCTACGGCGCAATATCTATCGCCAATATCGATTTCGATAGTCGCCGTGTTGATCGAGAAACCTTGCTAATAGGCACAGTGCAGAAAGGCGATCTGGAAATTCGAATTAGTGCCAACGGTGAACTCCTTCCCCGAGATCTAGAACTAATATCTGCGCAAGTAGAGGGGCGCGTTGCCCGCGTCCACGTTGCCCCCGGTGATGAGGTCGCAGCAGGTCAACTGTTGGCAGAGCTTAGCAATCCGCAATTATTGAATGCCGCAGAGGAAGCGTATTCAGCTTGGGAAGGTGCTGTAGCTGACTTAAAGGGCTTCGAAGTTGAACTTCAAAACCAATTGCTCAATGCGGAATCGGGAGCGCTACAAGTTGAATTTGCTTATCAAAAAGCAATTTTGGAAGAAGAAGCCAAGCGCACATTAAGTGCACAGAATATTATTCCTGAGATTGAATTTCGACAAATTCAATTGGATGTCGAACAATTAAGACAAACCATAGCGATAGAAGCCAAGCGTCTACAACAAAGCAAAGACAATATGGCAACCCTATTGTCGGTACGCGAATCTCGCGTTACCCAGTTGGCCCGTGCACTCGATCGAGCCAATGATCGGGTAGCTAACCTAAATATTGTGGCCGGAATTAATGGAATGGTGCAAGAACTGGACCTCGAATTAGGTCAGCAACTTGTCTTGGGTAGCCCTATAGGTCGCCTGGCAAGACAGGAATTACTGTACGCCGAGCTCAGAGTGCCCGCGCGGCAAGCGGGCGAGGTGGTGGTAGGGCAGAATGTGGTTGTAGATACACGCAACGGTACCGTGAGGGGATCGGTGAGCCGTATCGACCCCGGGGTCACCGAAGGCACCGTCATTGTCGATGTAGAAATTCATGATGAACTGCCCCGTGGAGCCAGACCACAACTGCAAGTCGAAGGCATTATTTACATTGCACAAATAGCAGATGCCTTACACGTAGGCCGGCCAACTTTCATTCGTACTGATGCAGATGTCACCATCTACAAATTGGATTCCGCCGGTGAGTATGCTGAACGCGTCAACATCCGAATGGGAAGGGCATCGGTAAATCGTGTTGAAATATTGGAAGGCTTGGAGCCTGGGGATCAGGTCATTCTATCTGACAGCAGCGACTGGCAGGATCACCAACGAATATTGCTGAATTGATGGATTCAGCCATCTTCAAATGACCGGTAGATTACAGATTAGATAAAAATTGGAATCACACAGGACAAAACTAATGAGCGCCAAAACTCTTATTCGATTTGAAGGTATAGAGAAGATCTACAAAGTAGGAAAGCTTGAGAGCACCGTGCTTAGTGACATCAATCTCACCATTGATGAAGGCGAGTATGTGTCTATTTGTGGGCCCTCTGGCTGTGGCAAATCAACATTGCTCTCTATTATGGGCGTACTTAATGGGGCCACCAAAGGGCGTTACCTGCTGGACGGTGAAGATGTAACCAAGATGAAGCCCGCAGAGCATGCCCGAATTCGAAATCGTCAGTTCGGTTTCATTTTCCAGGCCTTTAATCTGAGCTCTGAAATGACCGCCGCTGAAAATGTTGAATTACCGCTCACCTACCGCAAAGAATTATCGCGCAAAGATCGCAAAGAATTAGTTGACGAGATGCTGGAGAAGATTGGTATGGCTGACTATGCCCAGCACTTCCCATCACAATTATCAGGCGGGCAACAACAGCGAATTGCGATTGCCAGAGCGCTAACAGGAAAACCAAAGGTGATTCTTGCAGACGAGCCTACAGGCAATCTTGATTCGAAGGCGGCAGCAATTGTTATGGGTATTTTTGATCTGCTGAACGCTGAAGGCACGACAATCTGTTTGGTCACGCACGATCCACGATCTGCGCAAAAAGCCAAGCGACAGATTCATTTATTCGATGGAAGGATTCAAGAAAAAGAGGGGGAAGGAGCGAGCGAAAGTGAAGCCGCTATTCAGGATGACGAGACCGCAGAAGGGGATGGATACTCCAATAGATTGCATATTGTTTGAGCAAGAAAATCTCTCCGAGATATTTGCACAGGGATGTGTTTTTTTTGGAGGAGGTAAATAATTTGTGGTGTTAAATATGTTCTTGCAAACAATCGTATAAACCAAAACACCCATTTCACACGAGAGCGCGAATTTTGTTGGATTGAATTGAGATAATTAGATGCAATTTCTACACGACCTAAAATATTCACTTCGCTTATTGCGAGCTGCGCCTGGGTTCACTGCAATTACCTTAGTGGTCATCGTGCTAGGGCTCTCCCTCTTTATGACCAGTTACACATTCGGTAGATTATTAACAAATAAGCCACTGCCATTTCCCAATGGTGAAAGCTTTATAGCGCTAAAGACAGTGGACACGCGATCCAATACTGACATGCCTTTTCTCCATGATCTCTTTACTCTTGATCATATAAGAAATAATACAGAGTCTTATGCATTACTGGGAGGATTCAGTAGCAGCTTTTACTCCATGAACGATGGAGAATCTGCTCAGCAGTTTTCTGGGGCATCCATATCTGTAGAACTATTTGCCAGTACGTCTACTGCTCCACTATTAGGTCGTAACTTCGACGGAAACGACACTGTGCCCGGCGCGGTGAAAGTAGGGATTATCGGTTATACACCATGGCAAGAGTTTTACGGAGGTGACCCAGATGTTATTGGAAAGACTGTCGAAATTAATGGACAGTCGACAACCATTGTCGGCGTGATGCCCGAAGATTTTCATTTCCCCAGCAACGACAATTTGTGGTTACCTATATCTCAATCTGCTGCTGTACAGCCAGGTGACGGCGGTCCCCATATACTGGCGGGCGTGCTGAAACAAGGTTCGACTCTGTTAGCGGCAGAAGCAGAGCTCAACGCTGCGATGGCTCAGTTATACGAAGAATATCCAGAATATTATTCAAATCGGTACGAGTTAGTTCTTCCCTTTGTGGCAATGGCTGACCCCACTAGGCCAATCAGTGCAGCCACCGCAATAATGATCACCACTCTAATTGTCCTGGCTCTGTCTATTGTTAATCTTGCCTCTTTGTTATTCATTCGCTCAAGCTCCAGAGAGCATGAGTTAGCTGTGCGAACTTCGGTGGGAAGCACAGGTTGGCAATTATCTAAGCAGGTGCTACTCGAATCATTTGTGATTTGCGCCATTGGATTCGCGCTAAGTTTGTTAGTGAGTACGGTGTTGCTCTATATGTGGGGACAGGTGATGACTAGTCGTCCCACGCCTCTTCCATTTTGGATCGTTTTTGTTTTAGATTGGAATGCCATAGCCATGGGCCTGTTGTGTACGCTAGTGGTGTGGTTGGTTTCGGGTCTGATTGTCGCAATAAAAGCATCACGGGGTCTGCCGGGGGAAATCCTTCAGGGGACAAGCACAAAGTCTTCCCGAAGGAAAAAGAAAGCGGTGGCCAGTAGCCTCATTGTCGGAGTAGAGGTGATTCTTTCCTGTTTTCTTCTAGTGTTCTGTGGTTTCGTCGTGAGAGGGATGATGAATGCTATAGATCCCGATTTCGGGATTGAAACTGCAAACTACGTAGTTGGAAAGTTTAGCTTTTCCGGCGCCGACTATACCAGCCCAGAATCCAGGCTTGCTTATATCGATGAGCTAACAAGAAGTATCTCAGCAACAACTGGCATCAATGCAGCAGTGGTTACTACCGCGCCTGTTGGCATCTTCGGTATAGCCACTCCTTATAATCTTCAGGACAGGGATCTCGCATCGAGCGATAGATTGCCAATACTGACCTCGGTTTGGATAACTGCTGACTATTTTAGTGCAATTGATATTGAGCCATTGCAGGGCAGGGATTTTGACAGAGGCGATGTGAGTGACGGCGAATCGGTAGTATTGATTAATGATGGATTCGCGCAACAGTTATGGCCGCAGCAATCTGCCATTGGAAAAAGAATCCTTCTTAGTGAAGGAGATCAGCAACAGGCCTTCACCGTTGTTGGCGTCATGCCAACTGTTCTGCAATCGAGTTCAGAACCCAACTCACCGACTACTGTGATTTACCGTCCGGTAACTCAGGGGTCACCAGATGACCTCTATCTTCTGGCGTCCCACCAGGGGCAATTGAGTTCGGCTGATTTAGAGCGTTACATAATCACCGCAGCGAGTGCAGTAAACCGCGATATCCCAATCCGAGAAATACGCTCCCTGGATTCGGAAATCGATACGCGAAGTGGCGGGATAGGGGTCATCTTGAACATATTTGCCACTTTTTCTCTTGCAACCCTGTTGTTGGCGGCTATTGGTATTTATGGCGTTCTGGCAAGAAATATTACACTCAGGACCGGAGAGATCGGAATACGAAGGGCTCTTGGATCCCCAGATGCTGAAGTGATTTCTCAATTTCTTAAACAAGGTTTTTATTTCTTATCAGTAGGTGCGCTTGTCGGCGGGGGCTCTGCCTGCTTAGCTATTGTCACAGCCGCTTCGACAGGTATTGTCAAAAATGGCATAAGTTTTTTGCCCCTGCTTTGTGTACTAGTTGCAGGGGTAATGGCAGCGGTTATTTTTCTGGCTTCCTATATCCCTGCTAGGAGAGCTGTGGGAATGGAGCCGGGGGATGCACTGCGTTATGAGTAATTGGAATAACTTCATTAGACATTTTGATGCCGAGGAGAAGTTCTAATGTCTTTCTGGTTTGATCTAAAATATACCTGCCGATTGCTTATAAGAAACCGCAGCCACTCCGCGCTTTGTATCTTTGCCGTAGCTCTTAGTTTGGCGATTTCTTTAGTGGTGTTCACACTCGCCTACAACACAACTTATAAGACTTACGATTTCGAGAATTCAGAAAGCTGGGCTTATCTATATGGCTTGAATACTCAAACGAACACGGCTGACAGTATCGATTCTATTAACTTATATACCTATCAGGCTATGCAGGAATCGCTTACTGCTTTTTCCGAATTTGGAGCTATCAGAGCAGGGGGGCAATCAAGACTAAATCATGGCGAGGAAACGCGCCGAGTTTCTGCGGTGGAGATAACACCCAACCTGCTCGAGTCTGCCAATCTTCTTCCACTATTAGGCAGGGGCCTGAACGAAAGTGATGGAGTGATTGGTGCGGAGCGAGTTGTGATCTTGAGTCACGCAATTTGGGAACAATATTACGCTGCCGATTTGAATATTATTGGAACCCTGACTAATTTGGATGAAGTGCCGCATACCATTGTTGGTGTAATGCCAGAAAATGTGGGATTCCCATTTAGTGAAAGTCTTTGGGTACCGCTAAGGCTGCCGATTGCGGGCCAACCAGCAGGACAGATGCGAATCACACCTGTAGGTGTGCTCAAAGAAAATGCAAGCGTCGACTCCCTCAATGTCGAGGTGACTAATCTTTTGACCAGACTAAGAGCTGAGTTCCCGGATTACTACGGTGACTATGCTTCGGCACAAGCCACGAATTTGACACGGCTATTTCTTGAAAACGGAGGCTCAATCGGTAGGGTAATGGCTTTGGCCACAATCGTAATAGTCATTCTTGCCTGCCTTAATATTGGGAATCTATTAATTACTCGAAGCATGGAGAGACGAGGCGAATTCGCGATTCGAAATGCTGTCGGCTCATCCGCCGCGCAACTGATCAGGCAGGGTTTGCTGGAGTCTCTGGTCATCTGTGTAATTGGAGCTGCCACAGGATTTCTACTGACCTTGGTTGCCTTCGATTACATCAACTACCTATATGCCAACCTGGGTGCACAGATTCCAGGTGGTGTACCAAGCAGGTGGTATTTTTCCTTTGATTCTACCGTAGTGATGGCCAGCCTATTTATAACAGTTGGAATTTGGCTATGCAGTGGCTTTTTTCCGGCCTGGCGAGCTTCCAGGTTGAAAGCATCTGATAGCTTGCAGGGCGATTTACGTGCGACTTCGGACAGAACAGGAACATTGCTTATTAGATTGTTAGTCGGTGGAGAAGTGATTACTTCCTGCTTTCTTCTTATTGTAAGCGGAATACTCGTGGCGGCAATTGTTGCTATGGCAAATACCGATTACGGCGTTGAAGAAGAAGGACTAATGGCGGCAGATATTGAATTGCCGTGGCGCTATGAAGATACATCCCAGCGTTACAATTTTGTAAGCCAGCTACAAGATCGATTGCGATCAGATGTTAGCGTGGTCGATGCGGCCGTGGTATCTGATTTGCCTACCAGGTTCAATCGAAGGTCAGCTTATAGGCTTAGCGATAGAGAGCTTAGTCAGGAGGGCTCTATCGATATGCAGTATTTTGCTGCGATTACCGAGAATTATTTTCAAGTGTTTGATGTGCCACTTATCGAAGGTCGTCATTTTGACAGTGGAGATAGTTTTAATTCCAATCCTGTAATAATTATCGATGCGTCTTTCGCAAACAGGCTTTGGCCCAGCGAATCAGCTCTAGGCAAACAAATTCAGATAACCGAGCTAGACGATATCTGGCGCACAATTGTTGGTGTGACTGACGATATCAAGCAAGGGCTGCCCGTGGCGGGGCTAGACAGTTTCAGTACGCTTTACGTTCCCGTGGCTCAGGTACTTCCATTTAATACACTGAGCATTGCTGCCACTACAAACTTGGATCAATCCGCGTACGAGCAGTTGCTGCGAGATACGATTGCAACCGTTGATCGAGATGTTGCCATTTATAACGTTAAACCTATGCCGCTAGTGCTAGATGAAACCACTCAAATATTCGAGGGGCTCAGGGATATCTTCATCAGTATTTCTCTTTTTACTTTGGTATTGGCGGGTACAGGAATTTTCGGTGTCATTTCTCGTTCAGTATTACAGCGCACTAGGGAGATTGGCATTCGCCGGGCCATGGGGTCCAGCGATCTAGAAGTAATTAGACGATTCTTAGGTCAAGGGCTTCGCTACCTATCGGTAGGAATAATTGTAGGCGGAGGTGCCGCTGTATTGGTGGGAAATCTTCTGGCCAATGTATTTACCGACATATCGCAGTCAATACCTTATGTTTTTGCGCTTGTCATGCTGCTGCTGACGGGCTTGATCGCAGCTGCTTCTTATTTTCCAAGCAGACGGATCGTAATGCTTGAGCCAGGTGAGGCACTGCATCATGACTAAAGCAGTGTGCAATTATCAATCTGGTTTATTTAAATCTATTCACCAGCAACTAATCAGAGGTGTGTTAGAGAGGGGCTTGCGATGACATTCTTATTTGAATTGAAATATGCACTTCGTCTCATTGCCAGAAAACCAGGGCACTCCATCCTCTGTGTATTGGTGGTTGCTATGAGCCTTGGTATTTCTCTGGTGATTTTTTCTCTGGTCTACAACACGAACTATAAGCAATTAGATTTCCAGAATTCAAACAGATGGGTTTATGCCACCGAACTAAATTTGGATACTGGTTTCGTAAATTTTGCCGACTCAATTGATCAATTTGCTTATCAAGAGATGGCGAAGAGAGTTACAAGTTATTCTCAGTTTGGTGCAATGATGGCTTTCGAGCAATCGAGGTTTCGTTGGGACGAGCGTACTACTGTTTTTGGCAGCGTTAGAATCTCACCCAACATGCTGCAGGCGGCCAATTTCATTCCTTCGTTGGGAAGAACTTTCGTCCCGGGCGATGACCAGCCAACCGCGGAGCGCGTTGTGATACTAAGTCACAGCGTTTGGCAAAATTATTATTCCGGCGATCTCGATATAGTTGGGCAGCAAACCAGATTGGATGAAGTCGCTCACACTATTATTGGTGTCATGCCAGAAGATGTTTCGTTTCCCGTTAACTTTGACTTGATGTTACCGCTGCGGCTGGACCTGTTGACCGAGCCCGATTTGCAAGCGCGGCCCCTGACCCCCATGGGGATCTTGGCTGAGGGTGTCGGCGTAGAGCGAGCCAATGAAGAGATACAGGAAATTTTGGCTCAGTTGCAGCAGCAGAACGCAGACTTCTATCGTACTAACCAAAGCGCAGTTGTTCGACCTCTTAACAGTTTTTATATGGAAGGCAGCTCGATTCTGTTTTCAACTATGGCAGCGACCACCTTGGTAATATTACTCCTTGGCTGTCTGAATATAGCTAATTTACTCCTTTCCCGGGGTGTGGAGCGCGATCAGGAGTTTGCTATTCGCAATGCCATAGGCTCTTCACGTTGGCTGCTTATCCGTCAGTCCTTGTTGGAATCTTTGCTCATCTGTGTGATTGGAACTTTAGTCGGCTTGCTTCTGGCCTATCTTGGGCTTAAGAGTGTCAGCGGGATGTTTCAAGTATTGGATGGTCAGATTCCCAACGGCCTGCCCGCGCATTGGGTATTTACCTTAGAGAAAAATACCATATTCTCTGCTTTGTTATTTACTGCCTGTATCTGGCTATTTAGCGGCTTTATGCCTGCGTGGACTTCTTCAAAACCCAATGTCGATGAAATGCTGAAAGGAGGGTCCAAAGGCACAACCGATAAAAATCGATTCAGACTTTCCAAGTTTCTGGTTGGTTTTGAAATATTTTCTTCGTGTTTTCTGTTGGTGCTATGCGGGGGGCTACTTCTGTCTATCAATAACGTGGTTGAAACCGATTATGGTATTGAGCTTGAAAATCGGATGGTATTCGATATCGAGTTTCCTCAGATTGGTTACGAAGATGGCAGTTCTTTTGAACTATTTTTCGACAATCTGCAACGGCAAGCTGAGACAAATCCCGATATCGAACAACTTGCTTTGACCTCATCTCTGCCTTTTCGTGGAATTCAGTTGCCTTATGCGGTTAATGAGACAGAGCCCATCGAAGGGGTCGATTATCCTGTTCAGTACATTATTTCGGTTTCTGATAATTACTTTCAAGCTCTAGGTTTGACTTTAGTAGATGGGCGGGCATTTGATAGCAGCGATAATTCTGAGTCACTGCCGGTGATAGTTGTCGATGAGGTGTTTGCACAAAGCACCTGGCCCAACGAATCTGCATTGAATAAGCAGGTGCAGCTGAACCCGGAACAAAATGGTGCCTTTTATACTGTTGTAGGAGTCAGTTCATCCACTAAGCAGACTTTTGAGATGTTTGGTCTGGAGACAATAACTGCATTTTATCGACCTATGAGTCAGATGCCGTCGGACAGTCCTTCTCTTATCGCAATAACAGCCCTAGCGGATAGCGAATTTCTTGAAGCGATGCAGGACGCGGTGTCGGCTGTTGATTCGTCGGTTGCTGTTCATAGCAATAAGAGCCTGGCTAGGTATTTATCAGATGTAAGTGGGGGCCTGGTCATGATTGGCAATGTCTTTCTTTCAGTTGCTGTGTTGACGGTTGTTCTCGCTGGCACCGGAATATTCGCCATTATCACTCGGTCTGTCATCCAACGGGTTCGTGAGGCAGGCATTCGTCGCGCCCTGGGGTCGACAAACTTGGCCGTTACTCTGATGTTTTTGCGACAGGGTCTTAGTTATCTAAGCATAGGTGTATTACTTGGCGGGGGCTGTGCATTGCTGGTAAGCAGCGTATTAACGAGCGTGTTTGCAGACCTCATGTCCCATGTGCCTGTTGTCTATACCGTTGTTGTATTGGGTATGGCGCTATTGATAGGACTGGCCTCATGGTTTCCTTCGCGACGGGCGATTGCGCTTGAACCTGGCGAAGCACTCCACTATGAATGAATAACGAGCAATCAATGAAAATGTGTGAATTGGGAATTTGAGTTAGGAGGAAGAAGGAAATGAGTGAAACACCATTAATCAGATTAGAAGGTATTCAGAAAATATTCTTTACCGATGAAATTGAAACCTGGGCTTTGGATGAAATTTATCTTGATGTTAAAGAGGGTGAATATGTGTCTATCGCCGGCCCGTCCGGTTGCGGAAAGTCTACATTGCTCTCGGTAATGGGGTTATTGAATTCTTCGACGGAGGGGCACTACTATCTCGCTGGTGAAGATGTAGCGGTGCTTAGTTCGGCGGCGCAAGCAAAAGTTCGAAATCGCCAGATAGGTTTTATCTTTCAGGCGTTCAATCTCATTGGTGATATGAATGTCTTTGAAAACGTTGAGCTTCCACTAACCTACCGCAAAGAGCTAAAGCGTAAAGACCGCAAAGCCAAAGTCCAGGAAGCACTGGAAAAAGTGGATATGGGACACCGTCTTAGCCATTTCCCCTCACAGCTTTCCGGTGGTCAGCAACAACGCGTGGCAATAGCTAGAGCATTAACAGGTGAGCCGAAGGTGTTGCTGGCGGATGAACCCACAGGAAACCTGGATTCGAAGAATGCACAGATCGTGATGGATATTCTGGCGGACTTACACAAACAGGGCAGCACTATTTGCATGGTGACTCACGATCCCAGGTCATCATTGCAGGCAGAACGTCAGGTCACCTTATTCGACGGTAAGATTGTCGACGATCAGCCTACTTCGAATTTGCGACTCGAATCGGAAGCCTTAGTTAGTTGAGGGGAGTGATTGTATGAACACGCTTAATGATTTTCTCTACGGTTTGCGCAGGTTGGGTAACAGTCCTTCTTTTACTTTTACCTCAGTACTGGTAATTGTTCTGGGGCTAGCGCTGTATTTGTGTTCATACTCGCTGAGTTACAATTTTAGTAAGCCGCTACCATTTGAAAACGGCGAGCGTTATGTGGCAGTGCAAACTTACTACAAAGACAGTGACGTAACTCATTTCGGTTCCAATTTTGACGGATTCGCAGCCAATTGGTTAAAGCAGCAAGTGAGCAGCTATTCAGAGTTTGGTGTATATCGTTACGGGAAATATTCAATTAGTGATGGAGAGCGCGTAAGACAGTATGTAGGAGCAGAAATAGACCCTTCACTATTACAAACAACCAAGGTTGCGCCATTACTGGGCAGAATACTGACTGACGAAGATGCATTGACCGACTCTCCAGCAGTTGTGCTTCTCAGTCATGGTATTTGGCAGAACTACTACGCCGCAGACCCAGGCATCGTCGGCAAAACCAGTCGTATTAATGGGGAGTTGTATAACGTAATAGGAGTAATGCCGGAAAACTTCGATTATCCTTTTTCGCAGCAGATATGGCTTCCACTCGATCTTTATCAAGATATACAGCCAGATGGCAATCTGCTTCTGGGTGCGCTCGGTGTGCTGGGGCCTGACGCCACTTTAGATTCGGCGAGCTCTGAAATGAGCACATTAATGACGCAGCTTGCGGAAGACTATCCAGCCTACTATTCCGAAACAGAGTCTAATGTTATTGGGCATTCTCAAACATTTGTTTCAAATGGGAATGTCGGATTGTTGTTTCAACTGGTGACATTGACTATTTTGATGCTGGCTACATTAAATTTAGGAACTTTGCTGTTTGTTCGCGCCAACTCACGCCAAAAGGAATTGGCAATACGCTATGCAGTTGGCGCGAACCGTTGGGAAGTATCGCGGCAAATATTCTTGGAATCGCTAATTCTCTGTGTCCTTGGTTTGCTAATAAGTTTGGGCATAGCCGACTTTGTTCTGGATCTTATCGAACAGAAAATGCGTATGAACGCGGCAACTAGCGATTATCCAGGTAGTTTGTCATCCTGGATAGATCTAACTATGGATGCTCGAGCCGTCACTATTGCCACGGCTATAACACTGCTAGTGTGGCTAGCGTCCGGCGGTTTTGCGGCATATAAAGTGACAAAAAAAGACAATAATGCGGTTCTCGCCGGTGGTAGCAAGGGTGGCACCGAGAAAAATCGTGTTGTATTTGGTCGATTGGTTGTGGGCTTCGAGGTCACAGCCTCCTGTTTCTTGCTGATTGTCTGTTCGCTTCTGGCGGCAGCAATCGTGTCAAGTTACCGTATGGATTTCGGTACAGCTACTGATGACTACTACACCGGAATGTTTGAATTAAAGACAGCATATTACGACGATATTTCCCAGCGACGTGAATTTCTGCAAACCCTGCAAAGAGAATTGTCCAACCAACCCGAAATCTCGACTGCAACAATTGCCTCGGCACTGCCGGGGCAGGGTGGTTATTTGATCCGCTATTCGGTGGAAGACAGAGACTTGCGTAGAGACAATCAGTTTCCGTTGCAGTCCCTGGTTTGGGTGGCGAATAACTATTTCGAAGCATTGGAAGTACCCCTTATCGCTGGTCGCTATTTTGACGATTCTGATACATCCGAATCTCAACCTGTAGTCATTATCGATGAAATGTTTGCCGCATCGCTGTGGCCGGACGAGTCGCCTCTAGGTAAACGCATACAATTAAATCCAGACACTAATGGAGTGTGGCGTACGGTGGTGGGTGTTACTTCTCATATCATTCACGGGAGTCCCTTGGGCAATTACGACAGAAACCCCACCTTGTACCTATCGACAAGTCAGAATGCACCTACAAACTATTCGCTGGCAGTCAAGTTGAACCAACAACTTAGCGCCAGGGAGGCAGAACAACTCATTGAGTCCACCGCACAGCGCATTGATCGCGAACTGCCCATCACTTCTATTCGCTCTTTAAAGAAAGTGACAGAAATGTCCATGCAAGGTATGGACATCCTTGCACAGTATTCCGTGGCTTTTGCGCTGGGAACTTTTCTGCTGGCGGTGATCGGCGTCTACGGAAATATTTCAAGAGCAGTTACACAAAGAACCAACGAAGTTGGCATTCGCAGAGCGCTTGGTTCAAGTAACAGGAAAGTGCTTTGGGTATTTCTGCGTGAAGGCGTTATCTACATCGCCTGGGGAGCAATAGTAGGCGGTGTTTCTGCAGTATTAATAGGTGACTTACTCGCCAGCTACTTCAACGACATATTGACGTTTCTACCGCTGATCGTTCCATCTGTTATTGCTGCTCTTGCTGCGCTGGTCATTCTTGCTTCTTATTTGCCTGCTCGCAAAGCGATAACCATCGAGCCCGGAGAGGCGCTGCACTATGAATAAGCATAGTAGTTGGATTAGCTACGGCAAATATAGGTGTTAATTGTATGAACCTTATAAATGATCTGTCATACAGCATAAGGCTTTTGCGGAAAACGCCGGCATTCACCCTGGTCTGCCTATTGGTAGTTACTTTGGGAGTAGGGGTGGCTGTTTCACTCTATGCGCTGAATAAGAATTTCTATTTCGGCGAGCTTCCGTTTCCTAACGGAGATCGATTTGTGGTCCTCAACAAGGTCGATGCACAAACCAATGGTGATCAGGGAGCGTCACTAGATGTAAATGGTTTTACCTTTAATCGACTAAGAGATTTATCTAGCAGTTTTTCCGAGTTAGGCGCATTTCGTTCTATCGGCGCAACTATCAGTGACGGCGAATCGGCGGAGTTTTATGCGGCCGCTGAAATAATGCCGAATCTGTTGGCTGCGACGGCTGTGCAACCCATGCTTGGTCGTACTTTTATATCTTCTGACGCAGAAGCAGGTGCCGAACCCGTTGTGCTTATCAGTTACCGCCTATGGCAAAATTATTACGCGCAAGATCCCGGGATTGTAGGTCGGGTAGCTCGAATAAATGGAAATTCGTTTGCCGTAGTTGGAGTAATGCCAGAGAAATTTTCCTTCCCGACCACGCATCAGGTTTGGTTTCCTCTTTCAATTCCTGCAAGTTCTCCCGCTCAGAGTTCGGAGAACTTTGGTGTTGTAGGTATCCTTGCAGAAAATATTGGCAGAGAACAAGCGTCTCTGGAACTGGCGAATACCCTTAGTCAAATACGAAGTGAATATCCAAATCTGTTTGTTGACTTGTACGGTAACGTGACCAGATACACCAGAATATGGGCTGGAGACAGTGGCGGAATTCCTCTAATACTCGGTGTTCTTGCGCTCACGATTATTTTGCTGGTGAGTTTAAATTTGAGCACTCTGTTGTTTGTTAGAACCAACGCCCGGCATCAGGAGTTAGCGGTGCGCAATGCCTTAGGCGCCAACCGTTGGCAGAATTTCAGACAAGTGCTGACCGAGTCTTTAGTGATCTGTCTTATTGGATCAGTTTTAGGATTCGCGTTGGCTGAATTTATTAACCGTATTTATCAGGCCTCGGTTACGGCACTGGCGTCGGGCGGAAATAGCGTCATGCCTTTCTGGATAGATTTCACTCCCGATAATACGGCCGTGATGATTACGGCGGGACTTATGATAATTATATGGCTGTTCTCGGGTGGACTTGCAGCGAAGCGGGCATCTGCTAGTGAACTGAGTCAGGTGCTGGAAGGATCGAAAGGTGCAACTAATCGTTTTGGTACTGCCACTATGCGCATCGTTGTTGGTGTAGAAATTATGTTTTCCGTGTTTTTACTAATTCTCTGCGCGCTCTTTATTCTCACCATGAGAGACGCGGCAAATGTAGACTATGGAACGAATTCCGAAGGCGTGTACGTCGCAGATATTAATCTATCTGATCGAAGATACGATCAGTTTGAGGCAAGACGGCAATTTTTTAACAATTTAAATAACGAACTACTAAATTCGTCAGAAATTCAGTCAGTGACAGCTACGACGGCCTTACCGGGTTGGAATGGGGTGCAGATTGCTTTTGAATTGGGAGAAGGGGAAGTTGCAGATGCCAACGACCCTCTGCAGGTCGAAACTATCTGGGTCTCGGATAACTATTTTGCCTCTTTAGGTATATTGCCACTTTCCGGGCGCGAGTTTGATGTTACCGACATTGGGTCAAGTTCTTCTGTGGCAGTGGTGGATGAGGAATTTGCGAGCACCTATTGGCCTGATGAATCAGCATTAGGAAAATTGGTTAGGCTTGATCGCGGCGAGAGCGACGATTGGTTGACGGTAATAGGAATCACTCCAGCCATAAAGCAGGGGTCGGGGGTCGGCAGTGATAATCCTCCAGTTGTCTACTTGCCTTTCGATGAGCATTCTCCGCGTAGTGTTTCGATTGTTCTAAAAACTACTGGCAACACCGATTATCCAACTATTACCGAAAAACTAAAGACGGCAGCTCTAGTGGTAGACAGGGATATTGCGATTACTGAAATCTCTAGCCTAGCCTATACTCAGAGTCTCAATACAGTAGCGTTTACATTTTTCGGAAATTTCCTGATTGGTGTTGGACTTACTACCTTGTTTCTATCGGTAGTAGGCATTTACGGTGTGATTTCTCGAAGCATTGTTTTGCGCACTAATGAAATAGGCATAAGAAGAGCGTTGGGTTCCAGTAGCAGGAAAATTATTTCTGTGTTCATCAAGCAAGGTCTACGCTTTTTCTCCATTGGCGCAATCATCGGAGGGGCGGCGGTATTACTCATTGTGAATTCCGTGCCAACAGGTCTAAGCAACGCCCTATTCGACTATTTGTATTTTTCTATTGCCAGCTGTTTTGCGCTAGTTGCTTGCTTGGTTATTGCGGCGTCCTATATTCCTGCAAGGGCTGCGGTGGCATTGGAGCCCGGCGACGCCTTGCACTATGACTAGATAGAACCCTTCGATTTCGGAATTATTAGGAGATGGATAAATGAGCCCTAACAAATTACAGATGCTAAAGAGACTATCAGCTATGGTATTTATAATCTCCTTGAGCGGCTGTGTTGTTTACAGCCAAAGTACCTCTCCTAGCCGAATCAGCTCTACCAATTCCGCCATAGTTCTAGCGCCGGAGCCGGCACAAGGCCGTGATGTTCACAATGTGAATGGTCGCGTTGTGATTGGAGCGGGAATGAACGCGAATGACGTCAGCACCGTCAATGGCCGCGTGACCGTTGAAAATGGCGCAACAGCGAGGAGTGTGCATACGGTTAATGGCAGAGTGGTTCTAGGGGGAAGTGAGACAGTAGTCGGCAGTGTTGATACGGTCAATGGCCGCATCATCGCTACTCAAGGCGGAGAAATAGGCGGCACGGCTTCAACTGTTAATGGGCGCATTGAACTAGCCAACGTGTCGGTTGGGCGAAATGTGGAAACAAACAACGGCAGTATCAATTTATTTGATGTCACCGTTGGCGAGAATGTTGAATCCAATAGAGGCGATGTGAGGCTGGAAAACAGTATTGTTGAACGAGATTTAATTATTCATCACAGAAATTATGGGCTGCTTGGTTTGTTCAATTGGCGCATTAATCACCCTGAAATAATCATCGGACCGGGTTCTCAAATCAAAGGAAGCTTGATAGCCAGGGAAGAGATTCATTTGTACGTTCACGAGACTGCCAGTGTGAATAATATTATTGGTGCGGATCCTGTGGTTTATCGAGGAAGTCGACCATAGGGCGCTAGCCGATCTGAGTAAATAGTAAGTATATAAAAGCATAGCGGATCTGAGGTTGCCAAAGATGAATTACTGGTTTGAATTGAAGTATACATTACGATTGATGCGTAACAAATTGAGCTTCACAACTCTTTGTGTGTTGGTAATTGCATTAGGTATAGGTATTAGCATTCCGTTGCTCTCGATAACCAAATTTCTGGGTCTGCAGGACCTACAGGTAGAAAATGGTGAGCGCATAGTTGTTCTAAAAAAGACGGAGGTAGGTCAACAGAATACTCCATTTACTGACGCCTATATTTTTCGACGCCTACAACAAAGCGAGAATAGCTATGAAAATATCGGTGCCTTCGAGTCATTTTCTGCAATTCTAAGCGATGGGGAAAGTGCTGAAGCTTTCACTGCTGCCCGGATAATGCCAAATACTCTGGGCCTTATTCAAGCCAGTCCTCTGCTAGGGCGTTCTTTGCAAGCTAGCGATGATATTCCGGGTGCAGATCCTGTTGCAGTTATAAGCTATACCTTGTGGCAGAGTTACTATGCCGGCAAGGAAGACATAGTAGGTCAACAAAGTAGAATCAATGGTGAGCCTCATACCATTGTTGGCGTGATGCCAGAGGGGTTCACATTTCCAATAACACACGATCTTTGGTTGCCGTTTCAGTTAAACACTAACCCAGACCCTGATGCCAATAGCCGTTTAAGTATTGTCGGCCTATTGAAAGAAGGAGTCTCTCTCGACTCCGCGGCGGCGGAGTTCAATTCGGTGATAGGATCATTGGCCGAGGAACTACCCGAATTTTACGCTGGTGTGGTTGGCGTAGTTATGTCCTACCCACTTATAACCATGAACGATGGACCAATATTTGGACAACTTATCGTTGGAATGGTTGTAATAATTTTATTGTTAGTTTGTTTCAATGTTACCAATCTATTAACAGTGCGCAGCAGTGAAAGAATTTCAGAGTTGGCGGTTCGTAGTGCGTTAGGGGGAACGCGCTGGAGAATCATGCGTCAGATTCTTTTGGAGTCATTGCTAATATGTATTATCTCCGCAGTAATCGGTTTGGGACTTGGCGCCTTGGCACTTGCAGCCATTAGAAACCTCATTACGGGCTTTCCTGGTGCTATTGCCTTTTGGATTACCTTCGATCTACAGCAGAATGACATATTGGGCTTGTTGGCAATGACCTTGTGCATCTGGCTAATATCCGGTTTGTATCCAGCCTGGCAGATTTCCAAGCAAGATATCAGTGGTGTCCTCAGTAATGACGCAGGGAGTATTGCTGGTGGTGCAGCGGGGCGTTTTACAAGGGTGCTAGTAACAATGGAAATTATTGGGACCTGTTTCCTGCTAATTATTGGCACGTATTTTGTAATTGGTACCTACGCGGCCAGTCACATGGATATGGGTATCGAAAGTGAAGGTTTCCTCTCAGCCAGGATCGACCTCTCGTCAACCCAATACTCTGATGCCGCAAGCAAGGTCGGTTTCTTGGAAGACATGGGGCGTGAACTTGAGAATTTTGATCAGTTTGAAGACGTGACATTCGCGACTGCCTTGGCCGGACAGTTCCCTCCGCGATTGAGTTACAGTCTTGAAGACCGGGACGTATCAACCGATGCACGCTATCCCCAGGCAGGATTGGTATGGACCAGCACCAATTATGCTGAGCTCATGAAGATCGATGTGCTTAGTGGTAGATACTTTGATTTCAACGACAACGCAAATAGTTTGCCTGTGGTGGTGGTGGACGAAATTTTCGCAGAAAGATTTTGGCCCGGCGAGGCAGCGCAATCAGCTTTGGGCAAACGCATACAACTGGAGCCTAATCAGGCTGGTGATTGGCTAACTGTGGTCGGGGTGATTAATCACCTAATCCAGGGCCAACCCACGGCGGAGCGCTTATATCAGACCACTGTCTACAGACCTTTTGCTCAATTGCCCGCGGCAAGTGACACGGTTCGAAGTAGAGTTGCATCAATCTCTATGGCCATAGCCGCTCCAGGCTTGTTATCTATTTCCATGAATGAATACGAGCAATTGCTAAAAACGGCAACAACTCGTGTTGATCGAGACGTTCCGCTATCAGAAGTTATGCCATTGTCTCGAGCAATTTATTTGATTATGGAAGCGGTTAGTCTTACTAACGACGTAATGGTGTGGATATCTCTGATTACCCTCTTTCTTGCCGTCATTGGTATCTATGGTGTGGTTTCGCGCTCCGTATTATCTCGAGGAAAAGAAATCGGCATTCGTCGCGCATTAGGATCAAGCAATTTCAGGATAATTAATATATTCCTAAAACAGGGTTCGTCGTTTCTTCTGCTTGGTATGCTAATTGGTGGCATGGGCGGGATATTAGTGGTTAATGGGGTTGCGACAGCTGTGGGTGCTCAGAGTTCGAGTTATGGGTTCATGCTGACGGTAACCGTGCCAGTTTTGACTTGTCTGGCATTGCTGGTTTTTGTTGCATCCTATGTGCCAGCGAGAAAGCTTATTGAGCTTGAGCCAGGTGAGGCATTGCACTATGAGTAGGGACGAATTCATGAGGTAAAGAGCGCAGTGCTTACATTAGATAGCTCGAGAGATAGCACTGACAGATAAATAAGTTTGGGGTTCGAATTATGAATTTTCTAAATGAGCTTCTATTTTCATTTCGATTATTGAAAAAGTCGCCAGGGTTCACTGCATTGTGCATGTTAGTCATTGCGCTTGGGCTGAGTGTTATTTTGATACTTTTCAATCTGGCCAATAATTTGTTTTTCAGATTGCCGCAACTTCCAGATAGCGATCGTTATGTGGTTCTGCTAGGTGTAGACGAGTCTTTCGGATTTACCAATGCTGATTTATTGGACAACTATACGTACCAGTTTGTCGCCGAGAGGAACCAAAGTTTTGATGTGCTAGGAAGAGTTAGATTCTGGGGCGACAGTACATTAAGCGGTGGAGAATCTGCGGCCGCGTACAGCTCGACTTCAATATCTCCGAACCTGCTACAGCTTACAGGTGTTACACCTATTCTGGGTCGTAGCTTGCTGCCAGAGGACGCAATTCCTGGAGCGGAACCGGTAGCGGTGATCAGCCACAACGTCTGGCAGAATTATTATTCAGGTCGTCAGGACGTGGTTGGCGTGCAAAGCCGTGTCGATGGCGAATTACGCACTGTGGTAGGTGTAATGCCAAAAGATTTCAGCTTTCCTGCATTTCACAATCTTTGGCTGCCTTCAATTGAAAGCAGCGTTAACGAGCCGGGAGAAGGCAGGGTAACACCAGTTGGTCGTCTAAAGCATGACGTGAGTTTGGCTCAGGCACAGACAGAGCTGGCGACCCTGCTAATACAGATTAAGCAAGAGAATCCTTCGGTCTACGGAAGTCTCAATGCAACTGTCCAACCTTATATAAGTATCTATGAATCTAACGGCGCAGGACTGCGTGACATGATTGTAGTGATATGTCTGGCGGTACTGGCTTTGGCTTGTCTGAACGTGGCCAGCTTGCTGCTAGTGCGTGCTGGTGAGCGTAGTCAAGAGCTGGTAATTCGCAGTGCCATAGGGGGCGCTCGCTGGCGCATAGTAGTGCAAGCACTGATAGAACCTTTTCTAATTTGTCTTGGCGGTGGCGCTCTAGGTTTGGCTCTTGCTCACTTGGGTATAAAGATTACCGGTGAAGCATGGGCTCTGGGTTTGTCCGAAGGCTCTTTACCGTTCTGGATGAAATTCGAAATAGACGCAAGTACTGCAATATTAGCCATGTTAATCGTCGGATTAATGTGGTTGGTGATAGGTGGATACAGAGCCTGGAGGGCTTCCAATATAGATCTTGGCTTATTTCTTGGTGGTAATAATAAAGGCGCAACGGTAAAGGGTGCCAGTAGATTTACTTCTGCGGTAGTAGCTCTACAGGTTGTCTTTTCTGTCTTGCTATTGATTGTCGGGGGTACCTTTGTTTTGGCCATCCGCGCAATTGAGACCACGAACTTTGGCACTGCTACTGACGGCTATTTGACTGCAAGAGTAAGGCTAAGCGGTGATTCATATATCGATACAGAGAACAGGGATAGGTATCTGGAGAACGTGCAAATAGAACTAGATAGTGTGGCCGGAATAGAAAGCAGCGCGTTCACCTCGGCATTACCAAGTGGCAGGTCTGCATCACTAGTAAGCTACGGACTTGAAGATAGAGATATTCAAGAAAATTCAATTTACCCCACGCAGTTTGAAGTGGCTGTTAGCAACGACTACTTCGATCTCATGCAAGTGCCTTTGATCGAAGGACGAAATTTCAGTTCCCAAGATTTAGCCAATTCCCTGCCGGTAGTAATAGTCGATCAATCGTTCTCAGATACAGTTTGGCCAGACGAATCTCCTCTCGGAAAGCGAATTCTTTTGAACGCGAATATACCAGATTCGAATGAATGGCTTACGATAGTGGGAGTGGTTCCGCACATAATACAGAGCCAACCTATCGCGGGAATGCGTGAAATAACTTCCGTGTATCGGCCTTTTTCTCAGTCAAATTTCTTCAATATCAACTTGATCGCTAAAACAACTGGGGACCCGAATCTACATAGAGAAGCCCTAATAACGGCGAGCGCTAGAGTAGATCGAGAGCTTGCTCTAAGAGATATTAAGAGCTTCGAACAAGTAATTGCTAATTCCACTTTTGGGCAAAGTATTCTGAGTACGCAAATGACCTGGGTATCGCTTGCAGTGTTGGTCTTGGCTATTTCTGGAATATTTGGCCTGATCAGCCGCAGCGTGATGTCCCGGACGCAGGAGATTGGCATTAGACAAGCTCTAGGACTGAATCATTCCAACACCATTGCTTTGTTTTTGCGCCAGGGGATTATTTATCTAATCCTAGGGTTAATCATTGGTGGTGGGATGGGAGTGCTTGGGGCATACGGTGCTTCTGAGCTCATGCCGGAGGGAGTTGATTCTGTTATTCCTGTCACGCTCTTCGTTGCTGTGTTAATGGCGTTGTTGATTTTTGCCGCTTCCTATATTCCTGCTAGAAAATTAATTCTATTAGAGCCAGGTGAGGCATTGCACTATGAGTAGGCTCGCAATTCAGAAGAGAAACTATCATGAACCTGCCATTAGACATACGACATAATTTACGCTCCCTGCGCAGGAATCTAGGATTTGTGGCGCTCTGCGTAGTGGTAATTGGGCTTGGGATGGCCGTGTCCGTTACCATGTATTCGTTTATTACAAGCTCTGTTTATACACCAATGCCTTTCCCGGAAGGAGACAGGTATGTAGCTATTCAGAGGCTTGATCCAGATACGGGTCAAGTAGAATTGACTCCTACTACGGATAGTTATACCTATCAGCTCTTGCAAGAATCGGTTCAAAGCTACAAATCTTTTGGCGCCTGGCGTGACTCTTATGCAACCGTCAGTGATGGAGATATCGCTGAACAAATTTTTGCCGCGCATATTACTCCATCTCTATTACAGATCACGGACGTTGAGCCACTTATTGGTCGCAACTTGCTGACTAGCGATGATGAGCCGGGTGCCGATCCTGTGGTGCTGATCTCTTACAAGGTATGGCAAAACTATTATGCTGGTCGTGAGGATATAGTTGGCACCATTAGTCGAGTAAATGGTAACCCCCATACGATCGTAGGTGTGATGCCAGAGAATTTTGTCTATCCCGTCAGCAATGAGATGTGGCTTCCCTTGCAGCTTCCTACTTCGCTACAACCCGGCGATAAACCGATTGTCCGTATGATGGGCGTCTTGGCGGACAACGCAAGCATTGAATCTGCTGCCAGTGAGGTAAACTCACTAATGCAGCAACTCGGCGAAAGCGAGCCCGAGTTGTATCGTAATGCCGGTGCAACAGCGACATTTTTCAGCAGGCATATCGCACCTTCTATTATTTTCTATCATATGTTGACAGCTTTAACTGTCTCGCTGCTTCTGCTTGTCTGTCTCAATGTGGCCAATTTATTCGTCGTCCGAGCCAACGAGCGCATTAATGAATTGGCAATCCGCAACGCACTTGGCGCAACTCCTTGGCGAATTGTTCAGACGGTTTTGTTAGATTCTCTGTTGATTTGCCTCTTGGGTTCGTTGTTAGGATTCGTTCTCGCAGATTTTTGTGTCAGCTATGTTGATTCGATGAATAGCGGAATATTCGAACGGGTCACATTGACCAGTTCGCCGGTCTGGTCCAGTTGGTCAGATTCCGAATGGGAGCTCTCCAATATTATTTCTGCCTTGCTAGTGGTATTGGTAATTTGGTTGTTTTCTGGAGGCATGGCGGCCTGGAAAATATTTCGACAGGACATATCTTCGGTGTTAGGTGCGGGTTCGACGGGAACTGTGGGTGGTGGAAAATCTACAGGTAGCGTTGTGCTTGTAAGCATAGAAATCGTGTGTTCCTGTTTTCTGTTGATTTTGTGCGGTGTGTTGATAGGTGGCGCGAATGATTTAGCTGATGTTGACTACGGCACCGCAACTGAAGGTTATCTTACCGCCAGGATTAATCTGCCAAATGTCTCTTATCCCGATGTGAGTTCTCGTGAAGTGTACAGGCAAAGTCTGCAGCAGAATTTGTTAGCAGAAGAAGGTATCTCAGCGGTAACGTTTACCTCAGCCTTGCCGAGCCAACAAGGTGTCAATACGAACTACAATCTTGAGGACCGTAATCTACTTACAGGTAGCAATAGCTACCCTTCTCAGGAAATTATTCTGGTAGCGAATGATTATTTCCAATCACTGGATGTCCCTCTAATAGAAGGAAGAGCTTTTGACTCTTCCGATAGTGGCGATTCGCTACAGGTTGTTATTATTGATAAATTGTTTGCCGAGAAAATGTGGCCTGATCAACCAGCGCTTGGTAAGCGGATAGAAGTAAATCCAGAAACTGAATCTTCGCAATGGCTGACTGTTGTAGGTGTAACTTCGCATATCATTCAGGGATGGTCGCTTTTTGGGGTTGATAGACCGAGTCTTTACCGACCTTTTTCTCAGAACGCTTCGCCGTTCAATCCCCAATCTCTAAATGTTGACGAGAGATTTTTGATAGCAATCAAGGTAGAGGGAAACCCTGACGACTACCGTCGAGTTTTGCAGGAGGCGGCTGCGGGGATTGATCGGGAGATCCCTCTTACGTTTATTTCTTCGCTATCGGACGTATTGGAACTAACCAATGTCTTCACGATAATTTCAAACACGATCTCCTCGAATATCGCATTTTTTACCTTAGTGCTGGCAGTTACTGGTATCTACACCATCGTGTCTAGATCTGTCTGGCAACGTTCGCGAGAAATAGGCATCCGCCGCGCCCTTGGTTCCAGCGATGCCAAGGTACTTTGGGTATTTGTCCGGCAGGCTTTCAAATATTTGTTACTTGGGCTTTTCCTGGGAGGAGGTGCAGCTGTGCTTGCTTCAAGTTCATTGACAGTCTTGTTTTCTGGAATCATGAGTTGGCTGCCTTTGGTCTTCGTTTGCGTAAGTGTTGGGCTTGGCATGCTGGTTTTTGTGGCTGCCTATAATCCTGCTCGCCGGTTAGTAAACCTGGAGCCAGGCGAGGCTTTGCACTATGAATAAGAGTCCAAGGATCAAATTGTGAGTTTTTTGTACGAGTTCAATTACACTCTTAGAACGATACAAAAGAAGCTGGGCTTCAGCACATTGTGCGTGATAGTTATTGTTATCGGTTTCAGCATATGCCTACCCTTATATACCTTTGCCAAGAATTATGTTTACACAACACTACCCTATCCAGATGGAGACAGGCTCACGACTGTTAAACAACTTAATAGTCGTACCAATATGGGTCCCAATGGATCTCAATTCGATTTTTTTCAGTTTAATACACTCAAAGAAGGTGTCAGTACCTTTGAAGAATTGGGTGCGCATTATTTATCCAGCGTTACGTTGAGTGATGGTGATTACGCCCAACAATATTTCGGTTCATTCATCACCGCCAATGCTTTCGCTTTTTCAGCAACGCAGCCAGTTTTCGGTCGAACATTATTGCCAAGCGATGAACAGCCTGATGCGACCCCGGTGGTGCTCATAGGTTATGAGGTCTGGCAGAATTACTATGGTGAAGATTCCAAAATAATTGGCCAAGTAGCCCGGGTAAACGGTAAGCCCTATTCGATAGCTGGCGTCATGCCTGAGGGATACAAATATCCACAAGTAGCGGATGTTTGGCTGCCGCTTGTCATCCCTGCTGCCGCTTCAATTGGAGACGGGCCTAAAGTTTCAATTGTGGGGCTGCTGGATGCGGAGTCATCTTTGTCCGAAGCCTCTCTCGATCTCGCATCAATAATGGCAAGGCTTGCTGCCGAAAACGCTAGCAATTATCAGTTCAAAACTGCAGAAGCGATATCTTTCGTTCAGGGGTTTGCCAACGTCGGTCTTTTTAAAACAATGGGGGCATTGGCGCTGTGCATTTACCTGCTTGTTGGTTTGAATGTGGGTAATTTGCTTCTGATTAGAGCGAATGAGCGGGTAGGTGAGTTGGCCATTAGGAGCGCAATGGGTGCCTCGAGAATTAAATTAGTAATACATGTTTTGATGGAGTCATTTGTAATTTGCTTTATTGGCACGGTGCTCGGCCTATTGGTTGCAAAGTGGATACTCAATACATTCGGTAGTTTGATACTTGGGCTATTTGAAGCCGCTGGATCGGCATGGTTTTGGTTGGATTTTGGTTTTAGCGCAAACATTGCCTCTGTGGCGATCTCGCTATTGCTTCTGCTGTGGTTATTTTCCGGAGGATTCGCAGCCTGGCGTGCATCCAAATCAGATATTTCGATCGTCCTGGCGGGAAATTCAAAAGGAGGTGGGGGAAATTCTGGTGGTAGCATTACTCGCAGCTTGGTGCTACTGGAAGTAGTGGTTTCATTTTTTTTATTGGTGGTATGCGGCAGCTTTCTCTATTCGATAATAAATTTGTACCAAGAACCTGTGGTCCCTGAGGCAGACTACTTTGTCACATCAACGATTGACCTGAACACAGACACTTATCTGGACCTTGCACAGCGAAATCTTTATATCAGTAATCTGCGACGGGAATTAGACGAATTATCAGAAATCGAATTAATCACATTCGGTTCAGCACTGCCTGGAAATTTCAGTACTTCTTCGAAAATTATTCTTGAAGAATCTCAACTAATTATCGATTCAAGCTCTTCTTCATATGGAATTTCCTGGGTTGATACTGACTATTTTCAAACCACAGGATTTGGTCTTCAGCAAGGTCGATACTTCGATAGCACGGATAATGTTAACTCGGAAGCCGTCGCTATTGTCGATGATGCCTTTGTTAAAAGCCTCAATTTTGGGGAGTCAGCAATCGGGAAGCGATTTCAATTGCATGATCCGAACCACAACGTGCAAAATATTGAATCTGAATCGTGGTTAAGAATCGTGGGAGTAATTCCCCACATTGGTCCGATGGTGAGAGAGGTCATCCCCAGAATATATAGACCCATAAGCCAAGAGACCCCGAGTTCAGTATTACTTATTGCAAAATTACACTCTAACGATATTGAGTTGCCTAGTGAATTGGAGCGGGTGATCAAGATTGCCGGAAAATCGGTAGATCGGGATATTTCCATCGCTTCTATTACTCAGCTAACTACTGTCTCGGACCAGGAAAATTCTTCTACACTCATGGCTAGTGGAATTTTCGGTGGCGTATCACTGGGAACGCTGCTCTTAGCTGTGATTGGAGTTTATGGTTTGGTTTCGAGATCTGTTTTCGCGCGTACTCGCGAAATAGGTATTCGACGTGCCATTGGTTCAGCAAATTTCTCTATCGTTAAGATATTTTTGGAGCATGGCACAGCATGCCTCGCTTGCGGCGTGCTGCTGGGCGGCGGAGCGGCAATCTTGGTCGTTAACTCTCTTGATTCGCCTGCCGCGCCATTCAATTTAATATCGGCCATGTGGATTGTAATTAGTTTGGTTACAGTAATGTTCGGTGGACTGATTTTTTGGGCTTCTTACTCTCCCGTGCGGCAGGTCATTGCCATGGAGCCGGGTGAGGCACTTCACCATGAATAATAACAACAAGGTGACTTTATGAATCTCCTATATGAGCTGATTTTTACACTGCGAGCAATCAAGAAAAAGCTCGGATTTAGTATGCTGTGTGTAGTCGTTGTAGCGCTCGGTTATACAGTTTCAATCCCTCTCTATTCCATGGTTAGAAACTTCGCCTATGCGCCATTGTCATTTCCAGGCGGTGAAAATTTTGTGATGGTGAAACAGTTTGATAGGCAGTCGAATACGGAACTCTCTGCTTTTTCCTATGACTTCTTTCAGTTAAGCGCGATCAAAGAGAGTGCTAGCACTTTTAAGTCTCTGGGTGGATACCAGGATGTAGGAATTGCGTTCAATGATGGGGAGTTAACGCAACAATATTTTGCCGTGGAGATAACGGCAGAAGCTTTCAGTATCACTGCCACAAATCCGATTTTGGGAAGACCTATTCGAGCTTCGGATGAATCGCCCGGCGCTGACCCCGTACTGTTACTCGGTCATAGCGCTTGGCAGAACTATTACGGCGCTAGCGAAGATGTTATAGGTAGAGTTGCTCGAGTAAATGGCGTTCCGCATACAATTATTGGCGTAATGCCTGACGGCTTTCGCTATCCATTGGCTGCCGAAATGTGGCTCCCCCTGTCCTTGCCTGCGGCTATAGAACCTGGCGCCGGCACGCGCTTTGTTCCAATCGGTGTATTAAATGATGGTGTCAGCCGTATTGAAGCTTCGGCAGAGCTTACTGCCATTTTGCAGCGTCTAGGTAATGATTTCCCTGAGCACTATGCCGATAGGTCGGCTGAGCTAATACCGTTTACCCATGGCGCATTTTCACTGGGATTCACCTTGTTTAATTCCTTGGCTGGGCTTGCGATCAGCATCTTTGTATTGATCAGCCTCAATGTCGGTAATCTTCTAACCATACGCGCCAATGAACGGATCAATGAATTAGCCATACGCGCGGCGATGGGTGCTAGCCGTGTCAGGCTTATGTTTCATGTGTTATTAGAGTCATTGCTGGTTTGCATGGTTGGTGCGGTATTAGGTTCTGTTTCAGCGGGCATGGTGTTGGGTGTTATCGATTCGTTTTTTTATGGCTTACTGCCGAATGGCAGGGCAATTCCATTCTGGTTTGATTTCAGCTACTCGGCAGACGTGCTCATCGCGGCTTCCCTGATGTTGGCGTTTCTATGGCTGCTTTCTGGTAGCTTCGCCGCTTGGCGTGCTACCCGCCAAGAAATTTCCCTCACTCTGGCTAGCGACTCCAAAGGCATGCCGGCAAAGGCGAGCAACAGGCTTATCCGCGGATTGGTTAATATTCAAGTCATACTGTCTTTCTTTCTGCTGGTGCTGAGTGGTGTGTTTGTATTGCAACTACAGAGCTTTTACGAAAGTTCTGCAGTTGATGAGCCGGAACGTTTTTTTACCGCAACTATTGAATTAAGCACAGTGACCTATGAGAGTGAAACTCAGAGGCAGAACTATCGACAAGAATTGAAAGAGCTATTGTTAGCAGATGGGAATATTGAAGAGGCAAGCTTTGTGACTTCTTTACCGGGCCAGGGTAGTGGATTTTTCAATGTGACCCTCGAAGAAGATGAAATTACCGATCAAATCGATTTGCCTGAACAAAGAATCTCATGGGTAGATGTCAATTATTTCCAAACTGTAGGTGGCTTGAGATTAAGTGAAGGTCGCTATTTTGATGCAAGCGATTCCGACAGTGGTGAGGCGGTAGTAATAGTAGACGATGTGTTTATTCAGCAAATGCAAATAGAGGAATCACCGCTAGGTAGAAGAGTTCGAATAATTGCAGAAGGTGAGCAAATGGCAGAGGTTGCAAGGATAGTGGGGGTGGTTCCCAGATATGCTGGAGAATCGGAGCTTAATGAAGACATATCATCGTTAATCTATAGGCCGATGACGCAAAGTTCCCCTAAGCGTTTTCAGCTTTTGGTTAAAACACCGGCCAATATGTCACTCTCTGTATCTGAGTTGGAGGAAAAAATTCGAACCTACAGTACAGCAGTGGACAGAGATATATCACTGGACCTATTCGATTCCCTCGCGGGCCAGGTTGAGAGAAATTTCGCCTTGGGTCGCCTGGTCGCTGGTGTCTTGACTGGTACTGCATTAGGTGCACTCCTACTGGCAGTGATTGGAGTTTACGGACTGATTTCACGTTCGGTGTTTGTACGCTTGAGCGAGATTGGTATTCGACGTGCGCTGGGCTCGCCAGATAGTCTGATCACAGGAATGTTTCTTAGAAATGGGTTCTTCTATATCGCGATGGGAATTATTTTCGGTGGAGGGGTGGCCGCATTAGCTATAAATGCTCTTTCGAATTCAAGCCCATCACTGAATCTATTTCCGTCACTCACTGTTGCGTTCACAGTAGTTACCGCAGTCGTGGGTTCGCTAATTGTTATTGCTTCTTATGTTCCGGTTAGGGGAGTTGTGGCCATGGAGCCGGGTGAGGCACTGCATTATGAATAGTCTTAATAGGTGACTTATGTCTTTTGTTTTCAATTTGCGTTACACATTGCGACTACTGCGTAAAAGTCCAGGCACTGCAATTATTGCAGTCTTTATTATCGCGCTAGGTTTGGCAGTGTCTGCCTCATTATACGGTTTGATCAAATCAATCGCCTTCGGATCTTTGCCGTTTGCGAATGAGGGAAAAATCGTCCGTCTTATGGCATTGAACGAAGAAACCGGCCTCCACTCGGGCTCGGAGTTCGATGCTTATGAATTCCAGCGGATGCAGCAGTCTTTGCAAAGCTTCGAAGAGCTGGCTGGGTATGAAAGTTATTTGGGAATTTTAAGCGATGGTGATGTCGCTGAGAGCTTTATAGCAGCCAAGATATCCCCGGCTTTATTTTCTATAATGCCGGCTACTCCGGTGCTGGGGCGAACATTATTGCCAGACGATCAGCAGGCAGGCGCCGAACCGGTGGTAGTGTTGAGTTACGATGCCTGGCAAAGCTATTACGCGGGGAGATTGGATATTGTAGGTGAAAGTAGTCGAATTAACGGAGAGACTTATACAATTATCGGCGTAATGCCTGCAAGATACAGTTATCCAGAGGTTCACGAACTATGGACGCCTTTACAGTTAGGGCAAAACCCACAACCTGGCGGAAGCCAGAATATAGCTGTTATGGGCTTGCTAAATGACGTTTCTCAGTTTTCATCTGCTGATGCTGAGCTGGCTACTTTTTTCAGCCAAAAGCGAGAAGACTACGTCGATAACTACCCAAGTAATGCAGCTAAGGTTGTACCATTTACTAAATTTCTGGCTGATTCTGGTGGCTCGATAATTGCAATCGGATATATTCTGTCAGGAATTGCTTTCTCTATTCTTGCTATAGTCTGTTTCAACCTCGCTAATTTGCTTCTAATTCGTGCCAATGAGAGAACTCAAGAACTGGGAATTCGGAATGCCCTGGGCTCTACTAAGAGCCAGTTGATTGCAGAGTTACTACGAGAATCCTTAGTAATTTGCTTTTCAGGTTTTATGCTTGGCCTACTACTTTCCTCTCTTATACTTCGATTCATTGACTACGAATTCAACTATTTGCTGGGTACGGAAGGAGGATTCGTGATGCCACCCTGGATGGATTTTAGCCTAACCCTTAATGTGGTAGTGGTTTCAGCTCTTATTACTGTTGCAATCTGGGTATCCACAGGTTTTTTCAGTGCATGGAAGTTATATAGAAAAGATATAAGCAGTGTAATTCACGGTGGTGCGACGAGCCTATTAGGAGGGAGTAAGAATCGGGCTGTTCAAATGCTTGTTGGCCTGGAAATCACGTTGTCTTGCGCCTTGCTGGTTATCTGCGGTGCTCTTTTCTTTGCCGCATACAAGGGAACTCACGCGGATTTTGGTATTGCGAAAGAGCAGTATATTACCGGATTTGTCGAATTACCGGCTGCGAGTTATCCAGATTCGAATTCTCGGCAATCTTATCTCAATAACCTGCAAGTCGAGTTGTCTGCTCAAAGTGATTTTGTCGGTCTGACTATTAGTACCGCTTTGCCCGGTATGGATGGCGAAGCAGTAGCTTATAGTGTTAATGGCGGAGAGATCGACGATAATGTTCAGCCACGGCAAAATATGGTTTGGATCTCGGACAGTTTTTTCGACCTGTTTGATGTGCCACTAAGAGAAGGTCGTCACTTCGATGGCGGAGACAATTCTGAATCATCTGCAGTAGTTATTGTAGACGAAATATTTTCTGCGAATGCCTGGCCGGGTGAGTCTCCACTCGGAAAACGAATTCAAGTAGATCAAGATGGCGGTGCGGTGTCTCTGGAAATAGTAGGGGTCACCTCTCATATTATTCATGATGAGCCAATGGCGCAGCAGTCAAGATTCACCACGCTATATAGGCCAATCAGCCAATCCCCGCATAACTATTTCTCCATAGCTGCAAGGATCAGCGGTAATTTGGACAGTAATTTTGCTATTTATTCCAACGCCTTGAAGATTGCAGCGGCGCGTGTAGATCGACAAATCCCAGTGACGAACATTCACTCACTAGACAGGGTTATATCAGGTTCGATGAACGGTAATGATTTATTGGGAGATTTGCTTTTAGGCATGGCATTTATTGTTTTTTCTCTCGCTATGGTTGCGTTGTTTGCCGTGGTTTCTCGATCAATTTTCGCACGCTCTAAGGAAATAGGTGTACGCCGTGCGTTGGGCTCAACTCAAATAAGGGCAATTTGGATTTTTATGAGACAGGGTTTGAACTACATCGCTATCGCCATACCTATCGGTGGTGGAGTGGGTGTTCTGCTCAGTGCAAGATTTTTACAGTACATCGCCGATCTTGAAGGCGTTCTGATTTCTGTATCAGTAACGGTGTTGATTCTAATAACGCTGATGGTTCTTGCTGCCTCTTATTTTCCAGCACGACGAATCGTTGCAATGGAGCCAGGAGATGCATTGCACTATGAATAGTTTTGGAGAGATTGCGTGAATTTACTATCTTCCTTAAAGTATACCTGGCGTCTCATAAAGAAGAAGGCAGGCTTTAGTGGGCTTTGCGTGCTAGTACTCGCATTAGGGCTGAGTGTTTCGTTAATTGACTATGCGTTGGCGGCGGTTTTCGCAACTAAGACACTGCCTTTCCAGAATGGAGAAAAGTTCACTGTATTGAAGGTCGCGGGGCCAAGTTTTCCGAACTTGCCTGTGGAATTTGGCTGGGACTCATACCGGTACAATTATATACGTGAAAATAGTTCAAGCTTCGACACCCTGGGCGCCATTGATTTTTCGGTATCTGGAGTAATCAGCGACGACGCTGGCAGTGGCATATTTATCGCGGCTGCTGTCTCTCCGGAACTATTGAACGCCACGGAGGTTGTGCCTCTGTTGGGTCGGTCATTTGTTCCTTCCGATTCTCAGCCCGGAGCGGAGCCGGTTGCATTGATTAGTTTCGATGTGTGGCAAGATTTCTTTAATGGACGTGAAGATATAGTTGGAACAACTAGCATAATCAGCGGAGAGCTTCGAAATATTATCGGAGTACTGCCGCAAGGATTCGGGTTTCCGATGAATCAAAAATTGTGGCTGCCTTTGCAATTGCAAACTGCACTGCAACCCGAAGCAGGACCCACGCTTACACTGGCAGGTGTGCTAAGCGACGATGCAAGCTTTGAGTCGGCAACTGTCGAGCTTGAGACACTGCTTGCACAAATTAATCTCGAGTACGAACAAGAATATGGAGTTTACCCTTCCGATGTTTTGCCCTATGTGACGATGGGAAATGCAGGCCTGGAACCCGTTGTTGATTTAATGCTTGCGGCTATGCTGGTGATCGTAGTGTTAGCTAGCATCAACATAGGAAACCTGTTGCTCGTGAGGGCTGTCGAACGAAGCCAAGAGTTGCTTATCAGGAGTGCTGTTGGCGCATCTCGCACTAGTTTGATTGGGCAGATATTGCTGGAATCTTTGCTGATTTGTACCGCGGGTGGGGTGTTGGGAATACTCATCACAGCGGTTAGTCTCAGTTTTATCGATTCAGTTCTGCCAAACCTAACTCGAGTAGAATTTCTTCCATTCTGGGTAAGCTTTGGTCTGGATGTAGATTTGTTATCCGTGGCATTCATAATGATTCTTGGTATCTGGTTATTGTCAGGGCTTTTTCCTGCTTGGAAAGCTTCAAAGATTGATATTGGCGAAGCGCTTATTTCTTCAAGCAAGGGAGTGGTTGGGGGCGTAGGTGGGAAAACGATATCGGTGTTGATATCAATTGAGATGATTGTTTCAGTATTCCTATTATTAGTCAGTGGCATACTGGTACTGGCGGCGGATGGCTTAACGAAAACAGATTGGGGCATGGAAGATGAAGGTTTACTGACTTCCTATATTCAGTTGCCTGAGGCAAGCGCTGATGACGTAAGAGGAGATAATTACTTTCAGGACCTGCGTAACACACTATTGCAGCAACCGGGTTTTGAGGCTGTTTCCTATTCCAGCATGGTAATCGGACAAGGGCTTAACTTGCAGGCTTATCAAGCGGAAGATCAGCCCGCTGACACAAGCAGGGCATTGCCAACAGAAGTCATTATGTCTATAGATGGAAATTACTTCGACACACTATCTGTTGAATTGTTGGAAGGTCGTTTCTTTAATGCTGGCGATAGCCGCGATTCTTTGCAAGTCGCCATTGTTGATGAAGGCTTCGCCAATAGAGTCTGGCCCAGCGAGTCTGCTGTAGGCAAGCGTATTCAAATTGATCCTGAGCAGGACGCAACCTGGATAACAGTAGTAGGCGTTTCTTCTCATCTTGTGCAGGCAATGCCACTGGCGGGTCAGCAAAATCTGACTGCTATCTATCGACCTCTGCCGCAGAGAGAGGTACCACAGGTTTACCTAATTGCTAAAGTTGAAGGAGATCCTAATTCGTATCAACAAGTTCTGCGTGAGGCTGCAGCCAGTGTTGATAGAAACACCCCTTTAGGAAGGGCCATGCCTTTGACACTGACCATGCAATACAATACTGGCCCATTAACTGCAATAAGCTCGATATTCGTTGTGCTGTCTCTAGTAACTCTAGTACTGGGTGGGTCAGGGATATACGCGATCATGTCGAGGTCAGTGATACTGAGAACACAGGAAGCTGGAATACGTCGTGCGCTTGGCGCTAGTAACTTAGACTCGATATTCCTATTCATCAGACCAAGTTTAAAGTTTCTTTTATTAGCAATTTTCCTCGGTGGTGGAGCGGCACTTTTTGCGAGTAATGGGCTGAGCCTTATGTTCGGGCAGGTCACACATTTTTTTCCAGTGGTATTTAGCGCAGTTACCGCAACTGTTGCACTTGTAATATTGAGTGCGTCCTATATTCCTGCAAGAAAGATAGCAGCAATGGAGCCCGGTGAGGCCCTGCATTATGAATAGGCCCAACGAGGATTGAGAATGAATTTATTCTACGAGTTGCAATATACCCTGAGAGTCATTCGCAGAAAGATCGGTTTTAGTTCACTTTGTGTTTTGGTTATCGCCCTGGGTTATGGGGTTGCTATTCCCCTGTATTCAATCGTGCAAAACCTTGGTTATGCTTCATTGCCTTTTCCCGATGGGGAAAGGATAGTTGTTATCAAACAAACAGATTCAAGAACAGGGTCTGAGCAGTCTGCTTTCTCCTTTGATGAATATTTATTTAATACGATCCGCGATGCATCTGCGAGCTTCGATGCCATTGCCGCTTTGCAGGAAGATCAGATAACACTCAGTGGAGAAGGCCTTGCTGATACCTACTTCGCTGCGAGAATTTCTGCAGCTGGGTTAAATCTAGCGGCTACTAATCCAATCTTGGGAAGGTCATTGAACCAAGCCGACCAACTACTCGGCGCTGAACCAGTAGTGCTGCTAGGCCATAGTGTGTGGGAAAATTATTTCGCCCGATCCGATGATGTGCTTGGTACCACTACGCGCATAGATGGGGTGGCTCATACTATTGTAGGGGTAATGCCTCAAGATTATAAATTTCCTCAAAGTTACGAGCTGTGGCTACCTCTTGCCGATGCGCCAGCTGCGGTGGCTGGCGATACTCGTGGATTGATGCTTATTGGAAAACTCTCAGAGAATCATAGTAGAGCTCAGGCCTCAGCAGACGTGGGTAATATTATGCTTGCGGCAGCTGTTGAGTACCCGGAACACTATGAAAACAGGTCTGCTAAGGTTAGTCCGCTAATCCATGCTTCCGTACGAAACGCGGTTACTCTGCACAATATGATTGTCGGCTTGGCGTTCGGTATTTTTCTGCTGGTGTGTGTGAAAGTTGGAAATCTTTTGTTAATTCGCGCTAACGAGCGAATAGCCGAACTTTCAATTCGGTCCGCAATTGGCGCTACTAGAATTAATCTCCTGTCCCATGCACTGTTTGAGTCACTGATTATCTGTCTTCTGGGAACTTTGTTTGGTGTCTTGTTAGCAGCTTTCGGCGTTCGCTTTTTCGGTCTTGTATTGCTGAATGAGTTTGACGGCGGTAGATCAGTGCCGTTCTGGATGGATTTTGGGTTTCAGGCAAACTATCTAGCAGTCGTGCTTATTTTGATGTTTTTGCTCTGGGGGCTATCTGGCGCTGTGGCAGCGTGGAGGGCCTCCAGATCGGATTTGAACCTGTCTATTAGCGGTGTTAGTAAGGGGGCAAAGGCTAAAGTCAGCGCTAAATTTACCCGGAGCCTTGTGCTGATACAAACTATTCTCTCATTTGGTCTGCTCCTTTTTGCCGGTGCTTTTCTTATCGTGTTACCCCAGCGCTATCAGACGACGAATATTGAGCTAGAGGATGAGTTTGTCAAAGCAGCGGTTTCTTCGGTGGCCGACAGCGATGTTGAAAAACGGAGTAATGAAATATTTCGTGAGGACTTAGCCCGAAGACTGCAAGAGAGTATTCCCGACATTGAACTTGTAACTTATGCAAGTTCCCTTCCTTCTGAATTTGGAAGGTTTGTACGGGTTTCTGAGGATGTAAATTCTGTAACAGATAATGAGAGACTAGGGCGTCACTATGTTAGTGGCATCTTCAGAAATTATTTCGATGCGCTTAAAATACCTTTATTGGCTGGCCGCTTCTTTGATGCTACAGATAATTTTGATTCTGAATCGGTTGTTATTGTTGATACTTCCTTCCATGGAACTATAGCTGCTGTTGAAAGTGTAGTGGGTGAACTAATTCAAATTGAAAGTTCCGATGGCTCCACTAGTGAGAGAGCTAGAATCATTGGGGTAGTTCCTTATATCGGTCCTGCAGTAACGGAAAGTGGTGCCGAACCGGCTATGCTATACAGACCGATCTCTCAATCTTCTACGGGCCGATATAATTTGTTGGCCAGGATTTCCGGCGCTGTTTCTGAAGACTTGGGAGGAATGCAGGAGCGGGTACAGAGAATAGCTAATTCGATTAATCCCGATGTGCCAATCAATCGCTTCAGTTTACTTCGCGAGGAGATGAATCAGGCCAATCCTGAAATTAAGTTGATTGGAGGGATATTTGGAGGTGCCGCATTGGCGGCGTTGCTACTGACCTCCGTAGGGGTCTATGGATTGATATCCAGAACGGTATTTGTGCGCGCCGGTGAGATTGGGATTCGCCGTGCCGTCGGGTCTTCTAATTGGTCAGTTATTAAAATATTTCTCAATCAAGGTTTGCTATTCATTGTTGCGGGTGCCGTATTCGGTGGTGGTGGCGCCGTGCTAATCCTTAATGCAATAGAGTCGAATTTGCAGAATTTCAATTTGATGTCATCTCTTTCACTAGTCTTTCTTTCTGTGATGGTACTAGTGGGTGGCCTAATTTGTTACTCCTCTTATGTTCCGGTTCGAAAGTTGGTTGGACTTGAACCCGGTGAAGCCTTGCACTATGAATAGCTTAACCGAGGATTAGTCATGAATTTTTCTTTAGATTTTCTTCATAACTTAAGACTGCTACGTAAAAACTTCGGCTTTGTCGCTATCTGCGTTCTAATGATTGGCCTTGGAATGGGGCTGTCGATCACTCTGTATTCCATCATGGACAATGGTGGTACCAAGTCTTTACCTTTTCCCGATGGTGATCGATATGTGGATATCTTGGGCTATGACACCAGCTTCGGCACTGATCGGCGCTTTGGTTTGGACGCCTATGCTTATCAAACCTTAGAGGCTTCAGTTAACAGTTATAAAACTTTGGGTGTCACGCAACGCTTGTCAGCGATATTTAGTGACAACGAAGTCGCTGCGCGATACCGTGGTGTGCGTATTACACCAAATATACTGCAGGCTACGGGAGTCAGGCCTGCCATGGGAAGAACTTTGCTACCCAGCGACGATATTCCCGGCGCGGAATCGGTAGTATTGATCTCCCATCAGCTCTGGCAAAACTATTATGCCGGCAGGGAAGACATTGTCGGTGTTAGCAGCCTAATCAATGGCAATCCCTACACGGTTATTGGTGTTATGCCAGAAGGCTTCCGTTATCCAACCACACACGATCTATGGCTACCAATGCAATTGGCAAGTAGCTATCTACCCGGTGAAACAGGGCAGCTGACAATAGTTGGCATACTGAATGCAGATAGCACGGTTGAGTCTGCTACTGTTGAGGCTAATACTCTACTGAATCCATTGAATGATGCTTTTCCTGAGGTCTACACAAATCTTGCGGGATTTGTGGATCCATGCTGTGGGTTTCTGGGCATAGATAATCCGGTTGTTAAATATTCGCTACCGGCACTGACAGTTTTTCTATTGCTGCTAGTTTGTCTTAATGTAGCGAACTTAATTTTGGTGCGTACCAATCAGCGTGTCCATGAGTTTGCAATACGCAGTGCGCTGGGGGCAACACGCAAACGTTTGGTGCGGGCAATTTTGCAAGACTCCCTGTTAATTTGTCTATTGGGTTCAGTCCTGGGTCTTTTCCTGGCTGATTTTGGTATGGCCTATGTGGATGCTGCAGCCACCGATGCTTTGGGTGTCATTGGCGGGCAACCGTTCTGGTTCAATTTTGGTTGGGAGTTGGGAACTGCTGTCTCGGCCATTCTGGTTGTCATTGTAATCTGGTTGCTCTCGGCTGGCCTGGCAGTATGGCAAATTACCCGGCAAGACCTTTCGGTCACACTGGCAGGCGGAAGCAATAGCGCGACAGAGTCTCGCAGCTCATTCGGTACAGCGACCATGGTGAGTTTCGAGATGGTGTTTTCCTGCTTTCTGTTAATCCTTAGTGGGGTGTCTATAGGAAGTAGCATCGATGCGGCGAGAACTGATTATGGCACTGCAACGGAGGGATTTCTTACCGGAGAAATCGATTTGTCGTCAGAGCGCTATACCGACAGCAGTTCTCGAGATTTTTTCCGAGGGAATATACGCCAGGAATTGCTGAATCGGGATGGAATCGAAGCAGTCACTTTTACTACGGCCTTACCCAGTCAATACGGTAGGCAAGTTCGTTACAATCTCGAAGACCAGGATGTGATGATCGACAATCGATATCCCGAGCAGAATGTGATTCATATTTCGGACGATTATTTCGAGATTATGGAAGTGCCTCTGAGGGCTGGGAGATACTTTGACGGCACTGATACTGCCAATGCACTAGCTGTGGTTATTATTGATGAGTTGTTTGCGGAGCTAATGTGGCCCGGTCAGTCAGCGCTTGGTAAACGAATACAAATAGCGCCGGAAACAGAAACTTCTCAGTTCTTGACAGTAGTGGGCGTGTCTAGCCACATCGTGCAAAGTTTTGTGTTAGACGGACGTTATACTCCCAGTTTTTATCGCCCGATAACACAGACTTGCTGTGATAACAGTGCCCAAATAATGACTGTGGTTGTAAAAGTCGCAGGTAGCCCTGACGACTATAGGCAAGTACTGCAACGTGCCTCTGCAAATGTTGATCGGGAAGTGCCGATTTCCAATATTTCGTCTTTAGTGGGAGTCATTGAGACATCCAATTCCGTTGTGCTGTTTATATCTGAAGCCTTTTCCAGCATGGCTTTGATTACTCTGGCTCTGGCAATCACCGGCATCTATGCGATCGTTTCCAGATCAGTAAGGCAGAGAACGAAAGAAATAGGCATTCGACGTGCCGTGGGTTCGAGCAATGGTGATGTGCACTGGGTGTTTATTAAGCAGGGCCTAAAATACCTGGCATTAGGTTTGTTTATTGGCGGCGGAGGGGCCACGCTGATGACCAATTCAGTAAGTAATGAATCAGTAGTTTTGATTTACTGGTTGCCGATGGTTTTTGTCGGCGTGAGCGCAGGTCTTGCCCTATTGGTTTTCTTAGCGACCTATACCCCAGCCAGTTCCTTGGTTGCCATGGAGCCCGGTGAAACTTTGCGAGATGAATGAAGAGTTTGTTTCGTAAGTGAGAGTTAAGAAAACTAAACTAGTTCTAAACTGACGGCCTAACAGAGCAAAAGGAATCTCAATGTCACTACTAAACGATATAAGATATTCACTTAGACTACTTCGTAAAACACCTGTTCATACTTTTACAACGGTGTTCGTCTTGGTAATAGGCCTATCCCTCTATATAGCCAGCTACACCATGGCCCACATGCGCACAAACAAGCCAATGCCGTTTCCGAATGGTGAAAACTATGTGGTCTTGAACGCGAATGATCCTACGGGAGAATTTGAGCAGGGACGAAACGCCTTTGATCTCTATACCTATTATCGTTTGTTAGACTCCAGTGAAAATTATTCGGTGTTGGCTGCTATGCAGCGTGGAAATTCCACCTTCAGCGACGGGGAAAACTATTCCAGGCAGTTCAGCTCGGCCACGATCTCTGTAGACATGCTTCGTGCTACTGCCGTAAATCCCATTCTTGGTAGGATGTTTACCTCGGAGGACTCAGCAGCGGATGCTGAGAATGTCGTCATTATCAGCCACAATTTGTGGCTGGATTATTTTAGTGGTAATCCAAATATCATTGGTTCAATTAGTCGCATCAATAACCAGGCACATAACATCATTGGAGTTATGCCTGAGGGATTTAATTTTCCTCGCCAGGAAAATTTGTGGCTACCGTTAAAATCAAATAGTAACACTCTTCCGGGACAGAGTGGGCCTGTGACTCTGGCGGGTATATTACGGCCCGATGTGAATCTGGATAATGCCGAAGCAGAGTTAGGTGCCTTGTTGGTTCAGCTGGTAAATGAATATCCTGATGTATACAGTCAAAGAAAGGCACTCGTTACCCATTATGCTCGATGGGGCTCCGGTCAGAGTTTGAACATGGGCGTTATATCTCTCCTAATTGCCTGTATCACGTTAGCGTTGACTACGGTCAATCTCTCCTCGTTGCTGTTCATGCGTTCGACCTCTAGACAGCAGGAACTGGCAGTGCGTGCCAGCGTCGGTGCCGGAGGGTGGGAGCTAGTAAAACAGGTGCTTCTGGAATCTCTGATTATTTGCCTGGCGGGTTTAGTGCTCAGCTTTCTGTTGAGTATGGTTCTGCTCGACATAATGGAAAGCGTTTTCTTTTCGGATCCATTTTGGTTCGAATTTGAACTCAACGCCCCAGCTGCCTTTATGGCTTTTGTCGTCACCTTTTTCATCTGGATAGGAGCCAGTGCAACGGTAGCTTACAGGGCAAAGTCTACACAGCCTGCCAGTATGTTGGCAGAGGGTAACAAAGGCATTGGCGCAGGTGGAAAAGGTAATATGGCTAAAGCGATTGTTACTGTAGAAGTTGTGCTGAGTTGTTTTCTTCTGGTTCTTACCGGCACATTAATTGCGCTCATCGATAGAACAACAGTAAAGGATTTTGGGGCCAACATGGAAAATACCGCCGTGGCCAGCATCGACCTGTCTTCTCTGGATATCGGAGTTCAGAATAATAGAGAACGAATTCAGCTGAACTTCCTGTCCGGGCTGGTGACAGAGCTTAATTCAATTTCGGACCTGTCTGAGGTGGCAATTACCACTGCCTATCCTGGGGAAGGTGGCCAGTTTGGCAGGTACCAGATTGAAGACAATCTAAATTTGAATGATGAAGACGAATTGGAAGAGCAGGCAACCATTTGGGTGAGTGAGAATTACTTCGATGCCATTGATGTTGATGTAATCGAAGGCCGGGATTTCGATAATAGCGATTCAAGCGCGTCTAATGATGTAGTTATTCTTGCTGAGGATTTTGCCAGCGCACTCTGGGCGGAAGAGTCGGCTGTAGGAAAGAGGATTGTGGCAACAATTGGTGATGAAAACATTTCTCTACTGGTGGTGGGCATTATTCCTGCTATTGCTCAGGAAAACACCACAATGGAAGCGTTTTACCAACCCAGTCTTTACCGTCCTATAACCCAGGATGCCCCGCCTAATATGTATCTGCTCGCGAAGCATCGACCGGACGTATCAATGCTTGATCTCGCGCAGGCGGTAAGAGTGGCAGGTGCGCGAGTTAATCGTGACGTGCCAATAGAAGAGTTCGGACCCTGGGACGTTCAAACCAACGATGCCGACACACTGATACTCTTGTCCGAGGCTTTTGCCTTGGCAACGTTTATCCTGGCCAGCATTGGGGTGTTCACTGTTCTCGCCAGAACAATCGCCCAACGAACCCATGAGATCGGTATTCGACGCGCGCTTGGGTCAAGCAACTTTAGTATCTTTGCTAAGTTTGGTAAGCAAGGTTTTTATTTTTTGACTATGGGGGTGATACTTGGCTGTGTGCCAGCGGTTTTGGCATTCGTCTACCTGTTGGTTGCTGTGTTTGATGTTACCGATATAGCGATACTGCCTATTATTTCCTTGGGAGTTACTCTCCTGATGGCGCTGATTATTGCTGTGAGTTGTTATGTGCCAACGCGTTTGGCAATTCGACTGGAACCAGGTGAGGCGCTGCATTACGAATAGAATCACGTCTCCGTGGAGATTAGGGCATTGTCGATATTCGAATGAACGAACGCGAGTTGGTCCTTAAGCGGGCAAAAAATATTTAGTGGGAGGATTGATTAATAATTCGACCTATGGGCCTCAATCGACTCCTTTTCCTTCAGTGGAATGTGAGGTTTTGTGTCACGAATTGACACTACGAACTCCAAAAGTTAATGTGGCGTACTATTCTGAAATTAGTGGGAGATAGCAAAAAATGATCAGCAAAAAGAGAGCAATAACAACACTTCTCGGGGCTGCAATCGCCTCCACTATACCTGTAACGATATATGCGCAGGATGCCAATGGGCTTATAGAAGAAATAATCGTATCTGCCCAGCGTCGTGATCAAAACCTGCAAGACACTCCCTTGTCTGTTACGGCATTCACCAGCGCTACTATCGAGGCCTTGGGCTTCACCCAGTCGGTAGATATTGCCGCGCAGACGCCGAACTTCAGTGTCGGCTATCCCAATGGAGAAACCGGAATACCCGCCATGTTTATCCGCGGTGTCGGTGTGAGTGACTTCCGCGTGTTTACACCAGCAGCGATTGCGCCTTACGCAGACGAGGTCTATGTGGCACAGAGCGCCGGACAAATATTCCAATTATTAGACATGGATAGAATCGAAGTTCTACGCGGGCCGCAAGGCACTCTGTACGGGCGTAATGCAACCGGTGGTGCCGTTAACTATATTTCCAAAAAGCCGACCCAGGAATTCGAGGGCGACGTCAGCGTGACTGCCGCCGAATACGGTTATACCAATATTGAAGCGGCTATTGGCGGCCCAGCATCTGATACCGTGGGATTTCGTTTAGCTATTTCGAAGACTGATTCTGATGGTTGGTTGAAAAATAATCTTACCGGCAACGATCAACAAGGTGCCGATGAACTTGCCTATAGAGCCCTAGTAGAGTGGGATCCATCTGATACGGTAAATGTCTTACTGAATCTTCACGGCGGTAAGACAGAATCCGATGCAGTACAGTACCGTCATCTTGGTTTGCTTGATGGCAATGGCGACCTCTGTGCAATGGCTGACATTAATGCTGGCCTGTGTGTCGATGCCTTCGGTTATTCCGAAAATTTGCCCTTTACCGCAGACGATGGTCGCGTAATTCCCGCAGCTACCGCCTATGACGAAGGCAGCTACAACGTCGAAGCACAAAACGATACGGAATTTTGGGGAACTTCGCTAAAAGTTCAGGTTAATTTTGGCGACATGTTTTTTACATCGATCACTGCTTACGATGATCTGGAAGATTCCCGCCCGGAGGAAACCGACGCCAGCCCCAATGAACTTATCTCCGGGATACTCGGTGTAAACCAGGAAACTTTCTCGCAAGAATTTCGATTAAGCCAGCAACGCGACGGCTGGAACTGGATTGCCGGAGCCTACTACCTGGACGATGAGGCGCAAGATCAGACCGGTTTCAATGTGTTGGGTGCGATACGCCCTTTCTTCATAGGGGTAGATGATGCGGATTTCTGTGGTGATGGCACTTTCGCACCGGCTCCGGGTAATCCCGATGGTTTCTGTCCAGGGCAGTTTGTCAGCAACGGTGCTTCAAGAACTACGCAGACTATAACCAGCTTCTCACTGTACGGTGATGCTTCTATCGATCTTAACGACACGTTAAAGCTGAACGTGGGCTTGCGTTATACCGACGAAGAAACGGAACACGATGTCAGGCAGATCTATAACGAACCCTCTATTGGTTTTCCGGTGCGCTTTGCCGGAGTAGGCAAGAAGGATTTTGACAGTGTTTCAGGTAGGGCAGTGCTGGATTGGGCCTTGAACGATGATGTTCTCTTATACGCTGGCCTATCAACAGGCTTTAAGGCCGGTGGTATCGATAGTACGGTTGACGGTATCGTTCCTTACGATTCAGAAGAACTACTCAACTATGAGGCAGGCTTTAAGGCCACGTTGGCTGATAGAACTGTCCGATTGAATGGTTCGTTCTTCTTATATGACTACACGGATTTGCAAGTGTTTACCTTTACGGTGGTGGGCAACCAAACCTTCTCTGTGTTGAGTAATGCCTCGGATGCTAAAGTGGCCGGTGCAGAATTAGAATTGCAATGGTTGCCGACGGCCAACACCTTTATTAATTTTGGCGTCGGTATTTTGGATTCCGAGTACGAAGATTTCCTGGATAGCGTAACCGGAGACGATTTCTCTGGAAACCAAATCGTGATGTCTCCGGATTTAACCTACAACGGCCTGATACAGCATGACTTTCATCTTAGCAATGGCGGAACTGTTACGGCGCAATTGGATTTCAGTTTTCAGGATGACGTGTTTTTCGATGCCCAGAACAGCCCGCTTTTGAGCCAGGATTCTTTCTCGCTCTACAATGCGCGACTGGCCTGGCGTTCGGCTAATGAGAACGTGGAAATCGCGCTGTGGGCCAGGAATTTAGCGGACAAGGAATACCTTGTTTATGCCTTCGACTTGTCCTTTCTTGGCTTCAACGAAGAGATGTTAGGCGCTCCAAGAACTTACGGTATTGGTGCATCGTTTAAGTTCTAGTATTCTACGGAAAGAATTGCCGAGGCACTGGGTTTATAAGCCTTGTGCCTCAGCATGACCTGATTCAATTCGACTACGAGTAGCCTATGAAATCTGTTTCCTCAAAAATTCCAGGCTTGGCATTGGCCGTTCTTTTAACAGGTTGCAGCGGCTTCGGTATTCAAGCTCCAGAAGCTGGCGCTAGTTTTATCGCCTACCCTTTCAGAAATGATGTCGCAGATGCGACTGTTATGGGGAAATGGGCGCGTAGTTGTGCACTGTGCCATATTACGGGAGAAGCCGGTGCGCCAGTGCTTGGAGATGAACAAGAGTGGCAACGACGGCTGGCACAGGGCGAGCGAGCAATACTGGAAAATGTGTTGAATGGCTACAACTCCATGCCACCACTCGGTTATTGCATGGCCTGTGAGGTATCTGATTTTAGAGCGATGATTGCTTATATGGCGGGGACAAATCCATGAAACAACTTTCCCGCAGATCATTTCTGGCATCCAGTGTTAAGGCAGTATTGTTCGGGGCTTATGCAGTAAAAGGCTCCGCCTTTGCACAGTCTACGTCCTGGAGCAACTGGTCCGGCGGTCAGACCTGTCAGCCAGCCGGGCGCTACGACATAGGCAGCGAAGAAGAGCTGACTAGCTTGCTTCGAAATACTTTAGGACCGATTCGACCTATAGGGTCGGGTCACTCATTTAGTCCGCTGGTACCCACCGATGGTCATTTGGTGGTGATCGATCAGCTAAGTGGAATTCTCGATTCCGACCCTGATACGATGCAGGTTACTCTTGGCGCTGGCTCGCGCCTTGGAGATCTGGGGCCACAGCTGGATGCCATAGGGCAGGGTATGATTAATCTGCCCGATATAGACCGGCAGACGGTTGCCGGTGCTATAGCAACTGGCACCCATGGCACAGGGGTTACCCTGCAGGCTCTATCTTCCTTTATTACATCGCTGCGCCTTGTTACTTCGACTGGATCGGTAATGGATATCGATGCCACGGATGGTGACTTGTTTCACGCCGCTCGCGTCAATGTTGGCGCCCTGGGCATAGTTACTCAAGTCAAGATGCAGAATAGAGAAGCGTATAAATTGAAAAAGCGGGAGTGGGCGGCGCCGACGGAAGACATTCTGGCTAATTTTGACGAGCTTGCCGCCAGTCATAGGCACTTTGAAATTTTCCCCCTGGTTTATTCTGACTATTCGCTGGTGCTGTCAATCGACGAGACTGACGAGCCCATTGGCCAAATAGACTTGCAGCCGGAACCCAGTGATGATGCTTCTATAGCAGAGTCACTAGGACTGACCTCTAATCCTACACCTGCTGAGAGGCGCAGAATTTCCAATGCCACGGCGTCGCGAATTCAGGCAACAGAAGCCGTGGATGTTTCTTACAAACTGCTTTCCAATGTGCGTAATAGTCGTTTCAATGAAATGGAATACTCGGTGCCGGCGGAAGTGGGCGCAGAATGTTTACGGGAAATTCTAAGGACGATCTATGAGCAGGAGATCGATGTGCTGTTTCCACTGGAATATCGCTATGTCAGTGGGGACGATAATTGGTTAAGCATGTCCTATGGAGATCATCCACACGCGACTATATCGATTCATCGAACGGCGAGCGAAGATTACAGGCCTTACTTCGATATCATCGAACCCATCTTCTGGAAGTACGGCGGACGGCCCCACTGGGGGAAAGTACACAGCCTTACGCACCGCGAGTTAACGCAGCTGTACCCACACTTCAAGGATTTTATGGAGATTCGTCGTTCCCTGGATCCCCAGGGACGAATGTTAAACCCCCATTTGCGTGCGCTCTTTAACGGCTAAGTGTCTAACGACTCAGCAATTTATCATTGAAGTAGAAGGCTATGCATCTACTTGCCTAGGCGGACATACCTCTAGCCGAGATTGGCCATACCGCTTCCACCTTGTCACCGCGAATGGCATACATCTGATCGTAGAGATTAACCACTGGATCACAATGGGAGACAATGACTTCCAGTTTGTCGCCTACCTTGTAGGTTCGAGAAGCTTCTTCGTCATAAAGTATGGTGCCGAACTCATCGGAGCCGGAGCGATATCGCATTCCGGTTTCTCCTTTCACGATAGGCCAGGGTTGGTTAATGGTGCAGGCTTTTGCGCCGGCATCGGATGTGGCTCGGCCTTCGTATTGATCGTTTAGCACCGTGGTCATAATGGTTAAAGACGTCGCAAAATCGGAATAGACCTCGGCATCTTCTTCACCACCGATGGAAATATACTGCGCGTCCATAAAAACATAACTTCCAACTTGCACGTCGGTCATGCCTTTTGTGTCATGATCGATATTGTAGGTGCCGGTTCCGCCGCCGCTGAATATTTCTGTGTTTAAACCCGAGGCTCGCATCAGCTCGAAGGTATCGGTAGCAGCAACCATGCGTTCCAGAGTCTGTGTCTTGCGCGTTTCGAAGCCAACAACATGTTGTGCGGCAGCGTCGTAACATAACATGCCTCGAAAGCGCAGCCCCGGTAGTTGATCAATCAACTGTGCCAATTGCAGCGCCGGCTGTCCGAAGGGGATACCGGTGCGTCTAATGCCCGGATCCACGTCTACGACCACATCCGCTATAATGCCTTTGGCTACGGCTGCTTCGGAAAGCAGTCGCGCATTCTTTGGTGAATCTGTGGCCTGAATAAAACCGGGGCATTGCTGGCGCAGATTCATGGCGCGGTTTATTTTTGTTGGGGTTACATTGCCGGTAGTATTTAGAATCTGATCGATGCCATTTTGAAACATCGCTTCCGCCTCGCTCACCTTGGCGGTACAGATTCCCACCGAGCCACGGTCAATTTGCATCTGTGCGATGGTAGGGCATTTATGTGTTTTCGCGTGGGGACGGCTGGCAATGCCATTAGCGGACATGGTGGAGGCCATCTTATCCAGGTTTCCCTCCAACAGATCCAGATCGACACACAGGGCAGGGGTGTCCAACTCCCATTTAGATACATTCACTGACATTTCACCGTTGGCGTAAAACTCCTGCATCTCCGCCGATGTGTAGCCCCTGGCGGCTGTGGGTATCCAGATGGCTGCCGCGCCACCAGCCTGCAGGAAGCGACGTCTAGAGAGTGAAGAGTTTTTCATAGCTGACCTCTTTTCGGTGAAATTAGAGAATTGAGCAGTAATAATACTCGGGAAATGTAATTCAGACCACGACTATGATGACAAACGCTAAGCTTCGATTGAACGTAATAAATCCAAAGATTCGAAAAAGTGGCGATGAATCCTGCGTAGAATATTGCATTTGAGAATAGCTGTTTGCTGCTAATTAGGGGTGTCAAACTGGCGGCGGAAGTACTCTAAAGTTCTGATCCTCTGATCCTCTGATCCTTGCTGCTAATCTACTCCTTTTGATTCAATGACTTCAGATATAGCCTGATGTAAATCACCAAGCTTGATAGGTTTGGCCAGGAAGCCATTCATGCCTTGGCTCATGCATTTCTGTCGCGCGTCTTCAGTGGCATACCCTGTCGTTGCAATAATGGGTATCGGGGAAATTTTATTCTCCTGCTCCCAAGCTCTGATTCTGCGAGTAGCTTCTAAACCATCTATATCTGGCATGTGCAAATCCATTAATAGTACGTCGAAATCCCGCTCAGATTGATAAGTCTCAATTCCTGCCTTTGCATTCATACAACTTGAGACTTGGCAGCCAACCTTTCCTAATAATCTTGAGATCACTTCAGTAATTACAACATTGTCTTCAATCAGCAGCACCTTGATATTCATGGGTGTCAGATCAATCGGTCGCGCAGTTTTGACTTCTTCAAGTTCGCATTCAGGATAGCGAATTTTAAATTCTATTCTGGTTCCCTTGGAAGGCTCACTGTACAGATTAAACGTGGCATTCTGCCGATCCAACAGACGCTTAACTATAGTCAGTCCCAATCCAGTACCACCAACTTTTCTTGTGAGAGAGGAGTCGACTTGCCAGAAAGGTTGTAACACCAACGCTTTTTCTTGTTCTTCCAGTCCGATTCCGGTGTCGCTAATAACAAAGACATAATCGTCTCTACCTTCTTTGCTTATGTCCAGATTGACGCGGCCCTCATTGGTGAATTTAATGCTATTGCTAATAAGGTTGGTCAATATTTGACGTAAGCTTTTAGAATCGCCCAATACCCAGTTGGAAGCGTCCTCCACCATACTGAGTTCAAGCTGTAATTTCTTTTTCTCAGCGCTGCTGCGCATAAGGTTCACAACATCTTTAGCGATATGTGTTGGATCAAATCTCTCTTGGACTATTATTAGCTGGCCAGATTCCGTCTTTGAGAAATCCAAAACATCGTTAATTATGGCTATTAGAGAATGCGAGGCAAGAAGAGATGCCTCTACGAATTGAGATTGCTGAGAATTCAGTTCCGTACTTTCCAGCAATTCCAATATTCCATGAACTTCTGTCATAGGAGTGCGAATTTCATGGCTGATAGTGGCTAAAAAGTCAGTCTTGGCCTGGTTTGCCAATTCAGCTTCATCTCTGGCGGTAATTAGCTGCGTCGTTCTACTCTGTACTTCCTGCTCCAATGAGCGCCGATGCTGCTCTAAATCTTCTTGAGCTTGACGGCGTTGTTCAATTTCAATTTTCAAGTTGTGGTTGAGGCTTTCTACTAAATTTTTCTCATTGTCCAAGAATTCGATAAGATCCCGCTTTTCATAAATCGAAGTGTTAGATTCATGCAGATTTTTATACAGACGAAGAGAAGAAATTACCAACAGGAAGTAAAACACGATAAAGACACTGGCCTTGGCAATATTAAGTACTCCACCCTGGAGTAAGAAATAAAATGTTATGGTTATAAGCGTAGGTAGAATGTACAGAGACAGGCCCCACTTAGCAGACGACAACAGAGGTAAGGCAGCGGCCATCATGCCCAACAGGATCATCATGGCGAACAGATCCGCTTCAGGATCACTATAGGGTAAAACGATTAGTATGATGCTCGCCCACGCGAGGCCCAATAGTGTCGTCGCGAAAAGGTAGTAGTTTGACCAGCGTGAAGCCTGAGCAATGTCGGGTCGTTTTTTTCGATATGACATAACCAAAGCAAAGCGTAGAAATACGCCAAGAAACATCACCAATACCCACAATAGGTAGGGGCTACGTGTAGATTCATTGACAAGAAATACTGAACTTAATAAAAAAACGCCCAGTAACACGGCTCCGTTAGCAACCGACGAATTTTTGAAGAGCGCTTCTGTTTCATCCGCAGTAACAGCAATCGAATGATCTGGAAGACGCGTTTCAATCGAGTCTGTCATGAGGGGATGATCCCGTTATGTTCATGTGTATTGATTTTTGGATTCAGTTTCGCGTTAAGTATATATGATTTAAAGGGACAGATTTATTTTCGAAAAAATTCCTCACCAGGCACATCATCGACTATAACTAGAAAACTCACTTCAATTTCTAGATTATAGGTCGCGCCCATGCCAAGGATGGCAAGAGTAATTATCCCGAATATGCCCCACCATATTGTTCAACGAGGTCATGACCGAAAAGCGGTCTTCGTTGACAATTGTGATTACCAATACTATTTAGATAACTTGAGGGAGTGGAAACAAAAACTCGGCGTTAGAGTTTATAGCTATTGCCTTATGACCAATCATATTCATTTGGTCGTTGAGCCGGGAAATGAAGCATCTGTTATAAGCGAGTTAATGAAGCGACTAGCAGCCAAACAGACACGCTGGGTGAACCGCCTGGAAAGACGCAGCGGTTCCTTATGGGAAGGTCGCTTCAAGATCAGCCCAATAGATCGGGATAACTACCTGCTACAGTGCTGCCGCTATGTAGAGTTGAACCCGGTCAAAGCGAAAATGGTAGCTAGCCCCGATCAATACCAGTGGTCTAGCTATCGAGCAAGAATAGGAGATGACGTGACTAATTGGCTTGATGATGATCCTGTCTATTTAGCCCTGTCATCAGCAAGAAATAGAAGACAAACTCGCTACCAAGAATTTGTAGAAAGCAAAGATGATTCTGCAACGCTTATGATTGCTACGGCAATAGCAAGGAATCAGCTAACTGGCTGTTCCCTCTTTGTAGATGAGATAGAGCGCAGAACAGGGCAAAGAATTGAGACACGTGGACGGGGACGTCCACGGCATACAGAAAAATAAATCTGTCCCTTTTTTACAGCTAGGGGGGTACAAAATGACTAAACAGGCAGAGTTTGTACAATAATCTAGTTAGTAATTTCAGCACTCAAGCTTGCCAATTTAGCCTGATATAAATTTCTCGTGCTGACTTTGTAAACATTGTCCAGTGCAGCCTTTAACGCTATTTCGGCATTATGCAATCTCCCCATTTCATAATTCGCCTGGGCAATACCTAGATGGGCCTCGTGAAGATAGGGGGCCAACTCTATAGCCTTTTTGTAGTAGCGTATTGCATTGGAGTACTCACCATCATCGTAAGCGGACCTTGCCAGCTGAAACCAGTTGAATGGGCTGGGGTCGTTCATTGAATCAAGCTGCTTTTCAATTAGTGCGGCATCTTCAGTACGATCACTTGCCGTAAGCAGCACATGATAGTTTTTCAATAAACTAAGTTTTTCATCTGCATGCTCAATGCCAAATAGGTACAATTCCTCTGCTTTTTCAAGATCGCCCGCTCTACGATTAATAACAGCCAGCATATTGATAGCTGGCGAGTTGTTAGGGGCAAACTTAAGAGACTCCATGGCATACCAATAGGCAGTATTGTAATCTTCATCTCCTATGGCTTGCGCCGCGATGTTGCGGTAATACATAGCCCAATACTCATTTTCGTTCACATTGGCTATGAATCGTTGCCGCTTGGTAGGAAAATAATCGATCTTTACGCCGGGTTTGGAAATCATTCGGAACCCTTCCAGTTCAACCCATGTTGGATCGTATAGTATGGTGCGAATGTGCACGCCTTTATTAATCACCGCACCATTTAATTCATAAACCGGGATGTCGTCCATTAGTTGATAAGCTATTTCAAGGTCTGCCACTTTTGCCAGAGCAGTTGTTAGAATGGCTAGAGATAAACAATTGCCTGCATTCAACGCCATGGCCTGCTCAGCAATTAAAGTGTTCTTCTCATAGACAAAGGCTTTAGTTTCATTTTCCAGAAAGGAGGAAAGTCTGCGATGCTGCGGAATATGCTGGTTGCGGGGATCGCGCATGTAAGTCAGAAAGCGATCAATCTGTTGTTGTGAAAGCTGGTGAATTTGTTCTGGCGTCAGAATGTCAGGGCGATCCGAAAAAGTACCGGTATTTTCTAATGTCAAAGCAGATAGTTTAAATAATGGTTGTTTCGGTGGTAATTCGAGTTGGGCACAGCTTTGCAGAAAAATGAACAAGCTCAATAAACGGGTGATTTTGACCATGTTGACGATACTATGTTTTATGCCCCACATTTATCAATGCCTCTATTTGAAATTCTGAGAAACGTATTCTAATGGCCAATAAAAAGAGTGAGTTACCCACACAGACCGAGTTTAGTTTGATGGATCTAATCTAGGAAGTGGAGGAATCCAGAGAAATCTACCGGTAAAAGGGGTCGACCTGACCCCTTTGATCGAGGTAGTGGAAGGACTAACCCCTCCTCCACTCCAGACTTTCAGTAAAAATTACAATTTATCGATAGGCCATGCTGGTCCACTGTTTTGGCTAGTCACTGCTCTCAAGCCCTGATAACTAAATTTCTGTAGCCGCCTGCCGTCGTAAGTCTCTGTTGTGTATATATTGCCTTTGGAATCGGTCGCAATACTGTGCACTGCAAAGAACAAACCGGGTGCACGGCCACCATCGCCAAAGGTGGTGAGAATGTCCAGAGTCTCACGTTCAATAATATGAACACGATGATTCTGCCCATCAGCCAGATAAATATACTTTTGCTCGGCATCTTTCGAGAAAGCAATGTCCCACACAGATCCCTGCACTAATGTCGCTGGCAGAACCTGCTTTTCTTTAACAAAGGTACCGTCAGTTCTAAAAACCTGAATTCGGTCGGCACCGCGATCACACACATAAACCAGGCCGTCCAGAGAAGGCTCGGCACAATGGACCGGTCCGCGGAATTGTTGAGGTAATGGTTCGCCGGGGGTATAAGTCACGGGATCATCCGCTGGCGTATTGCCATAGGCTCCCCAAAACCTTTTGAATGCGCCTGTATTTACATCTAGTACAGCAACTCGCTTATTGACATAGCCGTCCGCGATATAGGCTTCCATTGCTACTTTGTCGATAGCTATTTCAGCAACTTGGGCGAAGTGCTCGGTACTATTACTGTCTGCGGCATTACCCGGCTCGCCATATTCTGCAACGAACTCACCATCGCGAGTGAAAACCAAAACATGGGAATCACCACTACCATTACCACCAATCCAAACATTGCCGTTGGGTGCAATTTCGATACCGTGGTTGGATGCCGGCCAGCTGTATTCATCGCTAGGTCCTCCCCAGGCATTTACAAGATTGCCAGCTGGATCGAATTCAAGAATCGGTGGAGCGGGGCTGCAGCATTCGCTGACACCTGCCTTTAATCCTATCTCGCGGCCACCGCTGAGAAATATTTCGTCCTGATCTCGATGAACGATGAAAACATGATCGCGCTCATCCACCGCGACGCCGATGGCATTTCCTGTGATCCAGTGATTGGGCAAGGGTTTCGGCCAAAAAGGGTCGACCTGGAAGCTGGGTGCTACCACAGCTGTGCTGGCCGCAGTAGATGGCTTTTGTAACTCGCTCTGAGCTATGCCAAGAACGACCAGCAAGGCAATCGCAAGTGTCGCCGTAATTAATCGCTTGTGGGGAGTCTTCATAGTTTGATCCTTTTATTGTTAGTAATTTGTACCCTATTTGAATTAGATTCTCAGAAGAATAGTCTTTAAGTTGCATCAGCAACCCCAGCGAACACAGTACTTCAAAACGCCTGTATTGTCAGGTTGAAAGCATTCTACGTATAAATACGTTGACGATACTATGTATTTTGCCGGAGATTTGTCAATGCCTTTATTTGAGACCTTGAGACCTTGAGACCTTGAGACTTTGAGACCTTGAGACCTTGAGAGCCGAGAACTTCGACGCTACTCCAATTTGGATTACTCACTGCTTGGAGTTCTACTCGCCAAATAAGGCGAATGTGAGTTATGAAGACTTACTGACTAGCCGCGCACTACAGCAACTAAATTTGAATAATACGGATATACACAGCTTTGGTTTTGAATTGTTCTTCACTCATAGTCCTGCAAGAGAGGCCATTTGGAGGGTGGCGGGGGCATCCGATCCACCGCCAGCGATATGCTAACTTATCTGGAGGCAAACATGGGACTGGTTGAAACTGAATTGGATTCCGCTCTAACTTTCTCGCATTTGTCCAGAGCCGAGCATGAGCTGGGCGACGTTGGGCTTGGATGGTTCAGTACAGACTTTGCTGGGGATACGGAGATATTTCATACAGGTGCGCTCATTTCAGGCTGGCGCTCACAAATTCGTTTCTCCCGAGCAAGAAAACTCGGCGTGATAGTGTTGGCAAGACTTCAGCAAAGCTCGATAAATCTTTTGTATGACATCGGACCCTACGACAGACACATTTTTGATGCCAGCCTAAAATTGAATAATAATGCTTTTAACCGTAAGGCCTTGCCGCTTAACTTTGTAAGTGCCATTTACCCCGAATCTCTTAAAGATAAATCGCTTACAGGGTCTGTCATTGTTGAGCTAACAGTCGACCCAAGGGGCAATGTTGTTGAATCCAGGATATTTGAAAGTAAGTTGCCAGAGGCTTTCGACTCTGCAGCTATAGCAGCCGCCAGGAAGTTCAAGTTTCAACCCCGATTAGAAAATGGTCGGAAAGTCGCCGAGTCAGGGGTAACCTATAAGTTTGATTTTTAAGGCACTCAATTCGGGTATTCCTTAGTTGCTGCCAGGTTTACCTTGAATCATGTTAATCCACTCTGGTGAAGGGACCAAAGCACTACTCCAGCGTTCCCAACTCTCGGGTAGTCCCAGAGATAATATTTGCTCGACAGTTTTTCCTTCGTTCAGCTGGGATTCAAGCCATTGCCGTGATTGGGAAACCATATCTCGGTATTCGGTAACTTCGTCATAAGTCATCAGGTCGCCGTGACCAGGAATGAAACGGTAAGCGGGGCTTACTTCCGACAACAGCGTATCTAATGCCCGTTCCAGTCCAAGCAAGGAGCCGCCATTGTAGACATCTATGAACGGGAATGATTCTGGCCAGATCAGATCACCAAGGACGACGACTTCAGAGTCTGGGATAATTATTACCAGATCGCCGTCGGTGTGAGCAGTGGGGTGAAATGTAATATTAAGATTTGCCGGTTCAACCGCCAGATTCAGAGAGTTTGTAATGGCTGTAGTAGGAAGCTCATTGTTAGGTCTAGCTTCAAATTCATGATGAGATCCAGGTTTGGTGAGACCGAACCCCTGTTGCGGTTGCCTAAGTCGCGCTATCACATTTTGTTGGGCATAAATTTTACTATCATCCGAATAACTGGCGATTCCGCCGCTGTGGTCCGGGTGCCAATGGGTAATGATTACTTGAGTAACTGGAGTTGTGACTAAACTGTCAATTCTTGATCGCATGGACGAGGCCAATGCTTTTAACTGAGTGTCGATAACTACAGTTTCATTGACACCTTCGTAGATAACGATGTTCGCACCGATTTGAGAAAGAATATTCTTGCGCTGTAACAGCGTAATTCTATCGTCCACAACACTTGTGGCTATGTAACCGAAAACGAAGTGATAGGCCACGCCTACCAGCAATAACAGGCATACAGCAGCTAGCCCAAGTTTTTTGCTCATTTGTTGCCTCCGGCCAAGTATTGATACATTACCATCGCCACCCGATTGCTAATGGTTCGACTGTCCCGTGGTAGCGGGTAAAGGCTGTTGTCCTGAAAAACAATGGCGTCTCGTAGCATGGATGTCATGCAAGCAATGGCGATGCGTATTGCTACCCGTGGCTGGGGATGCGTAATTTCCTCACGTTTGCGTAAGAGCAGGTTCTCGAGATGGACAATGATGGACTCGTTATAACGTTGCCGGTTTTGATCACTCTCGGCATCGGCTAGCGGTTTTAGTCCCCGCGTTTTCAAATGAATGACCGTCAACACGCCGCGATATTTTTCATACAGTTCGGCATTGGCTTCGACTATGTGAGTGAGTAGATGCTGCAATTTTTGGGATGACCAGTCCCGGGACAAAGCGGAATCGATCTTGGTATTGGTATCCTGGGCCAAACATTCGCTTAGCTTGTTTAGCAAGGCTTCCTTGTTTTTGAATCGCGAGTAGAACCCGCCTACAGAAATTTGCGCATGAGCAGCGATGTCGGCGATGGTTACTTCATCGTAAGATTGCTGCGTAGTTAGAGCAATGCTGGATGCCAGGATGCGCTCCAGCGTCTTTTTGCTCCTGGGCTGCCGGGGCTCATGTATGCCTTGGTGGTCCATGCTTAATCTTCCTAATTTTACGAATACGAATTCGTATTCGGTTACTAAAATAGGCCATGGAATCACCTATGTCAAGCATGGGGGATATGCGGTATCAGTTATTGCAGGATTCAACGATGGAGAAAAACGTCAAGATTGACAAGTAAAGTTGGCAGCCTTGACTGAAGTGGAGGCTAATGTCCATAGTACCTGCCCTGTCGCCAGAGTAGACGCTTAAAGCCTACGAACAAGGAATAACCAAAACTACTGTATTTTTGCCCCAAGCCCTTTTAGTATCCAAGCTCTAAGCCAACTGCCACAGCCGCCGATTAATGACCACATCACTGTTTACCGAGGATACTGTCGAAGCGCCTTATCAGCCCCTGGCGGCGAGGATGCGCCCGTTAAATCTGCAGGAATTCGCCGGTCAGGATCATTTACTCAGTCCGGGTAAATCAATATTCGAAGCCATTCAAAACAAGCTTCCCCATTCGATGATTTTTTGGGGTCCGCCTGGTGTGGGTAAGACCACCTTGGCGAGACTAGTAGCTGCTGCCTGTGATTGCCATTTCGAATCCATGTCTGCAGTGCTCGATGGTGTTAAGGAGATTCGCGCAACGCTGGAGCGTGCGCGCTATCATCAGGCCAACGGCTCTAGCCAAACAATCCTCTTCGTCGATGAAGTCCATCGCTTTAATAAGGCGCAGCAGGATGCTTTTCTTCCGCATATAGAAAATGGCACCATACTCTTCATCGGCGCTACCACTGAGAACCCGTCCTTTGAACTGAACAATGCATTGCTGTCTCGTGCTCGCGTCTACTTACTGAAGCCGCTGACGGAAAGCGACTTGGAAAACGTTATAGAAATCGCTCTACAAGACAAGGAAAGGGGATTGGGTAATCTTCAGATGACCCTGAGCGATAGCCAAAAACAGATGCTGGCCAGAGCAGGGGACGGAGACGCGCGGCGCACATTGAACTATCTGGAAGTGCTTAGCGATATGGCTGAGCTAGAAGATGGTAAGCGGGTGATAGCCGATAGCCATGTTGAACAAGTTCTGGAGCAGGGTTATAGACGTTTCGACAAGGGCGGCGACAGTTTCTATGAACAGATTTCAGCCTTGCACAAGGCAGTGCGTGGCTCGTCTCCCGATGCTGCGCTGTATTGGCTGGCAAGGATGTTGGATGGTGGTTGCGATCCCATCTATATTGCGCGTCGCTTGGTTAGAATGGCCTCCGAAGACATCGGTATAGCCGACCCCAGAGCACTGCCCCTGGCGTTAGATTGTTGGGATACCTATACTCGTTTGGGCAGTCCGGAAGGAGAATTGGCACTCGCACAGGCAGCGGTGTATTTGGCCAGCGCACCTAAGAGTAATGCAGTTTATACTGCCTTTAGCGCAGCACGAAAGGCCGTCTCCGAGCATGGGAGTCTGGAAGTTCCTTTGCATTTACGAAATGCCAGCACTTCATTAGCTAAGGAAATGGGTTATGGAGAGGACTATCGTTACGCCCATGACGAAGATAATGGATTCGCGGCGGGTGAGAACTATTTGCCGCAAATACTGCAAGGCGAGCGCTTTTATTTCCCTAGAGACAGCGGTTTGGAAATGCGTATTAAGGAAAAGTTGGAACACTTTCAACAGTTGAACGAACAGGCAAATAACAAGCGTTATGATGATGAGAACTAGTAAAGACGAGATAGCAGAATAACAAATTAGGTCTCTGTTTGTTTTTTGAAAATAGAAACCAGGCCTATCACTCAATAAGTGCATGTTGTAGAGGGTGCTAAAGATGACTAATAGCAAAATTAACAAGAATAAATTCCAATTGCTTTTTCGTTCACGTATGGCAATTGGCTGTCTGATCTTCCTCCCTTTGTTGGTTCAGGCTGAACAAGAGTCTGTAGTTTATGCTGGCTTCACCGCGGAACAAGCTGTTCAAGGCGAGCAAATCTATGTACAGCAGTGTGCTACTTGTCATGGCCACAATCTGGAGGGTTTCGAATTGGCGCCTAGCCTCAGCGGAAACTTTTTCAGTAGACGCTGGGGAGATAAACCCATAGCTGCATTGGCGGCGAATTTGCAGCGCATGCCACCGACTCAAGCCGGTGGCTTAGGGCCGCAGGCTACTAGTCAGCTATTGGCCTATATGCTTCAACAGAACGGTGTCGAAGCTGGAGGCACAGCTTTGCCAGAACAATTGGCAGACCTCGGCCTTACCGTTCCCGCACAGGAGTTGGTTGATCGGCCTTTCACCCCGCGCGTTCCAGGTTATGACAGCAACGGTCCGCTGTTTCCCACAAGCCGTCTCGATAATCTAAGCCCTGTTACTAACGCCATGCTGCTAAATCCACCGGTCGATGACTGGTTGGTTTGGCGACGCACTCACAATAATCTGGGACACAGCCCGCTGGACCAAATCGATAAAGACAATGTGAAAGACTTGCGCCTTGCCTGGACCTGGGCTCTGCCATCCGGTGCCAACATGATGACGCCGCTGGTGCACGATGGCGTTTTATTCGCCTACAGTTTTGGTGACGTGGTGCAGGCTATCGATGCAGCTAGCGGTGATTTACTCTGGAGCTACCAGAGAGAATTAACAGGCGATGCATCGCCGAATTCCAAGAAGGGGGTAGCAATTTACGATGACATGATAATCGTTCCCACCTCTGATATTCACCTGCTGGCCCTGGATATTAAAACCGGCAAGTTACGTTGGGATCATGAGATCGACACCGGTGTGGAGATTGATCACACCATCAAGGCTGCACCAATGGTTGTTAACGGCAAGGCCATTATCGGCTTAACCGGGCAGCGAGCCGTTGCCGGTGGAAATTTTATCGTCGCCATAGATCTCGATAGCGGCGAAGAGGCCTGGCGTTTCTACACCATTGCCCGACCCGAGGCGGCTGGTGGCAACACCTGGAATGGCCTGTCTCTGGAAGAGCGTACCGGGGGTTCCGTATGGACGCCGGGCAGCTATGATGAAGAACTGAATCTGGTCTATTTTGGTCCTGCCCCAACCTACGATACAGACTCTTTGCGGGTTCCGGTCAATCAGCCGAATATTTCATCCGATGCACTGTATACCAATTCCACCATTGCCTTGAATGCCGACAGCGGGGAGTTGGTTTGGCACTATCAGCATATGCGCAACGACCAACTGGATCACGACTGGGCATTTGAACGACAGATCATAAACCTGCCGTTTAACGGCGAAATGCGCAAAACCATTGTTACGGGTGGCAAGGAAGCTATATTTGAGGCGTTAGACGCCGCTACCGGTGATTATCTGTTTTCTATCGATCTCGATATGCAAAACGTTATTAGCGAAATTGATCCCCGAACCGGTGATAAAACCGTAAGTCCGGAAGCGATTCCAGTGCCCGGACAGGTACTGGCCGGTCTATCTCTAAATGGAATTTGTCCCGATGCACTTGGTGCTAGAAACATGCAGTCCACCTCCTACAACCCCGATACCGGCATTCTGTATATTCCTATGCAAGACACCTGCGTTAATAACCTCACCGGCGAGCGCTGGCAAAAATACCCCAATCCAGCCGAGGACAATCTGTGGGGAATGATGAAGGCGGTTGATCTTAAAACAAAGCAAGTGCTTTGGACGCAACGACAGTTTGCACCGCCGGCCAGTGGCAATCTGACTACCGATGGCGGCCTGCTATTCAGCGGATCCATCGATCGCTGGTTCAAAGCTGCCGATCAAGTCACTGGTGAAACTCTGTGGCGGCAGCGCCTGGATAATTCTCCCAGTTCCTATCCGATTACTTATCGAGTAGATGGCAAGCAGTATGTGGCTGTTGCTACTAACGCTGGTAGTTTTCACGCCAACGGCATGGAGAGAACAGCGGGAATTAACAATCCGCCGGCGGGAGCTTCGCTTTGGGTGTTTGCGTTGGGCGAATATTAGCTTTTTAGCTTAATAGTGTTCCCTGTTAGTCGTCTCCCCGCAAACTCGTTGCAATTTGCTGCACGAGAATGCAAAGTGGGAGCTCCAATTCATTAGTAAATGTTTGGAGAGTGGCAATGCAGAAATTACGTTTAGTCGGGGCTTTTCTAGCATTGCCGATACAGAATTCCAAGATGCGATACCTGTTGATGTAGCGGAGGTTCTGTTTGATATCGATCTCCGTGGTCAACTTGAAATACATTCTGATATCGCCGATGACTTCCCATCCTTTGATCTTCCTATGGGTTTCCCTGCGCTTGGCCGTGTTGACCGGTTCAATGCGTAGCTAATTTAATAAGTCATTAGTGTTCCGTGTATTCCAGGCTTAGATCCCTGTAATTTGTAGGAGTCATTTTCAAATAATGTTTCCGACTCGCTTTTTTAGAGAATTGAACCTTATCGTATTGCTGCTGTGCTTGTTGCTTTTTGCCAACAGGCTTAGTGCGCAGCGATATACCGAGTTGATTCCAAACGCTGCGCCTCTTTTTTCGGAGCGACTTCTTCATCCAACAACCTTCGCGGTAGATTCCCAGGGTAACGTCTATACATTCAGTAGGAATAGTAGATCAGCCTTTAAGATAGCACCTACAGGCGAAACAATTCTTCTGGCAGATTTCGGTGAATTTGGGTTCTTTGATGGTTCTTCGGCTTCTGCTATATCAGTCTTTCAAGATGATGTTTATTTTTTATTTTGGTCTACTATCAGCTCGACGATATTTAAGTATTCAGAGGAAGTCGGTCTCAGCATTTTCGGTACTCTTACAGGGCCTGAAGTTTTTGCAGTTCCCACGCCTTTTCGCTATATGGAACTGGATTCGCAAGGCAATATTTTCCTGGCTACCGATAGTCGCTTTCAAGATGTGCTAATCAAGCTCGATGCCTCGGGCAATGTACAAACCTTATTAAGTGAAGACTTAAATCCTTTTGCTTTGGACGAGATACAGAGCATTGTCATCGATGCCGATGATAATGTCTTTCTCGCAGGCCGGCTTTCGGCTAACGTTGTTAAAATATCGAGCGCTGGGATTCAAAGCGAGGTGTTTAACGCCTTCGTCCCAGGAAGTGATGGCAGGCTGGAATCAGATGCTATTGCTATAGACACCGAAGGTACGCTGTATGTAATAAGCACGGATTCTCGTAGTATATTCAAAGTCCAGCCCGCACAGCCAGCCAAGTTATTCATTGAACTGGACCCGATTTATGAAGCGTTTTCAATTGCTGTCGACGAGTCGGGTAACATCTACATTCCTGTGCGAAGGTCTCCTGATCCTAACCAGCCCTTTCAGTTCAATTTCGTTTTACAAATTTCCCCCAATGGTGACATACGAGAAATTGATTTCTCCACAGCTTTCTCGAATCAAGTACAAGCCTCTCTGATTAAATCGGACATAAAGACCAGCCCAGACGGCAGCGTTGTTTTCTCTGCCGGGCGTCACGGCTTAATCGAAATTGACGTTGACGGACTAGTGCGTCCTTTGACAGGTTATCTGCCTAGTTCAACTGTAAGCGCGAGTGCTGGGCTCGCAGTTGATCTGCGCGGTAATGTCTATTTGGCATCAAGGTCTCTGTCTAAATCTACCAGCAACGTGATGAAAATTTCACCCGATCTTTCTCAGGAAGAAATCATTAGCGAATTTGGCGACCACACCTATCCACTGCAACGAGCCAGTTCCATTGATGTTGATTTCGAGGGTAATGTTTATGTCTCCGGAGAATTGTCGAATAACGTATTCATCCGCACGATTGACGGCAGTGTTCGGCAGATCATTGATCAGGCCGGAGATGGTGTACATTCTTTGTTAGCTCCTAGCAGCGTCGTTTATAACGAAGTCGATCGAGCTATTTATGTGGCTGGGGCAGAGTCTAATAATGTTTTTAGGATTGGCGAAGATGGACAGATTGATCAGCTGATAAGTTCGGAAGGCACTGGTATTTCCTCATTACTTGCGCCTAGCGATTTGGCGATTGATAGTGCAGGAAATATATTGGTTGCAGGGGCACTTTCCAATAATGTCTTAAGATTACGACTTGATGGAACGCTGGAGCAGGTTATTGATATAAGTGGTAATGACATACAAATGCTGCAAAAGCCGGTGGCTTTGGCGACCTACGCAGAGGATATTTATGTTATTGGCGAAGATTCTAATAATGGTTTCAGGATCAGTTCTGCAGGTGAGGTTAGCCTGTTTATTGACAGCCAGGGTGATGGTGCTGCTGCCTTTCTTGGGCCGCAGGATGTTCAGGTGGACTATGCCTCGGTAGTTTATGTAACAGCTGATACTTCTGAAAATGCCTTCGCGGTCACGTGGGATGGGCAGATTACAGAAGTAATCTCCCGCGATTTGATCGATGTGCGAGAAAACAATATTTTTGACATATCCCATCTCGCTATTGATCCCAGGGGGAGTGTGTTTGCTTATACCTCTGCGTTCGCCTTTGGGAGCAGTTCCAATCGCCTCACCCGTATTGATTTTTCCGAAAAAGTTTCCGCCGCCTATGAGCCAAGGTCCGGACAACTCATTTTGACTGCAGATACCATTGAAGATGGAGTAATTGAGGTGTTATTTCAACATAATCCAATCAACTTATTTGCTGATTTTTTCGATTTTGTGACTTATCGGCCAGTGCTTTCCAATTTGACTAAGTTGGCTCAGTTCGATAATGCGACCGGGATATTAGAACTGCCCGAAGTTTCGGTAAGCGAGGATCGTGTTTACTGCAATGTGGTGTTAGCACAACTTGGGCATAAGCCTTTGAGTTTTATTTTAAGGTCGGCTAGCGAGTGCATGGATTAACCTGGAAGAATTGGATCAGGATCAAAGGAGGGCAGATTTATTTACTGTCATTGTCGGACGAATAGATATCTGAACAGAGCAAAGAATTGAGGCGCGTGCACGGGCCGTCAACGGCATGCAGAAAAATAGACCTGTCCCTCTAATTTTTCAGTCCGTACTATATTGAAACAATATACTGTTTCAGATTGGTACACGCTGCAGTTGCATTAGCGCTAGTTTCTTCGTTAAGGGGCTAAATCTAGGTAAAAATTTCATGGCATAGCTATTGCTTCATTTATTGTGGCTAATCAACCAAAGTTAAGTGTCAGAGTGGGCGAAAAATTTCCTGTTTTTCCGTGCAGGTGGAACATCTGGGTCGTGAGGTAATCACATTGTGAATAGTTCTATTCTATTTAATGCGCTAAAACTTGCGATTAGATCTCTTTACAGAGATAAGCTCTATGCTTCCATCAGCATCATTGGCTTGTCTCTGGCGATGGCTTGTTGTTTGATAATTGGGCTGTATCTCAAGCACGAATTGAGCTATGACAAAAATTTTCAAAATTACGAACGTATATTCAGAGTCGCTAATGCTTACTATGACTATGATACGGGTAGTCAGCGGCGGGAACTAGCGATCACGTCTCCGGTACTGGGTCCTATTCTAGAGGAAAATTTTTCGGAAATTGAACAAGCTGTCAGATTTCGGCCGCTGCCGTCGGACGTGCTGATACAACATGAAAGCGATGTCTATTTTTGGGATCGCGCATACTACGTGGATGATAACGTGTTTGAGGTATTTAGCCATGAAGTGCTGGCTGGAGACCCTAAGACTGCATTGGTTGATCCTTCGTCAATGGCTGTTAGTCAGTCCTTTGCCCGCCAATATTTCGGTGAACAAAGTGCAGTCGGAGAAGTGGTTACTCTTGAAAACGGTGAAACTCGCAGAATTCTACTCGTGTTCCAGGACCTGCCTGAAAATGTCCACCTGAAATACGATGTACTGTTCTCGCATAATTTGGATGAACTAAAAATTGCTGAAACTGAAATTACTCGTTGGTTGTTTGGTGTTAATACCTACACGTATTTATTGATGCCCGAGGGCTATTCGGCAGAGCAGTTTCAACCACTTGCGAGTCAGTTCTACCAAAATTATATGGAGGAGCTGTCCAGAGAGCGGACGAATCGTGCCTGGAGCGGATGGATTCAACCGTTAGCTAATATACATCTTGGGCAGGACTTGCTAAACGACCTTCCTACAGGCAATCGCTTGAATCTTTACACGCTAGCTTCAGTCGTTATTTTTATTCTACTAATTGCTGCTAGCAACTACACCAATATTTCCACAGCTGGATTCGCGAAGCGAAACAAAGAAGTTTCAGTTCGAAAAGTATTGGGAGAACGGAAATCTTCACTATTTCTGCAGTTTCTTAGTGAGTCCGTTGCGCTTTCATTAATTGCCATGACGCTTGGTTATATCGTAGTTGAATTTCTGATAAATAGGGGAACCTTAAGCGCCATGACAAGCAATATGGTGCTTCAGTCTTTCAATACAGAAACAAGTGTGGCCTGGGCTATGACAATAGTTGCTATTGCTTTTGGACTATTGGCAGGCATTTATCCAGCCTTGCATCTGTCATCGATGAAACCACAATTTGGGACCATTGCTCGAAGAAGTAACCTTGGACTGGACAAACTAAAATTCAATAACTTTTTGTTACTCCTGCAGTTTACAGTTTCAGTCATTGTAATAACTTGTGTGTTACTGATGCTGATTCAGCTACGATTTCTTACTAACCAGCCCCTAGGGTTTAGTAAAGATAATCGTATTGTCATTACTCTGCGCGGACAAGAGTTAATCAGCCAGTTATCCGTAATTGAAAACGAATTACAAAGTCACGACGATGTAGTCGGAGTAACATTTGCTACTTCAATAATGGGCCAGAACTTTAGTGTCAATTCGACCGGTTTTGAAACCAATTCGGGAGAGGTAGAATCAGTACAAATGGCCCATATGGGAGTGGCAGACAATTTTATCGATGTGATGGACATGGAGGTTTTGGAAGGGCGCAGTTTCAACCCGGGAATAGCGACCGATGCCCTCGCAGCCGTCATCGTTAATGAAGCGCTGGTGGAATATATGCAATGGGATGAACCGATTGGGAAGACTGTGCGGGCGACTTGGGGAACTCGAGGTACGGTAATTGCTGTGGTCGAGAATTTTAACTTCAAATCAATGCATAGCGGTATAGAACCGTTTTATATGTATCAACCGCAATTCAGCAACGCTGATAGATTAGGATCCGAATGGTCTTTGGTTGTGCACTGGTCAGGGGAAAATCGTAATGACACGCTTGAGTTCATCGAAAATAGACTGATGGCTTTTGACAATCAACAGGTTGGAATTGAGTACAGTTTACTAGAAGATTCACTGGATGATCTTTATTCTTCCGAGAGGTTATTAATGTATTTGCTCGCTTGCTTTGCCAGCATTTGCCTGACAATAACTTGTCTGGGACTGTTCGGTTTGGCAGGAGTTACGGCAGAGCGTCGAACCAGAGAAATTGGAATTCGTAAAGTTTTGGGAGCAAGCCCATTTCAGTTGATAGCTCTCCTTTGCCGAAGCGTAGTAGTAACCGTATTGATTGCGTCGCTTATAGCGTGGGTTGTTTCCTTCGTCATTATGAGTCAGTGGGTACAGGTATTTGCTTACCGGACTGATCTGAATTATGCCGTATTCCTGCTTGCATCGATTATTTGTTTAATTATTGCAATGGCTACTCTTTCACTTCAGGCCTGGCGGGTGGCTAGGAAAAATCCAGTCTCCGTCCTGAAGTATGAATAAGGTCTAAGCAGAGTGCCCTAGAAAGTTTGCTATGGATTTCATAAATGGTTCACAGGTGTGCAAATCCATAATCAGTTGTTAGTTGAAAATTGGATGTTCGCTAAGTTAATAAGTTCAGTGTTCCCTAGTTTGACCAATGCATGTTAGGAAGAACCAAGGCAAAGGCCAAATTTGCAGGTTTGAGTAAGCGCAGATCACATTATTCGGTGTTTTTCAGAGGGACTTCCGATTTTGCTTCGCCAATTGCATTAACTGCCACAACTTGTCGGGTGTTGCTGGCATATCCACATGTCGCACTCTATAGTCTCTTAAAGCATTGACGATGGCATTGATTATGGCTGGTGGTGCACCGATGGCGCCGGCTTCTCCGGCACCCTTTATGCCTAGCGGATTGCTGGTACAGGGGACTTCATTACGCTTGAAGCGAATCAACGGCAGGTTGCTGGCCCTGGGCATGGTGTAGTCCATAAAGGTGGCAGATAGCAGCTGTCCGGTGTCTGCATCATAGGCACAGTTTTCCAGCAGAGCCTGACCCAGACCCTGAGCGATGCCGCCGTGCACCTGTCCCTCGAGCAACAGTGGATTTATCGCCTTGCCGAAATCGTCCACCACAGTGTAGTCCACAACTTCGATGGCTCCGGTGTTTTGATCAATCTCCAGCTCGCAGACATGAGTGCCGTTGGGATAGGTCGCCTCTAGCGGCGTAAAAGTCTGTTTCTCATCAAAACTTGCGCTGCCGTCGACTGGCGCCGACGCCTGTGCGACGGATTTAAAACTCTGGCTGCGATCGGTGCCAACTATGCGGAACTCTCCTGCCTCGAATTCGATATCGGCCACGGCGGTCTCTAATATTTCTGCTGCCTTGTGTTTCGCTTTCTCGATAAGGCTGGTAGCGGCCGCGGAAATCGCCGCACCACCCACTGGAACCGAACGGGACCCCATAGTGCCCCCGCCGCTGGCAATGCGATCGGAGTCACCCTGTACTACGCTGATATCTTCGAAGCCAAGTCCCAACCGCTCTGAAATAATTTGTCGAAACGCAGTTTCATGACCCTGGCCATTGGACTGGGTGCCGATATACAGGGTCACGTGGCCATCGGCGGAGACTCTGAGTCGCGCTTCTTCCGCCGCACCGCCTGAGCATTTTTCGATATAGCTCGCCAGACCAATGCCACGCAACTTTCCACTAGCCAGAACTGCATCACGCCGGCTTTCAAAATCTTCCCAACGTGAGATTTTCAGAGCATCGTCCAGGTTCTTGGCAAACTCGCCGCTATCATAGACCGAACCCAATATCGTCTCGAATGGCATTGCCTCGGGAGAGATAAAATTTCGTCGCCGAATTTCTACAGCTGATATGTCCAGATCGTACGCCGCCGCATCTAGCAGTCTTTCTATGGCATAGATCGCCTCCGGCCGGCCTGCCCCACGATATGCATCTACCGGTGTAGTATGCGTGAACACGCCTTGAATTTTTACGTGAATCGTCGGTACCAGATAGCAACCAACCAGCATCGGCACGCCAGCGGCAGTAGCAATAAAGGGTGCGAAGTTGGAAAGATAGGCGCCGAGGTTGGCGACGGTATTTACCTTGAGTCCAAGTATGCGCGCATCTTTGTCTAAGGCGAGTTGCAAGCGAGTAACATGATCGCGGCCGTGACTGTCACTGACGAAGGCTTCGTTGCGTTCGGCAATCCACTTAACTGGCCGCTGTAGCTTACGTGCGGCCAAAAGTGCTACCACATATTCCGGGAACACAAATATCTTCATGCCAAAACCGCCGCCGACGTCGTCGCATAGCACGTGAATATCTTCTTCAGGGATGTTAAAAATCTGCGTGGCGAGAATCCTGCGCATGATATGCACACCCTGGCAGGAGACATGTAAAACCAAACGCCCGCTGCCCGCTTCGATTGAGGCGATGGCTCCACGTGTTTCTATTGATGTGGGCACCAACCGGTTATTGACCAGTTTCAGTTCCACCCTGTGGGCGGCCTGTTGGATAGCTGCATCGGTCGCCGCTTCGTCTCCGGTCTCCCAATCGAAGCAGCGATTCGCCGGAGCTTGATCCCAAACCTGAACGTCACTCGCTAAAGCCTCGTCGGTCTCAACCACGGCCGCTAGCAATTCGTAGTCAACCCAGGCCAGCTCCGCTGCGTCCTTCGCCTGGGCGAGAGTCTCGGCCACCACCATTGCCACGGCATCGCCAACGTGGCGCACAATATCTTGCGCCAGAGCTGGACGCGGCGGACTGATAGAAGGCGAGCCATCGTGGTTTTGAGTGGGCGCCAGACAGGGCACATTGCCTATGCCTTCTGCTTGCAGATCCGCTGCTGTGTAGATGGCCAGCACGCCGGGAAGCGCCAGCGCTGCAGCCAGATCTATCTCTTTGATTCTGGCATGGGCGTGGGGAGATCGAACGAAGCAGGCATAGCTCTGACCGGCGAGATTTATGTCATCGATGTAACGACCCTGACCGGTAGTCAGTCTTTCATCTTCGATCCGAGTTGTCGGTTGACCAATCCCAAATTTTTGCATTGCGTGTCTCCATCCCAGTGCCGACGCCACATTTAGTGATTAGTGCTATCATCGAATTTCCTGCGCTGAAATCCTGAAAGTGTGCGATTGCTTCGAAGCATAAGCTATCACAAAAGTTTTAGATCAAGTAGCGAGACTAAGAATCATGGGTGCTATCGCCCATGACTTGCGATGCACAGGAATGTTAGTTCGGGGTATTAACTGAAATTTTGAATAGGCTGGGGTCATAACTATTATGGAAATGAAAGTAGAACGTCGCATTGCAACCGACCGTGAACAGGTTTGGGCGGCGCTTAACGATATAGATGTCCTCAGGGCGTCAATTCCTGGCTGTGATGTTCTTGAGGCAGTTGGGGATACCAATTTTAAGGCACAGATAACCACCAAGGTCGGCCCGGTAAAAGCGAAGTTCAAATTCGATGTTGCTCTGTCCGACATGGACCCACCTAACAGTTATCTAATCAGCGCCGAGGGGCAGGGTGGTGCTGCCGGGTTTGCTAACGGCAGTTGCGCCGTTAGCCTAAGAGAAGACGGCGCAGACACGATTCTTGCTTACCACGCCAAGGCCAATGTAGGTGGCAAACTCGCTCAGCTGGGTGGGCGTCTGATCGATGGCACGGCACAAAAAATGGCGGATGAATTCTTCACCAGCTTCAGTGAGATTGCGGTTAACGGAATACCATCGGCGGCAGATGATAAGCAAACAGACGAGCAAGCAGCCAGCGAAGTAACGGCAACGAGACCAGCTACCTCCTATTGGCTTTGGCTGCTGGGACTGATGGTTCTGCTAGGCCTGGGCTACAGCGTATTCGCCTAAGCTACTTGCGTGAACGAGCCTCCTTTTGCAAGCGTCTAATGCCGCTCCACGCTTGACGTGCGCCTGGCAATCTTTGACACTGTCAGGCCGACTCTCAAAGTAGAGCTGTGTGGGAATGAATTCTAGCGCTAGTAGCTAGTTTCGAGCCGACTAAGCTCAAGTTGAGAACGCCAGAATTTGAACTACTTCAGTCTATGGTGCCCTTGCTCACCGGGAGGAGCTACATGCCAACCGTAACAATGAATGTTAACGGAAACTCAGTTTCAGCGGAGGTGGAAAGCCGTACTCTGTTAGTGCAGTTTCTGCGGGAAAGTCTTCGCCTTACTGGCACTCATATAGGCTGCGATACCAGTCAATGTGGCGCCTGCGTCGTGCATGTGGACGGGAAATCTATTAAATCCTGCACCATGCTCGCGGTTATGGCCGACGGTTGCGATGTTGCTACCATCGAGGGCTTGGCCAGTGAAGGCAAGATGCATTCGATGCAACAGGCGTTCATGGACAATCATGGACTGCAGTGCGGTTTCTGCACACCGGGCATGGTGATGAGTGCGCTCGACATAGTAAAGCGTAATGGACATAAGCTGGACGAGGCTACGGTGCGTAAGGAACTCGAGGGTAATATTTGCCGCTGCACCGGTTACCACAATATCGTCAAATCAATTCAGGCCGGCGCCAAGGCGATGGGAGATTAATCATGGTTGAGAATGGCATTGGCGCCAGTGTGCGGCGCAAAGAAGACAATCGTTTCTTAATCGGCAAAGGCAATTACACCGATGACATCAATGTCGCCGGTCAGAGCTATGCCTGCTTCGTTCGATCTCCCCATGCCCACGCCACTATTAATAGTATCGACACCACAGCGGCATCAGCATCGCTCGGCGTAATCGCAGTGTTTACCGGTGATGAACTGGCCGCCGATGGTATCGGTCCATTGATCTGCGGAGTAACAGTTACCAGCGATGATGGCGAGCCTCATCGAGCACCGCTGCATCCGGCGCTGGCCCAGGGCAAGGTTAATTATGTCGGGGATCATGTGGCGGTGGTCATTGCCGAAACCTATGCCCAGGCCCGAGACGCTGCAGAGAAAGTCGATGTCGACTACGGTCTGCTAGCAGCGGTGACTGACACTGGCAGCGCCGCCGACGAGGGTCAACCACAGATACATGAAGTAGCTCCCAATAATATGTGTTTCAACTGGCCCTTTGGAGACAAGGATGCGGTGGAAACAGCATTCGCCGCCGCACATAAAATTTCCAGGCTGGAATTGGTGAATAATCGCATGGTGACCAACCCGATGGAGCCGAGGGCGGCCCTCGGTGACTACAATGAAGGCACCGAGGAAATTACCCTGTATCTGACGACGCAGAATCCTCATGTGCACCGACTGGTTCTTTCGGCCTTCAACCAACTGGCACCGGAACACAAACTCAGAATAGTTGGCCCCGATGTGGGGGGTGGTTTCGGCGCGAAAATTTTTGTCTATGCCGAAGAATTAGTCGTGGGTTGGGCCTGCCGCAAGGTAAAGCGTCCGGTGAAATGGACTTCAGATCGAACCGAAGCCTTTCTTTCCGATGCCCACGGTAGAGACCACGTCGCTACCGCTGAAATGGCGCTGGATGAGAATGGAAAATTTTTGGCTATGCGGGTAATGACCCAGGCCAATCTCGGCGCCTACCTCTCTACTTTTAGTACCATGGTGCCCAGTTACCTGTATGCCTTTCTGCTGGCAGGTCAATACACCACGCCTCTGATTTATTCCGAGGTGAAGGCGGTGTTTACTAATACCGCGCCGGTGGATGCCTGCCGCGGTGCCGGTCGCCCGGAGGCGACCTACTTATTAGAGCGACTGGTTGATGTGGCGGCCGCGGATATGGGCTTGGACCCCGGCGAGATTCGCCGCCGAAATTTTATTCCTCTAGATGCCTTCCCTTATCAGACTCCCGTGGTGCAATGCTATGACAGCGGCGACTATGAGACGGCGCTGGACAAGGCCTTGCTGTTAGCGAACTACGCGGGTTTTTCTGCCCGTGCCGCTGAAGCCAAGGGCCGTGGCAAACTCCGGGGTATTGGCCTGTCTTCCTATGTAGAGGCATGCGGCATCGCGCCCTCGGCGGCGGTTGGCCAGTTGGGAGCTGGAGTTGGTTTGTGGGAGAGTGCCCAGGTACGTTTTAACCCCACCGGCAATGTACAGGTATTTACCGGCACCCATTCTCACGGCCAAGGACATGAAACCACCTTCGCCCAGTTGGTCACAGAGCAGTTGGGCGTGCCATTTGAGAATATTGAAGTCATTCACGGTGACACGGCCAAGACCCAATTCGGCATGGGTACCTATGGATCCCGTTCACTGGCAGTAGGTGGTGTGGCTATCGCCAAGGCCTGTGAAAAATTAATCGCCAAAGGCAAGAAAATAGCGGCCCATGCGCTGGAAGCGGCAGAGGGGGATATTGAATTTGGCAATGGCAATTTCTCTGTTGCCGGCACCGACAAGGCCATGAATATTGCTGAAGTCGCGTTCAATGCCTATGTGCCCCACAGTTATCCAGAAGGCCTGGAACCGGGATTCGATGAGAACGCTTTCTTCGATCCTTTAAATTTTTCATTCCCGGCTGGCACCCACGTCTGCGAAGTAGAAGTGGATCCAGAAACCGGCGTAGTTGAGATCGTGAAATATTCGGCGGTGGATGATTTTGGGAAATTGGTTAACCCGATGATTGTCGAAGGTCAGGTTCATGGGGGGGTTGTGCACGGCATTGGTCAGGCTCTGTTGGAGGGTTGTCGCTATGACAGCGAGGGCCAATTGATCACCGCTTCTTACATGGACTATGCCATGCCACGGGCAGACAACGTACCCAGTTTCGATGTCGACTACGCGCCTACCAATCCGCCGCATAATCCGCTTGGTGTCAAAGGTTGTGGCGAGGCAGGTGCCATTGCTGCGCCACCGGCTGTTATCAATGCCATAGTAAATGCCTTAGGAGTAAAACATATCGATATGCCAGCAACTCCGGAAAACGTCTGGCGTGCCGCCCAAGCCGCTGCCTGATATTGTGAATAGGGAATCGAGAACGAGAGGAATGAGACATGTACGAATTTTCATACCATAAAGTTGCCAGTGTAGCCGATGCCGTCGCCGCCATGAGCGCAGCCGATGACGGCAAGTATGTGGCTGGCGGCCAGACCATGTTGCCCACTATGAAGCATCGCCTGGCCAGTCCCAGTGATATTATCGATCTGGGAGGCATTGCCGAGCTTTCCGGGATAACGGTTGCCGGGGACACACTGACTATCGGGGCCATGACTACTCATGCCGCAGTAGCGGCTTCGGCAGAAGTTCAGGCGATGATCCCGTCCCTGGCACAACTGGCTGGTAATATCGGCGATCCGGCGGTACGCAACCGCGGCACGATTGGTGGCTCCATCGCTAACAATGATCCCGCCGCCGATTATCCAGCTGCGGTGATCGCACTGGGGGCAACAGTTCATACCAATAAACGGGAGATTGCTGCTGACGACTTCTTTACCGGCATGTTCGAAACCGCGTTGGCAGAGGATGAGATCATAACCAGCATTGATTTTCCCAAACCCCTTGCTGCAGCCTATATGAAGTTTGAAAATCCGGCCTCACGTTATGCCATCGTCGGGGTCTGTGTCGCGAAGACTGCTAGCGAAGTTCGCGTTGGAGTTACTGGCGCGACTACCTGTGCGCACCGCGGTCAGCGTCTGGAAGCAGTATTGAATAGCGATTTCTCCAGTGCTGCCTGTGACGCTGTCGAGATTCCGCTGGAGCGGATGAATTCGGATATCCATGCCAGCGCCGAATACCGTGCGCATTTGGTTAAGGTAATGGCAAAGCGGGCGGTTGATGCCTGTGCTTAAGCCTGACAGTTGCAGCAGCCAGCTATGAGTACTGCCCTGCCTCAGAGTATCGAAGATACACTCGCGTTGCTAAACAGCGCAGGCTATGTCGCCGACCGTTCGCTAGCGACGACCCTGTTTCTAGCCTTGAAAATGGGTAGGCCGTTATTCCTGGAAGGGGAGGTCGGTGTCGGCAAAACGGAGATCGCGAAAGTTCTGTCTGCATCACTAGGTCGTCGTCTGGTGCGGCTGCAATGCTATGAAGGCCTGGATGTGTCATCGGCAGTGTATGAATGGAACTATTCTCGTCAGATGATTGAAATCCGCCTGGCGGAAGCCGCCGGGGAGATCAATCGAGATAAATTATCCACCGACATATTTGCAAAAGAGTTTCTTATCGAGCGACCACTGTTACAGGCGCTACGAGCCGATGATCAGGGGCCGCCGGTGCTGTTAATCGATGAGTTGGATCGTACTGATGAACCGTTCGAAGCCTATCTGTTGGAGATTCTCTCGGATTATCAAATCAGCATTCCAGAAATTGGTACCATCAAGGCCGCGCAGCCGCCCATCGTCATCATCACCTCCAATCGTACCCGTGAGATTCACGATGCATTAAAACGACGCTGCCTGTATCACTGGGTCGACTACCCGAGTGCCGAACGAGAGCTTAAGATTGTTGCAGCAAAGCTACCGGGCATTAATAGCCAATTGAGCAATGAACTGGTGGCCTTTGTGCAGCGTCTACGACAGCAAGATTTATTCAAGTTGCCAGGCGTCGCCGAGACTCTCGATTGGGCCGACTCACTTACGCAATTGGATAAGGTCGCCCTGGATGGCGATGCCATCGACAACACGCTAGGGGCCTTGCTCAAGTATCAAGACGATATTGCCAAGATTCGTGGCAGCGAAGCGGCGCTATTGCTTGAGCAGGTGAAGTCAGAGGTGTCTGAGCTCGAAGCCATGAGTCGCTAAAACTCATACTCATAGCTATCTATACCATGTCCTCATCAGCAACCACCCCGAACATATCCACTGTCGACAACGAAGGCAGGATGGCGGAAAACATCCTCTACTTTGCGCGTCTATTAAGAAGTGCAGGAATTCCGGTGGGTCCTGGGCGGGTGCTTGATGCTATCACCGCTGTCAAAATAATGGGCATCGGCCAGCGAGAGGATTTTTACTGGTGTATGTTTTCCTTATTTGTAAATCGTGAAGATCAGCGCGAGTTATTCGATCAGGCCTTTCATATTTTCTGGCGCAATCCTCGCATGATGGAAAGAATGATGAGCGCCATGTTGCCCACTATACGAGTTGAGCGGGAGCAAGAACTGGAAGGAATGACCAGGCGTCTGGCAGACGCCATGGGAAAATCTGACCTGGCAGGAATCGAACCACAGTCCGATGAAGAAATAGAGTTCGACACTAGTTTTACCTATTCGTCACAGGAAGTGTTGCAACAGATCGATTTCGAAACCATGTCGGTGGAAGAGCTGAGCCAGGCCAAGCGTGCAATCGCGCGCCTGCGTCTGCCGATAATGGAGGTTCCCACGCGTCGGTTTCAGCGTAGCGCGACCGGGAGGCGAGTGGACATGCGCGCTAGCCTGCTGGCGACGCTGCGTGCGAGTGACTCCATACCACTGAAATTCAAGCGGCCGCAACGCCGCCATCCACCTCTGCTGATACTGTGTGATATCTCTGGTTCAATGAATCGTTACTCCCGCATGTTTCTGCATTTTATGCATGCCATTAGCAATGATCGAGATCGCATACAGGCCTTCGTGTTTGGCACTCGACTAAGCAATATAACCCGGCACCTGCGTCATCGCGACGTCGATGTGGCGCTGGACAAAGTGGCCGAATCCGTCAACGATTGGTCTGGCGGTACCCGCATCGGAGCCTGCCTGAAAGAATTTAATAATCGTTGGTCTCGGCGAGTTTTAGGGCAGGGCGCCATAACACTCATTATATCTGATGGACTGGATAGAGATAATGCGCAGGGACTCAGTCAGCAAATGGAAAGGCTGACTAAATCCACGCGTCGGTTAATCTGGTTAAATCCCTTATTGCGGTATGAAAAATTTGAACCTCGGGCGAAGGGAATAAAGGCAATGCTGCCCTATGTGGATGATTTCAGGTCGAGTCATAATTTACAGAGCCTGATAGATTTATCCGAGGTGCTGAGTCAACAACAGCCGCGGCGCAATCAACACTTAAGCAAAGAAATCGCCTGACAGAATTGAGAATTTGGAAACAAAGGCACGGAGCCAAGGAGACGGAGTGCCTATTTTCTAATTCAGTGTTTCCTTTCTGTGTTTTTCCAGGGGTGATGGTGCGGAGTGAATAGACAATATCCTGCAGTTCCTACAGCTATGCCTAACGATCGATCTGAACCCAACCGCGGATTAATTCGAAGTAGACAAATTCTGCATTAATCGACTCCACCCTACGCACGTCGCCATTATGTGGCATGTCATAATCTTCCAAGCCTTCCAAAGCGAGAGCATTCTGCATTGCTGGTTTTTCCTGATATTCAAATGGCATCTGTTCGAGATGCAATTCTTCCGCAGTCCAAATCATGCCATCACGCTCAACAGGTGAAGCCTTGTTAAAAGTTGCCGATAGGAAGACTGCCGACGTGCCTGCCATCTTCTTGTATGACTGAGCCAACATAGGAATCCCCACGAACGACAGATGAACAAGAGGAGGTGAAATGAGAATACAAGCCGAAAGATACGATTGATTGAGGGAACGTTTCTTGTTTTATATCAACTATTGATAACAAACTGCAGGGGACACTGATTGCTTGAACTTAAGAAATTTACGGCGGGAAAACCTAACGGGACAGTTTGTCATAGACAAGTCATTAAGTTTTTAAACTATGATCGTCCCCTTTTGCTCTTGCCAGTACTGCTATCTACTAAAAAGACGTTGATTGATCCTCATCAATCTTAGCTGGAATGATTAGGTCTAGAATGGCCTAACTATTGAAACCATTCCAGGAAGAAATTTTCATGGTCGCACTAAGCAAAATTTTTGTAGTCATCGATCCAACAACTGACAACCAGGCGGCACTTTTCAGTGCTGCTCGAATTGCGAGTCAAAACAAGGAAATTGTCCTGTGTTTGTACGAGGCCGTTTATAGCATGGGAGATAATGCCGATGCTGATGCCTATCAACGGGTAGAGCTGGCACGTCATAGAGCATGGGTGGATTCACTGGCGGCACCGCTAATAGCTGCGGGACACAAGATTGAAGTGGAAATCGAATGGAACGAGCAATGGCGCGATGCGATTGCACCAGCTGCGAAAAAAGCAGCTGCCGATTTGATTGTGAAGGCGGCGAGTGAGCGAAGCGCGGCGGGAAGACGCATGTTGAAAACTGCGGATTGGACTCTATTGCGGCATTCACACTGCCCTGTTTACCTCATTAAACGGGAGAGGATAGAAGGAGACGTTAAGGTACTGGTGGCGCTGGACATCGCACGGGAAGATGAATTGCACACCATCTTAAATGATCGTGTTCTGGAATACGGGCACGCTCTGACCGACGGTGTTGATGGAAACAGTTTGCATGCCGTGAATGCGTATCAGAGTTCTGACAACTTTGTTGCGCCCGCCGACGTGGCTACTTTGGCCGGCATAAATCGCGTCGACGTTCATACGGTGGACGGGGCACCGGAAAAGGTAATCCTGGAAATTGCGGAGCAGATAGAAGCGGATATTGTGGTCATCGGAACTGCTGCCCGCGATGGTATCAAGGCTGCAGTGATCGGTAATACCGCAGAAAAAATTCTAGATGCACTACACACGAATATTCTGACGGTAAATGCTGGATAGGGTGATGTCAGAGTATCTATCCGGCGACCAAAATCCTATGGGTAGAGGGAGCACTCTGTAGTTTCTTCGGCTTAAATCTTAATAATTGGGTCCAGAGTAAATAGTTGGTACTGACTATTTACTCTGGACCCAATATTTCACGCGCCAGCTCTGCTTAGGCCTAATAGGAAACCGTGCCGCCAACTACTGTACGCACTATCTCTATGTCCTTTATTTTCTCCTCATCGATGGTGTGTGGGTCTTCCGCCAACACCACGTAGTCGGCCAGCTTGCCGGCGGTGATCGAACCCTTGATGTTTTCTTCCCCCGATGCCCAGGCACCATTGTACGTGTTTACGGCGATTGCTTCGGCCACACTGATGCGTTGGTTCACGCCCCAGGTCTTGCCGTCCCATCCGCGGCGGGTAACCATGCCCTGAATGCCCATCAACGGTGCAAACGGCCCCGGGCTGAAGTCAGACCCGGCCGCCGCCATGATGCCGGCATCGAGCATGGTGCGATAGGCCATGCAGCGTTTCATCAGTTCTTCGCCGTAGTACACGAACTTGTCAGGGTTGTAGTAGGCGTAGGTGGTAAACATCGCCGGCACACAGCCCAAGACCTTCATTCGCTGCACTAGATCGTCTGTTATGAGAGTGCAGTGTGTGATTTTTGGGCGTGAATCTGCCCGTGGATAGAGTCGCTGGACACGTTCTGCCGCAATCAGGAAGCTGTCGATTGCTGTGTCACCATTGGCATGCACGTTTACTTGTATGCCGGCTCTATGCACACGCTCCACCCATGCGTTCAACACCTCCTGGCTCTCGGTAACATTACCGCGATAGGGTGGGGTCACATTCGGATAGTCCACGCTCATCGCCATGGTGCGCTCCGAGAATGATCCGTCAACTACGTGTTCCGACGTGGCGCCGAACTTGATCCACTCGTCACCAAAACCGCTCTTGATGCCGGAGCTAATCATGGATTCCAACACCTTGCCGCTGGCTTCGTAGCTTACTCGATGTAACAAATCGCCCCGTGCCCGCACATCCTGGATGGCGGCTAGATCGCCGCCTTCGTGGTGGACACTGGTCAGTCCATAACGGGCGAACTGTTTCGAGATGTGGGCGATGCCTTCGCGGGAGCGAGTAGCGCGTTCGGCATCAGTATATACAGTACGCGTACCTATCGCTCGCATCGGTGCTCGTGCCCGGTCGGTCACGCGGCCATTAAGTTGGCCTTCCCGGTCTTTGTCGAAGGTGCCGCCCATGGGTTCTGGCGTGTCTGGGGTGATGCCCGCCATCTCGAACGCCTTGCTGTTGTAATAGGAGGTGTGGCCGCCGCGGTGTTGAACTAATACCGGATGGTCTCTGGACACCTCATCCAGGTCGCGCCGGGTGAGTTCGCGGCCGTCTGATAACTTGGTATCGTCGAAGAAGTAGCCCTCTACCCAGGTGCCGGGCGGCAGTGTCTGCGCCTTCGCTCTTAGCTTGTCGATGATACTGGCGATGCTGACGAATTCCACTTCGAAGGGATTGCCTACGAGTACGTCATACAACAAGGATTCACCGCGGGCATGATTGTGGCAGTCGATGAAGCCGGGCACGATGGTCATGCCCTGGGCGTCGAACACCTGGGTATTGGCTCCCGCCAGGCTACGAATGTCCGCAGTGCTGCCTACGGCGCTGAATTTATCTGCGGTAACGGCAAACGCTTCGGCGCGTAAGGCGTTAGAGTCTACCGTGTAGACCTTGGCGTTGATCACGATCAGATCAGGATCTTGTGCTCCTGCCACCGTCGCCCGCAGGCTCTGCGCGTTGGCAGTGGTGCCAAGCAATGGCACGCCCATCAAACCGCCGATGCCGACACCGGTTAAATTCATGAAGTTTCGTCTGCTGCGGCTGTAGTTCGACATTGCGGATTCTCCTTTCTTCTTAGGTTTTATGACGGGGCGGTGATTGAGTGCCGGGTCTTAGAAAGAAGCACGGCATGCAGCCATCTTACGAGCCTCGATAGGGTGATTCAAGTGGTGTTGATGCCGGGATTTAAAGAATCAGGAGGTTGGATATAACTATGGCGAACAGGATTCACATTAATTTGGATATTTGAGCGTTAATTATTAGTGTTCAGCGGACACTGCGAACGCTTAACCAAGATCGAGCGGAATTTTGAAAGATTAACGCTTCAGTGAGCTCGATTGTTACATGTATAAAAATGTGGTTTTACTATATATTTTCTTTAAATATACATAGGAAAAACAAAAAAAATATACATATAGGACCAAGTAAGAAGGGATGAAGGTACTAATTTTTGTTCAGTTCTAGACTTTGGTCAAAATTTAGTCCTTCCACTCTCCAGTGCTTCCCTCCTCTGATAGGAAGCCATTTGAAATTACTCTATGTTGTTGTCATGCTGCTTGATCTTTATTGAGATTTAGGACGAATCAACGATATCAAGAAATGTTTATGACCTGACCTACGTCAATAGATTTAGTCTATAAATGGCTATGCTGATAAGTCTTTTTTTTTGATGGTATGCGAAAGTTACCCAAAGCTTCAACTTCTCGTCGCCTTAGCGAGCACTCAAGGAGATAGTGAAGCAGGTTAGCAATCCAAATGTAGCAATGCCGTGTTTGCTTAGAGCAATATTCAGAATGATAAATTATATGAGAAGAGAAACATCTTCACTCGACAAATTAAAACGATGAGATCTAAGTTAAATCGATTCTGATATTGCCGGTGTCATTTAATACTACTTGTTTCAATAGGTTCTCATCGCTGGAGGCTAGCAGCCCATCCGCTGAAGAAGAGTAATAATTTGAAAAAACAACAATATTGACTAGATAACATACCAGGAGAATCTAGTGGAAGTGATTATTCAACAATTAGATAATGAATACTATCTGAATTTTTGCTCAAAGTTTTTATCAAGAAAGCTCTCTGCAAAAACGCCTCACTGGCAGTTTCCTATTGTTGATACCTGGCCTGAAAATATGCACAAGAATAACCGGGTGTCATTTATCTACTACGCTAAGAGCAACAATAATTTGCCTAATGTATCCGTTCTGGGAACATTTAGCAGACTGTATGAACCAATTGAGCTTATGCCGGTAGCTTTTCAGGGAAACGACACTGGTTTCTGGGCTACGACACTAATCATTCCGATAGGATCAATCCACCATTATCAATTTTTAATTAATGGAACTCCGATACTGGATCCATTGAACCCGCAAACTGTGGAACTGCCAACAAAAAAAGTCTGGTCATGTTTCTTTACTGATTTTTGTACCCGGCCGATTTCGTTTGAAGTTTGGGAACTCGGATTATTAAAGCGATTAATCAGCCATATTCTGCCTTTTAAGACAAAAGAAGCAGATAACTTTTTCGAGCGTTATTACGATGGATTGGATAGAAATGCCAGACTTTCTACGAGAGAAGGTTTTTACCGCTTAGATGACACCGTAGGGGAAGTAAACGCTATTGATAAGCTGGTTGCGAAACAAGAGCGGCATCGCCTAGTTGACTACAAGATTTGTTTAACTTTAATCGATGAGTTATTAAGACAGCGGAATCGGTTTCAGGAACCCTCGTCCTTACCTAAACAATATTTTGTAGATCTATATAATGAGATGAAAAGTGATAACGTGCCAGGTTGGGATTATAGCCGTTATAACAGTCCAAAATTTTTCTTACAGATCTTACGGCGGCATGCTGTCATTGGGGCTTTTGGCCATCCCAGAAACGGCGGGAATATTGGCGCAGCCGGATGGCAATACCTTTCAGAGCGTTATCAAGACGATGCTGGGAACACGCTTTTTGATTGGCGGGCCGCCATAGAAAAGCCTCTTGGATGGAATCAGGAATATATGGGATAAAAGAAGGAATGATTAGATGACTAATCAATATAATGTCGTTGTTATCGGAAGTGGTGCTGGCGGCGCACCAATTGCAAATAAATTAGTTGCTGCGGGAAAGTCAGTCCTTATCCTGGAAAAGGGACCATTGATTGACACCCAATCTGGGTTGGGTCAGGGTGTTAGCGGGTTTAAACGCGATGAGTTGCTCTCAGACGGTCCGGAAAAAATCTTAAACCTGCCAAGTGTTAGCAACCACCTCTCGTCTTATTATCACAGCCATGTTGAACCTGATATCAACGACGAGCCTCATATCTATCGTAATAAATCCGGTAATGATTCCGCAACTATTGAAGGCTATACTGCTCAAGTGGTGGGTGGCGGAACGCAAATCTATGGCGGAGTTTCTCTCAGATTTACTGAAATAGATTTGGAATTGAAGTCGTTTAATGATGGGCGTGTCATCAAAAGTGATCCCAATGACGACATCAAACGTGAGGTAAGGGATTGGCCTGTTAGCTACCATCAGCTTGAGCCGTATTATGCCGAAGCCGAAGAGAAAGTAGGCATAAACGGTACTACTGCGAATCAGCAAAAACGGTTTAGTCAGAACAATTATCAGCAGCCGTTATCAGCCAACCCTATAAGTCAATATGCTCACTCAGGAATGATCGAATTAGGCAAGAGACTGGGTACAAATATACTGCCGTATCGTCCTCCCCTAGCTGTCATTACTCAGGACCATCCTCTGAGTGGTCGTGTAGTTCCAACCAACCCGGAAACGGCGAAAACCAGTTATGTTAACCGTTATGGCGATCCCTTAGGTCTGAAATCCAATACCTGGGTGTCGTTATTAAAACCGATAAAAGATGAAGCGGGTTTCGAGATTCGCTGCAATTGTGTGGTAACTCATCTAAACAGTACCGCTGATCGTGTTGACGAAGTGGTCTATCTTGATCCGGCTGGTGTTGAGCAAACAGTCACTGCCGACATTGTTGTGGTAGCTTGTTCCGCTATTGAGTCGGTGCGTCTCTTGAAGTTGTCGGCCGTACTGGATGCTAATTTTAATCAACGGATCAATCAGAATCCCTTATTGGGCAAGTACTTTTTGACACACTGTTTTGGTGGAGCGAGTGCGATCATGCCAGGTCGCTTCGATAAATCCATTGCTTTGGATGCGGATTACGCAACCGATACTTGTGCGGTCAGGTCCTTCCTGGATGATAAAGGGCTGTGGGCAGGTGCAGCCATTTATAACAATACTTCTGATTCCGCCTTGCCCCTTGCATTGTTTAGGACTCACCAGGCGCAAGATCTGGATACATTGTGGCACGGTTTTATGAATGACTTGGATATGGTTGGTGAGGGCATGATCGATTTTCTGGACAACGAATTTGGGCGTCGTTTATCCGTCAGTTTCATGGGAAATCAGGTCCCTTTACCGGACAATCGCATCGAACTGCATCCAACGGTTAAAGATAAATTGGGACGACCGGTTGCTTATGTAATCAAAAGCTGGCACCAACATGATAGGTATCTCATGGATGTGATGGCTGAACAATGCACGAATGTACTGCGCTATGGCGGTAATGATAGTCATGATTTTCCAGTGTCCCCTGGAGGTGGTATCTATCAAGCGGATAATGCATTAGCAAGAATGGCAAACCATATCTTGGGAGGTGCACGGTTTGGTGATGACGAGGCGGACTCTGTATTGAGTCCCGACTGTCGTGCCTGGTATTTCGATAATTTGTATGTCACAGATGGAAGTTTTATGCCAACTTCCGGCGGTGCAAACCCCACCTTAACTATTCAGGCCAATTCATTCCGGGTAGCAGATCATCTCATTGGGAGGCTGTGAATATGGATCATGTTTATAATGATATTTTCTCTAAACCCGAAAACGAAATTTTCAAGGTGGTTTTCTCCCCAGATCGCATTTATCATGAAGAGCACCTGAACGCCACTGTTTCTCCTCGTTACCGTTATAACGTTCACGAAGTCCGTAACAAGCATGATATTACCATCCTGAAAGGGGAGGTCTTTCTGGATGGGCAGTTTCTTACCCATTTCATACGTGTCGAGTATCTAGGAAGTCGATTAGTCGAAGTTGCCAGACAAAAACAACGATTTGTACGAGATCAGGTGCTTTGCTTTATTCGGGTAAACCCTGATAGATCAGACCTGGCGGCTGAAGCAAGGTTCAAGCTCACTTATAGTGCCTCGATAGGCGCTTATCAAGGGGAATTATGGCAGACCCTGGAACTGCCTGCCGGTTATTACCATGATATCAAGGTCAAATCCATGATTGGTAAAGATGGTTCGATCAATCGTATACCTGGGTTTTCGTCTGCTTTTGATAATTTACGTTCACTAAAAAAAATCGAAATAGCTTTTCGTGAAAACGATATTGATCTACCTTTTGGCTATCAGATCAATGATGAAAACGCGGCATGGGACAACAACTATATGAGATCTCATGAAGAGCCCAGAGCGGATCAACCCAGTAATAGCGATAATACTGTCAAAGACCGGAATTATCTCATCAATTTCCAGCGTGGATGGTACATACAAGCAAATGATATTCCGGCTGTGCGGTATCGTAATGCAATGATGGATCCAGGCAACCCGGATAACGCAGAGGACAACATTATTGCCATGCGTTGGGTATTGCAAAGGGAATTGGGCGGTAATTTAATTTATTTCCATCAGGTCGAAATAGAGCCCGGTAAGGTAGAAGGGACGCATCGTCACATTGGCTCTGAAGAGCTTTACTACATCATCAGTGGTGTGGGTATTGCCTACATGGGGGACGATGATGATCCGGCTACTGCACAATTCCCTACCACTGAGCGAGATATCTATGGCTTGGGAGTGCACAAAGTCAAAGAACTACCTGTGGAGCAAGGGACCGTCATCTATACCAAAAGCGGTGGTGTTCATGGGATTCGCAATAACGGTAACGAACTCCTTAAGTTCGTTGCATTTGGTTATCATTGTAGTTGAAGGTCAGGAGACCGAGAGACCATGTTTATTGTTCACAGTGACTCAGTGTTTCAGATTGAGCCAAACACAAGTCCCGATTACAGGCACAATAATCCACTATTGAGGTTACTTAAGAGCATAGAGTTAATGCGATTCGCAGCGGAAGCGGAGCACTATTATCCCGAACATACACAATATCTCCTGCCCTATGATTATCTTGAGTTATATGGTCCCGGAGGTGCAGATTTCACTATTCTTGATCCACGTAACCAAGATAATAAACTGGATTTTCAAAAGCAAAACATCCGTGACTTTAGATTAACAGACACGTTGCTAAGCAGAGGTTGGGCTACAGCAGGGAATTGGAGCGGACCGTTTTTACATTTTTCTTACACTGCCGGACCTGACTCTGCTTTGTCTCAGGCGGCTAATCATCAGTTAAGTGATAAAATTAAACTTTGGTTGCGCGTAAAAGACCGTTCGCCGGCGACCTTGTTAGATGTACCTTATAATACCGAGACAGACCGTTATGAAATAGAGATATGGTCATACCCGGGCAATGACTTGCGAGATCAACTTGATGAAAGAGGACAAGCTGCGATTGATCGGGGCGAGTTAATCACGTTGCCGGATGTGGTAATTGGAAATATAGAAGACTTTGCCCGTGAAGGATTGGATGATGAAGATATGCGTACTATCGCACCTCAGAACAGCATGCACCCGATTCATCATCTGCATATCGAGCTCGCATGGGCAAATGAACAAGCCAATATTTGGGATTCTTTAGAGGGCGCTAATTACCAGTACGAATTTAATATGATTTTACGTGGTTGGGATAATTATCTTGGTGTCGGCACCAGTCCTAATCCGCACGGTGGTGTTGGATTTCTGCACTATCGTAATTTGATGTCAAATTACTTTTATCCAGAAGCCAATTTTCCTGGTCAGCTTGGACGAACTATCGAAGCCTGGAACTTTAATGCACTCGGAAATAAGAATACACCTGGCGCTATGGAAAACTTTATGGCGGTAGACTATATGGATCTACATATTCTCAAATCTGATTGTGGTATCGGCTTACATCGACATCGAGACAATCAGGAAGTTTTCTTTATGTTGGACGGTTATGGTCTCATGGTTGTGGGTGATTGGTGCAAAATGCCGGAGCGAGAACGCTGCTTCGAGATCAGGCCATTACGAAGTGGTCACATGGCCATGTTAAAAGGTGGTAATTTACATGGCTTGATGAACGTTACTCATGAAGATTGTTCCTTATTCATGTTTGGTGGCTATGACTGAGCTAAAATATACAATATATGTGATGGACTATGAACCCCTGGAATGAAATCGAAGGTGCCGCTTTACCTCTCGGTGCAACATGGATTGAAGAAAAAGAGGTAGTCAATTTCTCTCTCTATTCCGAAGAATCGACTGGTTTAAAATTACTGATATTTGCACAAGATCAGTATAATCAGGCGGTTGCCAGTTTCGATTTTGACCCCATAGTGAACAGGACGGGCCGCGTTTGGCATATGCTGATTCCTAAATCCGCTTTGAACGGCGGATACTACTATGCATACCGGGTTTCGGGCTCGCATAATCCCGCGCAGGGGCTCCGGTTTGATCAGCAAAAACTTATTTTAGATCCTTATGCAAAGGCGGTACTATTTCCGCCGGATTATAGCCGGGCAGCTTGTGCTTTACCCGGTGACACCATGGGGAAAGCACCGATTGGATATTTTTCAACATCTGTTGACGATTACGACTGGTCAGGTGATGTTTCGCCGACACTTCATAAACATGATCTGGTGATATATGAACTTCATGTGCGGGGATTTACACGTGATCCCAGCTCAGATGTTGCGACAGCTTCGCGTGGAACCTATCAAGGTATCATTGAAAAAATCCCTTATTTGCAATCGTTAGGCGTTACAGCGATAGAGTTAATGCCGGTACATCAGTTTGATCCCCAAGAGAATAATTATTGGGGTTACATGACGCTTAATTTCTTTGCTCCACATAATGAATACGCAACACAACCTGAAGTCTGCTCACAACGAAATGAGTTCAGGGATATGGTAAAAGCTTTGCATCAGGCTGATATCGAAGTAATTTTGGATGTGGTTTATAACCATACTTCAGAAGTTGATGAAAAAGGGCCAACATACTGTTATCGCGGACTGGATAACAATACATATTATCTGCTCGAATCTGATCAAAGATATTACCGTAATGATGCGGGCACGGGCAATGTCATCAATACATCAAACCGATTTGTTCGCCACCTGATTATTGATAGTTTACGTTACTGGGTAAAAGAGATGCATGTGGATGGTTTTCGTTTTGATTTGGCATCAATATTTACACGTAATGCCGATGGCAGTATTAACCTTGTCAACCCTCCTATCATTGGCGAGATCACAACAGACCCTTTGTTTCGAAAGGTACGTCTTATCGCCGAAGCCTGGGATATGGCTAGTTATCAACTGGGACAAAGTTTTCCTGGTATCACATGGATGCAATGGAATGGGCGTTTCAGGGATGACCTGCGTAGATGGGTGAAAAGTGATCAAGGACTGATTGCCGAGACAATGAAACGTATCTATGGTAGCAATGATTTGTTCCCGGACGATTTGCCAAACGTTTATCACGCTTATCAAAGTGTTAATTTTGTTAGCGCACACGATGGTTTTTCTTTATACGATCTGGTTTCATTTAACCAGAAGCACAATGAAGCCAACGGCCATAACAATACTGATGGAACTGACGATAACAATAGCTGGAATTGCGGCTGGGAAGGGCACACGGATTTACCACCACAAGTGGCAGAGCTACGGCGAAGACAAATAAGGAACTTAATTACACTGATGATGTTATCCAACGGAACGCCGATGTTCGTTATGGGAGACGAGTTTCTTAATACACAAGATGGTAACAACAATCCCTATAATCAGGACAACCCTACGACATGGCTGGATTGGAATTTGACGCGGGAAAACCAGGATATGCTCAGGTTTTTTCGAAAAATAATTGCATTCAGAAAGTCTCATCCGGCCATAGGAAGAAGCCGGTATTGGCGCAATGATGTGAGCTGGTTTGGGGCTGGTGAAAACTTGGAGTTTGACTTTAACTCGCATACCCTTGCTTACTGTATTCATGGGGCGAGTAGTCAGGATGTTGATATCTACGTAATGTGTAACTCGTATTGGGAAGGTTTGGAATTTGATATTCAAATCGGAATGGCGAATGAATGGAATATTCTGGTTGACACGGGAAAGCCATCTCCAAATGATATCTTTGATGAGAGCAACGCAGTCTCTATCAGTTCTCTTAAGTATAGAGTGGAAGCTAGGTCAACGGTCGTATTATCACGGGATACAGGAAGTTAAAGTATTTATAATAGTATGACGGTACTGGTAAGCTAATTCCCTCGGAGTCCTCTCCGAAATCTTCTTTGCCTTTACAAGTAATAAGTTCATGAAGTTTCGTCTGCTGCGGTTGTGATTCGACATTGCGGATTCTCCTTTCTTCTTAGGTTTTATGACGGAGCGGTGGTAGAGTGCCGCGTCTGAGAGAGAAGCACGGCATGCAGCCATCTTACGAGCCTAGATAGGGTGATTCAAGTGGTGTTGATGCCGGGATTTAAAGAATCAGCAGGGGGAAACAAACTATGGGAACATTGATTTATATTAATTAGAATATTTAAGCGTTAGGTTATTAGTGCTCGCTGGATTGACCTTGATAACAAATTTGTCTAGGTATCTTTAAAATTTTCAAATGCCGTGTTTACAATCATCTGAATATCGCTGACTTCTTTATCCGACAGCTTTTCAAATTCTCTTTCCCTACGTCGTTTTGGTAATTCGCCATCATTCTGACGGATAAACATGATGAGATCCTGGGCTATCCTGTCGGGCATTTCAACGATCTCCATGATCGACCTCATGGCTTCGTCATGACACTTTAGATATGTAATCTCTTGCGGTAAATCGCGTTCAACGGTGCGACGGACGCAATCGTAGAGGAACTCGGCGTTGTCCGTACAATCAAAATATCTGTAGAGATCAGCCGTATCATTCGTAACTTCAACGTTTCGGTTGGGTAGTTTGCGCCAGTCTATATAGTTCATGAGAGGAGAAGAATGTGTCTGCAATGTTTTTTGATAATCTTCTATTTCGTCCGCCATGACCGAAGAAACCGGAAACACCATGCCGGGCGGCGTGAATTTTCGTTCAGCTAGCACATGATGTACCAGGCAGCGATGTAGTCTGCCGTTTCCATCCGCAAGCGGGTGGATATAAACAAATCCGAATGCTATTGCTGCGGCTTGTAACACTGGATCAAGCATTGATCTTCTAAGCATGTTGTTGCATTCATTCAAGCCAAGCATAAGATCAGGTACGTCCTCTTGACGAGCGCCAATAAATTCCGGAATCGGATCATTATTCTGATCTCGTTCACCCAAAAAGACAGCTTCTGAGCGATAGCCGATTTCTGTAAAGCGGTCATCTCCAATAAGGAGTTGATGCAACCTGTATATTTCGGTTTGGTTCAGAGGGCGCTTCCCAGCCTCCAATACTGCTTGCCCCCAGCGCTCCAATTTGTTCTTCGGTGGCCGTTCTCCTTCTATTTCGAAACTTGCCTTGCTGTCTGCAAGCAGCATAAAATTGGCTGCACGCGCGATTATTTGTGCACCGATTTTACCAATAGTGTCTTTGGCCTTTTCAGCAAGATTGAGAGCGATAAGCTCGTGCAGCTTTTCAGTCTTGCGAATTATTGGACAAAATTCTCCTGTACCTAGTAAGTTATTTCTTACCCGATGACGTTGGGAGAGTTTACCTTTGATTGTGAAATATTTGTCAGGATCAAGTGCATCGATGGCGGTAACCGGCTCGGCGTCTTTGAGTGCCAGCTTCTTGCCCGTCAGAATCTCATAGAAGAACCAAACGCGCCTGGCTGTTGTGCCCGTTGGTTTTGATAGTATGAAATTGCACAATTCATCGTCTGCAATTACTTCAAATACCCGTTTCATCACCAGCAGGTCTATTATTTCGTGTCGAAAGGCGAAATTCAGCTGACCGGCCAGTGAATCGTCTGGCAGGTATCGTTTATCAAATATCTCCCAACTATCGTCGGTTCTCTTGTTGCCCCTGACATGTTTATCGGACACACAAGAGTAACGGCGCACAGGGGCGTCAATAGCATAGCTGCTGACAAGGGCGGCCCACCCCGCAAGTCGGGTTCCTGGCGGTACCTGCTCATATTGGAAATATTCCGGTGTTTCTGCGTTCTTGGTCACTTGTCGAATACCTTTCATCTATGTCGAAATATGATTCATTTAGGAATAAATTGTCGAAAAACAATATACAAGGAGAGATGTCGAAAATCAATCATCCATGTCGAAAAAAAGCCTAAAATTTAAAACAAAGTCGATTAATCTTCTTTTAATACTAACTACAAAGCAGAATAGGGCCATATATCTTCTCACGTAAACGCCAAAGAAATTACTAAGCTGTTGATTTTTAAAGGCTTGTAGATAAAGAAGTAACAATTAGGGCGCCCACAAAAATATTGAACTAACTGATTGTCTTTATTGAGCGCAGTTTGTGGGTATCCAGTTTCTTTTTATTCCCTCGTCCCCTTTTTGTCGCATTGCTTCGAATATACTTTACAGGGGTATGGACTTGATCCGGTCCCAAAGAAATTGGGAAACACAGAGCAGATACTTATGAGACTCCTTTACATCTGCACTCACAATGCCTGTCGTAGTATTTTAAGCGAGGCAATTACGCGCGAAATTTCTCAGAATGACATTCAAGTGGCGAGCGCTGGTAGTGCAGCGAACGGACAAGTGCACCCGTTGACTTTAAAGTATCTTCAGAAACGCGGTTATAGTACCGAAAACCTGGAGAGTAAAAGCTGGAATCAAATTCAGTCCTTTCGACCCGATGTTGTCGTTACTGTCTGCGACAGTGCCGCACAGGAAACTTGTCCCGCGTGGATGGGCAGGGCGATCAAGGTCCACTGGGGGCTAGCCGATCCATCACGCATAGCAGGTACGGATGCCGAAATTGAGAAGGCATTTAATGCCGTTATTGACACAATAGAAGGGCGAATTAGACGCCTTCTAAGCCAGCCTTACCGTGCAGCAGACTCAAACCAACTGGAATTAATATTCAATAGTATAGGGCAGGAAATGTAATGTAATGGGTTTATTCGAACGCTATCTTACAGTTTGGGTGGGCCTGTGCATCGTCACCGGTGTAGTACTGGGCAATGTTGTTCCTGGCGCTTTTCAATACCTTGCTGGCCTGGAATACGCACATGTCAATCTTGTTGTAGCGTTATTCATCTGGGTAATGATTTATCCCATGATGGTGCAGATTGATTTTTCATCGATCAAAGACGTAAGAAGTAAGCCGAAGGGATTAGTGTTAACACTAGTCGTGAACTGGCTGATTAAACCTTTCACCATGGCCGCGCTTGGATGGCTATTTTTTAAAGTCATATTTGCAGGTTTTGTCGATCCTCAATCGGCAACTGAATACATTGCCGGAATGATTTTGCTGGGAGTAGCGCCTTGCACAGCAATGGTGTTTGTCTGGAGTCAACTGACAAAAGGTGATCCTAACTACACCCTGGTGCAAGTGTCGGTTAACGATATCATTATGGTTTTTGCGTTCGCACCAATAGCAGCCTTCCTGCTAGGTGTAACCGATATTACCGTGCCTTGGGAAACACTCCTTTTATCAGTCATTTTATACGTTGTATTACCGCTGGTTGCCGGCGTTCTCACTCGTCATAGTTTAGCCGCGTCTGGCTCAGATGAGCGTGTTAACGCGTTCGTAAGCTTGCTTAAGCCTTGGTCTATTGTCGGGTTAATGGCAACCGTTGTGTTGTTGTTCGGATTCCAGGCAGAAAAAATTATTAAGCAACCAATAATGATATTGCTTATATCGATACCTTTACTGATTCAAACCTACGGCATTTTCGCTATCGCTTATGGTGCAGCGAAAGTCCTGCGCTTACCCCATGATATTGCGGCTCCATCGAGCCTGATTGGAACATCCAATTTTTTTGAGTTGGCCGTTGCGGTAGCAATTTCACTGTTCGGACTCAATTCAGGTGCAGCACTGGCGACCGTTGTCGGCGTATTGGTCGAGGTGCCGGTGATGTTATCTCTGGTAGCATTTGTTAATCGTACTGCCCACTGGTTCGAAACAGGAGATTTTGACAAGCAAAGCAGGCAAACCAGATCTCCATAATTTCTGTAGTAGTTGGTTGATTTGGATCGCTTTTTGACCAGATATTTGAGAAAAAGCGGCAATTTGGACAGCCACAAAATATTGAACCAGTTCTTTGTTTTTATTGCGCCCAGTTTGTTGCTGTACAATTTCTGGTCAGCATCAGACTAACTGCGGCCTTCAAGACTGGCAGCATTGCCGCCAGGGGTTTCAAAACGTTATTTAACCTAGTTTCCCAAGTTTACTTCGCGCTAGTATGACCCCGGCTGCGGATTTGTCCGACATTCCTGGCCGCTTTTTTAGTAGCATCGTCCCGATAGATGATCAAGCTATACCAGCATCAATCAGGAGTAGCATTCAGCGAAAATGAATTACCTAATTAGGCATTTCTTAAGATCTGTTTTTTTGATCATGCTGATTTATCCAGCTATGAGGTCGATAGCGCAAGATACACGGGCCATTGAAGAAGTCGTGGTATTTGGTCGCAACACCGAGTTATTGGGAAGAGCTGCGTCAGCAAGTGAGGGATCGGTTGGCGGCGCCGACTTGTTGGTGCGGCCCATGTTAAAGGTTGCCGAGTTGCTGGAGTCCATGCCGGGCATGGTGGCTGTACAGCACTCCGGTAGTGGCAAGGCGAATCAATACTTTTTGCGCGGTTTTAATTTGGATCACGGCACCGACTATTCCGCCTATGTGGATGGCATGCCCTGGAATCTTCGTTCCCATGGGCACGGTCAGGGCTACCTCGATGTCAACGGTTTGTTGCCAGAATCGGTGGAGCGCATCGATTATCGCAAGGGCCCATACTATGCCGATCTGGGTGACTTTTCCGTGGCAGGCGCCTCCTTCATTCAGACAGTAGACCGACTGGAGAGATCATTTATCTCCGCCGAGTTGGGCGAATATCAATGGCAGCGCCTAGCGAGCGGTTTTAGCCGAGACGCAGGGGCTGGTGTGCTAACTGTGATAGGCGAGGTCAAATCCTACGATGGACCCTGGGACAATGCAGAGGGTCTCAGGCACATCTCCGCATGGAGCAAATATGTGCAGGACACCGCTTTCGGTCAGGCAAAGTTTACACTATCCGCTTACAGTGGTGACTGGCACCCGACCGAACAAATACCGGAGCGGGCCATAGGCACTGCTGCTTGCCGCGATGCATTCTGCTCACTGGATTCGAGTGCCGGCGGTAATACACAGCGCTGGATTTCTACGGCACAACTGACCGGGAGTGATTGGACGGCGTCGATATATGGTCAATACTACGATTGGTCCATGGAATCCAATCCGACCTATGATTTTCAAATCAATCAATTTGATCGACGCTGGACTGTGGGTGGTCGCGCAGAAAAATCACTGCTGGAAACCGCAAACCTTCAAATCAATATCGGTAGCGAGGCGCGCTATGACTCGATCGCTGATGTCGGCCTCGATGAACAACTCGCAGGAAAATTAATAGCCAATATAAGCGACAATGAAATATTTGAGACCTCACTTGGTATCTATGGTGACGCGAACTGGTCGCCCACAGACAGACTGCGAATTACTGTTGGAGTGCGCGGTGATTACTACGACTACGATGTGAAAGCAGTAAATGTGAGCAGTTTTAGCGGACAGGACTCCGACGCACAGCTTTCACCAAAAGTTGGTATTGCCTACCGCTTGCATGACGCAGCGGAGTTATATGGTAACTGGGGTAGGGGCTTTCATTCCAACGATGCGCGCGGTGTGGTGAATGTGCTTAACCCAATAGCCGGGCTCTCCGAAGGCAAGGGTTATGAGGCTGGATTTCGCACCACCCTGGGGGACATGAAACTCACCGCGAGTTACTGGTGGCTGGATCAGGACAGTGAATTGATCTTCGTGGGTGATTCCAACTCGGTGGAACCGAAGGGTGGTTCCCGGCGGCAAGGTTATGAACTGACGGCGTTTTGGCAGCCTCTGGACGGAGTTGGAGTGGACGCTGTGTACACGGACAGCACAGCGCGCTATGTAGACAATCCGGACGGTAGCCACGTCGAAGGCTCTGTGGAACAGTCTGCTCAGTTGGGTATTTCTGTGCTAAGAAACAATTGGGAGGGAAGTTTACGTGCGCGCTATCTCGGTCCCTATGCCATGACCGCAGATAATGCACAGCGTGCAGAAAGTTTGAGTACCGTCAGCCTGCGCGGTGCTTACCACTGGAATAATCTGACATTCTATGCGGAGGTAATCAATCTGTTGGACACCGATCGAAAAGAGATAGTCTACTTTTATCCGGCCTATGCGGAAGGGGTAGACCCTCCAGGTCTGGGCGCAGACGATATCGATTGCGCCTCGGTAAACTGTCGCATGAGTCGTGCAACAGAGCCGCAGACTTTGCGAGCTGGGGTAAGTTTTAAATTTTGAGGCAATACCTCAAGGATCAAAGGGATCAGATACGAGAGTGGTTAGATCCCCAGCGGTGACGTCTGAAAATCGATGAATTCCAACTACTGACTGATGCTTGTGGCTCGCCCAAGCGTTTCAATATTTTCGCGGGCTTCTAGCGCTAATCTCTCTTGTTGGGCGACGGTCACACAGAACCACTGGGGTATATTGCTGCCTAATGGTTTTTCCCGCGAGCAGATCAGTTTCTCACTCTCCGAGCTAACAGTTGCATTGTAGGCATCGACTTGTTTCTGCGATCTGATTCTGGGTATACCACTATCGTCGTATAAATTTTCGCAGCTAACAAGAGTTGCAGCCAGTGCAAAAACAGCGAGTAGAGTTTTCATGGTTTTCCTTTTATTCAAAAAAGGGGCAGATTTATTTAACAAAACCTGCACCTTAAGATGGCAGCAATGGATGGACTTGGACCACCGAGCTCAACATTATGAATTATGGCAGGGGTAATATACGTAGTTTTGCGTAAGTTTACCAAGCTTAATAATGCTAATGAAAATCAAGGGATTAGCTTACTATCGAGAAGGCATTTGGGGTTTTTATTTTTGCAGGGCAAGAGTGCCTTTTCCCAGTCACTTCTCCACGAATGTCGTTGCAATTTGCTGCACGAGAATGCAATGTGAGAACTCCAATTCACTAGTAAATGTCTGGAGAGTAGCAATGCGGAAATTAGGCTTAGCCGGGGCATTTGTAGCATTGATTTTTGGATTATCGAGCGCTGCTGATACAGAATTCCAGGACGTGATACCTGTTGATGTGGCAGAGGTGCTGTTTGATACTAATCTACGCGGTCAACTTGAAATATATTCTGATATCGCCAATGACTTCCCATCCTTTGACCTGCCGAGTGGCTTTTCGGTGGTGGGTAGTGTTTACCAGATGAATATGTTGCGAGTGGTATTAAGAACGAATTTAGACCGCGATAGTGCAACTCAATTACTTATGGCAGCCTTTGAACAGGAAAACTGGCAGGAATTTCCTACTTACATGCCACCCTCTCAAGACACTGGATTCGTGTCCCCTGCTGCAGTTGTAATCACTACTAATAGTTCTCTTTGCCATGATGGACAGGGGCGTTTGTCTATCCATTACGCTGAACGAGACTCAGGGAACTATGTGTCCCTGGGCAGGTATAACTCCTTTGGTAACCAGCAGGGTAGTTGTGCAAGCCAATTGGCGCAACAAGAACAAAGTATTAGCCAAATGAATTTTTCCGTGGGGCTACGGCAATACATGCCACGCATGGAAGTTCCCGATTCCGACGCTGTGCGACAGCGTGGTCCCTATATTGGGGGAGGGTCATCCAGTTCAAATAATTCGGTAGAAACAGAAATTAATCTTAGTTCGGATTTGGCTATTTCAGAGCTGTTTACTCATTTTACGGATCAGATTATTGCGCAAGGTTGGGAGATTGATTCTGAAATTGTGGGAAGCTTAAGTGCCAACGGTAACTGGACCAAATCACCGGAGCCCGACATAAATTTGGTAGGCGCTCTGTCTGTGTTGAAAACATCTGATTCCAATTATGAATTGAAGTTTCGGCTTATTGCAGATGGTTATCAGGGTGGCGGGGCTATTCTTTGGAATATTAATTAGAGTGGTTAGTGTCTTTGACTCTTGCGTAGTGTGGGAAAAGTGGTGGCGTTGGTAAGTTATTAGTGCCTCATACGGTTCTATGCGGGAGTCATTAGTAGCAAGTAAATTATGTTCTCCTATTTTCCTGGCAACCGTTTCTCCATTTCTTCCAGCGTGCGCGGCCAGTCCTTTTTCAAGAGTCTTGAGAGTGCACGGTCGGCCAGCAGGCGACCTTCTGTCTGGCAGCTAGGGCAGTAATTGGTTTCGTTACTGGCATAACGAATTCTTTGAATCGGTGAACCGCAATCGGGGCAGGGTTTGCCATATCGACCATGTACAGCCATGTCCTCACGAAAAGCAGTCACTTTCTCGGGGAAACTCTCCCCGCAGTCGTCCCGCAAGTGGTCGGTCCAGTGAATCAGGGTTTTCTGCACCGCTACATACAGATTGTTTAATTCTGTGTCGTCCAGTTTTTGTGTCAGCTTGATTGGTGATAGACGAGCCCGATGCAGTATTTCGTCAGAATAGGCATTGCCAATTCCGCTGAGAATGTGCGGATCAGTGAGCGCCCGTTTTAATGTGTGATTGGATGCAGTGAGTGCCTGGCAAAATGTCGGGAAGTCCGCTTCCAGAACTTCAAGGCCTCCCGGGTTAATGGACTGCATCTCTGTCTCGTTGTCGAATAGGTGAACAGAAGCGCGACGCTTGCTACCAGCTTCCGTTAGGGACAGCCAGCCTTGCGGAAATTCCAAAAGTAATAATGCGCTTTTGCCGGGCGGAGCTTTCGGTTTCGGTATCCAGTGCAGACGGCCGGCTATCATCAAATGTAAAACCAGCCAGTGGCTTGCCGGGCTCTCGCTAGAATTGCTAAAGGACAAGATGATGCGCTTGCCCATACGCTGTACTTCTTTTACGAGTAGTCCTTCAAACTGCTCGAAGCTGGGCTCTGCTGTGCGCAACAAGAACGGGTTGCTCAGACGATAGGAGAGAAGGGGCTGGCCTTGTGTACGGCGGCTTATTGCTTCTATGTAGACGGTGATGTCGGGGTATTCGGGCATGGAGAGAATCTACCCGTTTCAATTTTGTAGGTCAAAAGTGGTGGGACACTAACAGTTTAATAGTTTAAGAAAATTGCGATGGGAAAACGCAGCGGGCTGTTTGGTAAGGACAAGTCGCTAAGCTATTAACTACTAGTATCTCCTATGCCATCAGCCACTCACGTACTCCGTTATATCAATCCAGGCCACGCCAAATGGACCTTTACCCGATCCAGGATTTTGAAAAGCCGAAAGAATCAGTTTGTCTCCAGACTTAAAGAACTTCGCGTGCTGCGCGCCATAGTCTGGGTCAGTAAGCTGAACGAGATTTCCACTATTCTCCGTATCGAAAAGAAAGATCGCATATCCCCCGGCCCTGTTCGATTCGAACACTACGTACCTGCCGCATGGTGACCATGCTGGAGCCCGTCCCTGAAAGCTTGGATCGTACTTGTCAACAGGAGCACCCGGCTCGAGTGGATTCGAACTGGACGCCCCTTGGTTTTGCACGTTCAGAAAAATATAGTTGGCATTCTGATTATAGCCGTCTGGCGCCAGGTTCTCCCCGTTTGCCCAGCTTGAAATGTTCGGCTGTCCTGCAAAGGCTATGCGTGTGGAATCATTTGGGTTGACGGCCGGCATGCCTCCAAACAAGGTATGACCTAGGCTGTCCACACCGTTCATATTGGCATAGCGCAGGTTCCCCTGAGTGTCGATCTGGCTTGTGCTTGGCAGAGGATCGGCAGCCTTAGAGGCATTCATGACTGTCAGGATCGAACCGTCTGACGACCATGAGGGATACGCGAATCTCATGGTGTTGTCGATTTGGCGGGGAGATGAACCATCACTGTTTACCGTCCAGATTGTCAGCGAATCACCGTTGAACGCGATGATGTTGGTGGCCCAACACCAGTCAGCCCGTGTTTGTATCCCTGGACCACCCGGCGAAATAATCGGTTGCGGGTTTGGTTTTGTAAGATCATCAATCACGTACAACAGGGTCGTTTCCCTTGCCTGAAACTTAGTACGTTCAAACACGACAATGCCCCCGTTTGGGCCGATTGCCGGACGATAGTCGGTGAAGCTGGCGTCACACGTGACAAATTTCATGTTCGGATAACTGCTCATGTGCGCACTCTTGGGCATAATTTGCGCTGCGTCTTTAGCAACACAGGAAACTGTAGTGGTCAAGTAAACCTATCGACACATTTTTCCTTAAATTTCTTATTTTCTCCACATGGCGCCAAATGGTACTACCCATAAATTATCGCCAAATGAGCCCGTATGTTCGCCTGCATAAAGCACAATGCCTATGAACGGGCGTTCTCCAGCGATATTGTCCTTGAACCATCTAAGATGTTTGAAATCTTCTTTCTTTGCTGTTGCGGCAGACTTGATTTCAACACCGAGTAAAGCCCCATCATCCCGCTCAATAATGAAATCGATCTCTCTTTGTTCGCGATCGCGGTAGTGATAGAGAGAATATTCATCCTCGCTTAAATCTACTTGTGCCGCCAGTTCATTGTAGGCAAAGGTTTCAACAAGCTTGCCGACTCGATCGGAATCCAACCTGACTTGTTCTTCTCGAAATCCAAGAATAGAGGACATCAACCCACTATCAGACATAAACAGCTTTTTCTGTTTACCCACTCTTCCATAGTCGGTTTTGGTCCAGGGCTGTACCCGCTCGACAATGAAAAGCGCTTCAAGCGCATTGATATAAGATTCGAGGGTTGGCCGACGAATAGACAGGTTTGTGCCGATATTCGCAATGTCCATGAATTTTGAAGACCATGCTGCCAGTATTTTGACCAGCTCCTGCATAGCTTCGTGCTGGCGTATGCGAACAATATCCATCAGATCCCGCTCCAGAAGCGCAGAAATGTAGTCTCGGTGCCAGCGTGTTCGTGCGCGTCGTTCTAGTTTTATAGTTTCAGGGAAACCGCCTCGCATTGCTGTTTGAATTATGTTGTCACGGCTGTAAATTTTACCGTTATCTTTGAAATCCTGATTAAAGCAGCGGTTGAGAAAATCTGGTTCTGCTCCCGTGATCTCACCTTCTGACAGGGTGCGCAGACGGATTTTGGCAACCCGGCCTGCCAGTGATTCTTGCACGTCCAGCATAGTTTGGACATTAGCAGAACCCGTCAGGAGAAACTGGCCAGGTTTGTTATCTTCGTCGACAACTTTCTTGATTGCTGGGAGTAGGGGAAGGACACGTTGAACTTCATCAATTATCAGCATCTCTTTGTTATGTTGAACGAATCCGGCAGGGTCTGATTCTGCCAATTCCCACAATGTGCCGTCATCCAGTGTACGGTACTCTATTTGCCTAGACTCTAGTTGCCTTACAAGAGTTGTTTTTCCACACTGGCGGGGACCGGCCAGTAGCAGCACGCGCCGCTCCTGCATGGCTGTTTTTACTGTCCTGTCCTGCCATCTATTTAGTATCTTGGCCATTCCTATGTCCCGCAATTTTAGTAATTCAGGCCTACTATATTTATAGATCAATACTCGCGATATTACAAATAGAAAGCCCGCGAAATTACTAATAGAATACTCGCATTTTTCCTAATTCGTTTTAGTGGTGCGGGGTCTGGTGCGGGGTCAGGTCTCCATTTGCACATTTTGCAGACAACTACGCACAGTTTCTTGGAGTTTCTCTGCACTTGATCTAAGGTTTGATTTCCCTGCTCAATTCCATGGATGGAACAGTGAATGGCGAGACCGCTTCGAATAGAGTTTCCGGGTGCGTTGTACCACATTATCGCAAGGGGAAAAGCCAGGCAGGCAATAGCCCTTGATCGGGCCGACCGATTGAAATTTCTTGAGCTACTTGCCCAGTGCGTAGACCGTTACGCTTGGCGCTGCCACGCCTATTGTCTCATGGGCAATCACTACCATCTGGTAATCGAGACTGGTGAGGCAACCCACAGTCGCGGCATGACTCATAAGGCAGGAGGGTGGCCCTGGAGTAGTTACCGCGCAACAGCAGGCCTGTCCACACGGCCGAATTGGTTGCAAACAGATACGCTATTGTCCCTGTGCAACCCGAATAAGACCCAGAGCCAATTCGCTTACCAACAGTTTATTATCGAAGGAAAGGGTCAATCCTCACCGTGGCAAAATTTGCGCAATCAAGTGTATCTGGGTAATGAGGAGTTCGTCGAAAATATGCAGTGCAAGATGGCGGAAGGCACAAAACTCTGCGGTATTCCGAAGATTCAACATGGCCCAGTGAAACGGCCTATCGAATGGTATTTTGAGCGCCATACCTCACGTGAGCAATCCATCGTCATGGCCTATCGCAGTTGCCACTACACCCAACAAGAAATCGGTGACTTCCTCCACCTAAGCCATACCACTATCAGCCGCATAATCCGCACACACGACGTGCAAATGGAGACCTGCCCCTCTAATTTTCTTCAGGATGCCCAGCAGTGCCGATTCCTGATCTATTAAATGGATATGAAAGTGGTTTTTGCCTTACCACGGATATTATAGATCCACCTGTCTCTGTCATCTTTCGTAACAAACAGTATAGCAATTCTGATTATGAGGTAGTACCGGATGGTGTAGATTTTGTTGACGTACAGAACGAGGCCCGCGTATACGGAATAATTTATCAGTATGCGGATGTGGTGTCTGCCGTTGATAATGATGCGGTATTTAGTAACATTCCAATAGCCGCAAACACTCATCACGCTTATATTAGGATTGTGCCGCCATCTAGCACTGTTTTTGATGTAGCATCTGGTGCGCCCCAGAACGCAGTCGGTTTGCTGGATGTCCCCGCATTCCTTATCGGGCAACATGACTTTGGTGAGTTGATCACACAGGTGACTACAAGTGATGACGTTAACTGGATTGATTTCGATAAACCAGCGAAAGAAGAGCTGGTTCAAGTCGTTGGATATACCAATTCGGTAATACAAGACAGGTTAGCAATGCAGCAGTATGCAGCAGCAGTAAATAACTCTCACTTGGATTATCTTTTAACCACGCAAAATAGTAATTCATTCGCTTCAGGTATATTGGTTCAGTTAGTATTTGGGAAGCCCCCTCCGAAGCTTTTGGCACCTGGTTGGAACACGGTATTGCAAATTTCACCGTAAAAAATATTGGATATATAGGTCAATTAAACTATTTTTGGGGTCGAAGATGAATATTGCTACTTTAAGGAATTCAATTCTGTATGTAATTATTTCGCTTCTGTCGATCATGGTAATTGGTTGGGCTTGGCTCTACGTAAATACGACCGCCATATCAAGAAGTGAGATCATTTCTAATTTGCCTCAGGGGCTGCACAGATCTGACGTCGAGACATACCTGATGAAATTTCCAGATGAATTTACATACGAAGAAAGAGAGAGATATTCAAAAGTACCAATATTTCCTTGGGCTGAATCAGAAAAGGGAATATACACAATTACTTTTCGAAACATTCGAGAGCGATGGTGGTCGCCGGCATTAGGGTCAAATTTGGTTGTCAGAATTGGTATTTCTGTGGATGAAAAAGTTACCCAAGTGGATATGTACACATACGGATCCGGTTACTTATAATTGGTTGGGATTCGAGAAAATACCTAAAAGGAGACGGAGGGATTATAAATGAATAGTGCCGATGAAGCTGACACGGCTAAGAAGCGACGTAAGGCACGTAAACAGCGAGTACGCAGTATTTCTACGTTCGCACCGATAATCATTGCTGCATGTGCGCTCTTGTTGACATTGGATCAGTCGATAAAAAATCAAAAACTCAATGAGGCAGCACAAGAACATAACAGGCTATCAGTAAAGCCGGTGCTAGAAATCTTTCTTTACATAAAAGGGGGCAGACCTATTTAAAGACCTACCCCCCTTTAAAATGGTAGCTATGGGTGGACTTGAACCACCGACCCCAGCATTATGAATGCTGTGCTCTAACCAGCTGAGCTACATAGCCAAAATTTTTACTGCGGCCTCCGATAATACGCCATCTGCGAATTTTACTGAGCATTTCATGCTCGATGTATGACGTATACACCTGCGCGTGAAATGGGAAATAAAATCCACATCTAACGCATTCTCGAAGCCCTCGCTACAAAATTTGCACTTCTTACTGCGGCCTCCGATAATACGCCATCTGCAAATTTTACTGAGCATTTCATGCTCGATGTATGACTTATACATCTGCGCGTGAAATGGAAATTCAAATTCACATCTACAGCACACTAGAAACCCTCGCTACGAAATTTTAAAACTTCAAATTTCGTGCATGAATTCTATATCTTAATTCTCGAAAGGCCGCGAATTTTCGGCATTTCGAGGGAATTTGTCAAGCTAGACATTAAATCTAAAGTGGATTACGTCGCCATCCTGCACGATGTATTCCTTGCCTTCCAAGCGCCATTTGCCGGCCTCTTTGGCGCCGTTCTCACCGTTGTTGTCGATGAAATCCTGATAGGCGACCACTTCCGCGCGAATGAAGCCCTTCTCGAAATCGGTGTGTATTACCGCTGCTGCCTGCGGCGCGGTGGCGCCTTTCTTTACGGTCCAGGCTCTTACTTCTTTTACTCCGGCGGTGAAATAGGTCTGCAGGCCGAGTAGGGTGTAGCCGGCGCGGATTACGCGGTCAAGGCCAGCCTCGATCATGCCCAGGTCTTGCAGGAATTCGAGTTTTTCATCTTCTTCCAGCTCAGCGATCTCTGCTTCCAGTTTATTGCAGATCGCTACTACGATAGCGCCTTCTGATTCGGCGATGGCATTTACTGTGTCTAGATAGGGGTTGTTTTCAAATCCTTCTTCGTCGACGTTGGCGATGTACATCACCGGCTTGATAGTCAGTAGATGCAGGCTGTAAAGGTCTGCTATTTCTTCCTTGGCGAGGTCCAGGGTACGAACCGGTTTTGCCTCATCCAAATGCGCTTTTACTTTCTCTAATACCAGCGCCTGTCGTTGGGCATCTTTGTCGCCGCTCTTGGCTACGCGGGATACCTTATCCAGAAACTTATCGACGCTTTCTAGATCGGCTAAGGCGAGTTCGGTGTTAATGGTTTCGATATCGGAGGCTGGATCGATCTTGTCCGATACATGGGTGACATTGCTGTCTTCGAAGCAACGCACCACATGGGAGATGGCATCGGTCTCGCGAATGTTTGCCAGGAACTGATTGCCCAGGCCTTCACCCTTTGAGGCGCCAGCAACCAGACCAGCTATATCGGTGAATTCCATGGTGGTTGCAATAACTTTCTGCGGCTGCACTATTTCAGCTAAGTTGTCCAAACGACTATCGGGAATCGGAACAATGCCTGAGTTGGGTTCTATGGTGCAAAACGGAAAGTTTTCCGCAGCTATGCCGGCCTTGGTTAGGGCATTGAACAGGGTAGACTTGCCCACATTGGGTAACCCTACGATTCCACATTTAACTGCCATGACTGTCTCTACTTCTTAAGCTATTCAGTATGCAATAGACGCATGGCTTCTTCCCATTCGCCTTGCACGGCTTTGGGTGTTACCCGAATCGCATCTTCTATGTTGGACATGATGAGATCGGCTTCCGATCGGGATGGATCGCTTAGCACATAGCTGGCCACCATGGACTTGTGACCGGGATGTCCTACGCCGATTCTCAAACGGTAAAAATCTTTTTCCCCGCCCAGGGCGTTAATAATATCTCGAATACCGTTGTGCCCACCGTGGCCGCCACCGTGTTTAAAACGGCTTACGCCCACTTCGAAATCGATTTCATCGTAGGCCACCAATATATTCTCTGCTTCAATCTTGTAAAAATTACACACCGCGGCGACAGACTTGCCGCTGTGGTTCATGAAGGTAGTTGGGAATAATAGTTTGATGTCTTGCCCGGCAATATTGATAGTACCTAATTCGCCGAAAAACTTGCTCTCGCCACGCAGAGTACCTGAGTAACTCTTACAAAGGTGATGGAGGAAGATGACGCCAGCGTTATGCCGATTAGAATCATATTGCGGGCCTGGATTACCCAGACCCACAATAAGTTTTAAGGAATTGCCTGGCATAAGTTTTTAGGGCTAGGCTAGAAACGAAACTAGTCTTCCTTATCTCCGGAGGCATCGTCAGCGGCATCGTCGTCGCCAGCGGCAGCTTCTGGCGCTTCCTCACCTGCTTCATCTTCGCTAGATTCGGCTCTAGGCGCTTGCACGGTAGCCACACTGTGATCGCTTTCTTCACCATGCGACAGGGCAATACTGGTTACGCCCTCTGGTAATGCGATGTCTGACAGATGGATTGAATCGCCAATTTCCAGTTCCAGCATATCCACTTCGATAAACTCTGGAAGATCTTTTGGCAAACAGGAGACTTCAATCTCATTAAGCGTCTTAAGGATACTACCACCGCCTAACTTAACACCCAGGCACTTGTCTTCATTCAAGAAGTGAAGAGGCACATTAACCGTAATTGCCTGCTTGTCGCTTACACGCAGAAAGTCAGCATGCAGGATAAAAGGTTTGGCAGGGTGACGCTGCAATGCCTTGATAACGGCCTTTTCTTTTTTCTTGTCGACATTGAGGGTAATAATGTGCGAAAAGAAGGCCTCATTACCGGTTGCCTTGATAATGTCTTTATGGGCAATGGTTAATGAAACAGAATCTTTTCCGCCGCCGTAAAGTACGGCAGGAATATCATTGTTCAAACGACGTAGGCGGCGGCTCGCACCTTTCCCTAAATCCGTTCGAACTGTACAGTTCAACTCAAATTCTTCAGCAGACATAAGTCTCTCCTAAGAAGTGCTGTGCCTAACTTGCGACCGGTTAGGTACAGAATTAAAAAAGTGTCAAGCGATCTCTAAAGTATCACTAAACATCGGTTATCCGCTCAACTCCAATAAAACTCAGTACCAAAGTCTAAGTATTATCAAACATCGCGCTTATGGATTCTTCATTACTCACTCGGCGAATCGACTCGGCTAATAGTTTGGCCATGGACAATTGTCGAATGCGTTTACAATTCTTTGCAGCGTCGCTCAGTGGAATGGTATCGGTAACCACCAGAGAGTCGAGGCTGGAAGTTTCAATGTTCTCTATCGCAGGGCCGGATAAAACCGGATGTGTACAATAGGCCACTACTTTTGATGCGCCATGTTCTTTAAGCGCATCGGCGGCCTTACAGAGCGTGCCAGCGGTATCAACCATGTCATCCACGATCAGACAGCTACGGCCTTCCACATCACCGATGATGTGCATGACTTGTGCGACATTCGCCGCGGGTCGTCGCTTGTCGATAATGGCCAGATCGACGTTAAGTTGCTTGGCCACGGCTCGTGCCCTAACCACACCACCGATATCTGGTGATACTACTAATAGGTTTTCGTAGCGTTGACGTTCAATATCATCGGTTAACACCGGTGATCCATAAACGTTGTCTACCGGGATATTAAAGAACCCCTGAATCTGTTCCGCGTGTAAATCTACGGTGAGTACGCGATTAACACCGACGGTGCCGATCATGTCGGCAACGACTTTTGAACTAATGGCGACACGGGCCGAACGTACGCGTCGATCTTGTCTGGCATAGCCGAAATAGGGAATCACCGCAGTGATTCTGTTTGCCGATGCGCGATGTAGTGCATCAGCCATCAATAGCAATTCCATGATGCTATCGTTGGTAGGCGCGCAGGTCGGTTGAATTATAAACACGTCCTTGCCGCGAACGTTCTCATTTAATTCAACAGAAATTTCCCCATCGCTGAACTTGCTAATATTTGCATAACCCAAGGGGACACCGATGTGTTTGGCGATATTGTCTGCCAATTCTGGATTGGCATTGCCAGTAAAGACCATCAAATTATTTGGCACGTTTAGTTCCTGTTGGTTTGCTACAAGTAGTTCGGACTAGTGGCTCAGTTTGGATAGCTTTATATAGAGCGTTCGAAACAGAATATATTTGTTACAATGTTTTGACTCTGCTCTGATTCTGCTTGAGAAAATGGCTGGGGTGGCTGGATTCGAACCAACGCATGCAAGGATCAAAACCTTGTGCCTTACCACTTGGCGACACCCCAATAACTCTTCTTTCTTTATAGTGTTCTCATGGCTGTGATGTTAGCTATAACACTGTGCAATGGAATCGATGCCTTTGGCAACGAAGCCTGGCAAATTCTCCGGTAACTTACTCAACACGTTCCTGGCAGAGGCTTCAGTCTCGAAGCGTGAAAATAGACTGGCGCCGGTACCTGTCATCTTAAATTCGGCAAACCGAGACAAGTATTCGAAAGCCTGATTCACCTCTGGATGCAGTTTCCTGGTGACTGATTCACAGTCATTTCGGGCTCTGCCTGCCAGAAAGTCGGCCATTTTGATGGCTTGGGAGTTCCGTGTCAAATGTTCATGGCAAAAAATCGCTGCGGTTGCGACTGAACAGTTTGGCGTGACCACCAGATACCAGCCATCGCCCAATTCTACGGGGCTGAGCTGCTCTCCTATTCCTTCCGCCCAGGCCGATTTGCCGCGGACAAACAGGGGAACATCAGCGCCCAGTTTTACACCTAATTCGCATAATTTGGCTTGGTCGAGGTTTAGCCCCCAAAGCCGATTCAGAGCCAACAGACAAATAGCGGCATTCGAGCTACCTCCTCCGAGTCCGGCTCCGCTTGGGATCTGCTTGTGCAGGCTAATACTGGCGCTCAGCGCAGGATTGCCAGCCTCTTCTCTGAGTAGCTCTGCTGCCTGAGTAATCAGGTTATTATCCAAGGGCACGCCAGTGGTGGCCCCATTCGATGATGAAATGTGTAGTGCAATTGTTCCCGGGGCAGATAACTCAAATTCCATCTGATCGCCATAGTCCAGCAATTGAAACAAGGTTTGTAATTCGTGGTAGCCATCGGCACGGCGGCCGGTGATATGCAGAAACAGATTGAGTTTGGCCGGAGCCAAAAATTGCAGGGATTGAGCAGCCATTAGTTAAATGATTCGTCGCCGCTCCAATTGAGCCCAAAGAATCGGAGACGAATATCATTTTTTGGACGCGTCAACACGACATCGCGTGGCAGACTAATGGACCCGTACTGGCGCGGATCGCTAAGATTGATGGTCCAGTCTGCCTGCTTAATCGTGACCAGCTGGTTGAGATCATTAAAACTGAGGTCGGCCTCCATCTCTGGTGAGGGCAAACCTTTAATCCAGTAATTCAGGTGTGAAACAGGTAGTTCATAACCCAGTTGCTGCAAGATGAGTTGTTCCGGACTGGTAGCGCTGAGGATTTCACCGTCTTGCTCCAGCGTCACATAGCCAGGCCTTCCAACAATTAAGGTATTGCCGGCATTGAAGGTTCCCCACAGGCGAATATGATACTCGACGCTTTGTTGCATCCATTGAATACGCGGCGTATGGGATTCATTGTCGTAACGAACATTAACCCGGCCACGCAACTCCCAAGAATCCAGTTCCTGTAATCGATCGCGTTGTCTAGCCCAGTCACTGTTTTCTTCGGCAGGGGGCGCAATTGGGATGGACGTGCAAGCGAACAGCAACATTCCTCCGAAGATCACTCCAATCAGCGCCTGAGTTGCCGAACGCTTTTTCAAATTCCTCTGCATAGGCACTGTGTTCATTCTGCCGATTGAAGTCGTGCCATCGCTTCTTTTATAAGCAGGCTGTCAGGCTCTGTCTCCAAAGCGTCTTGCCAAACTTGCATTGCTTCTTCTTTCCGTCCCAATGCCCACAATACTTCGCCTAGATGAGAAGCGACCTCGTCATCGGGGAAGGCGGCGAAGGCTCGACGCATATTCTGTAGTGCTTCTTCGTAGCGCCCTACTTTGTAAAGTGCCCAGCCCAGGCTGTCGATAATGGCGGGATCATCAGGCGATATCGCTATCGCTCTCTCGATCAGTTCCAGCGCTTCCTGGTAACGGCTTGTTTGGTCCGCCAGCATATAGCCTAGATGATTTAGTGCACGGGAATCTTCCGGTAGCAGTCGAATGATCTGGCGTAGATCACGTTCGGAGCCTTCCCGGTCGGCAATGTAATCGTAGTAGAGAACACGGGCAAATAGCAGGTCGGTTTCATTGGGAAACCTGTTCAATGCTGTATTGAGCAGTTGCTCAGCTTCCCTGGCGTACCCTTCCTGAATGAGTACCGAAGATTCTATAGTGGTGAACAATACTTGCAGGCGGGGTTGGCCGCGGGAAAGTTGACTCAGCCAGGAGTGTGCATCGTCGAGGCGTCCCAATTGTATGGACAGTCGAGTAGCTTGCTGCTGTGCGGCAAGGAAATTATTGGTGCCGATGCGTACCTGGCGAAAATGTTTCAGTGATTTTGAACGATCGCCTTGCTCTTGATAAATAAGCCCAAGGTTATACTGACTCTCATCGGCGTGTTGATTGACGCCAATCAGTTTCCTGTAGGCTGCTATGGCGCTGTCGAAATTTTGTAGTTGGGTGTCTAACAAGGCAATGGAGTAGAGGGTTTCCCAATCCTGCGGGTCTTGTGCAATCAGAATCTGAAATTGTGCCTGGGCAAGTTCGTATTGTTCATTCTGGATCAGCAGGCGGGCATAGCTGAAACGTAGGTTCTTGTCGCTTTCGAAACGCGCCACTCCGTCGCGCATTACCCGTAACGACTGTTCTGATCTTTCCATATTCTGCAAAATTTGCGCTTCAAGCAAAACCATGTTCGGGGTTAATGCAGACGCCTCCTGCAAAATTTCGAGCTCCTTTAATGCTTCTTCGAAATCTCGATTCTGTGCCAACAATTGTATAAGCGCTAAATGAATCGAATTCTGAGCAGAATATTCTTCCTTTAGTTGGCGCAGATGGCTAATGAGTACAGATCGGTCCTGAGGGTTGAGTCTGCCGGTGCGAGAGGAGAGGGCGGCAAAATCAATATTGCCACCAAACTCGATTACCCGCCTCATATGGGAAATCGCCTGTTCGAAGGCGCCGCTTTCCAGAAATTGTATGCTCAACAGCAAATGTGGCTGAGGATCGCCCGGTGAAACCTCGGCCCATAGCAAACCAAGTTGTAACAAGGCGTTGATATCGCCGTTCACGGAGGCAAATTGCACAGCTCGCTGAATTACAGTGATATCCCGGGTTGCCATGGCTAGATCAAAATAGCCTTCGCCGGCATCGACGACCTGGCCACGCTGAGCACTTAATTCACTGACTATGGCCTCGTATAGCTGGTCTTCGGTGAAGCTGCCGTATTCAATTTCTGCCGCGCTCGGGGCAACAGTCGCTGCTGCCGTTGCAACTGCAGTAGTCGCAGGCTCTGGGTTGCTAGTGACAGGCTCTGGGGTAAGCGCGCAAGCAGCGAGGCTTACAGACGCGAGTAGGAGTATAAAAGTGTTGATTTGCTTCATATTTTACGGTTTTGACCCTTATAACACCTTGCTAGCCAAATAGTTTAGGCCCGCATTGTAGCAGCTAGTCTGGGTGGCTTCAGTCTAGATTTTATCCAGACTTCGCCCGCGCCAGCCTCGCCGGCATGGAATGCTTGATAACGGGGCATAGATTGGACCTGAGACGCCAGCAATTGCGCGACGCGTCAAGCCACCTCTGCTTTTGGTTTGGCTGGGTTAGACTCTAATGGGAACTGTGGTAGATATTTAGTAACATAGCGAGCCCTTTGATCTGGCGAATGATTTGACTCGCGGCATGACGCGCGATTACACCACAGAGTCCCTTTTTACGGTTAATCCATGGCATTGGTACTGGTAGGTATAAACCACAATACAGCGAATATCGAGCTGCGCGAGAAGGTGGCGTTTCCACCCGAGATCGTGGAGTCCGCGCTGGCGGAGGTTCATGCCATGCCGGTGATCGAGGAAGTGGTGATTGTCTCTACCTGCAATCGAACAGAAATTTATCTGGATTTTGAAGAAGCTAGCCATGAGCCAAAAGCAAGCGATAGGCTGTCTCAGAACAGGCTCCTTGTAGATCGACAATCGGCGATTCTGCAATGGTTAGCGAAGTTCCATGAACTCGAGACGGATCAGCTGGAACAGTGCTGCTACTCCTTTGCTGACGAAGACGTAATTCGTCATCTGATGAAAGTCTCCTGCGGCCTGGATTCCATGGTTTTAGGCGAGCCGCAGATACTTGGTCAAATCAAATCTGCCTATGCAGTATCAAAAGATCAAAATGTGGTGGGCGCCGCTCTTAGTCGTGCTTTCCAGGGATCCTTTTCTATTGCCAAAGAAGTGAGAACCGACACCGCTATTGGTCAGAATCCGGTATCGGTGGCTTATGCCGCGGTAACACTCGCCGAGCGTATTTTTTCCGACCTGCCTAGCCTGAGTGTCTTGCTTATCGGGGCTGGGCGTACCATCGAACTAGTGGTTAAGCACCTGGTTGATAAAGGCGTGAGTAAGATTGTGGTGGTGAATCGGACTCTGGACAATGCGCTTGAGATAGCCAATCGCTTCAATGCACACGGGGCGCTGCTGTCGGATATCCCGGAACAGTTAGTCCATGCAGATATTGTAGTGTCATCTACCAATAGTCAGTTACCACTATTGGGCAAGGGGGCGGTGGAACGGGCGCTTAAGCTGCGCAAGCATAAACCCATGTTGTTGGTGGACCTTGCGGTACCTAGAGACATCGAGGCTGAGGTGGCGCAGATAGCCGATGCCTTTCTATACAGCATCGATGATATCAGCGAGGTTATAGAAGATGGTGTTAAGAGCCGATCTGAGGCTGCAGGACAGGCACATTCCATTATTGAGCGCGGCGTTGAAGAATATCAAAAACAGCTACTTTCACTGAATGCAGTCAGTACCCTGCGCGCATTCCGAGATAAAGCCGACGCCATTCGAGGGCAGGAATTAGAACGCGCTTTAAAGGCCTTGGAGAAGGGCGAGTCAGCGGACGCGGTATTGAACACCCTGGCCAGGTCACTCACTCAGAAATTAATACATACACCTAGTGTGCAAATGAAGAAAGCTAGCGCCCAGGGCCGCGATGATTTATTGAATTTGACTGCGGAACTCTACCAATTGAGTGCAAACAACAAGTCAGAAAAAGAGGGTGGCTCCCAGTGAGAGTTGCAATATTCACAGCGAAGGTGAAGACGTAGTCAATGAAAGATTCAATACACAATAAGTTGGACAACCTGAAAGACCGATTCGCTGAGCTGGAAGCATTATTAAGTGATGCCGAGATTATTGTGGATCAAAATCGCTTCCGTGATTTGTCCAAGGAATACGCGGAAATAGAAGAAGTAGTGAAAGGCTATGAGCATTTCCAGCAGGTTGCTGATGATCTAGCACAGGCAAAGGAAATGCAGAAGGACGCGGATTCTGATATTCGAGAGATGGCCGACGAAGAGTATCGCAGCAGTTCAGAAGAGCTGGAGAAGTTAGAGTTAGATCTGCAAACCTTGCTGTTGCCGAAAGACAATAAAGACAGTTGTAATGTTTTTCTTGAGATTCGCGCAGGTACCGGTGGTGATGAAGCGGCGATTTTCTCCGGTGACTTGCTGCGTATGTATTCCCGCTACGCAGAACTACAGGGCTGGAAGCTGGAAGTAATTACGGAACGGCAGGGCGAACACGGCGGCTACAAAGAAGTGGTGGTCCGGATTGAGGGCAAGAACGTTTACGAGAAACTAAAATTTGAATCCGGTGCCCACCGCGTGCAGCGAGTACCAGAAACCGAGACTCAGGGTCGCATTCACACCTCGGCTTGTACCGTTGCGATCATGCCGGAACTGGATGAACTCGATGATATCGAAATCAATAAGGCGGATCTGCGCGTAGATACTTTCCGTGCCAGCGGCGCGGGCGGGCAGCACGTGAACAAGACCGATTCGGCGATTCGCCTTACCCATATTCCATCCGGCATAGTGGTTGAATGTCAGGATGAGCGTTCACAGCACAAGAATAAGGCACGCGCCATGTCTTTGCTGCAAGCGAAGCTAATGGATCAGGCGCAACAGGCACAGCATCAGGAGGAGTCGGATACCCGGCGCAAACTGGTGGGTAGTGGCGACCGTTCGGAAAAAATCCGTACCTATAACTACCCGCAGGGCAGGGTGACCGATCACCGCATTAAACTTACCTTGTACAATTTGGCTGAAGTGATGTCGGGCGATCTTGCCGCTGTAATTCAACCGCTTATCAATGAGTATCAGGCAGACTTGTTAGCGGGCCTGGCTGAAGACGAGTAATCCCGGTCCAATGGTTACCATTAAGCAGGCCCTTAACAATGCATCGTCTCTGCAACAGCATAGTGATAGCTGGCGACTCGATGCCGAACTACTCCTGGCCGCGGCTATTCAGCAACAAAGAGGCTATCTTTTCACCTGGCCGGACGAAGAAATAAGCGCGGAGCAGCTTCAGCTTTTTCAGCAATATTGCGCGCGGCGTAGCAAGGGCGAACCTATTGCCTATATCTTGGGGAGGCAGGCGTTTTGGGATTTCGATTTAATGGTTAATCCCCATGTGTTGATTCCGCGGCCTGAAACCGAGCTGTTGGTAGAATTCGCCATCGAGTTGTTGCCAACAGAGCAATTCAAAAAGGCAGATATTCTTGATCTGGGTACCGGCAGTGGCGCCATAGCGCTGGCGCTGGCGTCCACCAATCCGAATTGGCAGTTGACCGCGGTAGATCGCAGCGGGCGGGCTCTTGCGGTTGCTCGGGAAAATGCGCAAGAACTTAAACTTGGCAATATTGAATTTAGGCAGGCATCGTGGTGTGATGGTTTGGCGCCCGAGCAGTTCGATCTTATAGTGGCGAACCCACCCTATGTGAGGAGCGGCGACGAACACCTGGCACAGGGGAGCCTGCCGTTCGAACCTGTTATGGCCTTGGTGGCAGAGGAAAATGGCTTGGCAGACATTCGTTCGATTGCACAGCAATGCAAGTATTGTCTAAAGAAAGATGCCTGGCTCCTTATCGAGCACGGTTACGATCAGAAGGATGAAGTTGCTAAGCTATTGCATGAGTCAGCTTATCAAAATATTGAGTGTATTCAGGACTTGGCAAAACTGGATAGAATGACTAAGGCGCAATATCCGGGCCAAGCTGGGTAAACAAGATTTACGACAGAAGATGGAATATAAAAGATAGAAGATAGAAGGGTGTTGGATGAAGGACGAGCAATTACTTAGATACAGTCGTCAAATTATGTTGCCGGAGATGGACGTGTCCGGGCAGCAGAAATTGATCGACGCTACTGTTCTCATCGTGGGTATGGGCGGACTGGGTTGCCCGGCAGCCATGTATCTGGCAGCGGCGGGAGTCGGGCATTTAATCATTGCCGACGATGACGTGGTGGAACTGACAAACTTGCAGAGGCAGATCGCCCACAGTCAATCGAATATAGGCGAGCCAAAGGTGAATTCTGTGCAGAAAACGCTATTGGGCCTAAATCCAGATTTAAAAATAACTGCCTTGCATAAACGTCTATCAGGCGAAGATTTAAGTCAGGCGGTAAGCCAGGCTGACCTGGTGGTTGACGCCTGCGATAATTTCACTACCCGCTTTGCTATAAATAGAAGCTGTATAGAGCATCGCAAACCATTGGTATCCGGCGCGGCCATTCGCATGGAGGGGCAGGTTGCCGTATTCGATAGCCGGGATACCCAAAGCCCCTGCTACCAATGCCTGTATTCCGAAGGCGAGGATGAGGATGTTAGTTGTTCTCAGAACGGAGTCATGGCGCCGCTGGTTGGAATCATCGGTGCGGTACAGGCGATGGAGGCAATCAAAATTCTAACCGGTATAGGCTGCAGTTTGGCAGGACGCTTATTGTTATTGGATGCCAGCAACTTGCAATGGCGTGAGATGAAGCTGCCGCGTGACCGTAAATGTGACGTCTGCGGCGACTAGATTCATGGCGAATTCGAGGGCTGGCCCGCCCTTATTAGCGGTTCTTAGCTAAGTAAATAAGCGGCACAAAGTTTGAAGTGTCTTGCGCATGGGGCTATGATGCTCGCGCTCTATCGAGGAGCTCAACTCATTGGATACCGCCAGCGGTATCGGAATACCTGTTTCATATGGACTCAACTACAGAAACTACACCAGTCTCGTTCGACAACTTCGATCTTGTAGAACCCTTACGCGCTGCGATTCGCAAGATTGGCTTTGAGTATTGCACTCCTATTCAGGCACAGTCACTGGTGCACACCTTGGCGGGTCATGATGTAACGGGTAAAGCGCAGACCGGAACCGGCAAGACGGCCGCCTTTCTGATTACCATAATTAACGACCTGTTATCCAACCCTATAGAAGAAGAACGTTATATTGCCGAGCCTAGAGCTTTGATTGTTGCGCCTACTCGAGAATTAGCGATTCAAATAGCCAGCGATGCGGATTTGCTTACCCATGGCTGCGGCATGCACGTGGTAACCCTGGTGGGTGGAGAAGATTATCAGAAGCAAAATAGAGCCCTGGATGCAAAACCGGTAGATATAGTCGTGGCAACTCCTGGCCGGCTGCTGGATTTTGTACAAAACAGCAATCTGCATTTGGGGGCGGTCGAGGTCCTGGTGCTGGACGAAGCCGACCGCATGTTGGATATGGGCTTCATTCCACAAGTTCGTGCGGTAGTCTCCAGAACGCCGAAGAAAGAATGCCGACAAACCTTGTTATTCAGCGCTACTTTTACACCAGCCATCGTTGAGCTCGCCCAACGCTGGGCGGTGGATCCAATCATGGTGGAAATAGAGCCGGAACAGGTCGCGGCCGAAGCGGTGGATCAGATTGTGTATCTGGTGACCACTGCAGATAAATACAATTTGTTGTTTAACCTGATTGCCGAACCTAAAGCAGAGAGGGTCATGGTGTTTAGTAACCGCCGTGACCAGGTGCGAAAGTTGGCGGACAATTTGTACCGCAACGGCGTTGACTGTGGAATGCTGTCTGGCGAAATTGCACAGAATCAGCGGGTAAGAACCCTGGATGCATTCAAGACGGGCAAGATAAAAGTGTTGGTGGCCACCGATGTGGCCGGCCGCGGATTGCATATCGACGATGTGACCCACGTCATCAATTACACCCTGCCGGAAGAGGCGGAAGACTATGTGCACCGTATAGGTCGCACCGGGCGCGCCGGTGCCATTGGCACCTCGATCAGCTTTGCCTGTGAGGAAGATTCCTTCCTGTTGCCTGATATAGAAGAAAAGCTGGGGGCCAAACTGAATTGTATTCATCCGGATGAAGCACTGCTGGAACGTGCTCCACCCTTTGAGAGGGACTCAAAATTCAAGGCTAAAGACGGCAATAGAACTGCCGGCAAGCCACGGCCCGGTGGTCGCCGGCCCAGTAGACCTCGTTAACACCGTTTGCCGCTGGCACCCGCCTGTTTAAGAATATCTGCATATTCATTCGACTTTCTGTGGCGAGAAAGCAGATCTAAAAAAGTACTGCCGTCCTCCAAACTCACGTCGATATCGTGACCTGCATCGATGTAGAAAACCAGGAAGCGTGAAAATAGGTCGGCTGTCATGCCACGGTAGGCGCGCAATAAAATATTGTAGTCAGTGGGAACGCCCTCAGGCGGTAATACATTAAGACATGCCTTTAATCGATCATCGGACCATTCTTCATTGCGAGTCGCCTGCTGCGTCCTTTGAGCTCCCGTCTTTTTCTCCTCCTTCATTGCATCTTCTCTCTTAGTAATTCGTTTACCTGTGCCGGATTGGCCTTGCCTTTCGATAACTGCATACACTGGCCTACCAGAAAACCAATTACTTGCTGCTTACCTTCCTTAAACTGTTGTACCTGATCGGGGTTGTTAGCGATAACCTCGTCCACCAGTTTTTCAATTTCGCCAGAGTCGGTAACTTGTTTAAGACCTTTCGCTTCGATAATTTCGTCCACGCTGGACTTTTCTTCAAGCATGGTTTCGAATACTGTTTTAGCAATTTTTCCTGATATGGTGTTGTCTTTAATACGCAATATCAGGTTCGCAAGCTGCTCAGCTTCAATAGGAGACTCAGTTATATCCCAGTTGTTTTTGTTCAGCAGTCCCAGTAAATCCTGGCTCACCCAGTTGGCCGCAAGTTTGGCGTCGCCACTTTGCCTGGCTACGATTTCGAAGTATTCTGCCATCTCCCTGCTGCTCACCAGCACGCCGGCATCGTATTCGCTTAGAGCATACTCAGCTGTGAATCGAGCTTTTTTGGCATCGGGTAGTTCTGGCAATTGCGCCTTTACCGCTGCGATATACTCATCGTCTATAACTACCGGTAGTAAGTCTGGTTCTGGAAAATAACGATAATCGTTTGCCACTTCCTTGCTGCGCATTGAAGTGGTTTCGTCTCTATCTGCGTTATAACGTCTGGTTTCCTGTATAACTTGCCCACCGTCTTCGATGAGTTCCTGCTGCCTTCGAACTTCAGAATGGATCGCTTTTTCCACAAAGCGGAATGAATTGATGTTCTTAATCTCGGTCCTGGTACCCAACTCTGTTTTGCCTTTGCGCCTAATTGAGACGTTTACGTCACAACGCATAGACCCCTGCGCCATTATTGCGTCCGAGATATCCAGATATCGAATGATAGTGTGCAGCTTCTTCAGATAGGCCACGGCTTCTTCTGCGCTGGTAATTTCAGGTTCGGAGACTATTTCCAATAAAGGTTCGCCGGCGCGATTCAAATCAATTCCTGACATGCCATTAAATTCTTCGTGCAATGACTTTCCGGCATTTTCCTCAATGTGTGCCCGTGTGACGCCAATGGTTTTTTCGCTGCCGTCATCAAGCGTGACAGTCAAGGAACCCTTTCCCACAGTGGGATAATCCAGCTGGGTCACCTGATAGCCTTTCGGTAAGTCTGGATAAAAATAGTTTTTTCGATCAAATACTGATCGCTTCCCAATTTCGGCACCTATTGCTACGCCAAATCGAACCGCCATCCTTAGTGCTTCTTCATTTAATACCGGTAACGTGCCAGGCAAGGCTATATCAAAAATACTCGCCTGGGTGTTTGGCTCGGCGCCAAATTGCGTGGAACTGCCCGAGAATAATTTGGACTTGGTAGATAGTGAGACATGCACTTCGAGGCCAATAACGGTTTCCCATTCCATTATTATGCCTCCCCTTTTGCAGAGGCCAGAACTGCTGGCTTCTGCTTGTGCCAGTCGCTGTTCTGTTGCAATTGATGAGCCACGTTCAATACCTTCGCTTCTTCGAAATCGCCGCCCACTATGTGCATGCCCATGGGCAAGCCATTCGCCGTGCCCACCGGGATTGATATTGCAGGCAGTCCTGCGAGGTTAACTGCGATAGTGTAGATGTCCTCCAGATACATGGACACCGGGTCACTTTTTGAGCCTAACTTAAATGCAGTATGTGGCGAAGTCGGCCCAACGATCACATCCACTTCCTTAAATGCACTATTGAAGTCTTCTTTAATCAGTCTGCGAATCTTCTGCGCCTTGCGGTAATAGGCATCGTAAAAGCCAGCAGATAAAGCGTAGGTGCCTATCAGTATGCGACGCTTTACTTCCTCACCGAAGCCTTCACTTCTTGTTCTTTTGTACATGTCTTCCAGATCCACTGGGTCCTCACAGCGGTAGCCATAACGCACGCCATCGAAACGTGACAGGTTGGCCGAAGCCTCAGCCGGTGCAACTACATAGTAGGCCGAAACTGATAGATGGCTATTTGGCAGATCTATTTCTTTTATGCTTGCTCCCAGTTTTTCGTATTCAGCTAAGGCATTGCGAACCGCTTGTTCTACCTCCGCGCTCAAACCTTTAGCGAAATGCTGTTTCGGAATACCGATTCGAAGACCCTGCAATGACTTGTTCAGCGAGGCTGTGTAGTCTTCAACCGGTTTATCGATACTGGTTGAATCCTTGATATCCAGACCGGCCATTGTATTCATCATGATTGCTGCATCTTCTGCGCTTTTCGCAATAGGCCCGGCTTGATCAAGGCTTGAGGCAAAGGCGATCATGCCCCAGCGGGAAACGCGACCGTAGCTGGGCTTGAAACCAGTTACGCCGCAGAATGCAGCAGGTTGGCGAATAGAACCACCGGTGTCGGTGCCAGTAGCCATGGCGCACAAGTCTGCAGCAACCGCAGCGGCAGATCCGCCAGAGGAGCCACCTGGCACACATTCGTTGTTCCAAGGATTCTTTACCGCACCGTAAAAACTGGTCTCATTCGAAGAGCCCATTGCGAACTCATCCATGTTGGTCTTGCCAAGCAAGACCGCTCCAGCGTCATTGAAGCGTTCCACCACAGCAGCGTTATAGGGCGAGATAAAGTTGTGCAACATGCGCGAGCCGCAAGTTGTTAAAACGTCTTTGCTGCAAAATATATCTTTATGAGCTAGCGGAATTCCCAAAAGAGGACTGTTATTACCAGTTGCGCGTGCCGCATCTGCCTGCGCTGCTTGTCGAAGTGCAGACTCTTCACAAACTGTGATAAAGGCATTCAGTTCGCCATTGAGATCTGCAATTCTGTTTAAGTAAGCCTGTGTGATTTCTACACTGGAGATGTCGCCCGCAGCGAGAGCGGCGGATAATTCGGCGACAGTACTATTAATCATTAGCGTGTTCCAATCGTTGATTTGATTCTATGTGATTTGCTTATATTGGTGAGTGTGGCTGGGGTAGCCAATCTATTCCATTACCTGGGGAACAAGGTACAGACCATCTTGGCTGTTGGGTGCCAGCTTCTGTAACTGGTCGCGCTGATTTTCTTCGGTGACCTGGTCGACCCGCAGGCGCTGAACAACATCCAGCGGGTGCGCCAGAGGTTCTACCGAATCGGTGTCCACCGATTGCATCTGATCTATAAGTGCCAGAATATCGGTGATTCGCGTGGTTACTTCCTCAGCCTCTGAGTCGCTGACATGAAGACGTGCCAAATGGGCAATTTTTTCTACTTCAGACTTATCTAAAGCCATGCAGATTCTCCGGAAATTCTAGTGTCTGGAGTGAATAGTACGCAGTATTTGAGGTGGTTCAACTATTTGTATCGTGCCGCTTGCTCAAAGCTCTAGCCGTTGTTAGAGTGCGTGCTATTCGCTACGGAGGCGAGATTATACTTGAATTTTGCCGAGGTTCCCAAAAAGAGAAACCGGTCAATCACTCCAGGAGATTCCTGCCAGTTTGAATTCTCAGTCTCAAAAGTACTTCTGAGGCTGAGAACAGCAACTGGTCAACACTAATTCGTTCCAGGCATGAAATAAAAGCGGGCAATCGCTAAATCATTGGGCATAAATGCCGTCTTAATAAGAATGCATGCCAGAAATGGAATCATTAATCTGAGGTCTACGAAAATCCATGTTCAAAAAAATTAGGGGAATGTTCTCCAATGACCTGTCTATTGATTTAGGCACGGCCAATACGCTTATTTATGTGCGCGATCAGGGCATCGTCCTGAATGAGCCTTCGGTGGTCGCAATTCGCACTCACAATGGGCAGAAAACCGTTACGGCTGTAGGTTCGGATGCCAAGCGTATGCTGGGTAGAACCCCCGGTAATATTACCGCGATCCGACCCCTGAAAGATGGGGTAATTGCGGATTTTCAAGTAACTGAGAAGATGCTGCAGCACTTTATTAATAAGGTGCATGAAAATAGCTTTTTTCCACCCAGTCCACGAGTTTTAGTGTGTGTGCCCTGTAAATCGACACAGGTTGAGCGCCGCGCCATTCGCGAATCAGTGGCCAGCGCCGGTGCTCGCGATGTGCGTCTGATCGAAGAGCCCATGGCTGCCGCTATCGGCGCCGGTCTGCCGGTCGAACAGGCAAGCGGTTCTATGGTAGTGGATATTGGGGGAGGCACCACGGAAATTGCCATTATTTCATTGAATGGAGTGGTGTACTCCGAATCGGTTCGAGTAGGTGGTGACCGCTTCGATGAGGCCATCACCACCCATGTGCGTCGTAACTATGGCAGTTTGATTGGCGATGCCACAGCCGAGCGCATTAAGAAAGAGATTGGCTGCGCCTACAGGGGCGCATCTACAGAAATTCGTGAAATCGATGTGCGCGGTCGTAATTTGGCGGAAGGTGTGCCACGTAGCTTTACCCTCAACAGCGATGAAATTCTCGAAGCGCTGCAAGAACCGCTCTCCGCTATAGTTCAAGCGGTAAAGAGCGCCCTGGAGCAATCGCCACCGGAACTGGCTTCGGATATCGCCGAAAGTGGTTTGGTTCTAACTGGCGGTGGTGCCTTGCTAAGAGATCTGGACAAATTGCTTTCAGAAGAGACCGGTTTGCCGGTAATCGTCGCCGATGACCCTCTATCCTGCGTGGCTCGTGGTGGCGGCAAGGCTATGGAACTGATGGACGACCACGATATCGACCTATTGACCCTAGAGTAGGTGGCTTGACCCCTGGTCGTTTACGCCTGTCGGGACTGATATACTTTGGTTTTGTTCCTGGCCAGCCAGGCTCGGGTTCGATTTCGGTAATGAGGTTCAGCAACCATCGATAAGACTCTGTTTATAAAAGGTGTTGCTCTTGAGTATAGAGCACTTACCTTTGTATTCCTTTCTATCTGCATCATGTTCGCCGATAGCCGTTTCGGCTATCTGGAAAAGATTCGTTTTGGCCTCGGCTATGCCACTGCGCCTGTTTACTGGGTTGCGGATATTCCTACCCGCGTGTCCTTCTGGATCGATGATGTATTCGTGTCGCGCACCGACTTGTTGGAAGAGAATGAGAGTCTACGAGCCGATTTGCTGATAGCCCAGCGCGAATTGCAATTATTCGAGAGCCTGGCTAGTGAAAACAATCGACTTAGAGCATTAGACGAGGCTACCCGGAGTATCAATGGTGATGTCTTGGCTGCCGAGATTATTAATATATCTCCAGATCCTTATTCCAAGCGGGTGCTTATTAATAAAGGTGCTCGAGAGGGTGTTTTCGTCGGTCAGGCCTTATTGGACGCAAATGGCTTGATGGGGCAGGTGGACGAAGTTCTTCCTTTTACTGCATGGGTACTGCTGATAACTGATTCTCACCATGTAACGCCAGTTGAAGTAAATCGCAACGGCGAACGTGCGCTAGCGCGCGGTAGCCGAACCATGACGACAGAACTGGAATTGGAATTCGTTACCCAGACCCAGGACATGAAGGCCGGAGATAGATTGGTGAGTTCGGGTATGGGGCAGGTTTATCCAAAGAACTACCCTGTTGCGGAGATCGTTAGCGTTTACGCAGATCCCGGACAAGATTTCGCAACCGTAAAAGCGCGACCTCTGGCGCAGATTGACAGCACCAGACACGTGATGTTGGTCTACGGTAACGAGGACCAGTTTGCACCAGCTGAAGAAAGTCCGGAATCGGATTCTGCAGCGCCAGAGTTAGAAACGAAGCAGGAGTCAGTGGGTGGTGATCAACTGTCCGGGCTTGATGCTGAGCCGTCGGTTCAATAGGCGCCCTAATGCGAGCGAAAGCACATTCAATCTGGGTCATTCTTCTTAGTTTTTTTATAGCCTATCTGTTGGCGATTATACCTTTCCCTGATTGGGCGATGAACTACCGTCCTGAATGGGTGCCGATGGTACTTATTTATTGGGCGATGGCATTGCCTTATCGGGTAGGTATTGGGTCTGCCTGGGTGGCGGGTTTATTGCTCGATGTATTAGAAGGTTCTACTCTGGGCATTAACGCGATGGCACTTGTCGTTATCGCCTACGTTGCTCTCAGCTTGCACCTGCGTATGCGCATGTTTTCCACTCTGCAACAGAGTGGACTGGTGCTTGCTCTGGTGGGTCTGAACCTGATGTTGTGTAACTGGTTGCAGATTGTAACGGGACAAAGTGTGCCCTCGAATTTAATGTTTCTCATGGCGGCGCTTACCAGTGCCGTTATCTGGCCTTCCCTGTTCCAGCTACTTCGACAGATTCGCCGCAGTTTTGATGTCCATTAAGCGGGGATCGAAATGGAACAGCAGCAAATCATCCTAGCATCCGCCTCTTCCCGACGGCAGCAGTTGCTTACTCAAATTGGAATTACATTTCGAGCCGAAAGTCAGGATATCGATGAATCAAATCATCGAGGCGAATTTGCTGACGTCTATGTTATGCGCATGGCAAATGAAAAGGCTGACTCGGCACTTTCGCAACTCTCTGTCAGGGGAGAACATAGCAGCATCCTGGTATTGGCAGCTGATACTGCCGTGGTTTGTGGCTCAGATGTGTTGGGTAAGCCACTGGATAAGGTAGACGCCGTGCAGATGTTAAGCCGTCTATCCGGGCGCGAGCATAGAGTTTTGTCAGCTGTTACCTTAGCCAGTATCCATAAACGGCACTCGGCACTATCCGAGTCCAGGGTAAAGTTTCGGCCTATAAGCATTAGTGAAGCAGAGCAATACTACTTGAGTGGAGAGCCGGTGGGTAAGGCAGGCTCCTATGCTATTCAGGGTTACGGGGCTGTCTTCGTAGAGCAACTAATAGGCAGTTACAGCGGTGTGATGGGGCTTCCACTTTTTGAAACAGCACAACTGCTGAGTGAATTTGGAATACAGGGTCAAGCGCACAACATTTAGCTATGGTTAAGCCTATGAGCCAACAAATGAAATCACGTAGCGATGCACGGAGAATTAAGTGAGCGAAGATATTCTCATTAATGTTACCACTATGGAAACTCGTGTGGCACTAATAGAAAATGGCTTGTTGCAGGAAATTTTTATTGAGCGCCACAACCACCGCGGATACGTAGGAGATATATTCTATGGCAAGGTGGTGCGAGTAATGCCTGGCATGGAAGCGGCGTTCGTGGATATTGGATTAGAGAAGGCAGCGTTTATTCACGCCTCAGACATTGCGGCAATCGATAGCGATGGCTTTGAAACTCGAGCAGACTCCCATCCGACAATTCAGAACCTGGCCCGCGAAGGGCAGTTCATTGTGGTGCAGGTTGCCAAAGATGCAATGAGTACCAAAGGTGCACGTCTTACCACGCACCTTACCCTGGCTTCACGCAACCTTGTATATTTGCCGCGCAGCAGACACCTTGGTATTTCACAACGCTTGGAAGATGATGCTGAACGGCAGCGTTTGTTGCAGCAATTGCATGCTTGCCTCGAGCAAGAGGCCTGGGACGAAAGCGGCGGCTTCATAGTGCGGACTGCTGCGGAAGGAAGTGGCGTCGAAGAATTCTGTGAAGATGTCCGTTACCTACGGCGTTTGTGGGCCAAGGTTGCACAGCGCATTGAGCGTACCGAAAATATTAGCAAGGTCTACGGTGAGGTACCTCTATATATGCGAACCGTGAGAGATTTGATCACGCCACGCGTCGAAAAAATACGTGTGGATAATGAAAAATCTCTGCTAGAGATTCAGCAATTTCTGCAGGATTTTATCCCGGAATCAGCATCGAAATTGGAATCCTATGACGGTGATCGCCCGATATTCGATCTGTATGGTATCGAAGATGAGATTAACAAGGCTCTGGGCCGGCAGGTGATGCTGAAATCGGGTGGCGATCTGATTATCGATCAGACTGAAGCGATGACTACGATCGATGTAAATACGGGTGGATATATAGGCAGCAAGAATCACGGGGAGACTATTCTCAAGACTAATTTGGAAGCGGCAACTGCAATTGCTCGTCAATTGCGAGTAAGAAATCTGGGTGGAATTATCGTACTGGATTTCATCGATATGATGGATGTCGAACATCAGCGGCAGGTACATAGAGCACTGGCCAAGGCCTTGGAGAAAGATCCGGCCCGCAGTTCGATTACCGGAATATCTGAACTTGGTCTGATTGAAATGACGCGCAAACGAACTCGCGAAAGCTTGGGACAAATTTTGAATAGCCATTGCCCGGTTTGTGAGGGTCGAGGTACTCAGAAATCCGTTGAAACCGTATGCTACGAGATATTCCGAGAGATCCTGCGTGTGGCACGGGCCTACGAGAATGATGTGCTATTGGTGATGGCATCTCAACTAGTGGTTGATCGATTACTCGATGAAGAGTCAAATACCCTGGCTGAGTTGCAAGAATTAGTGGCGAAGACGGTCAAGTTTGAGGTTGAACCGATGTATACTCAAGAGCAGTTTGATGTTGTGCTCTCCGGTTGAAGTACCCTATGTAGTCGGGTTTTTCTATAATCCGCTTTCAGTTCCGGTTCAGCAAACCTGCGCTATACAGTTAATAATTTCTGTGTCTGCAAGTAGCGAGTTGCAGGGCACATCATAAGAACCGGAATAAAACCCAAGCATGCTACGTTCTATTCTTAAAAAAGTTCGTCAACAGGTCGTGCTAATGCTGGCGGTTACGCTGGTGCTTGTGGCCGCCTACGTCAGTGCCGGTCGGCAATTCATGCCAGCTGTTTCCGGCTATGTCTCATTTTTCGAAGAACAAATATTTGAACTCAGTGGTGTGCCGATTCAGGTGCAATCCCTGGTGGGGGATTTCGAAGGATTCAACCCTATATTTCACGTGAATGGAATGGCATTGCTGGTTGCGGATAATCAGGATGACTCTATCGAAGTCGATGAAACTACCCTGTTTTTACAAAGCGCTTCTGTGATTGTCGACATACCTCGCAGCATCTGGGAAAGAACCTGGGTACTGGAAGATTTTGTGGTCGAGGCGCTAGAGTTAAATTTCGATCAATCAGAATCAGGTGAATGGCAGTTACGAGGATTGACCGCAGGCAATGACAACGCGGTAGATTTTAATAATCTGTATCGCTCTCTGCAAAGAATCTCCCAGCTTAGTCTGCGTAATGTTGCTATAAACCTGCGCCCATTTAACGGCGAAGAGCTAAGTTTTCGTAATGGTTTGGCTACCATTCAAAATAGGAACGATCGCCATTTTCTTCATGCCAACCTAACCCTGGCAGATTCCTCGCAGCAAATGGCGCTCTCTTTCGAAGTGACCGGCGATGACCTTTCAAGCATAGACGGTCAATTGCACCTGGATATCCCTGAGGCGGATTACAGCGAACTGTTCAAACTACAAACCCTCGCAGAATTCAGTGTGGAACAGTTATATGGGGGCGGGGATTTTTGGTTCACGTTTGAGCAGGGACTTTTGCGTGATTTTGTTTCCGAATTGAGCCTGAGTAATCTGACTTTATTGAGTCCGGGCTCAGAACCGTTATCGCTTCGAGATTTTTCAGGCAAGACTCGTTTGCGCAGAGTGGAAGCAGAAAACAGCTGGCAACTGGCGTTATCTGATATGGCCTTATCATGGCAGCAATTAGATTGGTCTCCTTTCAATGCTTATATGGACTTGCGGTCGGAACAGAGTCTACGTGCGAGAGCGGATAATATCGATGTTTCTCTGGTCGCCCAATTCGTGGAGAGCAGCGGCTTGCTAAGTGCTGGTGCTCAACAACAACTGGAACAGTACGCTCCTAGAGGAAAGTTGGAAAATTTCAGCTTGTATCTTCCCTTGGCCGAGGACAGTGAGGAACATCTGTTTGTAAAAACCAATCTGCGTAATGTTGATGTGGGCTCGGTTCGTGGTTCGCCGAGCATGTGGGGGATAAGTGGCTATGCCGAGGTCGACTATGACTTATCCACCCGCCGAGCCTCCGGTCTGGCGGAAGTTGAATCCGAAAATTTCCGCATGAATATTCCCAATGTGTTTACAGGTATTTGGGATCACAATTATGTCAACGGTAGTCTGGGTTTCAATTTGGACCTCAACCAGGGGATGAATCTTAAGTTAGTTAGTAATGTAATTGTGGCCGACACAGCTGTAGTTGATGGTCGAGTTCAATTTACATCGATCCTTAACCGCCCTGAAAATGGTGAGCCAAAAGCGGAACTGGAATTATTGGTGGGTGCGCTGCGCTTCGACGCCGCTGCCAAGTCCGCCTACCTGCCCGACGCCCCTGATATAAACGCTGGATTAGCCAATACCATGCAGTGGCTTGATTCCGCAATTCTGGATGGTGTAGTAGCCAACAGCGGTGCTCTTTATCGCGGCTCGACATTACCGAATGCACCCACTGTCAATAAGACATTTCAAAGTTTTTACCTGATGAATGAGGGCGAGCTGAACTTTAGCGATGCATGGCCTAACTTAAATGATGTCACCGCGTACGTTATTACGGACGATAATAATGTCGATATAGAAGTACATTCGGCTAACAGTCTCGATGTGAATGCACTTTCCGTCATTGGTTCGATTCGTGAGAATGAGCAAGGTGAGAATTGGTTGTCCATTCAGGGGCGGGCCGCAGGCGCTACTTCTGACGGTCTAAACTATTTGCAGAATGCAGCGGTCGGTGAGAATCTAAAAAACGCTTTCGCAAATTGGCAAACACTCGGAGATTTTAGCTCGAACATCGCAGTAGAAGTGCCTCTGAATAGTCCACAACATCGAACCGAAGTTCGACTCGAAATGGCACTGCAAGATAATAATCTGATCATTCCCGATTATGCGTTGGAGCTTCAGGAGTTAACAGGCCCGGTTATCTTCGATACCAGAACAGGAATTGAGGATACAGAACTTTCAGCGCGTTTGTTCCAACAACTGTCAAACATCAAACTGTCTTCAGATCTTACTGAGGGGGAGCTTAGTGCAATATTGTTGCAGGCCACCGGTTTGGTTACGCCTGAGCAACTCATAGCCTGGCCGTTGCAGAGTCAATTTGTTAGAGACATCTTGGCGAGAATGGACGGCCAATTCGCCTATCAGGCGAATTTGAACATTGATCAATCTGGAGTTAGCGAGCCAGTCAATCGCCTGAATATCGAGTCAACTTTGTTGGGCGCATCCCTGTCCTTACCTCATCCATTTACCAAGTCGGTCGAGGTGGAATTACCCTTGAATATTAATCTTGAATTTACCGGCGATCGAGAGCGGATAGTCGGAACACTTGGTCCAACACTGAGTTTTGATCTGGCTCTGCAGCAAGGCGAGATTATGGATGGATTGATCTTCGTTGGGGGCTCACGGTCAAATTTCGAAAACCTGCGAGACAATGAATCTGAAGGCCTGGCGGTGCTTGGTAGCATGGACCGTTTCCAGTTGCAGCAATGGAGTGATTTTTTAGCCGAGTTCAATAGTGATGAATCGGTGTCTGAGGGATTGGGCAGTAGTATAGATTTTGTAGATATTCAAATAGAGTCTTTTGAATTTTATGGCCAGCAATTGCGTGCGGTAGACATGAGAATTGTACCCCTGCTTTCTGAACAGCTATGGCAAATTGATTTAGAGAGCGATGCCATTGCTGGTCAGGTAAAACTACCCTTCGACAGTGATGACTATTTAAGTTTGGATTTGCGCTATTTACGTCTGCCTGGTGATGACACTGACCGTATGGGGCCCCAACAAGAGCTGACTGCAGAGCAGCTTTTGACTGCGGAACAGGATCCGGTGGATGTGTTACAGGACATTGACCCTCGTGAATTGCCGCGCATGCACTTCAGCACTAATGAATTTCGCATAGGTGACCGACCTTACGGGAGTTGGAGTTTCACGCTGAGTCCGAATTCCGGTGGCGCTGAAATAGAAGACCTTGCTTTCGATTTCAGGGGCTTGCGGCTGGGATTGGACACTGTGCCTGCCGTGGCGGATGAGAATGCTGTGGGCGGTGCTACGACGCAGTTAATTCCTCATTTCAGTTGGCTCTATGACGGAGTGCAGCACAAGAGTGCTCTTACTGGGGTGCTAACGGCGAACAATTTGGCAGATGTGTTAACCGCTAATGGATATGCAGCAAGCCTGGAAAGTAGTACGGCAGAATTTATTGTCGATGTGAGTTGGCCTGGCTCTCCTGCCTTGTTTGAGGCGGCCAGTCTAAGCGGTGACATATCCTTCGAAATCGAGGACGGGCGCTTTTTACAAGGGTCGGGTGCTGCCGGAGCATTGAAGCTAATCAGTATCTTGAATTTTGACGCGATTATGCGCCGCTTACGATTTAGTGACGACCTGCTGCGTAGCGGACTGGCTTACGATGAAATAACCGGTCAATTGACCCTGGACGGTGGACAGGTAAGGATTGAAGATCGCCTGGTTATTTCTGGACCGTCCAGTCTTTATCAGATCACCGGAGATTTAAATCTGAAGGATGAAACCATTGTCGGTGAGATGTATTTAACCCTGCCAGTGAGTCAGAACATTCCCTGGCTTGGATTGTTGACAGCGAACCTGCCACTAGCGGTCGGTGCTTATCTGTTCGATCGAATCTTCGGTAATCAGGTGGATAGTTTAACCAGCGCGGTCTACACTCTGGAAGGGCCATGGGAGGGTTTGCAGCCTGAGTTTAAACAGGCCTTCGGTTCGCCGAACAGCTCTCCTGAAGCCAGTGCCGCCGTTCAATAAATAGTACTTCTAGCTATTAACAGGCTTGCTTATGAAATTCGTAAAAAATCCACTGCGCCCGGTTCTAATCATCGTATTCGCTTATGTACTAATAGTGATTCTGTTCGAGTCTTCGCTTGGTTATTTCCAGCCCGAAGCCGCCAGCACCTTACAGATTGGCAGCTTCGATGATGCGGGGAATCTGAGTCAACGTGTGGTGGCGCGCTTACAGAGTGATGGGCAGCTGTATGTTGCAGCGAATCACTGGCCACGCGCCTGGTACAGACAGGCTTTAGAAAACCCTAATGTGCAGATAATCTCGGAGAGTGAAGCAGGTGGATATATCGCCGTGCCGATCGATGGAGAGGAGCATGCCAGGGTTGATGCTGATAATAGCTTGGGACTTGTTTTTAGATTGTTGACAGGGTTTCCACCGCGCTACTTTTTGCGTCTGGATCCAGCTACTACAGCAGAATAGGTTGGTCTGTCCTGCTAAGCTTACTGCAGTTCTTCCGCGCGTGCGCCGCGCAATATATTTCGAATCGCATAGTTACCCGCGTGACATGCATATTCGAACAGTCTCTCTTCCACCTGGGTCATGGGCATTAGAATAATGATCTCGTCTGCAAAGGTGTCACTATCATCGATTGTGATTTCGTAGTCCAATCTGCCGGGACCAGTGGGGGTAAATCGTTCTATTAATAGGCGGTTCTTTGCGCTGCCGTAGGCCACTTCACGCATTCCTATGCTGGCAATGGAGTCAGTAAAGTTTCGCGTCTCAACTACCAGCGTGTTGCCCTCGAAATAACCTCGTGAATCACCTGACCACAAGGTAATGGCGGAATCGACATGGGAAGATTTTTGCAGAGGCACAATTCGTGCGTCGAAACCCATCTCGGTCAGCAATACAACATGATCGCGGTTTTGAAAGATTTGCACATTATTGTTATAGGGGCCGCTGAACATTGGAGGACCGGAATTAAAAACCAAGCAGCGTTCGGACAAGCCCCTGTCTTCAGGGCCATTACGCCCAATACCACCGTGAGTATAGCGCACCGGTCGGACGCCGGGTATCTCGGTGACGCCGTTCGCGTCACTACGTTGAACTCTCACACCATCGTGTACTGCAGGCAATCTGCCATTACGGGGATGGACTATTAGCGAGGTTCTGCCGTTTTCCTGTAAGGCGGTTCCCTCCATCCAAAAATTATTCACAGCACCTACTGACTGTGCATCCTCAGTATTTAGTATGCGACTGGATACCGTCGCTTCCCTGGTTTCAGATGCCACAGACGCTGCTTGTCGCGACCGCAATAAAACCGCAATTTCTTCTTCGCTTAGGAATTCTTGACCAGCATAACGCGCTGGACGCTCCAGAGGGGTGCGGCTGGAGAAATTCCAGACGCCCTGCAAATCAGGTTGGCCGTGTGCAGTTAATTCGGGTGTGAAATCTTGAGAAAAGCTGGGACCGCAGGCAAGCGCGAGGCTAATTAAAATTAGCAGACTCGGTCTTTTTATTATTGTTTTCATAGACTTATCTTTAGGGCTCTGTGACTACCCGCACATCATAATATAAATTCCGGCAGCCGGGTAGGCTTGTCGTCATGCATCTGATTGCACCACTTCGGTCATCCTAATGGATAGAGAGCTGTAACTATTTAGCTGTTTATGAGTCTTAATCTTGAGAAACAGAAACATTTATATCGGGGAAACAACGATGATTCGACTGAAAGACTTGAGCAAAGTTTATCGCACCGCCTACATGGAAACCGTAGCCTTGGATAAAATTAACATCCATATCGGCAAGGGTGAATTTGTGGCGGTGATGGGACCTTCGGGCTGCGGTAAATCTACGCTGCTAAACATTGTCGGTATGATAGATACCGCAGCCAGTGGCGAATACTATTTCGATGGTGAAGAAATCGCCAGCCGTTCAGAAAATGATTTGGTCGATTTGCGTAAACAGAACATTGGATTCATTTTTCAGAATTTCAATCTAATCGATGATCTCAGCGTTCAAGAGAATGTGGATCTTCCTCTGTTGTATCTGGGCATGTCTAAGAAACAACGTCGCCAGAAGGTGGCAGAGGCATTGGAACTGGTGGGCTTGGGCAGTCGGGCTAAGCACAAGCCGCAGGAACTCTCAGGCGGCCAACAGCAACGGGTCGCGGTGGCGCGCTCGGTAGTAGGTGATCCAAAGCTGATTCTTGCAGATGAACCAACCGGTAATCTCGATACAAAAAATGGCGATGATGTTATGAATATGTTGGCGCTGTTGAAACAGAAGGGTGCGACTATTTTAATGGTGACGCATTCGCCAGAACATGGTGGGAAGGCCGATCGCATTATCTCCATGCTTGATGGAAAGGTCGTGGGAGGAGCGGATAAAAGCTTCGAAGAACCCGTATCGAATGTTACGTCTCTAACGCGTAATTAAAATAGGGCACGGGAGAACCACATGATTACACATTTTTCAAAAATGGCTTTAAAGGCTCTGCTCAGATTTAAACTTCACTCCGTGATTAGTTTAATGAGTCTGGTGTTTGGCTTTTTATGTTTTATTTCCGCCGTACTCTTGTCCAATTATACCCAGAGTTTCGATCAGCATTTCCCCAATGCTGGAAAGATTTACAACGTAATACAGCGGAACACAGGTGTTGGAGGGGGGCCGGATAAGTTTCCAATAATTAACGAGCCGGCTTCAAAGTATTTGCGCACGGCGTTTCCCGAGATTCCCAATATCGCACGAGCCAGTACGGGCGGAAGTAGTGACGTTACTGTTGATGGGCAGGCGCTGACAATGTATGCGCGCTATGTAGAGCCGCGGTTCTTCGATATCTTTCCAGTTAAAACACTATACGGTTTAGCAGAAGGTGAAGAGCTGCCGCCCAATTCTGCTCTGATAACCGAGACAGCAGCGGTTCGAGTATTTGGGCGAATCGATGTAGTGGGCGAGCGCCTACTAGTTAATAATTATGCCGACATAGTCATAGTCGGTGTCGTTGCTAAACCCGAACACCCTTCTCATCTTCAGTCTTCCATTACCTTTTTTAATTCAGATCTGTTTATACCCATGGAGGTTGCAGATAGCAGAAGGCGAGAACGCAGAGCTGCAGCTGGCAGTGATCCCAATGCAGATCAATGGGGCAACCAGTCGGACTATGTGTATATTGAGTTTCCCGAAGAGATGGACCTTGACGTGGATGAATTTAACGAGCGACTGGATGAATTCGTAAAAACGACTCTCCCTGAGGAGCGAACAGAGTTCATGACTTATGAACTACAGCCAATCAATCAACTGGTTACTTCTCAGATAGCCTTCGTAACAGGTGGGTTTGATATCACCGATATATTGGTAGTAGCTGGTGCGCTGGTGTTGCTGATAGGCTGTCTCAACTATTCCAATCTGGTAATCGCTCAACTTTCTCTTCGAAGCCAGGAGATTGGCGTACAAAAAATCCTCGGCGCTAAACGTGGCTTGCTCATCGCGCAGTATTGCTTTGAAAGTTTTCTATTTGTCTCGCTCGCTTTGCTTTTAACCCTGGGTTTATTTTTAATTTTGCTGTTGAGAATGCAGTCATCTGGAACCGTGGGTGTGACCGCCGCAATGTTACTCGATGCTGATCTGTGGAAGACACTCGCGCTAGCCATGGCGGTCATTGTTGTTATAGCTGGAGGCTATCCTGCGCTGCGTACTGCTACCGTCCCTCTGGTGTCAATGATGCGGCCGAAAGGATCAAGTGGATATTCGGGCAGCTTACGTTCCTTAATGGTAGGTGTTCAATTTTTTATTTCAGGGACCTTGATGATTTTGGCCGTAGTTATGTTCTCGCAGAATTTGGCAATGACCCAGCAGCTCGATGGTGAGGTGGCGGATCCGAAGATTGTGATAACTACTCCGACGGATACTTACACCGTGGACCCTGAGTTACTTGTTACCGAGCTGAAGCAGCATCCCGGCATTCTTTCGGTCACCCAGGTTGATCGCCAGCCCTGGGAAATTGGCATGTCCACAATTAGCATAGCTAGGACTCCTGATCTTAATGAGCCCACGGTGGAGCTGAGTAACCAGAATGTGAGTTATGAATTTACCGATACCATGGACGTGCCGCTGATAACTGGAAGAGATTTTTCCCGCGAACGAAGTAGCGACATCTTTCCCTCCAGTGCTGAACTAACCCCCACCAGCGGGCCCTTTGCCATGGTAATTAACGATAAAGCTGCTCAGGCTCTAGGGTGGGAGAATGCTGCTGAGGCCCTGGGACAGACCGTTTACCGCCATTTGGATCCGCCATCTGTGGAGAACTCAATGGCGGTGGAGATGACAATTGTCGGAGGTATGGGCGATCAAAAATTCAAGTTCATAAATTTCGAAAGTTTTGGCGTTTCCGGTAGTTCCCTCGTCTTGAGACCGGACGTTGCAAATTTCATGATCGTCAAGATAGCTAAAGACAATATTAATGATTCACTCAAGCATATCGATGACACCTGGAATCGTCTAATGCCGCGAATCGCATTGAAGCGAGAATTTGCCGACAATCTATTTTATGAATCTTACACTATGTTTCTGTCCATAAGCGCCTCGATTGGAATACTCTCTATATTTGGTTTTCTTATTGCCAGCATAGGGCTGTTAGGTAATGCTACTTTCATCACTAACATCCGTCGTAAAGAAGTAGGTATTCGTAAGGTCATGGGTGCAAGTAGTGGCCGCTTACTGCGCATGCTGCTGTTGGATTTTGCTAAACCCATCATGATCGCCAATGCCTTTGCCTGGCCATTGGGCTATGTCATTGGCAACGGCTACACCAGCTTGTTCGCGGCGCAATCGGAACTGACTTTGTTACCGTTCATAGTGAGCTTTCTGCTATCTGTGCTGATCGCCGTGGTCGCGGTAATCTCTCAATCGTGGAAGAGTGCCCATGTGCGACCGGCTATGGTTCTACGCTACGAATAAGCCAATTTGACTAAACTCGATATTCATAGGTCTTCAACAGCAGCAAGCGCTGAAGACCTGTGAGCTGCAGATAGTAATCTTCCAGGTAGCGCTGCTTGCGTAGAACTTTCTTTATAAATGGAGTTATAATTTCTCGCTATGGCAATGGATCGGGTAATCGAACAGAAAAAGTTAGCTTCCTGGCAGTGGGCTCTAATAGCTATGGCTGTGCTGGTGGCTGGTTGGTTTGGCTATGGCCTGTTAGCCGATGCTTCCATACGCACTTATCGAGTTCCCGTCGAACAACTCATTGTTTCTCGCGTCGAGTATGGCGCATTTGAAGATTTAATCCCTATTCGAGGCACCATTCAGCCCCTAAATAGCGTCTTTCTCGACGCAGTTAACGGCGGTGCAGTAGAGGAAGTTTTCGTTGAGGAAGGTAGTTTCGTCGAAGCGGGGCAGCCGCTTCTACAATTAAGCAATACCAATTTACGGCTCAGTGCTGCACAGAATGACACCAATATTACCGAGCAGCTAAACCTGCTTAACAATATTACCGACGGGTTTGAAACCACGAAATTGAGCACCGAAAGACAAATTATTGATAGTGAATATAGAATCAAGGTTTTAGAGAGGCAGGAAGCCAGAAACAAACAGCTCATGCAAGACGGCTTGGTGTCGGAGGAACAATATGACGTAATCATCGATGAGTTGGAGTACCAGAAAAAGGTTTTGGCCAACCATAAGGCGCGTCAGCAATTAGAAAATAAAATTCGTGAAACCCGCTTGATTCAGATCGCTACTCAGACTGCCAAGCTTGAAGAGAACCTGCAGGTATCGCAGAGTAGTTTCGAAAGTCTCTTGGTGCGGGCCCCTATTGACGGGCAGCTAACTTCCTTGCCAGTGGAAATAGGCGAAAGCAAGCAAAGCGGTCAACGACTGGGGCAAATCGATGTTATCGATCAATACAAGGTAGTCGCGCAGATCGATGAGTTCTATGTGTCACGGGTGTTCCAGGATCAGACGGCGAGTTTTACTCTGGCAGGTAAGGAATACACCACCAGATTGTTAAAAGTCTATCCGGAAATTACCGAGGGCACCTTCGAAGTCGACTTGGTATTCGACGGTCTCACCCCCGCGGACATAAGGCGTGGACAAACTTTACAAATGGAATTGATCTTGGGTAATCCCGTGGAAACTCTGCTGTTACCTCTTGGCGGCTTTATTCAGGATACCGGCGGCAACTGGGTGTTCGTGGTCGATGCCACTGGCGAGTATGCACTTCGCCGCGATATTAGAGTGGGGCGTCGTAATAATCGCTATGTGGAAGTAAGAGAAGGTCTGCAGCAGGGGGACAGGGTAATTACTTCCAGCTACAGCCAGATGGAAGACATGGAACGAATTCTGCTGAGCGACTAGGACCAGCCAAGACCGTTAAAATAGACTTCGCTTGTTGCCTTACTCCAAGTCCTGCTCCCTGTTTCCTTTCTTATCTGTTGCAAAGCGAGTGCTATTGTCTGGGCGAATCCTGATGCTGTCTAGTGCATGTGTTCAGCTACCTGAGTAGAATCTATCTCTACACTAGCTTTAAATGACCCAAGAGTAATGCAATGTCTCATCGAGTCGCCGCCATCCAAATGGTTAGTACTGCCAATGTTGAGCAAAATCTGGAAACCGCAGCACGGCTTATTTCCAAAGCAGCAGATGAAGGGGCGAATCTGGTGTTATTGCCCGAAGTGTTTGCCGTTCTAGAGGGAGGGCCGATGCGCCAGTACGCAGAGAAGGAGGGCGATCCTGATGGTTTGATACAGGGGTTTCTTGCGCAGCAGGCGCAGCGACATCAGCTGCTGCTTATAGGGGGAACTATCCCGCTACTTACCAGGCCACTGCAAAACAGCACGCAGGGCGTCGATGAAATTGATGACGGTCGGGTCCGCGCGGCGAGTCTGGTCTACGATGGTGAGGGCAAACAAATAGCGCGCTACGATAAGATTCATCTGTTCGATGTCAAAGTTAATGACCAGCAATCCCAGTACTCTGAGTCCAGAAGCTATGAGGCTGGTGACGAAGTGGTTTGTGTAAAAACCGAGTTGGGTATATTGGGTCTTAGCGTTTGCTATGACATGCGCTTTCCTGAATTATATAGAGAGCTGTTTAGACGCGGCGCCGAGATAGTTACAGTTCCTGCGGCATTCACTAAGGTCACAGGCCAGGCACATTGGGAAGTGTTGCTACGCGCCCGGGCGATAGAGAATCAGTGTTATATTTTGGCAGCAGGACAGGGCGGGCGGCATTCTGCGACACGAGAAACCTGGGGACATTCAATGTTGATCGATCCCTGGGGAGAAATTATTGCCGAAATCGCGCAGGGTGAAGGTATTGCCATAGCAGATATCGATCTGCAAGCCCTGGCAGATATTCGTCAGCGAATGCCGATTAGAGAGCATCTAAGTCTGTAGCTTAACTTGCCCGCTCCTGTATCGATCCTATAACATGCGTCGAAATTAATCAGGTTCAGTTCTGAAAACGAAAGAGGTTTGTCATCAACAAGAGTTTGCTTAGTAATAGTGTGGCCGCTGCACTTGTATTGATGGGTTTCGCAATTGACGGTCCCTATCAAATCTATATTTTGAATACTGGCCTGTTTGCTCTTTCGGGAGGTATCACTAACTGGCTGGCCGTGTACATGCTTTTTGAGCGGGTACCTGGCTTCTACGGGTCTGGAGTCATTCCACTTCGATTCGAGGAATTCAAGCTTGGTATTCGACAGTTAATAATGGAGCAGTTTTTTCATAAGTCCGATTTGGAAGAGTTCTTTCATGGCAGCGGAGACATTTCGGAGAAAATGGCTGCCCAGTTGCAGCAGGCGATAGATAATCTGGATCTGGACTCCGCTTTCGAATCTTTGCTGGATGTGATTATGGCCTCTTCCTTTGGCGGAATGCTTGGTATGTTAGGTGGTAGAGACGCTCTGAATGCCCTGAAAACACCCTTTGTTGATCGTATGCGTGAGTTTTTTAACGAGCAATTTGCAGGTGGTACCTTTCAGCAACAAATTCATGCAGCACTTAGTTCTGCAATGAATGATGAGGCTATCCGCGGCAAGTTGGAGAACATGATCGATGATAGGCTAAACCAAATGACCCCTAGGATGGTCAAAGATATCATTCAGAGGATGATTCGAAAACATCTTGGCTGGCTAGTAGTTTGGGGTTGTGTCTTTGGTGGTCTGATCGGTCTGGCTGTTACGGGCTTAAGCACGCTTTAACTCAATTCCGACCCGCGACAATGAAATCTACCTTCTGCTTTACTTGAACTTCCATTCAATTTTTAGCCAATTCTGCAATATTCATAAACCTACCGATAGATAAATGTTTCTGATCCTCTATACGCACTGAAATTTCGTGATGTAGATCACATTGTCGCCCCACAATTGTGCAATCAGCCATTCAAATAGGGGTGTTAGGCCCTTAGCGGGAAAAACCGGGAAATTATCCTACACATTGGGTGTAATAAATAATTCGCTGTACTACAATGGCGCGCTTCAAAATCAGATGAGAAACAGAATTGCGCAGGCCATTGTTTATCGCTGGGGCGCAGGGATTTTTCAAATTATTAACAATTTAGACGTATTGAGTAGATAAATATGGCACGACCAGTGGAGTTTGATGAAAACAAAGTATTAACCAATGCTATGGAACAGTTTTGGAAAGAAGGGTATGAGGCAAGTTCGGTGCAGAAGCTATTAGATTGCACAGGAATTAATCGCGGTACGCTTTATAACTCCTTCGGAGATAAGGATACTTTCTTCAAATCCTGCGTTGACCAATATAATAAATTGGTAGAGCAACAAATTGCTGCTTCTCTAAAGAATGAGAAGCTGGGTGCCTGGGATGCAATAGAGGCTTATTTTGATGAGTCTGTTATCAATGTAACCAATAAGCATCGCAGCATGGGTTGTCTATTGGTGAATTCGGTCTGTGAAAGTATCAACTACGACAAAGAAATACGAAAAGTGGTACGTGGGTCCTTGGCGGTAATTCGCAAGGCGCTGGTAGCCAGACTGAAAGATGCCCATAAGAATCGAAAAGTGAAGAAAGGTGTGAGTGTGGAATTTGCAGCGGATGTGCTGATGAATAGCCTGCACGGTATTCGCGTGAATAGTAGAGATGGTAAGACTCCAAGGCAGTTGAAAGAGCTTATAAAGTTCACAATTTCATCCTTGAAGAAATAGTTGCTGGAAATTCTCCGCAGTTTAGAGGAATAAAGCCAGTTAAATCAATTGCTTGTATAAAATCTGCAGCGTAGGTTAGAGGACAGGGAGGCCAAGGCCTCCCTTTTTCGTGGCAGCAGGGGAAAAGTGCTGCCTGGCGGCACAATCTGGCTTTTGCTTCTGTGGAAAGGGTTGCTATACTCTTAGGGCCGATTCCCCAAAAATCACGGAATCGGCCCTAGTTTTGTGCAACAGTTTGATACACGGTTTGATAGCAGTCAGGACATAAAAATGAAAAAAATAGCCGGAAAGAGGAAGAGCGACGATACCAAGATTGACCTCACTCCCATGCTGGATGTGGTTTTTATCTTGCTAATCTTCTTTGTTGTAACTGCGACATTTCTCTCAGAGACCTCAGTGAGTGCGGCCAGTAGCGACAATAACAACAGTGACCAGCCACCGCCAGACGATGAGAAGAAGAACATATTGTTTGAAATTGGCTCGAATAACGAAATTATTTTGAATGGCAATCCGCGTCCAATCTTACCGAATTTCATTCGATCAAATATCGACCAGTTAAAAGCCGAGAACCCAGCGGCGTCGGTAATTATTCAACCCAACAAGGCTTCGGAAGTAGCAACCCTGGTGATGATTATGGATGCCGCTCGCCAGGCTGGCATGGCGAATATCTCTATCGTTGAGCCAAACTGAAGTTATGGCTTCTGACTGCTGTGGTCGCTAGCTAAGACTGCAGAGATTAGATACAAAAATAAGCGCATCATCGCCATAACGATGGTGCGTTTTTCGTTTCAGGCCGCAGCTACTAGCACAGAGGCCAGTCACCAATAAGCTACGTTTGGATTAGTCCCTACATGAAAAACCGCTGGATAGAAACCGAGGCCATAGCCCACGCCACTAAGGATGAAAACCTGGGGTTGCGAGTCTACAGCTCGCAGCTGTTAGGACAGGATGCTGATTTAGTCTTGCACGGCGGTGGAAACACCTCGGTGAAAGGAGATTTGCAGAACGTCTTCGGTGATTCAGAGCCGGTTCTGTTGGTTAAGGGTTCTGGGTGGGACCTGCGCAGCATCGAAGCCGCCGGATTTCCAGCCGTCAAAATGGACTATCTGTTGCGACTGGGTGAGCTCGATCGCTTAAGCGACAGCGAGATGATGCGCCAATTGCGGCTCGCTCTTTTAGATCCCACTGCGCCCACACCTTCGGTAGAAGCGATATTGCATGCCCTCATCCCTCATAAATACGTGGACCACAGTCATGCCGATGCCGTGGTGGCTATCAGCAATAGCCCAGACGGTGCCGCCCTACTGGCAGATATTTATGGCGATGAGGTTCTGATACTGCCCTATATGATGCCCGGCTTTATATTGGCGCAGCAGGTTGCGGAGGCCACCGCGTCTGTCGAATGGGAGAGTCTGCGCGGCATAGTCTTATTGCATCATGGCATATTTACCTTCGATGAAGATGCCAAGACCAGCTATGACAACATGATTGACTTGGTGAGCAAGGCTGAAGATTTCCTGCAAAGCAAAACTGCCGGGCGAGGTTTGGCGATAGCGAGCTATCAGCCCACCGAGCAAGATTGCTTGCAGCTCAGTCGCCTGCGCCTGGCGGCAGCGGATATCATGGGCAAACCGGTGCTAGTTCGATTGGAGACCAATGAGCTGGCAGCGGGATTTGCCGCATTGGAAAATTGTCCTGAGATAGCGACTCGGGGGCCATTAACACCAGATCATACGATTCACGCCAAGGCCTTCGCCGCTATTTTTGAGGATGACCCGATTCCGGGACTGCAGCAATTTCAATCTGACTACACTGATTATTTCAATAAGCACCGCGCTGATTATCATCAATGCCTGGATTGTATGCCCCGCTATGGAGTGTGGCGCAACAAAGGCATGGTGTATCTGGCGGCAAATCAGAAACGATTACAGATTGTGCAGGATATTTCACAGCATACGATTAAAGCCATTCAACTGGCTGAGAGTCTGGGTGGTTGGCAGACTCTGCCAAGCCAGGACTTGTTCGACGTGGAGTACTGGGAACTGGAGCAGGCCAAATTAAAATCTTCCGCTACGGCGGCCGAGTTCGAAGCTAAGGTGGCGGTGGTTAGTGGGGCTGCATCAGGCATAGGCCAAGCCTGTGTGCAGGAACTCATAGGCAAGGGTGCAGTTGTACTAGCATTGGATATTGCCGAGGGCTTTGCCGAGCAATTCAGTAGCTCGCAGGTGATGTCTGTGCATTGCGACGTCACCGACAAAATGGCAATCGAGTCGGCCCTAACACAGGCTGTACTCGAATTTGGTGGTATCGACATAGTGGTGAGCAATGCTGGGAGTTTTCCAGCCAGTCAAAACATCGAAGATATTGATGACCAGAGCTGGGAAAAATCACTGCAGCTCAATCTAAGTTCGCATATGAAATTGCTGCGCGCTACCTTGCCGTATCTGAATAACGGAATCGATCCGGCTGTGGTGATAATCGCCTCCAAGAATGTCCCAGCACCAGGACCCGGTGCCTCTGCCTACTCGGTGGCGAAGGCGGGTCTAACTCAGATGGCGAGGGTAGCCGCTTTAGAACTGGGTGCTCAGGGAATTCGCGTCAACGTACTACATCCCAATGCAGTGTATGACACAGGGATTTGGACAGATGAAGTGCTGGCAAGTCGTGCACAGCACTATGGCCTGACCGTGGAGCAATACAAGACTGCCAATGTTTTAAAAACCGAAGTCGCTGCTGCCGACGTAGCGCGAGCAGTGGCGATTTTTGCGGGTAATTCTCTAGCCAAGACCACCGGCGCGCAACTGCCAATTGACGGCGGCAATGAGCGAGTGATTTAAGCTGAAGAGATTTCCCACCCAAGGGGACGATGAGTAGTGAATGTTAACGGTCAACATTACCAAAGTATCTGGTTTGATGAGAGTGATGGCAGCGTCAATATCATAGACCAGACCTGCCTGCCGCATCGCTTCGAAATCGCCTCGCTAAAAAATCTGCAAGATGCCTGTCATGCCATCGAGGCTATGCAAGTTCGGGGAGCACCGCTAATAGGCGTAACTGCTGCCTACGGCATGTATCTGGCGCTGCGTGAAGATCCCAATCAATTGGCAGTTGCGCTGGACCGACTGGCAGCAACCCGACCCACAGCCGTTAATCTGCAGTGGGCGCTCAGCAGGGTGAACGCTGCGCTACGCAATACCGTCGTAGCAGAGCGCGCCGCCGCTGCTCTACAGCAGGCTCGAGCAATAGAGGAAGAAGATAGTGCGATCTGCGAGGCCATCGGCGAAAATGGGGCAGTTTTATTGCAGGAAATCTGGAACGCCAAAGCCGATCTGAGTAATCCATTAAACGTGCTTACCCATTGCAATGCCGGCGCATTGGCGACCGTAGACTGGGGTACTGCCCTGGCAGTGATCTATAAGACAGCTGCTGCCGGTGTGCCGATTCATGTTTGGGTTGATGAAACCAGACCACGTAATCAGGGTGCTTCACTGACCTGTTGGGAGCTCGCCCAGCAGGGTATTGAGCATACTCTCATCGTCGATAATGCAGGAGGTCACTTAATGCAGCAAGGCTTGGTGGATTGCTGTGTGGTGGGCAGTGATCGCACCACCGTCAGCGGCGATGTCTGTAATAAAATTGGTACTTATCTAAAAGCCCTGGCCGCCCATGACAATAATATTCCATTCTACGTTGCCCTGCCGGTATCGAGTATCGACTTTACATTGTCCGACGGTATTGCAGAAATTCCTATAGAAGAGAGAGACGCTAGAGAAGTGAGTCATCTCGAAGGAATAGATGAATACGGTGATGTGCAACAGGTAAGACTATGCCCTGAGGAAGTAGCAATCAGCAATTATGGATTCGATGTGACTCCAGCTCGATTGGTGAGCAAAATCATAACCGAGAAGGGAGTGTTCGCGGCAGAACAGTCTCTACTACAAAAACTTAGAGCCTAACCCGGAGGCCAGCTCAAGGCCCTACCGCCGAGTATATGCAGGTGCAGGTGAAACACAGTTTGACCGCCATCGCGTCCGGTATTAATCACATAGCGAAAGCCATCTTCCGCGAGACCCAGTTCTTTGGCAATCTCATTGGCTCTGAGTAGCAATTTCCCCAGCAAGGCTTCGTCTTTTTCATTGGCTGAGTTTATATTGGTCAAGTGCTTTTTGGGGATTATCAATATATGCTGTGGGGCAGCTGGATTGATGTCCTCGAAGGCATACAGGTCATCGTCGGAATAAACCTTGTTAGAGGGGATTTCCCCTGCGATAATTTTGCAAAATAGACAGTCGTCCGACATAGAGCGCTCCGATTATTCAGCTGTGGTTCATGAGCTTGAAAGTAGCGTGTATACAGTGTGAATGAATCTTTCTTAACTAGAGTCTTTCACCAGTGTGACATTCTATATCAGTGGAGAAATTTTGAGTATTACTGCGATTCGACCACAGCTACTAATTTTCCTGCTTATCCTCGCCACTCCTTTATTATTGCAGGCGCAGGAGCCAGTGCCGCGCTATGGTTATTCCATCGTCAAGACCTACCCGCATAATATCGAATCCTTCACTCAGGGTCTGGTCTATCACGAGGGCTATTTGTTTGAAGGCACCGGCAAGAACGGACTGTCTTCGCTAAGCAAGATTAATCTGGAAGATGCTAGAGTGTTGATGAGCAAGAGTTTGTCCAGGCGTTATTTCGGCGAAGGTATAGAAATAGTTGGTGACAAGATTTATCAACTTACCTGGCAATCCCATTTGGTGTTCGTTTATGACAAGGCCACATTCGAATCGGTTGGTTCTCACTACAACGCGACCCAGGGTTGGGGACTGGCCTATGATGGAAGTAATTTAATTTTGAGTGACGGCAGTGCTAACTTGCAATTTATGGATCCGGAAACCTTTGCACCGCTACATAAGGTGGAAGTCAAACTTGCTGGTAATTCCATAAATCAATTAAATGAATTGGAATACATTAACGGCGAAGTCTGGGCTAATGTTTGGCAGACAGATTATATTCTGCGCATCAATCCTGATAGCGGTGAAGTGAATGCAGTTATCGATCTAACTGGCCTGTCCAGCCAAACTCAGTTGGGTAGCTCCGAGGCTGTGTTAAACGGTATTGCCTGGGACGCGGAAGCGGAGCGCCTGTTTGTCACCGGCAAGCACTGGGCAAACCTGTTTGAGATAGAATTGGTTGGCCCCTGAGCCATGTGGTTGCAGAAACGGATTCAACTCAGTCCACGCCCTCGAGGTTTTCACCTGATTAGCGATGAGCTTCTGCAATCTCTGCCGGAGTTGGTAGACATTCAAACCGGCCTGGCGCATTTTTTTCTGCAGCACACTTCAGCATCCTTAAGTATTAACGAAAATGCGGACAGCTCCGTAAGGCGTGACATGGAAATACATTTTAATCAACTTGCTCCGGAGAATGCGCCCTACTATGAACATACCTATGAGGGGCCCGATGACATGCCGGCCCATATAAAGTCCGGCTTGTTAGGCTGCGAACTAACGCTGCCCATCAGTGTCGGCAGATTACAGTTGGGTACCTGGCAGGGCATCTACCTCGGCGAGCACCGCGATAAGGCAAGTTCAAGAACCTTGATAGTTACACTGCAAGGGGATTGAGTCATGTCAGCCAGCAAAAAACTGCCAGGCTCGAACAGTCTTAAGGCAACGCTGCTGTTAGTAATTTCAGTGCTCCTGATTTCCTGTGAAACAGTTGGATACTATTCCCAAGCAGCCAGGGGTCAGCTTGCCATCGTATTTGGACGGGAAGATATTCAGCGTTTATTACAACAGCAAGATTTACCCGAAGAACTCGCTATTAAGTTCGAACGAGTATTAGAAATTCGAGAATTCGCCGAGAGTGAGTTGATGTTACCGGTAAGTGATCATTACTCCACCTATGTGGACATCGAGAGGGAACATGTGGTCTGGAACGTGTTTGCGGCGCCAGAATTTTCTATCGATCCAGTTAATTGGTGTTATCCAATAGCGGGCTGCGTTTCTTATCGCGGTTATTTCTCGGAACAGTCGGCTCTGCGCTATGCACAAAAATTGCAAGAAGATGGCTACGATGTCTACACCGGTGGGGTCGATGCCTATTCCACCTTGGGCTGGTTCGAAGACTCGGTGCTAAGTACGGTATTAACGCGCGACGATTATCAATTGGCAGGGCTTATCTTTCATGAGTTGGCCCATCAATTGGTGTATGTACCCGGTGATACCACTTTCAACGAGAGCTTTGCAACGGCAGTGGAACGCGAAGGCGTACGCCGCTGGTTGACTACAGTGAACGATGCCACAAGCCTCGATGCGGCTATGCTCGATCATGAAAGGCAGCAACAATTCGTCGATTTGATCGCTCAATACCGCGATGAATTCGCGCAGCTATACGAACAAGAAATGGCAGCGAATGCGATGCGTGACAGGAAAACTGAGCTGCAACAAGATTTAAGGCTTGCCTATGAGAATCTAAAACAACAGTGGCAGGGCTATGCAGGATACGATGAATGGTTCTCCAGTTCACTAAACAATGCCCAGTTGTCCACGGTTGCTTCTTACAATGATTTACTGCCGTTCTTCTCTGAATTATTTGAGCAATCAAACAGGGATTTTTCGTCCTTTTACAGCGAGGTAAAAGGAATAGCGGATTTATCGGAAGCGGAACAGAATCAGTTGCTAAGGGCTTCGCACTAGTGGCCAAGCTCTGTTGGCCTCAACGTTGTAGACGACTGCGCGTAGATTCAACCAGCGTAGTATAAAAATCGGAATCGGGATTTTTAGCTGCCGCGGATTCATAAGCTTCCAGGGCTTCTTCGATACGCCCCTCTTGTTCCAGTATGCGGCCAAGGCTACGATCAAAAAACGCATTCTCCGGCTTGATTTTTACGGCTTTTCGGTAGATCTCAATTGCTTTGTCTGCTTCGCCGGCATTGTTATAGGTGTTCGCCATGATATGCACTTGCGAATCATTGTTCGGGTCCAACTCTATGGCGCGTAGATCATAGACAAAGGATTCCTCATAGTTAGCATCTTTTCGTTCAAGCTCCGCCAGGGTCGACACTGCGGCTATCAGTGAGGCGGTAGTAGTGGTTTGCATGCGAATAAATCGAGCCAGCAGTGGCTTCGCCTCGTCAAAGCGCTGCAAAAAGAAATAGGTATTGGCGAGATTGCGCACCGCGTCTGCCAGGTTTGGGTCTGCACTGATTGCCTTGCGGTATTCAGCTATGGCTTCTTCATAGCGCTCCAAATTACTGTAAGTATTGCCACGGCGATGATATTTCTGTGCAAGTTCGGCATCGATGGTAGGCCCGGTTCGCTCTACATCCAAATTTCCGTAGCGCTGCAACAGCGAGGCTGCACCATCGCCTTGTGCATAACTAATACTGCTACTCAACAACAATGTTGTGGCAGCCAAACAGGTAGCGAACTTGAGTAATTTCATTCTGATTCCCAAACAAAGTGGCGGAAATTTTATGCACGGGACTATAACCCACAGGGCTATTAAGTTCCAGTTTTGAGAATACCGATGCTGAAGAGGAATCATTGAAAATCAATGGCTTGGGACGCTTCTGCCTAGTATTGAGTCCTTTATTTGCAGCAAAGCCCAGCATATTCCTCACAAACATTGAAGTCTCTGTTAAAGAGGCACAATACAGCAGATAACGCCACAAGCTATCTATTGCGCCGCCCGAAGCACAGCGTAGTTCGTCTTTAGGTGGTCCTAGAATTCCCGCGATATCGATGAGATACTCCCGTGAAGCGGAAACAATCGTGCACACAGATATTTCTGATAAACAGAGTGCGCACCTTATGTAAATGTTGTGTGTACAGACTTCGAATAGATAGATGGAATATTTATCACAGTCAGAATTGGGCGAGCTAAGAAAGCTAGAAGAAGATCTCTGGAAAACTGAGACTCGCTTTAACGAGCCCTATATGCGAGAACTCATGTCTACAGATTTTGTGGAGTATGGACGCTCCGGCCGAATCTATAATCTTGAGGAAATATTATCTATTGAGCCGCGGAGTATAGAGGTCACTTTCCCATTGCCTGATCTTGAAGTCAGACAACTATCTGATGATGTCGTTCAAGTGACTTACAATAGTATTATTAATGCAGTAGAAGGGATCGAATATGCTCATAGGTCTTCGATCTGGTCTCGTTCTAATGGGAATTGGAAGCTTCGATTTCATCAAGGAACGCCTTATACTCCGGGCACATAACAGTCAAATCAAATGAAACGTGCGAAAATACGCAGCCCATTAGGGGCGTTACGTGTCTTGAGATAACTGGGAAATCATCGAAGAAGATGCAAACACTACGTGAAATACTAACTTCAGAATTGAAAATAATTCCGGGTATAGAAGAAAAACTATTGCCTGAACATCCTGGCTTTACCTACTTTGAATACAAAGGGAAGGGAATTGCTCATTTTGACACCGACTTTGAATTAGATTTAAAGCTAACGAAAAGCAAAATTGCCGCTGAAGGTCTAGAGCATCCCAGAGGTTCAACAAACCATCCGAATAGATTTCGTACTAAACCGCATTGGATTGTATTAGCCTTTAAAACGAAAACCGAAGTGAAGGAAATAGTGCGCTTGGTTAAAGTCGCAACCGACCAAGAGTAGAGGTCATGCTTGAATCAAAAAGCGACACATAAAAAATAAATCAAAAAGGGCAACAGATTAGTAGAAATTGCGGAGAATACTGTTAAGTATGATTGCACTCTAATTTCATATTTTGAAGGTCGGCTAACTGAAGTGGCAAGCGAGGCGCAGGCCGATGCGCTCCCCCACCCATGTGCAGTGCTAATATTGCTAATCTGGTCCAGCGGCAAGCCCCATCCGCCCCCAATATTCAGGATGCCATTTGAACTAGCAGCACATAGCCGATGGCTGTTAAACTCGAATCAAGCTCTAAATCAAATCGCTAACCCATAGCCAAGGATTCACTCATGCAAGCAAGAGCCTTTTTTATTGCCCTTACTCTCTGTCTTTTCAATTCATTCAGTTTCGCCCAAACGGCGGACAGCTATGAGGTGCCGAGAACAGAGTACGGTCAGCCTGACTTTCAGGGTGTCTGGAGTACTCGATTCAATACCATGCTGGAACGGCCTCAAGGCCTCCCTCTAGCACTGTCAGCTGAACAGGCAGCCGGGTTCGCGCAGGCGGTTGCGGCAGGCATGGACGATAATAACGATCCTGATATTGACAGGCTAGGCCCGCCGGTTCTGGCCGTAGTAAATGGTGAAAGTCGTAGCTCTGTCATCGTGTACCCGGAAAACGGCGTGCTGCCCTATAACGAACTGGGTGCACAACGGGCCGCACACTCTTACTTCGAGGGCGTAGGATACGATGGCCCTGAGCAGAGGCCTGGCGTGGAGCGCTGCACAGAGGCCTGGGGTTCTCCCCCCATGCGCGCATTTATGTATCAGTTGTTTCATGGCTTTGTACAGACCGCTGATACCATCGCCATCGTTAGTGAAGAAGCGGTAATGCTGCGAGTGATTCACATGGACGGGCATTTGCGACCAGATGCCATCAGAAGCTTTGAGGGGCACTCTGTCGGTCATTGGGAAGGCGACACCCTGATGGTTGAAACCACCCATTACAGTGATGTTAATCCGGAACGTGCCGCTATTGGTAGACCGATGCTAATAAGCAGCGAGGCCCGCGTGACCGAGCGCTTCACACGAACATCGGAAAGCGAGTTGAATTATCAATTCACGGTGAATGATCCAGTCTATTACACGGAACCCTGGCGCGGTGAATTCTCATTCGTCAGAGATGATAGTGGGCATATCTACGAATACACCTGTCATGAAGGAAATTACAGCATGGTCGGCGCGCTTCGTGGAGCACGGTACCTGGAAGCAGAAGCTGCTAAGGATTAACGGAGCTATATATTGGCTGCGCTTGTGCTGAATGCTCGGACTCCCAGCGCCAGGCAGTCCATCAATTCAAACTAAATAGCTTAATTTTACCTCTAGAACCGGTTCCGGCCTTATAGTTTTACGGAGCTTATCTCCTTGGCTGCCTTTCCAGTCCATTTTTTCAGGAAATCTGTCATTTGAATCGAAAGGTCCAGTGCCAATAGGCCGCCTTGATTCATTTTCCCAGCTGCGCCCGCCTTATAGTTAAGCAATAATTTTTTCCTGTTTATCAAATCTTTCTCCAATTCGAGCAACACATCGGATAACGCACTCGAGTCAGTGTCGAAGTAGGAGAGCTTGATAAATAGCGTCTCTGGAGACTTGATGACTGCAGTGGCATCAATTGCTTCGTCAAACCATTTGCTTAGAACGCGTTTCCCGCGCGTGCTTATGCGGAAATGCTTTCTCGGTTTTACCGACCCACCTACTACTTTGCTCAATAGTAAACCCGCGTCTTCGAGGTTTTTTAGGCAGGGATAGATGGATCCGGGACTTGAGCTGATAGCGCCTATTGGCATTGCCTCTATATTTTGACAGACGGCGTAACCACTCTGGGGCTTTCTGTGAAGCATGCACAGAATTAGGTAGGACAAAGAGGAGAGGCTTGCTTTATTTTTCATATTATTTATAATTACGAATCGTAATATTAAGAGAGATCGACCATGAATAGAAAAACTTTAAAGAATGGGTTCGCATGGTTATTTTCTGCGCTGCTAGGATTGAGTTTTTTAGCGGCCGGTTGGCCTAAAATAATGCCCTCTGACAGTATGATTAACCGCTTCGAAAACTGGGGTTATTCAGAAGGGTTTACGATTCTGATTGGAGTTCTGGAATTTCTGGCAGGGGCGGTGGTTCTGATTCCTCGCACAGCCACCTATGGAGCGGTATTGATAGTGGTATTGATGGTCGGTGCCATCTATACCCATATTAGTACACAGATAGGGTCGCCTCTGTTCGCTCTTGTCTATCTTGTGATGGCGATGGCCTTGTCTGTGATGCGATACCCTGACGCGTATTTAACGAGAGTGTGAGCGCTCGGACTAAACCCTATTTAAGAATCAAAGCCGGCTGACCAGCACCCACTCTTACTACTCTGCCAATAGCCTTCGCTTGCTTATATCCCACTTCACGCAAAGCCGTTATACAATTTTCCGCTTCCGAATCGGGTACGCTTGCCAATAAGCCGCCTGCAGTTTGCGGGTCGAACATTAGCTTGTAACGGGGATTATCCAGAAAGGCTTCGGTATTAAATATATCTCTGCTGACCAGAGAATTGTCGCCGTGTAATGAGCTAAGAATTCCTTGCTTTAGAGTTTCTAAAGCGCCATCCAGGGCGGGAAGATCAGCAACGCTTAGCTCGAGTTCGACATTGTGTGGAGTTAGCATTTCGAATAGATGGCCAGCGAGGCCGAAACCGGTAATGTCTGTACAGGCGGTTGCCTTGTGTTGAATGAAACACTCCGCTGCTAGTTTATTTGAAATTAGCATCTGCTCCAGTGCGGCCTTAATCCAGCGATGCTTCGCCTTATAACGCATGTCTGCGGCTAGCAAAGTGCCTGAGCCCAAAGGTTTGCACAGAATGATAATGTCGCCGGTTTGCATGCCGCCTTTACTTAGTAGCGCATCTTTCTTGGCGAAGCCATTTACACAGAGGCCGAATTGCAGGTCGCTAGCTTCTGCGGAATGACCACCAATTAACGCACAGTCGTTCTCTGCCAGCGCTTCGCTGCAACCCAGCATTATCTCGCTGAGCTGGCTTTTACTTAACGACTTGCTGGCACTGGGTATGCTCACTATTGCCAAAGCCGAGTGTGGCACGCAGCCCATGGCGTAAATGTCGCTCATACAGTGATTACTGACAATTTTTGCGAACAACCAGGGGTCATTGATGAAAGCACTAAGCTGATCAACGCTCTGTAGTAATATTCTGTCGTCCTCCAGTTTTATAAGTGCGGCATCTTCGATTGATGATCCGGAAGAAAGGATATCGCTGCTTTTATTCGCGGGGAGTCGTTGCAACACCTGTTCGAGAATATTGCCTGCAACCTTGGCTCCGCAGCCAGCACAGCGCATGGCATGTTTTCGTAGTTCTAGTTCGGTTTGCTTATCAACCAATCCAATCTCGATATCCAGAGAGTCAGGCATTTCAGGAAGCTGAGTGTATTTTTTTATGAAAGCAGTATCGATTGAATGTTTTAATGACCAGACCCACCGACCTTTGAAGAATAAATTATTACGAGAAGCGATTGCTGTTTTGTTCGCCAGGCTGATCAGGGCCAGGGCATGTTTCTGAGGTTTATGGGGAAGCAGTTTTCTGCCAGTTGCATGGCGCAGCAAATTTTCAGCCAATGGTTTTCCCTGCCGAACCGCATAGACGCCGGATTTCGGCCGCGGTTCTCCCTTGACCGTAGCGGCATCACCTGCCGCGAAGACGAATTCATGACTGGTGGATTGCAGAAAATTATTCACCTCAATGAAGCCGTCATCACTAATAGCAAGGCCACAGTCGGAAGGCCATTGTGGAATACTGGCACCGGTTGCATACACCATAGCGTCCGCGTCGAGCTGGATACCGTTTTCGCAACGAATTTGGTCTTTCTGGAATTCGACTACCTTGTGCTCATACAAGACATCGATGCCCCGTCGCGCCAGTTCCGATCTAACAAGGCTGCGCACCTTGCCATTGTGAAATTTAACAACGTCATCATCTGCGCTGACAATAGTAATTTTCAGAAGAGAGTCTTTGAACGACTTAAAAGCAAGCTCATTATGGATTCGATGTTGCGTAGCGAAGGCCAGCTCCACACTGGCAGGGCCACCTCCAACTATTAGCAATTTAAATTGCGCTTTTTGATCTCTAATGGTGGCAATTGCCTGCTCAAAAAACTCCTGCCATCGTTGTAAAAATTGGTCAATGGGTTTGATACCTATCGCGTATTCTTCGGCACCGGGAATTTTGACTGCATTTGGTTTTGAACCGATATTCAGCGAGATCAAGTCGAATTCTATAGCCGGTCTGCCTTCGCAGTAGACAATTTTTTGTTCGAAGTCGATTCGATTCACTTCGCTTTGGATAAGTCTGACGCCTGCAAACTGCGCCAGCGGCCTCAAGTCGATGTGAATTTCATCAAAACTATAGATGCCGCTTATGAAGCCAGGGAGAGAGCCAGAGTAGGGGGTTTCGATGTCACGACTTATCAGGGTAACACTAAGCCCGGGCACGGGATTCATGCCCAGGCGTTTTAGTACCGCTAGATGACTGTGACCGCCTCCCAGCAGTACCAGATGTTTTACCAAAGGAGTGTTACTGCTTGCTTTCATGCCTAAAACGCTTCGAATGTGTGAAATGGAGGACAGTTTACATTAATAACTGAGAGTGATTAGGACTAGTTAGCAAGGCTCTGCCTATGCACTACATCCGCTATTTCCGGAACCAGGATATCTGTATTTCTTCGCCCTGGTCGGCGTAGTCTCCCGCAGCCCGGCCGCTGCGAAATTCGCTCCAGTTCACTGGCTTGTAGTGACTGCTGTTCTCGTCGGCAGTCAGGGGCGAGCAAACAGCGTCATAAGCTGGGTTATAGAAATAAGGAGCGCTCAATCTCGCCCTATCCGCGCTGGCAAGGACACGATGTTCCGGTGCAACAAAACGATCATTTGACCATACCTGCATCATGTCACCGATATTCACGATAAAAGCATCGTCGGCCGGGACTACTGTGTGCCAAGTATCTTTTTTTCTGACTTGCAAGCCGGCCACTTCATCTTGAACGAGTAGGGTCAATGCGCCGGCGTCGGTGTGAGGATGAATGCCTAGAGCTGATTCTTGATAGCCTTCTGAGTTCGAGGCAGATTTGTCAGAGGGTGTGGGATAATAATTGAATCGCAGAAAGCTGCTGTGGCTTTTCTCGAACATGGCGGTCAGTGAATCCGCCGGTTGCTCCATGGCAGTGCAGATAGCAGCTAGCAGATTCTGACTGAGCTGCTCACAGGCCTGCAGCCATTCGACTACGGTTGACTCTAAATCAGGTAGTTCACTTGGCCAGGGCACAGAATGAGCCCTGTGCTGGTCACGCAGATTGCTTAGATTTGCATCGATGTCAAATATCTCCTTGGCATCACGCTTGTTTTTGGTCAGTTCCTTGTCATAGTAACCCCAGAAGTTCAGCTCGCTGCGGGACACAGCTAATTTGCTCTGTTTTGGAAGAGCAAAAAAATCGCCCATCGCCTGGAAAAATTTTGCCCTAAGAGCAGGACTAACACCATGGCCTGTAATTTGGAAGAAACCCCACTGTTCGCAAGCTAGTTGCAGCTGCTCGATCAACTCAGCATCGTCCGAGTCGCGACCGAAGTCGATAGTGGGGATTTGAATGCTCATAATTTTTGTAGGGTTATTGCTTATTCCCCTGATTCTAACTGGTCTTGAACGACGTACAAAGTTCTAATGACACATCCAGGACCGGGTATCTCGAAATTTCTTCAACTTTGATAGTCTAGACCTGACATTTTCTAGTAAGCTAGGGCCTGCACAGAATTTGATGGACCTTTTGTTGTAATACATTTATTTACTGGATAGCTTGTTTTATTTCCCATCCAAATATAAACAGCGTGGAACGCCTGATGCCTAATTGGGCACTGACTGATAAGGAGCGTAAGAATGAGCACTAAATCCCTGCAAACCAGGTTTATGACCCTGCTGTTCGCATTAATGTTTGCTGGCACGGCGCAGGCGCGTTGGTCTTTGGACAACGATGCTTCGCGTTTGAGCTTTATTACCGTAAAAGCTGAGCATGTGGCTGAAGTTCATACTTTCGACATGCTTTCTGGCACTATCGGTGATGATGGCGAAGTAGAAATTACCATTCAACTGGCCAGCGTCAATACAATGATTCCGATTCGCAATGAGCGCATGCAGGAAATGCTGTTCGAGACCAACCTTTTCCCGCAGGCCACAATAACTGGCAACATCAACCTTGAAGCCTTGACGGGACTGGAAGCCGGGGCATCGCTTGCGCGACAAATCGATTTTACTCTAGACCTACACGGTGAATCGCTAGGCTTGACCGCCGATGTACAAATTACCAGGACCGGGGAGGGCGTAGTGGTGTCTACCCTTCAGCCGATCATAGTCATGGCCGATTCTTTTGCGTTGACGGCAGGAGTCGAAAAGCTTCGCGAAGTCGCAGGCCTTCCCGGCATAAGCCGAGCGGTTCCCGTGAGTTTTACGGTTGTGTTCGAGCAGGGGCACTAAGTAGTTCAAGAAAAACTGATCAATCAAAGCGCGCCTGCATTGTCAGACTGGTTGCTGTGCAGCCAGTCGAGTTTCAGCGGAGGGGCGTGGATGATCGGGAATCAACTGCGACAATATCAAGGACCCGGCAGCGATGGCCGCTCCCACTAGAAATACAGCGCTGTGATTAATCACCCAAACCAAACCCAGGGCCGCCGGTAGAACCACTGCCGCAATGTGATTAATAGTAAAACTGATACTGGAAGTTGCGGCAATATCGGCCGGATCTGCTATCTTTTGAAAATAGGTCTTGATAGCTATCGCCATGGCAAAAAACATATGATCAAGTAAATACAGTGCTATCGCCAGAGCTATAGAATCAACAAAGGCATAGCTGATAAAAATAATAATCAAACCTATGTATTCCAGCGTCAGCGCTCGCCGTTCTCCAATATAGCTTATCAGGCGACCTATTTTAGGTGCCAGATAGAACGTTAAAGCCGCATTAACCAGAGTTAACATCACCACATCTTCTACCGGGAAATTAAATTTCTCCACCAGTAAGAAGCCTGCAAAGACAACGAATATCTGACGACGTGCACCGGCGAGGAAGGTGAGTAAATAATAGAGCCAATATTTCTTGCGCAGGAATAAGGTTTTTCTCTGCACTACACCATCTTCGAAATGAGGAATGGCAATCCAGCATAGAAGTCCAATAGCGACAGCGATACCGCCGGCTAACATGTAGATCACATTATAATTCGCGGCAAAAAACATCAGGTAGATGTACAGGCTGCCGAGAATGGCCAGATTACAGAGCGCTCGCGCACTTAACAGCTGTCCCAACACCTTGGGCGCTTCCGCCTTACTTAGCCATTGCAGACTCAAAGAATTATGCAGGGTCTCCAGATAGTGAAAACCGATGGACATGATGACTGTGCTGAAATACAGCCAAAGTGCGCTGGGGTAAAAAGCGGTAATAGCTGTTCCTATGCCCAATGTTAGCAAGGCAAGAATGGCGAATGTCTGTTGGCGTATATACACCATCACCAGAATTGCGGTAAAGGCGAGAAAGCCCGGCACCTCACGAAGACTCTGCAATACACCGATCTCCGTGCCGGTAAAGGCGGCTTCCTCTACAGCAAAATTATTTAGCATCACCTGCCAGGTCGCGAAGGCAATAGTGTTGCCTATGGTCAGTAAGTACAACAGCGTCTTGCGATCATGTAGCAGCTTGGTCAACATGGATTCAATTCTATAGGTAGATCGGGGTTGATGTTTGGTCTTTTGCCGGCAGATGGCTATAGCCTGCGAGCGCCGACGATTATATCATTAGCCACTCATGTCATCTCTCTCTATTTTTGCCGGCCCGGTTGCCTTAAATCGCCTTCGCGTTGAAGGGCTCAATGCTGACCAGTTCAAAGTCATGCTCGCCGCCTCAGGTGGGCCGAAATGGTTCGTTCTATACGGTCTCGATCGCTATCTTTTTGGAGATTTTTTTGCCGATCGCCAGCGAGAACTAATTACTCTTGGCTCCTCCGCAGGAGCCTGGCGAATGTGCTGCCTGGCTACTTCGGACCCGGTTGCCGCCATACAGCGGCTGGCTAAGAGTTACAGCGAGGAGCAATATTCTGAGCAGCCAAGCACGGATGAGATTACCGAGAAGGCACAGCAGATGCTGCTGGATATGCTGGGTGCAGGTGGCGTGGAAGAGATCGTCAATAATGAAATTTTCAGGACCCATATTATTGCGGATCGCGCTCGTGGACTTGGGTCCTCAAGAATTAAATCGCTGCAGGCTCTGATGTTATTTAAAAGTGCAGCGCTTAATGTGATAAGTCGAAAGACTCTGTCTCTGTTTTTTGAGCGCACAATTTTCTCGAATATGGGGCAATTGTCACCCTGGGCAAATACCGCAGACTTGGCGACCGTGCATGTTGCACTAAACAAGAATAATTTGATGGATGCGATGGTAGCCAGTGGTTCTATTCCCATGGTACTAAATGGCGTCCGTGATATCGCGGGAGCCAAGCACGGATTGTATTGGGATGGGGGTATCACCGATTATCACTTCGATTTTCCCTTTCATGCCGGTGAAGGATTGGTGTTGTACCCGCATTTTTCACCGGTGGTGATCCCTGGATGGTTTGATAAACATCTGCCGTGGAGAAAAGTTCACCGCAGAAATTTTGACAACGTTGTCCTGTTGACTCCGTCGGCTGAATTCGTCGCCAGTCTGCCATTTGGAAAAATACCAGATAGATATGACTTCGAGAAGCTTGATCATTCCAGTCGAGTAACTTATTGGACCACGGTGCTTGAAAGAAGCGCTGAGTTGGCAGAAGATTTCTCTGCATTGGTTAGGGGCGGAGTGGGTATTCAGAATGTACAGCCATTCACGGGTGAAAGATGATGGATTAGTACCGTCGAGGATATTGCACGGAGGTAGATCATGATTCGAGCTGCAAGGCTTGAGGACGCCGAAAGATTAGCAGCTATCTATAACTGGTATATAGGGAACAGCAGCTGCACATTTGAACAAGATCCGCTTGATGTTGAGCAGATGCGAATGAGATTGCAAATTGCCTGCACAGACTGCCCCTGGCTTGTACTGGAACAGAATGGCTCTCTGCTGGGGTATGCCTATGCGTCTGTCTGGAAAACCCGAACAGCCTATAAACTTTCCCGCGAAACCACCATATATCTAGATAGAGAAGTCAGGGGAGCAGGACATGGAAAACGCCTTTATCAACATCTGATTGATGAATTGAGCAAGACGCCGATACATAGTCTAATCGCAAGCATTGCCTTACCGAATCAGGCTAGCATTGCCTTGCACGAGAGCCTTGGATTCAAAAAAGTTGGGCAGTTTTCTGATGTTGGATACAAGTTCGAGAAATTTATTGATGTAGGCTATTGGCAGTTAATCTTATGAAACACTATGTGTTCTTTTTAATCAGGCAAAGAATTTTCGTGACGGTGATGCTCGGGCTATTGTTATCGTCTTGTATAGGTACGGTGGTCGGGGCAGCAGTAGACACAACCATAGAAGTGGCAAAGGTGCCATTCAAGGTTGTAGGTGCCGCCGTTGATTTGGCGATTCCAAACGATGATGAGAATTAAGCCGCTGCGATAATTATCACTGGCCCCAGTTAGTTTGCAGTCATAAGAGAACAATTCATGACCTTAAAACCCGAAGATTACGCTATCTCATCTAACTTTCGCCATTGGGTGGGAGATAAGGCAGAGGACTATATAGGCCCTTTTTTCTTCACTATGGAAGGAGACGACTCGCGAACGGCATTTCGCGTGCAGGAACATCATTGCAATGCTCATGACTCCTTGCATGGCGGAATCCTTATGGCGCTTGCAGACTACACCCTCTGTCTCTGTGCAAATGGAGGAGAGAACGAAAGTGTGGCCACAGTTAGTTGTAATAATGAATTCCTTGCGCCGGCCTTCAAAGACAACCTGGTTGAAGGAAGAGGAGAGTTAATGAAACGCGGTGGGTCCATGGTCTTCGCTCGCTGTGAATTATTCGTTGATGATAGGGTTGTACTGACGAGTAGTGCGGTAATAAAACGACTGCGGCAGAAGTAGCTAGGATCCTTAGAATTTAGTTTGAGGACAGTAATTGCTCACCTAGCTGCCCAGGTGTCTGGCAAACAAATACAGGCTGTTCCACTTGTAACTCCTCCTCGCTGCCATAACCCCATAGAACGCCAGCGCTATTCAGGCCGGCGAGTCTTGCTGAGATCAAGTCAATGTCGCGATCGCCAATCATCAGCGAACTCTCATCCACCTCTTTTTTGCCAAGCAGTTCGATGAGTTGATCCGATTTGGCAATGCCATAATCGCCGCCGCTGACGAAATCGAAATAGCCGTCGAGTTTAAATAACTCCAATATCTGGACTGCATATTTTTCGAATTTTGAGGTACATACTCCCATGCGAAAGCCTTTGCTCTTTAGCAGGTCCAACAGAGGGTAAATGCCGTCGTATACCGTATTTTCGGCATATCCCAGTTCGCCATAGCGTTCTCTGTAGGTGGCCATCAGTTGTTTGATGTGTATCTCATCGGTACTGCCGGACAGATCACCTAAGGCCGTCTCTAAGGGCGGGCCAATATAGGGTCTGATCTCGATTTCAGATTTGGGTTGATGGTCATGGCTGCTTAGCGCATAGTTCATGCAGCGCACTATTCCGATTAGTGGATCGGTTAAGGTTCCATCGAGATCGAAGATCAGGCTGTGGTAGGGCATTGTTAATCCTGCAGTGAATAGACTTTCTCAGCGGTATCATAAAACATAGCCTGTTTCTCGTCTTCGTTAAAATCACTTACCATCTTCTTATAGGCATTAAACAATACATGGTAGTTGATCGAGAGTCGATCAACCGGAAAATTACTCTCAAACATGCAGCGTTCCGGGCCAAAGCATTCGATTGCATGCATATAGTACTTCTTCTGCACTTTGATAAATTCATCTGAGCTGGGCGGTCTTTCTGCCAGATGCCAGCCAAAGCCATTGTCGGGCATGGCTAGACCACCTAGTTTGGCAAACACATTTGAGCATTTGGCGATTTCTGCAATTTCCTGTTTCCATTCCTGAAAAATCTCATCTTTACAGTGTTTGTAGATGCCTACACCCAAGGGCGTGCCAAAGTGATCCAGAATCATCGTGCATTCCGGGACGGCGCGAGCCAAGTCGAGAAAATCAAGATTCTGGTGGTGGTAGTGCCATGTGTCATAGGTTAAGCCTTGTTCGGCGATGATTCGCAGGCCTCTGCGAAATGATTCCTTGCCGTGCAGGTAAGGTGGTGCAGAGCCGGCTATAAATAAATCTTCTGGGCGCCGGTCGCGTGCGGCAGAATGTCGAATACCCCTAAGCAGGCCACCGCTGGCTTGACGATGTTGGTCGAGAGCTTCCAGCAGCAGTTGTTCCGATGTTCCGGCCAGAGTGAGATCTGTGTGCGCAACTATGCCGGCTATATAGGCTTGCTTCTGGGGGTCTTCGCGGCTCTGTCTGGCCAGGTTGGCAATGAATTCTGTCTCACCTACGGAGAGCAAGTGATCAGGGCCTTCTCGTCTATAGAAGGCGCGACATTCCATGAACAGGGTTTTAACAATATTGTGGCCGGAGCCTGTATCTCGCCACAATTCCGCGAGCAGGTAGTCGCGGTTAAAACGTTTCTTCCATAGGTGGTGGTGTGGATCGATGATGGGGCGTTCTGGTTCCAGAATTTCTTCCTGTACCTGCGCTAACCATGAATCTGAGCCCAGTTCTAAATCAGACATGTCTGTTCCTTTCGCATCGAGGATTTACGATAGCATCACATTATAGGTATGGGAATACTGACCACGCCAAGCTCAGTGACTTTCAGTTGCCTTACAATCGCCTTAGTGTAGTATGCGTAAGCAAAGGAAAAAGAGATTGATACATATCAGAGATACCCAAGCTGAATAAATCTCAGCAGCTGGCCAGAAGTCTCTGAAATAGAAAATAATTAAAAATTAAAGTTGGAGTTGTGCATGGATTTGACTGCTTATGTAATCCTGGCGTATTTGCTGTTTTTTGTTGCGGTTGGCATATATATAAGCAGTGGTAATCGCAGCTCCGCCGACTGGGCCATAGGCGGCGGCACATTAGGAGTGGGTATGCTCGCCGCGGGTGTGGCTGGAACTCGCATCGGTGGAGCCGGTACCTACGGTGTGGCAGGTGACGTAATCAGTGAAGGTATTGGTCACCTGTGGTATGGGGTGAACTCTTTCGCGGCCTTATTTCTGGTCGGCTTATTTTTTGCGATTCCCTATCGTAAACTAAAATTATCCAGTGTTGGTGAAGTATTCGACCGACGTTTTGGTTCGCGTCGATGCCAGTCTCTTACTAGCCTGTGTGTGCAGGCGGAATATTTGGTGGTCAATATAATCGAGCCCTATGTGATTGCGACTATCGTTAGTGGCGTCACCGGTTGGCCGTTTGGGATTTGTATAATTATTGGCGCTGTGGTGATTGTGTTGTTTACAGTTACCGGTGGGTTAAAAGGTACGGCCATTACCAATATCGTTCATTGCACCGTGATCATCTTCGGACTGGCTACGGTGGGCTATATTGCCATGCAAAATCTCGGCGGCTGGGATGCGGTAGTAGCTCAGTCTGAGGTTATGCTTACAGCAGCAGACAAAGATATCCCCTCCTGGTGGAGTTTTACCGGTATTGGTTGGGCTACCATTATTGCGCTATTTATTTCCGCCACAATTCACACACCCGCAGCCTCAGTGTATGCCAACTACGCGAGCTCGGCGGCAAAGCAGGAATACCTGATCCCCGGCTTCTTTCTGGCCGGTGTAATCGCGGCAATAATGCCACTGGTTGCCGGCTTCATCGGTATACTCACCATGGTGAGATACGGTGCTGAAGCTGGCCTGTCCGGCTATCTCAACATCGCTCAATTAGCGATTGATACCGGTCCCTTATTGGGTGGTATTGCCCTGGCAGCGGTATTGGCCGCAGTCATTTCCTCGGGTGCTCCCATCTTATTGGGAAGCGCGACCATGTTGGTTAATGACTGGATTCCTGCATCAAAAAATTACTCCAGTGATCAGAAACTTCGCGCCTACAAGCTGGTGACCATCATCTATGGCTCCGGTGCTGCCTTCTGTGCCTGGTATTTTAATTTTGGTTCTGTATTGCAATTTCTTCTATTGGGATTTGCCATGGTGGTGCCGCCAGCAATTGCGGTTACCTATGTGTTCTATTGGAAGAAAACTACCGAGCAGGCTGCGTTTTGGGGCATGTTGATAGGGTTTGTGAGCGGTTTGTTGATGTGGTTGCTGAACAATTGGTTTTCTGGTGCAGAAAATGCAGATGTTGGTGGCTTCGCGCAGACTTGGTACGAGCTGTGTCAGTATCTGGGAGAGTGGAGAGATCCTTCCTTCCTGACTCTGCTGCTGCCGCTGTTTATTATTCCCATACTGACCCTCATGTTTCCTGCAAAAGAAGAATTAGCAGAACAGTCTGATGACTTTTATAAGAAGCTGGGTAGAATCCAGCGCAACTTTACCTGGGCTTAACTTCAATAAACTGAGCAGCTGCTGATGCTACGAGAGCTGGGAACTACAAACCAGGAAGGATAGGTCGGGATTAGCCGTGATAGATGGTTGGTAAGGTCACTAAATGAATTGCTGGGTGTGGTAACACAAATTATTTGTGTGACTGCTATGTGCGGACTTTGCTTAATTCGAATTAGACATCCTCAAGCGTTAATGGTCGTAGAGATTTTCCATCGATATCAGTTACGTTTAATTAATGAGCAAGATCAGCAGCAACACAAACCTTGCCATTTAGTTCACTCGCCAATTCTCGATTTTTCGACAATGCGGCTATTGTTCGGCCGATAAACCTTGGAGACTCTGAATTGGACATATCCATCATCGCGGCTGCTAACATTACTTTCTCCGTGCGCACGAGACCAGGACAAAGCGATATAACATTGATATCTTTGTCAGCTAGCTCAGTTGCCATATCGAACGTCATCTTATCAGTTGCTGCCTTGGCTATACCATATAACGTATTTCCCACAAATTTCTGCGCAGACCAAAATGAAATATTGACGATAAGGCCACCAGAATTTTGCAGCATTGACCGAGTTGCCAATTGAGATGTCACAATGCCGCTCTAACTCCGTTGGTGAGCATTGAGTCCCATCGATGTAGGGGTTGCTCCCAGAACGAATCTATCCAAGTAAAACGCTCATTCTCTACCATTTTTTCGTGGCCGCCCCAGACATTGTTCACCAGGAGTTTCAGTTGATACTTTTTTTGGATTTCTTCGAACAGCGCCTCAACCTGAACGTCCTTTGAGTGGTCAACAGACCTTCCAAACACTTCCCCACACAGTTTTGTCGCTGATTCTTCCGAGACCTTTAAACGTTCAGCATCTCTACCAGTAAAAAATACAGAATGGCCTGCTTCCGCGAGCCCTTCAACTACTCCCTTTCCTACTCCCTGAGAACCTCCAGTTACTAGCGCTGCATTCATGATCATCACCTAATTGACACGTCAAAAAGATGCTAATAGGAGGTGGTACCACCTGTCAACAAGGCAAATTTGACGACCGCTATGGGTTGCGTTGACCAGTTGAATCCGCAGTCGATAGCGGGCATCGAGGAGGGAGTAACAATTGTAGACTTATGTAATAAAAAAGGTCTCACTACTGCTAATTCACACTCATTGAGGCTCATTTAGATGGCTGATTAGGCCGTAAGCAATTGATTGATACAATATATCTATATAAAAATTCGACTCTAGTATCCAGGCTTAGCGTTGCAGTTCGCCGTTGGCCTGGATTAGAAAGGGGCCAGGTGTTTCATAACTCTTCTCTAACAAGCTGCAAAGCTCTTCGGCGGTATCAGCGGTCGCTCCGGGCACACCGAAACTCTTCGCCATGTCCACCCAGTTGATTTCCGGATTACCTATATCGAAAAGACTGGCCGCTATATCGCCAACTTCGGTAACGCCTAATCTTGCGTATTCGACGTTAAGAATATTGTAAGAACGATTGGCGAATATGACGGTGGTGACGTTCAGCCCTTCTCTGGCCTGAGTCCAAAAACTTTGGTTGGTGTAGGCGGCACCGCCATCTCCCAGCATGGCCAGTACTTGCCGATCGGGGCAGGCCAGCGCTGCGCCAGTTGCGCATGGCCCACCCTGGCCAATGGCGCCACCGGTCAGGCTAAGCCAGCTGTTAGTCGCAGAATTTTGACAGTAGGGGTAGGCGGCATTTCCACCACCGGAGTCGGTGGCAACGATTACGTTTTCAGGCATGGTAGCAGCCACTGATTGAATGATGGATTTGGTATCCAGCTCGCCACTGGGTTTACCTATCTCGGCTTTTTCAAATTGAGTGACTGCTTCATTTTTGGCGCCTAGCCGTTCAACAATTCGCTGCAACGCATCGATGGCGTCTTCTTCTATATAGGTCAGACGGCTAACCTTGCAGCCCTTGGGTATAAGCTGGCCTGGTACTCCCTGATAGGCAAAAAAGCTGGCAGGAATTTGACCGCCTACGATGATTAGATTTTCCACGCCTTCCAGAGTTTTTAGTATTTGTTCAGGAAAGTAGGGCAGGCGTTCTGCCGCAACCGCCCCTGGTCCGCCATCAACCCTGCCAGGAAATGTGCCTGTCATTAATCGACAGCCAGTTTTACTTGCAATCTTGCTGGCTGCGGCAAGTGCTGCTGGGTCGGTGGCATGATGTTCTAACAACATCATATTGCGGCCAGCTTTTTCTAACAGAGGTGCAATCTTTTTTATTACTTGTTCGTCAACTTTGCTACGTGTAGGCAGGGAATTCGGAGTTACTGGTCCAGCGCTGTTTCCCCAAGCTGCATCTGCACCCATTATCAAGGTAGAAATCTGACCTATCGAGCCAGTACTTTGACGTAGACTTGCAGTGTATGCATCGGCACCGTCCTGTGCCAGGGTCTCGTTAGTGCTGCATGACTTAATCCAGTTGGAAAAATTCTTCGCCAGGGTTTCTATATCTGAAGTAAGCGGGGCGTCGAAACCAACATGAAAATTGGGGTGGTTGCCGATGATATTAATCATTGGCGAATTCGCACGGCGAGCATTGTGTAGATTGGCTATGCCATTAGCCATACCAGGGCCTAAGTGCAAGAGAGTAGCGGCCGGTTTTCCGGTCATGCGCGCATAACCATCGGCAGCTCCGGTGCAGACGCCCTCAAAAAGCGCCAGCACTGATTTGATACGGGGCACGCTATCCAAGGCCTGTACTAAATGCATTTCGGAAGTACCAGGATTCGCTATACAAAGCTCGACTCCACAGTCAGCCAATGTTTCAATTAATGCAGTAGCACCGTTCATTTGGTTCTCCCTAAATCTGCCAGCGACTCCGCGAATTGCGCTCGTGGAAAAGCTGGCTATCATAGCATCTAAGGGAAGGGCATCAAGCATTGAGGAGAGCCGCTATGGCCATAACTAAGGAACAGCGCGAATATGTCGCGCACATAGTAGATTTAATGCAGACCATTGGGCCGGTTGAATCCAAATCCATGTTCGGTGGCTTCGGCGTGTTCCTCGAGGGATTGATGTTTGGTCTGATTGCCGATGGTGAGCTCTATCTGAAGGTGGATGCTGAAAATATCGCGGATTACGAGGAGTTAGGTCTGCAAGCATTCAGCTTTAACAAGAACGGCAAGGAATTCAGCATGGGCTATTACCAGGCTCCGGAAGAGACCTTGGAAAACAGTGAGCTAATGCGTGACTGGGCAGCCAAGGCCTATGAGGTAGCCATGCGCGCCGCTGCCAAGAAGGGAAACAAATCTAAGAAGTAGTTCACATCGGTCGCCATAGGTACCGCTGCAGCGTAGTTCCAAGGGTGGATTATAGATGCTGCCGACTATATGGTTTACACTTCATTGCTGGAATTATTGCCCAAGATGGCAATCAAGTGGAAACACAAGACTGAATTCGTAGTCGGTAGATAAAGGGGAATACCATGAAATTTCGATTGCTCACGCTCATCCTACTGATGAGTTTTTCATTGTCCGGATTACAGGCACAGGACAGCGACTATGTTGTGCCACTAACTGAATACGGCCAGCCAGATTTGCAAGGTGTTTGGAATTTTAGTTCTTTTGTACCATTGCAACGCCCGCGTCAGTTCGCGGATAAAGAATTTCTAACGCCGGAAGATATCGCCGCCATTGCAGCTCAGACTGAGGCTGGACTGGAAGCGATTAACAATATCGGCGTGGGTGGATACAACACATTCTGGGTGGAAAATGCGGGTCGCGGTGACAACACGCGAACTTCGTTAATTACCTATCCGGAAAATGGCAGACTGCCAGAAACGGTTGAAGGCGTACCGGTTCAAATCGGCGGACTGGGTCCGGATGAACCTGGAACCCGGCCAGTACGTATGGTTGTCGGCGGCATCGCTAAAGACGGGCCAGAAGATCGCGGTACGTCGGAGCGCTGCATTGTTGGTTTTAATGCCGGGCCTCCTTTTACGCCGGGTCTGTACAATAATAATGTGCAGATAGTTCAAGGTAAGGATCATGTGGTTATCATGACCGAGATGATTCACGATGCGCGCATCGTGTCATTGGATGGCAGAGATCATATAGATGACGGTATTCGTCAGTGGTCCGGTGATTCACGCGGCTATTGGGATGGAGATACGCTGGTGGTGCAGACAAGAAACTTCAACGACCTGACCCAAAGCTTTGCTGTGTTTGGTACTTCTTATAACAAAGTACTCACAGAAAAGTTTAGCCGGGTTGATGAGTTCACTGTGAACTATGAATTCACAGTAGAGGACCCCAGCACTTTCAAAGACAAGATAACTGCAGTCGTTCCTATGGCTAAAGTAGATGGGCTAATGTATGAATACGCCTGCCACGAAGGCAACTACGGCATGGTAAATATTCTGCGTGGCGAGCGTATGGAAGAGCAACGCGCCAGCGAAAATAGCCAGTAAGCTTGTTCACTGGCAAAGGACTTGCAGAGTCTTTTGCCAGAACTTGAGTTGCCCTGGAATAAATATTGAGCAAGCTGTCACAACTGAGTTTGCGCAACTGCGTCTAAGCTTCCTCCAAATCCAGCGATATCATATGAGATTTCGCGTAGCGATCACCTAATACGCTTTCCACTTTAAATATCTCACCCGCTTTAGCCAATTCATTCGCACTAATGGATAATTCAGCGGCCGCCGCGTTTTCTTCCACATTGTTGACATGTTTAGTGCCTGGAATGGGCACGAAATTTGGGTCTCGCGCAAGCACCCAGGCCAGCGCCAGTTGCGCCATGGTGCAGGAATTGGCCGCGGCGATTTCCTTTAACTGTTCTATCAACTTCAAGTTGTGCTGAAAATTGTCTCCCAAGAATCTTGGCATGGTCTGTCTCATATCGTCCTCGCCTAAGGTGGACATATCAGTAATGACTCCAGTCAGGAACGCACGACCCAGAGGGCTAAACGGCACAAAGCCAATGCCCAGTTCTTTGCAACAATCAAATACCTTGTGTTCCGGTTCCCGTGTCCACAGTGAGTATTCGGATTGCACGGCGCAGATGGGGTGTTCGCTATGAGCTTTTCTGATCGTTGTAGACGAGCATTCAGATAGTCCTATATGTCGAATCTTGCCCGCGCTGACGAAGTCGGCCAGGGCGCCGACACTCTCCTCGATTGGCACATTGAAATCACGGCGGTGCAGATAGTACAGGTCGATTACATCGGTGTTCAGTCGTCGCAGACTCTCCTCGCAGGTCTTCTTGACGTTCTCCGGAGTGCAATCTACAGTTCTCTTGCCATCTCTGTTTACGATGCCGCATTTGCTGGCGAGGATGAATTCGTTGCGACGTGCCGGCAGAACCTCACCGATCAGCGATTCGTTATGGCCTAGTCCATAGAGGCTTGCGGTGTCCAGAAAGGTATAGCCTATATCCAGAGCACGATGCAGAGTGCGCTCCGATTCCTGCCGATTCGCCTCGCCATAGGATTGTGACATGCTCATGCACCCTAATCCCAAGGCAGATACCTGTAGTTCACCTGTGACGTGTTTCCATATGAGATTTCCTGATGTTGTGCTGGCTTCAAATATTAGCATGAAAGAATATAGCGACCTCTGGGCGAATTAGCTGATCAGCTTGAAGCGGACGCCTAAACCGAATCGGCAGTTCATTCAGATTCTGTTCAGCCAGTCCTGTGTAGTCTTTATCCACTCGCGGAGAAGCGCTGGCGACAGGCACACCTCGCAAAATCCACATTAGTTAAGCCTGTTCGCTGGTAGCACTGACTACCGCAAATCCTCACTCAAATAATGGCGGTTAGAGAGTGGGGATTTTTTATGCGCGTAGATATCACGATGAAATTAGTCAGGCTCACCGCCGTGTAAAAAACTTATATCTAAGCCAATTCAAGCCTTGCCTTGACCAAGACTAAATCTTTGATAAGATTGCAAAATTCCTACATTCACAAAAACCAGCACAAAAACTAGAAAGTGGCTCTCAAAGTCCGGATGAAGTTTTCCCCTCAAGCAATTCTGTGTTTTCTCGGTTGGAGAAGAATGCTTGTCTGTGGATTGCTGCTTCTAAGTTCCTTTATTCTATTTTTGTCTTCTCCTCGTTCTTATGCCCTGGAGGCGGTCCCTTCGCCCGAACAGTATCAGCTACCTGCTGATATGGATGGCGTGCATTTTTACCTGATAACCGTGGATGTCGGTGATAGGGTCTGGGACAATTTTGGACATACCGCCTTGCGTGTATTTGATGAGAATAGTAATAACGATGTAGTTTTTAATTGGGGTCTGTTCGATGTAAGCGGCGGAGCCGTGTCTTTCTCCTACAATTTTTTTAAAGGAATAATGAACTATCGATTGGGAACCCAGTCACCGAATCAAGAATTCGCCATGTACCGTTCTCAACAGAGATCTGTATGGCAGGACAAGATCAATCTAACCAATCCCCAGAAAGAAATTTTATACCGACGTCTGCTGTGGAATTTGCAACCAGAAAATGTCGTCTATCCGTACCAGTATTTTTTCGACAATTGCACTACCCGTGTGCGCGACTATCTGAATGAAGCACTGTCGGGTCGAATAGAGAGCGTGACTAATGGAGTCACAGACAACACCTTTCGCGATCAGGTGCAGAACCATTACCAATCGGTTGCCTTGATCGGCTTCTCTCTAGACATCTTGATGAATAGCAATATAGATAGACCGGTTACTGAATGGGAAGAAATGTTTCTGCCGCTGAGTCTAAGGATGAGACTCGAGCAAATTGAATCAGATGTTGCAGAAAACGGCGAGCGACAGATGTTGTTGTCCGATGCTCAGGTGATTATGGAGTTTCCAGCTCCCTTTGTTGAAACCGACCCCTATCAAATAGCATCCTTAATTTTATTAGCTCCCGTGTTTTTTTTGATGCTCATGCTGAAGAAGATCCCCATGTCTTATTTTGCGACTCACTCGCGTATAGGATTAAAGTTAGCGGACATCAACTTTCGTTTACTGGGATTGCTTGGAATAGTTACTGCCTTATTCAGCGGTATTTATGGCATATTGATGTTAGGAAGCTGGTTCGTGTCTGATCATTTGGATTTGCACCACAATGTAAACTTGTTGCTGTTTTGGCCCACAGACCTGCTCGGATTTTTTGCTGCCCTGCGCTGGTTGATATTCTGCAAGCCCTGGCCCATGACGCATAACAGCACACCGTTTTTGAATTACTATATGATGGCTCATGTACTGGGCATGATCATCTACGCCGCCGTCACCTTTTTCCAGATGATAGATCAATCCACTATGAATATCAGTCTGTATGTGCTGCCGGGGTTCGCTCTGAGTACACTGCTAATTTGGTTGGTGGGCTTTGAGCCGGCTAAACCGAAAAATATGTTCTTCTAAAAAATCCTTGAAAATACAAATAGAGAGTTGGCTTATGAGCAAACTAATCAGTTCTATTGCTGAACGCGCGGAACAGTTAGATCCAATGGCCGCCAAAGTGGCCAGAGCCTCCGCCAGGCAAAAACCTCTAAGTGATTGCTCTCCGCAAGAAGCGAGGGCAATACGAGAAGAGTTGGGTAATCCCTTTGCTCCCGAAGCCTGTGAGTTAAAGCGTATCAGTGATCATTCGGTGCCAAGCAGCGCAGGATTCCTGCAAATCAGACGTTATGAACCACTCTCGGACACTGACGGCTTGCAGCCTGCCCTGCTTTATTTTCATGGCGGTGGGCACGTGCTGGGTACCCTGGACGGTTATGATACAGTTTGCCAACAGCTGGCTTCACTGGGCAATTGCTTGGTGCTGTCGGTGGAATACCGTTTGGCTCCGGAGACGAAGTCGGCTGGAATCTATCAAGATGGTTTCGATGTGTACCAGTGGTTGCGAAACAATGGTGAAGACCTGGGGGTCGATACACAGAAAATAGCGATTGGTGGTGATAGCGCCGGGGGCAACCTAGCGATTGCAATCACTCTCAATTGCAAACAAGAAAAATTTCCACAGCCGATTTTTCAGTTGCTGATTTACCCGGGCACCGATTACAGAATGGACTTCCCTTCTATCGATGAATTTGCCGAAGGTTATTTCCTCACCAAGGCTAACAAGCAGTGGTTTCGTAGTCACTTTCTTGAATCGGAGCAGCGCGCCAGCGATCCCATGGTTTCCTCGTTGTTGGCAGACCTGTCCGGGTTACCGCCGGCACTGGTGATAACCGCGGGTTTTGATCCTCTGCGCGACGAGGGTCAAGCCTTTGCCAAGCGACTAAAGGAATATGCTGTTAAAGTTGAACACGTCTGTTACACAGATATGATTCACGCTTTTGTGTCATTTGCTGGCGGTATTCCCGCCGGAATGACTGCGCTTGAACAGATGGGACAGGAATTACGGCGCGTGTTCTCGCTGGCTCCTTCGAAACACTGTAACCGCAGATAAGCGAGCGGCGGGTTGATTCTCAAGTAAAAAAAAGGCCGAACACAAAGGTGCGGCCTAACTTCCAAACTGCAATAAACCGTAAAAGACTACTCTAAGGAGTAACGATTTCTACTCGACGGTTGCGCTGATAGGCGGCTTCATTTGTTCCGCGATCAGCAGGTTGTTCTTCACCATAACTTACGACTTCAATCTGTCGACGCGCTGCGCCATTGACGATGAGGTAGTTAAGGATTCCTTCGGCACGACGTTCGCCCAAAGCCAGATTGTATTCACGGGTGCCGCGCTCATCTGCATGGCCTTCGAGACGAATACGCTTGTTGGTATTAGCAGCCAGATTCCTCGCGTGATAAGACAGAACATCGCGGTCGGCGGCACGGAACTCAGCCACGTCAAAGTCGAAATAGAACACCGTGGTATTAAGCGCGGCACTAGCTATGCGCTCTTCCGCCGCTGCCGCACGTGCACGAGCTTCTGCCTCAAGCTCCTGGGTGCGACGGGTAGTAGCGTCTATGCCTGATTCAGTCTCGGTCTGAACGACTTCAGGACTGGCTTCTTCGCTGGTTGAGCTACAAGCCGCAAGGCTAAAAAGTGTAACAAATAGTAGTGCAAATTTTGTGGATTGAGAGAATTTCATGACATCTCCTGAGTAGTATCTATTGGAAGTCTCTGTTCTTTAGGTTTATTGCAATTTTTGCTTGAAAATACAACATGTTAAAAAGAGGGCGAAGCATACCGTATTTGACGAGGCAAATCCAACGAGAGTGTCGAAATTAAATAGATTATTCTACACTTTTGCGCTGGATCAAGCCGCAAGTCGTGGCCTGGGGCTCGCCGAGCAATCGCTCGATTATTGCTTATCAAGGCTTGTTAATAATGCTAACCTTCGCGTTCTTTTTAATTCTAGCTGGCCCGTTCCGAACCATGCGCCATCCCTTAACACAGGGCTGACTAATACTGTAGGTGACCGGAAGAAACAGGAGATTTACATTGAACGCTGACTTTACCGCTGAAGAACTGCAATTCGAACAAGAAGTTCGAGAGTTTTTGCAGAATGATTTCCCAGCCGATTACCGAGAAAAAATTGATGCAGGCATCCGTTTAAGCAAAGAAGAATTGGTGCATTGGCAGAAAATTCTCTACAAAAAAGGCTGGGCTGCTCCTAATTGGCCGGTCGAGTACGGCGGCACCGGTTGGACTGCTACGCAGAAACATATTTTTGCCACTGAGATGGGCCTGATCGGCGCGCCTGAGCCGGTGCCCTTCGGTATGAAAATGGTAGCGCCGGTGATTATGGCCTATGGCTCCGATGAGCAGAAGCAACGATTTCTTCCGGATATCCTGGAAAGTAATGTGTGGTGGTGTCAGGGTTACTCGGAACCGAATTCTGGCTCCGATCTTGCCTCGTTAAAAACATCGGCAGTCAGAGACGGCGATGAATACGTGGTTAACGGCAGCAAGACCTGGAATACCTATGGTCAATATGCTGATTGGATTTTTTGCCTGGTGCGCACAGACAATAGTGTCAAAAAACAAGAAGGCATCAGCTTTCTGTTGATAGACATGAAGAGCCCCGGCATCACCTTAAAGCCTATTGTATTGTTGGATGGTCACGCCGAAGTCAACGAAGTATTTTTTGATGACGTTAGAGTTTCTGCAAGCAATCTAATCGGTGAAGAGAATAAAGGCTGGACCTATGCCAAGGTGTTGCTGACTCATGAGCGTACTAATATTTCAGGCGTGCCAAGAGGCAAACGTCGTTTGGCTGCCCTGAAACGAATCGCCAGCAACACAGACGATGGCTTCGGTGGAAACATGATGGACAATACAGCCTTCAAAAAGAAACTAGCGGAAGCGGAGATTGAGCTACAGGCATTGGAATATTCTGAATTGCGAACACTGGCAGCATTAAGCGTGGGCAAGGCGCCGGGACCTGAGTCCTCAATATTGAAGATAGTAGGTACCGAGTTGGCGCAACTGATGGATGAGTTATTTGTTGACCTTGCTGGATATCACTGTCTTCCCTTCGTTCCTGAGCAATTTGAAGATGGATTTCAAGGTGAGTCGATAGGGCCGGGTAATTCTGCGGCCGCAGCATTGACCTATTTTAATAACCGAAAGTTATCAATTTTTGGTGGCTCGAATGAAATTCAACGCAATATCATCAGTAAGGCGGTGTTGGGTTTATAAGCGAATGATGAACGCCGACGATTGGCTTTCGTGTACACAGAATTTAAAGAGGAAAGATCGTGGATTTTTCGAACACAGAAGAACAACAAATGCTGCAAGAGAGTGTGCAGAAGTTTGTTCATAAAAGTTATGACTTCGATACTCGCAATAAAATTATTGATAGTGATAAAGGGTACAGCGAAGAAAATTGGCAATTATTCGCCGAGTTAGGCTGGTTGACTGTGCCTTTCAGTGAAGCCGATGGTGGCTTCGGTGGATCGGCAGTTGACCTTGCGGTGATGATGGAAGAATTTGGCAAGGCCATGTTGGTGGAACCGTTTATCGCAACGGCTGTACTCTCCGGTGGATTGATCAGCGCACAAGGCAGTGCGGAGCAGAAAGCAGAGATATTGCCGCAGATAATGGAAGGCAAGTTGCAGTTGGCTTGTGCTTATGCGGAGCCAGGCAGTCGTTACAATCTAGCCAATATCAAGACTACGGCAGTAGCGGATGGCGACTCGGTAGTTATCAATGGCGATAAGACGGCAGTTTTAAATGCTTCGAATGCGGAAGTGTTAGTGGTGGTGGCGCGGGAATCCGGTGAAGCCACAGATAGTGAAGGAATCTCTGTATTCCTGGTCGACGCAGCCAGTACTGGAATTTCCATTCACGCCTATGCCAATGTCGATGGCAAGAAGGCAGCAGAAATAAGCCTTAAAGACGTAACTGTGCCAGCATCGGCTAGATTGGGCTCAGCAGCTACCGCCTTCTCAGCCCTGCAAGCAACTATCGACCGAGCTACCGTGGCGGTGAGTGGTGAGGCAGTTGGCGCTATGGAGGCTCTGCTGCATAAGACCGTAGAGTACAGCAAGACCCGTAAACAATTTGGTACGGCGATTGGTACTTTTCAGGCATTGCAGCATCGCATGGCCGATATGTTTATCGAATGTCAGTTGGCGCGTTCGATTGTTATTATGGCGGCAATGAAGTTGGACAGCGGCGATAATCAGCTAGAAAAAACCAAGGCTGTCTCCGCGGCCAAGAGTAGGGTAGGCAAGGCGATTCGCAAGGTAAGTCAGGAAGCGATTCAAATTCACGGCGGTATCGGCATGACGGAAGAGCTGGATGTTGGGCATTTATTCAAGCTGGTAACCGCCGTGGAAATTATGTTTGGAAATACCGACTATCACACAGAACGATTTGCCTCACTTTAGTTGGCTTCATGAACTCTAATGTAGATCGGCGGGGCCCTCTGGTTGTATGAGTGAATTGATTTTAGTTCGCCATGGACAGGCGTCCTTTGGCACTGATTCTTATGATAAATTAAGTGAGAAAGGTGTCGAGCAAGTCAAAATTCTTGCGCGACACTGGCAAGAGGTAGGTGAACAATTCGATCATATTTACAGCGGTTCCCTATTAAGGCAAAAAGAAACGGCAAATGAATTACTATCCCTGGTAAAGAATTCGCCTGCTGCATTCACCGAAAATCCTGCCTTCAATGAATACAATGGTGATCCGTTGATGCGTATTTACCTTCGGAATCATGCCGCAGAGGATGGCTTCGCCTCGAAGCCAGAATGGCCAATTAGAGATGAACGTCTATTTCAGTCTGTTTTCGAAGCCGCCTGCGCGAAGTGGATTCGCGGTGAATTGCAACCGAGTGAGAAAGACAGCAGCTTCGAATACTGGTTGGATTTTCAACAACGAGTCCACCTTGCCATCGATGAAATAATGACCCGGCATGGCAGCGGATCGCGTATCCTGATCTCTACATCAGGCGGCGTAATAGCAATGGCATTGCAAAGAGTATTACAATTTCCTGATGAGTCAGTCATCACCACTAACTGGATGGTGCGTAATAGTTCGGTGAGCCGGGTAAAATACGGACAGGGAAAGGTATCGCTAACTCAGTTTAATAGTTTGCCCCATCTTGAGCGCCCGGGCTTGCAACATATGATTACCTACAGATAAGGCAAAGGATTTCGCTTTGACTAATAATGATTTGGTAGACCAAGCAGGCACTATGCGTGAAGGTGAGGAATTGGACCTGGGTTGCCTTAGGCAATATCTGGAACCGGTCCTCGGCGGTGCGGCGGCTACTCTCGAGATTAAGCAATTCCCCGGCGGGTTCTCTAACCTCACCTATTTATTAAGTAGTGGTGATGAAAAATGGGTGCTAAGACGACCACCGTTTGGCAGTACGGTAAAGTCTGCCCATGATATGTCGCGGGAATTTAAGATCCTCTCGGCCCTGCAAAAGGTGTTTTCATACGGGCCTGTTCCCATTCATTTCTGCGAAGATCATGAAGTAATAGGCTGTGATTTTTATCTGATGACCTACATAGAGGGCTTGGTGATTCGTCGCGAATATCCGCAAAGCCTCAAGCTGAGTCCGGATCAGATTCGGCAACAACTGTTTAACTTTTTTGATGTATTAAGCGAGTTGCATTCGGTGGATCTGGTTGAAGCCGGGCTAGATACATTTGGTAGACCCGAAGGTTATGTAAGACGTCAGGTCGAGGGCTGGTGTAAACGCTGGGTCGATGCCGTCACTCCGGACACGGTAAATTGTGACGCCACCATGCAATGGTTGAATGACAATATGCCCGCGGAGAGTGGCAAGGCGAGCGTAATCCATAACGATTACAAATTGGACAATGTTATTTTCTCTGTTGAAAATCCCTTGCAGGTCATTGGTGTACTGGATTGGGAAATGGCAACTGTTGGCGACCCGCTAATGGATTTGGGCTGCACCTTGGGTTATTGGGTAGAAACTTCTGATCCTGATTTTTTTCGTCAATTCCGAACAATGCCAAGTGATATAGAAGGGGCGCCAAGCCGAGCTGAAATCGTTGCTCGCTTTCAAGAGAAGACGGGCATAGCGGTTGATAATTTTCCTTTCTATTTTTGTTTTGGCCTATTTCGTTTGGCAGTGATCGGGCAACAAATTTACTACCGCTACTATCAGGGTCTTACTAAAGATCAACGCTTTGCCATGATGGTAAAGAAGACACATATTCTACAGCAGATGTGCGAGCTGATTATCGCTGGTAAAGTTACAACTTAAGTAGACTCGTAAAAAAACAAGCTAAGGAGTTTTCAATGACTTTCGATATAAGCGAATTATTTTTGGTGGATGGCAAGGTGGCGATAGTTACTGGCGGCTCCAGAGGGATAGGGAAAATGATCGCTCAAGGTTATGTGGCCAACGGCGTAAAAACTTATATCACCGCGCGTAAGGCAGATGCCTGTGAGGCAACAGCCAAAGAGCTATCCGCCTTTGGAACCTGTATCGCAATCCCGGCTGACCTTTCTACTAAAGAAGGCCGCGATTCCTTTATCACCGAAATTAAACAGCGCGAACAGAAGATTGATATTCTGGTGAACAATGCTGGTGCCGCTTGGGGTGCGCCTTTTGAAGACTACCCTGATGAAGGTTACGACAAGGTAATGGATATAAACGTGAAGGCCATTTTCACGCTAACTCGTGATCTCATGCCCCTGCTACGCAAAGATTCGTCACCGGAAGACCCGAGTCGGGTGATCAATATCGGCTCCATAGATGGTCTGCGAGTGTCCAGCATGGACAATTTCGCCTACGGTGCGAGTAAGGCTGCAGTGCATTTCCTCACCAAGAATTTGGCGGTTCGGCTGGCTCCTAAGGGAATTACCGTCAATGCCATTGCCCCGGGAGCATTCGAGAGCCAAATGATGGATTACACCCTGAGTAAATTTCGCGACAAGATCGAAGCAGAAAACCCCTTGGGCCGCATCGGCAGGCCAACCGACATGGCGGGACTTGCACTGTATTTGGCTTGCAACGCCTCCAAATACATGACAGGTCAGGTAATCGCCATCGACGGCGGCCGCCATCTGGGGTCCAGATAGGAGTTGCTGTAGCGGCAGCTAAGGGGCTATTTGCTCTGGTTTAGGTCGCAAACATCTCCACTAGCGCCAGCAGATTGTCTGATTGTCGCTTAAGCCTTCCATTCCCGCGCTCTTCAGTGGTACTTTTAGCCCTCTCAAAATAATGCAAGAGAAGCGTCTACGCCGTGAATTCAGTCAGTCTGCCAAGAATAGTAATCATCTGTGTAGCCTTTGTTAGCGGTTTTAGCATCATGACCATTGAGATGTTGGGTGCTCGAATAATGGCTCCTTATTTTGGAGGTAGTCTTTCCGTTTGGGGCAGCCTCATTACCATATTTATGTTGGCACTTTCGGTTGGTTATTTAATCGGAGGTAGATTGTCCACGCGTAATCCCAACCCAACAACCTTCGCTCTCTTTTTTATCATGGCGGCCGCATTTTCAATACCTATTATTGTCTTTGCAGACGCTATCATGAGGCCAATCTTTTTAGCGATTGAAGACCCGCGTTACGGGTCTCTGTTCGCGTCCATCTTTCTCTATTTTATTCCCACTAGTATTCTTGGCATGATTTCGCCTTATTCCGTGCGCCTGATGGTCAACACTCATGAGCACAGTGGTCATATGGCAGGTCAATTGTTTTTTGTCTCAACCATCGGAAGCGCGGGTGGAACGCTGGCAACCAGTTTTTACTTTGTGCTCTGGTTTGATGTAAATCAAATTCTGTGGGGTGCTGTTGCCGTGTTGTTAATGGCGGGATGTCTCATTTTGTTAGTGAGTTATTTTCTACAAAGCAGTGGCTCGAAATCTCAGGTACGGGGCTATGAAAAACAGACGTAAATTCAATCAGTGTTTGGTAGATGTATTGCTGTTGTTGTTGATTGTGCTGCCGATGCAGCTGGCTGCACAAACAATACATGAAGAGAAATCACTGTACCGCGATATAACGGTCGTACAAACCGGGAATCGACGTTGCTTGATCTTTAACGTTCATCGCGGCGATAGAAACCAAACCTGTGTCAATGTAAATAATCATGACGAACTGATATTCAGTTACACCAAGATGAGTTTTGCCGGGCTGTTATTAACACCAGAGCCTAAAAAAATTCTGATCGCCGGATTGGGTGGAGGAACATTGCCTCTCACGTTCAGTGATTTATTTCCCGACGCTGTTATCGATATCGTGGAAGTAGACCAGGCTGTGGTTAACGTGGCGAAAGACTATTTCTTCTTCGAAGAAAATGAAAACATGACGGTGGCTGTTAATGATGCTCGAGTATTTATCAAGCGTGCAGGTATTCTCGGTGAGAAATATGACTTCATAGTTCTGGATGCTTTCGGTGGCGACTACATTCCCGAACATCTGCTCACGCAGGAGTTTCTTGAAGAAGTAAAACTAGTCATGGCGGAAGACGCCGTGTTAGTTGCGAATACTTTTTCAACGAGTCGGTTTTACGATCATGAATCGGTGACCTACCAGCGGGTGTTTAATGAATTTTTTAACTTTAAATTACCTACCAGCGGAAATCGTATCATAATTGCTCAGTTAGACCCGCTTCCACCAAGGGGGGAATTAGTGTCTCGTGCCCAACTTCTGGCTCCCTTGTTGGAGAAATACGGCGTGCCCTTGCTTGAATACCCCAACCGTCTATCCACTCGCGTAGATTGGGACATGAGCCGGCGAGTACTTACCGATCAATACGCACCCGCTAATCTGCTGAACAACTAAATCCTCAGGCATTACGGATAGGGGCGAATCAATTGGTGGTCATGGATTTGGTGGTGAGCAAGCAGCAACGTCTGCGCTGCTCGAATGGCATGGTTTAAGAAGCGCTTAATGTAAGCTGGGATAGATTCTAGCCAGAGTGTCAACGCTGCTTGCTGGGCAGCACTGACACCCTCAGTTTACAGTGAAATAGCGAGCCTGGTTCCCTGGTCGATAGCGCGTTTTGCGTCCAGCTCCACCGCTACATCGGCACCACCAATCAAATGATAGGATTTGTTAAGTCCCTGAATCAATTCTCTTTGTGAATCCTGACCAGCGCAGATAATGATATTATCTACTTCCAATAGTTTCGGTTCGTTTGCGACGAGCACATGCAATCCCTGATCGTCGATACGCTGATACATACAACCTGGTATCATTTTAATACCGCGTTTCATCAAACCGATTCGATGTATCCAGCCGGTAGTCTTACCCAGGTTTTTACCAAGTCCTTCGGGCTTTCGTTGTAGCAGGTAAATTGTACGAGGAGAGGGAGGCACACTTGCTTCGACACCTTCGATGCCACCACGACTCTGCAAAGTCATGTCGATTCCCCATTCTTTCATAAAACTTGGGATATCCTGACTGCTGGATTCTCCCGCATGGGAAAGGTATTCGGCGACGTCAAAGCCGATTCCGCCAGCTCCGATTATGGCAACTCGTTCTCCCACTTTCGCAGTACCATTAACCACCTCTACATAACTCAGTACAGAAGCGTGTTCAATACCTTCGATATCCGGCGTACGCGGCACTATCCCCGCGGCAACAATTACTTCATCAAAGTCAGACTGGTTCAGTTCAGCAACAGTTACTCTATGATTGAGTTTTGTCGTTACTCCCAATAGATCTAACTGACGTGTGTAGTATCTCAAGGTCTCATAAAACTCTTCTTTTCCGGGTATTAACTTGGCAAGGTTGAACTGGCCGCCTACTTTATCGGCGGCATCGTATAGGGTCACCGAATGCCCACGCTGTGCAGCAGTCACCGCTGTGGCTAATCCAGCCGGCCCTGCACCGATAACAGCGATTGATTTGCACTGCTGAGTCTTGGTTATCACTAATTCTAATTCATGGCAGGCTCGCGGATTAACCAGGCAACTGGTGAGTTGTCCATCGAAGATATGATCGAGGCAGGCCTGATTACAGCCAATGCAGGTATTTATTTCGTCTGCTTTATTAGCCGCCGACTTGCTAACAAAAAATGAATCGGCTAACAGGGGTCTCGCCATGGATACCATATCGGCATCGCCTCGGCTTAATACTGCCTCTGCTACCTCGGGTGTATTTATTCGGTTGGATGTAATGACGGGCACAGGTAGTTGTTTTCTAAATTTGGCAGTCACCCAGCTAAAGGCGGCACGCGGAACCTTGGTGGCTATTGTAGGGATAGTTGCTTCATGCCAGCCTATGCCGGTATTCATTATGGTGACGCCTGCTTCGCACAGTGCAAGGCCAAGTTGCAGCACCTCTTCATAGCTACTGCCGCCTTCTACCAGGTCGAGCATGGATAGTCGGAATATGATGATGAAATCTTTACCGACTCTAGCGCGTACACGTCGCACTACTTCCAGCGGAAGTCGTATTCGATTTTCATAACTGCCACCCCAACGATCTTTTCTTTGATTGGTGCGTTCAGCTATAAACTCATTAATGAAATAGCCCTCTGAACCCATTATCTCCACGCCGTCATAGCCGGCCTGTTGACAGAATTCAGAGAAGTTTGCGAAATCTTCAATTTCTTTCTCTATCTGATCTTCGTTTGCTTCATGCGGCACATAACGATTGATAGGGGCCTTGATGGCAGATGGAGCGATGAGGTTTTCTTGACGCGAATAACGTCCAGTATGCAGAATCTGCAAACAGATCTTGCCCCCTTCATGATGAACAGCAGTGGTAATTAGTCTGTGATTTTCAATCTGGCTTGCCTGCTTGAACACAGGGACGGAGCCAGTAGGAAGACAGTGTTCACTTGGCATAAAGCCACCAGTGACGATAAGTGCTACGCCGCCTTTCGCCCGTTCCGCATAGAAGGCGGCCATTCGATTATGGCTGTCTGGTATATCTTCTAGTCCGGTATGCATAGAGCCCATAAGGACTCTGTTCTTAAGAGTGGTGAAGCCAAGGTTCAAGGGTTCAAATAAATAGGGGTACGGAGAACTATCAAGATTTTGCATTCAAAGTCTTCGCTGAGAGTGGTTTAGGAGGTGCTTATAATACCTCGTAGGCTCTCTATATCTAGCAATTCTATTTCGCGATTACTGACAGAAACCAGACCCTTTCGCTGTAATGCTGTCAAGATTCGACTAACGGTTTCTACCGTCAAGCCCAAATATTCGCCTATATCGCCACGGGTCATGGGCAACAAGAAACGAGTGGGGGAGAGCGACACACGGGTGTAGCGGCTAGATAAGCCCAACAGAAAGGATGCGGTTCGTTCCTCGGCGGTGTAGCTGCTTAGTAGAGTGTGTATTTGCTGATCCTTGGCAATCTCATTACCCATAATGGCAAAGAAATGGTGTTGTAAATTTGGTAACTCATGACTCAGTCGTTCCAGTTGTGTAAAGGGAATTTCGCAGACAGACGAATGCTCAAGAGCGGCTGTTGAATTGGCATATCTATGACTGGCGATGCCGTCCATGCCAATAATTTCCCCAGGTAAGAAAAAGCCGGTTACTCTGCCTTGACCATTATTACTTAGGAAGTAGGATTTAAAGCTTCCTGAGCGCACGGCATACACTGCTTTAAACTCATCACTCTGGCGATAAAGGTGTTCGCCTTTCTTATAAGGGCGATTCCTTTCAACAATTGCGTCCAGTTGATGTATCTCTGACTTGTTCAGAGCTATAGGCAGGCAGAGTTCATTGAGACGGCAACTCGCGCAGGACACCGTTGAATTGTGCGGACATATTTTCTGCGCTGCAGAGCTGGGCCGCAATGGAATTATATCTCCACTCAGGGTTTGTCCGTTCGCACCGATTTCTGAATTTGTCACCTAATGATCACCTTTTGAGTTGAAAGTAGGTCCACAGTGATGAAGAGCAGAAGAATTGTGCCATCATTTCTGTCGCTATACAATTTGTGTGGGCCTTCCATTCTCATTGTGTTCCACAATTGAGCTTATATACAGTTGAATTTTAAGATATTTCCTAGGATTTGTCTCCCTGGCTCAGGTCCAATCCTAAAACTGTGAATAGTTGATATAGATTAAGCTTCAATATAAGACTTGAATTTACAATCACCAGCTAATGACAACTAGGTATGAGGCAGATTCCTATGCTGGAGCTCAGTAAAATACTCGTGGTGATAGAGCCGGACAGTGACACACAACCGGCTTTGGAGAAGGCTGTCCAACTCGCCAAATACTCGGACTCAGAATTAGAATTAATCATTGCCGATTACAATGCTTATCTGGAGGATGGCTATTACTTCGATCCAGTTCAGGCGCAGAAACTGCGCTATGAGCATGGCGATCAACACATGCAACAGATGAAAGCTAAGGTGGCTCCGCTAAGAGAACAGGGCTTGGAAATTTCCATTACTACAGCATGGGGTAACCCACCTTATGAGGAAATAGTTCGCCGCGTTGAGGAATCGAAACCATCTCTAGTCATTAAGAGCACACATAGCCATAACAAATTGAGTAGATTGCTGTTGTCTAATGAGGACTGGGAACTGGTGCGTTATTGCTCGGCACCTTTGTTGCTAGCCAAAGGTCAGCGATGGTCCAGCAGACCGATCTTCTTGGCGGCGGTTGACCCGGATCATGTTAAGGACAAGCCTGCTGCCTTAGACCATAAAATAATAAAAAGTGCACAATCTCTTTCAGCCATTTCGGGCGGTGAGGTTCACTTATTTCATTCAGGCTGGATGCCGCCATTGGCTGGCGTCTATAAAGTGCTTGGCGAAGGTGAGGCAGAAGATAAGAAGTTCAGGGAGCTGGCCGAGGCTAACGGAATTTGCGATAGCGCCCGCCACTGGACCGAAGAGTATATTGTCGATGCCTTGCCCACAATGGCGCGAGAGCTTGATGCCAGTGCCGTTGTAATCGGAGCCGTTTCAAGATCTCGACTAGATCGAATTCTGATAGGAAATACAGCAGAGAAAATACTGGATAACTTGGAATGTGATGTATTGGTTATTAAGCCAGACGAAAAGTCAGCACCCACTAAAATTTTAATTTAAGGCATTCGGGTTATGTGCCAGGAGCAATCTTTATTTTTTCCCTAATTCCTTTGTTATTCGTCACCCACGTGCACGGTAAGCACATCGCATGTCGCTCCATGAAGGACTTTAGTGGCGGTTGATCCTAATAGTATTTTCCATCCGGAGTGGCCATGACTGCCCATTACAATGGCTTCGGCCGACAATTCACTGGCCAGGTTTCTAATCTCGGGAGCGGGCGCACCTAATAGAGTATGTACACGAGAGGCGTCTACGCCTAATCCTTCAGCGATCTCTTTCAACCGCTGTTCCGCCATGGCTATAGCTTCTTGCTGCAGCTCATTAATGTTTACGGCATAAATATCCATGCTATAGGCAGCAGCCACGGGCTCAACCACATGCACCAAATGAATTTTTTTAGTATTAGCTTTAACCGCAGCAATCGCTTTGTCGATAACTTTCTGTGAATCCTTGGAAAGATCTACCGCTACCAGAACAGTTTTGTACATGATGTCGCCTCCATAGCCCGATCTGAATTGATGCCTCGGGCATCGCTTCACCCACGCTTACATTGAACGATTTATCCTGCTGTATACCATTGACATATGTCAAGTGGGCTAAGGAAAGATTAGTGAGTATTGACAATCGATGAAGATTAATCCATTAGCAATTCGGTAGCAATGGCACAATGATCCGAGAGGGAGCGCCATCGGGGGTGAGTCATTATTTCAACGCTGCAAATAGAGAAGCCTCGGGTATAGATTCTGTCCATTGGTAGAAAGGGGAATACCGCAGGGAATGTTTCTGCTAGCTTCTTATTGTGCTGAAGTCCGGCTTCTTTAAGGCCGAATTTGTTCTGCAGGTTACGGTGGGAAACTTTGCGCCAATCGTTGAAATCACCCGCTAGAATTAGCGGGGCGGCTGCATCGATATTATTCTCTATGTAGTCTAATAGGGTTCGAGTTTGCTGCCTGCGCTCCTTTTCAAAAAGCCCGAAATGCACGCACAATAGGTGGATATCATTCTCTAGAATTCCGTGCAGGATTCCACGCTGAGAAAAGTCCAAGGTGGAAATATCGATGTTATCCCAACTCTTTATGGGCAACTCACTCAGAATCGCATTGCCATGATGACCATGCTGGTAGATGGCATTCTTACCGTAGGCGTAGTGATCCCACACTGAATCAGCGAGGAATTCGAATTGATTTTGATCTGGCCAGTCAGCGATAGACTCCTTACGTCGAAGATTCTCGCCGCTAACTTCCTGTAAAAATACGAGATTGCTGCCGGATTCTCTCAAACAGGTTCGAATTTTCTCTAGCGTGAAGCGCCGATTTCCCATCGCAAATCCCTTGTGGATGTTTAGCGTCAACACTTTGAATTTATTCATATTTTTGTGTTTGGTTAGAGCGGATGAAAACTTGACCTGAGTCAAGCTGGCGCAAGCGTTGTCAGGGTACATTCATTACCGGAGATTGGCTATTGGTTGAGGGAGGATTGAAATGGAGTTAGTTGGCATTGTCAATGAGTTACAAGCACGCAGACTTGAGATGAAGTCTCGTCTCGAACGAACGCATAAGCATATTCACGAAAAAGAAGAGCCAGTTAGTGCGAATTTTTCTGAGCAGATTAAACAGACTGAAAACGATCAATTAGTGATGGCCCTGGATGCAGAAGCTGCCGCAGAGATACGGCAAATAGACGCGGCATTGAAGCGAATTGATCAAGGAGTTTATGAACAATGCGCTAGCTGTGGCAGCCAGATAGCCGATGCAAGATTGAAGGCCATTCCTTATACAGACTGTTGTATAGATTGCGCGAATCAACAGTAGCCGCGATGTCGGCTGGTATTTAAATTGACATCAGCTGTTTAGAGCGATAATTTCTAGGAATGATCGTCTCTCACTGCAACTAATTCACTGCTAATGAGAGCAACCATTCAAATGGGAAAGGGAGTGTAAGGATGAAAGACATTGAAAGAATTATGGTGGTAGTGGATGCGAATGAGGACTATTCAGATGCCCCCGATGGGTTGCCGATCGAGTTACGTAAAGCATTACGATTTGTTAAAAAGAGCCAGCCAACTGAAATCAAGTTGATTAGTGTTGGTTACGAGAGGTATCTGCATAGCAGTATGACCGACCTGATGTCCGACTATAATACGATGCGAAAAGAGTACTGTGATCGACTCGCATCTGGCATGGATGCCATGGTCGAGAAACTTTCCGAGCAGGGATATAAGATCAGTAGTGAAGTTGCCTGGGCTCACCCGCGTTATGAAGAGATTATTAAGCTGGCCGTAGCATTCAATGCCGATCTTTTAGTGCAGCATTGTCGGGGTGTCGGACACATAGAGCATTATCGCCTAACCCATGATAGTTGGGAGTTGGTTCGTCATTGTCCGATTCCATTGCTTCTGGTAAAGGATGAAGAATGGGGCGATCAGCTAACAATGATGGCCGCGGTAGATCCGATGCACAGCCACAGTAAGCCGACTTTTCTGGATAAGAAAATTCTCGACGCAGCTAGCACGGTGATTAGGCAGCTTGATGGGGTGCTCCATGTTGTGCATGCCTATGCTGAATCAGGGCGACCGTTTACTCCGGCGAAGACAATCGAGGAGGAGCATAGCAAGGCATTTGCAGAACTAATGGCAGACTATGACTTCGCGGAATCACAGAAGCATCTTATTAACGAAACTCCTGTTTATGCGTTGCAGCATTACGGTGAGAAGATTAAATCTGACATAGTGGTTATGGGTGCGGTTTCTCGCTCACGATTTTCTGAGGCGTTGATTGGAAGTACGGCGGAGAAAGTACTGGATTTCATCAAGATTGATACCCTGCTATTGAAGCCCACAGCTAGTTAGTAGTTTGTAGAGATGAAGAGAGGGTTTCGAATTATCGAGGCTCTCTTTTTTTTGACGGTTATTTCTGGTGAATCAAGTGACCGCAATATTTGCAGTGCCGTGCATCGAGATCATGGCCCGTAGCCTTACAGCTTGTACACTCGCTGTTTTCGTTGCGGAGGATTCGTCCGCGCTGTTGAACCTGCTGCATTAGTTCGGCGCCTATAATCCCGGTGGGAACAGCAATGATTGCATAGCCGCAGATCATTGCGATGGCGGCGACGAACTGTCCCAGAGGGGTTTGTGGGGCAATATCGCCATAACCCACTGTAGTGATAGTTACGATGGCCCAGTAGATTGACTGTGGGATATTACCAAAGCCATGCTCAGGCCCTTCGATGATAAACATCAGTGCACCAAAAATAATAATTAGAATAACAACGGAAAATAGAAACACAAAAATTTTACGCCTGGCTTGCAGCAGGGCTGCATAGAGCATATTTGCCTCGCCCATATAGCGCAGTAATTTAAGAATTCGAAACACACGCAATACGCGCATGATTCGAATCACGATCAGATACACAGCGGACGGGTAAATAAAGGCAATATAGGTTGGCAGGATCGATAGCAAGTCAATTATGCCGTAGAAACTAAAAATATAGCTACGTTTGCTCGGGGTGCTATATAACCTTAGTACGTACTCGATGGTGAACAGGATTGTGAACAGCCACTCTAGCCGATAAAGAAAGTCGCCATGACGTTCGTGCACCGACGCAATCGAATCCAGCAGTACTGCGCTTACGCTGATGATAATTAGCAGAATAAGTGCAATGTCGAACCACCTGCCAGCCTTCGACTCGTATCCGAATATCACATCGTAAATTTCTTGTTGTAGCTGGCTGGGCTTGCTCAATTTCTGGATTGCTCTCTGTTTCACTCTGTTTATCGCCGCTTCTGACGTTTTCTACAGAGTAATAGCATAAGCTGAGATGTTAGTTCTGCTGGATTGGCGTTTACTTCTTGTCACCAGGTTTGATTACCAATATGTCGCAGGGGCAGTCTTGCAGGATTTTCTCAGCGGTATTGCCCACTATGGCGCGTTCGATTACGTTTTTTGATAGCGCGCCTATGACCAATATATTGGCGTTTACAGAATCCAGGTATTTAATCAGGTGGGGGGCAACCTCGCCTTGGCTGAGCAGAACATTGGCTGGGGCTATATTGTGACTCTGTAGTAATTCATTCATCTTCGCCGCGTGTTGTTCACGGATTTTTTCAAGATCAAGCGCCGATTCTCCCGCCAGAGGGTACATAGAGCTGACAAAGGGGAAATAGGAGTGAAATACATGAGCCTGCTGATTCAAGAAGGCTGAAAAATGTTCGGTATAAGCGATCAGCTCATGGTCCAATTTAGATTGCACGGCTTTAGGATGAAGCGGATCCACTGCTGCGACCACGGCACCGGGTTCCTGCCAGGCTTTTTCCTTGACCAGGAGTAAGGGTGCCGGGCATTTTCGAATAAGCCGCCAATCGGTGTTGGTGACCAATGACCTCTCTAACGCACCATGCTGGTGTGTGCTTTTCATCACCAAGTCCACTTTCTGTTCGATGGCCTGATCTATGATAGCCTCGGCTAAATGATGGTGCTCGGTGAACACAGTTATTGCATCGAGATTCTCTGCCAGCATTTCGTCTTTTAGATCAGAGAGTATTTTTTTATAGTGATCCTCGAATAATTTTCGCTGAGTCTCGAAAAAACTACCGTCCACGCCATCGTAGATGTAGGAATGGTCGGTCAATGTATTTTCATTGTTGATGAAGAGCGTAATGCTGGCTTCCGAAGATTTCGCTACCAGCTTGGCTCGGTCTATAACAAAATCTCGGTCAACAGTAGGATCGACTACAAGCAGAATTTTCTTGATGGTATCCATGATTTCCTCGCATTTAAATAGGATTTAAACTTTCGCGTGGGTACTCTCTCTTGTCGGAGTACCCACGCTAACTTTCTGTCTATCGTCAGATCCTCTGCATGCTACTTAATGTTTATACGCTTGCTTTCGGGTAGAGCTGTTTTAGGGCTTGGCTTGCTAACCGTTAAGCTCAGAACCCCATCGGTGAAATCCGCTTTGACGTTCTTATCCGTTGTTCCCGGGGCTACGCTAAAGCTTCGGCTGATTGATCCACTGGAACGTTCCCTCCAGATGACTTTTCCACCCTTCTTCTTCTCTTCTTCCGTGTCTTTCTTAGCGAATACCGTGAGAATGTCATTCTCAAGGCTTACCTCGATGTCGGCTTTTTTTACCCCAGGCAGGTCCGCCTTAATTTCATATTCGTTTTCAGTCTCATGCACGTCAACTCGCATGCCTGCTAACGCGGCGGTCTGTTCGGATTTAGAAGCCGGTCTTCCCATGCTGTGAAAAAAGTCGTTGAATAGTGAATCTAAGTCGTAGCCGTGATTTCTTGGTATTAAATTCATTTTGAAACCTCCTATCAATAAATAATTGGAAAGAGTAGTCCCAGCCTTTCAACCGAGCTATTTGTCCGGTACAGTTAAAAAGAATCTGGCTACTCATTTGTGCTGCTTATTTTGTTCCTGTTGCATGGTATCTTGGGATGAAAAAATAGATTCCAATACTTCTGTGCAATTGTTTAGCAGTTTATTGTTCGCTTATTGATCCACGTCAACAAGCTGATCCAATGTTTTTTCATACTGAATTCAACCAGCTTGGGAATTAATCAGAAGGCCCCTAGCATTCTGACGGAGGTTACTATGAAGGTCCTAATGGCCATGTTTCTGCTAGTGATGCTGTCGGCGTGCAATGGCCCTGGGTATAGTGGTGCTGGTTCTTCACGGGTGAGTATTCCTTTCACCCCGGATATTAGTATTAATGCAGTGATGGTGGCGCAAATAGATCATGCAGCTCACTTTATCTGGAACGCTGCAAATCCCGACATGGACGAATCCTTAATAGATTGGCAGGAAGTGTCACACCATGCGATTCAACTTATAGCTAGTCGAAGTGCCATGAGTATGGGCGGCACGGGTATAAATGATGCGATGTGGATAGCGCAGCCATCCTGGCGTGATTACGTAAATCTGATGAATGAAGGTAGCTTGCTTGCGCTGCGCAGTGCCAGGTCGGAGGACGTGCAGGGCTTAACCAGAGCTGGAGATATCCTGGTGGAATCTTGCGAGTCCTGTCATCGGCAGTATAAGCCTTCCATTCCAACAGAAGGTTTCTTACACCCTCACTAGTTTGCTCAGGTTTTACTGAGCGTCTTTTATCATGTTGCGGGCGATAATGAGCTGTTGAATTTGGCTGGTGCCTTCATATAAACGGAAAAGGCGCACGTCTCTATAAAACCTCTCAACCGCGTACTCGGACATGTAGCCAGCGCCACCATGAATTTGTACTGCCCGGTCTGCGACTCGGCCGACCATTTCAGTTGCAAACAGTTTACAGGCCGATGATTCGGTGCTGACATTCTCGCCGTCGTCCCGTTTACGCGCTGTTTCCATAGTCATACATTCGGCGGCATAGGTGTCTGTCTGCGAGTCGGCAAGCATTGCCTGTATGAGCTGCTGTTCGGCCAAGGGTTTACCAAACTGCTTGCGTTGCATTGCGTAATCCAGTGCGTCTTTAATCAAGCGCTTGGCGACACCGACACTAACACCAGAAATATGTAAACGGCCACGGTCAAGTACCTTCATGGCGGTGATAAAGCCTTCGCCTTCTTCGCCGATAATGTTTGCAGCCGGTACCGAACAGTCTTCGAAGATTACATCACAGGTTAATGAGCCCGACTGCCCCATTTTCTTATCGATAGCTCCCAGCGTAATGCCCGGTGAATCTTTTTCTACTATGAAGGATGAAATACCGCGGGCCCCTTTGATGTCGGGATTCGTTCTTGCCATCACATTGAATGTGTCAGCTACTGCCGCGTTAGTGATATAGCGCTTGGTGCCATTGAGAATGTAGTGATCTCCTTCGCGCCTTGCGGTGGTTCTTAAGGAGGCTGCATCGGAACCCGCTTCGGGTTCTGTTAGGCAGAAACAACTTATCCATTCGCCGCTCGCATACTTGGGTAGGTATTTTTGTTTTTGTTCTTCGCTGCCGCTAAAAACGATTGCCGCCGAGCCAATACCGTTATTAGTTCCCATGATGGAGCGAAAGGCGGGTGAGGTATGGCCCAAGGCTATGGCTACCTGGATTTCTTCCTCCATGGTTAAGCCTAGGCCGCCGTATTCCTCGGGTATAGTAAGACCAAATAAACCGAGGTTCTTCATCTCTTCCAGAATTGCATCGGGTAATTTGGCTTCTTCGGCTAATTGGTTTTCGGCGGGAATTAATCTCTCTCCTACGAAACGCTCAATTAGATCGACTAATTGTTTCAGTGTTTCCGGGTCTCGTATCATTGCGTTGCTGCCTGATTCCTTATGGGTAGCGCCACGAATCTGTGCTACTGCGAGTGGCTACCAACTGGTAAATTATGCTCGAATAATTTGTCTAAATAAGAGGCTGGCTAAGCTAGCATAATTGCAAATCTGAAGCGACCGAATGGAGCGCTATTGCTGGCAATTCGCTGAATACCACAGCCGATTTGGCTATGCTAGAATGATCGGCCTCCTGTCTGCGGCGGCCTCGGATGCCGAGTCAGATAGTGGAATAGGTATTGGTTTCAGGGGGAATCCAATACCGTCTTTGTGCCTGGTTTAAGGTGCGCAGGCCAGAGTGCTTAGCTGCATCGATGAGAAAGATGCAGCCAAGATTCTTAGTGACAGATTATCTTCTGATTTAAAACTCCCCGGTTATTGAACAGAGTGAGAGTGAAACATGCCCGATTCCACTTCGTGTGACGCATTTATTTATGATGGCGGGCGCACTGCCTTCGGTCGCCATGCCGGGGCGCTTTCCCCAGTGCGTCCTGATGACTTGCTAGCCCATACGATTCAGTCAGTAGTAGAGCGCAATGCTTTTGATGCAGATGCTTACGAAGACGTAATAATGGGGAATACCAACGGCGCCGGTGAAGACTGCCGCAACGTGGCGCGTTTTGCATTGCTAGGAGCTGGAATGCCAACATCAGTAGCTGGACTCACGGTTAATCGGCTGTGCGGCTCAGGTCTGGCGGCGACGCTCGATGCGGCTAGAGGCGTTAAAGCTGGAGAGGGAGAGTTATTCCTTGCCGGCGGTGTCGAGTCTATGAGTCGGGCACCCATTGTCATGTCGAAGGCGCAGTCGGCTTTTGATAGAGGGCAGCAAATCGCTGACAGTACCCTGGGTGCGCGATTTACCAATCCCGCCTTTGCTGCGGCTTATGGCAATGACACCATGCCACAGACTGCTGACAATATAGCCGGCGACTTAGGAATTTCAAGAGACGAAAGCGATGTCTTTGCAGCTGCGTCTCAGGCCAAGTACGAGGCTGCCAGGGTTGATGGATTTTTCAAAGATGAAATCATCGCCATTGATGTGCCTCAGGGGCGCAAGCAACCATTGCTTGCCGTCGATGCCGACGAACATCCGCGACCTGCTTCGAATCTTGATGCCTTATCTGGACTGCGACCCTTGTTTGAAGACGGTGTAGTCACGGCCGGAAATGCATCGGGCATTAATGATGGTGCGGCTGCCTTAATAGTGGGCAGTGCCGCTATCGGAAAAAAGTTCTCCGTTAAGCCCCGAGTTCGAATTATTGCTGGCGCTGTCGCTGGCGTAGAGCCACGGGTCATGGGTCTTGGTCCGGTGTTTGCAATTCGTAAAGCCTTGGCTAGAGCGAAGTTGCAGCTGTCAGATATGGATATCATCGAAATCAATGAAGCCTTCGCGCCTCAGGTATTGGGTTGTCTCAAAATGCTGGAGGTAGACTTCAATGATTCGAGGGTAAACCCAAACGGCGGCGCAATTGCCATCGGGCATCCTCTTGGAGCCTCTGGAGCGCGCATAGCAATTACAGCTATGCGACAGTTAGAGAGAACTGGAGCTCGATATGCAGCGATAAGTCTCTGCATTGGTATTGGTCAAGGCGTCGCTGCCATCCTGGAACGCGTTGACTAGTGTCTTGCAAAACAGGAAAAACAATTAGAAGTACTACCGAAAATCAAATCAGCAACACAGGGATTAATCATGTCGAATGTCGTTAGTTATGAGTTAGTTGGAAATATTGGCGTTGTCAGTGTTAACAGTCCACCTGTCAACGCGCTCTCACAAAATGTGCGAGAAGGTATTTTGAGTGCAGTGACTGCTGCCCAAGAGGACGGTTCGGAGGCGATAGTACTGGTTTGCGAAGGGCGTACTTTTATTGCAGGAGCTGACATCACCGAATTTGGCAAACCGCCCATGGAGCCTGGATTGCCAGAGGTGCTGACGGCTATTGAAAATTCCAAGAAGCCGGTTATAGCTGCTATTCATGGTACTGCCCTGGGTGGAGGCTTCGAAGTTTCGTTGGCCTGTCACTATCGCTGTGCAGTCGCTTCGGCAAAGGTAGGTTTGCCAGAAGTTAAACTGGGGCTGCTGCCCGGTGCTGGTGGCACACAACGGGTACCCAGGGTTGCGGGTGTGCAGGCAGCATTGGAGATGATTACTACTGGAAATCCAATTGCCGCGGCAAAGGCGAATAGCATGGGTCTGGTTGACGAAATAATCGAAGGGGATGATTTAAAGGCAGGCGCAATTCAATACGCAACTGATCTTGTAGAGTCAGGTGCACCTCTTAAAAGAATTCGCGATATCACTATTGATCCGGCCACTATTGAGCCAGGGTTTTTTGATGCTGCCAGAAAGAAATTAGCCATTAGGGCCCGTGGTCAGATAGCGCCTGACAAAATCGTTTCTTGCATCGAGGCCGCCGTTAATTTACCCATGGATCAGGGTTTGGAGCGGGAACGTGAGTTATTCCGCGAGCTGGTTACGTCGCCAGAGTCCGCGGCAATGCGGCATATCTTTTTTGCAGAGAGACAAGCTGCGAAGATAAAAGACTTGCCAAAAGATACTCCGCTTCGAGATATCAAGAAGGTAGCTATCATCGGTGGCGGCACTATGGGTGGCGGTATCGCCATGTGTTTCGCCAATGTTGGTATTCCTGTAGTAATGCTGGAAATTAACGACGAAGCGGTGCAGCGTGGTATGAATATCATCCGCAAGAATTACAATATTACGGTGCAGAAGGGCAAGTTGGCTGCTGACAAAATGGAACAGTTAATTAGTACTATTTCAGGTACCACCGACTATGCCGATCTGGGTGATGTGGACCTGGTTATCGAAGCAGTTTTCGAAAACCTGGAGCTGAAGAAAGAAATTTTCGCGAAGCTAGACGGTGTCTGTAAACAGGGAGCTATTCTCGCAACCAATACCTCCTACCAGGATGTGGATGCAATTGCGGAGGCGACCAACAGGCCGCAGGATGTTTTGGGGCTGCACTTTTTTAGCCCAGCGAATGTGATGAAATTGCTTGAGGTCGTGCGCGGTGCCAAAACAGCCGATGACGTCTTGGCGACTTCCATGCAGATTGGCAAGAAAATTGGCAAAGTCTGCGCCCTATCGAGAGTGTGCTATGGCTTTATCGGCAATCGCATGTTAGGTGGCTACGGCCGCGAAGCACAGATGTTATTGATGGATGGCTGCACACCTGTTCAAGTTGACTCGGCGTTAGAGAAATTTGGTATGGCAATGGGCCCCTTGGCCATGGGCGACCTGGCAGGCTTGGATGTTGGTTATAAGGCGCGCCAAGCGCGCACCGATCTACCCGACGATCCCAAACTGTATCGAATGGGTACCTTGTTAGTTGAGATGGGTAGACACGGTCAAAAAACTGGTTCTGGTTTCTACCAATACGATCCGGAAACCAGAAAGCGACTATCTGACCCGGAAGTTGAAGCAATGATCAAAGAGGAAGCGGGCAAGCTGGGCATCGAACAGCGCGACATTTCCGATGAGGAAATATTGCAACGTTGTTTGTATCCTCTAATCAATGAGGGAGCACTGATTCTGGAGGAGGGTATAGCTCAGCGTCCAGGCGATATCGATGTGGTATATGTATTTGGTTATGCCTTTCCTGCCGCCAAAGGTGGGCCCATGCACTATGCAGATCATGTGGGGCTGAAAAACGTGTATGACAATATCTGCGAATTCCGTGATCGCTACGGTGAGCAATACTGGAAACCTGCTCCCTTGCTTGAAAAGCTTGCCAAGGAAGGTAAGACCTTCGCACAGTGGGGAAGCGATAATGGATAGAACTCGTTAGTAGAAGGTTATGCATTTTCCTATTTTTATATAAAGGGATATTTAACAGAGAATAAATAATGATTTCATATCAAACCACAACGCCCGGTGCAGACTTGGTGGAAATTGAGTCGGACACGCCGACTCCAGAGGGAACTGAGGTTCTCATTAAGACTGTCGCCTGCGGCGTCTGTCACTCTGATATACATATGCACGACGGTGTATTTAATTTGGGCAACGGCAAGCAACTAGATGTGGGTCGAGAAGGCATGGTGTTAGGCCATGAAATTTTCGGCGAGGTGGTTGCCCTTGGGCCTGATGCCGAGAACGTGCAGATTGGTGATCGCCGCGTAGTCTATCCGTGGATAGGTTGTGGCGAATGTGCGGCTTGCAAACGCGGTGAAGAACAACTTTGTACGCCTGGTCGAGCCCTGGGCATAGTCGTTCACGGCGGCTTTGCTGATCATGTGATGATTCCTCACAGCCGTTATTTGTTTGATAAAGGCAGCGTGTCTGATTCACTGGCAGCGACCTACGCCTGTTCTGGACTGACCGCTTACAGCGCCTTGAAGAAGGCGGGTGATTTGCAGGCCGACGATGCTGTGGTCATTATCGGTGCCGGAGGTGTAGGCATGATGGCTATACAGATTGCACTATCTGCCATGAACATCGACCCGATCGTAGTGGATATTGATGATGCCAAACTGCAAGCAGCGCGAGACTTAGGTGTTACTCGAACCTTTAATTCCACCGATCCGCAAACCGCAAAAGAATTACGTAAGGCCACCGGTGGTGCTTATGCGGTGATGGATTTTGTCGGTGCCGAAGCCTCGGTGAACTATGGCCTGGCCTGCCTGCGCAAAGGCGGTATGCTAGTCATCGTCGGTTTGTATGGTGGCGCCTTGAATATTCCCATTCCCTTTCTGCCTATGAACGCTCGAATAATTCAGGGCAGTTATGTGGGCACACCTCAAGACATGGCGGAGCTGATGGAGTTGGTTCGCGCCGGTAAAATAGCGCCTATCGAAATTCATGAGCGGCCCCTGTCAGAAGCGAATGCCGCACTTGCGGATCTAAAGGCAGGCAAGGTGCAGGGGCGTCAGGTATTGGTTAATACATAGGCTTGTTTGAACCGAGCAACGTCGAGACGGTGAACGAGAGCGAAGAATCAATAGAAAGAATGAGCGAATAGGAGCGTGCCTTGCAGTCCTTAAAAGACTTTCAAGAAGATACCAGAGCCTGGTTAGAAGAAAACTGTCCGCAGTCTATGCGTACAGCCATGGTGCAGGAAGAAATTGTCTGGGGTGGGCGTAATGCCGAGTTTGCCAACCCGGATAGCAAGCTTTGGCTGCAGCGAATGGCAGAAAAAGGTTGGACCTGTCCCACATGGCCTACTGAATATGGTGGCGGTGGACTGGATAAAGAACAGGCAATAATCCTGAGCGAGGAACTGGCCCGTATTAATGCCAGATCTGCTCTAAGCAGTTTTGGTATTAGCATGCTGGGGCCGGTGCTGTTGGAATACGGCAATCAGCAACAGAAGATGGAGCATATTCCAAAAATCGTCCGCGGTGAAATTCGTTGGTGTCAGGGATATTCTGAGCCGAGTTCCGGCTCAGATCTTGCCAGTCTTGGTACCAAGGCGGAGTTGCAAGGCGACTACTACTTGATCAATGGCTCCAAGGTTTGGACCTCTTATGCAGACAAGGCAGACTGGATATTCTGTCTGGTGCGAACCGATAACGAGGTACCCAAGCATTCGGGCATCAGTTTTATACTATTCGACATGGCTAGCGAAGGAATCTCCACTAAACCTATTCAGCTGATCAGTGGTTCATCGCCTTTTTGCGAAACTTTTTTTGACGATGTAAAAGTTCCGGCTAGCAACTTGGTGGGCCGCCTAAACGAGGGTTGGACTATTGCCAAGCGTCTGCTACAACATGAGCGCACCATGATCTCCGGTTTCGGCCTGGCAGCGGGTCAATCTGATCGAGGTGGAACCACTTCCACCGTAGCCAGCTTGGAAGGTGCAGCCAAACACTACCGCGGCGACAGCGCTAAATTATCTGATCCTGTGTTGCGCGATCAAATAGCGCGATTCAAGATCGATAGCGAGGCCTTTGCCTTTACCTCGCGCCGTTCCGTGGAAGAGTCAAAACAGGGGCAGGGGCCGAATGCTACATCTTCCATGTTGAAGAACTATGGCTGTGAGCTGAACAAGCGTCGCTACGAATTGATGTTGCAAGCGATAGGTAGTCAGGGCCTGGGATGGGAAGGTGAAGGCTTTAGTGATGAAGAATTACAACTTACCCGAGAATGGCTGCGCTCCAAGGCGAACTCCATCGAAGGTGGTACCTCGGAAGTACAGCTAAATGTAATTGCCAAGCGGGTACTGGGTTTGCCAGATATTTTGAGTCTAGCGAAGAAGTAGTAAGCGCAAGAATTCGACAGCGATGCTAGCTGTTTGCAAGGACTGGTTAAAAAATGACATTAGTATTAAGCGAAGATCAGCAATTGTTAAAGGATTCGGCAAAGGGTTTTTGTCAACAAAACTCGCCGGTCTCGGTATTGCGTCGCTTGCGTGATAGCAAGGATGAAACGGGTTTTGACCAAGATTTGTGGAAGCAGATGATTGAGCTTGGTTGGGCCGGCATGGCGGTTCCTGAGGCTTACGGTGGCTTCGATTTTGGTTTCGGTGGACTGGGTGTGGTGTTAGAGGAAACAGGTCGAACCCTGGTCAGTTCGCCGCTGATTTCCACGGTATTGATTGCCGCTACTGCGATCAGGGAGCTTGCTAGTGATGCACAAAAGCAAGAATTGCTGCCTAAGCTTGTTGCCGGTGAATTACTTTTCGCCCTTGCACTTGATGAGCAGACTACTCATTCACCGCACAAAATTTCTACTATGGCGAAGAAAACAGATCGGGGTTATAGCATTAGCGGTGCGAAAACTTTTGTTCTCGACGGCCACGTAGCAGATAAGCTAATTGTGGTTGCTCGAACCAGCGGAGAGAGAGACGATGAAAAAGGCATCAGTCTTTTTCTGCTAGATGCTGATGCAGAAGGCGTGAGCATTACCCGTACACTCATGGTGGATAGTCGCAACTCTGCTAATATGCAATTTAGCCAGGTTAGGGTGAGTGAAGACGCGCTGCTCGGTGAATTGGACAATGGTTTTCCGGGTCTCGACAAAGTGCTGGATGTGGCTCGCATCGGGATCGCTGCTGAAATGCTGGGCAGTATGCAGGCAGTGTTCGAGAGTATTTTAGCGTATCTCAAACAACGTGAGCAGTTCGGCGTATTGATTGGTTCTTTTCAGGGTCTGCAACACCGTGCTGCGGAAATGTACAGTGAAATAGAGTTGTGTAAATCGGCGGTGCGAGCCGCCCTGAGCGGATTGGATGACGCAGATAAGACTCAGGCAGAAATCGCGGAACTTGCAAGCATCGCCAAGGCGAAACTTTCGGAGGTTTTCTTTTTGGTGAGCAATGAAGGTATTCAGATGCACGGTGGCGTCGGTATGACTGACGAATTCGACGTAGGCTTTTTTATCAAGCGTGCACGGGTAGCGCAGCAATTTCTTGGTGACGCTGTTTTTCATCGAGACCGATATGCCACGTTAAATGGTTTCTAAATCGTCGACCAATTCAGGATTCAATTAATTATTCAGAATCTCTAGCAAGTGGTACAGAGATTGGCCCCAGCCAGGAGCAAGCAATTGACCATTAAGCTTCGCAACTTTTACGAAACTGGTAGCAAGGCAAATAACGAGCCCCTGGTCTATGTTTTTGAAGATTTCCTCAGCGACCTTGAAGTAGAGCAGTTATTGGCGGCGGCCCAACCCAAGCTCAAACAGGCTTTAGTAAGTGCAGAAAAGTCTGGCGTGGAAAGTGCTGGACGTTCGGGCAAAAACTGCTGGGTGGCGCATGGTTACAATGCCGTTATTGAAGATCTATCGCTGCGGGTGGCTGAAGTGGTTGGTATTCCTCTCGATCATGCGGAATCACTGCAAGTTATTCATTACGCAGAAAACGAAGAATATGCTCCTCATTTTGATGCCTGGGATGTGGCGACAGAACGAGGACAGCGCTGCATGGCGAAAGGCGGGCAACGCATGGTAACTTGTTTGCTTTATCTCAACGATGTGGAACAGGGAGGAGGCACTTCATTTCCCAATCTGGATATGGAAATTAGAGCCAGGAAAGGGCGCATGCTGCTGTTTCATAACTGTCATGAAGGTAGCACAGTTAGACACCCAGATAGCCTTCACGGAGGAATGCCGGTATTACAGGGCGAGAAATGGGCCTGTAATTTCTGGTTTAGAGAGCTTCAATACCAGGCGGATGGTAGCGTGCCGACGAGAAAAACCAAGCCGCCGCTATCACCCAAATTCAAACGTGTAATTTAGCGAGACCAAGCCATGCCCTTGCTAGTAATCGGAGCAGTTCTAGCAATGCTGATCTATGTGCCCAGCTTCTGGGTGCGCAGGGTCATGAGCAAGCACAGTGGAGAAATATCTAATCTGCCGGGTACAGGTGGAGAACTCGCTATCCATTTAATTGAGCGGTTTAAATTAGATGGCATCAAAGTAGAAGAGGCTAAGCCGCAGGGCGATCACTTCGATCCACTGGCTCAGGCAGTTAGACTCAGCCCTGCGAATTACCATGGCAAATCACTCACCGCCATAGCAGTCGCAGCACACGAAGTGGGTCATGCCATGCAATTTCATCGTAAGGAAAAGATATTCGAACTGCGCAAACGCTACCTGCCCACAGCACTGCTGCTAAGTCGTATAGGGGTCGCAATCATGTTTGCATTGCCTCTAATCGGAATTCTATTGCGCTCACCAATCGCCATTGGCATGGTTTTAGGCTTGAGTTTATTGCTGCAACTGGCCGGAGCCTGTTCCTACCTGATCATTCTTCCGGAAGAATGGGATGCCAGTTTCAACAAGGCACTACCGGTTTTGTTAGAGGGTGAGTATGTGGAACCAGAACAACTACCAGCAATTCGACAAGTACTAAAAGCCGCTGCCTTGACCTATTTTGCCGCGGCACTGGCAAATGTTCTGAATGTGGGTCGTTGGTTTATGATACTGAGGCGATGATTCGAAATACTGCTTACTCCAATTAGTCATTTAAGCGAAAGGCGAAAAACATGGATGATTCATTGAATGTGTTCGACGAGGAACTTGTACCCTGTGGACGTGATCCGGTAACTGGCTTTTATCGTGATGGCTGTTGTAATACTAGCGATGAAGACATGGGTTCACATACGGTCTGCATTCAAATCAGTGAAGAATTTCTGCAATATTCACGTTTTCGCGGGAATGATCTTTCTACACCGATGCCGGACTTTGGCTTTCCGGGCTTGAATCCTGGTGATAGCTGGTGCTTATGTGCAGCACGCTGGCTAGAGGCCTATGAGCAGAATATGGCACCTAAGGTGTATTTGATGCGGACACATAAACGGGCATTGCAGATCGTTGATCTGGAGAAATTAAAGGAATACGCGGTAGATATTAATTGATATTGCTTGGCGCACTCAAAGAATAATTGCCCCTTAGTGCTACCGAAACAGTAACTGGATTAATTTGAATGTCTGAGTTGCTCGCTGCATTCTGAATGAACTTGTGGCCAGTGAGCACTTAATCCTGCCGCTGCTTCAAAATTTTTTGCAAGCCAATCATTTCCAGGCGAATTGACAAAAGCGGGCTCGCAAAAAGAAAACAAGACTGCTTAATGTTTGCAGGAGAGTGTAGCTTTGAAACGCGAACTACCTATTAGAGCTATATTCGATGAGAGCGTGAACATGATGTTCGCACGAACTCATGATTTATTTCGTCTGGGCTGGCCGTATTTGGGTATAAGCTTAGTCTACTGGCAAGTTACCGAGGAAATAATAGGCAGGGCACAATATTTTTTGTTTTCTGTAGTAGCCATTTTCTCTTCAGTTCTCGCAATCGTGGCTTGTCACAGAGTTTTCTTGCTTGGTCGTGAAGAAGTGGAACAGACAATGACGTTTCGCTGGGGCTATAGAGAAACCAAATTTCTCATAAACATTGTCGGCATTAGTTTTTTAGCAGGGCTTTTGGTGCTACCCGTAGTAGTAGGTCTTCAGATAGTCACTGATGTGGGTAAATTGTGGGCGGATGAAGGCAGTATTTTGGGATTCGTGGTATTTGCGATCCTCTACTTGCCCGCTACTTATGTGATGTCAAGATTGTCGCTTATATTGCCGGACATTGCCGTAGATAATGACAGGACTCTCGCCTGGGCATGGGCACTTTCTTCCGGGCATAGTTTTAGCTTGTTTATTTTGATTGGCTTGTTGCCAATACTTACGAGTCTAGTCACCTATCCATTGTTCTTATTAATGGGGGGCTCTTTCATTGCTGTATTTTTGCAGTTCGTGATATGGACGGTGGTTGCGGTTCTGGAGATTTGCCTGCTTTCCTTGTCATATGCCTGGTTAATGTCTGCTCGCGAAGATTCCGGAGCAAGCGCATAGAGAAGCTGTGAGTTAATACTGATTACAAAGGGACACAAGACATGAGTGAGCTACCACAAAACTCCTACTTTTATGCTGTATTGATGTTATTTGCTGGAATCGGTATTCCGATTATGGCCGCACTTAACGCGGGACTCGGGTCAAAGTTACAAAGCCCGGCAGTGGCCGCGAGTATTTTATTCGCGGTTGCAATGGCGGCATCACTGGCCTATTTATTAGTTTTTGAAGGAATTCCCAGTTCTCTCTCTGCACCCTCGACTCCGTTTTATTTTTATCTGGGCGGGCTCTTCGTTGTATTCTACGTGCTTAGCGTGACCTGGGTCGCGCCGCGCTATGGTATCGGTAATGCGGTGTCCTTTGTTTTATTGGGCCAGCTGGTTTCCATGGCAACCATAGATCAATTTGGTTTGATGGGGGCGCAGCAGACATCCTTGACCCTGCAGCGCTTTGCAGGTTTGATTTTTATGAGCATCGGTGTTTATCTGGTGGTGCGAAAGTAAGCTTATGATTGCTCGTGCTTTAAGGTTGTCGCAAAATAAACTGCTTAGAAGTTTGCAAGCCAAAGGAATCCAGACGATTAGAAAACTAACTACTGTGCTCGGCATCCTCTTTATTGTCTCTACAGGCTCCGTGATCATGATGGATCCGCTACTTGCCGCCGATGAAGCGATAGCAGATGCTTTTATGTTGTTGAACGTGGAATCGGACGGTGTGCTTTCCGCCAGGGATTTAGTGTTTACCAATAAGGATACCGGTGCCGAGGTGTGGGTTAGAGATTTGTTAAACTTGGGTAGAGCGGGTTCACCCAAATTTATCATGGAGAGGCTCCCGGCCGGGGAATACTATTTGAGCAGCATCTATCCGACCATCAATATCAACGATAACGCGACCCGCATAGAACTCGATGAGGGTGACGGACTGATTACGATTTTACCTGGCACGATAAATTATATAGGTGACTTTATATTTAAGAGCAGGGAAAGAGGAAGAGGGGTGAGAAGCAGTGTTGACTATGAGCCTAACACGACAACATTATTAGCTGCGCTTGCGGCAAACACTGAATCTTTCAGGCAGATGGATGTGGTGGTATCCATAGCCGGCAACGCCCCGGTGCCAGTGGACAAAAGGCTTTTGGGGCTATAGATTCATGGTGCACGGCACAGGCCGTTGGCTCCAATAGCTCGAATAGTGCTATTCTTGAGGCGCTATTTAATTCGCTACAAAGCTAGACTCTCTGGCTAAATTTGTAACAGCACTATTAGATAATTAGAATTCGTAAAATAAGAAAAAGGTAAAAGCTATGAAATCGTTCTATCTGCAACAAACTTTACGCACGCTTTTGGCTGTGACTCTGTTGTTTCTTGCCTCTTTCGCAAGTGCTCAAAACCTGGACCCAACTCGCTTCGAAGAAACCATTCTCGCGTTTGAGGCCAAAGATGCAATTTCTCCACCTCCCGAAGCAGCGATATTGCTAACTGGTAGTTCAAGTATCGCGCGTTGGAACGATCAGGCTGCCGCTGCATTAGCACCTCTGTCGGTTATTCCTCGTGGATTTGGCGGCAGTGTGATGGGGGATGTGCTGCATTACCTGGACCGAGTGGCGTTGATTTACAAGCCGCGCGCAATTCTCATCTACGAAGGTGATAACGATACCTGGTATAAGCAATCAGAAGAAAAGATCATCGGTCAGTTTGAGCAAATCGTGGCAAGGATTCACGCAGCCTTGCCCGAAACTCGTGTCTATGCGCTTTCAGTTAAACCCAGTGTGGCTAGAGTGGATGTATGGCCAGCTGCGCAACAGGTAAGCGCGAGACTAGAGTCAATTGCAGAGTCCGATCCTCTGGTGTATTACATCGACGTGGCCACTCCCTTCTTGAAGGCAGATGGCAAGGTAATGACCGATATCTTCGTGGAAGATGGCTTGCATCTAAATGATAAGGGCAACGTAATTTGGGGCAAAGCCATCAAGGCTGGTTTGATGAAGGTAGAGGGGCAGTTTAAATAATCTAAATTCAAACGCCTGCTGACGGTTTCATAATGGGAATACTCACATTTTTGGAAGCAATCCTGAAATTGGGTATTCCAATGGTGATTTTGAGTTGGTTTATTTTCACCTGGCTGTACGGCGGCGGAGAAATAGACCGAGATGCAGATAGAAAATCTATCTCTGCTCAGGTTAAAAAGATGAAGAAGTCCTTCAAAAACAAGGAGGGCGGAAAAGCGAACTACGTTTACGATAAGTGGATGTGGTTTGGCAGCGGTTTCTATGGACTTGCAGGGCTATGGACCTTTGCCGTTATCGAAATCGTGGATGTGTTTCGACTTATTCTCAATCCGTCAATGCTTAGTACTGCAATGAATGAGGGACTGATAGCTCTTGTCATTGATGTCCTCATGAATCAGCTGGGCAATGTAATAACCGCGTTCATATGGTTCAGCTATTGGACTGATGACGGAATCATCGCCTGGATACTGGTTGCCTACTTTGGATACTGGGCAGGAATTGAATTGGCGAGAAGAGGGGATGATCTGCCAATTCAGGAATGGATACGAAAAGTAAAATCACTTAGGCCCTAGTGTTCTGCTCAATCGGCAATAATCAAATCTCGATTTATCTCTACACCCAGACCGGGTCCGCTGGGCATCGTCATGAATCCTTCGGCGTCCACCACGGGTGGATTTTCCATGATGGCGAAGCCGTTGCTATAGGGGGAAATGGGCGGATCATTCAATATCTCTACCCAGGGACAGTGAGGCCAGGTACCAATCATATGCAGTTGGGCTATGGTGCCCAGTTGTCCTCCACCGTGGTGCGGAATAAGCTGCCTGTGATTCGCCAGCGCCAGGGCGGCTACCGCACGTAGACCCTGTACACCTTCCGTGACCAAAATTTCTGGCTGCAGAATGTCGTATACACCTTTCTCTATCATCCAAAGAAATTCTTGCACACCCTGATTGTTTTCACCGCCAGCTAATGGGATATCCACCATGCGGTTTAGCTCGGCCAGACCATCGAAGTCGTAGCGTCTTAGCGGTTCTTCCAACCAATAAACGTTAAATTCTTTAAGTGCTCGTGCGGTATTCACGGCACGAGTGAAATCCCATTGCACACCGGGTTGCCAGATTCCGCTGGATTGAGCCTGGTTGGCATCGGTCATGATGGTAAAATCATCACCAACCGCCTTCCTGACTAATTCGATGGTGCGTATGTCTTCTTTCATTTCCAGGTGATGCAGACGAATCTTCATTCCCTGCCAGCCTTCTGCTTTTAGTCGGACCGCCATGTCCGCACGTTCTTCGGGAGTGGATAGTTGAATCATGCTGGCATAGGCAGGTACTTTTTCTTTCTGTGCGCCCCAAAGTTTATAAAGTGGTTGACCCGCCACCTTTCCTACGATGTCCCATAGAGCGATTTCAATGCAGCCAACGTCGCGCCAGTTATTGGCGGCACCATTGGTGTAACGCATCTGGTGTCCCAGGGTTTCATTGTCGAAGGGGTCTTGTCCCACTAGTAACTGTTTCATTCGATTAATGCCAGCAGGACTCATGCCTGGAGCAATGCCACTTACCCCCTGGTCGGTAAGGATTTCCGTGACAGTCCCGCCACCAATTCTTCGCATATAGGCTCGTCCGGGTGCCCAGGCTGACTCCATCATGCCAGTTTCAACCAGCGTACGCATACGGTGCACTCGAATATCGGTAATAAGGGGGCGCTCATTTTGCCCCAGCGCTAATCCTGGTAACGAGAAAGAAGCCAGTGCGGCTGCACTGGACGAGAGCTTAGAAATAAATTGACGACGTTTCATAGAAGACTCAGGATCGATTGCTTATTAGAATTCGTCATAGCCCTGGGTGAGTTCGATATACACTCCCGAAGGATCGGTGATAAAAGCTATCTTTAAACCGATGGCGGGAATGTCGCGGTAAGGCACATCAAACTCAATGCCCCTCGCTTCAAGCTTCTTGCAAAACGCTTCCAGATCATCAAATTCGAAACCGATGTGATCCAAAGCCGCGCCGCGGGTTGGCAGTCGGGCGGAGTTGGAATTACCAAAGCTTATGTTCATGCCCGGGGCATTCGTGGTGGTGGCGATTGAGCCGCGTGGACGCACCTCTAGTGAGAAAATGTCGGTGTACCAGGCGAGTAATTCCTCGTAGTCAGGGGTTATGAAATGAATATGATAGCCGCTGATTTCAGTCGATAGCCCCTGGTCTTCCTGCATCTCTACATAGACCTTATCCGGTAACATGATGTAGGCATTGGTCTGTCCTTCAGCACCGATAAACACGCGACCAACTTCTAGCCCCGCTGCTCGCCACTTCTCCAGGAAGGCATCCATGTCACGTACCTTAAAGCCAAAGTGATCCATCACCGTTTCCTGCATCGCCATGGTCGGTTCACGCGCCGTCAAGGCGACTAACATGTTCGGTAGACGTATGGCAGTGAGTGGGCCTTTTTCAACAACAACACCGTTAAAGTGTTCCACCCAGATTTGCTTATGCAATTCCATATCCGACACATTCAGGTGGACATGACCGTAAGTAAGACCGGCGGGGTTTGGTGTAGCCAGCTGCGCTTGGGTAGTGCTCGCGAATAGCAGTAACAGTATAAAAATCGGTAGACGTTTCATGATTGCAGTTCCTTGTTGTTATTGGTCTTAGAATAATAGCTTGCAGGCTATGAGTCTATTTATTCGGCGCTCATTACTCGTACTCTGATTCTGAGATACCCCCACGAAATCTTGAAAACGCTGGCTTAGTTCTATTTTAAATTTAACGCTGAAGTAAGCCCGCTGTAACGCAGATGTTTCCTGGGAACAATCAGGGCCAGGGGCCCGTGAGCAGGGGCATCTCCGTTACAGCGGGCGATGAGGTATTCTGTCCAGTCCAGCCGCCAGAGACTGCGCTATTGCGTGGCTCACGGACCTTCGGCTCTGATTGTTCGCAAACAACAGCCTGGTCTCTGGCTCACTGTTCAAATCTAACGGCTGAGCAGAAAACAGCAGCTCAATACAAGCTAATCTATTGAGTTGGCTCAATATTTTCTGGAGGCATCTCAGACTCTGATTGCATAACTCAGGAAAACAAGCCCCACACAACTCGGTTCAAGTTGCTCGCCGCCTGTGCGGCTACCAGACGTCTGCGAGAAGCTGGTAAGAACGCCGCCGCACCTGTGGATCGTGAGTGATAGTAACTAACATAATCTCATCTATTTGGAATTGCTGAGCGAGAGCCAGCAGTTTTTCCTTAACCTGCTCAGCAGTACCCACCGCACGTTTTCCTCTATTGTCTTCGAGAGCGCGCAATTCTGCGGCGGAGTAAGGGTAGTCCATCGCTTCCTGCACCGTTGGAAACGGGCCGGGATTGCCTTGCAATAAGCGCACATACCAGAGGTCGCGACTTCGGGACAGACGCATGGCTTCCTGTTCAGTATCCGCGCAGATTGTGAAAAGAGTTAGACAGGTCCAGGGCGCCTGCAAATTTGGTCCCGGAGCGAAACGTTCCCGATAAATATCGAATATATCGGCTCTGATGTTTGGGTTAATGAAATAGGCAAAGTTATAGGGAAGTCCGGTGAGGGCGGCCAGCATTGCACTGTCCTCGCTTGAACCCAACATCCATAACTCGGGGGCCACGATTACCTTGGGGAAAGCGCGAGCCTTCTCCATACCCGGAGTACGTGGATCGCTGTCATTCAGCAGCGCCTGCAAATCAACAACCATATTTGGGAAATGCTCTGCTCCCAGGCGTGAACCATAGCGAATCGCGGCGGCGGTGAATGGATCGGTGCCGGGTGCGCGGCCCACACCGAGATCTACCCGGCCTGGGTACAGGGTTTGTAAGATTTTAAAATTCTCAGCGACTTTGTATGGGCTGTAGTAGGGCAACATCACGCCGCCGGAGCCTATTCTTATCTGCTTGGTTTCTGCACCGAGCCTTCCCAGTAATACTTCGGGTGAACAGCCAGCCAAGGCATCGGATGCATGGTGTTCAGCCACCCAGTAACGATGGTATCCAAGTTGATCACAGAGTCGTGCTAATTCGATAGTTTCTTGCAGCGCGTCCGCAGCGTTGGATCCGTTCTTGACCGGCGATTGGTCCAGCACGGAAAGCTTGCATTGTTCCTTCATTTTTTTGCGTATTTTCCTTAAATTTTGAGCGGCCAATCCTATCCTGATTGAGTGTTACAAACAAAGTGTGAATTATGGTAACACAGAATCCAAAACCCGCCCGAAACAGCCTGTTTTGTGATAGGAAAGGGCTGAAATATTTAGTAACCAGGGCTGTTCTAGTTTAAAATCGAGCACTCGCTCTTGTTTGAGTGATTGATACTAAAAATTAGTGACTGATTTTAAAAAAAGACCCACACTACTACGAAAAGGGGAGAAGTATGCGCAAAAAAATTCCAAGTAAACGCAAGGCTATTACCATTGGGGTAATTCTTGCGGGACTATCCGCTCCGGTAGTCGCTCAAGACGATAACCAGATAGAAGAGGTGGTAGTGACCGGCTCTTTTATTCGTGGTTCCGCGCTTGATGCGCCATCGCCGGTTCAAGTTGTCGACCGAGACAGCATCGAGGCACAGGGTGCTGCGATCATCTGGGACGTAATCAAGAATCTGGAAGTGAACTCTGGTTCATTTACTAACTCCGGATCCGGAGAACGCTCTCAGACAGAAGGTACCGCGCAGGTTAACCTGCGTAATCTGGGTGAGAATTCCACGCTCACCCTGATTAATGGCAAAAGAATGTCTCCAGCGGCAGCAACCACCACCACGGGTGGGGAGTTTGTCGACATCAATGCTATTCCACTGGTAATGACTGATCGTGTTGAAGTACTGACCGATGGTGGATCTGCGCTTTACGGTGCTGACGCCGTAGCCGGTGTGGTAAACATCATCATGCGAACCGACTTCGAAGGTTTTGAACTTTACGGTGACATACAAGGTGTGGAAGCAGCAGGTGATGCCTACGACACAACTTTAAGTGGCATCTGGGGCTGGTCCAGCAATGATGGCGACACTCACCTGGTCATCTCAGCCGAACACTTCGAGCGAGATAAGGTGCAGGCTTCTGATGCAAACTTTATCGATGAAAACACTCAATTTAATGAAACTGTTTCATCCATCGGAGGAGCGGTGGCTATAGCTTCATTCGGTGCAAACCTTAATCCAGCTTACTTCGCTGCGGACGTAGTAGCCTTAAATAATTCTGAAGGTGGTACCGGTGCTGCTCGCTATAGAGATCCCTTGTGTACAACCTTGACTGGTCTAACAGGCATACCTTTCTTCGAGGGTAATTTTCGAGAATTACCGGGCGAACGTGGTGCAGCATGTAACGAAGACGCTGAGCGATTTAATTTTATCGCTAGAGACACTGAGCGAAGTAGCTTTGCAATGTCCTTCGATCATACATTCAGTGAGGCGGCGGAATTCTATTCTTTCGTTAACTATTCGCAGAATGATATTCTTCTGGAAGGCGATGGACTAAATAATACCGGCGGTTCTGCTTCAACTCGTGGGCCGACAGTTTTCTTGGCTACGCCTGGAGCCTACACCCGTAACCCGGCCTTTGGTGGCAATGCCATTGGACAAACCATGGAGCTAGGCTTCTTTGCCGATCAAATCGGTTTAACACGCCCAACAGATATACCGAATGCTCCAGTTTCTCTTGCTAACGGCGGCATCAATACCGCTTTCTGGGCCAACCCACGTGATGGAATACCTAGAGACGGTAAGCGATCTAACAATACAAAGACAAATACAACTCTGATTCAAGCCGGACTACGTGGTGACTTTGACTACAGTGATCGTCCTTGGAACTACGATGTGAGCGTATCCTGGAGTGCCGTTAGTAACGAGCAAGAGTATGCCGTTCACAATCGTACCAATACCGAACTGGCAGCGAATGGCCTTGGTGGACCAAACTGTACACCAAATGGTGTTTCGGATTTCGATTTCGCCGGGCAGCCGGGCCCTTTCGGTGGTGCAGTACCACAGGCATGGGACTTCTTTAATTCAGCCCTGACTCAGACATTCTTCCCGGGTTTTGTATTCACCACTCGCGAAAGTCTGTCTTTGGCTTTGACCAGTAATAATCAGGGTCAAGGCGGTTGTGAATTCTTCAATCCTTTCCTGACTTCTATAACTGACCCTAGTCTTGGTAATTCACCAGAATTGCTGGATTGGATGTCCGATAGAGTGTTGCGCGCTGATAAGCGTAACAAACTTATGGTATTTGATGCCTTGGTTGGTGGAGAGATTATGGATATGGCAGGCGGTCCTGCAGCTATAGCCTTTGGTCTTCAGTACAGAGAAAGAAATACTACCTCCAGAGCACCAGCTATTAGTTTTCCAGGTATTCCTAATGCCATTCTTGGTTATGATGATGCCGGCGTTCCTAATAACTTCCACTATGTGAGCAATAACTTCGAGTGCGCGGAGTGTGTTTTCAACTTTGATAACACGCGTGATACCAGCGCTGCATTTATCGAATTGTCGTTACCGTTTCTAGAAAATGTAGAGACTCAGATTGCAGTTCGCTATGAAGATTACGGCGGAAAAATCGGTAGTGAGGTATCTCCCAAGATCGCCATGAGCTGGCGTCCAATAGAGAGTCTTATTGTTCGTGGCTCTTTTTCACAGTCGTTCCGGGCTCCGAACATAGACATCATCGAGCAAGGGCTGGAATCGGGCAGCATCATTTTCAGAGATCCTATCTCTAATCCGCGAGTTCGAGCTGGTTTGGATGATCCGACTCCACAAAATGGTGAAGTCGAGCAGACTTTCACTCTGGGTGGACCTGCGCCGAATGTGGGTAACGAGTTTGCCGATACCTACAGTGCTGGATTTATCTGGACTCCAGGTGGTAGGTGGGAAGGCTTGAGCATTCAAGCAGATGCATGGCGTTTCGAAGTGAGTGACCGCGTTTTACCAGAACCTGGTATTTCAGCGGTTCAGCCTGAAATTAATGCATTCCTGGCTGTTAGAGATGACCCTAACAACTACATATTGAATGATTCAATTTCTGCCGACTCGCCTGTATTGGATGTGCCCTGTAATCCAAATGACCTAGCAGCAACTTTCGGTGTTGATTCTGACGAACGTCTAAACTGTGTTGTTAATCCAGAGCTTTACACCATTGGTGATACAGGTATTGGTATCAGCCGTGCAGCGCGAAGTGAGACTGCTAATCTGATTACCTTGACCCTGAGAGCACTGAACGCTGGTGAGATCGAAGCTGACGGTGTTGACGTGAAACTGGGATACAACTGGGATAATGATTGGGGCAGATTCCGTGCCAGCATTGACTATACCCATGTACGTCAATACGAGTTGATCGGTGTTCCTGGTTTGGAGCTGGGTCTGCAGGATACCGGCAAATTTGATGCTGCCGGTACCTCTGGAAACGGCCTGCATGTACGCTCCTTGCCTGATAATAAAGGCAACCTGACTCTGAGTTGGCAGCGTGATCGCCACGGTGTAACGGTGATTAACCGTCACATTGGTTCTTATCAGGATCTGCAGTACCAAGACGTGTTCGATTCCAGTAACGAACTGGTTAGATCACTTGCTTCGCCTAAGGTCGATAGCTATGACACCTGGGATGTGCAGTACCGCTATGCGCATGATTGGGGTAATAGCAACTTAGGTAGCACTGTCTTTACGGTGGGTGTTCTGGACATGTTTGATGAAACAGTCCCTTTCCGTGAAACTACAGGCAACAGCCTAAGATACGATGCAACGGTATTCGATCCTCGTGGTCGTCGTCTATATGCCCGAGCATTGTGGTCGTTCTAATTACTGAGTGATTCGGTAATCTAAAAACGGCGATGAGCTATCATCGCCGTTTTTTTTTGTGTCGGGGAAAGTAATTGTTTGTTCGGTAAATCTTCCTAGGGATATATGGGGTCAGTTACAGAGATATCCCTGCTAAATTCAGTCTGATTTATGTGCTGTTGAAATTCTTGGTGGTTGATTTGGTGGCGACTGATAGTACGCACAGGATTAGAGGGTCGTTTGCTTCGCAGCTTGCACCCCTCCGGGGTCCCCTCACTCTGTCGGGAGCCCAAAAAACGGTCTCCCTCTGTCACTCGGTGCGGCGCTTTGATTGCGGAGCAAACGACCCTCTAATCCTGTGCTCGTAGTTTCGAGGTCCGCTTGTGCAATTCCTTCCTTTTTCCAATTTAATGCTGTCGTAAGCCAATAAGTCTTAGAAATTCTTTAATTTCTGCAGTAAACCCATTTCGATGTTGAATACAGCCAATACAATAACTGTTCTAAGGCGTTAATTGACCCTGGGGTTTGGCTGCAATAAAAGAGCAGTGCCGAGGGAGTGAAAAAGACCGCTTTTCAGGGCTTTTTCGTGAGAGAGGGAACCTCGGAGGGGCGCGGTCTGCAGCTGAACCCCAGGGTCAGTTGACGCCGTTCGAAGCCACAGCGCTTACTCTGCAAAAAAACACAGAGCCCAAAGCCATCAATTAATTTTTCGGCAAACAACTAAAACCAATGCCTCACTTTACGCCATTTGTGAATGAGTGATATTTTTGCGGGGATATCTCAGAGTCGGAGTTAAGACTATTCTAGGACATATCTGTGCTGCACCGAGGAAGAAATAATTTTTATTTCGAGTCCCTAGTTCTTTTTAATCCTGAGCTTAAGATTTTTGTTTCTGTCTCATCTCGAAATTAAAGGACATGCTGATGCGCTCCCGGTCTGATTGATTCTGCGCGACACCGTGTTCCAGCCAGGAAGGAAATAGAAAGAGCTTGCCCGCCTCCGGGGCGAGCTTGGCATGAAAGGAGTTTTCGGGGCGGGTACCGTCTGCTGCTGGTGGCATCATCCATCTAGCCATCCTCGGGTCCTTAAAACCGATGGCGGGGCTGTCAGCATCGCATTTAATGTAGAACACACCGCTTATATGAGAGTAGGGATGTAGGTGCTCTGGATGAAAGCTGTGCTTGGGATTGATATTGGCAAACAGGGCGTTGATCACGGGTTGGAAGTTAGTCGTATCCCAGTGATGATCTCGCGCGAAATTTTCGGCGCATCGATGAAAGAATTTTACTGGAGCAGATAGCTCGGCCTCATTAAACAGCGTGCTGCGGGTGAAGTAGGAGGTATACCCACTCGGGTATTGCTTGTCTGAGATGCGTCTACCTTCCTCGTCCTGCTCTCTCATCTGTTCAACATAAGCGACTAGCTTCTGCTCCTGTTCCGCAAATTCCGGATACCAGGCTTCGTATATTAGGGTAGGGAATAGAACCCGCAGACCGTCCTTTTTTGCTGTGTTCGTGTCACCGCTCATGATCTCGCTCAGTCTATGATGGCTTGATAGATGCCGCTGCGCAGCTTGGCGTAATCATCGAGGCCGGTAGCTGGAATGATTTGCGTTAGATACACCACCACCAGTTGTTCCGCCGGATCAACCCAATAGCTTGAGTGGTAAGCACCACCCCAACCGTATTCGCCTTCCGATCCCATGCTGCCACGCTGTCCTAAATCGGTTACCACTGAAAAGCCCAGGCCGAAACCCTGGCCATCGCGAAAAGGAATGTTTCCAAGATGGTTGGTAGTCATCAATTCGATGGTCTTGCGTGACAGTATTCGTTCGCCATTTAACTCGCCGCCATTGAGCGTCATCTGTAGAAACTTGGCATAGTCATTTGCTGTCGAGAGCAGGCCCGCACCACCAGAGTAACTAACCCTTGGGCCACGGTCATACATGCCTTGGCTTTGCATGCCGTTTGTTTCTGGTCGAGCTTCTATACCGCCACCGGTCTTAGGGCGGTAGACCGTGGCGAGTCGGCCGCGTTTTTCTTCGGGAAGATAGAAATGAGTATCTTCCATGCCCAAGGGTTCGAATATTTCTTTCTGCAGAAAGCTGTTTAGATCCATACCACTGGCTTTTTCAATTACCGCGCCAAGAATGTCGGTGTTATAGCCGTAGATCCAGCGTTCACCTGGGTGCTCGTCCAAGGGCAGGGAAGCCATGCGTGCGATGGTTTCTGCTATGGGTTCCTTACGGTCGGCGAAATACCATCCTTGAAAACCGGCTTCTTTCCACTTGTCCATTGCTGGCCCGCTACCGTAGCTCATGCCGCCGGTGTGGGTTAATAAGTTGCGCAGGGTGATGGCGCGTCGCGCAGGTTCCAGATCATAGCCGCCGTTGTCATTAGCCACCGCTACCTGCATATCTTTCCATTCAGGAATATAGCGGTCCAGGTTGTGGCTGATGTCCAGGTCGCCACGCTCCTGCAGAATCATGATGCCGGTGCTAACGATGGCTTTAGTTTGCGAGGCGATTCTAAACATGGAATCTTCTGACATCGGGATGCCCGCTTCTATGTCTTGCATGCCGTTGGCAGCGGAGAAAGCCACTCGACCGTTGCGCAGCACCAGCACAACTTGTCCGGCAATCTGCTCGTTGTCCACATAGGATTTCAACACGGCATCGAGTCGCTGCAGCCTCTCCGAGGACATGCCCAGTCTTTCGGGTCGTGCCTTGTCAAAATCGGCTGAAAATGCAGTTGAAGAATAGGCCAGTAAAAGAACTATTGGGAGCAGTACACGAAAATGTAATTTTGACATGGTGTTTTTCTCTTGTTGTTTTGTACGGTTGCTGAGGTTTCATTTGCAGAGAAGCGAGTTAGCTGAGCTGCTGTTAGAATCCTCTCGCCGTCTTTAGCCAGTTGCGAAACTGAAGTAGATTTGGATCGTTCTTGCGATTATCGGGGCAGACAAAGTAATAATGCAAGTTGGAATAAAATTCTACCTTAAACAGGCGCCGTAGTACTCCTGAAGCAATTTGATCTTGTATGAGTTCCTCTCTGGCCAGATAGACGCCCTGACCTTCGATAGCAGCCCGAATCAGGGTTCCAGTTTCATCGTAGTATTTGGTGTTTCTCGCGCTATAGCTATGTTTAGCAGTCTCAAACCAACGCGACCAATCATTATAAGGGTCGGCAATGTTGTCGGGAGGATAGGCCAGTTGTTGATCCCGAAGGCGAGAATGGGGGTCGATAAGAAGCGTTTGCTTATTCAGGTCAGAAACAGTTGTAATTTTGGCGGCCAGCCTAGGGGTGCACACTGGAAACATGGCATCCTGTGTTAGCTGTAATGTGGTTAAATCCTTCCAATTCCCTTCTCCAAGTCTAATAGCGGCATCGATATCGGTGTTTACTGCGAAATTTACGTTATTGAAGGAGGCCTTCAAGTGGATCGAAATTGCAGCTTGCTGCTCCTCAAATGCACCCAGGCGTGGAATCAACCAGTTGCTGGCGAAACTGGGCAACACACTAAGGGTAAGGTTTGATTCTGACATGGCGCGCAGACTGGCCACGCCATGCTTAATAATATCCAGAGAATCGGTGACCGTGCCGCGTAGTTTTTCGCCGTGCGTGGTTAAAGAGAGATAGGGCCCTTTTCGCAGGAATAGCTGGCAATCAAGTTGCTGCTCCAGCAGTTTGATTTGTTTGCTGACAGCACCCTGCGTAACACATAGCTCTTCACTTGCGCGAGTGAAGCTGGAGTGGCGAGCAGCGCATTCAAAAAAGCGAATCGCGTTTAGCGAAGGTAGTGCTCTGCTTATGTTGCCCATACTGAGATTCCTTACCAGCAATCATGCTATTGAATTACGAATTATGCGCCTGTGTGAGCAGAAAGAATAATGAATTTAATTCATCATAGCCATGCAAATTTATCGCTTATGTTGAGATACAGGGACTCTATAATGACCTAAATTCATTTATAGGATTGTATTTTGAATAGTTATTATGGGCTTGGCTTGCTGCCTCTTCTCGGCTCTTTGATGACATCACTGGACCTTGATCAAGCAGAAACAGGTTTTCAAACCGAAATAGAAGCAGTGGAAGCGGCAACTAACAGATTCAATCCGCGCTCGATTCGAGAAGACCGCGAATACATGGGCACTGTGTTTAAAATAGGTGACTATTACGGATTTAGCGTCACCGATGGGCAGGCCAGATCAGATTCAATTCAAATCAAGATAGCAACGGAAGATTGGGAAATGGTCACTGCGTTCTGGCACACCCACGGTGGCAGGCAGTCGCAGTACAGGTACTTCTCCGATGTCGATACGGCATTGGCAAACAAATTGAATAAACCTCTTTACCTTGCCGATTACACGGGATACCTAAAGGTTTATCGCCCCAGAGATAATACACTTTCTCGTTATGTGGCAAATCGCCTGGGCTTACCTTCCAAAGCCGGATACGCCATTGGAAGTTTTGTGCGAGACCGCTTTGAACGCATAATCATGATCGAAACCCGGGCTCGGCGACGACAGCAGCTATCGCTATCGATTTGAAGTCGACCCACAGCAGCCAATTCCTAAGATATTGAAAAACAATGATTAAACTCCATTTCTTACGTTCCCCAAAGAGATTTGGGTTGACATCAAATTGGTGCTGGCGCATTATCGCCCACCTATGAATACACGATTCTATTTCTGGTGGCCTGAAACATCGGGTTGCCAGGAGAAAAACATCTAGTTTTCCTTCTTTGGCCGCCCAGAGTTGTGGCGGCCTATGCATCTCAAAATTCAACCTTCGCCATAACTCTTGCCGTCAAAGCGGATTAAGAGGATTTGGTAATGCCAATTAGCAATCACATTCAATATCGCTGTGCCAGTGGCGTACAAGTACGCCGATTGACGGCGCAGCTTGAATACGCATCAGCCATCGATCAACTGGCGGACACATTGGATGAATCTCCAGGTGTACTACTTGCATCCAGTTTCGAGTTTCCCGGTAGATATACCCGTTGGGATATTGGCTTCGTTAATCCTCCTCTGAAGATCACTGGCAAAGATAGGTGTTTGGAAATAGCAGCCTTGAACGTTCGCGGTGAGGTGTTACTGCCAGAAATCTATCGCGCTCTACAAAATTGCAATGCAATCGAATACCTGGACGCGGACCAACAGTTCATAAAATTATCCCTGGTCTCAGAGCAAGAAGAATTTGCTGAAGAGATGCGCAGCAGAAAGGCGAGTTTGTTTTCCGTGCTGCGGGAAATCGTGGCTTGCTTCGCTAGTCCTATGGATCCCTACCTTGGTCTATTCGGTGCCTTCGGTTACGACCTGACATTTCAGTTTGAAGATGTACAGAGATATCAATCGCGCAAGCAAGAGGACAGGAACCTGGTGCTCTATCTTCCAGATCAGATTACGGTTGCTGATCACCGCATCGAAAAAACCTTTTGTTATAGCTATGAATTCGTTTGTCGAGCCTGGGATTCAGATAAGTTTTCTGAGACAACCGGCGGCTTTCGCCGCAGTGGCCCGCGGGCGGCTTATGCACCGGCGATACATGTCGCCAGGGATTGTGATCACCAGGAGGGTGAGTATGCACAGCAGGTGGAGAAGGCGTTGGAGTATTTTCGCCGTGGTGATTTGTTTGAGGTGGTGCCCGGTCAGGTTTTTTATGAGCCCTGCATAGACAGTCCAGCTACCGTCTTCAAACGCTTGAAGGAGAGTAATCCTTCTCCCTATGGGGCCTTAATGAACCTAGGGGAGCAGGAATATCTGGTGGCAGCATCACCGGAAATGTTTGTACGGGTCGATGGCAGTCAGATTGAAACCTGTCCAATATCTGGAACTATTAAACGCGGCATAGATGCGATCGACGACGCCAAGCAAATAAAGACATTACTGAATTCTGATAAAGATGAATCTGAACTTTCTATGTGCACCGACGTCGATAGAAACGACAAGTCACGAGTCTGTGAGCCAGGTTCGGTGCGTGTAGTGGGGCGACGTCAGATAGAAATGTACTCGCGACTGATACACACCGTCGATCACGTGAAGGGAATTCTGAAGCCGGAATTTGATGCTCTGGATGGCTTTCTAGCCCATACCTGGGCGGTTACTGTTACTGGTGCACCGAAACTCTCGGCAATGCAATTCATCGAGCAGAACGAGAAATCACGGCGCCATTGGTATGGTGGCGCGCTGGGTCATATAGGTTTCGATGGTAATTTGAATACCGGGCTTACCTTACGGACCATTCGAGTGAAAGACGGTATTGCGGAGATTCGAGCCGGTGCCACTCTGTTAATCGATTCTGATCCGCTGGAAGAGGAGAAGGAAACACGATTAAAAGCATCGGCATTGATCGATTCTGTGCGCGGCATAAGCAAGAAGAGGCTAGACACGGACGCCATATTTGCTAGCGATGACGGTGTTGGTATCAAAGCCTTGATGGTCGATCATCAAGACTCCTTCGTTCACAATCTTGCTACTTACTTCAGGCAATGTGGTGTGGAAGTGATGACTCTGCGGCCGCAGGCGGTGCGTGAATTTCTACAAAAGAATACCGTAGATTTGCTCATTCTCTCACCCGGGCCATCGACGCCGGATCATTTTTCCATGAAGGAAACTATCGAAATTGCATTGACAAACTCCCTTCCAATCTTTGGCGTTTGTCTGGGTCTGCAGGGCTTGGTGGAGTATTTCGGCGGTGATCTGCAGGAGCTGGAGTATCCCATGCACGGTAAGCAATCTTCGGTCATCCATGATGGCAGTGACATGTTCGCGGGCATTGAATCAGGATTTTTCGCCGGCAGATACCACTCCCTGGTGGCCGCTAAAGTGCCAGACTGTCTGCGGGTTACAGCTAAGACAGAAGACGGCAGGGTAATGGCGATACAGCATGTTGGCCTTCCTATTCATGCTGTGCAGTTCCACCCGGAATCTATAATGAGTTTACAGAATCAGGCCGGCCACAGACTGATACAGAACGTTGTAAGGGCAGTTGCCAGCCACAGCAAAGTTACCCAGGCAGTCCAGGAAATTGTTTGCGACAACTAGTCGAGATTGCTTTCAAACCAATGGGCAATACGGCGGCCGGCGAGAGCCAGTTGCTGCCTGGCGGTTTCCTCCATCATTGCCACGTAGTTAGCATCCAGAGTAAATTCCTGCAGTCTGCCACCGCTGCTATCTAGCTCGGCGATTGCAGACTTCATCTGCTGCGTGTACACCGATTCCAGTAAGATAAGTCGGCTCTCCTGCATCCACTGTGACCAATCTGAATTCGTCTCCTGCTCGGTTTGATCGAGGTCAGGGTTTTGCTGTGTCAGTATTATCTGCAGGCTGCGACTTATGCCAGCGGAGCGCAGAGCTCTATCCCATCGCGCATGCAGGTTTCCATCGTCGGTGACTATGCCGTTACCTCCACGATCGCCCTCAGGAAATACATTTGCCGAATACAAAGACCCTACATGTAGCGGTTGATGAATATCGCCGAATAGATGCAGCACCCAGCATAGCGCAAGGGCTCGTTGCGCTGCCGGCGTTTGGCGATTAGCGAGAAGCTCGCTGTTGTAATCCAGGGCGGTCATAACATTATCAACTTGTGCCTCTGTGCGTACTGCGCTCGCCGCTTCTCCCGCAATATTGGTGAACGCTGGCAGACCCACATAACTATTGCCCTGTATTGTCGCTTTGCCGCGCAGCCAGGCGCCGTCAATATAATGCCAATTGGCACGATTGTATTTTTGTCGCTCAGCGTCGGGCAATCCTCGGGTGATATCGGGCCAAAAGGCGGCCTGGCCCAGCAGCCAGATTAGTTGCTGCCCGCTACCTGATTGCGCTACCGATGCAGGCATTTGATCGAGAAAGTCTTGCTGATAACGGGGGTGTTGCCGCAGGATGTCGCCTAGTTGCTGTTTGTTGGAATCGCTCAAAAAGCCTACGGCGACGGCCGCCGAGAGGCGATGTCCTACGGAATCCCAAGCCAGAGCATTCTGTGAAAACAGGAATGTTGCGCATAGAGGTAAACATAACAGGCGAAGGAATTTCGAGTTTTTCATCCAGTCTTAATTGCATCAGCGCTATTGGGATTTTCAAGTCTAGCACTGTATTGCAGGTTGACTTACTGGCAGCCGATAAATAATTGATGCTGAATAGCTTAGACCCTGAGATATCCCGTTACAGCGGGTGATGAGATATTCTGTCCAGTCCGACTGCCAGAAACTGCGCTATTGCGTGGCTCACGGACCTTCGGCCCTGATTGTTCGCAAACAACAGCCCAGTCTCTGGCTCATTGTTCAAATCTAAGTGCTGAGCAGAAAACAGCAGCTCAATACAAGTTATCTATTGAGTTGGCTCAATATTTTCTGGAGATATCTCAGGCTTAGACCTCTAGCCATTCGGCACGCACATCGTCCGCTTCAAGCAGACTGTCTGGACTGCCTTCGTAAACAATTTTTCCGTGGCCCATTACATAAACACGCCGGGAAATTTTTAAGGCGATAGAAAGTTTCTGTTCTACCAATAGTATGGAGACACCGCGGTTTGCAATCTCCTGTAATAATACAGCCAGTTGCTCCACAATCTTTGGTGCCAGGCCTTCCGTAGGCTCATCAATCATGATCATGTCAGGGTCACCCATCAGGGTGCGGCACATACATAGCATTTGTTGTTCGCCACCGCTGAGAACACCGCCATGTATATCTGCTCGCTCACCTAAATTTGGAAACATTCTAAACATTTCTTCGATGTTCCATCGGCCATGTGGCTTGGTAGATTTCATGCCAAGAACCAAATTCTGACGCACGCTAAGCGACGGGAATATGTCTCGGTTCTCCGGCACATAGCCTAATCCCAGATGAGCTATCTCGAAACTCTTCTTGCCGGCGATCTCCTCACCCTTGAATTGAATGGAGCCCTGAGGCGCTACCTCTCCCATGACAGTTTTCACCGTAGTAGACCGGCCGACACCGTTGCGGCCTAACAGACTTACTATTTCACCTTCGCCTACATGGAAGTTGACCCCCTGTAGTATGTGGCTCTTTCCGTAATAGGCATGCAAGTCCTTAACTTTAAGCACTGGTTATGACCTCACCCAGATAGGCTTCCTGTACCTTCAGATTAGCACGGATATTTTCCGGTTTGTCGGTGGCAATAATTTCACCATAGACCAAGACAGAAATTCGATCCGCGACATCGAATACAATGTTCATATCGTGTTCGACCATGATTAGAGTCTTGCCCTCGGTAATTTTTCGAATCAGTTCCACCGAACTTTGCGCTTCGCTATGGCTCATTCCCGCTACTGGTTCATCTAACATGATTAGTTCAGCACCGCTGGCGATGGCTATGCCTAATTCCAGAGCTCTTTGCTGTGCATAGCCAAGTTCGCCGGACGGATACAGAGCCTTGTCCTTTAAGCCAATCTGTTCGAGCACATGCATGGCTTCATCGTTGAGTTCACTCTGGCGACCTAGAAGATGCCAGAATGAATAGCGATAACCTTTAGACCAGAACAGAGCACAACGTATGTTCTCGAACACGTTCATCCGTGGAAAAATATTCGTAACTTGAAAGCTTCGCGCCAGACCCAGTCTTGCAATTTCGTAAGGAGGTTTGTTTTGTATCTCTTCTTGCTTAAATTTTATGCTACCGCTGCTGACCTTGTAACGGCCGCTGATAAGATGGAACAGTGTCGATTTGCCAGCACCGTTGGGGCCGATGATGGCATGTTTTTCACCCGCTGCGACGTCCAACGACAGACCGCGAATGATTTCAGTTTCGCCGAAATTCTTTTGCACGTCTTTGAGAGAAAGAATGCTCATGCTCTAAGCCCGCTCTTCCTTGGGGATCGCATTGGCGGTGTCCCAGGCTTCACTTAATTGATGCAGTGATTTTCGCACTGCATAGAATGCTGCTGCCGCAATGACGGTCGTAATAATCCAGGTAGCCGAACTGGCAGTATTTAATTCCAATCCAAGGAAGTGAAAAACCTCCTCTTCGGTATGGCTCATTTCAATAAGAGCGATAGTACAGAGTGCGAACAGAGCAGCGGGAACACCTGTTAGGGTATAAGGTTTGATTAGCATCTTCATGTTGCCACGAACCCAGGCGACTTGATGCATCATGATAAACCCGGCAAAACCTCTGGGTAGAAACATCACCGTGAGCAAGAACATGATGCCCAGGTATAACATCCACAGCTCAGAATAATTACTTAACAATGAGTTCATCAGAGTTAGCACGACTGCGCCGATTATTGGTCCAATGAAATAGCCAAGGCCGCCGATGTAGGCCATTAACAGTACCCGTCCTGATGTGGCTGCATTAAGATTTTCTTCGGTAATGAATTCGTAGTTGAGTGCAAACAAGCCACCGGCGATACCGGCGAACATGCCAGCAGCACAAAATGATATGAAACGGACGCGTCTTGCACTGTAGCCAATAAATTCGGCCCGCTCCGGATTATCGCGTACTGCATTAGCCATACGCCCGGCGGGGGTTTGGGTGAACAAGTACATGAACAAAGTGGCGAGAAACACCCAAAACGCGGCGAGGTAGTAGATTTCCAGATTTTGAGCAAAATCGATACCGAAGAACAGGGGACCGAAGGTGCGGTCGCCGCTTATGCCTGCTTCCCCACCAAAGAAGCTGGAAAAAATAAGAGACGATGCGGCGATTAACTCGCCAATACCGAGTGAGATCATGGCGAATACTGTGCCGGCCTTGTGAGTGGAAAAACTGCCGATAAACAGTCCCGCCAACAGCCCGAATAAGCCGCCTATGAGAGGTATCCATAATATGGAGAACACCATGGTTTCATACTCAATTAATAAAAGAGCATGCACGGATAAAAAGCCACCCAGACCAAAATACACCGCATGTCCGAAGGAAAGCATCCCTCCCTGGCCCAGGAGCATGTTGTAGCTAAGGGCAAACACTATGGCGATGGTCATTTGATTCAAAATGGATACAGCCAGAATAGAATCGAATAACTGCGGCAAGGTAACTAGCGCGATCAGAAAGGCAATCCAAATAGATGATTTCTTCAACAGGAGCATTATTCTTCTCGCTTACCCATCAGGCCAGTGGGCCTGAAGATTAAGACCAAAACCAGCAATAGAAACGGCAACAGCGGTGCTATCTGTGGCAGGCTTATGGTCCACAAATCGTTCAGCGGGTGACTGCGGTCGAATGAGACGCCGAGCAGGTTTAGAAGGTCTGGCATGCCGACGTCGGAGGCTATGGCATAGGATTGCAACAAACCTATTAGTAGCGAGGCGATAAACGCGCCGGCGAGGGAGCCCAAGCCACCAATAACTACGATGACGAATACGATGCTGCCAAGAACTGTAGCCATGCCTGGAAAAGTAGTGAGAACAGGCCCTGCAATTACACCGGCCAATCCAGCCAGCGCCGTGCCAACACCGAATACCCCCATGAAGATAAGAGGAACGTTGTGGCCCAGGTTCGCAACCGTCTGTGGGTGAGTGATGGCAGCCTGGATTATGATACCTACCCGACTCTTTGTAAGCACATAGTAAAGTGCAATAAAAATGCCGATGGATATTGCGATCATGAAGCCGCGGTAGGCGGAAAATTCCTGCCCCAGGAGTGTGAATAGCGCGAAGTCCAACAACTCGGGAGTTTGATAATTCTTGGTATCGCGGCCCCAGAAAAACTGTACCGCTTCTTCAATCAGAAAGGCTAGCCCGAAGGTGAACACTAATTCCGCAACATGTCCGGATTGATGCACTCGACGCAGGCCATAGCGTTCGACGACGGCACCCAATGCGCCCACTATCAGAGGTGCGAAAATGAGTCCTGTCCAAAATCCAAAATACAGGCTGAGAGAATAGGCGGCATAGGCGCCAAGCATATAAAAGCTGGCGTGAGCGAAATTCAGTACACCCATCATACTAAAGATCAGAGTCAGCCCGCTGGCTAACATGAACAACAGGAACCCGGTGACAAGGCCATTGAGAGTGGCGAAAATTAAAACTTCTAACATGCTGGCCTTAGCGCGTAGCTGATCCCTTGAGGTTTGTACAACTGTTTAATGGACCTTTAACGACGTGGCCGTGTCATCTGACAACTGGTTTCAACCACAGTTTCTTCTAGAGGAACATGATATTCACTGAACAGTCCAAAGCCAGAGTTGTCGGCATCGAATTCAATCCCCTCATCGGTATGCACCGAAATATTTAGCGATTGAAAAATTTGGTGGTCATCGGCGCGCATCCAAATCTCTTCGTCGCTGATGGTAGTGAAGCGCATATCCTCAAGCGCCAAGGCAATATCATAGGGGTCGGTACTTTGAGTTTCTTCCATTGCCCTAACCACCATTTGCAAAGCATTGAGTATACGAGGCTGGGTTACATCGTTATTAGGATTCTTTAGCTTGAAGTCACGGTTAAATTGTTTCCGTGCTTCCGTGGGAAGGGGGTTGGCAAAGCCGTTGTGAATAAGTCTGATCCTGTTCTTTCCGTCCTCACCCAGTGTGGCGGTAATTCCATCATAGGCGGCATAGAAGGTATAAATAGGTATATCCAGGCCGGAGTCGATAATGGATCTAGCCAGGGAAACCATGTCGGCACCAAAATTTCCAGTGATAACGGCATCGGCACCGGAGGAGACTATTTTAGTTACATAGGGAGTGAAATCCTTCACCTGGCCGATGGGATGAAATTCGTTGCCCACTATTTCTATATCCGGACGTTTTTCTTTTAGCAATCGAATAGTAGTATCTGACACTACCTGGCCGAAAGAATAGTCTTGACCGATGATGTACATGCTCTTGATATCAGGATTATCTGCAATGTAGTCGGTGAGTATATTTAGTTTCATTACTGCATGAGCATCAAAACGGAAATGCCAAAAACTGCAATTGTCTTCTGTGAGGATTGGGTCCACGGCGGAATAGTTAATTTGTAATACTTCTTGACCGGGGTTGCGTCGATTGTGCCGAGCAATGGTTTGATTAAGTGTATTGGCGACAGCCGAGCTATTTCCCTGAAAAATAATTCGAATTTCTTCGCTTACCGCTCTGCGAAATTGCAGCTGGGTCTCATTCGGGCTCTGTTTGTTATCCAGTGGCAGTATTTCGATCATGCGTCCGCCAAGAATTCCACCCTTGGTATTGTAGTAATAGTCAGCTGCAAACTGCAGTTGTTTCAAGCCACTATTACCGATCGAGGCAAAGGTGCCAGAAAGCGGATCCATGAAGGCGATGCGCACCGGCTCCTGCGCGGAGCTGACACTGCCGAGTGCCAGCAATGAACCGAGGCTGGCAGCCATCAAAGTCTTGTGGATGAGGCCTTTGTTTGCCCAGATAAATCGATAATTTTTCATAAGCTAAGTTATTCTTTTTAGGTTTACAGGTTGGCTGCCGATTTCGTCCACGGTAGCGAATATCGACAGTAACCTAGACGCTAATGCGAATCAAGATATCCTCAGTGCTTTGGGTCAAGTGGACGGTATCTCGTGTTAATTAGGCGCTGCAGCCCTTTGAATTCGAGGCATGTTGGTTTTTTTCCTTGGGTGGCGAACTCGCCGCAGGAGTCGAAAATGCAGGATGATCTTAGTGAAAAGCCTGGTCGTGACTGGCATATAAACCGCAACAGAATATACTGCCTGAATTGCCTGTGTGGACAGCTAAGTTTGTGGGCTTGTTTTTTTGGTGGCTAATCTCCGCCTAGCGAAATCCTATGTTGAAGATAGCAGATTCTGAAATTGAGTTTAGTGCCATTCGTGCCAGCGGTCCGGGCGGGCAGAACGTTAATAAAGTGTCAACCGCGGTGCAATTGCGCTTCGATGTGCGCCGCTCCAGTCTGTCGCGAGAGATAAAAGAGCGCATTCTGGCCTATGCCGATAGAAGAATAAATAGTGAAGGTTGCATTGTAATCAAGGCGCAGCGCTTTAGAAGCCAGGACAAAAACAAACAGGATGCAATCGAACGACTGCATCAGCTAGTTGCTTCGGCTACTCATGAGAATAGGAAAAGAATTGCTACCAGGCCCGGGCGAGCGTCCAGGGAACGACGCCTGATTCAAAAGAAAAGAACCGGTGACAAAAAAATTGGCAGAAGCCCGGTGCGATCAATTGATGACTAGTGCTTGCGCAAGCTCGAATTAAAAATCAAATAAGAATTTTCCGATCACAAATAAAGGCAATAAGAAAACCTGAGAAACAGGGTGTCAAGAATTATGAAGGGCTAAGACAATGACAATCAACAGGGTGTCGCATATTACCATCTATGTAACTGATCAGCAGAAAGCTCTCGAGTGGTACCAGGATAAATTAGGCTTTCAGGTTTGTATGGATAACGATGCAGTCGTTCCAGGCATGCGTTGGTTGACAGTTTGTCCTGCGGGCAATCAGGCTACACAGTTCGTCTTGATGTTGGTGCGTGAGGAGTCGGACATCAGTAGGGTGGGCAGAAATTTGATGACGGTGCTTAGCAGTACGGATTGTATAGCTGATATGGCTAGATTGGCACGGGAAGGGGTGGAAATTGTAGGGCCTCCAGAAGAGGTCCCCTGGGGTATATCAGGAGTTATACGAGATCTATACGGCAATCCCTATAATTTAGTAGGACCCGGCTAGTACTGATTGCGGCTTCCCTTTTTGGAAACGACTTTTACACAGGATTAATAAATGAACAGGACCATCTGCACAAGCTTGGTATTTTGCCTGCTCTGTTCATTGTCAGTTGCCAATGCACAGGAAGACATAGTGAGTGCCAATTTAAGCTTTAACTATATCTCCAGTACCTTGCAAACCTTTCGAGCAAGCGGGAGGTTAGTGAATAACCCTGGAATCGATGGCGCCGATCTGGAGCATTTTATCGCCTTGCTTGAAGACTCCTATCAGGCCTTCAGTCGAAGCTTTAATAGTGACAGTGCCATGTGTAAGTTTTACAGAGATCCTGAAAATGGCAGGATGACTATCGAAGAAAGGGCGGAATTGAGTTTTAGTTTCTTGCGCGATCTGCAAGCTCGAATTGTACAATTCATGGAAGTGGATGCGGAGTTTCAGGAAGCTGTTGAAGAACAATTCGGTAGTATATTGCTGCGAAATATTAACGCAGCGAAGCTGAACTCGGTCAGTTATCAGCGACTGCCGTCATCGGAATTCGACGAGGCAGCCACCATTAACTTCTTGGACGCTATGTGCGTTTGAAACCAGCGCAGGGACTGGCCTAGTAGACCTCAAATAAGCCCGCCGCACCCATCCCGCCACCTACGCACATTGTGCAAACAACGTACTTGGCACCACGGCGTTTACCTTCGATAAGGGCATGTCCCACCATGCGTGCACCGCTCATGCCATAAGGGTGGCCAATTGATATGGCGCCGCCGTTTACATTTAGCAGTTCATCGGGGATGCCCAGGGTATCGCGGCAGTAGATTACTTGCACCGCGAAGGCCTCATTCAATTCCCAAAGACCGATATCGTCCATTTTAAGGTTATTGCGCTCAAGTAATTTAGGCACCGCAAAAACCGGGCCTATGCCCATTTCATCAGGCTCCAGACCAGCGACAGCCATGCCTCTATAGGCGCCAAGTGGTTGCAGGCCTTTCTGTTCAGCCAGCTTGCCGTCCATAATCACCGAAGCCGAGGCGCCGTCTGATAGTTGACTGGCATTACCGGCCGTAATCACACCACCTTCGAATACAGGCTTCAAACCCTGCAATCCCTCCAGCGTGGTGGTGGGGCGATTGCCTTCATCTTTCTCCAGCAGTGTCTCGTGCACACTCTGCTGCTTGGTTTCCTTATCCATGAATAACATCTTCGATGCCAGGGGTACGATTTCATCATCGAAGGCCCCGGCTAATTGTGCTGCGGCTGTACGCTGCTGTGAGCGAAAAGCATATTCATCCTGTTGATCGCGAGAGACATTGTAACGCTTGGAAACGATCTCGGCTGTTTCCAGCATAGACATATAGGCATGCTCTGATTTCGCTATAACATTAGGGTCTTGGGCGCGATAGCCGTTGCGATGCTCATTCTGCACCAGAGAAATTGATTCCAAACCCCCACCAACCACAATCGGCATGCCATCTACGATGATTTGTTTTGCAGCTGTGGCTATGGCCATCATTCCAGAGGCACATTGTCTATCCATACTCATGCCGGCAACAGCGCTTGGTAGACCGGCTGCAACACCTGCTGTACGGCCAATATTTTGGCCAGAAGAGCCTTGCTGCATGGCACAGCCCATTATTACATCGTCTATTTCTGTAGGATCGATTCCCGCTCGGGCAACAGCAGCGGCGATTGCATGGCCACCCAATGTGGGTGCGTCGGTGTCATTAAAGGCGCCGCGGTAGGCCTTGCCAATCGGAGTGCGTGCGGTTGCTACGATTACTGCTTCTCTGGTCATTCTACTCTCCATCAGTCCATCAAATTAAAGATTTGCAAGAGCAGCTTCGCTGCGCTCGCAAAACATTCTTGTTCAGAGGCTCCTTAAAGCTACTTGCTATAAATCAGTGCAGTTATTGCATCGATCGAGTGCTGAGCCAGCTCTGCCATTTCTGTGTCGGTTCGATCCTGAATGGGATGCGCAACAAACACACTGGCGGGTTTTATACCTAATGACTTGCCTTGAGCTGCGGCGGCGTCCACAAATTCCTGTGAGGCGACAAAGCCTGAAGGAAGTCCTCTGCTTTCCAGGTTCATGATGTCATGCAAACTGCACGAGGTACATGAGCCTCAGTCGGCGAGTCCTTCAATCACGGCGTCACATTCAACACTAATCTGCTGTGTCAATTCCGTAGGTGCAATCCTGGCAAAGGTTGGCTTGGTGTAACGCTTTACGGTAGCGCCTGCTTGCTCCAGATGTTTTTGTACTTCGTCGAGGAATTCTTTACCTCGGGGCTTGGATATGTCGAGCAGGCCTATGGTCGCGCCTGCAATACTGGACAGTCTGGGCAACAACTGCCGCTCAGACGGCTGTAATTCAGCGGTCGGGTCTAGTAAGGTGGTAGGGCTGTGCATGATTTTTCCTCTTTACTCTCGTTTACGTTATTCGATTTAGGTAAACATCTTTTGTGAAGTTATTCATAACAGATATCAGGGGTTAAAGTTTTTGCGAGACGATTTGACTGCCACGTTCACCAGCAGCGACCCAGCCTCCAATAATGGCAGAGAACATACCGGCAGTTCCACCAGTTGTTACAATGTGCAATCCATCGTCTCTAAATTTGTTCAAAATCTTGTCCTTGAATTTTTTCGGCATTCCTTCAGCAATACCAGCTGCGCCTCTGATTATTTCAGAGCCGGGGGTCATCAGCTCCTCGTATAAAGCCTTGCGCAGGTCCTCTTTGCTCCAACCGCTTTCACGAAAGACGCGACGATGTTCCGGGCAAACCACCAGAATAGCATCGGCCAATCCAAACAGTTTGCTATGAGCTACGCTGCGTAAACTCAATGCCATGCTTTTCGCCAGTGACGCAGCCGTGCGCGACTGTTGATCGAGTATAGCTTGCAAGCCATCACCGGCAAATAGACTAACCACGGAATCCCGGCGTTCAAATCCACGATCCATGGCCAGGCTTGCCCAGTCCTCATCACTTTCGTCCTCCGCGAAACAATAAGTGTACTTGCCCGGGTTGCCCATTGTGGCGCGGTCAATACCACCGGGTACACCACCACCGACATTACGAATAAGTAATTGTAGCGCCCTACCAATGGTTGCATTGGCACGATTGCCTTGGCCAAGGGCATTAAGTCCGGAGTTCATGCCAATCTGTTTTGTAATGGGGCCACTCACCACCATCACTGGTGATGAAAAATAAGTAGTGCAGAGTAGACCGTGCATGCAGAAGCGATCTTGCAATGCGGCTTCAACTGAGGCGATTACCAGTGGTAAATATTCTGGTTTGCAACCAGCCATCACGGCGTTTATCGCTATTTTTTCGATACTGCAGGGAACGTTGTCAGGGGGCACATTACCAATAATTTCCGCGGCATCGCGGCTGCAGCCTTTAAGCATGCGCATAACTCTCAATGGAGTGGGAGGCACCACCGGCAAGCCGTCACTCCAACCGCGGTCATAGCAGGCTTCCATAATGTCTTCGGCTTCTGCCAGTTCCACCGTTCGTGCTTGCAAGCCTTGCCCGCCAAAACGAAGTGCCAGTACTTCTTCCATTCCCGGATCCTGTGTTTTGGAACCACAGCCAGGTTTAAACTCGATCAGTTCTGCACCTAATTTGTCAATACCGGTAAAACTCTGCCACTGTTTTTTCTCCCACCCGAAAATGCGCGACTCCTCTTCACTGTTATCTTTGAAGCGAATTAAGGTTGGAACAATTTCTATTCCTTGCTGGTAGGAGTATTCAAGGGTGGAGTCGTCAATGACCCCGCTCAGATTTGCGGGAAACGAAGGGTCGTCCTGCACATATACTTTGAGTGATAGTGCGCTATGGTCGGCCAGGGATTTGATGACCGGCTCAATTAAAGCGCAGGTGGGGCAATCCTTTTTAACTACCAGTGCGTAGTGAGTAGAATTGTTGTTTGCAGTATCTTGGTTCAAGAAGGGATTCCTGTGATTGGTAACGCTTAGCTTGTGTTCGGTTTTAGCCGGTAATAGCTGTTCTAATTGATGTTTCTCAGTAGATAAAACCAAGAGTGGAAATGCCGACTAGGATATTAATGATCATAAACACTGAAGACGTGCGCGACATTACCTTCCACAATTGCGGTCCTTTATAGGCGGCCCGCACGCCGATTATGAGAATAATCGTATACGTCATCATTAGCGCCACCATGATCAGATAGGGTATCCAGCGCTCGGCATCCACAGCACGAGACCCAAAAACCGCAAACAGTCCGGCACCCACAAAATAGAGGGCCCAGTAGGTTAGGGCGAGGCCATATTCACCCGCAAGCATCTTTGCCAGAAAAGATCTTTCTGCCATTAGCTCTGTACTCGTTGATTGTTCTAACTCGCTCATAATGGCACCGCTTTTCGAAACCCTAGTGTAACGCAGGCCGCCGTGATTAAGAAATGCAGGATTCCGCTACAGAGCTTGAAATTGGGGCCTAAACAGAGCTCTGACCCTACAATTTGTCACAAATGTGGCGGTCAGCTTCTTCTATAATCCGCAAATCAATAAATTGTGACAATATCGGTACAAATTGAACCAAAAGCCGATATCTAGGGTTCTGCTTTCTATTTGACCTGCTAAATTAAAATAATTGGGTCCCGAACCCTTCAACGAGAAACAAGACATGTGCCGTAAAATCCCACATCCCTTTGCCATTTTAGGACGGTTTTCAGCTGCTCTGTATTTCACTATATTTTCACTATCTGCCAGTGCGCAGGATAATGTCGGTGAAGAGTCAACCGTTGTTTATCCAGCTTCCTATTTTACGGAATTTGCGCCCATTACGGCGCAGGATATGCTGGATCGAATACCCGGCGTAGGCACAGCTACTGGTGGCGGAGGTGGAAACTTTAGAGGTCGCGGTCCGGGCGGTGGAAGTGGCGGTCGCGGCTTGGGCAGTGGTAGTGGTGGCAGCCAAATACTAATTAATGGCAAGCGCACTGCTGGCAAGAGCAACCAAACCAGCGGCCAAATGAATCGAATCACAGCAGATCAAGTTGATTACATCGAAATCATCCGTGGCACTTCTGGCGAATTGGATGTTCGTGGCAGTGGTCAGGTTGTGAATGTTGTTTTGTTTGGGGAGCTTTCGTCAAATAGTCTCAGCTATGAGGTCAATATGGACCGTTATCTGGATCATGAGACTGAGCCCGGTGGTTCACTTTCTTATAGCGGGCAGAGCGGCGCATTGAACTATGTTCTCAGTGCCAGCGTCGAACCGCGCTATGACCACCGGGTCAGTAAGGAAACCAGTATTTTAGGAGACTTCTCTCTCAATGACGAGGTGCGTGAGGAAAGGACTCGCGAGCAAACCAGCTATGATCTTAGCCTAAATCTTGGTTATGAAATAAGTGCGCGCAGTAGTGCTCGATTCAATGCGCTGTACTCGGAGAATGACAACCCAACCGATGTGTTGCGCTACACCACTAACCTGCGCGTGTCGCCCAATGTCACGGCTCTGGAACGAGAGGATATTCCTGGTGAACGTGATAATTGGGAAATCGGCGGCGACTACGAATATTTGACCGAAAGCGGAAGTCGTTTCAAGATTCTATTTATTAGTAACGAGGACAATAGCGCGTCTACGCGAGAACGCTTTGATGTGTTTGCAGGCGGTAGCGAATCCAAGGATTTATTTCTCGATTTGGCCAGCACCACCAAGGAGCGTATCGTGCGTGGCTCCTACACCATGGATATTTTCGAGGGGCAGGATATAGAGTTTGGCGCGGAACGGGCACAAACTATCCTCGATTCAAATTTAGCGCTGGGTCTGCCTGACTCCACTGGAACTCCGTCAGCTGCCTTTGGTGGCCTGGTACCACAGACTGTGTCTAACGCTAACTCCAGCGTAGAAGAAATACGCTATGAGCCATTCATCATCCATAACTGGATAATCAATTCGAGCATGTCCCTGGAAAGCACTTTGTTGTATGAGTTATCTGAAATCAGCCAATCCGGTGACGTTAACAAGAAGCGTGACTTCGATTTTGTAAAACCCAAGGTCGATTTCCGTTATGACCTGACACCGCAACTTCAACTTCGCGGCTCGGCCGAAAAAGTAGTTAGGCAGCTAAGCTTCAGCGATTTTGTGGCAGCCAATGATGATCAGGATAATGACTCCAACACCCTGGCTGGAAATGAAAACTTGCGCCAGGAATGGTTCTGGAAATACGACATAAACGCCGAATACCGATTACCTGATGATATTGGTGTGATCGATGCCAATCTGTTCTACCACGAGCACAAGGACAAGATCGAGCGTATTGACGTGTCAACTTCCGAAGACAATTTGCAGTCGGCCAATGGCAATATTGGCGACGGCGAAGTGTGGGGGCTTAGCCTGAATGCGAGTATACGAATGCGTATGTTTGATATGCCAAATCTCCTCGTTACCTCAAGAGTAAGTGTGGTGGACTCGGAAATTCGAGATCCTTTTCTGGGTATCGATCGCCGTTTTGCTCGCTTCAATCGCGGTCGCTTTAATTTGGGTTTCCGTCATGACCTGCCGTCCTGGAACACGAATTACGGACTAGAATGGAGTAATCGCTTCGATGGCAACGAGAAAGTGTATGACATCGATGATATTGAGTCTTATCTGGGCGATCCCTTCACCACCGCTTTTGTTGAGTTTGTGGACTCCCGCGGAATCACCTACCGATTTGATGCCAGAAACGCCGCCAGCGGTTTGCAATGCCGGGAGCGCATGCGCTTTGTAGGCCGCATATCAGCGAATATATTGGAAGAAATTGAAGATCAGTGCTCCACCTCTGGCCGCGTCGTATCCTTGAAGATCAATGGTTCCTTCTAATAGCAGCTGGTTGTGGGATTAGCCGTTTAGCATACTGTGTAACTAGTAAAACCCGCCACCCGGCGGGTTTTTTGCGTATTCATAGCGGCATCTTCGAGATTTCTCGGTAGATCATCCATCAAATGCTTCGACAGCTAAATGCTAAAGATTTATGATGATGTCTCCGCGCAGAATCAATATGAACCAGGTCGATAACCTTGGATATTAGTAAAGAAATAGATAGCCAGCCCCTGACTCGAGCATTTAGCTTCAGTGACGAAAAGGATAAATCTCTGTACGGCCTGAAGGGTATATTGGCAGGGGTTGTTGCGGATCAAAAGCTGAATGAGAAAGAGCTACTATTCCTGGACTCCTGGCTTCAATCGCAGCAATACCTCGCGGAAGACGAAGACGTTCTGGCGATTCTAAGCTCGGTTGGCGATATTCTCGAAGACGGTTCAATAAGCCCAGAAGAATTGCAACAGATGCAGTCTCGCATCGAGCAGATCATTAGCGTCAAAGATTCAGAAGCACCGGAAAGTGTCGGTCATATCGAAGAACTGGTAGGTTTTCTCACGGGCACAGCCTCTGATGGTGTACTGAACGATCAGGAAATTACAGCGATGTATTCCTGGTTGGAGCACAACGAATCAGTCAAGGAAGTCTGGCCAGCGAGTGTGATAGTTAAGCGACTCGCAATCATACTCGAAGACGGCATTATTACCGATGAAGAGCGTGAAGATTTATTGGTTACGGTTAGGCAGGTAACCGGCACTGACACGGATGCGTCCGGAGTCAGTTTCGAGGCGTCCACAGAGGTATGGGAAGATTCACTGGGTGAGCTGAAAATTCCCGGTTCGGTGTTTTGTTTGACAGGGGATTTCGTCAGTGGCAACAGGGGTTCAGTGGATACTATGCTGCGCTGCCTGGGTGCGGAAACAAGTTCCAGCGTGAATAAAAAGGTGACCTATCTGGTAATAGGCACGCTCGCGAGTCGCGATTGGCTGTATACCAGTCATGGAAGAAAGATCGAGAAAGCCCTGCTTCTAAAAAGAGAAGGAAGCGATATAAAGGTCATTACCGAACGCACCTTGCTGAAGTATACGCGCCAATTCTCGTTAATTTCTGTCGACGATTTACCCTCATAAGCCTTCATTATTGCTCGTAAGAATTGATGTATTCCACTGGCAGGAATAGCAATATCAAAGCTGATATTTTCACTTGCAGGAGGATGTATGTCCGCTGATCTTATTTTTTCCATTTGTAGTAGCGCAATTTTACCTGGCTGGCTACTACTGGTTTTTTTGCCGCGTTGGAAGTGGACTTTGGGACTGATTAGTGCCGGCCTCATCCCGTTTGCGCTTGCCTTGGTTTATGCCGGCTTGTTTGCTTCGCAAATAGGTTCCATGCCCGAAGGTGGCGGATTCGGCTCGCTGACGGCGGTTTCCATTTTGTTCACTAATCCATACTTGCTAGCCGGTGGTTGGATTCACTATCTTGCCTTCGACCTGTTTATTGGCTCCTGGGAAGTTCAGGATTCACAGAAACAGGGCATCCCGCATTGGATGGTGATTCCCTGTCTGGCCTTGACATTGATGCTGGGTCCGCTGGGCTTGGCGGCCTATCTGCTGCTGCGGTTTATCAGAACCCATAAATTGAGAATCTACGAAGTAAATAAGCCTCTACAATGACTTGCGCAGGCAGCGCTCTAGCGGCCCATCAAACCCTTAATTGCCGCGGGTATGTCGGCGGGGAATACAACGAATTTGGAATTGTCCGAGTCCGATAAATTCTGCAAAGAAGTGATGTATTTTTCTCCCAGGAGATAGACCACAGGCATTTCTTTTTCGCCGATGGCTTCGGTAACAAGGTTTATCGAACGCTTACTGGCTTCAGCGAGTATCACTTGTGCTTCCGCTTCACGTTTTGATGCTTCCAGTGATCCTTCCGCTTTCAGGATGGCAGCTTGTTTATCACCATCGGCCCGAGTAACTGTGGCTCTTCTGGCACGTTCAGCGGCCGCTTGTTCTTCCATCGCACTCTGCATGGTTCCCGAGGGATTAATATCCTGGATCTCTACCGTCTTTAGGGTGATTCCCCAGTCGGCAATATCATCGGAAATAGCGGCCTTCAGCTTGGCCTTGATGTGATCCCGGGAAGAGAGCGCGTCATCCAGACTCATTTCACCGACGATTGAACGCAGAGAGGTCTGCACAAGGGTCTGAATAGCTATCACGTAATTTTCTACGCCATACACCGCTTTCTCTGGAGACACGATATTGATGTAGGCAACGGCATTGGTTATCAGCACGGCGTTATCTTTGGTGATTACTTCCTGTGAGGGTATATCCAGAACTATATCTTTGGTAGTTACTTTAAAGGCGACGCTATCGACATAGGGAATAATGAAATTTAGCCCTGGATTTAAGGAACTATGGTACTTTCCGAGTCGCTGCACTACCCACTTAAAGCCTTGAGGAACCTGTCGAACACCTTGAGCCAGGGTCGTGAACAGGAATACAGCGACAGCTATGGCCAATATAGATCCAATTTCCATTTTCTAAGATCCTTCATTATCGAGAGTGAATTTGACTTTAGTAGAATTTAGACAGTTAAGCTAGGCTTTGGTCACGATCAATGAGTTGCCGGAAAGATCGACTACACTAACTCTGTCTCCGGCAATCAATTTATCCCGCGAAATTATCAACCATTCATCTGAGCCGAGAACCGGCACGGAAAAGCGCATCTTGCCGAACTTGTCGCCAGTAGGTGGCACCAGAACCTGTCCGACCTCTCCTAACAAAGCTTCTTTGGATAATCCGGCTTTGGTCTTGTCGACAGCTAGTGGTTTTAGAAATCTGAACCAGCCTACCGCAAACACGGTGGAGGAAAATGCCCAGACAATAATTTGTGCTGCTTCGGATACGCCTGGAAATGGGAGCAGAATCAGGCCAACTACGATTGCCGCCGCCCCAAACCAAAATACGAAAAAAGAGCCAAGAAATATTTCGGCGAGCATTAGAACAATGCCCAGTACGATCCAGTGCCAATATAGAAGTTCAAACTCCATGACAGTTCTCCTTTGTAGCTGTAGCTAATACTGAGCTTTTTTGATCGCCTAGTAAACTACTATGAAGCAATGTTTACTAAACCCAACCCCTTGGTTCATTTATGGAAGTAGAGCAAAAGAATCAAGGGTTTTGATTGTAGCAGGTAAAATCGACTCGACTGCCGCTACCTGCCCTACAGCCTAATAAAATCAATGTCTGTAGCTGAAGAATACACTGTTATTTCCGTCTAAGTCTGCCAAAATAGTGTTCCATCATGAAATATTGATCACTCCAGTATGTCGAAAACCCCATCATCACCGACAGTTCCTCATCAGAGATTTGGTGGTCAGGGACCTGTGCTGCATTTCTCTGCAGCTAATGGTTACCCGCCGCTATGCTATCGTGCCTTGCTTGAACCTTTGGCAGAGAGTCATGAGGTAATCGCCAGTATGCATCGTCCCCTGTGGCAACCGAGCCTGGAGCCCGCCAGCCTAAATTCTTGGGATGTCTTCGGAGAAGATTTACTGCAATTGGTTGAAGAGTTTGAGCAACCAGTAGTGAGCGTAGGGCATTCAATGGGCTCGGCTGCAATTTTGATGGCGGCGGTTAAGCGACCTGACTTATTCAAATCTATTGTATTAATCGAACCGGTACTGATGCCACGTCGCTTTCTGTTTGCCCTAGGTTTTTTTAGCAAGTTTTCTCAAAACAGTATTCCTTTGGTGAAAAAAACCCTGGCTCGTGTTGATCGTTTTTCAAGCCGCCATCAGGCCTTCGAACACTATCGACCGAAACATGTGTTTAAAGATATTCGTGACGAGGTGCTATGGGATTATCTCCAATATGGCCTCACCGAGTTAGAACCCGGAGTTTTTGCGCTTAGCTATAGCAAGGCTTGGGAAGCTCGTTGCTATACCCTGGTTCACAATCTTTGGCGACTGCTGCCGAAATTAACCGTGCCTACATTGGCGATTCGTGCGCAGCAATCCAATACCCTATCTCTGTCTTCGTGGGAAAAGTGGCAGGCTATGTCTGCATCGGTTGAATTCCTGCAGGTAGAGCAGGCCGGGCACCTGTTGCCGTTTGAAAAACCTGAGCAACTTGCCACCAGCATTCTCTCCTGGCTTAAGGCCTAGCCCAACGCTTTGCGGTCTGTGTCCATAACTACCGATATTTAGCCAGGCACATAAAAAACCTTTCCTTTTCTTGTAAACCAGCTTGCGCTGACTGCGTTCTATTAACTGACCAGCGTTAGCTTTGCTGCACATTGTTGGACTCTAAATCCACTGCGGACAGCGGGTGCGCGGCCTGGTCATCTGAGGGATAAGACGGATTGTAATAGCGCAGTCTTAAGAGTCAGTAAGTGGAGATTTAGGTCATGTTCAAATTTATTCGTAGCGTGCTGGTCGCTCTCGCTTGTAGCCTGTTATCCACGGTGGGTTTCAGTCAGGAAGCTGCAGATTCACAAGCAATCGAACGAAAAGCTCGAATACAAGAGCTGCGCCGACTCAATCAGGAAGAACGGCAGGCCAAGCGTCAAGAGATGCAGAAACAACTGGAATCGCTCACGGATGAGCAGCGCCAGGCCCTGCGCGAGCGTCGCAGGCTGCGCGAATCCTCATCGGTTCGATCGCGTGGTCAGCGACTGCCGCGGCGACGCCCGCCGGTGTCAGACCCGCCAACAGAAGATCAAGCGGAAGCCGAAGAGCCAGCTTAAGAATCCACAGCGCTTGCTACTGGCAAGCCTGGATCACAGTAGTTCTCCCCGACTACCTGATTTTTGACTCGGTAGTATTTAGCAGAGCCCCTGGTTCTGCTTTTTTTTGTTCTTTTCCAGCGTCAGGCCTCATTATGATGCGGCCCTAAGCGACGTATACTAAGGTCTGCGCTAAATCTGCAGAATTTTTCATTTAATCGCGAATCCCTTGTTAACCCTTTGCAAGAAAGTACACTCTAATCTATTAAAGCAGCCATAGAAGCTACGGAAGTGTTGGAAGGCGCGAATTTTGGGAGATTTCCTTGTTAAGGGAAACTGAAGAAGAACTGGTGAAATCGGCACAGGCTGGCAATATTGCCGCGTTTGAGAGGTTGTTGCGCCTGTTGGAGGGACAGATGTTGTCGCTGGCGGCGGGTTTCGCCCATACACCTGATGATGCCAACGATATTTATCAGGATGCCATGCTCGCCGCGTACAGAGCATTGCCGAAGTTCAAGCTGGAAAGCAAATTTAGTACCTGGCTACACAAGATCGTCGTCAACACGGCGCTTTCAAATCGCCGCAAGCTAAAGAGAACCTGGCAAAAAATGGCGATGATACAAAGCGAATACCAACAGGAAGAAAAGTACGTAGATAGCAGATCGCCAGAATCGCGCATGTTGGATAGCGAGTTAAATACGCAGCTCAACAAGGCTATGGAAAAGCTGAGTGACAATGAGCGTATCGCCTTTGTACTTTGTCACCAGCAGGGCTTCAAGATTCGAGAAGCGGCTGAGGTGATGGGTTGTACTGACAGCTCGGTAAAGGTGGTGCTGTTTAGAGCACGAAATAAATTGAAACAACTATTACAGGAATATCACTAGTTAGGATAAGGATTATGACTATTCCAGAAAATACAGAACGGCTTCAGCTTCTAGTTATTTCCTATCTCTATGGAGGGATGGAAGGGGAAGAGCTGGAACAATTTGAAAGAGAATTGGGAAGCAACGCAGAATTGCAACAAATGCTCGAACAGGAGCAACGATTAGATAGTGCAATTCCTGTTGGAATTCAGCCGCAGATGAATACCGATCGCTTGCAGGGCAATCGATGGCTATTGCATCAAAATTTGCAAAAAGAAAGTCGCAGCTTGTTCTCATTTAAACAATGGCTGAATAGTTTAGCCGAAAGACCTTTTGCGGTGGCCTTCCAGGGTGCCGCCATGGCAATGACTTTTGTTCTGGGTATCTATGTAGCGTCGCCAGTAGCAACTAGCTCGCCCAGCCCCGGTGCAGGCATGCTTGCCTCCAGTGAAGTGGTGGGATTAACTCCTCTGCAATTAGTTAACGACGGGGACTACGAGATTTATCAGTTTAAGGTCAATGACTACGATGCTGAAACAGGCGCGATTGATCTATCTTTCTCGCTGGCATCTGAGACTCGGGTAACTGGTAATGTGGCCGATCAGGATATTCACGGTCTTATGGCCGTAGCTCTACAGAATGATATCGATAGTGCATCGCGTCTGGATACCATAGATGCCTTGCAGACAGTTTCTACCGGAGATCAGGTGTATCAGGCACTTATACATGTGTTGATGAATGATCAAAATCCGGGTGTTCGCTATCAGGCTGTTCGCTCACTGGTTGCTTTGGCTCATGAAGAAGATGTACGAGATGCGCTGCGTAACGCACTTAGTGAGGATGTGAATCCCGGTGTAAGACTGGAGGCATTCCAGGCATTGGTCGCCTATCCGGAAGAGGAAACCTTGCAAGTCTTTCGCCAAAAGATGGAGGGTGATAGCAATGAATTCATTCGAAATCAGTCCAGGGTGATAGTGGAAGAATCCGATGGCATTGTAATTTAGTTAGCAGTATCAGCCTATCAAATTAATTTAGAGTTTGTACTACAGAGGTATGCAACATGTTTAATCATCAATCAGTAGCAACAAGGGTATTTGCGTTGACTGTGCTGTGCGGTTACGCGGCGAATTTATACGCTGCCAGCGATGATATCGAACGAGAGTTTACTGTGGGTACAGGAGGCACTCTGACAATTGAGAGCGACTCCGGTGCTATCGACGTTAAAACCTGGGACGAGAACCGTGTGCGGATTAGAGTGCGTAATCCGGGTGGTTTCGATGTGGAAATAGATCAGAGCGGAGACGATGTTAACGTGGTGGCAGATTCCAGAGGCAGTTTCTTTGGTATTCGTCGATCCAATATCGGTTTCAGCGTCGATATACCATTTCAATACAATGTATATCTGGATACCGGCGGTGGCAGTATTAAAGTGGAAGATATATCCGGTGAAGTCGAAGTGGATACCAGTGGCGGCAATCTGGAAATCGGCATGGTGACCGGCGGCGATGTGGATGCCCATACCTCCGGCGGGCGAATTACCATCGAAGGAGTAGATGGCAATGTCGATGCCAACACTTCGGGTGGGAATATTGATATCGGTAATGTTTCCGGTAATGTCTCGGCGGACACTTCGGGTGGTCGAATCGAAATTGGTAATGTACAGGGAGATATCATTGCCGATACCTCGGGTGGAAATATAGAGGTGGGTGAGAGCGTTGGTCGAGTAGAACTCGATACTTCCGGGGGTAGTATTCGAGCAGCCTGGGCCGAAGGACCAATAAGCGCGAATACTTCCGGCGGTAATATTTACCTTGCTGGCAGCGACACCCGCGTTAGAGCAGATACCTCCGGCGGAAGCATCACGATTGAGGCCAGTAATGGGCCGATCGAAGCAGATACCTCTGGCGGCAATATAACCATACGCAATGCCACCTCCTCCGTAAGTGCCGATACTTCCGGCGGCAGAATCGAAGTTGATATAACAGCGACCAGCGGCAGAGTTGGTGGTAGTGTAGATTTGGACACGGCAGGGGGGGATATCACCCTGCGCATTCCTTCCAATCTACAGGCAAGCATCTACGCCAATCTGGATGTCTCGCGCAGATCTCGCGGCGACTATCGTATCTACACCGACTTTCCTCTAACTATCCAGGAAGACGATGGTGATATAGTGGGCAGGGGAGATATCAATGGCGGTGGTGATCGAATATCGCTAGAAACTAACAACAGCGATATTTACATAGAGAGCGTTAGCAACTAACGGCGAGTTTTGCGTCCCTATGACGAAGTTGATTAGTGGGAAAATAAAAAAAGCGGATCAGAACTGATCCTCTTTTTTGTTGTTAAAAATACTATACCCAGCTTTTTCGTATTAGCTCTTCCGGAATATTTTCTTTAATCTTCTCGTGTAATTGCGGTAGCTTCGACCAATGCAGGCCTTGCTTGTAATGATGTGCGGTGTGATAACCGAGATTACCGGTAAATATATTGTACCAACGGTTCAGATTATTAAACGACGCTTCGAAATGGTTGTCCGTATCCAACCCAGCATGGTGCTCGTAAGTTGCCCAGGCTGTCATGAATAAACCCATAATCATGGGTAACACGAACAGTAGAATTCCTGCAGCTGGTTTATAAATCACCAAGCTGGCGATAATGGCGAAACTTAGAATGGAGTAGAGTATGAAATTACTCTGCTCCTTGGGATGTTGTTTCCCCACCTGGTAGCCACGGTAGTAAGCGGTGGCAGTAATCTTCAGGCTGTATTCCAGTTCACCCATTTGAGTACCGTCTTTTCGCGTCCAGCGACTCTCGTCCTTGCTCTGATCCAGAAAATTATTGTGATGCCCGTGTACATGATGTAATAGCCAAAGATTGGTTGTTACGCCTGTGTGCAAGGCGTAGAAAAATTCCAAAATTCGATTTGGCAATGTATAGCGAAAAGTTGGTGCGTGTTGGTGATGATGGTTCCAGGCGCAAATTTGCGACTTGGGTATGATCATCAAATAGAAGTACACCCCAAGTACATAGGGATTATTAACCAGAAAATAGAGGCTAAAATCCAATACACTAAGGGAGAGAATGAAGAAAACCGGCCAGCGGTCTGCGGAATTTTTGAACACTGCTTAGATTACTTTACTATTCTAATTGCTAACGTGAAACGGAGGTTATCACATTTTTTAGGCAAAATGCAGCATGCCGAGTGCACCCGCCGTTTAGCTCAGCAGGCCGCAACTGAGATACAGTGGCGGTAGCCACATCAGACAGCTGAGTAGCACAGAGCTGGTAAACAGCAGCAGCATGCCGCTGGCGGCGATGTGTGATACGGCGATACGTGACTGGAAAAGATACAGCCCTGCAAGCAATGATAAAACGGTGGCCACATTGCGCTTGAATTCCAGCCATCGCTCCAATACTACATAAGCTATTGATTTAAGGTAGAAAACAAGGAAGAAAACGGCAAATTCGGCGCCCGCAACATCTGCCAGGAGGACCACTTCGAGGGCGAAGGGGGCCACCGCCAATATGATGAGTATGTAGAGAATCTTTTTAAGCTGTTGCTTGTCCAGTTTCATGAATACCTGTTATTCGTAACGCAGAGCATCGATTGGATCTAAATTTGCCGCCTTGGCGGCGGGCAGTATGCCAAAAAGCACACCCACGAAACCTGAGAACCCCAGCGCCAGCGCTACTGACCACAGCGGGATGCTAGCCGGAGGAAATGAGGGAATGCTGCTGGAGATAAGTGTGCCCAAGCCATAGCCAATGGCCAGGCCTATCATGCCACCGAGTAGGGATAGTAGCAGGGCCTCGATAAGAAACTGCAACAGAATATGGTGGCGCTTGGCACCGATGGCCTTGCATATACCGATCTCGCGTGTTCTTTCAGTCACCGACACCAGCATGATGTTCATGATGCCGATGCCGCCAACCAATAAAGAGATACTCACTATGCCGCCGATGACGATGGTGACCATATTGATTACCGTATCAAAAGTCTCCATGAGCTGTTCGGCAGTTTGAATCTGAAAGTCGTCATCTTCATCGCTGTCTAGATCGTGTGCGTTTCTCAACAATGTGCTTAGCTGTTGGGTCACATCCTCGGCGACAGCGGTTTCACTTAAGCTGAGTTGAATCTGTATATCTGTGCGAGCCTGGTTTCCTTGCAAGCTGCGCATGGTGTTATAGGGAATAAGAACGATATCGTCCTGGTTCATTCCCATAATCTCTCCTTTGGGTTCCAATAGTCCTACGATCTTGAACCATTCGCCTCCAATATCGACGTACTCATTGATCGGATTCTCTGCCAGGCTGAGATTCTCGCGCACCTTGTCTCCAATAACTGCGACACGTCTGCGGGTATTATTGTCGCTCTCAGCAATAAAGCGACCCACTGACATATAGGACTGAGCGACATTTTGATAAGCATAAGTAGTACCCATGATCCGGCTAAACGCCGTCTGCGAACCATACTTTATTTGTGATGACCGATTAGCAAAAAGAATCGGTGTAATAGAGGCCACGCCTTCGGCTCTCTTCTCTATCAGTTCCATGTCCTCGGGAGTCAGTCTGGCGCGTATACCCTTCATCTGATCTTCGAAGGGTGTGTAGGATTGAATGGTTAAGCTGTTCGAGCCTAGATCAGCGAATACATCCCCAATAAATGAACTCATGCCTTGGGTGACAGACACGACTGCAATCACACTGGCGACACCTATTACAATCCCCAGGGTCGTTAGGAAGCTGCGTAGCCCATGCGCATAAATCGATGCCAAGGCGGAACGAAAACTTTCGATCAGAGCGAAAAACATCAGCAGCTTACCTTCGCAGATTTGGTAGTACTGTCGTTAAATACCCTGCCGTCTTTCAATTCCACGATGCGTTGGCAGTGCTGAGCAATTTCGTCTTCATGAGTGACCACAATCAGGGTGTGACCCTCAGCATGCAGCTCATCAAATAGCTGCATAATTTCTATGGTGGTTTGCGAATCCAGATTCCCTGTGGGTTCATCTGCTAGAAGGATTGAGGGATGGGTAACCAGGGCTCTAGCTATGGCTACACGCTGCCGTTGGCCACCAGATAGTTGATTGGGCAGGTGATCGGTGCGATCTCCAAGCCCCACTCTTTGCAGTGAGTCCATGGCCATTTGTTTGCGCTTACGAAAGCCAATGCTTCTATACACCAGAGGCTGCATAACATTGCCCAGCGCCGTGGCACGGGGAAGCAAATTAAAACTTTGGAATATGAAACCAATTTCCAAATTTCGAATCTCTGATAATTCATTAGGATTCAGATTTTCAACATTCTTGTTATTCAGATGATACTGACCGCTAGTTGGCTTATCGAGACAACCCAGAATATTAAGCATGGTGGATTTGCCAGAACCAGAAGAGCCTATGAAAGCAAGGTAGTCGTTCTTAAAAACTTCAATATCAATACCATCAAGCGCCTTAACGACCTGATTACCCATTTCGTAGTATTTTGTAATGCCGCTGAGTTCGATAAGTGCCATGTAGATGGTCTATGTTTATAAGTAGATTTAGCAGCGCCGACAGAACTTGCTATTGCAGCTCAATGCGAGTGGTGTCGATTCTATCTCCTTCCAGCAGATGCCGAAGCTCCTGGTCAGGACCGACAACAATTTCGATGTCTTCGTCGATGCTGCTCATGAGCTCCTGATATTCATCATCGGAAATTCCAACCTCGATCTTGGTCTTGCGCGCCACACCGCCATCATTAACAAAAATAAAATACTCGCTTCGAAGCGCCGATCGATCCTCTTCAAATATGATCGCCTGGATTGGTACGGCGACAACTTGCTGATCTTGTCGAGTGAAAATCTCGGCACGGCAGGACATGCCGGGTCGCAGAACTACATCGCCGGGGTCGGTAATCTCAATCTTTACAGTAAAACTTAAACCCTGGCGACCTGGTGCAATCTTTGCTGTATTCGCGATATAGCGAACCACTCCCTGCATTGGTTGATCAGGATAGGCAATAGCAACGATTTCCGCGCGCTGGCCAATGTCTATAGTGGCTACGTCGGCTTCATCCACCAACACTTCGGTATAGATGCTGGCAGGATTGGCAATAGTCATCAAAGATGAACCAGGAATATTGGTCGAGCTGGCTATGGCAGTTTCGCCGACCTTTATGTCGAGACTGGTAATCACGCCATCGATTGGCGACACGATTTTTGTTTTGCTAAGATTGTCATTGACCTGATCTAGCTGTGCCCGTGCCTGGGCCAATCTTTCCCGTGAAGATTTCAGGTCGATGCGGGCAAGGTCTAACTGATTCTTTATTGAGTCAAATTCGTCATCGCCGATCATCTTGCGTTCATGCAGGCTCTTGCTGCGTTCAAACTGGCGGCTAAGATTTGCTATGCGTACTTGCTGTCGTTCGATATCAATAGTATTGATGCGTTCGGCGGCTTGAGATTGTTCCAGGCCTGCTATGAAGTTGGTATCGTCTACCTCTAGTAATAGTTGGCCTTCATGAACCGTATCGCCTTCTTCGATATACAGTTCAGATACCTTTCCGATAACCTCTGAACTTAACATCACTTCTTCTTCGTGGGCGAGAAATCCAGAAGCCAAAATAGAAGGGCTGATAATTCGCTGTGACAGGGTGGACACGTTGACTTCTTTTGCATTTGTGCCAAATACCGAGCGATTAATAAAGGGGAGAGCAATCACTGTACCTGCGATTAGCAGGACTAATACCAGTTTTTTTGCATTCATAAAGCGAATCCATTTTTCTGAAAATCATGGGGCAGGTCATTGACCGAATGTTACATGGACTATAACGGCTAGAGGCCTATTGAATTACAGTAAACACGATCGAACTTAACATAGATCAGCTTAAATGAGGGCAAAATACGCCCAAATGCCAGCTATGAGCAGATAGGGCGTTAAAATCACTCCCATCGCCTTGACTAAACTCGAGCCCTGCCATTGCTTGTAGCCCGCGATCAATAATCCTATGCTCCAAAGCATTGTCAGGTTAACAGAGGCGAAAAATAGTTTGAGTGAGTCGTTTGCAGATTCCATTCCCAAATTTCTGAGAGTTAAGGGGTTTAGGTCGTAGGCGCTCAATTGTCCGTTTGGACTCAACAGAATGGTTGCCACCATTCCTGCGATACCGATCAGGGCGGGCAGTGCTGTCCACAGAACAAGTGAGAACCAGTTGCCGAATTTCTGGCCGTCGCCGCTGAGTGCCGAGATCAAGCCGAGGTAACCCGCCTGCACTACATAGTAAAGGAATGTGGAGATCGTTCCACCGAGTAGGGCGAACATCATGAAGGTGGTTTGCGACATTGAAGTCATCGCCTCCCTTGATTCCTCCAGTCGATCTTCAGGAACGTTGGCGTTGGCAAGAACGTCATCGATGTACCAATCGAAATCGACGATACTGAAATACCAGAACAATGTCGCGATGGTGCTAAACAACAGTAGCGCTAGAGGAAACAACTTGTGAGGGCGCTGTTCGAGTTCAATGAACGCTTCCCCGGGTGATACAAGAATGTTGATTGCGGTATTTAACAAGCCGGCTGGCTCAGTTTTTATCGCCTGCACTACTTCAGTCATGGCTGGGTCCTCGTTGTCTGGACTGCAATGTGACGTCGATGCCATTCTGCTACAATTTGCCAGCTAACAGTAGTTAACTACCTGTTCAACAAGCCGTCACCAGTATATTGGGATTGTTCATTAGGATTCAAGCAAATCGCCGGACTGCTTGGTAATTTTATTGGGATGGGGTATCGTTAATAGCTAAGAAAACCGGGAGCTATTTAATTGAGAAAATTCCCTGCCTTCATCCTTGTTGTGCTATTGGGGGCATTATTGGTCTCCTGCGGTAATACTCGATCACCTCGAGCAGCGATAATACAAGACCCGTCTGACCTGCTTCACGACCATTTTTTCATTGTGGATGATGAAAATATTCCATTGTTGGATGAATCCAATCTGTTCGAGTTGCCGGAAAACTACAAACGAGAACTAGATCGGATTTTAGCGACCGCCGAATCAGAGTATGAACGCTACTCAAAAGTGCGAGCCTGGATATATCGCCGCTTCAAAGATTACGATTTTGATATTACTGAGACATATTCTCTAGCTGAGCTGAATGCCAACCGCAAAATAAACTGTCTGTCCTTCTCTACACTGTTCGTCGCCGCTGCACGCTATGCCAATGTGCCCGCGGATTTTCAATTAGTTCTCGCACCGCCTTACTGGGATAAGAATGGCAGTAGTTGGATAAACAACCAGCACATTAATGTCACTGGAGCAATAGACCCACCTCCAACTACTTCGTTTCTGGATCGTAAATTCGGGAGTGCCAATCCATCCTATTTTAGGAATGGCGCAGGACTGGTTAGAGATGATTTCTTCATGGTCTATAGGACAGCAACATCAGACTATCGCTACACGGCAGATATTAATCCTGCCATTGTAAGTATTCCAGTTAGACGACAGATCATCGACGAGCAGCAGGTACTGTCCCTGTACTATAGCAATAAGAGCGTGGAGGCCTTGTTGTCTGACAGTTTGAATCTTGCTTATCGCTATACCAAACGGGCGCTGGAAACAGATTCGGATTCAGCAATTGCCTGGAACAACTTAGGTGTTTTATACGGGAGGGTGGGACAGCCGGAATTATCGATTGCCGCCTATGAACGAGCCATTGCGCTTGATGAACGTATCTATTCAGCTACAAGTAATCTCGCGAACAGCTATCGCCTGACAGGGCAAATTGCTCAAGCAGAATTACTGGAAAATGAGATTGAATCCTTTCGAAATATGAATCCCTATTACCATTCGGCACTGGCAGATGACAATATTGCTGAAGGTGAATATGACAAGGCTATTGGTCACTTAGAAAAAGCACTTTCGCAGAAGCACAACGAACAGTATTTCTATCACCAGATGGCTGTCGTTAATCAGCAGCTAGGTGATATGGACAGTGTTATTGAGAATTTAGATAGGGCCCGTCGCTTTGCCCGCGGCAACGACAAAGCCCGATTCGCGGGTAAGCTACGGGCTCTGGAAGAAATATCCCTTACACGGAACTAATGCGCTAGCGATATCTACTCCACCGCCTTTTCTACTGCGCGCTTATACGCCGGTCGTGACAGATTTCTCTCAAGATACGCGTCCAGGCTCGCATAGGGTTGCAACTGGCCTAATCTTTTTGCCAGAGAAACCACATAGGTAACTCCGAAATCGGCGGCAGAGAAGCTATTTCCCAAGATAAACTCATTCTCGGCAAGCTGGTCAGAGATATGGCCCAGATGCAATGCCGTTTCTCTCTCGCTATAAGCGTTCAGTGCCTGATGCTCCTGGCCGGATCGAAGCAGTATCATTCTTACCAATAGCGGGCCAAACACTGAGCCCTCCGGGTAGTGTAGCCACTGAGTGAATTTTGCCCACTCCTCGATATCAGATCGCGGTGGTGCAAATTTATTTTGTGTATCGAATTTTTCCAAAAGATAGGTGGTGATAGCGCCCGATTCCGAGAGTAGCAGGTCGCCATCCTCAATTACCGGAGATTTCCCCAGGGGGTGAACGGCTTTTAAGTCCTCTTGGGCGAGAAAAGTTTCCGGGTGTCTATGATAGACTTTGATCTCGTAATCAACTCCCAATTCTTCTAGTTGCCATACGGCAAACATTGAACGACCGATTCGCAAGTGGTGCAATATAATCATATTGAATTCCTGTTTAACAGGAAAAGGATGGTCGCATGTTGCGAGAGCTTTCGCTAGAGCTATGCATCAGCTTAGGATTCAACCAATAATCTGACTTGTATCAGTCAGCGAGATAAACCAAGTTTTGAAATGCTAAATGCTAAATGCTAAATGCTAAATCCTGAATCGATAAGCTACAGATACCTGCTGCAGAAAGCCTGGCCCATAATCCTGGCGAACGCGGCTGTGCCGCTGCTAGGTTTAGCAGATACCGCGATAATCGGCAATGTTGGTAGCGTGACTGACCTGGGTGCCATCGCCTTTGGCGCCCTGATATTTTCCTTTGTGTACTGGAGTTTTGGGTTTCTACGCATGGGCACCACTGGCTTCGTTGCTCAAGCTGCTGGCGCAGGCGATGAGATCGAGGTGCGTGCGGTGCTTGGCAGAGCCCTGCTACTCGCTATAACCCTGGGTGCAATGCTGATTCTCTTGCAATGGCCCATTCGATTCATTGCCTTATCCTTGTTGGATGGCAGCGCCCCGGTTGAGTCCGTGGCACAAAGCTATTTCAATATTCGGATATGGGGTGCACCTGCCACCCTGGCAACCTTTGCGCTAATGGGTGTATTGATAGGGCTGGGAAATAGTCGCCAACTGCTTTTAGTTCAGCTTTTTCTGAATGGTCTTAATATTGCCCTGGATGTGTACTTCGCTGGCGTGTTGGGTTGGGGTGCGGCCGGCATAGCCCTAGGTACGGTGATCGCGGAATGGTGTAGTGTAATATTCGCAATTTGCTTGATCGTTGGTGAGCTTCGTGTCCGCGCTGGCAACGGACGTGAATTTTGGCCCGTAGCGCGTATCCTGAACAGAGTCGCGTTAAGCAAAATGCTCTCCGCTAATGCCGATATCATGATTCGCACTCTATTATTGGTATTTTCTTTCGGCTTTTTCATCAATCAGAGCGCGCAGTTTGGCGATGTTGTATTGGCGGCTAATCACATCCTGTTACAGCTCATTTCTTTCGCTGCGTTTTTTCTTGATGGATACGCCTTCGTCGTTGAGTCATTGGTTGGCGCATCTGTGGGTGCCAAGCGGCAAGATACTTTTGATATAGCCGTTAAGCGCTCTAGCATACTGGCTCTTGTTACGGCTGTACTTCTTGCAAGCTGGCTGTGGTTGTTTGGCGATTTTGCGGTAATGGCGCTCACCGATATTGAAGAGGTGCAGGTAGCGGCGGGCAGCTCCTTGTTTCTCGCTGCCATTTATATATTCTTTTCTTTTGCGGCTTTTCAACTGGATGGAATTTTTATTGGCGCATCGTTTACCCGCCAGATGCGCAATGCCGCATTTCTCTCTATAGCCGTTTATTTGCTGGCATGGTGGTTTCTGATGGATAGATTTGCTGTAAATGGATTATGGTGGGCGATGATTATTTATGTTGCTGCCAGAGCGGATGCCTTGCTGCTTTATTTTCCTGCGCTGCGAAACTCAATTAAAACCCAGACTTAACTAAGCTTAGGAACTCAATAGAAGAATCAGCACTAGTGCAAAAACTTATCGTGATTCTCCGGCAGCATATGTGCATCAAGATGCAAGTTCTGTAATTTAAAGCCGAATAATTCTACAGTACCTTGTGATCTTGCCTCACCGGTAGAGGTGAATTCGAAGCCATAACGTCGGCGCAGTCGTAGCGAGCCCTCATCATCTCTGGCCGGCCAAACCCCTCTTAATACCATGGTCTGATCCAGCAACTGCAAGTTTTGTTCTTTACAAATACGATACACCTGGGCCATGGCGATGCTCTTGACCTTGTCACCGGTCCACCAGAAGCTGATGAAGGCGGCAACGACGGTACACCAAAAAAGAAAAGACAGAGTCACTTGGGTTTCCAGTGGGATAAAAAGAGAGGCCTCAATTCTATCGAATAGAGGCCTCTGTGGGTAAAGCTTTTCAGTTAAACCGGTACTAAGAAGAAGGAAAGCTTTATTGAGCAGCGATTGCAGTCGTGATCTGGCTCGGAATCAGAGGGTCACAAGAACAAAAGCAATTAAAATCAATCAGTTAACGTTTTTTCGGCATGTTCGCGATAGCGTTTTATATGGGGCGCTAGAATTTCCAGAGCGGTCTTATCACAGGGCGGCATTTCTGCATCGCTAAGTTTTAGTGGAGTGACTCTATCTCCCCAGCGAATTAATCCAGCGCCCCAGGTAAGGCCGGCACCAAAAGTTGCAGAAAGCACATAGTCGCCTGGCTTTATTCGACCTTCCTCCAGTGACTCCGCCAGGGCTACCGGAATTGTTCCGGCAGAGGTATTGCCGTATTTGTGTACATTGATGAAAACTTTGTCTTCTGGAATGCCTACGCGTTTAGCGAGAGCATCCAAAATGCGCTTGTTGGCCTGATGTGGTACTACAAGATTCACCTGATCGAGACTAACCCCTGTTTCCGCAAGAACATCGGTACAGGCTTGGGACATTGCCTTCACCGCGCGCTTGAATACTTCCTGCCCTTCGAAATTCCAACCAAGGTACAGAAACTCATCGCTAAGTCGGCTGTAGGCCGAACCGAGATTGGTAATCTGGATGGCATATTTCGCGTCTGCCTCACAGCCGATCTTGGCGGCTAATAATCCGACCTCCTGATCGCTGGCCTCGATGACAACGGCGCCGCAGGCATCGCCAAATAAAACCGCGACATCCCTTCTTGCCCAATTCATGTAATGAGAAATGAATTCACCGCCGATGACTAGCACTTTCTTATGAGCGCCGGTGCGCACAAGATTGGTTCCAATATGCAAGCCATACAAAAATCCGGTACAGGCGGAATTGATGTCGATAGAAGCTGCGTTTCTGGCGCCTATGGCGTCTTGCACCAATGAGGCAGTGTTAGGGCAGAGGCTATCGTTAGTGAGGCTTCCAAGCAGAATAAGATCCAATTCCATCGGGTCCATATCCGCTGCCGCCAGCGCATGTTTGGCGGCCACGATGGCCATATCGGAAAAATTGGAGTGACAGATACGCCTTTCTTTAATGCCGGTTCTGGAGGTAATCCACTCGTCGGAGGTATCGATAAAGGTGGCTAGATCATCATTGCTGAGCACCGCTGGTGGTACACATTTCCCCCATCCGGTGATTTCAGCGTGCTGCATTTAGATTCTCCAAGCTGTGGGAGTCGACTAGATGTAGTAGTACCCAGTTTCGACTAATTCCTTCCTTGTTATATTGACCGCTAGAAATTATTCTTTACCCGCTTGGAAAAATTGGATTGCTCAATGCAGCAGCGGATAAGAGTTGCCTGAAGCATACTTCATTTTGTCAGGCCATGATAGCCTCCAGCCCAATGACAGGGCAGCTTTCAGCACTTTAACAACAGAATGGGAAAGTCATCACACTATGTTGCAGCAAGCAGGTAAATTTGTAGTACTTTTACTGTTGTTTTTGCCGACCACTCTGTTCGCTGAGTTCGATCACAGTGATTGGGATGGTCTACTAAAGAAACATGTGAAACAGATCGGGGCGGGGATTGCCACTCAGCTGGACTATTCTGCGTTGGCCGTCCAGAGACAAATCTTGAGTGCTTACCTCTCCAAGGTTTCAGCGGTACCGCGTGAATCCTTCGACAGTTGGCCGAAGTCTGAGCAGTTGGCATTCCTCATCAACGCCTACAATGCCTGGACGGTAGACCTCATATTAAGTGAATACCCCGGGATAGATTCCATTCGAGACATAGGTTTCATTTTGCCCTCAGCTTGGAATCAGGACATTGGAACCTTATTTGGTGAGCAGGTTTCACTGGATGACATAGAGCATGAAATGATTCGCGGTTGGGATAGATACCAGGAACCACGCATTCATTTCGCGGTAAATTGTGCCGCCATCGGTTGTCCCGCGTTGCGGGCCGAAGCCTATGTAGGTGAAAGACTTGAGCAACAGCTGGAAGAAAACACGCGGCTATTCTTGTCCGATAGCAGTCGAAATTATTATTCAGATGGGCGACTCTATATATCGAGTATTTTTGATTGGTACGAAGAAGATTTCCAACAGGGCTGGCAGGGTATAGATTCGGTGGCCGAGTTTTTAACACACTATACAGAAGCTTTACAGCTGGATTCGGCGACAGTCAATCGCCTTCGCGCTGATGAGCTAGGAATTCGCCATCTGCGCTATGACTGGGCCTTGAATGACACTCCCTAAGCGCAGCCAATTGGTGACTCAATTCCTGATTATGCTAAACTCGCTGGCGGAAGAGTATCATCCCCGGTGGGGTGCCCGGACTTCAAACCCGGTGAAGTCTGTTAATGACAGGCTTGGTGGGTTCGACTCCTGCCTCTTCCGCCACTAGCTAGTCCAATAGATGCTGCCCAGCAATTCAATAACGCAATTCATTCTATATTCAAAATTTAGGGACCCTGAGTTTCATAGGTTGTCTGAAGAATCAGTTCGGAACTGCTAACTTTCGAATTAGATAATTAAGCTTTCAATAGCCGCCGCTCTATTTCCTGGTGTTTGTATCCAATCAGCCTGGGTAGCGAATGCTGTTGTAAATATCGCCGCTGCTTGCAGAAGATTACTGACGGTTATGTGCTGCTGGCACCTTACAGGGCTGTATTGCCACCATTATTGATTATCATCAATAGAGAATCCTGAAAACTCACTAGACTTACAGCTGTGCATATTGGTTTAGCGGAGTAGTCTGATGCAGCGATTCAAGAGAATACTGTTTGTTAACGAGCCTGGCAGCAAAGCAATAACAACCCCGCAACGAGCGGTGCAGTTGGCGCGAGCGAATAAGGCGCAATTAACACTTTGTGATGCCAGTCCTGAACTCCCGCGAACTTTGGCCAATCTTGCAAAAACTTACAAACAACTACACCAACAACAACTATTATCGAAATTCGAAAAAATTGACCTAAAGGGTGTAAAGACGAAAACGGTAATGCTTACCGGAACGCCTTTTATCGAAATAATCAAGGAGGTGCAACGTGGCGGCCATGACTTGCTGATTAAATCAGCTGAAGGCAGCGGTGGCACACTAAGTTATCTGTTCGGAGAAACAGATATGCACTTAATGAGAAAGTGTCCTTGTCCAGTGTGGATCGTCAAACCATCCAGGCAAAAAAAATATACACGCATCGTTGCGGCGGTTGATCCTGATCCACAAGTGCCTGCAAATGCCGAACTTAATAAGCTAATTATTGAACTGGCCGCTTCATTGGCCAGGCAGGAGGGCAGCGAGCTTCATATCGTCCACGCTTGGAACTTGGTCGGCGAAGATGTGCTGCGATCCAAGCGCACAATGTTGACGAAGAGCGAAGTAGATGAAATTGTGCAGGACATTCAAAAAACTCACCAGGAGCGGATGGAGGACCTGCTTGGGCATCATGATCTGAGCGGAATAGACTACAAGGTTCATTTGATGAAGGGGAAGGCCGGTGAAATTATCCCCGATCTGGTTTCGAGGAAACGAGCGGATCTTGTTGTGATGGGCACTGTTGCGCGCACTGGTATTGCAGGGTTTTTTATTGGTAATACAGCCGAGAAGATTCTGCGCACTGTTAACTGCTCGGTGTTGACGGTTAAACCTAAAAAATTCAGAACACCGGTCAGGCCTTAATGAAGAGCATTTTTGAATTCAATTTGAGGGTAGTTGCGGATAAGCATCGCGCACTAAAAACTTACTCACTGAACAGGCCAGGATTGCTGTGCTCTGGTCGGGGGCTGCTGGGTGAAAGCCAAGCTGTCCCCAATAACTGGAGCTAGTACTTCTATTTTACCGCAGGCGCGAAATTCAAATTGCCCTGAGTTGACCCTGCTCAATAAGGCCACGGTAATTAATCAGTACGATACCCCGCGACCATAAATTAAATGCTTGCAGAAGCACTGAAATAATTCTTATCAATATTGCAGGCTGGTTGATGAACGCTCTACTGCAATGTGTCAGTTCGGCAACAGCTTTTTTGTATTTGCGTCGGTTTCATTAGGTCTCGGCGCAAAGGCAAAACCAGCCACTGATGCTCTTGTCAGCTGAAAGTCTTAAGACTTTCAGCTGAAATCGTGTAGCTTTTTCACGCTTTGCATTAGCTTTATTCATTTGAGTAGTGGGTGGATTGTGGCTTCTATCATCAATATAGCTAAGGGTTTGGATATTCCCGTCGCTGGCTCGCCAGAGCAAGTCATCGATGCCGGAGCTTCATTAACGACAGTGGCTCTGTTGGGCACAGACTATCTCGGCTTGAAACCGCAAATGCTTGTCGAGCCTGGCGCGGTTGTAGGTCTGGGAGAGCCCTTGTTTGTGGATAAGCATGATGCGGCTGTTCAATTCACCTCGCCTGGCACAGGTCGTGTGCTTGCAGTGAACCGCGGACGTCGCCGCGTCTTGCAGTCTGTGGTGATCGAGTTAGATGAAACCGCGGCAGCGGAAAAGACTTTTGATCGAGTGAAGTCCGATGACCGCGCTGGGATTAGGCAACTGTTATTGCTTTCGGGCGCCTGGACTGGCTTCAGAACCCGGCCCTTTGATCATGTGCCGAATTCCAGCTCCAGTCCCAGTGCATTATTTATCACTGCTATCGATACTCGGCCCCTGGCTGCAAACCCAAGCATTATAGTTGCAGAGCGAGCGCAAGAATTCACCCTGGGCTTGGAGATCGTGGCCCAGCTTAGTGAGGGTCCGGTTTTTTTATGTACCGGCCCAGATTGGTCGCAACCGGTCCCTTCAGGAAGTGGAATCCAAAGGGTTGAATTTAGAGGACCGCACCCGGCGGGCTTGCCGGGTACTCACATTCATCACCTGAGTCCGGTCCGCACCGACCGTACGGTCTGGCACATCAACTATCAGGATGTGATTGCCATCGGCCATCTGTTTAGTACTGGTTGCTTGCTGAATGAGCGTGTCCTGTCTATCGGCGGACCCGGGGCGATAAAACCCCGGTTGATTCGCACCAGGCCTGGAGCAAATATTTCACAGTTGTTGACGGATGAAATTGTCGCCACCGAGAACTACAGACTGATATCGGGATCGGTGCTAGACGGATTTACGGCGCAGGGGCCGATGAGCTTTCTTGGTCGTTACCACAATCAGGTTTCAGTACTTCTGGACCAGGCTGAGGTCCGGCGCTTCGGTTGGCTTACTCTCGGCTCCGATAAGTACAATTTTACTTCGCGCTTTGCTACGACTCAAAACCGCGGACGTCTTGAAAAATTCACCACGATACAGAATGGACGTCGAGTTGCCATGCTTCCGCTCGAGGTTTTTGAACGCGTTATGCCTCTGGATATTCTGCCGTCGCCCTTATTCCGCGCCCTGCTGGTTAAGGATAGCGATGCCGCTCAGGCGTTGGGATGTTTGGAATTGGCAGAAGATGATCTGGCGCTCAGTTCTTTTGTCTGTCCAGCAAAGCAGAATTACGGTGCTGCTTTGCGTACTAATCTTGAGCAAATAGAGAAGGAAGGCTAGAGCATTGAGCAGCTTATCTACCAGATTCAAGTCCGCTGCCAGCAAGAGAATCGTTCCAAGCTGGGTTCGGCCCTGGCTACAGATGCTGGAACGGTTTCTGTATTCCTCTTCAGCCAGCGCTCGGGCGGCACCGTATATCAGGGATGGGGCATGCGTTCAGGGGATACTGAATAACTTTGTGATTGCGACGATTCCCTGCTGGTTAATCGGCCTATGGAATATCGGTTACCAGTCTAATCTGGCGATGGTCGAAATGTCCTTGACGCAGCTGGGCGGTTGGCGAGGAGGAATACTCGGCAGCCTGGGCATAGGCTACGACCCTGCCAATATGTTCGCCTGTTTTACTCATGGGCTGCTGTATTTCCTACCGATCTTTGTGGTCGCCTTGTTGGTGAGTTCTTTCTGGGATGCGGTTTTTTCGACATTGCGGCGTCGGTCCTTAGATGAGGGATTATTGGCCTTTGCCTGGTTGTTCGCCCTGATCCTGCCTGCCGGGACACCGCTGGAGCAAGTGGCGCTGGGCATCAGCTTCGGCTCGGTGTTAGGTAAACATATTTACGGCGGCTCGGGTCGCCATCTGGTCAACCCTGCAGTGCTGGGTCTAAGCTTCCTGTGGTTGGCCTATCCCGATCTTGTATTCGGGGAAGCTAACTGGATACCTGTTCCTGGGTTCACGCAAACTCCCGAACTGCTGTTGGCGGCAAGCGGAGGTATCGAAGCAATCCTGGCTTCGGGACTGAACTGGTGGGATTTCTTTCTCGGTGTAGGCACAGGAGCAATGGGTATGACCTCCTTGCTAGGCAGTTTGCTGGGTGCGGGATATCTTATTGTTACCAGCACAGTTTCCTGGCGTGTAATGTCCGGGGTTTTGCTTGGGGTGGCGGCAACGGCAGTAATATTTAACAGCCTGCCAAGTGACGGCAATCGGATGTTCGAAATTCCCTGGAGTTGGCATGTGTTGCTCGGGGGATTTGGCTTCGGAGCAGTGTTTTTCGCAACAGATCCGGTGGCCGGCGCCATGACTAATGCAGGGCGCTGGGTGTTCGGCGCACTGGTCGGTGTTTTGGCCATCGTGCTTCAGGTAATGAATCCTTCATTTAATGAAGCAGTGCTGATTGCTGTTTTTCTGGCCAGTCTGTGTGCTCCGTTGATCGATTATGTCGTGGTCGAGCTATACATTCGCCGACGGCAACGGCGCATAGCGGAGTTGGTCGATGGATAAAGAGAGTCCGTTAAAGGCAATTATCGTAGTCACTGCCACGGCGCTGCTGTGCTCCGTCCTGGTCACCCTCACGGCAGTAACTCTGCAGCCGATCCAGAAGGCCTACGCCGATCTGGAACGAATCCGTTTTATCATTGGTATCAGCGGTGTCGAGGATTCTGTAGATGAAATGTCAGAGCTGGAGATAATTGTGGCCTATCAGGATATCGACGTGCGCCTCGTCGATTTGCAGCGAGGTGCATTCGACTCTTCCTATGATCCAGATGCCTTTGATATGTGGAAAGCGGCCGCCGATCCGCAGCTAAATGTCCCAATCCCTGCGGATGAGGACGTGGCGCGACTGGGTCAGCGATCCAGCTTGGTGACGGTGTATCTGGTCAGGGATGGCGAGCAACTGCAGCGGCTAATATTACCGGTATACGGACAGGGGATGTGGTCAACGATTTACGGGTTTATTGCGCTTGAGAATGATCTAAATACCATTGCTGACATCACTTTTTATGAACACGGCGAAACTCCGGGTATTGGTGATCTGATTCTGCGGCCGGATTGGCAAGCGAAGTGGAGGGGGCGGAAATTGTATGACGAACAGAACCTATTACGATTCAGGATTATCAGGGGCGAAGTCAACGCAAGTTCACCGGACGCGGCGTATCAAGTTGACGGTCTGACTGGCGCGACGGTGACGGCAAATGGCGTGATGAACCTGATACATTACTGGTTCGGTAGCCACGGCTTTGCCAGGTTTCTCAATAACTTTCCCAGCATAGGCGACATGTGATGATTCGAGCACGCCGGGCACTGTTGGCACCTCTCATCGATGAGAACCCCGTTACTCTGCATATCCTGGGGATTTGTTCTGCGGTGGCCATTACAAATTCTGTTTATTCGGCACTGGTTATGAGTTTGGCGGTGATTTCGGTATTGGCTTTTTCCAATGTGACTATAAGTATGATGCGGCGGCAGCTGCCTAGTTCAGTTCGCCTCATCGTGCAAATGACGGTAATCGCTTCCGGAGTCATCGTCGTCGATGAATTATTGCAAGCCTTTGCTCCCGAAACCGCGCGCACGCTGAGTGTTTTCGTCGGCTTGATAATAACCAACTGCATCGTTCTGGGCCGCGCGGAAGCCTTTGCTGCGCAGAATAGAGTGGGTGTCAGTTTTCTGGATGCGATCGGGAATGGTATCGGTTATAGCCTGATCCTGATCAGCGTCGCCGTCATCCGCGAACTGTTTGGCACCGGCACCTTGCTGGACGTGCAAATTTTAAAGCCAGTGAGTGAGGGCGGATGGTTCGAGCCGAATGGTTTATTTCAGCTAGCGCCAAGTGCCTTTTTTATTATTGGTTTTATTATCTGGGGAATCCGCAGCTTGAAACCGCAGCAGGTAGAGCAAGCGGAGTTTGAGTCGATAGTCGCGCCAGAGTTGGGAGGCGATTGATGGAGCAGCTGGCCGCAATATTTGCCCGGGCAGTTTTTGTCGAGAATCTCGCTCTGGCTTTCTTTCTGGGCATGTGTACCTTTCTGGCGATTTCCAAGCAGATCAAAACCGCCATCGGTCTTGGAGCGGCGGTGATATTGGTTGAAGGCATAACGGTGCCAGTGAATAACCTGATCTACACCTACCTATTGCGCGATGGCGCGCTAGCATGGGCAGGATTGGGACATCTGGATTTTAGCTATCTCGGATTGATCAGTTATATCGGCGTTATTGCCGCAATGGTGCAAATTTTGGAGATGATGTTGAAGCGTTTTTTTCCGGCTTTGTATCAGGCACTCGGAACCTTTCTGCCGCTGCTAACGGTGAACTGTGCAATTCTCGGTGCGTCCTTGTTCATGGTGCAACGCGACTACAGTTTTGTGGAAAGCGCAGCCTATGGATTCGGTGTAGGAGTGGGCTGGGCCTTGGCGCTGGTTATGTTGGCGGGCTTGCGGGAGAAAATGAAGTACAGCGAAATTCCGCAGGGGCTGCAGGGGCTCGGCATTGTCTTTATCACAACCGGACTGATGTCCATGGCATTCATATCCATCGCCAGAATTGAGTTGTAGGGAGTCTCTGAACAAGTCTATGGCACCTCTGGCATTTGGCCTGTCCCGAGGTCAAGACGTCTTTTTGCCGGCATGCGTCCGCACGTCAAAAAAAGACAACAAAGAGATCGGGACAGGCCAAATGCCCCGAAGGGCGGGCCTGAAGCGCCCATCTGCCGCGTTGCGCTTCTTGTTAAGGACTTAGGCCATTAACGGCGAACCGCGTCTTGCAGCTGAACGCTTCAGGCTCCGCAGAGGTATCATAGACTTGTTCAGAGGCTCCCTAATCATGCAGGAAATCTTCCTCGGTATTGGTTTGTTTACGGGCATTGTTTTGCTGCTTGCACTACTGGTACTCCTATGCCGCTACCGGCTGCTTCCCATTGGCAATGTGACTGTCACTATCAATGATGAGCGGAATATTAGCGCCCAAATTGGTGTCAATCTACTTGCCGCGCTGGCGGCTAATGAAATCTATCTGCCTTCACCCTGTGGTGGTAACGGCAGCTGTGGTCAGTGTCGCCTCACCGTGCTTGAGGACGGAGGTGAGTTGCTGCCGATTGAGTCCTCCTTTATCAACAAACGCCAGGCGGCAGCGGGTCAGCGCTTGGCTTGTCAGGTTTCAGTGCGTGACAAAACACAGATGCGGATTCACTTGCCCGTGGATGTGTTTGCCGCGCGCACTTGGGAAGTCAAGCTGCGTTCAACTCATAACGTAGCGACCTATATAAGGGAGCTGGTGCTCGAATTTCCTGACCAAGACTTTGTGGATTTTAGCGCCGGTGGCTATATTCTGGTTACAAGTCCGCCACACAGCCTGCGCTACGCTGATTTTGACATTAGTGCTGAGTACCGCCAGGAATGGCAGCGCAGTGGATTATTCAAGTTGCAATCAAAGGCCCTGGAGCCGGTTGTTCGCGCCTATTCCATGGTGAACTGTCCGCTGGAGAAGGATATAGTTCGGCTCAACGTGCGCATAGCCACACCTCCACCGGCGGCTCCGGTAGGAACGCCGCCGGGGGTAGTGTCATCTTACTTATTTAGCTTAAAACCAGGAGACCTGGTAAAAATCTCAGGACCTTTCGGTAATTTTCACGTCAGTGAGAGCGAGGCGGAAATGGTTTTCGTCGGCGGTGGCGCCGGCATGGCGCCCCTGCATTCACTCATCTTCGACCAGCTAAAGCGCTTGGGCACTAAGCGCAAGATTAGTTTCTGGTATGGTGCCCGCAGCTTGCGTGAAGCGTTCTACATCGAGCAGTTTGAACAGCTCGCAAAAGAGTATGAAAATTTTGAATGGCACTTGGCATTGTCGGAACCTTTACCCGAAGATTGTTGGACGGGTGTTACAGGTTTTATTCATGAGGTAGTGCTGACACAATATTTGGAACAGCATCCTGCACCTGAAGATTGTGAATATTATCTGTGCGGGCCACCGATGATGATCGCGGCATCGACTAATATGTTGGATGAGTTGGGGGTGGAAGAGGAGAGTATCTTCTTCGATGATTTCGGCGGCTAAATGGATTGGAGAAATTTCTTATGGCACTATTTCTGGGTAGTTTTTTGGTGTTCCTGTTGGCGGCGTTGGCCCTGGGCATTGGAATAATTGTTAACGGTAAGCCTATGAGCGCAGGTTGCCGCAGTTTGCCCGGTGAACCCGACTGCGATTCGAAGTCATTGTGCGGTGGCGTGTGTCGGCGGAGGAATTTATGTTAAAGGCAGTCAAGGTTCGAGATTATATGGCGAAGGAGTTGATTACCCTGAGTCCTGATACGGAGCTTCTTCGGGCAGTACATACTTTGCTGGAACATGATATTGCCGCGGCACCGGTAATGGATGAAGTTGGTAACCTGGTTGGTATTCTCACTGAACGGGATTGCATGGCCGTGGTATTGAGCGCCGGCTATCATTCGGAATTCGGTGGTCTGGTTGCTGACCATATGAGCCGCAATGTGGAAACCATCGAGGCGGGAGCCAGCATCGTTGACGCGGCGAAATTATTTTACGGACAGGAGTATCATCGATACCCGGTATTGGAAAATGGTCGCCTGGTCGGCCAGCTTAGCCGGCGGGATGTTATGCGCGCATTAGAAAGACTTCGTTAATAAATTCGAATGCGCTTCACCCCAGCACTTTCGACAGCCAATCATCGGATTCATAATCCGCGTAGGTATAGGCTCCCCCAAACTCCTCTGGTGAACTAATAATGGAAGAACTTGACCCCCTTAATATTGTTCGAGACCGCTTTGACGAAGCGGCGAGTTTTGTACCTGGTCTGAAGCGAGGCCTTGTCGATTTTTTTAAAGCCCCTAAACGGATTATTAGCTGTTGCTTTCCAGTCGAAATGGACGATGGTTCCGTGCAGACCTTTCAAGGATATCGTGTGCTGCACAGTAATATTCTAGGCCCAGGGAAAGGTGGTGTCCGCTATCATCCCAACGTGACTCGCCACGAGGTGATGTCGCTCGCGGCGTTGATGACATGGAAGTGTGCTTTAGTCAACTTGCCCTTTGGAGGCGCAAAAGGGGGTATTACATGCAATCCTAAGGAACTCAGTGAAGGAGAGTTACGGCGGATAACACGCCGATATGTGGTAGAGCTGGGTGACGATATTGGGCCCCATACTGATATCCCCGCACCCGACCTGTATACCGACGAACAAACGATGGCTTGGATCTTTGATACCTATCAGGTCTTTCATCCGGGAGAAAACAATCGGGCGGTTGTAACAGGGAAGCCGATTGAACTCGGAGGGTCATTGGGGAGACTAGAGGCAACCGGGCGAGGGACTGTACTGGTGGTTCAACGCTTTCTTGATCGAATGAAAATTGTTGATCTGAAGTCTGTTGTCGGAAAGCGCGTGATCGTTCAAGGTTTCGGCAACGTTGGTGGCATCGCGGCGCAGCTTTTCCACGAAGCAGGTGCTTGCGTTATAGGAGTAAGTGATTCTATTGGCGGAGTCGTGCAGGAGGAAGGCTTGGACCTGGCTGCAGTTAATCTCCACAAAGAAGCAGAAGATACTGTAGTGGGGACACCAGACACTCTAACAGTAAGCAATGAAGATTTGCTGGCGATGGAATGTGACATACTTGTCCCTGCCGCATTAGGTGAAGTGGTCAATGCTAACAACGCCGAACTAATCAAAGCGAAACTAGTAGTCGAGGCGGCCAATGAGCCGGTGACCCCGGAGGCTGATGCGATCCTGAATGCGAGGGGCATCTATGTGCTTCCTGACATACTTGTCAACGCTGGGGGTGTCAGTGTCAGCTATTTTGAATGGTCTCAGAATCTCGCAAATGAACACTGGGGGGCTGAACGGGTTAATAGGCAGCTCGAAGAGCTTATGTTCGACGCTGTTGATCGGGTTGTGGATCAATGGATTAAGCTCAATGAAGTAGCAAGCGAAGACCCAGACAGAACAATTAGCATTCGAACCGCCGCATTGGTGTCGGCGATCGAGCGAGTCGCTCGAGTTACATTGCAGCGAGGCATTTGGCCATAGCCAGTACCGACTACCAAAAGATTGTTGGACGGGTTTTTCGGGTTTCCTTCATGAGGTATTGCTAGCGCAATATTTGGAACAGCACCCTGCGCCCAAAGATTGTGAATTTTATCTCTGGCGGGTCACCGGCGATGACCGCGGCACCGACTAATATGTTCGATGAGTTGGGCTCCCTGGCTAAGAATCAATCATTGCAAATCAAAAATTAACGATACCTGAAAAATATGCCCGGCATACTCTGGGCTCGCATTTCCTAACAACAAAATATTAGCCAGGGTGTTCACCCCGGCGCCGTCGAGAGCCCAGTCATCGGATTTATAGCGCTCATAGCTGTAACCGACGGACAGTTGTCTGCCCGGTTGCAGTCGATAATTGCTTTTTAATGAGAGTGTAGTGATTTTTGTAGTGACGTCGGCTAACGGCAAGAATGTAATGCCTGGGCTAAAAGGTCTTGTTTCAGTTTGTGCATCGGTGTAATTGGCATCCAGTGCCAGATCCAATTTACCCGCCATGAATTCCCAGTCGACCCCAGCGCCGATGGTATAAACATCATCTTCGCTATCAACGCTCCAATTGTTGGCTGAATCTCTAACAGATTCGGGATAGAAGGGGGTAGGATTTCCGCCCCCTCTCCGCGCGAACCCGGACTGCTGATTGTCATAATTTTCGTAGTTGTAATAGATGCTCGCCTGCCAGCTGGTTTCGGGCGAGTAGGATAAGTCAGCCGAGAGGCTGCGCTTGTTTGATTCCTGAAGACCTACTTTGGCGTCGGGATAATCATCTTCGGCTAGCAACGCCAATACGCTCAGGCTGACTTCATCAGATGGAAAGAAATTGAAGTTGGCACTCAGTTGGTCGCGGTCTCTATCGGTCAAATGGAAGCGCCGCAACAGGGGGTCGTTCTCAAACAACTGATTACCGACTAAGGTAGCCACATAGTCGGGATTATGTCCGGCTATGAAAGGCACTGTGCTGTCATAGGTTGAAGCTCGCCGTTCTGAACGAGTCAGTTTGATCCAGGCACTTGAGTTAGTGGATGGGGCGAAACTCAACCTGATAAAGCCAGTGTCTTCTTCGGTGGTAGCAACGTCTACCATACTGCGATCCGTTTCCTTATATTCATAGCTCGCCAATAGCCTTGTCTTGCCCGTAAATCGATAGTTTAGGTCAGCACTAAATTTATCCCGTTTCAGGTCGTAGATACGATTGACCCTGGTTTGGCTGCTTACTAATCCGCCCTGGGCAGCAGCATCTCCGGGAATGCGCTGATATAAATCCTGCGCTGTTTTATTGTCACGTTCACGGTAGTTGTAGCGCAGGCGCAAAGTGCTGCGACGGTTTAGTCGCGTGGAGAAATTCAGATTCGTAACCAGACTGTTAACCTCTGCATCGAGGTCTTGTCTCGGCAGCGGCGCTGCTGCCGAAAACACGCTACTGTATGGCAGGAAATGATCATCCTGTTGCAATTTTGTAGAAATCACACTGGCACTGGCGCTGCTGCTGCCAAAGGAACGAGCTGCCGAAAAAGTAAATTGATGGGAGCTGTTGTCCGGTTCAAGAGCTATTTGCCCAACCGCTCCATCCTGAAAATTTGCACCTGCTAACCACTGTGTATTGTTAAATGGGTTATCAAATCGCAACGCCTCGTCATTATTACTGAAGCGTATGGTGTTATAACTAAAATTATATTGTGTACCTTGCTTAACATAACTCAAACCAACCGTTATCTCGTCCGTTTGGTAGTCGACAGGTCGAGCCACGATTGAACCACGAGGATTTCCGCCGGTGCTACCAAAAATTGCTGCAAGAGGCGCATTGCCTTGCTTGGTCTCATGACGATATTCACTCATTAGCCGCCAGGATTGGCTTACTTGCCATTCGACGCCACCAGTAAATCGATCCCGTCTTGTATCGATGTTTACCTGCTTGAGGCTGGATGTCAGTGTGGTGAGCCCTGAAGTTGAGCTGGCTCCTACCCAGTCAGAAGGCAGAGTTTGAGTCTGCGAGCCGCTACCACTGAAGGGCGTGCGACCATCGTTGAATCGGTAATGGGGTAATTGTGTATAGTCGAGCGACAGAGAGTAGCTGCCCCAGCGGCCGTAGGTAGCCCCCAGGCTCGCTGATTCCAGACCCAGATTTTTGCCGCTTACGCTCCAGTGTCGATTGTCAGCATCATCGGGCTGATTGAGCAGAGAGAAACCTCCTACAGCGAATCCACCAGCTTGCGTAAGTCCGGTGTATTGCCCCGACCGATAAGAGTCCTCACTGTTATAACCGAGGCCAATTTCAACGGAAGAAACTTGCGCAGCAGCAACTATTGGCCATGCATAAATTAATAAAATTGCACCTATAATTAGCCCGGATTCTCGCCAGCGGGCATAGCAGAATTTATTGCACATAAAACGGCTCTCTAACGTGTTAAGCGTGACCCAGACGGATGGTTTGATCCATGTATGACAGAATGGCAATTGGTACAGGAAGTTCCTAACAGGTTTTGCTGGGCACCGGCCGGTGGAATACCTGTTCCGTTGTACAGCGAACTCGGATGAAACGCTTCGGAATGACAGGTCTGGCAGAGAAACGGCTGTCTTACCGATAGCAGACTGGCCTGGGTTGATCCGTGAGGATTATGGCAGGTGGTACAGTCCTCAGTTACCGGCTGATGCTCCCACAGGAAAGGCCCGCGCTCTTCTGTGTGACAGCTGGTACAGGTATCGGTGATGGAGCTTTTTGACAATAAGGCGACAGTATCTGAGCCATGGGGGTTGTGGCAGCTAGTGCAACTCATCAGGCCTTCTGCAACCGGGTGATGACTGCGTCGGTTTAACTGTGAGCGCTGTTCCAGGTGACAGCTGAGGCAGAGGCCAGAGTCAGTGCGTTCAATCAATGCCGTTTGCGGGGCGACATGAATAGTATGACAAGAGGCGCAGGCCAGGTCAGCAGACTGATGGGCGCTAGCCGCCCAATGCACGGTCTCGGTTGTTTGATGGCAGCTCAGACACTGCCGATTTTGTATTTCCACGTCACTGGCTGTAAACCGACCGCCACCGTCACCAAACACTACTGCTGGCGATTGCATAGTGCTTGCGTGTTCTCCACTTGCACCATGGCAGCTCTCACAACCCCGACCGTTAGATGCCGAACCGGCAATGGAGCCAACACCATGTGGGGTGCTGAAGATTGCGGTTACAGTGGGATTATTGTGACAAGCCAGACAAGTATTCGCGGCTTGCGGCGCTGACTGCTGCTGATCTTGGGCGGTGCGTGTTTGTGCCATAACCGATTCTGTGGAAACAACAAGGCCCCAGAACAGGGACAAAATGACAACCAACAGTAGACTCACTCCAAGACTCACAAGCTTCTTGCTCTGCATCAGAACCACTCCCGCGCTAATTAGCTATTACATAAGCCATTAGAATAGCTCTGCGGGCAATAATTAAGCTGATCAAAATCAATTTAGCGGCCGACTTTATGCAATACAAACCAGTTGTTTCAAGTGCTCAGGGCGTGACTACCAGTTTGAATGCTGCTGCTGATGTGGGACAGACTGTGGATTGCATAAATCCTATCGGAAATCGTGTATCCGACACCTGTGCAATGGCCCCTTGATTGGATTTGTGCATGGCAGCCGACACCCGCTCGAGTCTGGAGTTTGGCAAAATGCTGTATTGAAACTGCGCCTTGTACTATTATCCTTCCCGTTGCTGGCATCTATTTATCGAACTTTGATGAGACCAGTAGGCAACTCCCCAAGGCTAAAATAGAGCCAGCAACAGACTTATAATAAATAATGTAATCAGTAGCGTTGCTATCGTATCAATGGAATACTGAGCTAACTGAATCAATTCGAATAGTTGTCAATCAACATTCTAAAACAGGCTAGTAGAGGTGGAATTATGACTTTAAAGAAGACAATACATAGATTTTTACTTGGATTGCTGCCAATCCTGATCGTTGCCTGTGCTCAAAGTTATCAGGTTAATGTGGATGCGATCACCAGCGCTGAGATTGCTAATCTAAGCGTGCAGGAAAATTTGGTTTTCGCAAGTGGTCAGCCGACGCAGGAGCAAATAGGAGTTTTAGCCAGCTCGGGTATCAGGCACGTTATTAGCCTGCGTACTCCGGGTGAGATCGATTGGAATGAATCTGAAGTTGTGCAATCCGAAGGGATGGAGTTTTATTCGATTCCTACTTCCGGTCGCGATGGCGTAACGCCGGAAAATGCAGAAACATTGGAGCAGCTACTGGCACGTTTGGATGGTCAGCCAGTTTTGGTCCATTGCGGTACCAGTAATAGAGTTGGAGCTTTGAAAGCAGTAACAGCAAGGGAGACCGAGGGTGCCAGTATAGAAGATGCATTGGCTCAAGGTCGTCGCTGGGGACTGACTGGTATGGAGGAAAGAGTTAAAGATATTTTAACGAACTAGCTCTAGCCTTTATAAATCTGCGTATTAGTCTCTCGCAAGTTTCCAGGCAGGGTCTAGCCTGGACAGTTACAAACTAGCTTTTTGTCTGCTTGCTGACGCCCCTGTCAGCAAGCAGACAGGGGTGTTGTCCACAATATTTGTTGCTGCTATTTAGCTTGTATCTGTGTAATCACGAATAGTTCTTCGAATCCTATACCTGTAGTCAATTCGAGAGTCGCCGCATAGCGAGTGCTATCTACCGACAACTGCAATGCCCCCACACTCAAGTCAGGAATGCTCAACACGCCGCTGGAGAAATCGAAACTGGCATGTTCACTATTAGCTATCTTGCCGGTTTCCGTGATGCTCACAAGCTCAAACGCCTGCGGCAATGTTTCCACCAGCCGTAGCAGAACGTCATACGCAATGACCGCGCCCGACTCGAATATTATGCCTGGGCTTCTCAGCCTTACATATTTACCGCCAGAGAAAGTGATTGAAATAGTAGAAGCATTAAGCTTGCAATTGCGCCAAGTACCGGCAATAAAATATGGATTTGGAAAATGTCATGGATTTTTTCATTGCGTAATTTAATTCTTGCCAAAGACATATTCACAAGAGGAAAAACAATCAGTAGTAGATAGGTGGTAGTCCTGGCAAACGTCTCAATCGGTAATAATAAGGCAGCGACTATAATACTGATCGTAATGGCCATCGTCGCATTCACAGGCGTTTGCGTTTTCGTGTATCGGTGTCGCGCCAGTCCCGTCTTGTGCAATCCATGCACAATGTAACGTTTTATTTGGCAATCTGACTTACGTTGATTCTAATAGTTTGCTTGTACTTGATTCATCTATTCAGTTGACGTTGGCTTTAATATTAATATATCAGTCTTAACATAATCGATTACTTTTTCCGCAGTACTGCCAATGAGAGACTCCGAGAGTCTCGATCGAGAGATAGCGCCCATAACAACAATATCTGATTTCAATTTTTCACTATAATGGTGCAGGGCATAGACTGGAGTTTCGTCGATAAGATGGAGATGTTTTCTGTCGATAGAGTAATTTTCTGCTAGTTCGTCAAATGCCTTTTCGTGTTCCTCTTTGATTTTACCGGCAGCGGCAAATGGGCGTGCGGATTCGGCGTAGGCGTGAAGCACATGAAATTCTCCGTGCAGCTGGTCGCAGACAGATGACCCGGTTTCTATAAGCAGATTGTCCAACGCCAGTGGTTTGTGATGGCTATGCATAGGATCAACTGCCGCCATCATGACGACTCGATCACTCCAAGTCTTGTCCTTGACCAGGAGAAGCGGTAGCGGGCAGTGGCGAACTAATTGCCAGCTGTCATTGGTTAGATGATGATGTTCGATCTTTCCATACGCGCGGCAATGTTGAATGAGTAAATCAGCCTTGAACTCCATAGCTTTTTTGACGATCAACTCGTAGCGTGGGTGAGCCCAACCAACTTCACAACTGATGTTATAGCCTTGGCCCTCAAGATCCTCAACGAGACTTTGCATGATATTGGATAAGCGCTCACAGTATTCTACGCGCATCTTCTTATAGCCATAGTCAATACTATGAATATGATCTAAGTATCTTTCGTAACCAACGCTCAACAACTTCAGTTCTACTGTTTGTTTGTTGTTAACGAAGCGCAGTGCTTTACTTAATTCGATGGGCATACCATCGGGTGCATCTGAAAAGTCCTCATTCGCGTCAATCACTACCATGATTCGTTGAATAACTGTCATGTTCCAGGCTCCTCTTTAGTAATATCGAATGGATCTGTCATTCTGCCGAAGAATGACAGATCCATGGTGATTTGCATCAATAGCCTATTTGAAAATTGCTAGTGATTAGGTTCACAACTACCAATATCGTCGCAGGTAGAAGTTGATCACGAATTTGTGGTGCTACTGCTAGACTTCTTTCCGGTATCAAGCGGTTTCTATATTTTTGTATGCTGTTGATATAAGTCAACCGCCCAAACTCAGTTTACAGCTTCAATGGTCACTGCGTTGAGTCCAGTGCGGCTCATACCCTTTCATCTTTTTCGAAATAGAGGATTGACCAATGTACGATAAGATATTAGTCGCTGTAGATTTTTCACCGGATTACTCAGATGTCATTGATAAGGCACTTAGCCAAGCTGAAGGAGATAGCTCAAAGCTGCATTTGGTCCACATAGTGGAACCATTGGCTCCTGTCTATAGTATGGATATCTATACAGTGAATATCGGGGAGATTCAGGATGGCGTAGTGGATAGTGCAAAGCAACGTTTGGAAAAAATTGGAAGTGACCTTGGTATTGGAGTAGATCGAGTCTATACGCGGCTGGGTAATCCAGCTGCCGAGATACGCAATATTGCAAGCGAGATCAACGCCGATGCTATAGTAATAGGCAGTCATGGTCACTCTGGCTGGAAGATATTTTTGGGTTCAACGGCAGCAAAGGTTTTACATGGTGCTAAATGCGATGTATTGGTTGTGAAGGTAGGTAGTCAATAGTTCTTACTCACGCTGTTACGGTAGCAGACTGACCCCTTTATTGGAGTTTCAAGTAACGGTTAGAAAGTCCACATTTTCATGATCAAAGAACCCGATTGAAACAGCAAAAAAGCGAAGCACATGATTGAAGCAAATATAGGAACCAATATATTTACTTGGAAAATACCGTCAATGTTTTCATCGCGTCGCTTAATTTTTACCAGCGCCGTGTTCACTAGAATAAAAATGATTAAAAGTAGATAGGTAGTAGTCTTGGCAAGGGTCTCAATTGGCAACCACAAGGCGCCGCCGATAATACTGACTGTGATTGCCATTGTTGCGTTAATCGGGGTTTGGGTTATTTTGTTCACTGAACCCAAAAATGCAGGAAGCCAATTCTTAATTGCTAAACCATAGCAAACCCTCGATGCCATAATAATTTGAATAAGGGCGCCATTGACGACAGCAAACAGGCTAATTACAGATATCAACCAAGGACTTTTGCCGGTTGCTGTTTGGAAGATTGCCGCCAGGGGTGCCTCGGACTGACCAAGTTCCTGTGGCGTAAGAATCAGCAATGAATTGATTGTCACTAATATATACATCACTGATGCAATGCCTAATGCTATCAAAATAGCGATGGGTAAATTGCGCCTCGGATTCCGTACTTCTTCAGCGACATTTACCATATCTTCGAAGCCAATATAAGCGTAGAAGGCTAGAAACGCGCCTCCTACAATTCCGTTCCAAGAGCCAGCAAAGCTGCCGTTAGTGGGGTCAAGCTGCAACTGTGGTAATTGTTGCAATGCAGGAGCCGTGACTACCAGAATTAAAACCAGGCCGCCAACTTCAAGCAGAGTGAACAGGGCAGCTACTGTGACCGATTCCAGGATGCCCCAGACGGCGGTGAAGCCCAACAGTGTGAGTAGGCAGATTATTACTGCCGTATCGGGGAATTCTATAAAAACGTCGAGATAACCAACAAACCCTTTGGTGATGGTGGCAGCTGAGACGATTCCAGTCAGTACCACAAGCAGACCAACCGTCAAGGATAGTCTTTTAAATCCGAAACCTTCCTCGACATACACAGCCTCGCCTGCACTGACCGGATAACGAGAAGCTAATTCGGCAAATGAAAAGGCTGTCAGGCCAGCAATAAATGACGCGAGCAGGAAAGACAGCGGGGCGAAATAACCAGCCTCACCAGCCACTTTTCCAATCAACACATAAACGCCAGCACCGAGGATATTGCCGAGACCATAGAGTGTGATCAGCGGCAAGGACAGGTTTCTGTTTAAGGTGGTGTTTGTGGTCATTGGTGCCGGTCCTACCGCCAGTTCTTCACTGGCTTTCCCTGTCAGGTCGTCGTCAGTCCAGATAGGATGCATTGCCAAAATTTGGTGGCTTGTGCTTTGTAGCCAAAAAGGTTTCACTTTCTTGGAATATGAAGATACGTGAAGTGTCCTACTCGGTCTTGATCCTCGTCAACGCAAAGAAGCATTGCCGCAAGTACAGTTAGCTCTTTGGAACACGAGGGAAGGTGGCAATGGCTAATTCGTTGTTAGAGAATGAAGAGGTAAAACTATCAAATACCCCAAGTGCCAGACAACTCAATGAATATCTCGTATGGGATAGATCGACTCGTTGCTTTCATTGGATAAATGTACTCTGCGTTCTCGGACTCATGATTATTGGCACCATTATTCTGAATGCAAATACTCTGGGAGTAAGCGACGAAGGAAAGGTAAGTCTGAAAATACTGCATGCCTGGATAGGTTATGCTTTTGCCGCAAACCTTTTATATAGAGTTTTGTGGGGATTTGTAGGCAATAAATATGCGCGATGGCGAGCAATATTGCCTTTAGGAAGCAACTACATGGCTGAATTGAAGGGGCATATACACGGAATCCGCGCCGGTAAAATACCTGCATATAGCGGGCACAGCCCACTAGGTAGATTGATGGTTACCTTCCTGCTTTTACTTTTGTTGACTCAGATGGCTACCGGCTTGGTGATTGCGGGTACCGATCTCTATTTCCCACCATTCGGTCATGAATTTGCGGAATGGGCAACTGGGGCGGGGGAGGACCACAGTAAACTGGAAGGGCTTCAACCTGGGACCAAAGAGATGCTGGACCCTGAAGGATATGCAGCCATGCGCGAATTTCGCAAGCCTTTCATCACTGTGCATAAACTGGCGTTTTTCATATTATTATTTGCCATCATCATTCACATCACTGCTGTTGTAGTCGCCGAAACAAAAGAGGGCAACGGATTGGTGTCCGCCATGTTCACAGGCAAGAAGGTTTTTAGTGATCCTCCGGAATATTAGCTTTCAACTGATCGTGCCTATTTCAAATCTGAGCTGTTTCACGAATCCAGTTCGTATTGAGTTGTCCCTCCTCGTTTGGATTAATCCGATTAAGTAGCTGATTCGGAACAGGATGATTTAAATCACCATGATGATCTTGGCATGTACTACACTCTGCACTTTGTTAGATCATTGAAATCGTCCAACTACTTATGCTCTGGAGCATGCTTATGAATAAACTAAAATCTGTAATTGCATTGAGCGTATCTATACTTTTCGGTCTGAATGGCTGTGTTCAAAATGGCATGCAAATAGGTAACTCACTAACTCTCTGTTGCCCTGGCAACTATAGCGAATATGAAGACTATGGAGTTCAGGTTGTCGATATGCCGAATTTTTTGCGGGGCTACGTAGTTGATGAATTCGATTTGGCTTTCCAGGAACTAGGGCTGGAAAGAAACGATCAGATTAATGATTTAGTTGTTACCCTTTCCTACGAACACGTTAATTTAAATCCAGAACAGCAAAACATCGACCCTTTCTTTCGCTCGGAATCGATCACCGAAGAATTGAGATACATAGCAGTGATTGATATTTCAATGAAAGAGACTTCCACCGACAAGATGGTTTGGAGCGGAAAAATTAGCCGTATCCACGTGGTTGCCCCGGGTGAATACATGCACGAAGAACGCGCGCGAGGGGCTTTCTTACAGACCTTCCGCGATTTGCTCGCCGGCTATCCTGCAAGTATTTAGTAGGGATATTTTATTCTGGTCGGCCGCACTGTTGCCAGTTGAAACAGGGCTAGTCTGGTTTAATGATCAATACATCACAATTCAGGCAATCGAGCACTCTTTCAGCGGTGCTCCCGATTAACACTCGGTCCAGCCTCGATCTGGAAATAGCGCCCATGACTACCACATTAGCTCCTAAGTCTGAGACTAAGTCGGGTAGAGACTTTTCTATTTCTACATCTGACCAGTGGCAGAACTCAGAGCTAATGCCGTGGGAATTTGCGAGCTTGTGAAACTTGTCTGTTTCATTTGCCGCGTCAACAGAGATTGGATACAGGCCAGATAGTGGAGGAACCCAGTCGGAATGAAACACATGAACGTCGCCGTCAATTAGCGCAGACAACTCCAGGGAACTGGAGATCAGTTTCGAATCCAATGATTCGGGTTTTTCATGCTGGTGATTTGGGTCAACGGACGCGATAAACACTGCCTTGTCTTTCCATCGCTTGCCTTTTACCAGCAAAAGCGGGATAGAACAATGCCTTACTAATTCCCAGTCTTCATTCGATAAAAAGAGACGGGCGATTTTGCGGTGGTGACGTGTGCACTTCAGCAACATCGATGGCGGTTTCAGCGATGTGGCTAGTGATTTGTTCGAAGGGAGGATTTCTCCATTTTGCGGATATGCTGACTTTTAGGCCTTCATCTCTCAAGGGCTGGGTAAGAATTTCCAATTGCATCAAATTTTCTTCGATGTGTTGCTGGCGTAGTTGCCTGGCCTGATCTAGGTCAAAATAGTAACCATCTTCCAGATACGGACTGAAGTCAGCCACAAGCAGGTCGAGCTCAGAGCCACTGCGCCTGGCCAGTTGGACACCTTTTTCCAGGGCTGGTTGATTTTCGTTACCTGGCTCAATGACTATCAAAATCTTGTTAAGCTTCAACATTTGCAGACCCTTTTCTGAATTCTAGGCAAGGCTACGACTAGTTATATTTGCTTAAACCATCTCGGGTCGATGGCCTGCCTTAGCTTATTGCTAGTGCGTTAGACCATCGCTTGGAAAATTTACCAGCCTTACTTCCCGACCATCAACTTCCATCCAGTTGCGACGCTGAAACTCAGAAAACAACCGACTTATAGTCTCGTGAGCCAGGCCAAGACAGCCAGCTATGTCTTTTCTGGACATGGGCAGTCGAAATGAAGCGGGAGATTGTTTTAGCCTCTTAAACCTCTGTGACAGATTAAGTAAGAAGGCCACGAGTTGATCATCAGCTGTCTTCTGGCTATACATCAGAGTCATTGCATGTTCTTGAACTATCTGCCTCGATAGAAGCTCATTGAAATATCTATGCATGGAGGGTTGTGAAGTGAACAGTTGTTCGAGTGCGTGGTAGGGTAGTTCGCAGAGGAAAGTATCTTCTAATGCTATAACTGCGCTGCCGTGCTCTCCCGTATACACTCCATCGAGGCCAATAAGTTCCCCTGGCAAATAGAAGTTCACCCCCAACTCATCGCCGGAAACGCTATTAGAATAGGACTTAACCGAGCCACTTCTGATGAGAAAAAGAGAGCTGAAATTGTCTCCTTGCCTAAATAAGTGCTGCCCTTTTCGTAACGGACTGGACGTTTTCACGATGTTGCCCAAGGCAGCTAAACCTTCAGCATCAAGGTTTTTTGACAAGCACAGAGTGTTTAGGCGGCAGTCGTGACAGGCATTTTTTTCCCGTTTGGCCGTTACCCGGATGTTTGGCATAGCTGAGAGTGTGCTTGCTACCAGCTCTGGATTAACAGCGCTTCTACTGTGATGTAACTTGCTAATTGCGTTCATTTTTTTAGTCCTATGCAGGTTATTATTCAGGTAAACTAGTGTGATCGGTTTAGAGCAAGTGTATAAAGTGGAAGCTAGTGCGGATATTCGAGGATATACATAAGCCTATTGTGGTTTGTACGTAGGAAACCTGTGATAAGTACCACTACTTAGTGATTGATATGGAAAATCTGGTAACAAATGACAAGTTTACTGCGCTTATCGATGCAGCAACCGAGGGGATGTTTATCATCGATAGTCATGGCATCATTGAAGTTGCAAATCAGGCCGTAGAGCGCTTGCTTGGCTATGATCAAGCAGAGCTAATTGGTCGCAACGTCAAGTTTTTAATGCCGTCGCCGAACCGCGAGCAGCACGATGCTTATCTCAGTGAGCACCTAAGAACAGGCCGGAAGAAAATCATTGGAATCGGCAGAGAAGTAGAGGCGTTAAAGAAAGACGGCACACTTTTGCAAATCTACCTCTCAGTAGGCAAATATGATGACGGGCAAGCCATCAAATTCGTCGGTATCATTAGGGATCTTAGTGATCTGAAAAGAAGTGAAGAAAAACTTGAAAGTGCTGAAAACGAGATTCACGAGCTGGTTAACAACCTGGCTCATGTGTCTCGAATAGGGATTATGGGAGAGATGGCCGCTGGAATTGCCCACGAAATTAATCAGCCGCTGACAGCGATATCAACTTATGCCAAGGCCTGTATCAGATTGTTGAAAGCTGACGACAAGCAATTAGATGAAGTTGTTTTAGCATTGGATAAAATCGAAAACCAGGCTTTGCGAGCAGGCGACATAATTCGGGGATTGCGTACCTGGATTCGTGAACAGGATACAAAAAGAGAGGTTTCGGACTGTAATTCACTAGTAGCCGAAGTGGTCGAGATAGCAAGGATGGATGCAAGAAACAGCGATATTGAGTTGCAACTCCACTTAGATGCTAGACCTTCTTCGGTTGTTTGTGATTCTATACAAATCCAACAAGTTGTACTTAATCTAATCAAGAATTCGATTGACGCGGTAAACGAATACAAGCTCGAAAAGCCAGACGTTAAGCGAGAAATTTTAATTCATACTGAGCACTGTGAGCATGAGCGTATTAAAGTGACAGTTACTGACTATGGTCCCGGTATTAGCGATAATGATGCAGATAGTCTATTTGATCCTTTTTTCACTACAAAACAAACTGGCATGGGAATGGGCTTATCTATCTGTCAAACTATCATCCGGGCACATGGTGGAGAATTGGGCTATCTCTCTAATCTTCAAGGAGGAACCAGCTTCTACTTTATTTTACCCACATCAATCGAAATCAAATGAAGTCTAACTCCGAACAAACAGTGATTATTGTCGATGATGATGAGGCCGTTCGCGACTCACTCGAGATGCTTATTAGGTCAATTGGACTTGCCGCTAAATCCTACGATTCAGGTGTTACATTTTTAGAGCACTATGATCCGAATGAAATGGGCTGCCTTATTCTGGATATTCGAATGCCGGTGATGAGCGGGCTCGAATTGCAAGAGGAACTTTTGCTGCGCAATTCCACTCTTCCAATCATCTTTATCTCAGGACATGGTGATATTCCCATGGCGGTAAAGGCTGTCAAGAAGGGCGCCATGGATTTTATCTCGAAGCCTTTTCGAGAGCAGGAATTGCTGGATTGTGTGCAACGCGCACTGAAAATTAACGATGAGTTAAAGGATCGTGTTTCCGTCCAAATAGCCGTGGCTGAAAATTTGCTAAAACTATCCCCTCGTGAGAGAGAGGTCATGGATTTTATGATCGAAGGCAACGCTAATAAAGTGATAGCAATAGAATTAAGTATAAGTCAGCGTACAGTTGAAGTTCATCGTGCTCGTGTAATGGAGAAGATGGACGCCCGCTCTCTTGCTCAACTGGTAAAAATGATTGCCTCGCTGCCAGACTGAATCTGCTTTCAATGTCTCACCCTCCAATGCCTCTACTTCGGTAGATATTGACTCATATCAACACCAAAAACCCGCCAGGTCGTAGCATTCCGTGAAAGAAGGGCCGAGAACGAGTTTATTCGTTTCGAATTGGCTCCTCGTCGCATTGATAGCCTTTCACAGGCAGCAGACTAACAAGCATGAACTCGATATTTATCCTGGCCAGTGACCCACTTCTACTGGAGTCACTCAATAAATTGTTCAGTCGGGCAGGCTTCGTTGTTTCTCTGTTTCAAAACCCCGGCATTTTGCTGGAGAGATTGACTGAAGGGCAGCCAAGTTGCATTTTGGCCGAAGACCTCTCTGTTAAGGCGACTAATAAGACGCTGATTGACAATATACATAGCATAACCCCTAATCTGCCTATTGTTCTAATGGCATCAGGCAACGATATATCTATTGCTGTTGAAGCCATACGAGATGGGGCAAGTGACTTCGTTCAAAAACCTATAGTCGACAGGATTTTGGTCGAATGCGTAAAAGACGCTATCTTAAATCTTAATGAATCAATACAGGGCTGAGGTAGCAGTGACTTCGGCCTGTCGGGATAGTCGATACTCTAATTTTGAATAGATATTTCTATCGACCGAATTGATCGAGTGGGTACGAAATTTTGATCCTGCCCCGCGCCTAATTTTGATCCATGGGGAGGCTACTGCTCTCCTGTCCCATTGCGCCGTAGCTGATCCTGCAGTACTCAATTACGTAACTAGCCGTCAGCTCAATAACATAACTTACTGCATGTGTGGGATTTAGGATAAATAAATTATTCAGTGTTATATGGGTTGTTACAAAAACGGAGAATCTACTCAAGACATTGCTATGGGGTGTTGAGATTGGTTTTGTCATTTCTTTAATATTGCATGTTTATCGAACCTCAAAGTCCCACATTGCTGAAGTAGGGCTAGTGGAGGGTGCTGATCATGTTAAAAACACGCGCCACGACTTAGTCCTTACTGTTCCTGAGTTTATTGCCCGCGTGTGGATGAAAGTTTATTCTTCTCAAATGCGATTGCCCAAGAAGACAAGATATACATATGCTTTTCCGGAACGACAAGGGTTTGCTCACTGTCTTCAAAATTGGTCCACTAAGCGCCTTCAATCCACTACGACTCGAGATCAAACCGATCCAAAGTCATCACCTTGGCCCATGCGTCAACAAAGTCTTGCACGAATTTTTCCGCAACGTCAGCAGTGGAGTAAAACTCAGCAATGGCACGCAACTCAGAGTTTGAACCAAAGATCAGGTCAACGGGTGTGGCGGTCCACTTCAGCTCGCCCGTATCGATATCATGACCTTCGTAAATGCTTGCATTGCTAGATGATCGAGTCCACTGGGTTGATAGGTTGATCAGGTTTACAAAGAAGTCGTTGCTCAAGGTGCCAGGGCGGTCAGTGAAGACGCCATGGTCAGCACCACCGGCATTGGCATCCAGGGCGCGCATGCCGCCCACTAACACAGTCATCTCGGGCGCAGTCAGATTCAACAGGGCCGCCTTCTCCACCAGCATTTCTGCTGGAGATCGGGAGTTGCCACTGCCGAAGTAGTTACGGAAGCCATCGGCACTCGGCTTCAACAGGTCAAATGAACTTCCATCAGTCTGCGGCTGCGAGGCGTCCATACGACCCGGAATAAAAGGTACTACCACTTCAACTCCCGCTAGCTCAGCTGCCTGCTCGATAGCCACGGCTCCACCCAACACGATCAGGTCAGCAAGAGATACCTGCTTGCGTCGGTTATCGCCATTGAACTCGCTTTGAATTCCTTGCAGAACCCCCAGTACTCGTTCCAGCTCCGCCGGGTTGTTGACATCCCAGTCCTTCTGAGGCGCCAATCGAACACGTGCGCCATTGGCACCACCGCGCATGTCAGTGCCGCGGTAGGTAGAGGCGGATGCCCAAGCTGTACGTACCAATTCGGGAACGGTCAGGCTGGAATTCAGGATTTCACGCTTCAAACGAGTAATGTCGCGGGCATTAACCAGATCATGGTCAACTTCAGGAATAGGGTCCTGCCATACGAATTCCTGATCAGGCACTAGGTCACCCAAGTAACGTGAGGCGGGGCCCATGTCGCGATGAGTTAGCTTGAACCAGGCTCTAGCATAGGCATCGGCAAACTCTTCCGGGTTATCGAGCCAGCGCGAAGTGATCTCCCGATAGATCGGGTCGACTTTCAGAGCCAGATCGGTGGTAAACATCATTGGTGCATGCCGTGCTGATGGATCGTGTGCATCCGGCACCAGATCCGCAGCCGCACCACGAGCGGGTTGCCACTGGATTGCACCAGCAGGGCTTCGGGTCTGCACCCAATCATAGGTATATAAATTCACCAGGTAGCCATGGGTCCAGGCCGCCGGATTGCTTGTCCAGGCACCCTCAAGACCACTGGTAATAGTGTCAGCACCCTTGCCACTGCCATAGCTGCTCAGCCAGCCTTTACCTTGGGCTTCGAGACCTTCGGCTTCAGGCTCGGCACCCACGTAGTCCGCCGGATTAGCGGCGCCATGAGCTTTGCCGAAGGTGTGACCACCTGCGATCAGTGCAGCGGTCTCTTCATCATTCATTGCCATGCGGCCGAAGGCTTCGCGAATGGCGTCGGCAGCAGCCTGCGGATCAGGGTTGCCGCCAGGACCTTCTGGATTCACATAAATCAGACCCATCTGGGTAGCGCCGAAAGGTCGACCCAGTTCGCCGTCTTCGCTGCGACGATCCGCCGCGAGCCACTCACCCTCAGGACCCCAATTCACTTCTTCTGGTTGCCAGGCATCAACACGTCCACCAGCGAAACCCAAAGTCTTGAAGCCCATGGAGTCCATGGCAACGGTACCGGCCAGGATCATCAGATCAGCCCATGAAATCGCGCTACCGTATTTCTGCTTGATTGGTAACAGCAACAGACGAGCCTTATCCAGGTTGGCGTTATCAGGCCAGCTGTTAAGTGGCGCGAAGCGTTGCATGCCACCGTCGGCACCACCGCGACCATCGATGGTGCGGTAGGTTCCAGCGCCGTGCCAGGCCATACGAATGAAGAACGGTCCGTAGTGGCCAAAGTCCGCAGGCCACCAGTCCTGAGAAGTTGTCATCAACTCTTCGAGGTCCACTATCACTGCATCTAAATCCAGGCTTTCGAACGCTTCAGCGTAGTTGAAGTCCTCTCCCAGCGGGTTGAATGAGGAATCCTGGCGCAGAGGCTCCAGGCTAAGACGGTTAGGCCACCAATACTCATTCGTGGCCGTCTGATCCTGAGCATTGGCCCGGGTTACTGGCAAGACTAGGGATATTCCAATCGCCAGTAGGGTAATTAAAGATATTGTTTGGTTAAGCATGCAAGTTCTCTCCATTGTAAATAAGTGCTCCGGTCTAGGCACCCAATCCTATTCTTGAACTTTGCTCATCTGTTCCCCACAACATATTTCCGAGTGCGGCATCTGATCGCCACAGGGACAAGGCTTTTCATAGACCAACTCTGCTTGGCAACTCTCACAACGATATCGATCTCCAACTTCTCTTGATATAACATTCCCTTTATCTATTTGAGACTACTGTTGGCTGAGAGTATCGTAGTACAGCTCATGATGAGCTGACCCTCGTCAAGAAATGGGTTCAGACACCGTCTTGTAAATCATGGGGTAACCGCTCTTAAAGTCCGATCAAGCGGTGTTCTGCTTTTCGATCAGGCGCTACCAACATTTGAGATAGCCAGTTGCCAGTAATGAATACCTTTCCCTACATTGTCAGCAAGACCGGCTATTACATCCACTACTGCGGCATCATCCAGAATTATTTCGAATTGCAATCGTTTGCGGCGACCGGTGACCTGCTCCGCCAACGACATCTCTGCATTCCTGCCGTGCCCGCGAACGTGGTAGGAAGTGAAACCCTCTACTGTCTCTTTCGACAATAGGTAATCGACCATATCTTCTTCCAATTCCGGTTTCAGGTTGATCACCAACAAGGTATTCATACCGTTTGCTCTATGGGTTTAAGTCGATGGAAGTGGCAATAAATAATAGGCAGCAAAAACAGTGTTAGCAGTGTCGAGCTAATCAGGCCGCCAATTACTACGATCGCCAATGGCTTTTGAATTTCTGATCCTGGGCCGCTTGCTAGCAATAAGGGCACCAGACCAAATCCGCAGATCGTTGCTGTCATCATGACCGGCCGTAATCTCCTCTGCGCGCCCTCACGAACTACATCTGCTACATCCAGGCCCTTAGCTAACAAATAGTTGAAATGGGACATAAGCACCACCCCATTCAGCACCGCAATACCAAGTAGAGCGATAAAGCCTACTGAAGCCGGGACCGAAATAAACTCTCCCGTTATCCACAGCGCTATAATGCCACCGGTCAGTGCAAAGGGGATATTGGAGAGAATTATCAGTGTCTGCTTAACGGAACGGAAGGTTAAAAACAGCAGAAAAGCAATGAGCAACAGCGCCACTGGAACTACTAAGGCGAGCCGCTTTGCCGCCCGTTGTTGGTTCTCAAACTGGCCGCCCCATTCGATGGAATAGCCCCCCGGCAGTGTTATCTCCGCACCGATTTTTGCTTGGGCCTCTTCCACAAAACCCACCAGATCGCGCCCCTCCACATTGGTTCTAATTACGGCAAATCGCTGGCCGGATTCCCGAGATATGCTCACGGGCCCCTCGATCCGACTAATATCTGCTATTTCGATCAAAGGAATAGCTCCGCCCTCGTCGAGCCCAATGAAATCGTTGCGCATCTGCTCAAGCCCGTCACCCTCTAATTTAGCGTAGCGCAGCATCAATGGGACACGGGCACCCCGTTCCAGTATCGTGCCAACCTGCATACCCTCGATTTCCGATCGTAATCGGCTCTGAAGTTGGTCAGCATTCACCCCTAGCTGACCAGAACGGTAACGATTAACAGAAACCTGCAAGTATTGAGCACCTTCGTTAATGGTGGCATTTGTATCGACGCTGCCGTCGATGGTCTGCACCAGTTCGGCGATGTCTTGGGCATAGCTGTTTAATGCGTTAAGTTCTGCACCGAAAAGTTTGATAGCTACGTCGCCACGTGAGCCGGTGAGCATCTCTGAAATGCGCATATCGATAGGCTGAGTAAAAGCGAAGTTAATGCCATGAAATTGTTCCATCACAACCCGGATCTTAGCTTCCAGCTCTGCCTTGGTTCGTACCTGCCATTCCTTGGGGGGCTTTAGCTGCAAGAACATATCCGTTTCATTAAGCCCCATGGGATCCATGCCAATCTCATCGGAACCACTGCGCGAAACTACACGGGTAATCTCCGGCACTTGGTCCACCAGGGCACGTTCAACTCGCTGAACAATGCGGGTCGTGGTGTCGAGATTGATTGAAGGAATCTGCTCCAGCTGAATAATAATGTCACCTTCGTCCATAGTGGGCATAAAAGTTCTGCCTACACGGGGAAAGATCAGCGCTGTGAACAGCAACAGGATTCCAGCCAGAGCCAGCACGTATTGTGGTTTCCTCAAGCTTGTTGCAAGCAATGGCTGATAGAGCCTGAGTAAGTTTCTGCTTAGCCACGGATCATCATGGGCCGCGGTTTTTAGCAGATAGGACGCAATAACCGGAATAACAGTTAGCGACAAAAGCAAAGAGCCCAGCAATGCAAATACGATAGTCAGGGTAACCGGCCCGAACAACTTGCCTTCAAGCCCTTCAAGAGTTAATAGGGGAAGAAACACGATAACGATAATGAGAATTCCAGAAGTAACGGGTATGGCTACGTCCTTAACTGCGCGGAAGATAATGTGTAATCGCGGCAATCTACCTGTGCTGGCTTGACCTGATGCCAGTGCAGAGACAATGTTTTCGACAATCACGATGGAGGAATCCACCAGAATACCTATGGCAATCACCAACCCGCCAAGGCTCATAAGATTGGCGCTCATGCCTATGCTGTTCATCATCAGGAAGGTGACCAGGGCGGACAATGGCAGGATCGCAGCAGCTGTTAGTGCGGCCCGCCAGTTGCCTAGAAACAGGACTAGCAAAATGATAACCAATGCCACCGCTTCTATCAGTGCCTTCGAGACAGTACTCACCGCGCCTTCGATTAACACACTTCGATCGTAAAAAACGTTGATGCTGGTTCCTTCTGGCAGCGTCGGTTCTAATTCTTCAAGCTTGAGTCTGACTCCGTTTACTACTTCTCTCGCGTTCGCCCCCCGTAGACTGATTACCAGACCCTGCACAGCTTCAGATTTTCCGTCTGCCGTTACCGAACCGTATCGCTCCAGGGCTCCGATTGAAATGTCGGCCACTTCTGACAGCGGTATCATTTCACTGTAGGAATTCTCCACCAGAATATTGCCAATATCTTCCAGTCCGCCGATAGCGGCGGCCACTCGCACAAGCATGGCTTCTTCACCCTGATTAATGCGCCCCGCACCATCGTTCTTATTATTGGCCAGCAGGGCTTCGGCGATATTGCGATTGGTAATCTCGAGTCGCACCATTGCTGCCGTCCGTGGCATCACCTGGTAGGTCTTTACGAATCCACCCAGCGCGTTGACATCGGCAACACCTGTCACGGTTCTTAATGCCGGCCTTAGCGTCCAATCCACAAGAAAGCGTTTTTCCTGTAAAGATAATGTATCGCTTTCGACAGTAAACATGAACATATCACCGAGAGGCGTACTCATCGGCGCCAGACCACCGGCTACATCACCGGGCAGATCATCCCATACATTGTTTATCCGCTCGGCTACTTGTTGCCTTGCCCAGTAAATATCGGTGCCTTCTTCAAAGTCCAGAGTAATGGAGCTAAGGGCATACTTTGAGATGGAGCGCAGCACGGTCTTGCGGGGAATACCGAGCAATTCAACTTCGATCGGCTGGGTAATCAGTGATTCGACCTCTTCCGGAGTCATGCCAGGGGACTTGATGATAATTTTAACCTGGGTTGGAGAAATATCCGGAAATGCATCGATAGGCAAGTCAAGCAATGCCCGGGTACCGAAACCTATCAATAACAGCACCAGCAGTGCCGTCATCAACCGTTGGCTGAGAGCAAACTGAACCAATTGAGTAAGCATTATTCGTCGCTACCAAGACCCAGTTGCATGCCTTTCAAGAGGGATGCCCCCTGGATCACGATGAGTTCGCCCGCTTGAATTCCTGACCGCGCGACGTATTTATTACCCGCTGGCTGCAGATTCAAGGCTCTGGCTTCCATACCCTGACGCGACTGCACATAGACGACAGTATCGCTACCGTTATGCACTACGGCTTGGGCTGGTATGGAGATCCCTCCATTAGATGGCGGAACGATAACTGTCAACACCTGTCCTGGCATGTAGTCAGCGGACATATCAAATTCGGCGAGAATTTCAATAGTCTGTGTGGTCTCATCAACTATCAGGTCTTTTTGACGCACGGTCAGTGTTTCGTCAGATCCACCGATGGTGAGTTTATGACCGACGTTCAGAGTCAAACCAATCCGCGCCGGTACGCGCAGACTCAACCAGGGTTGCCCTAGCGCCTGCAGCGAGGCCAGTGTGCTGAACCGAGATGCGTACTCTCCGGTCACAAATGCTCTGCGAGTAAGAATTCCCTCCACGGGTGAGCGCAGCACATACAGCCCAAATTCACTCTTGCGGGTAAGCAAGCTCGCCAGATTATCTGGCTCGAATCCGGCATTTTGGAGTCTTGTCAGCAACCCATGTACTGTGTTTTTTATCTGCTCGTATTGCAGAAGAGTATTCATTCGGCGCAGTTCAGAGACAATACCCTGCGCGAACAATCGATTGTCTCGGGTTAACGCAGACTCCGAACGCTGTTGCTCAGCCAATGCATTCAACCACTGATTCTGTATCTCTAATAGTTCCTGGGAGCGAATGCTGGCCAAGGCCGTTCCGCGAGCAACCTTCTGCCCGGGCACCACGGCCCATTTTTCCACTACACCGGCATAGGGAACTGTAACCAGGGATACCAAATCTGGAGAAGTAATAACCGCCGCTGGAAATTCGTTACCAGAATGGCGGTCCAAAGCAGCCACTGGCGCTACTACAATACCGAGTCTAGTCAGGTCGTCATCGTTGAGGGGTATGAATTCCTGCGCCTCTGCATGAGAAATACAAAGTGTCACCGATAACAGGATTAGGGTTATTGCCTTCATGGGATTATTCCAATTATTTGGTTGTATTCAGAGATCAGGCGCAATCTCTCCAATTGCAGCCGTTCAGTTTCTTTTTCACTCGTATGGGCCTGCTGTAATACGACGATGGTTTGTGACAAATCAGTCTCTCCGGTTTCGAAGGCAATCAAAGCCATTTCATATCGTTGTCGGTTTAACTCAGTTTCAGACTCGCTCAAGCGCAGGGAGCCGTCGGCTAAGAATATTTCATGCTCTACCTCATGCAATTCGGTATTCATCCTTATTCGCCTTTCAATCAGTCCTATCTCTGCATCTACTTTCTCCCGATGGGCATCTCCGACACGAGCAGACACAGCTGCCTTGCCTCCCAGGGGTATGCTCACCGAGACTCCAAGGCTATCGGTGAAAGGATTAAGCCGGTCGCCTCTTTCCCGGCGAACACCTACAGTCATGGATGGGCGATTACCCGCCTCTCGTCTTACCTTGTCGATATTCCTGCTGGCGAGTTCTATCTCGGCCTGCAGATAGCGAAGCACGGGATGGTCGAATTGAATCTCTGTTTGCGTAGACTGTATTTCGCTATAAGGGGCGCCAGGTCGCATAGATAAATTCGTCAATACGCTATATTCGCGCTCAGCATCAACCAATCCCGCTTCTGCGTTCAGCTCAAGTCTACGCTGCTGTAACAATAACGATTCAGCCTGAAGCATATCCAGCTGCGCCACGGCGCCACTTTCAAACAACCGGGTGGTTACCTCTAATAACTGTTCGGCATCCTGAGTTGCCTGTAGTTCGAATGCGAGTATCGTTTCCGCTTCTGCCAATTTGGCAAACACGGACCGGACGCGACCGGTTATCACAAGATGCTGATAGCCCAGCCAGGCATCCAATTGTGCCCCATAGGACTGACCTAATCGCTTGGCTTCTTCGCGCTCACCAAGTCGCCACAAATTGAAGCGTATTCCGGATTCGATTTCGCGCAATCCAATATCATCTATCACACTATCATCAATATAGTTCAACTCCAGGCTTTGGCGACCGGGAACCCAACTGTTTCCAATCTCTGCATAGTTCCGTGCCTGTTGTTGCCGACTCTCGGTGGCGATTAAGGCGGGCGAATTAGCCAGTGCTGCCTCAAATACCGAAGCAAAAGTCATGGCATCACTCTTCGCCACTGACTCGTGCTCACCGAATTGAGTTTCCTGAGCCAGCGAAGGCAGCCAAACAATCAGGGATAGCACTGCAATGAGTCGTAGTATTTGAATGCCTTGTCTCAATAGCCCAATCCTTTAATCACTAAGAAACCCTACTCTCTGCCACAATATCTGTGCAAAAACTGAAACTTGATTACTGCATGGTATATAGACATTAGATTTAATGGATTGAGATTTATCAATCTATTGGCCCTTGAGCAACATCCGGTGGCATCGATTTATTGGAACTTGACGAGTTAATTCCAAGTGCTTAGTTCTAAAAAAATGAATCCAGTAGAATCTATTTGAGCTACCAAGCTAGCACTGATTTCTATATATAAATTCACAGATTCTATGTTATGCCAGAACTCTCTTAGAAAATTGACCCTCGTCAATACTTTAAATATCGGATTTGCGTAGATTGAGATTTTATCAATTCAACTCAAAACTGTAATCAATGAGAAGAGTTATGATTCGTTTATTGTCAAAATTTCTAGTGCTAGTTCCTTTTATTTTCGTGATGCAACTATCTCAGGCGGCTCAGATGCCGCCCTGCGGTACGGACTGCCAAGTAAGCCGGCCAACTCAGCAGGATGTTGCTGACATAATCAATGACTTGCTTGAAAACGGGCAGGCTCCTGTAACCGTGACTAAAGATGAAGACACCGGAGTGATCACTATTATCCTTGATGATGGCACTCTATTTAGCATAGAGACTATTGGCTTGACGTTAAGACATCAGAGCATGCAACAACGGCAATCGTTTCAGTCTGAGGACGGTTCATTGCTTCTGCGCTCTGAAGCTGGGCTGGAAGTTCGAATACGTGCTGCTATACATCGAGAAACAGAGGTAATTGGTGAAATGTACCGTCTGGGATGGACCGACTTTTTCTGGTTTGAGGGAGGAATCGAGGTCAATTCGCCTGCAGGTGACCGCTTATGTTTGGCGCCTGACATGGAAATCTCCTCAGGGCCATCTAGTGGAGTAACAACTATTAGTTTTGATGTTGATGGCAACTTGATAGCCATTTCTGAAGACGGTGTTAGGCAACTGCTTCATGCCTGTGCGCATGACCCTATCCAATTGCGGGATCACATCAGAAGCGAGATACAACAGCAACTTGTGTTTAACACCAGCGGTGTGTTCACGCTGGAAGTTGATGGTGTATTGACGCAATTTAGATTGAGTTCGTTATTACAACAATCCGGCATTCTTAATCAGTCAGTTTTTTTTTCTGAAGAAAATAGGATCTACTTTCGGTATCGGGACGGTTGGGTACAGGAAATAGTCAGCGTAACCTGAAAATTCTTTTTTGATGCTTCGGATTGCAATGCCTGAGATATGGCAGCGATTCACGGTTCCCGCAATGCACTAACTATTATCACAAACGGTACTAATATAATGAACCATCCACACCCCTGTTAGGTATTTGCATTCTTGCTGCCTACCCTCAATTGATCGGAAGAGCGTTAGTCATAGTGACTCGAACGATCTCCACCCACCTGGTGCTTCAAGCGATTTGCAAGAAGACTGAAGCACCTAGAAGGGCAGTCTCTCTGATCCTCCGTTTCGTTTCTGCATTGAACCCGAATATCCATTATCATATGTTGTTCCTAGGCAGTATTCACATTCACGAAGAGTTGGGGCAATTAAGTTTTCACAGAACCCGGCCTACTAGCCTCAAGCAAGTGAATGAACTTATCCAGGTAAGTGTGTTGCAGCATAGAGTTCTGATAGTTTGGAAGATATTATGTGGTTCAAGCAAAATCCTGTAATCCGATGAACCTCTTGTCATTGTATTAATATTCAGTTGAATATTTTATAGTCTAGGTCCAACATCTAAAAAGGGAATGAATATGAAATTTAGGAATGTAATACATAAATCGATAGTTGCTTTTCTTGCCCTGTTGATCGTTTCCTGTGCCCAGAATTACCGCGTAAATGTGGAAGCGATCACCGGCGCTGAGATTTCCAATCTGAGTGTGCAGGAAAATTTGGTTTTCGCAAGTGGTCAGCCGACTCAAGAGCAAATTGGAATTTTAGCCAACTCGGGTATCAGGCACGTTATTAGCCTTCGTACTCCGGGTGAGATTGATTGGAACGAATCTGAAGTTGTGCAATCCCAAGGGATGGAGTTTTATTCGATTCCCACTTCAGGGCGCGATGGCGTAACACCGGAAAATGCAGAAACGTTGGAGCAGCTACTAGCACGTTTGGATGGCCAGCCAGTTTTGGTACATTGTGGTACCAGCAATAGGGTTGGAGCTTTGAAGGCAGTTACAGCGAGGGAGACCGAGGGTGCCAGTATAGAAGACGCATTGGCTCAAGGTCGTCGTTGGGGACTGACCGGTATGGAGCAAACAGTTAGAAATCTACTATCGAACTAACAATGACATCCCAATAGAGAGTGTTAGGAATTTCGTTGAGGGCGCTGTCTACAACTTTTGTTCGTGCTACTTGGCTTGTACCTGTGTAACTACAAATATGTCTTCTGTCCCTATACCTGTGGCCAATTCTAGAGTCGCTGTGTAGCGAGTGCTATCTACGGACAACAGCAAAGTTCCCACACTCAAGTCAGGAATGTTCAATATGCCACTGGATAAATCGAAACTGGCATGAGCGCTATTAGGTAACTTGCTGGTTTCCGTGATACTCACCACTTCAAGCGCCTGCGGCAATGTTTCCACCAATCGTAGAAGGACATCATACGCAATGACCGCACCTGACTCGACGATTATGTTTACTGCTGGGACATAAAGCGTCTCGCTAATGGGTTCGTAAACTGATGTGCCCTCAGAAAGAGAGTTGCCGCTCTGATTTCCTCCATTGCTGCTCCCGCCTAAAAACTCCAGGTTATTTGTAAATGCAGACAAATGGTTTAGCGAGCCTTTCAATAAGTAGTTATAGAGCCTGATAAGATCTGGCCTGCTGGTCGAACTAATGGAAGTCTCTAGATCTGATATATCTGTTGCTTCAATCACTATACCTGCTTCCAATGCAGATAATTTCCAGGTTTCTCCCTGTGCAACCAGGTCATCGTAGAGCTGTTAAAGCTGTGTTAGTAAAAACGCCGGCTGCATTGCCAGCCGCCGGGTCGGCGATTCCGTATAAGTTTAGCGAGGAAAGCACAGCATCCATGTGTCGTTGTTCAGAGGCTCCTTAAACACCGCCGTGCCCTGATCCCATACAGGTGTGTATAGACATCTCTTGCCAGCTTTTCTTCTTCGCGCATGAACTCGAGACTGGTTTGTTCCGCAGGGGGTGAGAACACTCTGGGCATGCAGCGGTATCACCCCCATGTTGAGTAGAAATGATCCGACGATTCATAAAAGTTTTCTAGAACAATGAGTCAACACAATTTATCTCCTTGCTAGTGGAAAACTGCTGTAATAATAATTACAAATCAAAAGCCGAAACGGATTCCGACATAGAGATTGTTGTTGTCCTCGAACTGGCCGAAGAAGGTGTACCGCCTGTCGCCATAGAACAGGTTGCTGCCGCCTTCAATCTGCCACTGGTCTGACAGTTTGTAGTTGGCATTGACGCGCAGGTAGCCGTCTTCATCCGATGGACCGTAATAGTTAAACAGTGACAGGGTCAGGTTCTGGTTCATCGCCAGCCGAGTCAGGCGGGTAGTGAACACATGCCGTTTCTCGTCGCGTGCTGCGAAGCCCGGTGGCAGACTGCGGCGATAGTTGTCGTAGTCCTGCAACCACTCCAGATAGTACTGCACGCCAAGGGTAAGTTGCGGTAGCAACTCCTGTTCGTAGCTGGCCAGGAAGCGGAACTCGGAGTTGTTGATAAAAGGGTTATCACCGCTGCTGTCATCGCGGCTGTCATAGTAACCGGTCTCCACCGTGGCAATTCCGGAGGCGACCGGGCCACGCAGGCTGGCACCAAATGCGTATAGGTTTGGGAAGGTAGCGAGACCGGTGACCGGATCCTGTCCACCCGGGCTTTTCCAGTAACCGCCATAGGCATACAGGGCGGCTTCCCAGGAGCCGAGATTGCGGTAGGCGCGCAGGGCCAGTTCGTCTTCGCGCAACCAGCGGTTGCGGCTGTCGACATCGACCGGAAAATCACGTCCCACGATCCTGCCCTGTATCGGGCTGAAGAAGGACAGGCGGCGGCCGTCGATGAAACGATCGCTGTTGAAACGCGGCGTATAGATGATGTCGAGGTTTGCCACATTATTGAATAGCGCTAGTTTGACAGCGTCGGATGGAGCCTTTAAGTATTCGTCCTGGCGCCCTATGAAGAAGGCATTCCAATCCTTGGGGAACAGGTCATTGATGAAGATGAGGTCGCCGGTGCCCCAGGTCAGTATCTGTCGGCCCACTTCAAGGTCGGCATTGTCGGCCGGTCGCAGTAACAGGGCGGCCTGGCGCAGGTCGAGCCAGCCGCCGCCGCTGTCGAATTTCAGATTATGCTCCTCCGGTACGCGGTCATACAGCAGGTCGGCGGTAATGCCCAGCCTTGCCCAGTCCCAGTCGCTTTCTATTTGCAGTTGCAGGCGCACCTCACCGATGGACGTGTCTTTCTGGGTCGTGTCGTCATCGAGGCGGGTGCCAAGGCGCGACTCGATAAAACCTGTTAGATCGAAAGGTAGCGAATCTAAAAATGTAGCTGCCGCATCATCCCGAGCCGGAGATCGTGATGAGATCGAACTGACTGTACCGAGTCCGGATGGCAAGGTTGGTTCCGAAGACAAGCCGGCAGGTAACTGTGGTTCTTCAGCTGTGCTCGACACCGGTGCTACCAGCCCGGCCGGCAACGGCGGGTCCTGAGCTAGCGCCATAGTGCTCAACAGCAGGCCCAGTAGACTGCTCAGGATTGCAGCGCGCGTGACTCCCATTGCTTCTCTCACTACTTTTCTTGCCCCTTCACTTACTGCTTGTCTGTTTACCGCAGGTAACGCCGTGGCGGGTTGCGCAGGTAGCGCTCGGTGAACAGGTCTTCCGCCAGATCCATGTCGTACTGCACATCGCTGTAGCCCATGGTCGTGTGTCCACCGATGCGGCTATCGCTCATGCGGGACTCGGTGACGGTCTGGTAGCCGCCAATATCCTCCACCTTGAGTGCCTCGTAGGTTCGGTAGGCCTGGCCGTTGTCGTTGTAGAACTCGGTGCGCACCGGCAGAAACGTCTGCTTGTGAATCCAGTTCTTGTAGGTGGCGAATTCAACCTGATCGGCGTTCAGGGGCGTACTCTCCACGACGTAGTAATTGTCGGTTTCTTCCACCAGCACGTGCCTGTCCTCGGTGGGCACCCGGCCGGAGACGTCTTCGTAGAAGAAGTGGGAGCCGACGAAACTGGTACGCTCGTCACTGGAGGCGATACGCTTCACCAAATCCAGTGCCGGCAGGTACAGCCAGCGGTCGTCGTCACCTTCCAACTTCTTCCACACCATGAACGCGGTCTTGTTGACGTCGGCGGGGCGGTTGAAATAGACATACATCTTCTGCGCGCCGTCTACCTCGTCCTGGACGTCCAGCCGCAGTATGGTGAAGTTGCGGCTGCGTTCACGACCCTGGGCGTCGACGATGGTCATCTGCACCCGGGCCTTGCCATCCTTGCCCTGGTAATAGGCGGCGTGGTTCGCCTTCGCCACAACCTCGTCTACCTCGATGGCTGCGGCGGTTTGCAACGACACCAGACCTGCGATTACTAACAGCAATTTCTTCATGCTTTTACCTCCTCAGGCTCGGGGAACAGCCGGTGTTGAAACAGGGTCATCAGGGCTGGCAGGATCAGCAGGGTTGCTGCGCCAGCCAGTAACAGTATGGTGGAGATGAACATGCCAACCGTTTTATAAGGTACCAGTGGTGCCGCCAACAATGGTAAGAAGCCGCAGCCGATCACCACGATGTTGCGCGTGATGGCGCGGGCTGGTTCCTCGAATACGGCACAGAGGGTTTCCTGCCAGCTGGCATAGCGACCGCGCAACTCGCGCGCGCGGGCCAGAAAGTGAATGGCATAGTCAACCGCCAGGCCGAGGCTCAGTGATGACAACACCGCCACCGGCATATCGTAATCTTTACCTATCAGTCCAATAATGCCGTAGGTTACGGCTATGGTCATGGTGAGCGGGATCATGCTGAGCAGGCCCCACCAGAAGGATCGGAACAACAGGGACATCAGCGCCAACACGATGACGAAGCTGCCGAGGAATGCATTGAGCATGCCGGACACCATTTTCTGCTGCCAGATTACGTTAATGTAGGTGAGGCCGAACCAGTCATGGCGCAGTTCCACCGGTGCCGGATTGTCGGCTAGCCAGTTATTCACCGAATCCACCAGCGCGTTCATGTCGATGTTGTCGCCACTCTTCAGTTGTATCCAAAGATTGGTTTTGCGGTAGTCCGGTGTCACGAAGTGCCACAGATCCTGGGGCCGATGGCTACTCTCGTAGGTGATTAGGGTCTGGGCCACGGCGGCCTGACTGTCGGGAATACGAAATTCTTCCGCCTCGCCCAGCAACAGTTCCCGGTGTACGGTCTTGATGATATCCGGCAGCGCGTTACTCTTGCCCACCAGTGCCGTATCCAGCAGGTGCTGCTGCAGGCGTTCGATGTAATGCAGTACGTCCGGGCGCTTGAACACCTCGCCGGCGAGTAGTTCGTTGTCCAACATCAGGATTGCCTCGTCCCAGGCGTCCCAATCAGCGTCTGTCTCGGTAGCATCCTGACGCTCGAAGGCAGCTTCTCGCAGAGCTTCGATCAGGTTCGCCTTGTCGTTTGGCGTCGCGGACGCGTCAGTAAGCAAAGCACTGATTTGACTGGCGACCCCAGGTGACAGTGCGTCAACGCGAGTCTGTAGATCCGCCACATAGTCAGCAAGGTTGAACTCAGCAGACTCCGGCTGTAGCGCCAGGTAGGCCATATAGGTGCCGGCGAAGCGTTCGTTGAGGGCGCGGTCGGCCACCCGTATCTCATGATTCTCGTTAAACCATTTCACCGGGTTGTCGTTAATCTGGATTTTGGTAATGCCGTACCAGGCACCCAGCCCCAGCAGCAGGGTTACCGACAGAATCAGCTTGCCCTGGTTCGCGGTGAATTGACCGACTCCATGCAACAGTCGAGTCAGCAATGACGGATGGGACTTGATGCCGGCTTCGCTGCTGGCCAGGCCGAAGCCCTGCAGGGATTCCTCCGACATCAGCATGATGTAGGCTGGAATCAGGGTAATGGTGAGCAGCCAGGCCAGTATCACGCCGAGGCCGACGAACAGGCCGAACACCTGCACCGGTGGAATCGGGGTCAGGGCGAGGGAGCCGAAGCCGACGCTGGTCGTTAACGTGGTAAACAACATGGGCCGCGATAGTTCTTCCATGACCAAGGTGATGGTTTTGCGGCGGTCCCGGGTCTCCGGGTAGCGGTCGAAGAAGTCCGACAGGATGTGCACCGCGTCCAGCACGGCTATCGGCATGATGAATATGGGAATCATCGAACTCATGATGTGCACGGTGTTACCGGTGATGATCAACAGTCCCATGGTAAGGGTCACCGAGAAAAGCGCCACCACCATCGGCGAGATCACCAGGTTCAGATGGCGGAAGAACAGCCACATTAATGCCAGGATCAGCAGCATGGCCAGTGGCGCCGAAATTGCCATCTGCACGAACATCTCCACTCCGAACTGGTCCTGGGCTACTGGCAGGCCGGTGATATGGAATTGGTCGTCGCCGGAAAATTCCGCCACCTTCCGCTTCAACTCGGTGGCTACCTGGTAGCTGACATTCTTGGAGGTGATGGGGATGTATAACGCCACGGCGCGGCGATCTTCGGAAATCAATGTGCCTTCCAGGAAGGGCAGGCGCTGTGCCTGTTCGGCAATGGCCAGTGCTTCTGTCTCGGTGGTAGGCGGTGATGCCATCAGCCATTCGAAGCGCACCGTGCCGAGGCCGGCCTGCTGAATGCTGTCGACCGTCGAGGGAGCGATCATGTCTATCGCAACCACACCGACGTTTTCTCCGTCTTCCTCCCACTGCAGTGACTGCGCGAAGGTGGTCAGTTCATAAATGTTGTTGAGGGACTGCACGTTGAAAACACCCTGGGGATGCTCGTTGTTGACCACCCCCACCACAACGATGTCGTTGAGGGTGAACTCCTCTCGCATGGCATTGTGCAGCTTCCGCACCGGCTCTTCGGTATCCAGCATATTCTCCGGATCGGTGTCGATCTGCAAAGGCTGCAGGAAAGGCAGTGCCTGCGGGCGCAGCACCGGTATAACAACCAGAGCGATCACCAGCAGACTCAGTAAGGAGGCCCCCCACATGAAGGCCTTAGGTTTGTCCGCCGCACGTTCTGACAGATGAAGCATGGCTTACTCCGCTTAAGCTGTATTTAGGTAGAAAACTGGTTACAGGTTTAGCTAAAAGCCTGGCCTGGCTTGACGCCAGACTTGCTCAGAATTATCGCCAACGGGCAAACTCTGGTGAAGGCGGCCTGCAACATGTTGAGGCCGACGAAACCTGTCAGCAGGAACCACCACTGGCTCACTAACAGTCCCAGAGCCAAGCTCAGTAGAATCACAGTGCCGGCGAAGGCAAACACGAATCGATCAATATTCATCACGAACTCCATTATATTAGCAACATCTAAATTAGATTTTATGAATATTAGTGTTTACTAATATAGAAAGTCAAACTATAATTTCAAGCCCTTCAAGAGAAATTGATTATGGTCAAGAAAAAGGATCTAAATTCTCTACTGCAGGCGGCTGATATGCTGAAGTTGTTGAGCAACCCTAAGCGCCTGGCCATCCTGTGCTACCTACAGGAAGGGGAGATGTCGGTGGGTGAACTGGCGGCGACGGTTGAGCTTAGCCAGTCGGCCCTGTCTCAACATCTGGCCAAACTGCGCGAGCTGGAACTGGTGGAAACCCGGCGCGACCAGCAGACCATTTACTATTCCCTCAGCAGTCGCGAGACGGAAGCCATCATCGAAGTATTGCACGGGCTGTATTGCGCCTGAGTTAGTTCGATTAACGATAAAGGGATAGATTTTAAACTGAGATTACTCCCAAATTACCGTCGGCACTGGAAGCGACAACTACTCAACTGTAAACTGTCCCATCATGCCGTTATCTTCGTGTTCCAGGATGTGGCAGTGGTACATATAGGTAGTGTTGGCATCAGGGAAATTTTCGAATTTCATTATGAAACGCACGGTGGACCCAGGTGCTACCCGTACTGTGTCTTTATAGCCCAACTCATGTGCCGCCGGAGCAATGCCGTCGCGATCGAGGATTTGAAACTGTCCATGATGCAAGTGAAAAGGATGGGTCATCATCGAGTCGTTGCGGATTCGCCAAATTTCTGTACTTCCTACCGGCACGCGCTCGTCGATGCGCGCCATGTCCATGGCGCGACCATTGATCAAAAACTCTGATCCCATGTTTCCCATCATGCCCGACCGCCCGCGGCCGCTGTTCCTACTTCCCGCGCTCTGATTACCACGCATCCGCATTCCCATGCCCATTGGCATGGACAATACGAAGTCGCGCACACGATCAGCTTGCTGGGGCGACAGGCGATGAATTTCACTGAGAGCCGCTGGTATGTCTGTCGACCGCGAAAGATCTGATTGCGGTACCACGGCAAGAATCTGCATGGCGTCGGTATCCAGAGGATGCATGTTGCGCATCATGCCCTGGGGAGCGAAGGGCGAATTAGCGGCGATAGGCAAAGACAAAAGGTTTGCCGGCTCGCCGTCACTGAAATCGACTAGTATCTCGGCTCTCTCCGATGGCGCAAGCTCCAAGTTGCGAAGTTTTACCCCTTGTCCCAGAAGACCACCGTCGCTGGCAATTACATGAAAACTGCGTTGATCATCGAAGGCAAAATTAAAAGTCCGCGCATTTGCTGCATTTAATAAACGAAATCTAACTAGCGTAGTTGTCGGAGAAAAAATAGGGGACACCGTGCCATTCACCAATACCGTATCGCCAAACACACCGGTCATCACGTCACGGTGCATAGAAATGTAGCGGAACGTGCCGTCGCTATTGAAGCGCCGATCCTGAACGATCAGGGGTATATCGTCGACCCCGTAAGTTGCGGGTAATTCGAGTGCACTGGATTCCTGATCATCGATGATAACCATGCCGGCCATACCATGGTAAACCTGCTCTCCCGTTTTATTCAGTCGATGAGAGTGATACCAAAAAGTACCCGCTTTTTGCATTATATTAAAAGCAACTTGTCTTTGGGTTCCACTTGCAATTTCCTGAGCAGGTCCTCCATCTACGTTCGCTGGTACATGCAAGCCATGCCAGTGAAGGGTTGTGACTTCATCAAGAGAGTTATCGATATTTACAGCAACATTAGAGCCTTGGGCAAAGCGCACTGTTGGTCCCAGATAGTTGCCATTTACTCCGATCGTAGGAGTCGTCAAACCTGACAGAAACCTTGATTCGCCGGATTGAACCTTGAGAGCGTATTTTTCAACACCCGTCGTATTCTCGCCCACTAACAGTGGCGGTATTTTCAACTCATTATAGGGGGTTTGTCCAAAAGCGAACTGCGAAAATGCGGACCCGAACGCGCCTGCACCAACTAACTGAATAAATTTTCGGCGCTTGAATCGCACTGGCATTACCACATTCTCCTTATGAAGGATTGCTTATCGATAAATTGATGTTTGAGGGCAGCCAGTACATGCAAGATTATCAATACTTTGAATACGAGTGAAATTAACTCATGTGCTTCATGAAAGATTTCGTGTAAAGGCTCGTTGGGGCTCAGGCTAATATTAAACAGTCCCGCGACTCGTACCTCCTGATCGAAAAACACTGCCTGCAAAATTCCGCTGGCAACCATCAAACATAGCAACAGGTAAAAAGATAGATGAATCCTTCTGCTCCAAGTGGCTTCCCATGGTTTCAGGTACGCAGCAGTTATCACCGGATGACGTCTACGTAAACTGTAACGAAAGAGCATCAACGCCAGTATCACCAGGGCGCCACCCGAGTGAATGGAAAGAATGAAAGTTTTATCTGAGCCTTCGGCTTCGGCTGCGAATTCTCCACTTACAAAAAGCCAGAACAGGATCAGGACTGCCAGTAGCCAATGTAATATTTTTTGTGATCTTAAGTAATTATCTTGCATCAAGCTATCCTCGACAAACCTGCTCTTGCCTTGTGACAAATACCTGTAAATGTTATTGGTTCCTGAACGAGCCAAGTTGACATATGTCAATGAAAGGAAAGTAGGTCATTCAATTCTCAAATCAGGTTTTGATAGTTCTGATTGAGTAGTACAAACAGCTGAAGGAATTGACACAGATGCAATTCTATCCTCGGTAAACCTATTAGTATTGTCTCGCAGGCCGGGTCCACACGAGGATCCGGTTAAAACGCCATTGTAGCGCATTGTTTTTAATCAGTTCTGTCATGCACCAGAAATTCCTGTAGTTGGAGGTTTCGGATCGGACCGGCATTTATTGCTGATCTACCTCAAATAGCTAGCGCAGATAGTGCTACACAATCCTGATCTTCAGGTACATCATTCAGAAGTATTAAGAATTGCTGTTCCTGAGATTCCGGCCTACTGCGGTAATTCATCAAACCCGTCGGGTGGTTTTCTATGCTTCGTCAACTGCTCATAGGCATATGCTATTTCTATCAGGATTCCCTCGGAATAGGGTCGGCCCGTGATCTGTATCCCGGCGGGCAGCCTTCCTTGCCAAAAGCCCATGGGAACCGTGACTGCAGGAAGCCCTGCCGATGGAGGCAAAAACTGACTATTATCCCCTCTATATTCGCTGCTGGCTTTGTCGATATGTGCCGGAGGATTTGACCAAGTTGGAAATACTAGGGCATCCAGATTTGATGCATCCATGGTTGAGATTGTATTTGCCAACAGCTCGTTTCTCAATGAATGACGTGGCCAGATAAGGCAAGCTTGTTCTCGATTCTCAGGACTAAGTTCTAATGGATATTCGGAGAAAGATTCCAGGCCACTCTTGGATGATGGGACAAATTTCTCCGAATTCAACAAGTCCTTTACATCTAGAATTGGAGGAGAATTGAGTGATTTAAAATACTGCCCGACGTCGTATCTGAAACTGTTGCAGGATTGTATTTCCGTTTCAAGATCGGCGAAGCGTGGAATGCTTACCGACTCGATTATCATTGCGCCAGCCGATTCCATGTCTTGTAGTGCTTGTTCAAACAGTAAAGTAATTTCCGAATCTGCATCTTCCTTGTAAACTAGAGCTCTAAGCACTCCAATGCGTTTTCCGGATAAGCCATCGCTGTTCAAAAAATTCAGATAATTCGCTTCTCGTTTATTTGGTACCGTCAATGGATCGTTAGGGTCATATCCCGCCACTACATTGAATAGCCTGGCGCCATCTTCCACTGTTCGCGTCATTGGCCCTGCAATATCACGGTCGAAGATAAGTGGAATAACACCGTCTCGGCTGGTTAAGCCTATGGTTGAGCGAATCCCGAACAATGCCAGGTGAGAGGAAGGGCCGCGAATCGAATTACCGGTATCACTACCCATGCCGGCAATAGCTAAGTTTGCGGCAACGCCGGAGGCAGTACCGCCCGATGAGCCCGCCGGAACATAATTGATGTCATAAGCATTGGCAGTTCGACCATAGGATGAGGATACGGTTTCCCTGGGACTGAAAGCCCATTCGGCCATATTTGTTTTCGCCAATACAATGGCACCCGCCTCCCGAAGTCTTCGAACCATGAAAGCATCATCTGGCGGATAGTTATTCTTTAGAACGATTGAACCACCTGAAGTTACCATATCATGGGTATCAAAATTATCTTTTATTAGCAGAGGTGTGCAAAATAATTCCGGCAAGATCTCACCGTTTTGTATTGCGTTATCTATTTGCTCTGCTGTTCTCAACGAATTTGGATTTATTGCAGTAATTGCATTGATACCAGATGCCTGGTCATAGGTTTCAATTCTCTTGATATAGGCTTCAACTACTTCTCGGCAGGAAACAACGCCATTGTTGAGGGCCTGCTGAAGCTGAGAAATGGTGGCCTCGACCAGCGGAAATTTTGCGCTTGGAGCAGTGCTGCAAGAAAGCAAGAAAGTAATACCGAAGAAACTTAACCCTGTCCTAATCCGATTCATATTGTGTGCTCAAACTAATGGAGGTGAGATTATAATGATTGGCAGCAGACCAATATTGCTTGTTTTTTAGCTTAACAAGCTAAATCGAGAACGGGAAATACATTCTGAACACGTAATCGACATTAGCCTAGCTTTCTATAGAGTGAACGTACGCTGATTCCCAATACTTCTGCCGATATTTCTTTGTCGCCTGCGTGCGCATCTATGACTCTATTAATATATTGATTTTCATTCGTCTTGAGATTAACCCAATGATCAGCGTCGCTGTTATGCATGGCGGGTGTTGTTTCATCGACGGTGTCTTCCTCAAGACATAACTCGATTACATTATGATCGATAATATTAGTATCTGCCAATACCAGTTCTCGACTTAAAAGGTTACGCAATTCACGAATATTCCCCGGATAGGATTGCTCCATCAACAACTTCATGGCAGGTTTGCTGAGGCGATGTTTCTGATCTTTATTCAATTTGCCAAGCAGGCTTTTTCGATCAGTGGTATGTCGCTTCTGCGCTGGCTTAATGAAGGCAGCTTTATAGGGAAGACATTTATTCGATAGTAGAGGTCCTTTCGGAACTCTCCGGACTCCACCATTTGGCGAAGATTCATGTGAGTGGCACAAATCAATCGAAAGTCTGAGCTATGTACTTCGGCACTGCCAACGGGTCGAAATGTGCCGGTTTCCAATAACCTGAGCAGCTTGACCTGTATTGAATGAGGAATATCACCTAGCTCATCCAGAAATAGTGTTCCACCATTCGCTAAGTCCACCAATCCCTTTTTATTAAATTGAGCGCCGGTAAACGCGCCTTTTACATGACCGAACAATTCACTTTCGAATAGAGATTCGGTTAATCCTGCACATTCTAATGTTACTAGTGGCTTTTCTTTTCTATTGCTCGCCATGTGTACTGCTTTGGCTGCGATCTCCTTGCCAGTTCCAGATTCCCCTAACAAGAGCACGGCTGCATCGGTAGCAGCAACGCGGGCGACTTTGCTAAGCATATTGTTGAATACTTCGCTTTCGCCAACCATTTCCTGGTCAGTGACTACGCCGCTCGCCAGTGGAACTGGCCGCAGTAATTCCACGAAGTAACTTAGTTCGCCTTCGCTATTGTGGATGGGAACCATCTCTACATCCACGTGTTCTTTTCCTCGTGGTGTTTGATGAATATGTAACACTCGCTCTTTGCGGCCGGATGCCTTCGCTGCACTTAACGGACAGTCTTCTCCTGCTTGATCGCAGGGCACGGTGTAACCATGTGATATTTCGAAACAGTGGTGTGAATTAGCGGAATCTATCTCGCCGAAGGCATCTTTATAGTTTTGGTTGCTGGCCAGTATTTCGTAGCTAGAGGAAACCAGAATAGCAGGGGAGTCATAAGCCTCCAGCATGGCGCTCATTGCGGAGTTACTGTCTGAAGCAATCAAATTCATGGGGAGCTGCCAGTATTGACAAAAATGTTTGTCAAAAATGACAAAAATTCATGAATGCGTCAACTAAAAGAGATTACATCGGTTGAGAAGTTGAAAATAATACAATAAAAATAATAGGTTATTGTTATTTCGGAATAATTGGCACGGCCTGTGCCGCCCAGTAGAGATGACATGCTAATTATGTTGTTTTATGTAGGTCAGTTAACGCTCAATCGAGGTTATTGTAATGGTCACAGTGAGAAATATGATTCTGTTGATGTTCGTTCCCGTGGTTACTGCTTTGGCCTGCTGGCTAATTTGGCTTGCAGTAGTATAGCGGTAAACAGTCACTGCTGCCTGCTGTTGTATTGAGGTGTTGGATTGTTGGGAAGCAGGGCAGTGTGCAGAAAAAATGCTTCCCATCAAGTAGGTGACTAGGATCAATCGCTGAATCGTTGTTTCGGCTACATTAGCCAGAGTGTTTCGTACTGGGTTAAAAGTAGTATCTAAAAAATTTAGATAGCCAAGCAAGTATCAATTAATTGGAGGAGTTCGCTTAATGGGTGATCAACAACCGATCAAGGTAGACATGTCTGTAACGCCAGAAGTGGTTCATTTCTTTGACGAAGCAACGGCCACCTTCTCCTACGTCGTTAAGGATCCAGACTCAAATGCCTGCGCGATTATTGACCCGGTAATGGACATTGATTATGCCGCCGGGCGCACATCGTGCGCAGGAGCCGATCGGATCGTAGAGTATGTACGAGAAAAAGAGTTGGCCAATGAATGGATCATCGAGACCCATATACATGCAGATCACTTGACCGCGGCACCCTATATCAAGCAGGAACTGGGTGGAAAAATCGGCGTAGGTGACCAAATCACCGTGGTGCAGAAAACCTTCGCTGAGATCTTTGATGAGGGCTCAGAATTTCGCCGTGATGGTTCGCAATTCGATCAGCTATTTACTGATGGCGAGAGTTATATGATTGGAGCCATGACGGCGGTCGCCTTGCACACGCCGGGCCACACACCGGCCTGTATGAGTCATTTGATTGGTAATGCTACTTTTGTAGGGGATACCTTGTTTATGCCAGACGGTGGTACGGCGCGGGCTGATTTTCCGGGCGGGGATGCGCGAACCTTATACCATTCGATTGAGCGTTTACTCTCGATGCCGGATGAGATGCGGCTATTTATGTGCCATGACTATCCTGATGATAGAGCGCCAGTCTGGCTCACTACGGTTGCAGATGAAAAACGCGAAAATATTCACGTCAATCAAAGCACATCAGAGGATGAGTTCGTAAGCATGCGTGAAACACGCGACAAGACACTCGAAATGCCAAGATTAATCCTGCCTTCTCTGCAGGTAAATATGCGCGCAGGGCAGCTGCCTCCTGCTGATGAAAAAGGTAAGGTTTTTCTAAAAGTCCCAATAAACGTTTTGTAGATCGGAGCGAGCTATGGATCTTAAACAGATTGATGATGAGCTGTCCGTATGCGGGCAAATAGGATCGAATGACGTCGAGAGAATAGCCAGGCAGGGTTACAAGGCGATTATTTGCAATCGGCCGGACCAGGAGGAGAGTGGGCAGCCATCGTTTGCCGAAATCAGTCAAGACGCGGAAAAACAGGGGCTCGCTATGCTGTACCTTCCCGTGGTCTCGGGAAAAATTACCGAGGCAAAGGTAACTGCTTTTACCGAGTCTGTAAAGGAATTACCAAAGCCCATACTGGCATATTGCCGCACTGGTACGCGCTGTACTGAGCTGTGGGCGCTGTCTGCGGTTACTCAAGGCATGAAACCGGCGGAAGTCAGCGCCACTGCTCAAGGCTTGGGATACGATCTTAAGAGTATTCAGGCTCGGCTTGGTAAGAGCAGTCTAGAGCGGGGCCCGGCAGCGGCGCATTATAACATCCTGATTATTGGGGCCGGAGCCGGTGGCCTGTCGGTAGCATCCAGTATTTTGAAACGTGCGCCCCAGGCACAGATGGCAATCATTGAGCCGGCGGAAAAACACTATTATCAGCCGGGCTGGACGCTGGTTGGGGCTGGGGTTTTTAAGCCGCAACAAACTGAGCGCACAATGGCCTCTCTGATGCCGAGAACTGCGAAATGGCTAAAGGCCTCCGTTGTTTCTTTTGACCCCGCCAACAATCTGCTTCGACTCGATGACGGGCGCGCTGTTTCCTATGACAGACTGGTGGTGGCGGCGGGTCTGAAACTGAATTGGGATGGTGTCGAAGGCCTAACTGACAGTCTGGGTCATCACGGTGTTACCTCTAACTACAGCTATGACCTGGCGCCTTATACTTGGAAGCTTGTTCAAGAGTTGCGCGGGGGAAATGCAATCTTCACTCAGCCACCGATGCCCATCAAATGTGCAGGTGCCCCGCAGAAGGCAATGTATCTCTCAGCAGACTATTGGCACCGAAAAGGACTTCTTGAAAAGATTAATGTGAAGTTTTTCAACGCCGGCCCAGTACTGTTTGGTGTCGAGGCCTATGTCCCTGCTTTGATGAATTATATACAGCGATACCAAGTCGAATTGAACTTTTCTCATAACTTGACCAAAGTCGATGTGGCAACAAAAACCGCGTGGTTCGATAAGACGGATAGTGAGGGAAACAAAGAAACAGTGAAGACTGGCTTCGATATGATTCACGTCTGTCCGCCGCAGCAGGCGCCAGACTTTATTCGAAATAGCCCACTGGTGGATGGGGCAGGCTGGGTCGACGTAGACCCGGAAACCCTCGCCCACAAAGTATTCGGTAATATTTGGGCCTTGGGGGATGTAATGAATGCGCCTAATGCGAAAACGGCGGCGGCGGCGAGAATGCAAGCGCCGGTGGTGGCCCACAATGTACTTGCTGATTGTAATATCACCCAAGGAACAGCTCGCTATAATGGTTACGGCTCTTGCCCGCTGACCGTGGCCAAAGGGAAAATTGTACTCGCCGAATTCGGTTATGGCGGAAAATTGCTGCCCAGTTTTCCTTCCTGGTTGATTGACGGTACCAAGCCATCGCGGGCAGCCTGGAGCTTGAAAAAAGACATACTGCCGTTTGTGTATTGGAACGGCATGTTGAAAGGGCGTGAGTGGTTGGTAAAACCCTCAGTCTCCGCTGCTAAAATTCAATAACGAAGTTAGGAAAGGACTACTCTATTGCGGCTCACTTCAAAGTACTTTCCTGTTTTGAATTGGGCAAGAGACTATGATAGCGAAAAGTTCGGTGATGATTTTTTAGCCGCTGTCATCGTCATGGTCATGTTAATTCCGCAATCGCTTGCCTACGCATTGATCGCAGGTTTGCCGCCGGAAATGGGATTGTACGCGAGTGTTGGACCGCTCATCGCCTATTCCATTTTTGGTACCAGCAGGACTCTGTCTGTTGGGCCGGTAGCGGTTGTTTCGTTAATGACGGCGGCGGCTCTAAGCAAGGTTACCCAGCCAGAATCTGCTGACTACATAACCGCAGCGATTGCCTTGGCTTTCTTGTCTGGTTTATTTCTCCTTATGTTGGGTGTTTTCAAACTGGGATTTCTGGCTAATTTTCTCTCTCACCCAGTGGTCAACGGCTTTATTACCGCATCGGCGCTTATCATCGCCTTGACTCAGCTTCCTCAATTGCTTGGGCTAAGTGTATCCGGCCACAATTTGTTGGCATTGCTGCCGCAGCTTCGGTATTCGTTCACATTGGATAGGGATCAATTGAATCTTGCAACAATCCTGATTGGCTTTGCTACTATCGGCTACCTGATTTGGGCGCGACTGTGGATGAAGGCGATGCTACAAAAATTCGGGCTGAGTGAACGCCTAAGTAATATTCTTGCCCGCATCAGCCCTATTTTTGCTGTGGTACTAAGCTCGGTAGTGGCGTTTTACCTGGATCTGGGCAGCGCAGATGTGCTCTTGGTTGGTCAGGTACCAGTGGGTATGCCTGGGTTGACAATTCCCCGTTTTTCCTTGGAACTTTGGTTAGGCCTGATTACTTCTGCGGTGTTTATTTCGACCATTGGTTTTGTTGAATCGATTTCCGTCGCGCAGGGTCTGGCCGCGAAAAATCGCGAACGCGTAGACCCCAGTCAGGAATTGATTGCTCTGGGTACAGCCAATCTCAGTGCGTCTGTAACCGGAGGATTTCCGGTGGCCGGAGGGTTTTCGCGTTCAGTGGTAAATTTTGATGCCGGGGCAGCAACTCCGGCGGCAGGCTTTTTTGCGGCCCTGTTAATCGCCATGGCCACATACTTGTTCATGCCTGCTTTAGCCTACTTACCGAAGGCAACGCTGGCGGCGACAATAGTCGTCGCGGTGTGGTCATTAATCGACTTCTCAATTGTGAAAGAAGCATGGAAATACTCAAAAGCCGATTTTCTCTGTGTGATTACTACAATTTCCTTGACCCTGCTTGTTGGTGTGGAAATTGGTGTCGCTTCAGGAGTCTTGCTCTCGGTACTGATGCAGTTAGTTAAAACCTCGAAACCACATATAGCGGTCGTCGGTCGAGTATCAGGAACCGAACACTTCCGAAATATAAATCGTCATCAAGTCTTAACATCGCCCGGTATTATGTCTCTGCGGATTGATGAAAGTCTTTATTTTTCCAACAGCCGCTATCTTGAAGATTTTGTCTATCAAGCCTTAGCAGGGAATAAGGAACTAAAACATGTTGTATTAATGTGCAATGCAGTCAACGAAATAGATATGAGTGCTGTTGAGTCATTGTTAGCGATAAATGAAAATCTACGAGATGCCGGTATCCAATTTCATTTATCTGAAATCAAGGGGCCTGTTATGGATAAACTGGAAAAGACGCAGTTGCTAGAAAAACTCTCCGGTAATATTTATATGTCGCAACACCAGGCTATAGAAGATCTGGCCTGAATTTGCAGCAGAGTATCATTGTGGCTTTTCATTTTCATTGATATTCATCGTTGGAGCTATTCGCTGCTTACGGTATTTTTGTCTGGCCTGTTATTCAGGCTGGGCCTAACGATTTCTGGAATGATAAATCCGGCAAAGGTGATAGGGTTTCTCGATCTATTCGGAAATTGGGATCCGACGCTATTACTGGTTATGGGGGCTGGTCTCATGATGACTGTTCCCGGCTTTCATTTCATCATGAAACGGAAAGAGCCTTTGTTTGGCACAAAATTTTATTTGCCAACAAGTAAAGATCTGGACGCGAAACTTGTAGGAGGCGCAATTCTATTCGGAATTGGCTGGGGTATTGCCGGCTTTTGTCCTGGGCCGGCGTTGTCAGCGATGGCGACACTCAACAGCTCGGCACTGATGTTCGTTGTTGCAATGGTAATAGGAATGGTTTTGCATCATCTACTTATAGCGTTGCCCGCTCAGTCATCACCAACATAAACGGTTAATACATCGCAAGTTGCGCCATGCAGAAGCTTATTCGCGGTTGCGCCAAGCATGACCTTCCATCCCGAATGACCATGGCCTCCGATTACGATTGCATCGGCGCCCAACTCACGAGAAATATTGCGTATTTCGGCGGCTGGAACCCCCAGCTTGGTGTGCTGGTTGGACTTATCGATACCAGCCTTTGCGCCAATTTCTTCTAACAAGCTGCCGGCATGATCGACAATTTTCTGCTGCAGTTCAATCGGGTCCATGGCATAGCTCTCCATACCCCAAGTAAGTGGGATTGGCTCTACTGCGTGAACCAGTACTAATTTGCTTCGATCTTTATTGACCAGGTTTAACGCGGCATCCACTACCTTCTGCGATTCTTCCGACAGGTCGACCGCGACAATGACTTTATTGTACATAATTATTCTCCGTAGGACTTATGCTTATTGTTTGTCTATCCGAAACTAAACTATCCGTTGTTCATTATATGCGCTTAGCTTAAGAAGCTATCGATTTGAGGCGGGTGTTTGTTCACAGCTAAATTTTAGTTGCTGCAGTTCCGCTCCGATTGTGTGAACCAAATCTGTCCAGGAATAGGAACTAGTATGGAATCTCTGGGCGAACTCCCTCATGTGCTCTTGAATCGCCAGACTTGTATCTGCGCCAATTTCTTTATTGATATCTGTAAAAAAAATTTGCCGATAGCGATTCTTGAACGAATCAGCAGATTCAAGTCTTTGGTATACCTCTAAGGCCTCGCTAATGCGTTCATCGTCGGTCGCCGATTCGGCTGCACTGTTCCAGACTTCACACATCGCTTCAATGCGGCTTAGTGTAAGGCGTAAATCTTCATTGTCAATTGCTACCAATAGCCGATGAACCCGGGATAGCTGATTTCTGTTTAGATTTAGTTCCTGTTCAAGAACATCAGGCTGGCTTTGAATCTTCTTCCTAAGATCCCTTAGATAGGCAGCTGTTAATTGCCTCTCACCACTCGCGCGCAGGGACTCTGCTAACAGGGCCGATATTTTTGGCATAGAACTAAGGACTGCTATCCTGTCAGGTGTTTGTTCAGGATGGGGAAATTCCGCTGTTGGGATACTAGTTGCCAACGCTTGGCTAAGCACAATCGACGAATACGCAATCGTAGCTAGTGCGGCAAGTATTAGTAACAAAGCCTTAATTTTCATGAATTGGCTTTTTATGATCCAGGCTGTGCTGATGGCCGCTTCTGCTGAGAGCACTGATAAGGAGAGCCTTCACATCTGTCTCAGGAATGTGACTAGCTGCCAGATTTCATTGCTTGACAGGCGCTGTTTGAATGCAGGCATCTCGGTATTCAAAACGGCCCCACCTTCCGATACGGTCCAGAGTAGATAATCATCTTTCGCCATTGGCATTTTTGCAAAGCGCGCAATATTGCCTGGTGCCGGATTCAGATCTGCTCCGGCTTCCCCGTCACCTTTGCCTTCGGTTCCATGGCAGCTCGCACAATGTTGCAGGAACAGCGCCTTGCCTGCGTCAATATTGGCGCTTGTTAGCTGCAGTGGATTGCTGAGGTCTTTGTAGAGGGAATCGATACCATTTGCATGCACATACTGATGCCTCACCATGGACATTCGCATACCTCCTTGTCCCTGATGATCCTGACCCCTGTGCTGACCTTGGTGACCGGCCTGCGCGTGAGTCGAATCTGAGCCATCTCCGTGGGTTCCCTGTTGGGCATTGGCGATGACTGGCAGGCAAAACAAGCACAGAACAATAAAAATAAGTCTCACCGTCATTATGTTGTCCTCATACAAATAGCGGATTCTTCAGCGTTTATAGTAATAAGGGCTGGAGCCAGTGGGTTGACCAGGATCAACTGTTTGGCCCTATTCGATTGCCCTTTTAATGTAACTAATTGATTCATGTCATCCAGGCAGCTAAGCAGTGAATTAGAATCCGCCTATGTGAACTAATAGAAGTAATCTGAGAGAAAGGACATGAACAAACATATCGAATCGCTTCTCGGCAGCATGGCGCAATTAGAAAAAGAACTATTTGACGAAATAAAGGGCTGCGAACAACGTTTCCAGTATCGTTTCGCTCAAAACCTTGTGCAGCTCAAAAAGGCTGCAGATCCTGGCCTGGTGGAAGCTGCTGGCTTAGGGGCTTTCTACCTGGCCAGCGCCATCAATTGGCGGCATATAGTTTCTGTTCCTTTTATCTATTCCATGATCGTCCCCTTGGCGTTTCTTGATCTTACCTTTACTCTGTATCAAGCGATTTGTTTTCGGCTGTATCAAATAGCACCGGTGAAACGTGCGCAACATTTCATAATCGACCGCCAGTTTCTTGAAAACCTGGATGGCATCGACAAGTTCAACTGCGTGTATTGTGGCTATGGAAATGGTGTTATTTCCTATGCGCGAGAGATAACATCCAAAACCGAACAGTATTGGTGCCCGATCAAACATGCGCAGAAAACTCATGCGGAGTCAGCACGCTATAACCAGTTCCTGGAATACGGAGACACAGAAGATTATCATGAAAAATTGGCCACCTACCGAGACAAGCTCAGTAGCAAAGATTAATCCCTGATGGAATTCAAAGACTACTACAAGATTATGGGCATCGATGCCAGTGCGAGCGATAAGGAGATCAAAACCGCCTACCGAAAGCTGGCGCGCAAATATCACCCCGATGTCAGTGAGCAGGACGACGCATCGGATCGGTTTAAAGAAGTAGCCGAAGCCTATGAAGTACTCAGGGACAAGGAAAAACGTGCTGAATATGATGAGATTCGCCAATACGGTGTGCACGGCCAATCATTTAGACCACCTCCAGGATGGCAGCCAGGCGGTGCTGGCGGTGAACCGGCCGACGACAGCGCTTTTTCTGATTTCTTCTCTTCAATCTTTGGTCATACTTTTCAGCAGTCAGGTTCTGATCAATCGGCCGGGGCAGGGGAACGCTACTATCGGGGTAATTGGACAGATCAGACTTCAGCTCCGCAGCGTGGCCAAGACATTGAGACCGAGTTGCCGATTTTTCTTGAAGATACTTTAAGCGAAACGACAAAAAAAGTGACATATCAAGTCGCGGGCGTTGAGAAAACCTTGAAGGTGAAAATTCCTGCGGCTATTAATAATGGAGAACGTATTCGTTTGAAAGGTCAGGGATTGGCCGGTGGTGAAGGTGCATCTAAAGGTGACTTATATCTTCGCATTCGACTCGTTCCTCACCCATTATACGATGTAGAGGGTCACAACCTGATCATTACTCTACCTATAGCCCCGTGGGAAGCGGTCCTGGGCGCCAAAGTGAGCGTGCCTACGCTGTCGGGGAAAGTGCTTTTGACAATTCCAACAAACAGTCAGAGTGGTCAAAGATTGCGAATAAAAGGTAAAGGACTGGTTAACAAGCAGGGCGTCAATGGTGACTTTTATGCCGTGTTAAAGATTGTGGTACCACAAAGCAGCGATGCATTGGCTAATGAACAATGGCAACAATTAGCCAAGACCACAAGCTTCGATCCTCGTGCCGAATGGAGTAAACCCTCATGAAATTAATAAGCGTCGAGCCCCTAAGCTTTGATGAATTTTGCGAGATTACCCTGCTAGCTCCCAACATCCTGATTGAAATAGTTGAGCATGGGATTGTAGAGCCTGAAGGTAGCGCCCCCGAGAGCTGGCGATTTGACCCACAAATGGTATCAACCTTGCGCAAAGCTGTGCGCTTGCACCATGATCTTGAAATCGATTGGGCTGGCATCGCATTAGCGTTGAGTTTGATTGATGAAGTGGAGCAGTTGCGAGAACGAAATCGATTTTTACAGCGCCGATTGACTCATTTCGAGGAAAGCGCTAGCAACAGTTAATTAGTGAAATGAAGTTATACAGGAAAAAGGTTTCTTCTGAATATACCTACTCTCGCTTAAGGGGTACTCATAATTTGATTCCGCACCCAATACTGCCCCGCCACCGTTGAAAGCGCGGCACGCTCTCATCGAGAGTCATAAAGTGACTATTGATGGTGCTTGCATTGCCGCCGCTCACTACCAGATAGGTTCCTTTCCTGAGTGGGTATGACAGATCTATGCTATCTGTTGGAGGGATGCGTCCATGCAGCGCAGTGGCAAGCTGAGTAAGTGAATAGATGGCCAATGTCAGAAACAACAGTGCTACAGCCCAGGTACGAATCGAAGGCGGTAACACTGAAATAAAACCTGGCCGTCTGCGCAGACGAAACAACACGGCAAGAAACAACAGTGCTGCCAGCACATAGGGGGTGCACCAGGGAGGGATGATCCATATACCGATGAACACAAGAGTCCCTATCAATATAAAAGTAGCAATAACTTGAGTGTAGAAGCCCAACATGCTTCGCGCAGCAGCCACTGCGATCCACAAGATCAATCCTGCCGGCACCAAGGTTTGAAGAAGATAAATGGTAGTCATAAACCCGGGGTGGACTGACGCTGTTTGACACTTTCAAGCTCTGCGAAGTTTGCCCTAGTGGCGCGATCAAGCCACTGGAATTTTTGAACGTCTACCCTATAGAACGGAAAGTAGTCGGTTGTAGCAAAAAAATTACCGGCCTCGACACGGGTAGAAACTGTAATGCCATCGAATTCCTGAAATTCTGAAAGATAGCCTCCGAAGGGCTGTGACCGGTAGATTTTATCAGCATTGGCGTTACTCCAACGCAGAAAACTAATCTGCGAAGCTTGCCCATTAGCCTGCAACTCTAAATCAACGATGATCTTGTGCTTGCCATGGCTGATGATCGCTCTTGCGCTATCGCTGCCGACAGCTTCCCAGGTAACCGGCACTGACGACAGTAGCGCAGCCGGTGTCCAGAATAGGCTTTCCGCCAGCATGCGCCCGATAGCTGAATAGTAGTGATCGGGATCATCGCGAACCTGTACAACAGGAATCAGATCGCTTAAAGCAAACTGTGTCCAGGAATTATCCTTGAATACACCATCAGAGCCTGACACGGAGCGCAGCCCGCTGCCTATTCTTGCCGACCAGATCATGCCCTGGGGAGCATGCAGTATTTGCGTGGCGCTGAGCGCTTGATAACCTTGGCTGGCGCCGAAACTAAACGTTCCCCTCATCTGAATCTCGGCGGCACGATACAGGGGTGTTCCAGGCTTGATGCTGAAGTTAAAAAAACGTTGCACGGGTTCAGGCAAGACAGCAAGCATCGCCGGATCAAACGATTGTCCGGGTGGAGATTGGGTGCGGGAAAGTTTTTGCCAATGTTTGTTGGTCACGCGTTTGGCTGCGCTCCAGCGGACCAGCAAAAAAGCCAGAATTGCAAAGCCTATCACCAGCAAACCGATCAGCAGGTAGACAAAAATCATCGCAATGCACTGTCTCCTGTCCAATGAGCCTATAAAATTAATTTGTTACTCGGCAGCGGGAGTTGATTATCATCAATTAGGGGCTGGATTGAACAGAGAGCTGTCTTTGAGTTTCCTCCATGTGGGGCTTTTAATTAGCATTTTGGGGTATGAAATAGCTTGCTGGAATACACTACCCATCCCGCCATCTAAGTACGTCACCGTGGCTCTCGGGCAGAATCGATAGGTACGCGGATATTGATATGCATCAGCCAACACCGCATCTGCTTTGTTCGAAAATTGCAATCCTGTGATAACTTAGTGGTAGTTCCTGCTATCAATCTAACTAACGATGAATCTATAATATGTCAGAAGAAAGCCAGCCAGAGAATCCCCACTGTTCGCCGGTGGAACATTTCGACGCCGATGAGCCCGGGTTCAATTCAGCACAGACCCGATCACCTTCATTTATCCCCGCCTATAAGGACACTACATTCTTACTGCGTGATGAGTTGCGCCCGGTTCGCCTGCAATTAGAACTGCTGAAACCCGAGTTGCTGCAACAGGAGTATGGGATAAACTCAACTGTCGTCGTATTCGGAAGCACTCGCATACAGAGTCCGGAAGCAGCCAAGGAAGAGCTGCGACTGGCAGAAGAGGCATTGAATACTGATCCCACGGCAGAGGAGTTGCTCAATAAAGTCGCGAAGGCGAGGAGGAACGTTGATAAATCCCATTATTATGAGATGGCCCGGGAATTTGGGCAACTGGTGAGCCGCGAAGCGCAGAATGGCGGGACAGCAGCGGCCGTTATCATTACCGGCGGCGGCAAGGGAATCATGGAAGCTGCAAACCGCGGCGCGCACGATGTCGGAGGAAAGAGTATCGGGCTAAATATTGTTCTTCCGAAGGAACAGCATCCGAATGAGTACATCACTCCAGAGCTTTGTTTTCAATTTCAGTATTTTGCCCTTCGAAAAATGCATTTTCTGTTACGCGCTATTGCTTTAGTAGTTTTCCCCGGTGGTTATGGCACCTTGGATGAGCTGTTTGAGACGTTAACACTTATTCAAACAAAAAAATCCGAGGCCTTGCCTGTTCTGTTGTTTGGGCGAGAGTACTGGCAGAGAATTATTAACTTTGAAGCTCTGGTGGAAGAGGGCGCGATCAATCAAGCGGACTATGAATTGTTTCGGTATGTGGATTCGCCCAGCGAAGCCTGGGACATAGTTCGGGAATTCTATTCTACACAGCAGAATTGATCAGCCTTTGTTGGCATAGAATTCTCCGCCTGAGTGTCTATGAGCCATGGTTTATTGCTTGGATCAGAGGCCTAGAGTGAGTGTCTTAAGCTCGAACACAAATCCCACTAGCCACAAGCAAGGCTCGAACAACTCACCTTCGGCTTAACTCTCTGATTGTCACGGCGTCCAGTTTGTTGCTTTAGAAATCGAAAAATAGCATTTCAAGATTTATAATTAATCGAAGCTCGGGCCGCCAGTTCTCATCTCGTGAAACAAGAAGTTGTGGGACCACCTCGACAAAAAGCCAATCATCTTCAAGCGCATGGCGGTAACGCACTCCGGTGAAGTAGTCATTGATTCTGCTGTTGGGTCTATTACTGCCGAGTAGGCCCAGTTCATAGCTGAGTGTTTCAAACTCGGCTCGCGTATCGTGCAGGGCGAGAATTTGGCTGAATTCGGTGCGTTTGCGATCCTGTTGGTATTTTACTCCAGATGAGATTGACAGAATTTTGGACGCTGAGATTTCCCGGTTAAAGGTAAAGTCAGTATCGTAGCCCCAACCCTGAGTCTTGTAGTGCCAGATTTTTTGCCGAAAGCTCAGCGACCAGTCGGCGTTCAGTGTTCGTTGATGCTGTGCCTTAAAGCGGTAAAATGGATCGGCTGGCAATCTGTCGCGTAGTCCGATGGCATGACTCAACTGCCATCTTTCTCCCAGCTTTTGCTGATAGCTCAGCCCAGCGATGCCCTCGCCCGAAACTTCATCACCCAACACATCCCCTTCCAGTGAATTGAGTTCTTCGGCATCAGATTCGAATATCAGCCTCCAGCGCTCAGAAGCCCGCGGTAGATCAAGGCTCCCGCCTATCCTGGCGCGCGAATGATAACCGTCCCGTGATCCTATCTGTTGATTGAGTCGCACACTTAGGTAGGTTTGATTGGATTGCTCGCCTATGCCTTCACCGGCCAGCCAGTTGTCCAGATTACGGCCGACGGCGGTTACGTTTCTTGATACCACCTCGCGGTTGCCAAGTAACCACTGCCAGGGATTGGCTTCGGTTTCAGTAGTCGAATCTTCGGCTACACTGACATTGCCTTGCAAACAATAGGCGAGCGTTAATACAACAACAGCTATTGCTTTCTTAGTCTTGAGACACTCTTTTTCCGATAAGCAAAGCATTCTGGAATAGCTCGCTGAATTGAAGGAAGTGTAATCTTGGCCTCAAAGAATTTACACTTTGGGCTACCTGGGTGAAAAGAGAATCACAGATGCCGCAAGCGCTTCGAACAGGCGCAGATACTAATTTAACAATAAGCAATTCTTCAACGGCTAAATTCGGCGTTAGTGTTTTTTACGGAAAAAATCTTCGTAAGATTTCATTTCGTTACCTACTGCCGTCCAATAGTGTTCGAGGCCTTTCTGCATTTCCTCCCAAACCTCGTCGCTGGCATTGACAAGGTCATGGATTTTTTTCTTGGTTTTTTCCTTGAGCTCCTGCATTTTCTGGAGTGTTTTATGCTGTTCGGCAGACAATTCCAGTTCAACGTCAATAACTTCCTGCTTTAGTTTTTCGACCTCTTCTTCTAGTTCCAGCAATTTATTTTCCAGTTCTCTTTCGTGCTCTCTTCGACTAAGCATGCGGGATTTCCTCGATTGATATTGTTAATGCGAATTTAGCTATGCAATTAGGTGGTTCAGTGTCAATAATAAGTGTCAACACCGCGCCTATCTCATACAATCAGTAGTTGTATATCATTAATCAACTAGCCGCATTTGACTTAGGTCAAATGCCATGAGTATTCCGGCGCAAGCTGTTGCTATCAATTACGGGAAAAGTCTGGTATTGCATTTACCTGATCTATCTCAATTGTCGATTACAATCTACCCGGTAAAGTTCTCGTTAGTTCTCGATATACACTGAATACCTACGCACAAATTGTTAATCACGGGCAGGATTGAATACTGTGAATCTATCCACTGCAACTCAGGCTGAGACGGCGACTATCCTAACTACCCAGCGTCTATGCAAGAACTATCCTATGGGGGAGCTGACGGTGCACGCCCTGAAAAATGTGGATTTTGAGTTAAGAGAGGGTCAATTAACGGTTCTTTTAGGTGCTTCTGGCAGTGGTAAATCCACCTTGCTGAACATTATTGGTGGTCTCGACAAGGCCAGCAGCGGTTCCGTGATTTACCGGGGAGGGGATCTTGGCAAGCTTAATGATCGCGAACTTACCGACTATCGTCGTCACCATGTGGGCTTCGTTTTCCAGTTCTACAACCTGATCTCGAGTCTCACCGCCCGAGAAAACGTGGCTTTGGTGACCGATATTGCCAACGATCCCATGAAGCCCGAAGACGCGCTGGCATTGGTAGGACTTGCAGATCGAATGAATCATTTTCCATCGCAGTTATCCGGCGGAGAGCAACAACGGGTCGCGATTGCCCGAGCGATTGCTAAACGCCCAAGTATTCTGCTCTGCGATGAACCCACTGGCGCACTAGATGTAGAAACTGGAAAACTGGTATTGACGGTATTGAACCAGGTGAATTGCCAGACGCAAACGACCACAGCCATCATTACCCATAATGCTGGAATCGGTGCACTCGGCGATGTCGTTGTGCGCATGAGTAGCGGGCAGATTGCTGAGCGCATTGAGAATGCAACTCGTGCCAATGTCGAAGACATCGAATGGTAACCACAATGTCCGCGTTAAATACAAAACTGTTAAGAGAACTGTGGACACTAAAGGCCCAGATAGCTTCTATCGCATTGGTGGTTGCGGCTGGAATCATGTCTATTGTCACCATGCGAGGAAGCTATGAATCCATGGTTGACGCACAACAGCAGTTTTATAGGAATGCCCGTTTTGCTGATGCCTGGGTTAATCTGGTGCGGGCACCCGAGTCCCTGCGCTCATCTTTGGAGTCCGTCGTCGGCGTGGACGCAGTAGACACTCGAGTTACTTTTATAGCGACTCTGGATCTTGATGACAGCGGCATCGCGGCACACGGTCGCTTTATTTCCTTACCCGAAATGGGCAGGCCGCTGCTCAACGATATTGTGATGAGGCAGGGTCGCTATATTAATCCCGGCGCGCTTGATGAAGTCATTATTAGTGAAAAATTTGCCAAGGCTCGCGAGTTTGAACCAGGAGATTCGATCAGGGCAATCATCAATGGTCGCGCACGCGTGTTTGAAGTGGTAGGCACGGCAATTTCACCGGAACACACTTATGCGGTACCTCCGGGCGCCATCTATCCAGAGGACGAGCGATATGGCGTATTTTGGGCGAGCAGAGAAGTGCTTGGACCTGCATTTAATATGGACGGAGCATTCAATGAAGCATTTGTATCCTTGGGGCCAGGAGCAAACATTGATGCTGTCATCAAGGATATTGATAATTTGCTGGAACCCTATGGCGGTCTTGGTGCCTACGCTCGCAGCGATCAGATTTCCCATCTAATCTTACAGTCGGAATTGGATCAGAATCGCATAACCGGCGCAGTGATTCCTGTAATTTTTCTTGGGGTTGCGGTGTTTCTTTTGTATCTGGTGTTGGGGCGATTAATCGCCACGCAGCGCGGTGAGATTGCCGTACTCAAAGCCTTCGGCTATTCCGACTGGGAAGTGGGTGGCCACTTTCTCATGTTCGCTGTGGTAGCAGTACTACTTGGTGGCATGGTTGGGATGATCGGAGGAGCTCTGCTCGGAGATGCCTATATTGGCATGTATTCCACCTACTTCTCGATTCCAAACCTCACCTACCAGCTATCTTTCCCATTAATGGGTTTTGCCTTTGCCGCCTGTGCACTGGGCGCATTTACCGGCGCGGTCGCAGCGGTACGGCACTCTGTCTTATTGCCGCCGGCGGAAGCGATGCGTCCAGAGGCGCCTGCGAATTTTCGACCTGGATTCCTGGAAAAGCTTGGCCTAGGAAAACTAATGAACGCAACCGGACGCATGATCTTGCGTAACATGGAACGCAAGCCTGTGCAGGGAATGTTTTCTTCTCTGGGCATTGCTCTGGCAGTGGCAATTCTAACCATAGGTTTCTTCATGTTCGACAGTGTCTACTACATGATGGATCTGCAATTTAGACAAATCCAGCGAGAGGACCTGAATCTCACCTTTAGGGAAATTCTGTCGGAAGACGTGCGTTATGAACTGGCCAATCTCGATGGAGTGAGCCGTGTAGAAACCTACCGATTAGTCCCGGCGCGGCTCAGGTTCGGACATCGCGAGGACGAAGTCGCTATTCAGGGAATGGAACAGAACGGCGAGATGCGACGTATCGTCAACGCCGCCGGCAAGGAGATTCCAGTGCCCGCCTCTGGAGTTGTTATTAGTGCCATGCTAGCGAACCGGCTGGGTGTTACATCCGGTGATCAGTTGTTTGCAGAAATGCTAAATGGTAAACGCCGAAGAGCCTTGGTACCGGTCAACGGTATTATTGAAGACTTTCTCGGTCTGTCAGTTTTTATGAGTAAGGAGGCCCTATGGCAATTAAGCGACGAGCCCGGCGTTATTTCAGGGGCGCTGCTGGCCGTAGATGAAAATGATCGCGAAACAGTTCAGCGCTCATTAAAGGAGATGCCTGCGGTGACAGGCGTAGCGTCGCCCACGACGATGTTGAAATCTTTTGAAGAACAACTTGCTGCAAGCATTCTAACTGCTGCCGGATTCCTGCTCGGTTTCGCCAGTATTATCGCAGTTGGCGTTGTCTATAATGCCGCACGTATTGCCCTGTCGGAAAGAGGGCGGGAATTGGCCAGTCTACGAGTAATGGGTTTTCACCGCCGCGAGGTAGCCTGGTTATTACTCGGGGAACAAGGCGTAGTAACTCTGTTCGCAATACCCATCGGTTGGCTTATCGGCTACCTGCTCAGTTATTCTATAACTACCGGAATGCAAACAGACATTTACCGGATTCCGTTTATAACCGAGCCACGTACCTATTTCACCTCGGCTTTACTGGTGCTGATTGCCGCTATTGCCAGTGGTTGGTTAGTAAGGCGGCGACTGGACCGGCTGGATCTGATCGAAGTGCTGAAAACTCGGGAGTAATTGTTGATGGTAAAAATACCAAGATGGCTACAACTGCTCGCCCTGATTGCGGTGACCGGGCTGCTATTTCTGCTTTTTCGGCCCAGCCCGATCCGCGTAGATATTGCTGTGATTGAGGCCAGGCCTTTTTTCGAAGCGGTAGAAACGCAAGGGCGCACGCGCGGCATAAATCCCTATCTGGTCACCGCACCTATTGCAGGGCGTTTGCTAAGGACAGACCTGGACGAAGGGGCTTCAGTTAGCAGTGGTCAGGTGTTAGCCAGAATCGCGGCTACGCCACAGGATACGCGCACATTGGCATTTTCTCAGGCGAACCTTGCCGCTGCAGAAGCGCGCCACGCCGCTGCACAGGCCACGCTCGATGAGATTAGCAGTGCATTAGCAAGAGCTAGCCAGGAACTGAGTCGTCGTGAAGAATTATTTCGTAGCAAGCTGGCCAGTGCAGAGGAAACAGAAACCTATCGACAACTGGTCACCGCCGAGCAAGCCCGTCAGCGTAGCGCCGAGGCAAGCCTTGCGGCAGCAGAAGCAGAAATAGATACCGCGCGATCATTCCTGTTGGGCGTGAACAGCAGTGGTGATGCTACTGATGACTCTCTCATTTCTGTGTTAGCCCCGGTTGATGGCACTGTGTATCAAGTGTTTGAGGAAAATGAACGAGTAATAGCGGCTGGCACCTTGCTGTTTGAAATCAGCAATCAGGATGAGCTTGAAGTCGTCGCCGACATTCTCACACAAGATGCAATCGCTATAGAGCCAGGAGACACAGTTTACATTTCAGGTTGGGGAGGAGATCAGACGCTTAATGCGCTTGTGCGAAATATCGAACCGGAGGCCTTCACCAAGGTGTCGGCTCTTGGAGTGGAAGAACAACGGGTAAATGTCATTATTGACTTGATAAATCCGCCGCCAAATCTGGGTGCGGAGTATCGTGTAACAACACAGATCGTTACCTGGCAGGCAAACGAAGTGCTCACCATTCCTACCAGCGCAATTTTTCAACGCAGCGATGGTTGGAATACTTTTGTTGTCGAAAATAATTTGGTGGAAACCAGAGCGATATTAATAGGAGCACGTGGCAGAGAATACACCAGGATTATTGGTGGCATCGGTGAAGGTGAGCAGGTCATCCTCTATCCCTCAGATTTGATTAATGAGGGAACGACTGTTAACTATTAGACTAACTCGGCGGTAATGAGCCTTCGATGTTCTCAATGGGCAGTCCGTTAGGAAAAGCACAGTTAGAAAGCGCTGCGAAGCCTTGCTGGTATCTTCATATCTCGGATTGCTTGTTTCTGATTCACTACTTGAAGCGCGAAGCACTGACTGATCTTATAGATCAATGATCAGAGGTTGAGTCAATTTGACAGAGTTAAACGTTTTTTTTGGCCTTGGAATATTTCTCTTAGGCATGTCGCAACTCGAATATGGCATTCGCAAACTGAGTGATGTCAGACTTCGCTATTGGGTGAGATCCAGCACCGGAACACCGGCTAGCAGCGTTGCTACCGGCATAATCTCGACGGCGATACTACAAAGCAGTTCCATGGTAAGCCTGTTGGTGCTGGCTTTTGCCAGCGCGGGACTGGTGCCCCTGGTGAATGGGATTGGCATTATACTGGGCGCTAACCTGGGGACCACCTTTACCGGTTGGTTAGTCGCCATATTTGGTTTCAAGATTGACCTGGAGTCAATTGCTCTGCCCCTGCTTGGTACTGCCGGCGTTGTAATGGCTATGAGCAGACGCGATTCGCGGCTTAACTACTCGGCGACCATAGCGTTTGGTATTGCTCTTGTACTATTCGGGCTGGGTATTATGAAATCCAGCATGGAGTCACTTCCGCAGCAGTGGGACATCTCCGCACTGAAAGGGCATCACGCCGTTATCTATTTGGCCGCAGGCATTGTTTTTACCATTGTGATGCAATCAAGCTCCGCAGTCATGATGATCGCCCTGGCCGCCATCAATGCTGAGTTTATCGCACTGCCTGAGGCAGTTGCATTGATCATAGGCGCAGACTTGGGCACTACCAGCACCACCGCCCTGGGTAGCATTACTGGCAATCAAATAAAGAAACGACTTGCCTTTGCGCACTTCAGCTTCAATCTAATTGTCGATATGGCAGCATTTCTACTATTGCTGCCACTGCTACCACAACTCTTCTCATTGTTTTCTCTAAACGATCCTCTGTATTCGCTGGTTGCCTTCCACAGTCTAATGAATGTATTAGGATTGATAGCGTTTCTTCCATTCATTAACTACTTCGCAAACTGGATCGAAAAGCTGTTCTCAAGAAGTCTGAGTCCATCCCAAAACTTATTAGTCACCGTTACTCCAAATGTGGTCGACGCTGCCCTGGTCGCCTTATCTGAGACAGTCAAATTGGCCATACTCCAGGCGGCTTGCAATAATCTAAGAGTATTTAGTCTAAAACCAGAGCAGTTGAAAATTATTACTGAAAGCGGTGACGGGGTTATTGGGGCAATAGGCCATCACTCATTCGAAGAAGGTTATGAAGAACTCAAAACCCAGGAAGGTCGCATTTTGGATTATTTATTGCAGATTCAAACACAAGCTTTGAATATGGATGAAAGCAAAGAGCTAGAACGTTGGCAGGCGGTGACACGGCATGTGGTGTTCAGTAGTAAATGCTTGAAGGATATTCAGCACGACCTGCACGAGCTGAAATATAGTACCAGCAAGGCTATGCGTGAACTCTACGACAGTCAGAAACAATTTCAGAAAACAGTTTATGAAAAAATGATAGGTTTACTTGTCGGAGATCACCCTGAGGCATTTGTTCTGGAAGAGTTGCATGAGCTGCGGGTTTTAACTGAACAACACAAGGAGGAATCCACCGATTTCGTATACTCACACGCAGGTCGAGATTATAGGAATGGCACTGGCGTTTCGATTCAGCTAAATACTATCCGAGAGATTCGAAACGCGGCAAAGACACTGACCAAGGCCATACATCTTGCAACGAAATCAGAACAGAATGATGTGCTGCTCGAGCCGGTATTAAAGCCATAGATTATTGCCGCCGGACTGGACAGGATACCTCATCGCCCGCTGTAACGGAGATGCTCCCTGCTCCCTGCTCACGGGCCCCTGGCCCTGATTGTTCCCAGGAAACATCTCCGTTACAGCGGGCTTACTTCAGCGTTGAATTTAAAATAAAACTAAGCCAGTATTTTCAAGATTTCGTGGGGATATCTCAGCCTCTATCCATTCCAGCAAAGACTGTTGCTGTAGTCTAACTATTTGCAGCAAGACTGCAGAGAATTACTTAGCACAGAGGAGTCAGTATTCCGGTAAAGTTTATGTAGTTCGCGACATGTCCTCACTTTTTCGCGCCGCAACATCCACAGACTTACTGTGCCTGATGGACAGGTCGTTTGCTCAAATTGCTTGTTTCTAGGTGCAGTCTTAAACGGCTAGCCCTGTCTATCTGCCCAGCATTTTTTTAAATGTCTCCAGTATATCCACCGGCAACGGGAAGACAATGGTCGAACTATTTTCGCTAGCGATTTCGGTTAGTGTCTGCAGATACCTGAGTTGCATCGATTCGGGCTGTTGCGCAAGCTGTGCCGCCGCTTCCACGAGTTTTGCTGAAGCCTCGGATTCCCCCATGGCATGAATAACCTTGGCGCGCCTTATCCTTTCTGCTTCCGCCTGTTTAGCTATTGCCCGAATCATGCTCTCATCCAGATCGACATGTTTGATCTCGACATTCGATACTTTGATACCCCAGTTGTCGGTTTGCGCGTCCAGGATTTTCTGCACATCAACGTTCAGTCTCTCACGCTCTGCCAATAGTTCGTCCAACTCATGTTGGCCCAGAACCGAGCGCAAGGTCGTCTGTGCGAGCTGTCCCGTTGCTTCCATGAAGTCTTCAACATTGATGACAGACTTCTCGGGATCGAGAACGCGAAAATAGAGTACGGCATTTACTTTTACCGAGACATTGTCCCGGGTAATTAAATCCTGTGTGGGGATATCCCAGACTATGGTACGCAATCCAACTCTCACCATCTGCTGCAATATCGGAATTACTATAATCAGGCCTGGCCCCTTTACTTTATAGAAACGACCAAGTGTGAATATAACGCCTCTTTCATATTCTCGTAAGACGCGAAAAGCGCTTAGAAGAATCAAAAAGGCGAGGATGAAAAATGCTATGGTAAATGTTTCCATGACTTTACTCCTGATTTTTGACTTTAAGGGTCAGGCCATCGACTTCGGTTATTTCAACCTTTGCTCCCTTCTCAATAAATTGTTCAGATTCGGCACTCCAGTTTTCACCAAAGGCATGGACTAAACCCCTGTTTTCGAATTCATCCAGAGCCACAGCAGTTTTACCGATCATACTCTCGACACCACTGACCAGCGCCCGGCGTCGAGCACGCAACACTGCCCCTAGTGCATAGAGGAATACGCCTGCCGAGGCCGCGGTGAAAGCGGCGACTATGGACAGAGAAATTCGGTAGGCCTCGAGTTCAGTGTCCATCAAAATAACCGACCCCAGCGCGAAGGAAATAACCCCCCCGAAACCAAAAACACCGAAGCTGGGCGACATAGCCTCCACCAGCATTAAGCCTATCCCCAGCAGAATCAAGGCCACACCGGCATAGTTAATCGGCAGCATTTGCAGTGCATAGGCCCCGATCAACAGACAGATGATGCCGGTAATACCGGGCAAGCCAAGACCGGGATTATAAAATTCGAGAATCAGACCGTAGAGACCAATCATTAACAGGATATAGGCGACATTAGGGTCTGTGATAAGCGCCAGGAACTGATGGCGCCAGTCTGGCTCGATAACAGTGACATTGCTATCGCTTAGCTGGAGAGTCAATTCGCTGCCATCTATGTTTATTTTTCTACCATCCAGTTGCTGTAGCAGATCGTCAATAGAATCGGCGATGATATCGATGACATTAAGTTCCAATGCTTCCGTTGCCGTGAGATTTGCAGCTTCCACTACGGTCTGTTCGGCCCACTCAACATTACGTCCTCTCAGCTCTGCCAGACTCTTTATATACGCCACCGCGTCATTGATTACTTTTCGCTCCATTGCGCTGCCGCCAGCTATGTCTGCCTCTTCAGGTTCGGCGGGTTCCTCTTGCGGTGCGACTGGAATGGGAAATGGGCTGCCGCCACCGCCAATACTTACGGGGGTGGACGAACCTATATTGGTAGCCGGTGCCATGGCGGCAAAATGACTGGCGTACATAATATAAGTGCCAGCGCTGGCGGCTCGTGAGCCATTGGGCGCCACCCAGGTGGCGACTGGTATTGGCGAGGCTAATATGTGGCGAATAATGTCACGCATCGCCAAGTCCAGCCCGCCTGGGGTGTCCAGACGAATCACAACTAGTTCAGCATCGGCTTGTTCAGCATCGTCTAGCGCCCGCATTAAGAAATCAGAGCTTGCTGGCCCTATAGCGCCCTGCAGCTCCACCAGCCATACATCTTGAGCATTGCTGGCGCCGCTAAGCCACATAGTTAGCAGTAACACTGCCCACATGGGAAAAGCTCGCAAGCCGAGCCTAAATGGAAGCCTTTGCTGTTGCATGGTTGAAGCCTTACATATACGCTTACTCACGTAATCACTATTAACCAGAACGATGCAAATAGGCTTGATGCTAATCAATTGAATAGCATTAGATTAAATATAAACTGGACAGCAACATCTTTAATGGAATGAGTGAATAGGATTACTCAACTATTGAAGCTAACGGTTTTTACTCAGACATCCATGGCTTTACGGAAATCAGAATAAGAATTGTTTGATGAAACAGCCCTGCCACACAGCCATGCCGTTCTGGCACATTAGCTTTCAGGCTTCATCGTCATCATCAGCAATGATTGCTGTTACAAGAGGAGCCTTTATTAGTGGCTACTATTACATTTTATGGTGCAGCGCAACAGGTAACCGGTTCTTGCTATTTGCTCGAGTCACCAGCAATCGGCCGGATATTACTCGAATGCGGCATGCGCCAGGGAGGGGATGCCGTTGAACGAATCCAGAAAGAAACATTTGAGTTCAACCCAGTCAAAATCGATGCTGTGATTCTATCCCATGGGCACCTGGATCATTCCGGCTTGCTTCCCAAATTGGTAAACCAGGGGTTTGCCGGCCCTATTTATTGTAGTCGGGCCACTAAAGGCCTATTACGAATATTACTCGAAGACTCCTTCGGGCTGTATGAACGTGATCTGGAATATAAAAATCGTCGACGCGTGCGAAAAGGTTTGAAGTTGTTAGTGGCGGAGTACTCCAAAAAAGATGTTAAGAAAGTTATAGCTCAGTGTGAACCTATTCAATACAACGTCGAGGCGCAGGTAACCACGGACTTGCGCCTATGTTTTCATGATGCGGGCCATATTCTTGGGTCTGCTATTGTTGAATTGGTATTAACAGAGGATGGAAAAGATAAGCGCCTGGTATTTTCCGGCGACCTTGGCAATAAAGACTCCGCTCTCATGAATGATCCAGCCACACTGACTCAGGCAGATCTGTTGATGATGGAAGGCACCTATGGAAATCGCAATCACAAGGATATGGATAACACGCTGCAAGAGCTATCGGCGATATTGAAGAGTACCTGGCAGCGGGGCGGTAACGTAATGATACCCTCCTTCGCAGTTGGGCGTACCCAGGAAATTTTGTTTCATCTGGGCTGCCTCTATCATCAGGGCGAACTGGATAACTGGGCTGTATTTCTTGACAGTCCTATGGCGATCGAAGTTACTCAAGTCTACGATAACTGGCTACATATCATGGACAATAAAGACGTTCGTTGTCTTACTGATGCCGGGCGCGAATCTCTGCAGGAATTTATTCCTACCCTACGGTTTAGTCAGACCACCGAAGAGTCGCGGGCAATTAATCGAATCGAGAGCGGAGCCATCATCATTGCCGGCAGTGGCATGTGTACCGGCGGCAGGATAAGGCACCACTTCAAGCATCGTATATGGCATGACAGTAACACGATCATCTTCATCGGGTTTCAGGCTCAGGGAACCTTGGGCAGGTTACTGGTTGATGGTGCCAAACGGGTAAAAATGTACGGAAAAGAGTTTGCCGTACGGGCAGGCATCGAGACCCTGGGTGGTTTCTCAGCACACGCGGGTCAAACCGAATTGATCGAGTGGGCACGGAATTTCAATCCCGTGCCGCGCCTGATTTTGATTCATGGGGAAGCTACCGCTCTGCAAGCTCTGTCGGCAAAGCTTCAGCTTGATCATGGAATCGCCAGTGAGATACCCGCGCAGGGTGAGCGCATTGAATTCTAATTTAGGACCACTGCCAAAATGTGGGTTTAGAATTAGAGATGCAATTGAAATTCTGCTCCTGGCCGGTAGAAGCTAAATTCAATCCAGGCTGTGATATGTATAACAAAATTATTGTTGCCAATGATCTATCTAAAGGTTCGCAAAAGCTTGTTGATGCTGCACTGAGATTGGCAGGAAATGAGTTCCACCGGCTGCACCTGATTCACGTTGTGGAACCAATTGCGGCGGCATATAACAGAGGCGTATTTGCCGTTCAGGCGAAAAAGCTAACGCTTGAGGTAGTCATTCAGGCAAAACAACGCCTGCAACTTGTAGGCAGCCAGTTAGGAATCGAGAATCATCGAATTCATATCGTATTGGGAACACCTGCCACTGAAATCAGGAACCTGGCAAATAAAATTGCTGCTGATGCGATAGTCATTGGTAGCCATGGCCATTCAGGTTGGGATGTATTGTTGGGTTCTACCGCGAGTAGGGTTCTAAACAGTGTCTCCTGTGATGTGTTAACTGTGCGCATCAATGAGTGAGGTAGCGTAGTGAAAATCACAAATCAAGCAAATTGATCAGAGGGTCCCTAGTCATCTTTGGCAGTATAATTTCCAGCTATGGCGCTAACGTTAATCGACCCCGAGCCCGAATCACCGATATCAACATCCCCGCCAACATTGTGAATGCTAATACTGCCCGAGCCATCCTCATGTACTGTTACGTTGCTGTTAATATTTTCAATTTGAATGCTGCCGGAACCATCATCAATTATATTTACCCCATTGCTGTCGGAAATCTTCACATTTCCGGAGCCATCATTGATTGATACCACGCCGTTAACGTCATAGACAGTGATCGCACCAGAACCATCGTCTACCGACACATCGCCACTAATATCTGAAATACGTATAGACCCCGAGCCGTCTTTCAACTCCACCGCCGACACGCCAGAAATATTGATGGCGCCACTACCATCGTCTACTTCCACCAATAGAGCGCTGGGTACTGTCAGCTCGATGTCGATATAGGCATAACCTATGCTTAGCCAGGAGAACAGGCTTCCACTCTCATGAAACTCCGAGCGTAGCAAAAGATCAGATCCACGGCTTCGGTGTGTTAAATCCAGGTCATTGAGACGACTTCGGGAGTTAGTGCAGGCCCTGGCCTCGACTTGAACTTCGTCGATGGAATCATCGCCGATGATTGTTAGTTTTCCGGACCCAACATCCACAATCAGATTCTCGATTGCCGAGGCATCGACGTTGAAATCATAATCTTTGGAATACCTGCAACCATCCGCGTACGCCCAGGCAGGCGAGCCGAGGGCTGCAATTAACAGTAATAGTTTTCTCATTACATTCTCCAGATTGAATCCACAAGGGGCCCGATTGTAAAGCTGAGCTGTGCAGTGTCGCGACAGGCCTTTCCACAGGTTCCTGTCCATTATGATGCCTGTGTGACGTGATATGGATGCAATATAACTGAAAACTGACGCCGAGGCTTTATCGGAGAGGAAAGTTATTACTGCGCCGCCAGGGGTAAACTCCGGCTATGATCTCTCTCTTCGATTGGCCAATGGAGTACAGCGGCCACCAGGCCCAATAATATTCCCGCCAGCCAGATGCCATCGTAGTTGCCATATTTTTCATAAAGAAAGCCTCCCAGCCATACACCGCTAGCGCTGCCTAGTTGATGGCTAAGGAATACGATGCCATACAGGAATGTCATGTAGCGCGTGCCAAAAAACAGCGCTACTAATCCGGACGTAGGGGGCACGGTGGCTAGCCAGAGAAAACCCATGGTTGCGCTGAATAGGAGAATACTGGCAAGAGAAGGAGGAAATACAAGAAAGCCGGCAATAGCGACGACCCGGCCCAAATAGATGTAGGCGAGTATCTTGCGCATGGATCTCTTGCCACTGAGCACACCGGAGCAGTAGGCGCCGATAACATTGCACAAGCCAATAAGACTAATACTCCAGGCACCAACCTGGGCAGAGAAGCCGAGATCGACAACATAGCCTGGCATGTGCACCGTAATAAAAGCCACGTGGAATCCACAGACGAAGAAACCTAGCAGCAGTAATAAATAGGCGCGAACTTGCAATGCGCTGCTGGCAATTTCCCAGAGGCTGGCGGGAGCAGCCTCTGTTGTCTGCGTAGTCGCTGTAGCGCCCGCTTGTGCCAAGGGGATGGCGAGTACAGCCATCATGAATGCCGAAATACTTAAGTACTGTAAAGTCTGGAACCAACCTACGGAATCAACAACCACCTGAATAATTGGCACCACCAGAAACTGCCCGAAGCTGCCCGCAGCAGTGCCTATGCCCAATACCCAGGTACGTTTATCTTCGGGCACAGCCTTCACCAAACTTGGTAAAACAATGCCGAATGAGGTGCCAGCTACACCGGCACCTACTAATAAACCGGCAGTGGAATTAATAGCCAGATTGCTTGTCGAGAATGCCATGCCCCACATACCCAAGGCATACAGCGCCACACCGCCCAGTAAGACTTTAAGATTGCCGACTCTGTCGGCCAGACCGCCGGCTATCACGGCACAGACACCCCAGGACAGGTTTTGAATGGCCAGCGCCATGGCCAAAACATCACGACCCCAGCCTCTTGCTTCCGACATGGGTTGCATAAACAGCCCAAAACCGGCGCGATAGCCAAATGACAGCATCAGTAACAGGCAGCCGCTGATAATAATGGGCATGTAGGAACGCATCGTGCTATTCATTCAACTGGAATCACTGTGTTCCTGTGTTTGTTAGCTGTCCAGGGCTCAATACTGCGCCCCTGATTGATAGGAAAACCGGGTGGGAAATTTCCAGCGACTTAGTCTACAAAATCTTCTGTATATTGTCTCGACAGGTAGGCACTAGATTGTAATTTATTAGTATTTAACTATTAACAACTTAACAAAATAGTCGCCGATGGCGAGGCCGCAGCAAGTAATCGCTAAACAACTGATACAAACATGGATTCCATCTTTAGCTTGTCCGGAATCCTTGCTATTGTTGCGCCTTCAAATTTTACCTAATAAAGGGTTTAGGATTCATGGTTAAAATATTATTCATCGAGCACGACGGTGCAGAGCACCCAGTCGAGGTGGCAACCGGCGCATCTGTTATGCAGGCGGCTGTGACCAATGGCGTGCCCGGAATCGATGCAGATTGCGGTGGTTCCTGTTCCTGTGCAACCTGTCACGTGTATGTCGATGAAGAATGGTTTTCTAGAGTGGGGGAACTCAATCCTACCGAAGAAGCCATGCTCAGTTTAAGCACAGATCGTAAAGAAAATTCTCGACTGTCCTGCCAAATACAGGTTACCGAGGAATTGGATGGTCTGATTGTGACTACACCAGAATTTCAATTTTAGCGTTTAGTAAATAGAAACAGCTAATAGCAAGTGCTGATTAATGTCCTGAGGGGGCGAAAGTATGAGCGAAACGGCAGGCAGCCAGCCATTCAAACAGAGCAAGTGGAGCATGGTGGGAAAAGACCCTTACACCATGCCTATCGGTGAAATCGATTTATCTCATCCCGGCATTTGGCAGGCGAATGAATATTTGCCTTTCATGCAACGCCTGAGACAGGAAGAGCCGGTGCATTATTGCCAAAAATCGGCGGTCGGGCCCTATTGGTCGATAATGAAATACAAGGACATCATGGAGGTGGATACATCACCCCACATCTACTCTTCCGAACCGACAATAGGCATAGTCGATTCCTTCGACGAATTTACGCTGCCTGCTTTTATTTCCATGGATCCACCAAAACACGATGAACAAAGGCGTGTTGTACAGGACGTGGTGGCGCCTGCAAATCTGAAAAATCTGGAAGGCCTGATCCGGCAGCGAGTCTGTACAATTTTGGATGAGCTGCCAGTGGGAGAAGAATTTGATTGGGTGGAGCGTGTATCAATCGAGCTCACCACCCAGATGTTAGCCACGCTGTTCGACTTTCCGTTCGAGGACAGACGCAAATTAACATTCTGGTCTGATGCTGCGACCGCCATCCCCGGTGGCGGCGTGGTAAATAATCAACAGGAACGATGGACAGCGATGCAGGAATGCCTGGCCTGCTTTACTCGGCTTTGGAATGAGAGAGTCAATGAAAAACCGGGCAATGATCTTATTTCCATGCTTGCTCACGGTGAGGCAACGCGTAACATGCCGCAGGAAGAATACTTCGGCAATATATTTTTGTTGATTGTCGGTGGTAACGACACTACGCGTAATTCCATATCGGGTGGTGTGCTTGCCCTGAATGAAAATCCAGCGGAATATGAAAAATTACGTGCCGATCATGGTCTGGTTAAAAATATGGTGTCAGAGATTATTCGTTGGCAGACACCTCTGGCACATATGCGCCGAACAGCAAAGGTTGATACCGTACTCTCTGGTAAACAAATTAAGGCAGGCGACAAGGTAGTAATGTGGTATGCCTCGGGCAATCGCGACGAAGAGGTTATTGAGCGAGCTAATGAATTCTTGATAGACAGATCTAACGCCCGTCAACATCTTTCATTTGGATTTGGTCTGCACCGCTGCATGGGTAATCGACTTGCAGAAATGCAGCTCACTATAGTGTGGGAAGAAATAATGCAGCGCTTTCACAAGGTGGAAGTAGTGGGCGAGCCGGAACGTGTGTATTCAAGTTTTGTAAAAGGCTTTAGCAGACTCCCTGTGGTTTTGCATCCGCTTGACTAAGTGGCTGTTAAGAGAGGTAGTCTCAGTAGCTTGAGACATGGCTTAGCAACTGGTTTTGCCTCTAGTAGAAAAGCTAGGGATATGGATTTTGCTCCATGGTCTGTTTCCTGCGTTGACCAGTTGAACTCACAGCCAGAAGCGAACCTCGGATACCTCCCGATGCACATAGACTATCTATATTAAACCTAATATAGTTCCAGTACTGTGTGCCAGGGCCAGCGCAAAACGAGGCCATTATCATGTGTGTTTCCAAGCGTCTAATGAAGCTAGCCTTACGCTTCGCGTTTTGCATTGCAGCAATGTGTGGGCTTATTTGGGTTCAATTTACTATCGCTGCAGACTCTACAATCATCGACCAAAGGGCCGATGAATCGGCGCTTGAAGTCAGCAATCGCATCATTGCTGAAGTTTCCGCAATCCAAGAAGAGCTTGATGCTGCCGAGACCGCCTACGGTCCATTCCATACTGAATTATTGGAACCCTTGCAACGAATGCTTTCACTGCAAATAGGCTTAGAAAACTACCCAGAGGTTGACCGCCTAATTGACAGGTATTTGCAGCTTAACAGAATTAACCACAGCCCTTCCTCATTCGGTCAACTCCCTGCATTGATCGAGCAAATCTCAAACGACATTCGACAACAACAATGGCAATCTATAAATGATAGATTTCAGTTTATGGCCTGGATATTTACCAAGCATTCGAATTTTGATACTGAAGATTTATTGAGCCTGTTGGACGAATTCGCAGCATGGAATCTGGCAGCAGTGTACATAGATATCCCGGAACTTCGAGCAGAACATTTTATGGCGTACAGGGCGGTTATGGAAAATGCCGTTGATTTTGCAGAACGAGAATATGGATCAGAAAATGCGCTATTTGTTCCATGGTTGTATCGTGAAGCATTGATGGAATATCGGGGAGTCACGATGCAAAGGACAGGAGACGAACTTCGCGTGGGTCCTAGAGCAGGTTCTCTTGATGACGCAGTGTCGGCGATTAGACGAATCCGGCCTATAGTGGACCAATTTGAGCGCCCTGAAGCAACCGGGATGGCTATAGTCTATGAAGCAGACTATATAAAACTTGCCAATGATTTAGGGCGCAATAAAAACTATGGTTCGAACGATGCATTGTACCGGCTAGCAGTAGACATCTTTCGAGAGGGCGGTGTGGATGAAGAAAAGATAGTCGCCTTTTTTAGGCAGCCAACAATACTACCGATGAAAAAATTCTACTCCTCTATAGATTCAGCGATGCAAGAGCAGAGACCAACAGAATTGGAAGCGACACTAGGAACGCGCATAGAAGGAGATATAGGGGAAGCGATCGAATTCACTGCTTGGAACGAGTCGCTACGGTTTACCAGAAGGCCTGAGAAGACTAGTTTAATCGCTGGTTTGAACACTGAATTGAATTCAGTGCTATTGCGCCTTTCCTTAGATAAACAGGGCAACGCACGAAATATTGATGCTATTTACTCATCGCCCCCAGGGGGGCATCCAAAAGCATATGCGCGCAATGCAATCGAACGATTTTCCTTCAGACCGAATCCAGCAGCGAATAGATGGCGATCAGAGCGAAGACCCGTCAATATATTTTATCGATATACCCCTTAAGCTTACCCTTTAGCACCACATGGCCAGGACAAATCAGCGATTTTGCCCAGAGTCCGCTGTGGATCGAGTGCCAACTGAGAAATAAGTAAGTTGTATGCTAATTCTTATTAAGAAACCTATTCGAGAACTTAACTACAAATCCTGCTCAGTCATCGGGCTCAACCAGATAGAACAGGCAATCCTTACGTGCGATCTCGGGATTGCTGGTTACCATGAATAGTTTTATCTTCTTGCGCGGATAGAGTTCACCGCGGCGCAGCTCAAAATAATCCGATATCATTTCTGCGCCCGCAGTATCTTTCAGGCTTAAGGAGTCTTTCAGTATCCCGGCAACAAAGCCTAAACGAATCGACGAATCAACGAAGCCGAAATTGTAATTTTCTACACCCGGTAATAGTGTTACGCCTTCGCTGAGAAGGCAGTGATCGCCGTAGGCGATGTCTCGGTCCTCTTTTAATTCAAGACGCATGGGGTTGTGAAAGAACTCCAGCGACATATCCTCATGACGCTCCGATAGTATGTCTTGCAGAGAAATATACTTGCTGAGTCCTTCAGTGGCCATTAAATGGGATTCACGGTCCTGCGCGCCGCCGCATTCGATGGTAACGGTTGGCATCATGGTCTCGCTTATCTCCATCAATGAGCCTAGCTGTAAGTCCGTAACAATCATGCGATGGGTAAATAATGATACTAAGGCATCATGGCGTTCATCCATAAACGTGGTTACACCAAAGGACGGGCTGGAGCCGGAAGTGTTATGTATATCGATAACGCATTCTGGCTGCAACTGCTGTAATAGCCGTATAAGATTCTTGGCGAGTAGTTCTGGCTCGGTATTACCATAGGGCGGCTTAAAGCATCTGTTCAAGTCTTTGTGCTGCGGCAACATTCTATAAATGAAGCCAGGTGCCTGACGCGCCGCATCCACATTAAGAATAAAGTAGTGCATGTCTACCGCCGCTGGAACGCGCTGTTTTAATACTTCATAGATCGCATGCAAGCCGGATGGTTCGTTGCCGTGTAATAGCGTCACTGTGGCACGGCAGCGAGATGAGTCCTCGCCGCTAACATGAATATGAGTAGGGCCGGGCAGGGCGTTCAGGAATTCGATGCTGGAAGCGCCGATGTCTTCGGCGCTGGGGTTCACCCAGCTATAGATCTTCCCATCTAATTTGGTAGAGAACTTTTCAATTACTGCCATTGTGCAACCGGGGTATTTGCCCCACTGTTAAGCTGGTATTGTTTAAACATTTCAGCAAGTGCTTCGCGTTTGTGCATGTCTTTGCGTAGTTCAGCCAGTTTGCTTAATTGCCATTGTGCGCCAGTTTGTCCCGTGGCAAGTCTTTCTTCGATGACCTTAAGTAAGTGTTGATAATCGTTTTCAACGAAACCCATCGAAGCCAGGTTTTCAGAAATATTCGGTAACAAATTGCGTAATATTTCGGGCACGGTTTTGTATTCGGGCTGACTCTGTTTCAAGGAAGGCCAGAACAATTCGGCGTCCAGTCCTTTTTGTGCGGCGCGATAAAAATTCGCAATGCAATAGGTGAAGGGAATCGCTGGCAGCAGGCCTCGTATACTCGATTGCATCTGCTTTGCAAGTCCTATAGCCAGGGCCGCGTTTGCGAGCATATCGACGATGCTGGGGCCAGCGGGGAAGGCACGCAATTCGATGCGCAAATGTCCGGCCCCGTTTGGATCATAAACCGGGCGATTCCACAGCCAGATGGAACCCTGGTGCAATCGTAGTTCGTGCAGACTAGGTGTACCGCCATTTCGGACTACAGCTATTGAGTCTTCATCGGAGCAATCTGGCAGTATCGGTCGATACAGCAACACTGATTCTGCGAATAGTTCGAATGCGCTTTCCCGTATCCAGTTATTGCCGAAATTTACTCTGGCCGGAATCGGATGCAATGAATCCTGCGGACGACAATCGATGGATTGTTTAAAAAGCGGGATACGTGTTTCCTGCCACAGCCGATGCCCAAATAGGGTCGGCGAGTTCGCCGCCATTGCGACCACCAGGGGCGTAACCAGCTGCACTGCATTATAGAAATCGGCAAACTCATTCGCGGGCACGCGTAAGTGAATCTGGAATGAGGTATTGGCTCCCTCCAGAGTTACATCGTCCATGGCCAGCTGCAGTTTCTCTTCACCCTCAATAGCAATAGTAAATGGGCCGCCACGAATTTCAGTAAGCTCTTTGGTTAGGGCTTCGAAACGCGCGAGTTGGGTCATCGCATGATAACCGGTATCAGATTGCTCAAGCGTTGGAAGAATGCCAACGGGAACGACACTGCCACCCCAGGCTGCGGCTGCTCCATTTATTTTGTCAATGGCGGCCAATGCTTCGCTTTGTGTGGCAGCAAAACAATTGTCTTTTAGTAGTACAGGCTTGAAATTGTACTCCAGATTGTAGCGATTCAGCTCTAGAGTTAATTGCGGGTCGTTGAGCTTGGCAATAATCTCCTGGTTGATGTGCAGGGGTCGGCATTCCTTATCGACAATATATAATTCAAGTTCGGCACCAAAGGAAAGATCACCTTCACCGAAACCGGGCCTGGCTAACACCATCTCCAGTGCTTGCAAGTTGTCTCGCAGCCGATTACCAAATCGTTCGAAATCACTTTCAGTGAAATTCGTTCTATCTATTTCAAGACCCATGCAGCTGCCTCAGAGATTAGCAATGTCAGCGCTTTTAGAGTAGCAGCTTTGTTTTCGCAAGGTCCAGCAGCGCATGGAATCTTGTCGGATTTTTATTTCTGGTCAATAGCTTTAGCTGAGAGCTCTGATTTTCTGCTTTGGCGCAATTGGCTTCGGAGCAGATCCTGCAGACCTGTCTGGTTTAGCTTCTTTTTACGCTTTAATTAAATCACCTCCTAGTTGACCAAACTCAATATGCAACATTGAAAACGCTGCTGAAATCGATAAATTAAAACTGGCAAATTGGGAGGGGCGTGATGTCCGGATTACGAAAGTTATTCATGCTGCTGGCGTTAACTGGTTTTATGCCAGCACATGGGCTGGACGAAGGGATCGAGAGTCTGCGCGAGTCGAGCAGGGCGTTTGCTGCAGTGGCACGGCAGGTGTCACCGTCAGTAGTGTTTATTCAGGTGGAAAGCACCAGGAATAGCGTGGCACAAAGCCCCTTCTTCTCTCCATTTGATGACGACTTTTTCAGACGCTTCTTCGATGGCCCCTTTTCGGAACCGCCGAGGCAGCAAAGTCCAGCCCCGCAGCAGCGCACAGTTAGCCAGGGATCGGGTTTTGTATTTTCATCAAGACAGGGCTTGTTGCGGGACAAGACTTACCTGCTTACCAATAACCACGTGGTAGAGGGCGCCGATAAAATTCGGGTCACTTTTCTGGACGGGCGAGAATTCGAAGCAGAAATAACCGGCACGGATCCTGAATCCGATGTGGCGGTGATCGAAGTAAAGGCTGGCGACCTGCCCAGCCTGGTTCTGGGTGACTCCTCCAATATCGAAGTTGGAGAATGGGTAGTGGCAATCGGTAACCCCTTTGGTTTAAGTCATACCCTGACGGTAGGCGTGGTCAGTGCCAAGGGGCGTACAAGTTTGGGAATCAGCGATTACGAGGATTTTATTCAAACTGATGCGGCCATAAATCCAGGAAACTCGGGTGGGCCATTGGTGAATCTCGATGGCGAGGTAATAGGTATTAATTCTGCAATATTCAGTCGCAGCGGCGGGTATATGGGGGTTGGCTTTGCCATTCCCAGCAATTTGGCCAAGGGTATTGCAGAACAGCTTATCGACACAGGCGAGGTCATTCGTGGCTATTTGGGTATTGTAATTCAGCCGCTCACGGCGGACCTGGCTGAATCCTTTGCTGTTGAGCCCGGTCAGGGAATTCTGATTGCTCAGGTTTCCGAAGACTCTCCAGCACAGCAGGCCGGATTGCAGTCAGGAGATATTATTGTGGCCTATCAGGGTACGCCGGTTACCGATGTCGGCGCTTTTCGCAATCGAGTATCCCTTACCGCTCCCGGGAGCAGGGAACAACTGTCCATTATTCGTGATGGACGGCGGCAGGATGTTAGCCTTGTTATTGGAACTCTTAACGACCAACAAATGGTAGCTCAGGATACCCCGCAGAGCAGCGCTGAACTGGGACTGTCGGTGCAGACGCTGACTCCGCAGTTGGCTGAGCAGTTTAATACACAGCCAGGGCAGGGCGTGGTTGTAACACAGATAGTACCTGGCTCGATTGCGGCGCTGGCCGGAATTCAGATTGGGACGGTAATTTTGGAAGTGAATAGAAGCCCGGTAGATAGTGCTACTACTTTTAATCAGTTAATTGAAGAAAGTTCGAGAGATAAGCGCGCACTGTTACTGCTTCGAGCTAATGAGGGGCAACGCTATGTTGTGTTGAATTGGTAGTAACAGTCAGAGTTTTTTGCGACACTAATAACTTTATTTCAGGTACAAGCTGAGTTTTCACATTCACCAGTAGAGGCACCCCATGTTTGAACTCACTAAAATACTTGTCGTTGTTGATCCAGACTCTGAAATTCAGCTAGCGGTGAACAAGGGAATAAAGTTAGCGAAGTTGGCCGGTGCGGAATTGCAGTTATTTATGGCTGATTATAGTCGCTATCTTGAGGATGGGTATTTTTTTGACCCGGTGCGGGCCAGGAAGCTGCGCCAGGAACATAGGGAAAAGCAATTAAATGACCTGGAGCAAATAGCTGAGCCCATTAGAGCGCAGGGACTGGAAGTTTCAGTATCCTATGCTTGGGGAAATCCGTCCTACGAGGAAATTGTTCGAACAGTTGGCGAGGCAAATCCATCCCTGGTCATTAAAAGTTCTCAGCCACATAAAAAAATTGCCAGTACCTTGCTCTCCAATCAGGATTGGGAATTAATCAGATACTGCCCGGCACCATTATTGTTGGTTAAGGTTGGTAACTGGGGAGCAAAGCCCGTCTTTATCGCATCGGTCGATCCGGATCACCAGCACGATAAACCAGCGGCGTTGGACCATAAGTTGATTGATATAGCCCAGGCGCTGGCGAAAATATCAGCGGGTGAGGTGCATTTGTTTCATTCGACAAAACTACCCTCCCTGGCGGGCCTGTATCCACTGAAGGCTGACTATAAGGTCGATCTGGAGAAAATCAATAAACTGGCGCTGAAGCACTCCCTTACCGAGCAACAATGCCATTTATCGGAACAGGATATTAGCCAGAGCTTGCCGGAGTTGGTATCCAGTTTGGACGCCAGCGTAGTCGTTATGGGGGCGATATCTCGATCCAGACTGGATCGAGTACTGATTGGTAACACCGCAGAAAAAGTGTTGGACAGGGTGTGGTCAGATGTCTTGCTGGTGAAACCGGATCCGCGTCAAAAGGTATTACTGTAGCGATCACCAGGTCGACGGCAAACCATTATTTGTTTGGCTTATTTTATTGATGCGCGCACCTGACCTTTAATAGCAACTGGTGGAGAAAGCTTGGGTCAGAATTCACATCAGTTAAAGGGTAAAGTTGATCGATAAGCTTGTAGTAATTAACCCTTTTGATTTATAGTTTTTTTCCGGCCAGGCTTGGAACTTTGTCGGTGCGGGTCTCCAATTTTAAATTAGTAATCAGTCGAACGCAGCCTTCATTGTGAAGGGTTTCGTGTATTTGTGCGACGGCCCTGAGGATATCTGCCAACTTGCCTTCAATATCAGTACCCGATGCGTGTGTTTCTACTATGAAGTCATAATCCCGCAGCAGTTCAACTATACGCAATATCTTTTCTGATAGAGACGCCATCGCCTATCGGGACAACTTGAAGTTCAGCGGTCGCTTTCATTTTGAAATCTCCGAATTATCTAATTGCGATTTCACTTTTGCCAGATTTTTCAAGAACTCTGCTTGACGTCCCGGGGTACAGTATGAACCCTGGCATCGAAGGCTGAGTGTCTGGATAATATCTCTATTGCTTGTTTTTCCTGCTCCGCGTTCTTTGTTCTTACAAATAAAAGTAGATGGCCTTCATCAACTTGTTCTTCAAGATACTCTGCATCACTTTCCTGGATTATGCTCCCTAACACGGCCCCGATTCCTCCAAAAACCGCAGTAGTTGCAACAGCTACTGCGAGCGCCCCACCCAGTATACCGGCCGAAGCAACCACGGCACCGCCAGCCACGGCGGCACCAATAATGTACAGGGTGCCGAACAAGGCATGAGGAACATCACCTATAGAGTCCTTAGCGACAAATGCAATGTTTGGTGCGCCTGGGTCTGCTTCGTCCTTATTTATATCTGAGTATACATGCCCCAATTTCTCTCTCACGATAAGTTCATCGGCGAGAAGGCCAAGTGCTGCGTTGTCGAAACCTAATGCCTTGAGGTCGGTAATTGTGTCATTCAATTCCCTGGCTTCAAAAAAGACGCCCACGGCTTCGCGTATAGGAGTTGTGTCAGAACTACTTGTCATTTTTCTACTCTGTATAGATTGTGTATCAATATCGTCTTATAAATATTGGCCACAGTTACTGATAAGTATCAATTAGTCGATTGAATGGCATTGTGGAGAACATTTCTGATTACCAAATCTCGGATAACACTTTTATCCCGAGCATTAGCAAAATACCTATTATAAAAGTGAAGTAGTTTATGATATTGATCCTCAAGCTATCATGCTTGTTTACTTCGGGAACCAGGTCTGTTGCACCGATATAGATGAAATTACCCGCTGCGAACGGTATGAGAAAGGAAATATCCAGGCTGAACGACAAGGTGTAGGTTACCAGGCCCCCTAATAGGAACGTTAGTCCTGACATTACATTGAATAACAACGCCTTATCTTTCTCCCAACCCCCATGTATCAATACACCAAAATCACCCAGTTCTTGCGGTATTTCGTGGGCTGCGGCAGCAAGCCAAGCCATGATTCCCAAGCGGATGTCGACTAAGAAAGTTCCGGCTATTGCCAAGCCGCCGATAAAATTATGTAAACCGTCTCCCACCAAAATTAGGTAAGTAAGAGGTTGCTTGCAGTCTGTTTGGGAACGGTGACAATGATGCCAGTGTAAGAACTGCTCTAAGGCGAAAAAAACACAGAATCCGCCTAATACCCAGGTAAACAATTCGATATTATTATCGAATGTTTCAAGACTGGCAGGAATCATATGGAAAAATGCACCACCTATTAACGAACCCGCCGCGAAAGCAACCAGTGGTAATAGAAGGCGATCTAATGTTGATGGTTTCAATAGCAGCGTGAAACTGCCTACCATTGCAATGGCACTCATTAGCAGGCTACTACCAACTATCCAGTGCAATACACTCATTGTCAGCATCTCTATCGAAATATATATTGCGAGGTCCGATCACCGCGGCAGCCTGGTTACCGCCGAAACAGCGCTTGCCTCTCGGCCTGTCTATTTTCTCGTTCTACACTGCGTTGGAAAACAGGAAGGTGATTTTCTTTTGAAGCTCTTTGCAGCTGTTTGAGCAGGTCATGTACATCCGGAAATTCTATGGTTGATTCAAGCATTCTTTACTTACGTACTTGTATTTTCGACTTCAGCTTGTACTCCCAGGCGACGCGCTTCAAGTATGGATGAAGGTGCCTCAATGCGAGAATTCCAGTCGTCTTCCGGCGCAGGGATGCCGTATTTTTCAAACAGAGTTAATAATGCGTCAATATGTCGGCCTTCGGCTTTTACGATCCTGGTAAAAGGTCGTATTTTACCAAACGTATCAATAACAAGGCGATAGCTTGCGGGAGCTTTATATTCATCATTAGTCGCCTCTATCAAAACCTTGCTTATCGTTTTTGTCACCGTTGTCTACCGTTCCCTATTCAATGCCAATAGTGAATTTGCAGATGAAGACACCTTCAAAAAAGCAGAAAACATGATTCAAATTTCTATTGAGTGCAATGCTGGATATTGGACCCTATGGCTGTATGGAGAATTTCATATTCCAGAAGGGCTAATACTCGTTTCATTCTGAATGTAAGCAGGATCGAGTAATTGATCTGCGTCACCTTCATCGCCTTGGTTCGAAATTATGCTTGCGGTGTAGGGAGAATATTTCCGCACATTATCTCATTCGATTGCTGAATCATTGTCCACTACGAAGGGCGTCGTATGAATGAGCTTAGATTGGTATTTAGCGCTATTGGTCTATTGCTGTGTGTGCCTTCTGCTAATAAATTCTACTCCGGCAGGGTGCTTGAAACCTGTCAGCACCTCTCTAAGTAATGCGCTTAGCGAATTTGTTAATCGCACTCGCAGTTGCTTAAATTCCACAGCGGTATATCCAGGACCGCTGATTCAGACCTTTTTTTGACTAAATTGACTTTGGTCAGTCCGTCGTGCCTTGTCATGGGTTATTTTCAGGCAACGGTAATCTCAATCGGAAAAGGAGCGTGTCATGTCAAGAGAAGTTGGAGATCGATATCGTTGTGAAAGTTGCAAAGCGGAACTTGTCTATGAAAAACCGTGCCCCTGCGGTGATCAAATGCCGCACTCGGAAATATGTTGCGGAGAACAGATGAGCAAAGTAAAGGAGTAGCGCTTTGCTGGTAGGGTAGTGTGGAGAGCAACAAGATAACGAGTTGATGCTCTGCTGTGGTTTACTGATTTTGCCAAATTGACTCGTATCAAGCCAGGAAAGACTTCTGCAGGCTATGACTTTTGTGCAATATGAGTTCAATTTTGAACGGGAACTTCATGAACAATTTTAGAAAGTATTTTGTAATCACTGTAATTCTGCTCACAGGATGTGCTACGCGTATTTTAGTGGGTAGTGATTATGAATCTAATACCGATTTCTCCTCATACAGAAGTTATGCCTGGGAGGAAACTGGTGAAGCCCCAACTGGTGATCCTCGTTTGGACAATAATCCCTTTTTCGATGCCAGGGTACGTGCAGCGGTGGACCAACAATTAGCCATACGGGGGTTCGATGCCAGTTCCGATGAGGGCGCGGATTTAGTCCTGCATTACCATATGTTTGTGGAGCAAAAAGGCGAGATAAACTTCGATTTCCGCGGTTGGGAATTAGACCGGAGGCGAGGTTATACGGTGTTTGATAGATCCCTGGGTAGCGATGTGTATATCAATGATTACGATGAGGGAATGCTATTAATTGATATAGCCGATGCAAGCAATAGACATATTATCTGGCGAGGTTGGGCACAACTGGACGTGACCGATGCACTTAACAACCGGGAAGTGATGGATACAAGAATAGGGCAGGCAGTACAGAAGATCATTGCCTTGTTTCCGGCGGGCAATTAATTTGAGCGTAGTCGCAATATTCAAGGCAATCGCCATAATTCAGGGCTAAGGCTTCGAGCTACAACTTCAGTATGCCAAGGTTGGGGCTGCCAATGGCTCAGTTGTGGCTTGAGTTATTGACTTAGCAAGTCCGTGGTGTCGCCAGTTCATATCGCCTTCAGCGTATTATTTGTCGAAGTGTTTTCTTCAGCTTAATCTAAAATAGTGACGGTACCCCTGTCGCCATCCACCATAATTTTTTGTCCAGTAACAATTCGCTGGGTAATATTTCCTGTCCCCATCACTGCGGGAATCCCATACTCCCTTGCAACAATGGAGCCATGAGCCAGCATGCCGCCTATATCTGTCACCAAACCCAGCGACTGAGCTAATAGCGGTGTCCAGGCAGGAGTCGTCGTCGCACAAACCAGAATCGTATTCGGTTCCATTTTCTCAAAATCCGCTGCTGACAGAATTACCGAGGCGCTAGCTGTTATTTTGCCAGGACTGACAGCAAATCCCTCCAACATATTATTGTCATGCTGATTTCGTTTCTGAGTTTCCAAGGCAGACAGGTCCAAAGGACCAAACTTGAATCGGCTCTTCTCCGGCACCATTGGCGGTGGGTGTAGTTTCTTGCGTGCCTCCCGCAATTCCCATCGACTCGTTGCCAATTGGGCCATTTCAGGAAGCGCCTGACCTCTAGCGCGGGCCGTAAAAGCTTCTATCAGTTCACAGCTCTTGAGATAAAATACCTTATCTGGCTTGTCTATGGTTCCGATTTCGGCAAGGCGACTGCCAAGCTCAAGTGCCAGACCTCGAAGCGTTGGCCAGGCAGCGCCCATATAGAACAATGCTTCCTCGCGGTTGGGCCCATAGATTTGTGCCCAGTGCAGTAATTTTCGAAACAGTGAACGTCGAATCGGACCTAGCGATTGTAGAGTTTCGTCAATTAGAGTCTCGCGTTCTTTTGCCATCTGGATCTGGCGCTTCCGGGTATCGTAATCTGCATTTTTCACCAAGGTTTTTAAACTCAACAGAACCGGCAAAGGATTTTCTATCTGCGTAGGCTGCACAAAATCGAGGTTGTAGATCTGATGACCGTAGTGTTCAAGGTACTGCTGGATATTATTTTGCAGGGAAGCACCGTCCCGGTGCTGTTTCAATCTCTGCAACAGCTCTGTGACCGGGGTCTGAATAAGCAATTCACGCAGTGTTGTAGTAGTGTTTACCTCCCTCGCAATGGCCTCCAATTCTAATTGCGCTTGCAATGTCTTCGACGGAAAGCCTTGCAGAAACATGCCGCTGGTCAATTCGCCACGGACGACTCGGGATGTTAAAAAATAGTGAAGCATTCCATCGGTTATTTTCGCAGCACCCATTACAAAAGAAATATAGAACCAGTAGGTCGCGTCAGCGCTGGCCAGTGTGCGTATTCCGCAGAATAATTTTTCATCCGCAGCAGAAGTGCGATCTACGGCTCGCCAATGGTTAACAGTTTCCAAATAGTGAGGCAGGCCATCATCGCGCCACATTGGAATCAGGTTTCGAATCAACTTTTTCAGATTGCTCACATACCAATAGAGAATCTTTGGCATTGTCCGCAGTAGACTCCAGCCTAACTTATAGGAAGCACGGCAATAGGCGTAGCCGTTAACCGTGAGGAACATGGGCCGCTCCATGAATTCTTCCAGATTGAATGGCATACCAAATTCCATCAGCATCTGATCGATAGACCGATCCAGGCCCTGCAGTAGATATAAGTCCTCGAATAACGGCGAAAGAGGTTCAGGCATGTTTTCAACCACCTGTCGCCTTATTAGCTTTGTTCCTGCAGTAGGGGGATTCCATTCGACGGCAGATAATACGATATTGGGTAAACTGGTAATAGGACGCGATTGCAACAAGTAGAACTTGTCATTCACCAGGGCCCACTCTATGTCCTGCGGTATACCTTCAAACAGAAATTCCACCTTTAAACCCAACGCAGCCAGCTCATTCAGCATTGCATCCGTAAGCGAGCTTTGCTTGCGCTTGCCCTCGGTGACAGCTAGAGCAGTGGTTCCTTGCCCAGTCATCGATACAGTCATCTTGTCCTTAGTGCCGATGATGGTCTGTTTCACTTCGAGATCATCACGATTCAACAGATAAGAGTCAGGTGTCACCTGACCAGAAACGATCGCTTCACCAAGACCAAAGCTAGCGTTGATAATGATTTCAGATCGATCGCCAGTAGCGGGATTCGCAGTAAATAGTATTCCCGCAACGTCTGCCGGCACCATAGTCTGAACAACCACAGCCATCGCCACGTCTCGATGGCTGATCCCTTTTTGTTCACGGTAGCTGATAGCACGTGCGTTCCATAGTGATGACCAACAACTGCGTAGGGCTGTTAGCAGGGCCGACTCACCACGGACGTTCAGATAGCTGTCCTGCTGTCCCGCGAAGGACAAATCGGGTAGATCTTCAGCCGTTGCGGAAGAGCGCACTGCAACGGCCAGTCTTCTCCCGTTCAGATCGGCATAGGCTCGCTTAATATCCCTTTCTGTTTTTGTCGGTATGTCTGCTGCTGCAAATAACGCTCGAATATTCGCCTCAGCCTCGTCCGCTGCATGCAGTTGACCGATGCCGTTGGCGGTAATTTCCAAGATGACTTCCTGCAGTTTGTTAGCATCGATGAATTCCTGGTAAGCGTCGGTTGCTATGATAAATCCAGGAGGTACGGGCATACCTGCTGATAGCAGCCTGGCGAGCGATCTACCCTTGCCTCCGGCTCGTGCCAAGGAAACCTCAGCGATAGTGAGAGGAATAATAGTGGTCATGGGGGACACCAACAGAATAACAACTTAGTGCTCAACTGCTTAATTGTGATCAATCAGTAGAGTGCGTATTTATTAGATTACATTAATTCCAGAAGGCTTTCGTTCTCAATTACTCAATCTCCCATGTCTTACGACCATGGGTCATATTAGTCCTGATGAAGATTCCCTGGGACACAGAACAGCTGCTTAAGTCGTAAGTTGCTAGAGCCTGCTGTCAAGCCGTGAGCAGGCGAGAACAGTAGAAATGATTCATGCAATGCTCACTGAATCATCTTCCCAAGGCGGAGATTTAGGGGGCAGCAACTTGACTAAGCAGGCGATGCGGTAACAAATCTAAACCAGCCAGCCACCTTGGCTAAATCTTCCGCGTTGCTATAGGGTAAGAATTGGTTTTCTATATCTACACTGAGCCAATGGCTCTGCATGTTTAGGCCTCTGTCGCGCAAAAATGATTTTATCCGGGTTTCGTCGATGTCGAATTTAAATGGCTCCGCTTGGCGGTATTTGCGCCAGGTTTCTTGCCAGGTCTTAACGCCGTAGTGACTGTGAACATCCTCTGCTCTAATCGAAGCAATGTAGTCAAATACAATCAAGCTTTCCTGGTGCCGGCAAGCGCTGACAAATTGCAACATGGCGTTAACGGCCTCTTTCTCAAGATACATACTCACGCCTTCCCATAAGAACAGGGTTTTCTCACTAGCGTCGTATCCTGCGTTCAGCAAGATGTTGGACAAGGAATCTCGATTAAAATTTATGGGGGCGAAGGTAATATTGCCTGGTATAGCGATGCCAGCTCTTTCCAGGCAATGCTTCTTTCTTGCTTGAGTTGTTTCGATATCCAGTTCTATCACCTTACAATCTGCGCACAAGTTAGCATACCGATATGCCCTTGTGTCGTAACCGGCGCCTACGAGAACAATCTGCGTTGTGCCGCTTTTTACAGCCTCAACAAAAATCCGATCAAAAAATGCCGTTCGTGCAACTACATAGGCGAAGCCTCCCGGCGTATATTTGTTATGCCTTTTTATTCCCAGGTTTCTGATTGTTTTGAATTTTATGAGGAATTTCTGAAATGGGGGAATGAAGTGCCGAGCCAGATCATCCGACCCGAAAATGGAATTAGCAAACTCTCTGTGGGCCACTGCCCGGAAAGCAGCAGCCACCATGGCGGTGTCTGAATGTTGCTCCTCAATACTTTTCTTTGACATAACATCCACCTCAATGAGCGCTTTAGACCTACAGTCGTGGCAGACCTGAATTTGGTTCAATAGTTTTTTCAGCTCTGGCAACGCAAAATCCTACTGGATTTTAGAGGGCATGCCATTATTAGGTAGGCAAGAATACTTGCATCCGTCAGATCTTCAGCGCATCAACCGCCGACTGTCTTTAGCAACACAGCTTTAGATAGCTATTCCCACCGAATATAGATTTTGACCACGGGGTGCCGTGTCCCAGCGTCTATTTAAATTCAGCACATTGATTTAGGAAGATGCGGATCGCCTCTTGTGGAATATCATCACCCGGATAGATCTTCAAAGTTCGCGTAGACTTGCCGCTGCCTCCTAGTAGCTCGTCCGGATCATCGAGTTCGGCTCCGCGCAGGAAACCAAGGTTTACATGGTCTTTCCCACCATAAAGGTAGACCAGCGGGCGACCATCGGGGTCGCCATAGATTGGTGCTCCCCACTTCATTCCCTCTGTTGATCCGGGCAGCGTCGATTTCAGTAAAAGGCGCAACGCTTCCAGGACTGTGCGAATCGGTGCAGTTCTCTCTGCAATATACTGCTCGACTGTTGGTGATTTCTTTGCCATTGCGACTCTAGCTAAAGTGGGGCGTCAGATTGACTTTCTCTAACTTAACAGCTGTTCCTTAGCCCGCGGTTCCATTTTTTGATCCGATCTCGAGCGCAATAGTTAAACCGCCCAAGGCCGCCCCTGCATTTAACTATGCACCGAGTAAATACTGTGCATGACTGCAAGGTCTGCGCCCATTTATGGTGATCGACTATCAGCGATTGATCTGGTGACAGTTCGCGCAGCTACCGGAAACCCGGCCGGCCAAATAGTAGCGAGGCGGGTCCAGAGATGCGGCATTGCGAGCCTGGCTGACATCGTTTACGAAGTCACTCATATGGTCATACAGAAATGGATGGTTAGAGCCTGCTTCGCCAGCTAGCAGCCTGCTGCTAATTGTCTCTATACTGCGCAAGGTCTCCAACACTTGCCGTTGTTGATCCGCGTGCAGGGCGTCGTCTTCTGTCAGAGCTTGATCGAGTTGCTGCAGCTGAAATGCCAACTGATGCATGTTTGAGCGTAATTCCTGCCCGCTCACATATTTGAAATCCGGTGGATAGGTTATTTTGCGAACGGTGCTGGCAAGATCGCTGCAGCCATTGCTGACTAAGACAGTTAAGGCCAAAAACAGGAGTCGAAAAATTGCTGGTCTTGGTAGATGTATCATAGAGTTTAACTCCAATAAACCGGGTTCAAAGCAGTGATTTTGGCAACCGAATGAAATAGTTCCCCATGGCTGTTCTGGATCGAGCTTGGCAATTTAGACAGTTTCTCCTGGCGCTTTTTACAAGCTGTATCCACTGTGTCAATAGATCGAGCCAATAAGTCCCACCTAACCTTAGTAAGGGACGTACATGACCAATCCTATGCTCCCTTGCAAAATCCCTAGCTGTAATCAGCCGCAATGTACACAGGAATAGGATTGAGTTTAATTTAACAATCCAATCGCTGTTTCGGATTTCTTCGGGATATTGCTTGCAGACAATAATTCCAAAATATCCTTGTCGCTTAGGGTTTCTTTTTCCAGCAATGCCGCGGCCAGTATTTCGAGTTCGGCATGATGCTCTTTTAACATTGTGCTGGCTCGTTGTTCATTTTCCGTAACCAGCTTGCTGACTTCCTCATCGATTAATTCTGCCGTGTGTTCACTGTAGTCTTTGCGAACCAGAAACTCCTGGCCTGGAAAGCTCTCTTCACTTCCATGAAAACTTAGTGGCCCCAACTGTTTGCTCATACCCCATTCCGTTACCATGTGTTTCGCCAACAGGGTAGCCTGTTGTAAATCATTTGCCGCTCCCGAACTCACTTCGTTAAACACCAGCTGTTCCGCACAGCGGCCCCCCAACATAATCGCAATTCTGTCTTCCAGGTAATGCTGCCCAAATGCGAGTTTGTCTTCTGCCGGAGTCTGTTCGGTAAATCCCAGGGCCAAACCCCGTGGAATGATACTGACTTTTCGCAGTAGATCGGCGTGGGGCATATGGTAGGCGGTGAGGGCATGTCCGGCTTCGTGATAGGCTGCTCGTCGGCGTTCCTCTTCGTTCAACATGGATTCCCGTTTCTCCCCCATGACGATTTTATCCCTGGCGCTTTCCAGATAGCTGTTATCCACCAGAGTTTTTCCATCCCTTGCTGCCAGCAATGCTGCTTCGTTAATCAAGTTGGCAAGATCGGCGCCAGAAAAACCGGCAGTGGACGCGGCGATGGTATCCAGATCGAGATTCCCGTCCATGGCGACATTTCTGGAATGTACCTTTAAGATGTCGAGTCGGGCCTGACGCTGCGGTAAATCGAGGACTACCTTGCGGTCAAATCTTCCTGGTCTGGTCAAGGCGCTATCGAGAATGTCGGGCCTGTTTGTCGCGGCAATGACTACCACTGCTTCGTCGCCGCTGAAACCATCCATCTCTGCCAGTATCTGGTTCAAAGTCTGCTCTCGTTCATCGTTACCGACACCGTTGATACTGCTTCTGGCTCTACCGACTGAGTCTATCTCGTCAATGAATATCAGTGCGGGAGCTACTTTTCTCGCCTCTTTATACATATCCCGAACTCGGGATGCGCCTACGCCCACGAACATTTCAACAAATTCAGAACCGGTTATGCTGAAAAACGGCACTCCTGCTTCTGCCGCCGTTGCTCGAGCTAGCAGGGTTTTGCCGGTGCCGGGAGGGCCTACCAACAGGATGCCTTTCGGGATTTTGGCACCGATTGCTCGATATTTTTCCGGATTACGCAGAAAATCAATAACTTCGCCGAGGTCTTCTTTGGCATGAGTCAATCCGGCGATATCGCCATAGCCTACCTTGATATCGCCCTCTTTGCTTAACCTGGCCTTCGACTTGGTAAAGGCAAATATGCCGCCATCGGCGAAGCCCTTGCCGCCGCTTCTAATCATGCGGCTGGTCAACATGAAAATACCAATGATCAGCAGCCAGGGTAGAAAGTTGATAAATAACATCGTCCAGATGGATTGATCGGTGGAGCTAACTCGTACCTCGATGTCGTTCTCTTCCAATAGAGGAAAAAGATCATAGTCATCCATTGGCGGGAAAGTGGTGGTGAATTCGGTGAATTCGTCGCGCTGAATTCGATAACTTCCGCTAATCTCGTCTCCTCTGATCAGAACGTTTTGAATCCGGTTGTCACGCAGCATCTGCTTAAACTCAGAATAAGCTATTTCTTCAGCGCCCTTGTCACCATAGTCAAAAAAAGAAAATAAGGTAAATAGCAACAAGCCTACGACGAATATATCCATCCAATGTTGAGGGCGGGGTGGCGGGGCTGCTTTGTTATTATCGATCTGTGTCATAGGGCTTGACTAGGCAATTGCATTATTTGGAAGTGGGTGGGTGTTTTTAAGTATTAGCGACCCTAATCTCTGCCTCTAACCCAAATGCTAACTCTATTCTAATCCCGATCGCGTACATTGACTTATATCAGCTACGGCGACGGTTTAATCGTCCTTCCCAGCAGCGAAGTTCCTGCCCGGTTGACACAATTCCTGATCTTAGGTGGTTTCCCAAACCCATTGCTGCAGTTCTTTGCACAGAACCGCAATTCTTACTGTTGCCCATACCAAGATATTGCTGGCAAGCCCTCAGAGGCAAAAATATCAATTTCGTTGAAGATTATTGTTTTTGATAATTGTCAACTAGTTACGGGGGGGGGCTGCTAGCATGTTCTTGCATTCCCAGGTGTTGATGAAGAGTAACTGTGAGTTACATATCAACATCGTCTAAACATGGAAGGTGAATTGCATGATGAGTATGCAGTCTGTAAATACCATCCCATTCCCCGATCAAAATCCAGGAACTTCTGGCCTGCGCAAGAAAACCGTCGTATTTCAGCAGAGCCATTATCTGGAAAACTTTGTTCAATCGATTTTTAATGTAATGAATTTTTCCGGCAAGACCATGGTGCTGGGCGGAGATGGGCGATTCTACAATCGGCAGGCGATTCAGATTATTCTGCGAATGGCGGCGGCGAATGGCCTGGCTAAAATCATCGTTGGCCAGGATGGCCTATTGTCGACACCGGCTGTTTCTCATTTGATTCGCAAGCGTGGTGTAGCGGGCGGCATCATCCTTTCGGCAAGTCACAATCCGGGCGGGTCCGATGGCGACTTTGGCGTCAAGTTCAATCTGGCCAACGGTGGGCCGGCGACTACCAGTTACACCGACGCCGTGTTTGAAGAGTCTGGAAAAATCAGACAGTACAGCTTTTTCGAAGCGCCAGATATTAAACTCGATACGCAAACCACAAGACAGTTAGGCGACATGGAAATAGAGGTTGTAGATCCGGTAGTTGAGTATGCCGACTTGATGGAGCAGTTATTCGACTTTGATTCAATTCGGACACTGCTAACTTCAGATAAATTTACCATGCGTTTTGATGCCATGCATGCGGTGAGCGGACCCTATGCAAGAGAAATATTCGAGAATCGCCTGGGAGCCGCCGTCGGTACTGTGCTGAACGGTGTGCCACGAGAAGATTTCGCCGGTGTGCATCCTGATCCCAATCTGGTTCATGCTACTCAACTGGTGGAGATGATGTTCAATGGCAGCGGTGCAAATCAGGTAGATTTTGCCGCCGCCTCCGATGGCGATGCTGACCGCAGCATGATTCTGGGCAGACATTTCTTTGTCAGTCCCAGTGACAGCCTGGCGATCTTAACGGCCAATGCTCACTTGATTCCAGCTTATCGCTCCGGTCTGTTGGGGGTTGCCCGCTCCATGCCAACCAGTACCGCAGTCGATCGAGTTGCAGCTGCCCTGAACCTGAACTGCTATGAAACTCCCACTGGGTGGAAGCACTTCGGCAATCTCTTGGATGCCAGTAAGATTACGCTCTGTGGGGAAGAAAGCTTTGGCATGGGATCTGATCACATAAGAGAAAAGGACGGCATTTGGACCGTGCTGTTCTGGCTCAACCTGCTTGCAGAAAAACAGCAGTCGGTGGAACAGCTGGTGCGTGATCACTGGGCCGAGTATGGACGTAACTATTACTGCCGCCATGATTATGAAGCAATAGATGTCGAGCAGGCTAATCGCTTTATCGAGGCTCTGCGTGCCAGCCTCGATTCTCTGTCGGGAAAATCCTTTGCTGGCTATCGAGTGCAATCCTGTGATGATTTCAGCTATGTGGACCCGGTTGATGGCAGTATCAGCGAACATCAGGGGGTCAGGATATTGTTCGCGAATGACTCGCGCCTTGTTTTTCGCCTGTCGGGTACCGGAACCAAAGGTGCTACTGTGCGTATCTATATGGAAAAATATGAAGCCGACCAGCGCAAGCAGGGTCAGGGTACGCGGACAGCGTTGAAAGAGTTGGGTGTAATTGCGCAGCAGATAGGAAAAATAAGCCAGTATACGGGCCGTCGAAGTCCGAATGTAGTTACCTAATAGTTACTTACCTAGCAGTTACCTAATAGTTGCTTGGCAGTTATCAAATCGTCTCTTAAGTGTCTGCCAGGCAAGCAGGTACAGAGGAAGAAATAGTCAGGCTGCTATAACTTGATAACTTGATTCAAAAAAAATTCGGCGCCGGAATAAAGTCACCGACTTATTCCGACGCCGAAATGCGGCATTACTGCCGGGGATGCTTAGGACTTAATCTCAATCAACTTTGGCTTCGTGGCCTTCTTCTTCGCAATGGTAACCGTAAGCACACCGTTTTTGTTTTTCGCGGTCACGCGTTCCGCGTTTGCTGTATCCGGCATACTAAAGCGTCGCTCAAATGATCCGTAGGAACACTCCTTAATTTTTCGATCATCCTTGGTCTGTTCCTTCTCTTCCTTGCGCTCACCCTTAATGGAGAGATAGCCGTTCTCCATGGACACCTGTATATCTTTCGGATCGACCCCGGGTACATCAACGGTGATAGTAAATTGCTTGCTATTCTCCTTAACATCTACCGAGGGTATCCATTCGGCTGATAGCAGATCACTGTTGTCGTCAAAGATCGACGGCAAGCGCGTGTTCCCGTTCATCCTGAAGAAGTCATTCAGGTCAGATTGCATTCGATTTAGAAAATGCACCGGTTCATATTTGCTTAATAACATGACTATCGCTCCTCGCTAAAAATGTAGACGTCTATAAATTCTCAGGATAGCGAAAAACGAGGGCAGCGAATTGACGGAGGTCAATTAGATTATTCGCCCTTAAGCGCCTCGTCTATGGATTGCAGCAGGCTGGAAGAGTCGATGGGTTTGAATATTATCTTGCAATGCGCTTGTTCAGCCTGCTGAGAGCGTTCGCTGGAAGTGTCTCCCGTCATTAATATCGCTGGCAAATCGCGTCTGGAGATATCCCGAATATCGCTAATTATTTGAAGACCATTTTCACCGTCTCTTAAACCATAATCGGAAACGATAATTTCCGGCTGTTCCTTGCTGTTTAGAAATTTCTCGCGAGCTTCGGTAGCATTCCGCGCGCTTAGTACTCGAAACCCCGACAGCTGCAAAAACAATTGCGTTGATTTCAAAACGGCACTATCGTCCTCCACTAACAAAATAAGCGCAGTATTGGGTTTTCCTTCGCCGGGTTTGTCGTCGGGGTTGGGATTAGAATTCGTGGCTTGTTTGGCGAGTGGCAGTAGCAGGCTAAAAGTCGTACCTTGGTTAACTTTTGATGTAACAGTTAATTCCAGATTTAGTAGCTCTGTTATGCGCTTAACAATTGCCAATCCCAGGCCAAGACCCTTGGATGAACGCTGTCCGAAATATTCCAATTGTACGTATTCATCAAAAATATTCTCAATCTCGTCGCCGGGTATGCCTATGCCGGTGTCACATACCTGAATTTCGACAAAGTTCTTGCGACGGCGACAGCCAATCACGATGCGGCCATTTTTTGGCGTATAGCGAATCGCATTGGCGACTATATTGGTGAGCACTATTTCCAGTAGCGTGCTATCGGTTCGCACGCTGCGCGAACAATGGACAATCGAAATATTCTGATTTTTCTCTTCAGCTTGAGGGGCCTCGGTATTGTAAACTCGGCGCATTACTTCCTCTAACTTAAAATCAACTATTTCTGGCTGCACCATGCCAGATTCCAATTTCGAGATATCCAGCAGCGCATTAAGCAGCCGATTGATTGTGAAAAGGGATATCTTTGTCTGCTCGATTATTGCTTTTCGATCTTTGGCTGAAGTTTTGGCAGAAAGCGCACCCAAATACATGCTGATAGATTGCAGCGGTTGTCGCAGGTCATGGCTGGCGGCAGCAAGAAATCGGGATTTGGCGCGGTTCGCCTGTTCCGCGTCTTCTTTCGCCGCCTTTAATATTTTTTGATGCCGCAATTGTTCGGTGACATCGCGCACTCTCACCATGGTAGTAGTTTCGCCGGCGACTATTATAGGGCTAAGACTGATTTCTACAGGTATCTCCCTGCCAGCCTTGTTTAAACAGTATAGCTCCAGTCCCGCTCCCATTTGGCGGGGCGTTGGATTACTCAGGAATTTACTGTGTTGTTTCCTGTGCTGTTCGCGATAGCGCGTTGGAATCAAAATTTCTAATGACAGCTTATGGAGCTCTGTTGAAGAATAACCAAATAACTCGGCTGCCTGCGCGTTGGACTGAGTCAGCAGGCCATCAGAATCGGTGATGATCATGGCATCTGGTGAGGATTCAAAAATCGTACGCAGCCTTTCGGCATCGCGTTTCTGATCGGTGATGTTGTGCTCGGTTATGGCAATGTATTCAGGCTCTCCCTGATGGTTACGTAACAGCGTAGCGGTCAGCCATACATTGATCTGAGCACCGGATCTCGTGATCCGCTGGATTTCTCTGGATTCGTAATTTTCCTTATCCTGTTCAATCAGCTCATCTATATATTGCTGATAGTCTTCGCGCAGGCCTGCAGGAATCAGGACAGTGACATTCATTGCCAATGCCTCATTCTCATCGTAACCGTACATTTTCTGCGAGCCATGGTTCCAATGTAAAATCTTACCGTCAATGTCCTGCACAAAGATGCTGTCGTTGGAGTCTTTTACGATAGCCGCCAATAATCTGGCATCCTGTTCCTGCTGTAGACGCTCACTTTCATCATAAAAAGCGATAACCAGGTTCGCTATCTGATCGCTAGAGGTATCTCTGACAGGAAATATCTTAACCAGGAAGAATTTTTCCTGCAGATTGATCTGATATTGCTGGGCTAATCCGGAATCGAGAGCCTTGTGCATCTTTTCGGCAAGCTCTGCTACACTGCCCAACTTCGTCATTAGTAGTTGATATTGATTCTCCTGTTCCGGTAGAAGTTCAAATATTTCACTGCAACTGGCTGAATAGCGAGTGATAGCTAGATCACGATTCAACAAGATGGTGCCCGCCAGGCTGGTATCCAGAATGCTTTGTAGCTCAGCGTTTGTCTGTGTCAGTTCGTCGGTCAGGTTTCGCAGTTCTTCATTAACACTGATTAACTCTTCGTTACTCGACTGTAGTTCTTCATTGGTTGATTGCAGTTCCTCGTTCGAGGATTGCAGTTCCTCGGAGGTAGCGAGAAATTCGTCGCTGAGGGATTGCAGTTCATTGTTGGCCGACTCGAGGCTCGCATAGTTACTTTGAAGTTGATCACGACTCGCTGCCAGTTCCTGTTCAAGCGCCAGTGTTTGCTCATCCTCGCTGGTGCTTGGGAGCTCTGTATTCGGCTCTGAGCCAGCTTCAAACAAGAGTAATATGTTTTCAGCCCCATGTTTTGACTGATCATCAAAAGGGATGGCCACAAGGGTAAGCGTCTGCCTGCGCGCTGATTCTTTTGACTTTGCAGCCTCTGGTTTTAATGTGATCTTACTTCCTCTCACAATCGTTGCGTTGCGTCGCGCGGTTTGCATCAATTTTCGCATTTCCAATCGGAGTTCCGGCAACGCCATGTCCAACAAGTTAGCCTTCATGACACCTTGTGGAATTTTGATATAGGGATTGACATCGCCAGATATGTGCAGAATTTCGAAACGATCGTTTAGCAGAATAGCAGGAGGCGCGCATTCTTCGAAAAAAGCTCGGTATATCTCTTGTTCTAGTGAGGCCTGCTTACTAACTGTAGTATCAGGCTTTGCTATTTTTGTAGTAGAATTTGAGTGCTCAATGCTTGGCAGAATGTTCTGCTCGCCTATTTGTTGATACAGCTTCAATTTTCGATCAATCGGCTTGAAAAGTTTATCACCTCTGCCGGTTGACTCCGAACTGCCGATCAACAGATAGCCTCCCGCTTTCAGCGCATAGTGAAAACTTTCTATCAGTTTTCGTTTACTGTCTTTATTAAAATAGATGAGTACATTACGGCAGCACAGGAAATCGAGATTTGAGAAGGGTGGGTCTGCTAACAAATCATGTTGGGCAAAAACCAGCAGATCTCTAATAACTGTGTTGACTTGAAATTGTCCGTTGAGCTTAATGAAATATTTATCGAGTAATGATTTGGGAATATTTTGAACTACCTGAGCAGAATAGATTCCTTTGCGCGCGATGCTTATATTATTGTTATCTACATCGGTGGCAAAGATATGAATCTTCAATGGCTTCTTCAGTAGCTGCAACTCTTCCGCCAACAAGATGGCTATGGAATAGGCTTCCTCGCCGCTGGCGCAACCGGCGACCCAGACTCTTAGGCTGTCATGCTTATGCTTAGCTTTTACTAAGTTATGCAACAGCTTTGCAACAGCATCGAATACCTGCCGATCGCGAAAAAAGCCCGTGACCGTAATGAACAAGTCCTTTATTAACACCCCGGCCTCGCTACTGCTGCTTTCGACCAGGTCTCGATATTGCTTCATATCCTTTGCGCCATTGGCTGCCATTCGGCGGTTGATGCGTCTGAGCAGCATGGCACTGTTGTAACGGTAGATATTAAAGCCGGTTTTACTGCGCAGTAATTCCAATAATTCCTCCATCTCATCGCCACTGTCTGCCACGGGCAGTTTGGAGGCTGCAGAATCATTGGCAAGAATAGTGCTTGCCAGGAGCTTTCCGATGTTCTCTGGAGAAACGGTTAAATCCGCTAAATGTAGATCAATAATCGCCTGTGGCATGGAGGCAAATTTTGCCGTGGTCGGATCCTGCGCGATGGTCCAGCCACCGGCAGCCTTGATTTCCCGCATACCATTGACTCCATCGTGGCCAGTTCCAGACAAAACGATGCCGACGGCGCGATCGCCGTAACTTTGAGCCAGAGATTCCAGTAATACATCGATAGAGTGTCTTGCCGGTAATCTACCCAGTTTTTGTAAGATCACCTTGTCATTTTTCACCACGCAGGACTTGTCTGAAGGGCAGATGTAAATCGTATCGGGTAGCAGTGGGGTATTAGCTTCGATCATTTTGATCGGAAGAGAAGCATGCTTGCTGAGGATTTTATCCAGCACCGTGGGATAGTCCGGATCCAGGTGCTGGATTAGCAAGTAGGCAGTTTTTCTGTTTTTCGGCAGCGTGCTGACGACGGTCTTGAGCACCTCCAGCCCTCCGGCTGACGCTCCTATCCCTACTGCGAAGCCAGGGCTATTCCTATTTATTCCGGTCATGGTCGCGCCATTTCTTTGGTTGATAGTTTAATCTAACTAGTAGAGATATTCAGTTTGTTGCCGTAGATCAATAACTGTCTTAATCAATTACGTTGTCATTGAAAATTGCAGCTGGGTTCAAACAGCTTCTCTTTGCGGTAGGTCTGACCCTCTTAGTGTGTTGTAACGCTTTTCTGTCTCTGATCAATATCTTAGCTGAATGGGGCAACGGGTCTAAGCATATGGTGCGGGAATATGAAAAGGATGGTCGCCAGAATAACACCATTTGGGCTAGCACTCATCATGCTATTGTTGCTGGCAATATTATTGGTGGTACTGGTTTACTCTGGTGTTTATGAACAGGTCTTGGATCTGCTGCAGTGGATGCATGCCCAAGACCCTGGTGTTCAGCTGCTACTATTTATTGTAGTAATGGCGGTGGTTGTAGTGTTGGTTCTGCCGGGTGTGATGTTTACCCTGGGCGCGGGATTTATGTTTGGTGTGGTGAAGGGGACTCTTTTCGTGGTGTTGGGCACTACTGTGGGAGCTAGCCTGGCTTTTCTGATAGCTCGTTATACCTTTGCCAGGGGTTTTAGAGACTATCTTCTCTCCCATCCCAAGTTGAAGACGATTGACAGCCAGTGTGTATCGGAGGGCTGGAAAATAGTTCTGGCAACACGACTGATACCTTTTTTTCCCTTTAAAATTTCTAACTACTTCTTTGGCTTAACTGATTTTCCCTTCGCTGGTTTTGTTTTCGGTACTATCGTCGGCATCATTCCCTATAGCCTATACAATGTGTATCTGGGTTCTATTGCGGCCAACCTGACTGATTTGAGTGCATTAGACTCCCGTAGTCCAATGGAGTGGGTTTTTTACGCAGCCGGTTTTGTCTTCACCCTATTGGCACTTATCTATTTTCGCCGCCTGGCACGCACTATCATGGCTTCCTTTGAAAATGCGGGCGATGTCAAGCCAGAGCAGCTTACTGTTAAGTCTGTTCCTAATACCGACTACAGGGACTATATGTAATGCCCTGGATGCGGTGGCTGCCCTGGCGTTTTTTTGTTCGTCATATCACCAGAGCCCATGGCTTCCTTGATCCCATACCCCTGTTATCCCGTTTGCAGCGCTTTGCAGAACCCGCTGAGGTAGGAGAACCCATAGAACTGCTGCGTGCCGGTGTGGTATTTCATGCCCGCGGGTTGATTAATAGCCGGGTCATTCAACATAATCTTGATTGGGTCTGGCCGTATTGGATCGAACAACAATTCAACCCCGGCAGTGATTCCTTCATACCCAGGGCTTTTTCCCTCACTCATGTGAATCTTACCCACAGGAACTGGACCGCGATTGGCCATCCCGATTGTGAACAGCTACCAATCGTCGACCCCCGTGGGCTACTGACTCCGCTGTACGATGGATGGTCGATCGATGTTGGGATCCTGTCGGCGGAAGGATTTCGCCTACTGCCCAGTCGTGCAGAGTCCTGCGCGCAAACGCTAGAAATGGACGATGGCCTCAGCCTAAGCAGCAAACTAGAGCACCAAGACTTGAGTCTGCAGACTCTCGCTTGCGTTAAGCTTCGCGGCGAATCGCTGTACTGTGAATCGCAAGTCCAGGCCGTCAGCAAGACAGGAGGCTGGCTGATCGTTCTATTGCGTCCCTATAATCCCGAGGGGATAAGTTTTATTCACCGCGTTGAATTACTGAGTAATCGCAGCGGTTGGCTTGTGGATGGCACACAGCGAGTCGAGTTCAATACCGCGGTGGATCGTCATCACGTGTCGGACTACAAATCCGGTGATGTACTGATTCATCTGCAAGACCTGGAGGATCAGGAACAGGGCGTTTGTGATGTTGGCATGGTGACTGCAGCGGCGATGTTTAAGTTGCAGCCATCCCTGGTCAGAGATATCGAGATAGCCTTGCCCATTGCTGCTACGAGAAAAACTCTGCCAGCAACAACTGTCACCTCTACACCCGGCAATGGGGTCACTTCCTGGCAGAGCGCACTGCAGGGATGCTGCAGGCTTTCCATAGCTGATACGCGCATGCAGTCACTTTATGATGCTGCTCTGAGAACCCTGATTCTGCTCTCACCAGAAGATGTTTATCCTGGCCCCTATACCTATAAGCGATTTTGGTTTCGCGACGCCGCGTTCATGATTCACGCACTATTATGTGTCGGTATGGTGGACCGTGCGGAACGCGCCCTGGATCGTTTTCCGCAACGCCAGGCCAGCGATGGTTATTTTCATTCGCAGGAGGGCGAATGGGATGCCAATGGACAAGTGTTATGGATCATGCAACGTTTTTGCCAGCTGACCGCTACTCAGGCCAAACCGGCCTGGCGGCAGGCAATTGAGTGGGGTGCACGCTGGATTAGTCGCAAGCGCCGGATTAATTCGAATCCGGATCAATTGCTTGGCTTGCTACCTGCGGGGTTCAGCGCCGAGCATCTAGGCCCGATTGACTACTACTATTGGGACAATTTCTGGGGCATTGCTGGTTTACAGGCGGCGGATTTTTTGTGTGCCGGCTTTGCGCGGCAGGAATTGGCGCAGGAATTCCGCGTCGAGGCGGACAATTTTCAAAACCTTGTGGACACTACACTTGAGCGTGCCAGTGCTCGCCTGCACCGAGCCGCCATGCCTGCCGCTCCCACTCGCCGCTTGGACGCAGGAGCCATAGGTTCCCTGGTGGCGGGTTATCCGCTGCAGCTATATGCGGCCGATGATCCGCGGCTGCTGGATTCTGTGGAGTTTCTGCTGTCGAACTGCTTCGTCGCCGGAGGTTTTTTCCAGGATATGATTCACTCGGGTATTAATCCCTACCTAAGCCTGCACGTGGCGCAGATTCTGCTTCGTGCCGGTGATCCACGCTATCTACAACTAATGCAAACTGTGGCCGAGTTGGCGTCAACTACCGGTCAATGGCCAGAGGCAATACATCCTCGCACGGGCGGTGGTTGCATGGGCGACGGCCAGCACGGCTGGGCAGCGGCGGAATGGATATTGATGATACGTGAATGCTTTATTCGGGAAACCGACAAGGGTTTGATTCTTGGCTCGGGCATAGCATCGAGCTGGTTTTCCGCTGAGGAGGCGATTCGATTCGGTCCTGCGCCGACACCTTGGGGAACAGTCTCCCTGGAGATCTTGCTCAAGGGTAGCAGTGCTGGCGATAAGCGAGGAGTGAAATCAAGCCTAGTGTCAGATTCTATTGTTCAGGTATCTGTGCAGGCAGAATGGTTCGCCGAGGCAGCGGAAATTGAGGTGCAAATACCGGGCTATGAGCCAGGTATTCTTGCTCCTGGACAACAGACTATCGAGCTACCGATACGTGCCAGCAATAATGTGAAGTGAGATTTTACTCGAGACAGTGAAAACCGAATTGCGAGAAATGCTATGAATATTGTCATGCTTACCAATACCTATACACCTCACGTTGGCGGCGTAGCGCGTTCAGTACAAGCCTTCAGCAAAGAGTATGGGCGGCGCGGTCATCATGTGCTGGTAGTGGCACCGGAATTTGACAACCAACCGCTTGATGATGAGGATGTAGTCCGGGTACCGGCCATTCGAAATTTTAATGGCAGTGACTTCTCGGTGGCACTGCCAAACTTTGGTTTGTTGACAAACCGGCTCGACGCCTTTGCACCAGATATCATCCATGCCCATCACCCCTATTTGCTTGGAATGACGGCGGCGCGGATTGCACGCAATCGTGAATTACCTCTGGTGTTTACTCACCACACTCTGTATGAGCAGTACACTCACTACACGCCGGGAGATTCTTCGATGCTGAAGCATTTTGTCAGCGAACTGGCCACCCGCTATGCCAATCTTACAGACCAGGTTTTTAGCCCTAGCGAGAGTATTATGGCGTTGCTACGTGAGCGGCAGGTCGAAGCACCTATCGCGGTCATTCCCACGGGGGTTCAATTGGAGAATTTCGCCCATGGTGATGGAGAGGCTTTTCGTGAGGAGATGGGAATTCCTCAGAATGTCTTCGTCGTTGGTCATCTTGGTCGCCTCGCTCCAGAGAAGAATCTGCATTTTCTTGCTGAGGCGGTAGTTGCCTTTCTCAAGACCAACGAGCAGGCGCATTTTCTGTTGATCGGCAAGGGTTCATCGGAAGACGAGATCTGTGAGATGTTTTCAGAACAGGGACTGAGTAGCCGTTTTCACAAACTTGGACTACTGCAGTCCCAGCAACAACTAGCTGATGCCTACTCAGCCATGGATGTTTTTGCCTTTGCTTCCCATAGTGAGACTCAGGGTATGGTGCTGAGCGAGGCAATGGCGGCAGGTACTCCGGTGGTGGCCCTGGATGCCTCTGGTGTGCGTGAAGTTGTGCAGGATGGAATAAACGGCTACCTGTTGCAGGATGAGAATGTACAGGAGTTCGCCAAGGCCTTGCAGGATATTTATCTATTGCCGCCAGATCGTTTGCAACAACTTAAGGCAGGGGCGCTCAGAACCGCTGAGGAATTCTCTATGTCGCGCTCGGCTGACAAGGCGCTGGAAATCTATGAAAGATTAATCTCTCAGTCTTTTAAGAATCGTCATGATGAATACGTACAGCTGCGGCGAGTCTTGCATTTGTTAAAGACGGAATGGGATATTATCGAGGGCATTGCCGCAGCCGCCAACACCTCCCTGTTTCAGGCTCGTAGTCATATGGAATGATAAGTCGACTGGAAATATTTTATCGCCGTTGGCGCCGCCGTTTCAGCCGTAGCGAATGGCTGTTTCGCTTGTTGCAGCTACCTCCAACTCTAGATAGCGAGCTTAGTCCTGGCCTGGTGCTGATTCAAATTGATGGTCTTGCGCACCAGCAGCTGGAGCAGGCCATGGCAAATGGTGAGATGCCATTTCTGAGTAAGCTTATTGCCTCGGAACATTATCGCCTGTATCGGCAATATGCGGGAGTACCCACAACCACACCAGCTTACCAGGCGGAGCTTTTCTATGGTGTCAAAACGGCGGTACCAGGTTTTGGCTTTTTTCACCGCGGCCTGAAGCGACTGGTGCGGATGTATGAGCCCGCCGCCGCTGCGGAAATTGAGCAGTCATTAAATGCGCATGCCGCTAACGAAGACGAGCGGCATAGACCCTTGCTCAGGGGTGGAAGTTGCTATGTGGATTGTTACTCGGCTGGTGCTGAGGAGCCTCATTTCTGCCCCTCGTCCCTGGGCTGGGGATCCTCCTTAAGGGAGCGGCATCTATTAGTGAAGCTGGTTTTTCTGCTTATCAACAGCCTTAGTCTGGTGCGAGCTCTGCTGCTCATGCTTATTGAGTTGTTTCTGGCGATTGTTGACTTCGCTAGAGGCCTGATCGCCGGGAAGGATTTTTTTAGTGAATTGAAATTTATTCCAACGCGCGCCCTGGTAGCAATCCTGTTGCGCGAACTAGTAACCGTCGGCGTGAAAATCGACGTCGCTCGTGGGCTCCCGGTAATCCATGTCAACTATCTGGGCTACGACGAACAGGCTCATCGTCGCGGACCCTCCTCGAAGTTTGCACATTGGACTCTAAAAGGTATTGACGGTGTTATAAGAGCAATATGGAAGGCAATTAATCGCTCCGGTCGCCGCGACTATGAACTGTGGGTATATTCCGACCACGGTCAGGAAGACGTAACTCCCTATCAGACATTACATGGACGCAGCTTTACCGAAGCGGTGCTAGAGGTTTTTAGCAAACATCAGGGTAGATCACTTAGTTACCGGGCCAGTGGTCAAAGCGGGGTTGAACTACTGCGCGCCAACTTACTGGGAGGCAAGTTGTTCGGTAAAAAATTGTTTGATAATTCAGAGGCACAAAGCAGTAATCAGGCTGAGCACGCGTCGCAGAATATCGATTTGCATATTGCCTCGCTAGGTCCGCTCGCGCACCTCTACTACCATCATAAACTGACCGATAATGCGGCAGCGGAAATTGCCCGTTCATTGCTGAACTGCGCCAAAGTGCCGATGGTGCTGCGAAAAGCAAGCGCGGAGCAGATTCAAACAGACAGTGCTGTGTATGCCTGGACCGCAGATGGAGAGTTCAGATTGCCTCGTGACCGGGTAAAACTGTTAGGCAAAGACCACCCTTATCTGGAAGAAATAGCACAGGATCTGGTCGCTCTTTGTCAGCATGAGCATGCCGGTGAGTTTGTGGTCTGCGGCTGGCGAGCAGGTCTGGAGGTGGCAGTCAGCTTTGCCATGGAAAACGGCGCACATGCCGGTGTGGGTAGTGTGGAGAGTAGCGCATTTGCGTTGTTGCCGGCGGACATCCCCCTGTTGCCCAAGGGTAAGAATTACCTGCGTGCTCTCGATCTGCGCAAGGCGGCGCTTGGATTTCTGGATCAGCATAGAGCCCATGGGCAGCTACCGTCAAAAAACCTGAGGTCGAAAAAACCGCCACCTAAGGAAGCCAGAGTCCTGCGTCTGATGACCTATAACACACATAGTTGCATCGGCATGGATGGAACAATTTCGCCCACGCGCATCGCGCGGGTCATCTCCCGCTATCAGCCAGATGTCGTCGCCCTGCAGGAACTGGATGTGGATCGAGACCGCACCGAGAATGTAGATCAGGCCGATATCATCGCCGAATATTTGCAGATGGAATACAGTTTTCACCCCTCTTTCTATATAGAAGAAGGACTGTATGGCAATGCCATACTAAGCCGCTTTCCCCTGGAGCTGATCAAAGCAGAAGTACTGCCCGCCTTGCAGGCACGGCCGCAGGCAGAACCGAGGGGGGCACTATGGGCCTCAATTAATTTTCAGGGTATAGATGTGCAGGTGATCAATACCCATTTGGGACTAAACAAGCAAGAGCGCAGGGGACAGGTAGATGCCTTATTGGGCGAAAATTGGTTAGCTAGTAGTCGCAGCAAGACGCCGACTATCTTGTGCGGGGATTTTAATCTACTGCCATCCTCACCGGCCTACCAAAAATTAAGTTCCCGACTGCGCGACGCCCAATGCGAACTAATGGATCACCAACCGAAAATGACGTTCTCTGGACGCTTTCCCAGTGCCAGGATAGATCATGTTTTTATTGACCAGACGATTAAGGTAGTTAGGGTCGAGACCCCAAGTACAGAGTTGATTCGAGTAGCGTCGGATCATCTGCCGCTGGTGGTTGATTTGTTGTTGCCTTGGTAATCGAAGAACTGGGCATGTGTCTCTAGTCTGGTATACCCGGAGCAGGCTTCAAGCGAATCTCGGTCACCATCTTGACCAGTTGAGCCAATGATCGTGTTTGCATTTTATGCATTACGTTTGAGCGATAAATGTCGACGGTTCTTTGGCTCAGATTCAGGTCAATAGCAATTGCCTTGCTGGCATGGCCATCAACCAGGTAATCCAACACCTCTTTCTCTCGCTCGGTAAGATTGTTGATTCTGTCGATAATGGATTGTTGCTTTTTCTGTTCTAGAGCGTTTTTTGCATCGAACTCCAATGCAGTCCGAATACATTTTAGTAACTCTTCACTGTCATAGGGTTTCTGCAGGAACTCGAATGCACCCGCCTTCAGTGATTGCACTGCTGTGGGAACGTCGGCATGGGCGGTGATAATAATGATGGGTAGGCGGGAGCCTATGGCAAACAATTCCGATTGCACCTTGAGACCATCCATGGTGGGCATATTCATATCCAGCAATAGGCAGCCGCTTGAATCGAGATTGTAGCTATCCAGAAACTCAGCTGGATCAAGAAAGCTTTGTGTCTTGTAGTTATGAGACTGCAACAACAAATTCATCGAGTTAACGACCGATCTATCGTCGTCGACGATATACACTGTTTGCCCTGACTCATTCATTCTCTGTCGATGACCCTTAATGCGACTGCTGGTTACGCTAATAATAGAATACAGATATTCTGTTTCAAATGTGTTTTTCGTCTTTTTTTTTCCAATAAATTCTGAGCGGGAAAGAGTGTACTAATTTTCTGCTATCGCGCAGGTTTTAGAATTTTTTATATTTTAGCGCGGAATTTTCCTACAAATTTCGCCTGCTCTCTGTACTTCTTCACAAATCTGTTCAAATAGCTGTTTAATCTCTGGTCCCTCATTGCTATTAGCGCTGCTAATGCGAAGCCCTGCCTGTGCATAGTTATTTATCGCGGTTAAAGGTTGAAATAATTCGTGCAGCGTTTGGCTAATAGCCTGGTCCTGGCTTCCTGTATTCATGCTTTCTGGCTTGGAGTCGTCAACTGTATGCACCACGAAATACCCCTGTTGTAACTATGCTATAGACCTTGTTCTGGGCGTCTACTTTGAAATCCGCATAAAGCATAGCATCTGTGTAATTCGCGAACTAGGTAATTCTACTTAGATATAAGTACGGATAGGCACTGTAGTGCAGCGACGATACTCTTGTCGTCCCTTATTATTTCGATAGTCATAAGAATACTGGGCAGGAGGAGTCATGGAGCATCGCAACGGGTCAAGATCAAGTATTTGCCTTAACGTTAATTTATGTCAGGGCAGCAGAGATATGGGTTGGCACAAGGTAAAGAATCTGGGAGTTGGGGGTTTGTGCTTAACAGGAAGAGTGGATGATCTTGCCAACAACAGCATGGTCGACGTCCTGATTGAGCAATTGCAAGGAAGTGAGCTCAAGCAATTTAGTTTGAAGGCTCTGGTTGTTCATCAGGCAGAAAATTCGATGGGTTTGATGTGGGCGGGTTATGCGCCGGGTTACATCGGAATAGTTCCAGAGCTGATGGCGGCGGCCGCGTAATGTCGGGCTGAAGATTGTACGATATCAATTGAGGATGTGTAGTTAAAGGAGAGGGGACTAAATATGAGTAAGAATAATAATATTCTGCAACTGGATAAAGCCAGGAGTGAGAGTGCCAGGGTTAATACTAACTGTGATAACTGTGTTCGAAAGTCGCATTGCCCTGTGCAAGATTCTGCGGCGATGCAATTAGGACAATTTACTAATTCAATCCTGCATTCCAAACCCACTCGTCAAGGACAATACGTTTTCACTGCAGGGGACAAATTTGATGGCATCTATATTGTGCAGTCGGGGTTCTTCAAATCCTATATTTTGGATAGAGAAGGGGATTTGCAAGTAACTGGTTTTCATTTTCCCGGTGAGGTATTTGGGCTCGAGGGAATTGAAGAGGGCTTGTACAACTACAGTGTAAAAGCATTGAGCACAGGGAGTTTATGCAAGATTCCCTATTCACAGTTAGTGCAACCTTCGCCTGACCCTCATCAATCGACCCTGTCTCTACTTAGCCTCATGAGCAAAGTTATAGCCAGAGATCACAAGTTGATATTCGCGCTGGGTAAGATGAATGCGCAGCGCAGGTTCGCCAACTTTCTGATCGATATCAACGAGAGGATGCAGTTGAGTGGCTATGGCGGAAAAGATCTCATGCTTTGTATGAAGCGTTCCGATATGGCGAATTATCTGGGACTGGCGGTTGAGACGGTGAGTCGTTTGTTTACGCGGTTTCAGGAGATGGGTATTCTGAGTGTTCATCGCCGTTGCCTCAATATTTACGATATGGCTGCTCTGCATGACATTGTGAACGAAGATTTTAGCGCTGGTGTTTTGTTAGATAAAGTGAGTTAAAACGAAACGTCAATAGAGCAAAAATATTTTTGGGGAGGATTTGTAATGAGCAAACAGCATCAAAAAAACATTTCCAGTGAATTGGCTGCTGCGGGAATTTATGAATATGTGAAACATCAATTCGATATGGCTGACCCAGAGGAATCATCATTGCATTTATTGGATTACATTGATGATGACTACCTGGGTTACTCAGACCTGGATCAGCCGGATGCGGATATCAGAGATTTTATTAGTCAACATTGAGCCACAGTGGCGGAGTTGCCCGGTTAGGATTTGATCATCGGTCGAGGTCGATGACGAGATTGGGGGATCAGCAATGGAATAAATGCACCGGAATTAGCTATGTACACAGATCGTTTTGTTAGTCGTTTAACCAACGACACCCTCGCGCTAATTTTGGCGGGCGGGCGCGGCACTCGACTGAAAGACCTGACCCTGTGGAGAGCGAAACCGGCCGTCCCTTTCGGTGGTAAATTCCGCATCATAGATTTTTCCCTTTCAAATTGTATGAATTCTGGCGTGCGCCGCGTAGGTGTATTAACTCAATACAAATCCCATTCCATGATTCGCCATATTCAAAAAGGCTGGGGTTATTTGCGTGGAGAACTCGGAGAGTTTATTGAGTTACTACCTGCACAGCAGCGTATTGAAAGTAACTGGTACAGCGGGACCGCGAACGCTGTCTATCAAAATCTGGATATACTGCGCAGTCACCATCCAGTTTATGTGCTTATACTCGCGGGAGACCATGTATACAAGATGGACTACGGTCCAATGTTGGCCTTCCATGTGGAAAAAGCGGCAGACCTGACCATAGGTTGTATTGAAGTGCCGTTACCGGAGGCAAGCTCCTTTGGTGTGATGAGTACAGCGCCGTCCGGACAAGTAACATCCTTTTGTGAAAAGCCAGATAAGCCAGAACCCACTTCTGCAAATTCTGATGTTGCTCTTGTCTCAATGGGAATATACATATTTAGTACCGAATTCCTGATAGAACAACTTATTAAAGACGCTGAACTCGGCGATCAGTCGAATCATGACTTTGGTAAGGACATTATTCCCAGCGTTATAGCAGAGCACCAGGTTTTTGCTTACCCGTTTCGTTCAGGCGGTAATAGTGGCGCACAGGCTTACTGGCGCGACGTTGGGACTGTAGATGCCTATTGGCAGGCCAATCTTGAGTTGATCGAGGTGACGCCCGAGCTCAATCTGTATGACAAGGAATGGCCAATTTGGACTTATCAGGAACAGAATCCCCCGGCAAAATTTGTGTTCGATGAAAAAGATCGCAGAGGTATTGCGGTGGATTCCATGGTGTCCGGGGGTTCGATAATTGCAGGTGCGTCGGTAAAGCGATCATTAGTATTTAGCAATGTCACTGTGGACGAACATTCTCAAATCAAGGACTCGGTGATCCTCCCCGAAGTGAATATAGGCAAAAACTGCAGAATCTCCCATGCGGTAATCGATAAGGGCGCGATTATTCCAGATGGCACGGTTATTGGTGAGAACGTAAAACTGGATACAGAACTGTATTATGTGAGCCCAGGCGGGGTGGTGTTAGTGACGCCTGATATGTTAGGGCAAAAATTACATTTTGCGCGCTAGGGAGCCTCTGAACAAGTCTATGGCCCCCGCAGAATGGCCATAGACTTGTTCAGAGGCTCCCTAACTTTTGTTAGAAATTCAATATTAGTCGCAAGGTGTTGTTTCAATTTCAGATAAGAGGGATTGCAGTTTGCTCGTTACAGCGCCCAAATGAGCTACCTAAGTCGAAGCAATACTTGAAGTGGTTTAACGAAACCTGACCTTTCAATAACAGGGAAATAATCTTCCTCGCAAATAATTAACGCTGGTTGGAATAATTCTGTGCTCATTCATTGGTTGCCAATATTTATTTCAATGCTGGGTCTAATCGGCGTCTGGCGTATTTACGGAATGATTGCTGATGCCCCTGTTGGGGAAGGCAAAGTCCGGGAAATAGCCGATGCCATCCATCTCGGTGTCATGGTATTCATACGCCAGGAGTATTCGGTGCTGGCAATTTTTGTGCTGCTGCTATTTGTTGTCCTGGCCTATGCCACCAATTGGCATAGTGCCGGCGCATTTCTCACCGGTGCCATCTGTTCTACGCTGGCGGGTTTTATCGGTTTGTTCACCGCGACCAAGGCAAATAGTCGTACTGCAACGGCTGCTCATGAACAGGGTTTGGCAGCGGCACTGAATATCGCTTTTATGAGTGGCTCCATCATGGGCCTGACGGTTGCGTCCATTGGCTTGCTTGGCCTCGGCGGCCTGTACCTCTATCTTTCTGGGGATGCCGAATCACTTCGGGCATTAAACAGCTTCGCCATGGGTGCCTCATCTGTCGCCCTGTTTGCCCGGGTCGGGGGAGGGATATTCACCAAGAGTGCCGATGTTGGGGCAGATCTGGCCGGTAAACTTGAGCAGGGGATTCCCGAAGATGACCCACGTAATCCCGGAGTAATTGCCGATAACGTAGGTGATAATGTTGGCGATATAGCGGGCATGGGTGCCGATATATTCGAGTCTTATGTGGGCTCAAACGTAGCGGCTATCGCCATTGCATTAAGCATGGACGTCGCGGTGGCTGACGCCATGGGCGGAAAATCCACACTCATGTTTCTGCCTTTGGCACTTTCATCGGTGGGTTTGCTAGCTTCAATCATTGGCATCGCAGCGGTCCGCCTGTTTTCCAATAGCTCACCGGTACGTGCCGTGCAAGTCGGAGTGCTAACAGCCGCCATCAGCTTCATGCTACTGTCGTGGCTGACTATCCGCTTCTTTAGTATTGATATCCAGCTGTGGTGGGTGATTTTCTCGGGAACAATTGGCGGTATCATCATCGGGCTTGTTAGTGAATATTATACCGAGGGCCCTCCGGTACTGCGGATCGCCGAAGCCGGAATAACCGGCCCGGCCACAGTAATTATCAAAGGCCTGGCAATCGGCATGGAGTCTATAGTGGTACCGCTGTTAGCGCTGAGCGCTATTATTTTTACAGCGGCGAACTTGGCAGGGCTGTATGGGGTTGCCATCGCTGCCGTTGGAATGCTGGCGACCGTCGGTATTATTATGGCTATCGATGCCTATGGTCCGGTCGCTGATAACGCAGGTGGCATTGCCGAGATGTCGGGTATGGGCGAGACAACCCGAGCCATTACCGATTCACTCGATCAGTTGGGCAATACCACGGCAGCGATTGGCAAAGGGTTTGCCATAGGCGCAGCAGCGCTGACCTCTTTGGCGCTCATTAGTGCCTATGTTCAGGTAATCGCAGTTCGGACTTTGGATTTTCGTCTGGAGATTACCGATCCAGTTGTACTGGTTGGGATGTTCATTGGCAGCCTGTTGCCATTCTTATTTTGCGCTCTAACCATGACAGCCGTGGGCGAGGCTGCAGCAGAAATGATAATTGAGATCCGTCGCCAATTTAATGAGATCGCGGGGCTATTGGAAGGAACAGCAAATCCTGATTATGAAAAATGTATCGCCATCTCCAGCAATGCCGCACTTAAGCGAATGCTGCTCCCCAGCCTTATAGCGGTATTGGCGCCGCTACTGGTAGGCTTTGTGCTGGGTCCTTACGCCTTGGGGGGAATGCTGGGCGGCGCTCTGTTGAGCGGGGTGTCACTGGCATTAATAATGGCGAATGCGGGAGGCGCTTGGGACAACGCGAAAAAATATGTGGAGCAGGGTAATCTGGGTGGCAAGGGCTCGCCAGTCCATGATGCCTGCATCGTCGGTGATACCGTTGGAGATCCATTTAAGGACACTTCCGGCCCGTCTTTGAATATCCTGATAAAAGTACTGGCAATAAGTAGCTTGGTAATGGCGCCCTACCTGCAATAAATTATTAATTAGTTAATTTTACCCTAAGGAGATAGTAACGATGGCAAAGACCCTGAAACTTTCAGACAAACAACAGGAATATTTAGCGGAAGTATTACATAGTGTGTTGGGTGATTTGAGTTATGAAATTGCCAATACCGATGTGTCCACATTCAAGGATCAGCTCAAAGAAAAGCAAGTGCAATTAAAATTGATCGCTGATCTAGTTAACGATTAATTTTTCTGCACGCCTTAAGTGATAGTTTGGCAGGCGGTTGAAATAAGAAACACAATCCGCTGACAAGCAGTATTTCATCAGGATTTTGTTCAGAAGCTCCCTGTTTAAAAGTTTGGTTTCTGCAAGTTAAAAAATAATTCGCCAGTCAATGTCAGGATAGTTATTGATAGCTGAAATGATAATTCAAAAAACATCTGCTCATAAAATTGCGTCTAATCTGGAGAATTACTCACAAGCTTATGCCTCTTTTGATTGGGCCGAAGTCAATGAACTACAGATCAAGGGTTTGGCCGATGGGGGTATTAATATTGCCTATGAGGCACTTGATTCCCAACTTCAAGGTGCTTCTGCAGATAAGCTGGCATTACGCTGGATAAGCAAGAAAAATCAGATTATTGATTTTAGTTATGCTGACTTGTCAGAGCAGAGTAGCCGCTTTGCCAGTGTACTTAATACTTTGGGTGTTGGACCTGGAGCGCGAGTGTTTAGCCTTGTCGGACGATTGCCTGAATTGTATATAGCGGCTTTGGGCACATTAAAAGCAGGCTGCGTATTTACTCCGCTATTTTCTGCTTTTGGGCCGGAACCTATTCGTTCGCGCATGGAAATTGGCGAAGCCAATGTATTAATAACAACAGCGAGTTTATACCGTAGAAAAGTTGCCAGCTGGTATCAGGAATTATCCCATCTGAAAGCCATTCTATTAATAGATGGTGTTAAAGAGATCGAGTCAGGATGTTATGGCTTGTCCGATCTAATGCAGGATGCGGATCCACGTTTTCCTTGTGCATCAACCCAAGCTGAAGACATGGCCTTGTTGCATTTTACCAGCGGTACCACAGGAAAGCCTAAGGGGGTTGTGCATGTTCATCAGGCGGTTCAAATGCATAAAATGTCAGCCTATTTCGCTCTGGATTTACATGAATCAGATATTTATTGGTGTACAGCTGACCCTGGCTGGGTAACAGGCACTTCGTACGGCATCATTGCCCCCTTATGTCTGGGCGTGACGATGATAGTCGATGAAGCGGAATTTGAAGCCGAGCGCTGGTATCACATTCTTCAAGAACAAAAAGTCTCGGTTTGGTACACCGCGCCGACAGCGATTCGCATGTTGATGAAAGCTGGAACAGAAATCAGAGAGAAATACGATTTGTCGGCTTTGCGCTTTATTGCCAGTGTTGGAGAAGCACTTAATCCTGAGGCCGTAGTGTGGGGATATAAAACCTTTGGCACTCCCTTTCATGACAACTGGTGGCAGACAGAAACCGGCGGCATCATGATTGCCAATTTCGCCAGTGAGACGGTAAAACCTGGTTCGATGGGGCAGCCATTGCCCGGTATTACCGCTGCAATTGTTAGCCGAAATAAAGCAGGACAATTGCAGGTGATCGATGAGCCTATGCAGGTTGGAGAGCTTGCATTAAAACCCGGTTGGCCGTCAATGTTTCGAGCTTATTTGAACCAGGATGCCAAATATGAAAGTTGTTTTGCAGGGGGTTGGTATTTAAGTGGCGATTTGGCCATGCGTGATGAAGATGGATATTACTGGTTTGTTGGTCGAGCGGATGATTTGATTAAATCATCTGGCCACTTGATTGGTCCATTTGAGGTTGAGAGTGTCTTGATGGAACATGAGGCCGTTACCGAGGTAGCTGTGATAGGTAAACCAGATCCTCTAGCAGGGGAAATTGTAAAAGCATTTGTCGTCCTAAAGCCAGATATGGAGCAAACAGACGAACTGAGAAAAGAGTTGCTGGGGTTTTCCCGTAAACGATTAGGGGCGGCTGTGGCACCTAAAGAAATAGTTTTTCGTAATAATCTACCAAAAACACGTAGCGGTAAAATTATGCGGCGTCTATTGAAAGCCCGAGAGCTGGGTTTACCCGAAGGAGATATATCAACATTAGAGAGTGATGAGAAGTGAATAATAAGCTCCATATTAGTAGAGAATACCTGATTCAACAGCTTAAGCAGATGTTGCGAATACGTCATTTCGAAGAAAAATGTGCTGAGCTTTACGCCCAGGAAAAAATAAGAGGATTTTTGCATCTTTACATTGGAGAAGAGGCAATAGCCGTTGGTGTAATGTCTGCTTTGACACCTGAAGACGAGATAGTAGCCACCTATAGAGAACATGGGCATGCATTGGCCAGAGGACTGTCGATGGGCAGTATTCTAGCTGAAATGTATGGCAGAACTAACGGCTGTAGTCGAGGGCGTGGTGGTTCGATGCATCTATTCGATAAGGAGCGGAAATTTTATGGTGGCAACGCCATTGTCGGCGGAGGCTTGCCGTTGGCGGCGGGCTTGGCAATGGCGAATAAAAAAAAGCAGGGTTCGGCAGTGACTGTTTGTTTTTTTGGTGAGGGCGCTGTAGCGGAAGGTGAATTCCATGAAAGCCTTAATCTGGCTGCTCTTTGGGGATTGCCGGTACTATTTATTTGTGAAAATAACAGTTATGCCATGGGTACAGCGCTAGCGCTTTCTGAGTCAGAAACCAATATTGCGAAAAAGGCCGAGAGTTATGGTATTAGGTCACGACAGGTTGATGGGATGAATGTAGTTGAAGTGGAGGCTGCAACACAGGAAGCGATTGACTATATACGTAGTAATAAGCAGCCCTGTTTTCTGGAGTGTCAGACCTACCGTTTTCGTGGACATTCCAGTTTTGATGGGCAACTTTATAGAGATAAAAAAGAAATAGCACAGTGGGAAGCAAAAGGCCCAGTTAAACGATTGGTTCAATGGCTAAGGGACAATAATCACTTTGAAGAGGCTGAACTCGACCCTATTGAGAATGAAATACAACTTGAAATCGAGGAAGCCATTCGATTTTCTGAAAATGGCGAGTTGGAACCTTTAGCGGATCTTTGTAAGGATGTTTATAGCCCTACTCAAGAGCAGCCATTGGCAGAAAAATCGAGTTCGCAAACATTAACTTACCGAGAGGCCTTGCGAGCAGGTATAGAAGAAGCGCTAATAAAAGATGAGCGCGTTTTTCTGATGGGAGAAGATGTTGGTCGTTATGGTGGTTGCTATGGAGTGAGTAAAGGTCTGTTCGATAGCTTCGGTGCAGATCGAATTATTGATACGCCTCTGTGTGAATCTGGTTTTGTGGGCGTTGGCATCGGCGCTGCATTGGGGGGTATGCGACCGATTGTAGAGGTAATGACTGTCAATTTCAGTTTGCTGGCGATGGATCAAATTGTTAATACGGCGGCAACACTTCGGCATATGTCGGGCGGCCAGCTAAATGTACCAGTAGTTTTTCGCATGGCTTGTGGTGCTGGGAAACAACTGGCTGCGCAACATTCCCATAGCTGGGAGAATCTGTATGCACACATACCAGGTTTGAAAATATTGAGCCCGGCAACACATACGGATGCGAGACATATGTTAGGGCAGGCCTTAGCTGACCCTGACCCCGTGATACTGTTTGAACATGTCATGCTGTTGAATGAAGAAGGTGAAATGGAGGATAAGCCTGCAGCACCAATGACAAAGGCGCTGGTGAGAAAAGAGGGGTCTGACCTTAGCCTGATTAGTTATGGCGGTAGTCTGAAAAAAGCATTAGCCGCGGCAGATCAATTGGCTGCTCAGGGGATTTCTGCAGAAGTTGTTGATTTACGTTGTTTGCGACCTCTGGATAAAACAACCATCTTGCAAAGCGTCGATAAAACTCATCGAGCCATCATTATTGATGAAGGCTGGTATACCGGCAGCCTGGCTGGAGAAGTCAGTGCGATCATCATGGAAGAAGGCTTTTGGAGTCTGGATGCCCCGGTTAAACGAGTATGTACTAAAGAAGTTCCGATCCCATATCCAGCCCACCTTGAACAGGCTGCCTTACCGCAAATTGAGTCAATAGTGCATATCGCAACCAGACTAATGAGTGGTCAATAATGGTGCCTTATGATTGATATAACAATGCCTTCACTGGGTTCAGATATGACAGAAGGCACTTTGGTTGAATGGCTGGTAAATATCGGTGATCAGGTTAGCAAAGGTGATATCGTTGCAGTGATTGAAACTCAAAAAGGCGCGATAGATATGGAGGCCTACAATGAGGGCAAAGTCGCGGAGATATTGGTGCAGCCTGTTACTAAAGTGCCCGTGGGTACAATTCTGGCGCGGTTAGAATCAGGCTCAGATATTCCAAAGTCTGAATCAAAGCTGCAAAAAGGAAGTGAGGCTGTCTCAACAGGGCAAGAAGAGAATGTCGAGGAACCGTTCTCCGCGCAAAAAACTCAGCCTATACAGTCGGCTCAATCAGCCAGGCTTTCAAGCCCCGGTTCAGATGTAAGAGCATCACCGGCTGTGCGAAAAATGGCTGAAGATTTACAACTGGATTTGTCGCTTATTAAGGGCAGCGGCCCTTCCGGAGCGATTTTACTAGATGACATTACTGGGCTGGTTGATGGCAGTAATAATCTGGACATGGCTTCTGCGCAAACTAAAACCAATGAATTGAACTTCAGTGCCATGAGAGCGGCTATCTCCTCAGCGATGGAAAAATCTAAACGGGAGATCCCGCATTACTATATAAGTCTTGATATTGATATCAGTAAGGTGCAGCAATGGTTGCAAACCGAGAATATTGGGCGAGAGCCCGAGCAGCGACTGCTACTACTAGCGGTGTTGTTAAAAGCGGTAGCCCAGACATTGATAAAATTCCCGCAGTTAAACGGTTATTATCTTAACAATCAATTTCAGGCAGGTGCAGGGATTCATATTGGGAATGCCATAAGTCTGCGCGACGGGGGACTGCTAGTACCTGCAATTCATGATGTCGAAAAATTATCGGTAGACGAAACTATGAAAACACTGCGTGATATCGCAAATAGAAGTCGAGGAGGTCGCTTACGCAGCTCAGAATTAACCGATGCAACGATTACCGTAACCAGTATGGGTGAACGAGGTTCTGATACTGTGTTTGGCATTATTTATCCGCCGCAGGTGGCTATTATTGGTTTCGGAAGGCCCCGACAGGCTCCACAGGTGATGGATGGGGTTATCGTTCCTCGCGAAATGATCAATACCGGCTTGAGCGCGGATCATCGCGTCAGTGATGGTGTCTTGGGGGCGAAATTCCTACATGCTTTATCTAATAAGTTACAAAACCCGGAATCTCTATGAACCTGGACCATATTCGAACTTTGGTTATTGAGGCAATTCAGGAAGTGGCACCTGAGATTGAAGCAGATGATATCAACCCGGATGAAGATTTGCGTGATCAGTGTGATATCGATTCGATGGACTTTTTAAACTTTCTATCGGTGTTAAAAAATTCCAGTGGTGTAAGCGTACCTGAAGTTGATTATTCTGAAGTGAATACGCTCAACAGAATGCTGGAATATTTGGATAGGAAGATTAAAAAGGAGTTCATGGAAAGCTCATGAAACGTATTATACGGACGCAGGTCTTCAAAGCTGTTTACCGTTCTGAAAAAACGCAGTTATAGCTTGGTTCGACCCTGAGATATCCCCAGAAAATATTGAGCCAACACAATACATTAACTTGTATTGAGCCGCTGTTTTCTGCTCAGTCGTTAGATTTGAACAATGAGCCAGAGACTGGACAGAATACCTCATCGCCCGCTGTAACGCAGATGCTCCCTGCTCACGGGTCCCTGGCCCTGATTGTTCCCAGGAAACATCTGCGTTACAGCGGGCTTACTTCAGCGCTAAATTTAAAATAAAACTAAGCCAGCGGTTTCAAGATTTCATGGGGATATCTCAGGGTCGGACCAAGCTTGCGTGACGCGGCAATTATCTATGACTCCTTGCAGGTGCCAGATGACCTGCCAATGGGTTGGACCGATGTTCAGGAAGCTGCGAGCAATCGGGTCAAGCCTAGGGATGATAAGGCTTTGTTTGGCTACAATGTGGGCCCTCATTCATGGAAACAGTATCTGTTCCCACCATGAAAGCTACTCTGGCGTGGAAGAAAAACAGGTGCTGGAAGTTTCGAGCCAACGATGAATCAGTAGCAAGATTTAACCCGCTATGCCTTTATCGGCGTCCGCGCCTGCGAACTGCACGCCATCCAGATTCAGCACAAGGTATTTATGGGTGGCAGTCATCAGGATCCAGACTATGTTGGACGGTGGGAAGACAATGTTATTGTCGCTGCTCAATATAAGCGCGCAGTTATGGGTCAATGGTCAGCTAAGGAGCCTCTGAGGTTCCCTAATACTTTGCGATATAGCTCCTTGTATTGCTGGGCACTTTGTAGCCAGCTAAAATCCTGACTCATGGCCTGGAAACAGAGTTGGCGCCATAATGGTTTGTCGCGATAGAGTCTCAGGGCATAAAGTAGTATTCGCTGTAATTCGGTGGCGTCTACCTTATTGAAAACAAATCCGGTGGCGGTGCCTTGCCTGATATTATTTGCTGTTGCATTTACCACCGTGTTAGCCAGACCTCCGGTGTTGCGTACCACTGGCAACGTACCATAGCGTAAACTATAGAGCTGATTCAGGCCGCAGGGTTCGAAGCGGGATGGCATCAGAAAAATATCGGCACCGGCTTCTATCCTATGGGCCAGGACTTCATTAAATTCTGCACAGAAATAGATTTTTTTGCGGTGCTGCTGACTTAATTGCCGTAATCGTTTTTCAAAAATCGGGTCTCCGCTGCCGAGGATTACCCATTGCACGGTTTCACTCACCAAGTTTTCCAGGGTCGAGATCACCAAATCGATGCCTTTTTGTGGAACCAAACGACCAATCAGGCCCACGACCGGGATGTTCTTATCTTCGGTCAATCCAGCTTGTTTCTGTAGTGCCAGTTTGTTTTGGCTCTTTTTTTCCAGTGACTTGCCGTCATAGGCTTGATCAAGATGGGGGTCGGTGGCTGGATTCCAGGTTGTGTAGTCGGCACCGTTTAAGATGCCTACAAATTTATCTTTACGAGAATCAAGCACACCTTCCATGCCATAGCCAAATTCTGTCGTCAGTATTTCTTCGCGATAGTTTGGACTGACGGTAGTAATGTAGTCCGCAAAGATCAGGCCCGCCTTGAGGAAGGAAAAATTACCATAGAACTCCAGGGCATCGGCAGACCACCACTGTGGGGGTAATCGCAAATCATCGAAGGATTGTCGGTCAAAGATTCCCTGATAGGCGAGATTATGAATAGTAAATATACTTGCCGGAGTGTGATCTTCCGGTTTTGCATAAGTTTTTATAAACGCCGGGGTTAAGCCACTCTGCCAGTCATTGCAATGCACTACGTCAGCTTGCCAGCCGAGTTCGCATTGTCCCAAGGCTATGCCGCAGGCTGCGCGACAAAATTCTGCGAAACGCCGTGCGTTGTCAGGCCAGTCCTGTTGATTTTCATCGACATAAATGCTGCCCTCGCGTTGATACAACTCCGGTGAATCGAATAGTAGCAGTCTTTGACTACTGTCCGGAATCCTTGCTTCTAGCAGGCTACAACCTTTCGAAACACCGCAGCGTTCAAAACCGGTAAAGGTGTAGACTTTTTTTGTGTTCTGTAAGCGCTGCAATGCTGCTGCATAAGCAGGTATCAGGATGATGCTGTCTACTCCCAAAGCCGACAAAGCCTGCGGCAGACTGTAGGAGACATCCGCCAAACCACCTGTTTTCACTAATGGGTATAATTCACTAGTGACAAATAACAGCTGTAGCTTGCGCCGGCTCATCCTGATCCAATAGTCTCGGTCTGCCCTTTCGAGTCTGTTTGCGATTCGACCAGCTGAAGTAGTATGCCCGCAAGAGGTGGCAAGGTAAGGGTCAGTGAATAGGCCTGGTCGAGGTAAGCTTTATGTTCAGCATAGACTTCATTGTCATTGGCTTTGGTAGTGTCCTGATAATTGCTGCCAGCATAAGCACTGGAATCAGAATTAAGTATTACACGGTACAGGCCGGGCAGGGGCACGGCGATACGGTAATTGCGGCGTGGAACGGGAGTAAAATTCAGCACGATGATCATCATGTCATCGTCCGCACGGCGCAGATAACTCAGGACTGATTGCGCACTATCGTTGCAGTCCAGCCACTGAAAGCCGCGCTGCTCGAAGTCATATTTATGTAAAGTCGGAAGATTTTTGTACAGCTGATTTAGATCTGTAATCAGCCGCTGCATACCTAAATGATCCTGATGCTGCAACAACTCCCAGCTAAGTTCCCTGTCATGATCCCATTCGAGCTGCTGCGCAAATTCGTTGCCCATGAATAGAAGTTTATTTCCCGGATGGGTAAACATATAGACATACAGCAGTCGCAGATTGGCAAACTGTTGCCAGTTATCGCCGGGCATCTTGGCGAGTAATGATTTCTTCTCATGCACCACTTCATCATGGGAAAGCGGCAGAATGAAATTCTCGGTAAAGGCGTAGAGAAGACCGAAGGTGAGCTTTTCCTGATTATATTGACGATAAACAGGATCCAGCGCCATATAAGATAGTGTGTCATTCATCCACCCCATATTCCATTTCATGCTGAATCCCAGGCCACCAAGATAGACTGGTCGTGACACCATGGGCCAGGCTGTTGATTCTTCCGCAATGATCAGTGCGCCAGGAAAATGCTCATGCAAGATGGTGTTGGTCTCTTGCAGGAATGCGATGGCCTCCAGATTTTCGTTGCCGCCGTATTGGTTTGGAGTCCAGTCGCCGGCTTCACGGGAATAATCGAGATATAACATGGATGCTACGGCATCAATTCGCAGTCCGTCGAAATGAAATTCACTCAGCCAGTAGTAGGCGCTGGACAGGAGGAAATTCTTTACCTCGGTGCGTCCGTAATTGAATACCAGGGTGCCCCAGTCTTTCTGCTCCGCTTGCGCAGGATCTTCATGTTCATATAGGGAGGTGCCGTCGAAGCAGCCCAGTGCGTGCTCATCCTTTGGGAAATGACCAGGCACCCAATCCAATAACACCGCAATACCGTGTTGGTGACAGTAATCTACAAAATAGCGTAAATCGTCGGCGTCTCCATAGCGGCTGGTCGGAGAGAAATAGCCAGTTACCTGATACCCCCATGAGCCATCGAAGGGGTGTTCAGTTATCGGCATGAGTTGCAGGTGAGTGAAGCCCAGCTTTTTCACATATTGGACTAATTCAGGAGCCAGACTTCTATAATTAGGAAAATTGCCATTAGTGTGCCGCCACGAGCCTAAATGCACTTCATAAATCGACACTGGGGCATGTAGCCAATCCCGTGTCGATCGCGTCTGTATCCACTGTTGGTCCGACCAGCGGTGAGACGATTCAGCAACCACAACAGACGCGGTTTGCGGTCTCAGTTCAAACCGTTGGCCATAGGGGTCAGCCTTAAGAAATAGTTTGTCTGTATCCCGGTTCTTGATCTCGTACTTGTAACAGCAACCTGCATTTACCCCAGGGATGAAAAGCTCCCATACTCCGCTGTCACCCAAATTTTGCATGGGGCAGGTGCGGCCGTCCCAATAGTTGAAATCTGCGATTATCGAGACGCGTTTTGCGTTGGGAGCCCACAGGCTGAATCGAACCCCGGCGACATCGTCTCGCTGCTGGGGGTGGGCGCCGAGCAATTTGTGTGCCTGCCAACAGGATCCCTGGGAAAATTCCTTAAAGCAGTCATTGCTGAGCTCGGGCGGGAAGCTATAGGCATCGATAAACGAAAATTCGCTACCGTCATGATTGAGCTGAGTGATGTTCGGGTGTTTGGGGAGTTCGTCCTTGCTCCCTCGCCATTGGAATAGACCCGATCTTCCTTCTGCTTTCATAGGCTTTTTTCCTGAACAAGTGTGGACAAATAGCTGCTTGGCATCAGGTCTGTATAGGCGAATTACGCTGTGTCCGTCGCTCAGCTGCGGGCCCAGAATAGAGAAAGGATCGTGTTGATCAGTGGACATCAGCTTGTCCAAATTCTGCTTTAAGGCTTTCTCTATTGTCTTCATCAATTTGCTTTATTTTTGGAAACCACTGGCAATAGGAGAATTTTTCTTCAAGCAGAGCTACATTTTTGGATTCAACCCTCAGCTATGCGCACAGGAACCCTTGACTCCATTCAACCCTTATACACCATAGTAAGACGAGCTGGGTATCGAGTTGACGCAGGTCAAGGGAAATAAATTGCCTAACATTAATATGGGATTTCTGCATCGCTGGCGTCGGGCTGGCGGATGGTTGCTAGCACCGTATTCATTGATTGCAGCAGATGAAGCATAGCGCATTCAAGACTATTTGAAGAGTATAGAGCGATGGAAAAAAAGCCAATTCGCGTGGTTTTTTGTTGGCACATGCACCAGCCTTATTATCAGGATCAAGCCGATAGGCAATATCGACTACCTTGGGTCTATTTGCATGCTATTAAAGACTACACAGATATGGCTAATATTCTGGAGTCCATTCCTCAGGCAAAGGCGGTCATAAATTTCTGCCCAATATTGTTGGAGCAGATTAGTGATTATGATTGGCAGATACACGAATTCCTGGAAGGAAATAGACCGCTAAACGACCCCTTATTGGCACTGCTCTGTGCTAATACTCTTCCCAGCTCGTCAGAACAGAGGCAGTCGGTAATTGATCAGTGTCTGCGGGCAAATGAGCATCGTTTGATTAAGGCCCACAAGTCATTCTCGGGGCTGGTGGATTTGGCGACCAGAGTTCAACAGGATGACTTGCCGCTGACTTATCTTAACGAGCAATATTTCTTCGATTTATTGGTTTGGTATCACCTGGCGTGGCTGGGAGAGACAGTTCGAAGAAACGATACTCGGGTCGCCGCACTGGTTAAGAAACAATGCAACTACAATTATAATGATCGCCGCTTACTGTTGAAGATCATTGGAGAACTGCTTCGGGCTATTACTCCAAAATACAAAAATCTGGCTGATGCCGGACAAGTGGAACTAAGCGTTACCCCTTACAGCCATACCATGATGCCCCTTCTACTGGATATGGATAGCGCCAGGGATTCGGAACCAGAAATACACTTACCCCCGAATCAATATCCGGGTGGAAGAGAGCGGGTTGAGTGGCAACTTAGCAAGGCAATAGAGGTATTTGAAAATCACTTTGATCGGAAGCCCTTGGGTTGTTGGCCATCGGAGGGTGGATTGAGTGAGGCAGTATTACAAATACTCGGTGAAAGCGGATTTGCCTGGACAGCGAGCGGCAGCAATGTACTACTGAATAGTATTAACGGGTCTCGAGAGCATCGAAATACCAGCGTTCACCGACCCTATCATTGTAAAGATTATCCCGTTAGCTGTTTTTTTCGTGACGATAAGCTCTCAGATTTAATTGGTTTTAACTATTCTGATTGGCATGGTGATGATGCCGCTAATAATTTGGTGGAGCATCTGCAGACCATTCATGAGCTTCCCGATGGAGATGAGCAGAGTGAAAACGATCGGGAGAAAGTCGTCTCGATTATTTTAGATGGCGAGAATTGTTGGGAATATTATCCAAATAATGGCTTCTATTTTCTTACTGCACTGTATCGATCCCTGGTTAAGCATCCAGATATCAGAATGAGCACCTTCTCTGAATGCATCGATGAGAATATTCCTGCTGCTCAGCTAGACAAGCTGGTTGCAGGTAGTTGGGTGTATGGCAGCTTCTCCACCTGGATCGGTGATCCCGACAAAAACCGCGCATGGGAGTTGTTATGTACCGCGAAAAAACAGGTAGACCGGATAACCAGAGAGTCGCGCCTGGCACAGAGTGACTTGGCCAGCATTGAAAAACAGTTAGCTATTTGTGAGGGATCAGACTGGTTCTGGTGGTTTGGTGATTATAATCCTGGCTCGGCGGTCAAGGATTTTGATGAGCTTTACCGACTACACCTGAGCCATCTTTATATTCTCTTGGGCCTGAGCGTTCCCGAGGAATTAGCAGAAGTAATATCCGTTGGCGCAGCAGTAGAAGGAACCGAAAAAGCAGATGCCGTTGAGTTGGGTGGGGTTATGCGTCGTGGCGAGGCTTCCTAATACTTAGCTTACGTTCGCTGCCACAGTTTGCCGCCAATATTGGGAGTACTGTTTGCAGTTACCATTTGCTGGGGCCTTGCCTGTCGAATTCCTGAATTAGAGTAGAGTTTTTTGAGAAATCATTGCTATGGAGAAACCCCTGAGAAGGAGTTGTGGTGTCCTTTTACACCCTACGTCACTGCCGGGCGATGAGCAAGGCTATGGCAGTTTAGGAGCCGACGCCTATAAATTTGTTGACTTCCTGGCGGTAGCCCACATCAGCTGGTGGCAGGTTTTGCCTCTTGGTCCCACTCATGAGGATTTGTCGCCTTACAATGGAATCTCAGCTTTTGCAGGAAACCCCTGCTTAATATCATTTTCCAATTTGCAGGAACTGTATCAGCAAGAAGTGCCAGATATCACTTTTCATGATTTTTCTGAATACAGACTAAAACTATTTGAAATTTCACAAGCGTTCCAGCGCCAAGGCTGTGAAACATTTAAAGCGCAGTTTAAGGGCTTTAAAGAAAAGCAGCAACATTGGCTAGACGATTATGCGCTTTTTACCAATCTGCGCGCACAGCAAGACAATAGCCCCTGGTCATCATGGCCGAAACCACTAAGAACGAGACAGGAACAGGCACTGTGCATTGCTAGAGTGCAGCTTGAAACTGAAATCGAACTCAGCAGGTTTGAACAGTATCTGTTTCATTATCAATGGCAAAAACTGCGGGCTTATGCCCGTGAAAGAAATGTCTCACTCATCGGCGATATGCCCTTCTTTGTCGCCTATGACAGTGCGGAGGTATGGGCGAACCCCCACTATTTCGATCTGGATGAGGAAGGCTGTCCCAACACCGTGGCTGGAGTTCCCCCGGATTATTTTTCCGCGACGGGGCAGCTCTGGGGCAGCCCGCAGTATGATTGGGAAGCGATGGAGAGCAATGGATTCTTGTGGTGGAAGCAACGAGTGGGACATCTTTTAGAATGTTTTGATGTTATTCGAATCGATCATTTCCGGGGGCTGGAATCGGTGTGGGAGATTTCCGCCAGCGAAGCTACGGCGGTGAACGGTAGTTGGCTTAAAGTGCCGGGTCGAAAGCTTCTATCGGCACTACAAGGTGAATTTCCCAATTTGCCCTGTATAGCGGAAGACTTGGGAATGATAACGGAAGAAGTAGAACTCTTGAGAGAGGATTTTGGTTTTCCTGGAATAAAAGTTCTGCAATTTGCTTTCCATGGCGACGCCTCTAATCCTTATCTGCCCCATAATCATCGCAAGAACTGCGTGGTCTACACCGGTACCCACGACAATGACACCGTCACGGGCTGGTATCGAGCTTTAGATGAAGGCACGCAGCAGAAAGTGAAGTCCTATCTAGCTTATCCTCAAGAACAGATGCCCTGGCCGCTGCTTCGTTGTGTGCTGGCATCGGTTGCCAGCCTCGCTGTCTTACCGATGCAGGATTTAATGGGCTTGGCTAGTGATAGCAGAATGAATACCCCTGGAACTCTTGATGAAGCTAACTGGACGTTCAGGTTTGACTGGGACCAGGTCTCCACGGAATTACCGCAAAAACTCGCAGAACTAATGTCGCTGTATGGTCGTGATTAATATTCGAAACACAGTATTGTATATTGACCTCCGTCAATATGCAGGGTCAGCTTATTGTGTACCTTCGAGACGGTATTAGGAGGTATTGAAAATATGAACATAAATGATGTTCGTCAAATAGCGAAGACAAGAGCTGTAAATTCGGCCAGGTTAAGTAAAACCGAACTTATAAGGAGTATACAAAGAGCTGAGGATAATTTTGATTGCTATGGTACTAATTATGATGGCGGTTGTGACCAGAGTGAATGTAGCTGGCGAGAAGATTGTATTGTTGAATCCAACAAAATTTCGGCTAACGCGTAGTGGTGAAGTGATGGCCAGCGCTATTAGAAATCATCGAATCCCTGGCAATTGGGATTAATTGGCTTGCCTGGTATGAATGAGACCAAGGAGAAGAGATCGTCGCTGCTGCATAAGCACAGGCTTCACGTGTTGAGCATCGTGATTCTTGTGTCTTTGGCTTTATTTTTTGTGTGGGGAATCGCCGAATAAGCATTTATTCCACCCACAGCATACAGCCAAGCTCGAAAGCGTGGCTCAAGTTTTTGTGATAGGGATAACAACGTATTCTGTAGGATTGCAGTCCGCCTTGCTTGGGGATAGTGGACAGGCTATATAGAGCGCGACCGTCTTCCATTGTGTTTACATACCGCAGAGTTTGACAGTCGTAGGGCTCACACTCCTGAGTGTGCTCATCGATTTGGAGTTCCAATTCGAATTGGCAGTCGACTCTGATGTCTTGCGGTGACAATCCGCTCAATTCAATCGCGATTTCAACCACCAGGGGAGTCCCCTTGGTGATTTTGCAGTTGGCCGTGTCAATACGGCTAATGCTAACCTTGTCCCAGTTGCTCCTGACTTGCTTCTTCCATAGAGATAGTTGGCGAGCATTTTCGAAATTATTCTCACTGAGTCTGATCCCATGATTGATGGCTGGAGCATAGGCATCTCTTGCATAGTCCATAGCCATGCGCTGTGAGTTAAACCTGGGTATTAGAGATTTCATCGAGGCCTTTGATTTTTCGATCCAACCGGGTGAGTAGCCGCGACTATCACGATCATAGAACAGAGGAACTACTTCTTGTTCCAATACATCCATTAACTCATTGGCTTCCTCTTTATCCCTGAATTCCGGTGTGTAGGAGGAGCCATGGGGTGTTATTGCCCAGCCATTTTCTCCGTTGTAGCCTTCTGCCCACCAACCATCGAGCACGCTTAGATTAATCACCCCGTTAATCCCTGCTTTTTGCCCCGAAGTGCCGCTCGCCTCCAAAGGATATTCCGGGTTATTCAACCAAACATCGACACCGCTAACCAGTTTTCGGGCAACGGAAATATCGTAGTTCTCGATGAAAATGATTTTTCCTTCAAATTCCGGCTCCTTTGCGACATTGCAAATTTGTCGAATCAGTTCCTGGCCAGGCTTGTCATTCGGGTGAGCCTTCCCGGCAAATAGAATAATCATCGGTTGCTCGGGATTACCTAACAGGCGAGCGAGTCTGTCTCGATCAGAAAATATCAGTGTGGCGCGTTTATAGGTAGCGAAGCGACGTGCGAATCCAATGGTTAGTACGTCTGCGCCCTGCGGCTTCAGGTTGCGCGTCAGGCGCCGGATTTGTGATTCGCTATAGCCGTTTCTTCGATGCTGTCTGATAACCCGTTCAATCATCGCCTCGAACATCTTGGACTTTAATGATTGTCGACGACTCCAAAATGCATAATCGGGTATGGTATCGATAAACTCCCAGAATTTTTCATTCAGTAATTCCTGCCTCCAGCCACCCCCAAGTTGATTATCAAAATAGTTTACCCATTCGTCCGCCAGGAAGGTGGGAACATGAATGCCGTTGGTAATATAGCGAATCGGATTTTCCGCTATGGGTATTTGTGGCCATATGTATTGTTCCATGCTTGAGGCCATGCTGCCGTGAATTCTACTCACACCGTTGTGAATGCGAGAACAACGCAAGGCGAGTGCCGTCATATTAAAGCCATCTTCGCGCATGGGACTACGACCGAGTTTCAAGAAGTCTGCCAGTGTAATGCCAAGTTCTTCCGCGTAGTCTGCGAAATGCTGCTCAATTAAAGCGGTGTCGAAAATATCATGGCCGGCGGCTACCGGGGTATGGGTGGTAAACACGGTATTTGCTGCAACTGCTTCCATGGCGCTGTAAAAATCGATGTTTTGATCACAAACCAGTTCGCGGCAACGCTCCAGTACCTGGAATGCTGCATGGCCTTCATTGATATGCCACACAGTGGGGTTCAGTCCCAATGCCCGTTTCGCCCTTACTCCGCCGATACCCAGTATTATTTCCTGTAGCAGTCGATTAGTGGAATTACCCCCATACAGTTGGTAGGTGATGCGTTGATCGTCACTACTGTTGGCGGGAATATCACTGTCGAGTAATAGCAATTCAATGTGCCCGATCTTGGCGATCCATACCTTAAGTTGAATGTTGCGTTTGCAAACCTGCAGGTTGATTTCAATTTCTTCACCGTCGCTATTCTTTGCCGGTGATATTGGCAAATCCTCAAAATTTGAAGGGATGTAGTGGGCAATCTGGTGACCATTAGCATCAATGGCCTGGTGAAAGTATCCCTGTCTATAGAGTATGCCAACGGCGACAAAGGGCATACTCAAGTCACTTATCGCCTTGCAATAGTCACCCGCGAGTATTCCCAGCCCGCCTGAGTAGATTGGGAAGCTTTCGTATAGACCAAATTCAGCGCAGGAGTATGAAATTAAATCAACATCACAATTAATATATGGAGAGCAGTGTGATTGATCAATCACTTGCATATAGCTATTGTATGAAGACAATACTTTTTTGTAATCCTGCACAAATACGGCATCCTGTGCCGCATTTTCCAGCTTTTCCTGTTCGATTCGTCTGAGAAACAGTTTTGGGTTGTGACCACAGCTCTCCCACAGTTGAGGATCGAGGCGGTAAAACAGACCGCGCACCTGTCGGTCCCAGCTGTACAGCAGGTTATTAGCCAGCTCCTCAAGCTGTATTAAAGACGCTGGAATCTGAGGTTGCACCTCCAAAATATATTTTCTTGCAGTCATTGCTTGCCTCCGGGGCAGTCAGTGAATTGAAGCTTGTTGCTATTCATTCAATATGGCTCGCCGTGGCATCGAATCCAGACATCACGTCGAGTAGTTCGTTAGTTATGGCAGCCTGTCGAACTCGTCGATAGCTTGCGGTCAGTTCATCGAAGCGCTTATCGATATTTTTGCCTGCACTGTACATGGTGTTTAGTCGGGTAAAATGTTCACTGGCCTGTGATTCCGCACAAGCGCGAAAAATCGTTACAAAAAAATACTGCCGTAATAGAGCACCAAACAGAGGTTTTGAATCCATGCTGAAAGTTGGCAGGCTGCGAGACGGCCAAGGCAGGTTTTCTTGCGCTGCAAAACTGTGAATATCCAGCGGTAGCAAGCGCAGTTTCGCGGCTTGGTACATACCGGTGGAGAGATAATGATTGTAGAAAATGTCCACCTGATCAAGATTGCCTGCATGGCGCCACTGATCAATTCTTAATAGAACTTGTTGTACCGTAGTAGAGATACCCTTTGCCGAGCCGGGCAGCTGGAATACCTCTTCGACCGACTCTCCTGCATCTTCTAGCAGGCCAGCCGCTCTGGAACCCACAACCAAAAACAAACTCTTCTCAGAGGACGCCTTGCCGTTTGGTTTTTTTTCCGCTCTCGGGCTGCCCCCTAATACATATTTCACAATGCCTTCGTTAAAACGCCCGCACAGGCCAAGCTCGGAACCGAATATGATGGCGGCATGGTGGTGCTCGCCTTTCGCAGTTATTTCATTGCCTTGATCATAGTCTTTCAATACCACCTGTAGTCCAAGCTCAACAGTGCGGTAGTATTCCTTCAATGATTCGACGGCGGCTTCATACTGCTGAATATTCGCAGCCGAGAGTGCTTTCATGGTCTTTACAATAGACTTCAGGCTATTAAGACTCTGCAGTTGCTTGAGTAGCTGCTCGGGGGTTTCCATGTCTATCACTCTTCGACGGGAGATCGTGGGTAAAATGGTTGCAGAATTCTCCGAATCGCCTGATTCAGTATTAACCAATCTTGATCCGAGAGTGCTTCAGTAGAATCCATTTTCTGACAGGTATTCGAGGCCTGTTCTGCAATATGTGTGCGGATTTCAAGTTCGCTGTCCTTGATTTTATCCAGCTCCACCGAATCCAGTAGACTGGATGTGAGTGCATACAGAGTCGTAATTTGCTCGTGGACATCCAGTGTCAGGTGCTCGGGCTGCCGGAGGATTTCACGCACTTTGCGGCCACGATCAATGACCGCCAATGTCTCTTTATCAAGACGGGTGCTGAAACGGGCGAAGGTTTCCAGTTCTTCAAACTGTGAATATGATAAACGCATGTCTCCAGCGACTTGGCGATAGGAAGGTAATTGGGTTTTCCCGCCTACGCGGGAGACGGAATTGCCAACATCGATTGCGGGCAGAAAGCCTTTGCGAAACAGTTCCGATGAAAAAACTATCTGGCCGTCGGTAATGGAAATCAAATTAGTGGGAATATAGGCGGAAATGTCTCCAGCCTGAGTTTCCACAATGGGGAGGGCAGTTAGCGAGCCACCGCCCTTGGCCTTGTTCAAATGAGTTGACCGTTCCAATAATCTGGAGTGAATGTAAAATATATCGCCGGGGTAGGCTTCGCGACCAGGTGGTCGTCGCAGCAGCAGGGAAATTTCTCGATAGGCTCGCGCGTGGCGAGTGAGATCATCATACACAAGCAATACGTCCTTGCCCCGTTCCATGAAGTATTCGGCCATTGTGGTGGCCGCATAGGGCGTAATGTATTGCAGCCCTGGGGTGTCGTCGCCGGAAGCGACCACCACCGAGGTATATTTTAGAGCGTCGCGTTGCCGTAAGGTATCGATGACGCGTGCTACGGCCGTGCTGCGTTGTCCAATAGCGCAATAAATGCAGATTACCCCGTTTCCACGCTGATTAAGAATTGCATTGACGGCCACCGACGTTTTGCCGGTCTGGCGGTCACCAATAATAAGCTCGCGCTGTCCTCGCCCTATGGGAATAAGTGCGTCCACGGCCTTGATTCCAGTCTGCAAGGGCACCGTGACCGGTGCTCGATCCATTATCCCGGGAGCATCGCGTTCCGTTGGCAAACGGTCCGCAGCTTTTAAATCGGGACCACCATCAAGAACTTTGCCGGTTGCATCTATTACCCGCCCGAGCAGGCTTTCCCCAACCGGTGTATCCACCTGTCTCCCGGTTCCATGCACTTCGTCACCGGCCTTCAGTCGATTTGAGTCTCCCAACAGGACTGCACCGATTTCATTCTCGTCCAGATTTATTGCGATACCCAGTAGATTGTTAGGAAACTGCAGTAATTCTTCAAACCCGATATGTTTAAGTCCGGTTACCTGGACGATGCTGCCGTTGATTTGTCTGACGTAACCGACCTCCTGCGCGCGCAGCACAGGATTTACCCTGGCGAGAGTTTTGTCCACAGCGGCAAGAGTATCTGTCAGTAATCCTTCAAGTATCATCTTGTATTATCTTTTCAAGTTGGTTTTATCACTACGGTTTTGTTGTTAGCGTCGGCTTCTAATTTTAAATAACTAAGAACCAAGCGCGTCCTCCATGGTCTGTTCCAGCTTGTGAATATAGTCCGCTATTGTCCAGCTGATTTTCTGCCCCTCGGCTCTGATTTCGATTCCGCAGATGAGCTCCGCTGACTGCTCGAAAAGCAGCTCTCGGCTGTCGATGAATTGCTGCAGGCTTTTCTTCAAATAGCTGCGTAGCTCATCGTCGACTTCGAATGTGGTAACGATGTGAACAGGGGTCTTGTCTGTAGCAAGGGCCTGTTTTTGTTTGTCGTCCAGGCTTGCCAGCTGCTGGATGAAGACATCTATAATCTGTCGTTCCAGAGGGCGATTAGCAAGATCCTTCAATAGTTGCTGCGCGATATGAATAATCGTCTGACTACCCTGCTGTTTTAGACTCCGCAAAAAATCTTGTTGTTCCTGTTTTAAATCCTGTTGCCATTGTTGACGATTGTCTGCAATTTTCTTACGTGCCTGCTGCAGGAATTGCTCCGCCTCCTTTTCGGCTCTTTGCCTTGCCTGCGACAGCAGCTCATTTTGTTGTTTTTGCAGAGAATGTAATTCAGTTTGATACTCATTTTCTCGTTCTTCTGCTACTTGTTCTCGCTGTTGAGCTTGCGTCATTTGAGTGCTAATAAGCTGCTCGCGGTTGTCCATGGCGGTGATTACGGGCTGATAAAGAAATCGTTTTAACAAATAAACCAACACCAAAAAATTGATTAACTGTGCGACCACTGTGAGCCAATCGATTGCCATTTAGTCTGTTCCCCTCACAATAAGCCTAGCCGGCGCTGACAGCATAGGTCCAAAATGGATTAGCGAATATCAGAATCATGGTAATCACGAAGCAGTAAATGGCGGTTGATTCGATCATGGCCAGACCGACAAACAAGGTGCGTGTAATCATACCGGCCTCGTCGGGTTGCTGGGCAATGGCCTGCAAGGCTTGGGATACGGCGCGGGCTTCACCGAAAGCGGGTCCTATGGAGCCGATGGAAATGGTCAGTCCTGCCGTGAAAATTGATATCGTCGCAATTAAAGATAAAGGGTCCATAGTGTTACCTCGTTGTTGAGTCTTGGTCAGTTTCGTTGTCGCTAAGTGGATTAGATTGATGCTGAGATGAACTGGCGGAAGCGATATAGACAATGGCCAGGACCGCGAAAATATAGGCTTGTATAACCCCGGTAATCAGTCCGAGCAATTGAATAACAATAGGAAAAAAAAGCGGCATCAGACTAAGTAATATACCTACGATTACGGTGCCGCTCATGATGTTGCCGTAGAGTCTGACGGCGAGCGAGATGACGCGCGAAAGCTCGCCAATAAGATTGAACGGCAGCATCAACAGGCTTGGCCTAATATAGTGGCGTAAGTAATTTAGCAATCCCTCATTGCTGATTCCAAATAGCGGCACTGCAATGAAAACACAGATGGCCAGGGCAGCGGTGGTCGACAATGAGCCAGTGGGTGGATAGTAACCGGGGACGATTGCAAGCAAATTGCTGGTGATGATAAATACAAATAGAGTGCCAATAAAAGCCAGGTATTGATCGGAGCGTTGGCGAGTGATTTCTTCAATCTGATCACGTACTCCAGTGACCAGTACTTCCAAAAGATTCTGTAAGTAAGAGATGTCAGGAGTGGATGAAAGATTTCTGGTAATAAGCCACGATCCCGTCGTCAGCAGTGACATCACAATCCAGGTATAGACGATGGTCGCATTGACAGGCAACGAACCCAATGAGAAAAAAATGACGTCGTCGGGTGTAAGTATCATATTAGCTCTCGCTTTGCTTGCTGCGCTCTTGCCTGTCCGAAGTGAACTATTGCCAGCGAACGGATTACGACAAAGCCAAATAATGCACTGAGCAGATGGCTCCATCCGCCCGTATAAACTATGGCGTAGAAGACTGAATACACGATGCCGTGACGCAGCAGTCCACCAACTATCATTTGCTGAGTGGCATGGGGGTATTTGCCTAGCCTTTGTATTGATTTCCACAGGATTAACATGAATACAGAGGCCGCGGCTGCGCCTACTGCAAAGGCGGCGACGTAGGAAAGAATCTCAGTCATGATTGCGCTCCTGTTTAATCCAGTACCAGGCGTTAAAACAGCCCACCATAATGCCAATAAATAGCAGGGTGAGTGTCCACGACACCTGACCGGGCCAGGTGTCATCTATCCACAACCCCAGTGCAGTGCCAGCCAGTGTAGGAATGGCGATCGACCATCCGATTAAACCAAACATTCCCAGCCAAAACACGACGCCTCGGTCTTCCTCCCGCATTGCCTGCATTTTGCGTTCAGCCTTGCGGGCAATCTGCTGTTGGAAGCCTTGTTCAGTATCGTCAGAAGTTTGTCTAATGCCGTTCTTAGGCATGACTGCGCTCCTCGAGTTGCATAAATCGACGGATGGTTCCCGCCTCCAGTCGAGCCAGGGCGCTGCGTGCAGATCTCTCATGCTCATCCATAGTCAGAGAGTCTCTTGCTACGGCATCTCTCAGTTCATTCAGGTCGTTACTATGAATTGCTCCAAATGTTGACACTCTGACGTCTGCTCCGCATTTTACCAACATGCCCTGTTTGATCGCGTAAAATTGTTGTTCATTAGACTCAGTCGAAAAATAGAGAATGCTGGGAACCAAAGCCGCAACAAAGTCGATATGTCGGGGCAGCATACAAAAATATCCGTTCTCAGCCTCGGCTACTATCTTGTTAACCTGTTGGTCAACAACAACCTCGGTAGGTAGCAGTATTTGTAGATGCATTGTCTTAGGCATCGATTTCTAAGCCCATTCGATTTTCTCCTGCTGGCAATTCTGCTTTACATTTCTTGCTTACACTACAACAGCAGCCTCTCTTGGCTCATTTACTGTGCCAATCATGTAGAGAGATTTTTCATTGTATTCACTGAATTCTCCAGCCAGGATTCTTTCACATCCACTCAGAGTCTGTTCCAGCGTTACCAGCCGGCCTTTATGGCCGGTAAATTGTTCCGTGGTGTAGAACGGCTGCGTAAGAAATCGTTCCACGCGGCGTGCCTGATTTACTGTTTCACGGTCTTTGCGTGCAAGTTCATCCAGTCCCAACATTGAAATAATGTCCTTGAGTTCTTCATACTCTGCCAGTACCGACCTAACTTGCTGGGCTATATGATAATGACGCTTTCCTACCACCTGCGGAGACAGCATCTTCGAGTTAGAATTCAACAGGTCGATAGCGGGGTAAAACCCCTGGCTCGCCCGTTGCCGCGACAGCACGATTGAAGCAGATAGATGTGGAAACGTATGCGTTGCCGAGGGATCTGTCAGGTCGTCCGCTGGCACATAAACCGCCTGCACTGAAGTAATCGCCCCCCCGGCCGAGTTGCAAATTCTTTCCTCCAGTTCGGCAAGTTCTGTTGCCAGCGTTGGTTGATAGCCAACTTGTGAAGGTGCCTGGCCCATTAAGCCGGAAACTTCCATTCCCGATTGCACGAATCGAAAAATATTGTCAATCAGCAATAGCACATCCCGATTCGTCTCGTCGCGAAAGTATTCGGCAACGGTAAGGCCAGCATGGCCGACGCGAAAACGAGCGCCAGGGGGTTCGTTCATCTGTCCGAACACCATGACGGTTTTATCCAGAACCCCGGCTTCATCCATCTCCCTGTAGAGCTCTTCGGCTTCGCGGTTACGCTCTCCTATGCCACAGAAAAGACAGACTCCCTGATAACGCTTAAGCATGTTGTGGATTATTTCTGTAACTAAAACGGTTTTGCCAACTCCGGCACCGCCGAATAATCCAGCCTTGCCGCCTCGCTCCAACGGCACCAGCAGATCGATGGCCTTGATCCCGGTCTCGAAAATTTCCTGCTCAGTTTTGCGCTTGTCCAGCGCCAGGGGGTGAGCATGTACGGGTCTTCTGCCAGGCGTATCTATAGCGCCTTTATTGTCTATGGCATCGCCAAAAACATTGATCATTCTACCCAATAGTTGTTCACCAACCGGGATTGTCAGTGGGGCGCCGGTGTCGATGATGGCGGCGCCGCGTCGCAGGCCCTGGGTAGCGGTTAGCGCAATACAACGCACTCGATTTGGGCTCAGGTGGCTCTGCACCTCAAGTTGCACGAGGGGATGGCTATGGGCAGATCTAAGCAGTTGATAACGCGGTGGTATGGTGCCTGGAAAATCAACATCCACCACATTGCCGCGGACGGCGATGACCTTTCCCGGCGGATCAATGCCCTGTCCGTTTGGAAGAGGACCGCCTCGTTGCTCTGAGAGTGAACTATTCATAAAAACTCGTAAAGCAAGACCTGCGCCTTGCTGGGTTTTGTGATTAGTTGACCTGCACCTATTTGGTGAGTGTCATATTTTACTGGTCAGTGTACGGAAATGTACCTGTCGGGGAGTTGATGCAGGTCATCAAAGAAAAATCTACCGCTGGAACCGGCAGGGCCACTGCTACAGCTGTTTCAGTTGATATTAGTCAGCTTCGAACCAGCTGCTGACAGTAGACTAGGGCTTGAGGTTGGGTAATAGCAGAGGGTTTTTCTATGGTACGTATTGCGATTAACGGTTTGGGACGCGTAGGCCGTTTGTTACTGAGACGGTACTGTGAATCAGAACAGAGGGACGTCGAAATAGTTGCCATTAACGACATCAGTGATCTGGACAATCTGGTTTATTTATTATCCCGAGATTCGGTGCACGGACGTTTTAATGGATCGATAAGTCGAGAAGACGACGAGTTACGGGTAAATAATTACCGTATTCCAGTGTTGTCGGAAAGCCAGATCTCCTCGCTGCCCTGGGAACAGTTCAATATTGACGTGGTGATAGACTGCACCGGTCTTTGCAAAAGCAGGGACGAGGCAGAGAAACATTTACAGGCCGGAGCCAGAAAAGTACTGGTAAGTGCGCCGGTAACTGCAGCGGATCTGACCATAGTAATGGGAGTTAACGAGCAGGAGTATGATAACGAGCGCCATCATATTGTCAGCAATGCCTCTTGCACGACAAATTCTCTTGCTCCTCCACTTAAAGTACTGATGGATAATTTTGGTATTGAGTCCGTGCTTGCCACGACGGTTCACGCCTACACTATTTCGCAGAGCATGGTCGATAGGTCCAGCAATAAAGTCATTCAAGGCCGGGCTGGAGCGATCAATATTATTCCCACCTCTACTGGCTCTGACGTCGCCACGGTTCAGGTTTTGCCTGAATTGGAAGATCGAATACGAGTTACGGCCCTGCGAGTTCCGGTTGCGGACGGTTCAATTACGGATATTAACGCCGTATTGAAAACCAAAGTTACCGAGATGGAAGTCAACCATAAGTTACGGTTAGCCGGTAAAACAACCATGGCGGGGATCATTGAATACTCGGAAGAAGACCTAGTTTCAACCGATATTATTGACAACTCTCATTCCGCCATCATTCACGCAAAATCCACTCGAGTCGTTAAAGATACTCACGTCAAGGTGCAAGCCTGGTATGACAATGAATATGGCTATGCCTGTCGCCTATTGGAAACGGTTGCTTTGATGGGCGCCAAGTGATTGCGGCATGAGGGTTGGAGTTTATGCAAACCGTCTGCTAACCGTGCCTCTGGCCATTAAATTTTCCCAGCGCCAAGGTTCCTTGCTGACCCGGTAACAGATAATCGCCAGACGCAAGCAGCAACATCTCTGCGGAAGAATACGAATAGGTCGAAAAACTGCGGCTAGTTGACCCACGTCAGCAAGCCGCTGCCTGCATATATTAGATTAACTGCATGCTTGCAGATTTAGAATGGTTTGAGAATTTTGAACGGTGGCGAAGGCATAGCGAATCTTGTTTCGAACACTGGCCACTGAAAATTAACAGAATAGCAATACAGGAGCACTGAGATGTATGTAAATGAGGCGATGAGCGCGGATGTGAAAGTGGGCAATGCGAAATCCAATTTAGAGGAAATAAGCAGACTGATGTGGGAAAACGACTGTGGCGCAATACCCATAGTAAATACAAGAAAAAAGCCGATCGGAATAGTAACCGATAGAGATATCGCCATGGCGGCAATGCTGAATCACCAGCCTCTATGGGAAATAGAGGCGGGCACCTTGCTGAAAGAACAAAGGCTTTGTAGCTGTCATCAGGATGAGCCGCTGGAGGATTGCCTGATGAAGATGGAGCAGAACGGGGTGCGCAGAATGCCTGTAGTAAGTGAAGATGGGCGATTAGCAGGTATTGTATCTATGGGTGACATATTGGCTTTTACCCCTCAAAAAGCTGGCAATCGGAAACAGAAAGGAACGGTTGCGGCCGCCAATGTTATTGGCATGCTGAAACGGGTAACTGGCCACCACGAACAGCCTGTTAAGCCAGTAGCGATTGCCTGAGTCATGCGGTGTTAACTGGCGTCTCAGATTTAGAGACGCTGAGTAGTGGTTTGCTATTAGCACGCAATCACTGGTGAGCGGCTTTAGCAGCATTTTAGATAAAAAATATTTTGTAGGAGCATATTGTATGGAACTCAAATTATTTGGTCGCTATTTATTACTGGCTACTGTTCTAGTAACTGGTTGTGCGTCGCGACAAGGTGAACAAGAGCAGGCTGGAATGATAATAGGGGGTTTGCTCGGTGGTGCCATTGGCTCTCAGGTCGGCGGCGGAGATGGACGCACTGCCGCAATCATTGCAGGCACATTGGCCGGGGCGGCTATCGGTGGTTCTATCGGACGTACCATGGATGATGTTGATCGCGCCAACACCGCCGGCGCTCTGGAAACCGTCAGAACCGGTGTCAGTTCGCGCTGGAGAAATCCGGATAGCGGTTATAGCTATGCAGTAACGCCGACACGAACCTATGAGGCCTCGGCCGGGCCCTGTCGCGAGTACACTATCGATGCCGTAGTCGCTGGCGAGGAAGAGAAAGTATACGGTACTGCGTGTCGACAAAGAGACGGTAGTTGGGTGGTACAGAATTAGTTAGCTCGCTCAATCATGACAAGACCTGGGCACATGAAATATCAGAACCAGGATGGACAGTCGTTAGAGGACGTCTAGATTATGGAAACACTGGCCCAATATGACAAGAAAGCGTTTATAGGATTATTGAAAAAGCGTGGCATCAAGGACAAGGCTGTATTGGATGCCATGAGCACCGTCCCGCGCGAAGAATTTGTAGGTATCGACCTACAGGAATTTGCCTATGACGATACCCCGTTGCCAATCGGCGAAGGGCAGACTATTTCCCAGCCCTATATTGTGGCGCTTATGACTGAAGCACTGCAGTTGACCGCTGGCAGTAGAGTGTTGGAAGTAGGGACCGGTTCTGGTTATGCGGCGGCTATTCTGTCGCGCATCGCTCAGGAGGTTTACACCATAGAGCGACATCAGCCCCTGGTTCATCAGGCTGCTTCTCGGCTAAAAGATTTACACTATGACAATGTCCAGGTGATATGCGGTGACGGCAGTTTAGGCTGGCCCGAGCAGGCACCTTTCGATGCGATTATCGTCGCAGCAGGCGGGCCTGAGGCACCGCGTTCTCTGATTGAGCAGCTGTCGATTGGAGGCCGATTGGTGATCCCCACCGGGCCTTCAGTAAGAGAGCAGGGTCTGTTGCGCATCACCCGAATAAGCAAAGAACAGATTGAGATAGAAGAGTTGGCCAGAGTCCGTTTTGTGCCTCTGATCGGTGAGGAAGGTTGGCAGAACGCCGAGGCCGAAATAAAACCCAGACTGCGAAGAGCTCCGGTAGAGAGTCCAGCGGCAGCCTCCGAATTGATCGAGAAGGCGGCTATCCATATTCCCAGTATTGACTCGGTAGACCTTGCCTCTCTGCTTGACAGAATTGGAGATTCCCAAATTGTCTTGTTAGGAGAGGCGAGCCATGGAACCGCTGAGTTTTATGACATGCGAGCACGAATCACCAAGGAGCTAATTCAGAAGAGGGGGTTCAATTTCGTTGCTGTCGAAGCCGATTGGCCAGACGCTGCACAGATCGATCACTTTGTTCGAGATACTCGGGTTGAGCCGACAGAGGAGGCCACTTTTTCCCGATTTCCTACCTGGATGTGGGCCAATACCCAGGTTTTGGAATTTGTGAAATGGCTGCGACATTATAATGAATCATTCTCATCACCAGATGAGGCTGTTGGTTTTTATGGACTCGATCTTTATAGCCTGTATTCGTCCATAAGCTCGGTAATCAACTACCTCGATGATATCGATGCAGATGCAGCCGCAATTGCCCGCCGTCGCTATGGTTGTCTTACCCCCTGGCAGAGTGATCCAGCCACTTACGGAGCAATGGCTCTTGGTGATACACATAAGGACTGCGAGCCTGAAGTGGTTGCTATGTTGAATGCATTGATGCAAAAGCGAATCGACTATGCCAAGCAGGATGGTCGTCGCTTCCTCGATGCCATGTCCAATGCGCGTCTGGTGAAGAATGCCGAACAGTATTACCGCATCATGTATCAGGGCTCCATTTCATCCTGGAATTTACGTGATACCCATATGTTTGAAACTCTCGAAAGCCTGATGACTTTCCATGGTTCCAAGGCTAGAGCAGTGGTATGGGAGCATAACTCTCATATAGGTGATGCATCCGCTACTGATATGGGGCTTAGGGGAGAAATTAATGTGGGATTTCTCTGTCGCCAGAAATACCAGGAGGAGGTCTACTCGATTGGGTTTGGCACCCACTGCGGTACGGTGGCCGCAGCCAGTGATTGGGGAGCGGATATGGAAGTTAAAACCGTCAGACCATCACATCAGGACAGCTATGAGCGCTTATGCCACGATTCTGGACTGAATGCCTTTCTACTTCCGCTGCGCTATGCAAAGCAGGACATCGTCAAGGCGCTGACGCCATCCCGGCTGGAGCGTGCGATTGGTGTGATCTATCGTCCAGAGACAGAGCTATTGAGCCACTATTTCAAGGCCTCACTGCCAGGGCAATTCGATGAATATATCTGGTTTGATGAGACGCGCGCGGTTGATGCCCTGGGGCCAGAAGTCGCCAAGGGAGTCCCCGAAACCTTTCCGTTTGGCCTATAGTATTTTCAGCCCGGCATGAATAAAGACTAGGTCGACAAGCAGAAATTGGAGCCGATGTGCATGTCATTAATGGATATTGACTACGTCCAAACAAAGCTGCAATGGATGGAGGACAATGAGATTTGGCCGAATGGTCTGCGTTATTTGTGGACTGATGCCTTCGGTCTTGTGCTCTACCTTTCCCTTTATCAGCACACAGGAGATGATTCTTATCTGAGCAAATCCAAGACTCTGGTAAAGGAGGTCTATCGAGTGCTTGGCCGCCACAAAGGATTGCGTATCGGAGAAGAAGAGGATCGCGATGGCCAATACTACCACTATCTTGCGATGTGGATTTATGCCTTGACGAAGTATGGGCAGATCGAAGCGGAATACACCGATGTAGCGATTACTTTGGTGAAACAGATTCACCCGCATTTTGTGCGCCCTGACTATGGCGTGATCTGGAAGATGGAAGAAGACCTCTCTGGCTCTTATCCTGGTTATGGTTTGGGTTCCATGGACGCATTCGATGGTTATGTTGTGTATAAGTTGCTGGGTCAGGATGCGCTGGCCGAAGAAATCGGCGAGATGCGGCAGTTGATAAATCGCGATTACAAAACTCTATTTATCGATCAGGAGCTGGGTTTGGGAATGATGTTGTGGCTTTGTCATTTCTTCCCGGATGAGCCCTGGGCTGAACATCAAAGAAAGAGCAGCCTCGCACACCTCGATAGTTTGTGGGTCGATCCACCGGGTTATTTTTGTCGTCAGTCGGGACAGGAGGCCATGAAATTTGCCTTTACCAATTACGGAGTTTCTCTGGGTCTACAAGCCTCGGATCAGTTTTCGGAACGGGTTGGGCGGCTTAATAGTTTTTTCGACAAATACCGATCTGGTGATGAGTATGACAGCAATTCGATTACTCATGTGATGGCCTGTACCTCACACTTTCCTGGACTATTTATAAGGGACAGCGAACGCCCGGATTGAAGTATTCTTGGCCAAAAAGTTGCAGTTCGAGGACATTTAGCAAATTTTTCCGACACAATTTCTTTGTCGAAAGTAGTAATACAATACATTTTAGGGTATCGAGTTCAACACCGCCGCGAGCACACTGTGATGGGGTTGTTTCACGCGAACGATCAGAGCCGCAGGCTCGTGAGCGGGGAATAGCCCCATTGCTGTGTGCGAAGAAAAAGCACTGACAAGGAATAATCGAATATTGGTCGCCAATAGTTGAGGTACTACTTGCTCACGAGCCTGCGGCTCTGATTGTTCACAAGCAATACCTCAACTACTGGCTTGAGAATTCTAGATTATCTATTCTTTTCACAGCAATGGCACAGCGTTTTATCCAGCAGATGAGAGTAGATTTTGCTTAGCTGTCTATTGAACCCCAGCTCTTGAAATGTGCAGAATTGCCCTGGTAAATCTCAGAATCGGATGGATTATGCGGAGAGCTTCGGTCAGCTCCTGTTTCAATTATGTCTGTGTCATGCGAGATAGCTGTAGTGCCAAATCAAATGAGCAGTTACTTAATTTTTGTACCTCCCGTGATCGCTATTGCAGCTGCAGCTGTATTGCCTGTACCGCAGTCCTATTTTGATCCTTACTTCGCGAGCATAAATTCCCTTATTGCTGCGCCGGGAATTATCGGAATGGGCTTTATTGGATTATGGTTTATTTAGTCTCGCGACTGGTTTGAAATCTCCGCACCTGATAACCTTTATAAAGGTATCGGTCTCGCAGTACTTGCTGCGCGTGTGTTTGCAGCAATGGCCATCGCAGTTGATATTGGCATCGGTTTTCCCAGCGACATCAATGTTCCGGCCCCCTGGTCCCTACTGTTCTATCCGCTGATGGGCCTGGGCAGAGGCCAGTTTCCATATTTTGCCACTGGCACTGCTACTTTTCGTTTTCGCAAATCGCAGCAAGCGCCAGCCCTCAATCAGGCAAATAGGTTTACTACTGGTTTTTGTGGCGGTGCTTGAACCTGCTTTTCAGATTCGGGGAGTATTCATGTCTCAGTCCATAGCGCCGATCGATGGATTTGTAGCGATCAGTGTGTTTGCATTCAATCTTTTTCAGCTGCTTATGTTTCGGCGCCATGGCTTCGTCAGCATGTATCTGATGCGGTTTATCTATTACCTGCTTTGGCATATCGCATGGGACTATTTTCGATAGTTCAAATAGTTCGGCAGCAGCAGGGGCGGCCTGTATTCTTCAGCAGCAGGTAAGCGGCCCGCTCTGGTCCGCGCCTATCCTGCTTGCCTGCGAATAATCCTTGCAAGCGATTTCAATGACTGCGATTAAGTTTCTTGTTGTGAAGAAAACTATGCAGAATCCAGCCGCATATGACACCGACCAGCAAGACCAGCAATACCATCAGCGATCGTGGCATCTGCGTCGACCAGAATAGAAATTGAATTTCCACAACCGCGATATTTTGCATAACGAATATCAGAATCAGACCGGCGAGTATAGCTAGTGATATCAATTTGAAATTCATACAAACCTCCAGAAATAAAAAATCACAACAGTGACTCTAAGGACTAATTTGTTTATTGGGAAAGCTTGCAGAGAATTCCAATTCCTCTTTACCTGCCTGTCCCTGAACTTGCAGTACGCGCATTAATCCAATTGCGCGACGGTTTTAGTTTGCCTGCAACGTTATCCGATCTACCCAGGCAGGAGAACTGTTTGAACAAAATTTTAACAATCGCGACTTCGCCATGGATCGATAACTTCGTAGTTTGGCTGATTGAAGGCAGTAGTTATTGGCAGTGGAGGGTCGCATTTTTAGATCTGTTTATTCCGCCAGCGTATTCACAGCAGCGCTAATATTTTCGCTTAATACGGCCAATAGTTCACTGTAGGCGCCGGCTAGGGCGAGATAGGAGAATTCAGACATTTCGACGGTTGCCGAGAAAATCTGGTTGCCTAATATCGACTTCGATTGCTGGTCGAGTAATGTCCACTCTGCCTCGAGGTGCGCAATGTTGGTAGAACTTCGATTTAATTCGATGATGGAAATTCGGATGGCATAGTGGGGCGACTGATCGCCACGCCAGGGGAAGGTTACAATGGAACTATTTTTATTGAGCCGCATCAAGTTGTAGGCAACAACTCGCGAGATGGCACTGTCCAAAGGCTCGGACCAGAAGTCCTGCTGGGCAATAGTTAAATTATTGCCATCCATGGAATAGACAATTTGGGAACGTTGCAAATATTCCGGTACTGTTATAGGCCCTACTCCCAAACTTACACTTATGTTGTTAGCCGGGTTGCTGCTTCCCAGATTGTCCTTACTATTTGCCGTCAGCAGGTAGTAATTGACCTCGGGCGAAGATGCACAGGAGCCGAGCGCCAGAGTAATAGCCAGTCCGGCAAACAAGATTAATCGTGTATTTAACATGGTATTAGTTGTCCCGTCGTCCACGAATTAGTGCCTCTGGTTGCTGTTGCAGAAGTTCGCTGAAAATTCTGAACGAATTGGCAGCGCGGCCGACTGCTTCGGCCGAGCGGATTAGCTGATCCACTAATTGCGAATCCTCAGAAAACGTGTCATCGATTGTTGCGGTAATATTATTGAACTCATTGATGGCTCCACGTAATTCCTTAAGCGTTAGCGTCAAATCATTGCCAAGTTCTGGCACTTCGATAGTAGCCTGATTGACTAGCCCGTCAATCCCAGCCAGCGTTGCGTCCAGCGAGGAGCCCAACTGGGATATTTCCTGATCAATATTCAGCGCAAGCCGTTCAATAACATTTGCCGACTGTTCAACAGCTACGGCAGCAGAGCTGAAATCATTGATGGCGGTTTCGACTTTTTTAGTTGTGAATAATTTTTCGATTGAGTCCAGGGTCGATTGTAAACTCCTGGATATTTCCCCGATGTTGATTTCCTGAATTTGTTCAAACAGCAACTCGAAACCGGTTTCTACTGTGGGGAATTCGCGATATTGTGTTTGCAATTGCAACAGCCTGATTGGGCTCTCTGGATGGAAGCCCAGTTCAACATAAAGCAGGCCAGTCAACAGGCTTTGAGTGTTTAGCTGGGCACGAAGACCCCTGTCGATTAGAGCTGCAAAGATATCCCCGGTGGGTTCGCTGCTATTGAGCTGGATGCGGCTGAGGATAATGTCTGCTGTGACTATGTTTACAACGGTAAGTTCATTTGGAAGGAACGCCGCTTCTATATCTACCACGGTACCGATGTCGATACCATTTAGTTTCACCGGGGCGCCGATCTGTAATCCCTGCAATGAGCTGTCGAAATACATGACTACTCTTTCTTTCGTCGTGAATATATTACTACCTGAAAAAAACATCAAAAGCACAAAAAGTAGCAGCAGCGCACCGACCATGAAACTACCAATTGCTATGTTGTTGGTTCTATTGCTCATGCTGTGCAGCCTTATTGGGTAATACTGTGCGATTGAAAAAGCGTCTGACTTTTTCATTCTTGGCGTGCTCAGGAAATCGCTTGGGGTCGCCTGTGTCCAGCATGGTTTTGGATTCTGTATCTAAGAAAACGCTGTTGCTGCCAATGGTCAAGATGCTTGCCAACTCATGGGAAACAATAATGACGGTCGCAGACAGGGCTCTGCAAAGTTGCGAAATGAGGTCATCCAGCAATTGTGAACTGATTGGGTCGAGGCCTGAGGAGGGTTCGTCAAAAAACAGCAGCTTCGGATCCAGTGCAATAGCTCGCGCGAGCCCGGCTCTCTTGTGCATCCCGCCGCTCAACTCCGCCGGATAGAACTCTTGATAACCGGATAAACCCACCAGTGATAATTTGTAGTCTACCAACTCTGCAATTTGTTTTTGTTCAAGTTTGGTATAGAGCTGTATCGGTAAAGCCACATTTTCTGCGAGCGTCATCGAGGAAATCAAGGCGCCGGACTGAAAGGTGATTCCCCATCCGCGCAGCAAGCTGGACTGGGTTGCCATATCGGCCTTGAAGAAACTGACGCCATCGTAAAATACGTCCCCGGCCGCAGGTGTAAGTAGACCAATCATATTTTTTAATAGAGTTGTCTTACCGCAACCACTGCCGCCGATGATAAAGAAAATGTCGCCCTGGTTGATGCAGAAGTTTAAGTTTTGCTGTACGACATGACTGCCGTAGGCAATTTTCAAGTTATTTACCTGTACTAGCGGAGCCGGGTTATGCATCACTAAATGCCCATCTTGTCATACAGTAGATTTAGTGCGACGTCTGCAACAATCAAATACACCAGCGCGCGAACCACCGCGGTAGTGGTAGCGCTGCCAACGGCAGTTGAATCGCGCCCGCATTTTAAACCAGCTTCACAACCGGCAATTCCAATCAGGACAGCAAACACGACACTCTTTACAATACCTGCGGCAAAATCGACCAGATCGACAGCATCTTGTGTTTTAATCAGATACTGATTCCAGCTAACGTCCATCCCGGTTGCGACCAGGGCTCCCCCTAACATGCCCAGAACATCGCTATAGATACACAGTAGGGGCATAATAATTAACAATGCCAGGGTTCGCGGCAGAACCAGAAATTCTATGATCGGCACCCCCATGGTTTTGAGCGCGTCTATCTCTTCGTTAACCTGCATGGACCCCAATTGGGCGGCATAGGCAGCACCGGTTCGCCCCGCCAGGATTATTCCCGACATCAAGGCTCCCATTTCGCGCGTCATACCGATACCCACCAGGTCGGCCACATAGATCTGAGCGCCTAGCCTGCGTAGCTGCACTGAGCCGAGATAGGCGAGGATCATTCCCACCAAGACACTAATCAGAGTAATAATACCCAGTCCCTTGGGTCCCAGCTGATCGATAAAGTACAGGATATCCGCACGCCTGACCGTAGCCTTGCCGCTGATAAATTTCCCTGTGGCTCGGGCCAGACTGCCTGCGAATTGAAGAAAATCCAGAGAACCGCTTGCCAATTTTTTAACTTGTGTGGCTCCGGGCCAGACAGTTTTCTTGACTGGAAATTCCTCGTTCGACGGACTATAGGGCGTCACCGCAGTCGCTACTCCGAGTAATTTGGCTACGGCATTGGGCATTAGCTCTAACTCGAGAGAAACAGAATTAAGCTTGCACCAGCGATAACACTGCATAACAAAAACCATGAGCATAGAGTCCCAACGCTCAATTCCCTGATTGATAAGGTGTAGCTGGGTGCAGCTGGGGTTTTTTCCGGCCTTTATAGCCGGAAAATCAGGGACCTTCTGCGTGGCTGACCAATCACCCTGTAGGGATAAGGTCAGGCAGTTATCCTCGATTGCAAGATTGTATTGCGGTTTAGCCATATTGGTCGCTCAGAGGAAACTGTACCCTGTCGGGCCGCTGTCACTCGCTACTAAGCCAAAAGCCGCAACAATACCGTGATTCCTGTTACTGTGTTTAAAGGGGAAGCAGTGCATTTACTCCCTTATTGCCAGGTACGGGCAGCTCATATTTGAAAACAAACCCAGCAAGAAAACGAGAATCAAAGCTAACCTGCTAGCACTCTTTTAATACTTCGGCTTGGCCAGCTTCTTTTTTCGGATACCCCGGTCTTCATGTATATCTTTCGGGTTGGAGCGCTTGTCTGCCTCCTTGTCGTGCTTGATAGCTGGGTCGTGATTATTGGAACCCTTCTTATAGGGCTGCTTCGGTGACCGTTTCACTTTGTCATTCATAAGCACTCCTGATGCTGATCAATTTGATAATTAGCTATTTCTTTTCACCGTTGCCCTGTAAAACAATGGATAGAATATTGCAAGGCCACGATCCTTGCAGATTTATCCCATGCAGTTCAGCCGACAGGGCTGTATATATAATTTTCGATTTCAGGGCTCGTTGGGTAGTGGTTCCCCTCCAGCATCGTCGATAGCTTGCAACTGGAAGATGTCCTGAATACTACAGATTTCCCTTCCTATTCCGAGACTGCGAACAATGATGTTATCAAATCGATCCAGGCGTCCCGTTGGAGTGGTAAACCCGATATTGAAGGCCCCATCTAAGCCGAGACAGGGAGCCGATAGTTGTACCAGATATTTGTCTTTTACCCCTGCGGAAATTATTAGATTTCGATCGTCTACCTCGGTCCAGCCATTGACGCGATAGCGAGGGATACGTGAATTACCTTCTCCAAGTTGCAGGCCCATATCAGTCAATCGCTGGTCTAAACTGGGTCTGGCACTAGTATTCGAGCAGGATGTAAAAATTATTGTAACTAACAAACTGAATAGAAAGCTCGTTTTCATGACTCCTCCTATATTAGGTCGGGACTTGATTAAACAGGGCTTCAAGAGTTGAAACGTTTGAACCCAGTTATTGATTGTCAATGGCTGCGGCAAAAACCTCATCCAAATGACTTACCAGTATGAATTCAATTTCCTGTCGAACTTCGTCTGCAAGTTCGTCAAGGTCCTTGCTATTGGCCTTTGGCAGAATAATGCGAAGCAACCCGGCTCGACGCGCGGCCAGTACTTTTTCCTTAATGCCACCTACTGGCAGAACCAGGCCGGACAAGGTTATTTCGCCTGTCATGGCGGTGTCGTTTCGGACTCGCTTTTCGGTGATAAGCGATATCAACGAGGTAGCAATAGTGACACCAGCCGACGGACCATCTTTGGGAATGGCCCCCGCCGGCACATGAATATGAAATCCGCTGTTGTTAAATTTTTCTGCGGGAATACCCAGCGCATCCGCGCGTGACCATATATAACTCTGCGCAGCCTGGGCGGATTCCTTCATAACATCACCCAATTGGCCGGTCAGGGTTAAGCCACTGCCGTTAGGGATCAATACCGACTCGATAAAAAGCACATCACCACCAGCTTCGGTCCAGGCGAGGCCTATGCTCACACCTGTAGACAAATTTTGTCGCATTTTCTCAACCGAGAAACGTTCTGCTCCCAGAATATTTGCCAGTTGATTGAGCTGAATCGTTACCGGCTCTTTCCTGCCATCGGCGAATTCAACTGCTGTCTTTCTCACTATCGCTGCAATCTGTCGCTCAAGTTCTCTGACTCCGGCTTCGCGTGTATAGTGGCGGATCACCTCCTGCAGCACATCATCTGGGATGCCTATTTTCTCAACTGGAAGATTGACGTCTTTTATCTGGCGCGGGACCAAATAGCGTTTGGCAATTTCGATTTTCTCTTCTTCGGTGTAACCACTTAGTCGAATAATTTCCATTCTGTCCAGCAATGGCCGGGGAATAGTTTCAAGGGTGTTTGCCGTCGCCACAAAGAATACCTTGGACAGATCGAAGTCCAGATCCAGGTAGTTATCGTGGAAATTGACATTTTGTGCGGGGTCCAGTATTTCCATAAGCGCGGCAGCTGGATCGCCGCGGTAATCATGGCCTAACTTGTCTACTTCATCGAGCATGATTAAGGGGTTGTTTACTCCCCTACGGCGAATGGCCTGGATGATTCTGCCGGGCATAGCGCCTATATATGTCCTTCTATGGCCTCGCAGCTCCGCTTCGTCATGCAGGCCTCCGAGGCTGATACGTTCAAATTCTCTGCCTAGAGCTTTAGCAATCGAAGCTCCAAGCGAGGTTTTTCCTACACCTGGTCCACCAACAAAACAGAGTATGGCACCCCTGGTTTTTGGATTCAGTTTATAGATGGCGAGATGTTCGATGATGCGATCTTTAATTTTCTCCAGATCGAAATGATCGGCATCGAGTATCTGGCGCGCCTCATTCAAGTCCAGCTTGTGTTTGGTCGACTTCTTCCAGGGTAGCTCTATCAGTAACTCAAGGTAGGCATATGTCAACTGATAGTCTTGGGCAGCGGAAGGTAGCCTTTGCAATCGTTCGAGTTCTTTGTTGGCAACTTTCTTGGCAGGCGCTGGCAGTTTTGCCTCATTCAATTTGTTACGTAGTATTTCAATTTCGGCCTGCTCGGGTGTTTTCTCTCCCAGTTCTTTCTGAATTTCTTCCAGCTGTCGCCTCAGCATATATTGTCTTTGTTCCTGAGTAACATTTGCTGCTGCCTGTTTAGCGATATCCTGTTGCATGCCAAGTATCAGAATTTCGTGATTAAGATACTCATGCATTAATTTTAAGGCTTGCAGGCGGGAGCTTGTCTCAAGGATATCCTGCTGTTGTTTCACATCAAGATTCAGAACTGAACAAAGCAGGAATACATGATCGAGTGGTTCCTCCACAGATTGCAACAGCTGCGGCAATATTCCTCCGAACCAGCGGTCCGACATCAGCGCATCCAGTTGAGTGGCTTGCTCCAGAACTTGGCGATGCAGAGCCTCGATTTCGTCGCTCTCATCCGTGGGCAGTGGCACGACACTAAAGTTTGCCTGTAGATACTCTTCGGTAAAATCGACGTTCTTGATTTTGACCCGCTCCAGACCACGTAAACTTAGCCCGATAGAGTTGTTTGGTAAGCGTTCCATTTTTCGAACCAGGGCTCTGGTGCCAATCGAATAAAGTTCCTCCTGTTGCGGGTTTTCGATGCTACTGTCTTTTTGTGTAACGACGATCAGTGTCTTTTCCTCACTGAGAAGAGCGTTCTCTACAGCCGCAATGGAGCGTGGTCTTCCTACAACAAGCGGATGTTGCATGTGTGGAAACAGAACCATCTCTTTGATAGGCAATAGTGGCAGCAAGTTTTCGTTTGAATTCATATCAGCATTTACTCAGGCTTGTTCCAATTTAATAAGTAACATCCCGTCTCTATACACCCAACAGAGGCTGCTACCATCTATGACAAATGGCAATTCGATCACCCGTTCAAATCTACTGTAGATTATTTCCATGGAGTGGTAGAGCAGATTCTTGTTATGTATTCTGTCTTTTCTTCGCCCGTGTATCAGTAGCTTGTTTCCACTGTGCGCAATACTGAAATCGTCGGGGTAAATGCCAGCCAGCTCCATTTTTACAAACCATTTGCCGCCGGAATGAAAAATATCTGCAGGCGGCTCCCAGCCGGGGATACTCATTAATGTTCCTCACTGGTCTGTGACAATTTCCACTCACAGGTTTTGGAAATATCTGCAAGATCGATGTTGTATGGCTTATTTCGTCTACTCATGGCAGGCGTTCTCGACTCTCCTGTTTTTAACCCTGTGCCAGGGTCAATTTCATCTCGGCATCGGCCACATGAGTTTTTACACTGAAGTAGCTGTCAGGGCTTACTGAGATTGAGTCGATGCCGCAGTGCACCAGAAAGCTTGCAAAATCTGGATGGTCGCTGGGAGCCTGCCCGCAGAGGCCGACTTTAGTATGCGCCGAATGGGCTTCCATAATGGCATGCTCTATCATCCACTTCACCGCCTCGTCTCGTTCATCAAACAAGGTCGCTAATTCGGATGAGTCTCTATCTACGCCCAAGGTTAATTGAGTCAGGTCATTACTGCCGATGGATAAACCATCGAATCGTTCTGAAAAAGAACGGGCCAGAACAACGTTTGAAGGAATTTCACACATCATATAAATTTCGAGTTTATTCTGACCTCTGGCCAATCCGTTTTCTGCCATGATGGCTAACACCTGATCCGCCTCCCACAGAGTGCGACAGAAAGGAATCATCACGATAACATTGCTGAATCCCAATACTTCTCGCAATCTACGAATCGCCTTGCACTCCAGGGAAAATCCCTCTCTGTAACGAGGTGAGTAGTAACGCGAGGCACCTCTGAAACCCAGCATGGGGTTTTCTTCACTGGGTTCGAAATCAACACCGCCTAGTAGATTGGCATATTCATTGGTTTTGAAATCGCTCATGCGGATGATTGCAGGTTTTGGAAAAAAAACCGCCGCGATACGCGCCAGCCCAGTTGCTAGACGATCCACGAAATAGTCAGTTTTATCCTCATAAGCTTTGGTTAGCTGTTCGATCTGACTTTGTATTTTCTGGTCTTTAATGTCTGCAAAATGTAACAGCGCCATGGGATGAATTTGCACATGGTTGCTTATTACAAATTCCATTCTGGCCAGACCAACGCCGTCCGCCGGAATTCGCCACCAGCGAAAAGCGGCGGCCGGGTTGGCCAGATTCAACATGATTTTGGTGTTTGTCGCTTGGATAGTGCCAAGGTCTGGCGTATCACAGCTAAATTCGATGCGACCTTGATAGACAAATCCTTCATCGCCTTCGGCGCAGGATACGGTCACTTCTTGCTGCTCTCTCAATAGCTCAGTAGCGTTGTTAGTGCCAATTACTGCGGGGACACCTAGCTCTCTGCTAACAATCGCTGCGTGGGAGGTGCGCCCGCCGTGATTGGTAATTATCGCTGCCGCGCGCTTCATTACTGGTACCCAGTCCGGGTTGGTATTTTCGGTGACCAGGATGCTGCCGCTAACAAAGTGATCAATTTCCTCAATATTTGGAATAACACAAACAGGCGCCGACACCACTGAGTTACCAATGGCGAGCCCTGAAAGTATTTTTACTTTCTTGCCGGTTATTCGATAGGTCTGAAAAGTATGGGTGGGTTTTCGCGATTGCACAGTTTCGGGCCTGGCTTGAACAATATAAAGATTGCCGGACTCTCCGTCCTTGGCCCATTCGATATCCATAGCACAGCTGTAATGTCGTTCAATCAGGCAGGCCCACCTTGCCAGGATGAGTATCTCGGCTTGCTGCAAAGCAAATGAATTTCTTTCATTTGTGGAGGTGCTCACAGTGCTTGTTGGATGCTGGGGGTTCTCATCGTAAATGAGCTTCTCTTGTTTAGATCCCAACTTCTTTTCAACGATGGGACACAAGGCGGGGTCAGCCAGTAGCGGTTTAAATACTTGATATTCATCTGGATCCACGCTGCCTTGAACAACACTCTCACCGAGACCCCAAGCGGCATTGATAACCACTACCTTATCGAAGCCCGTCTCCGGGTCGATGGAGAACATGACTCCTGAGCTGGCCAGGTCTGATCGCACCATTTGCTGCACGCCAACTGACAAGGCTATGGTCCTGTGGTCAAAGCCTTTTGCCTGACGATACATGATCGCCCGGTCGGTGAATAATGAGGAATAACAGCGTTTGCAGGCATCCAGTAGATCTTTTTCGCCGCGAATATTGAGATAGCTTTCCTGTTGCCCGGCAAAGCTTGCATCAGGGAGATCTTCAGCAGTGGCACTGGAGCGAACAGCGACAGCGCAATTTTCCTGGCCGCTTTGTTTGCTTAGCTGCCGGTAGGCATCTTTAATATTTTGTACGCTGTCGGCAGGCCAATCACCGGCTAGGAAAGCATCGCGTATGAGCCGTCCAGCCTCGCTAAGTTGTATATCACCATTGTTCCAACGATCAATCGTATTTGCTATTAGCTCCCTCAGCCCATTGGTGTCGACATATTCCCAATAGGCATCGGCGGTAGTCGCAAAACCGGGAGGCACGGGAATACCCTGTTTTCCCAGTCCTGTTATCAGTTCACCAAGCGAGGCGTTTTTGCCGCCAACACAGGCCACATCGCTACGTTTAAGCTGATCAAATCCCAGAACTTGTTTTTTCTCCTTGTTCATTGTGTTCCTTATACATCTCGACCTTGCCCGCGTAGCACTTTCTACATACTTATAAGCTACACAAATCAGATTTGTTTCGAGTTGATTAAGGTCAATAACAGGCTCTGGTTAATGGATTAATGTCAGACCACCTCCTGTGCTCAATGCGTTACGTGGTTTGATGATATGGCGGGAATCGACTATTCAAGTCTCTGGTTCATAAATATCCGCTTCAGGAAGGGAGATTGATTGTGAGAATATTCAGTTTGTTGGCTGTTATCTTGCTGAGCTTCGCGAGTTTTGCAGAAAACCAAGCAATTGTCTTATGGTCCGGGGGTATCAGTGCGGAGCAAAGGGCGGTTGCTCCAAGCGAAGGAACGAAATTGGTTTTCTTTGTTGAGGGTGGAGACTACCTGGCTGGGGTAAATGTGTCGGTAAAGGCAAAATCAGGCCAGGAGTTAGCGAATGTGCTCGACACAGGTCCGTGGTTAATTCTCAACCTGCCTGACGGAGACTATGTTGTTGCCGCGCAGCGAGCCAACGGTGATATCCAAAGTGCCATCATCAGTGTAGAAAAGAACGTGACAACAGAATTTGGCTTCATGTTTCCAGACGTTTGAAGAAGGCTTGTGTTCATTTCCCAGAAGTCTTCAAATAGCTCGAATTCCATTTTGTCCAAACCCTGTAAGCGCCACTAGTCTATAGCCTCGCTGAAGTATCAAGATGGAATTCATGCCGGAACAAATATCGATACTTTTTCTATTGGGATGCTTCTTCTTGGCGGGTTATCTCGCTCATGTAATCGGCAAGTATACTCATATTCCCCGCGTCACCTTACTGCTTTTACTTGGCATAACCGCTGGACCAGCCTTCCTGAATATCGTACCAGAGGAGGTTGCGCTTTGGTCTCCCGTTGTATCCCAGGCCGCGCTGAGTGTTATCGGCTTTGAGCTTGGCGAGAAATTTCTTGGTAGATCCCTAAAAACAGTAGGTAGATCGATACTGATTATTTCTCTGACCAAGGTTGTTGGTACGGCAGTTGTGGTTTTCGCTGTTCTCGTTTTATTTGGTACCCCGCTGGTACTCGCGATCCTGTTAGCGGGTATTGCCCCGGCGACTGCACCGGCAGCGACTGCCGACGTGATCAACGAAGCTGGCGCAAAGGGCGAGCTGGCCGAGACTGCCCTGCGTCTTGTCGCTATAGACGACGCATGGGGTGTGATACTTTTTAGTGCTCTGCTGGTAGTTGCGGGCATGGTGAATGGAACTACTGCCTCTAGTGAGCTGTTATGGACGGGAGTTTTTGAAGTCTTCGGAGCGCTGTTGCTGGGCGCCTTACTTGGCTTTCCCATGGCCTGGCTTACTGGCCGGGTAAGTGAAGGTGAATTGACCCTGGTAGAAACTTTGGGTTTTGTATTTCTTTGTGGAGGTCTGGCGGCGACATTCAATTTGTCCTTCATATTAGCCAGCATGAGCATGGGCTGTGTTGTTTCCAATGTTGCCCATCACCACAGGCGACCCTTTCACGCGATTGAAGGAGTTCGCCAGCCATTTCTGATTATTTTTTTCCTACTGGCTGGGTTTCATGTCGATCTAAATGGCATAAGCGTGTTAGGGCTCATTGGCAGTGCGTATATTCTGGCACGAAGCATCGGTGTCATTTCTGCGGGCTATATAGGTGCTCGTATTGCCAAGGTTTCCAGAATTGTGAGGAATCATGTGGGCTGGTGTCTGCTCCCGCAGGCAGGCATAGCTCTTGGTCTGGCACTGTTGGCTGCGGAAAGGTATCCCCTTATTGGGGAACAGGTTCTATTGATCGTGGTTAGCACGACTGTGGTATTTGAAATCGTCGGTCCGGCGGTCACTTTGATGGCCTTGCGTCACGCTGGCGAAATCGAGTGATAACTCAGCCTCGAAAATCCTTGGCTTTATATCGTTGGCCCAATATGTCCACAATGAGTTAGCTATCAGCTTTCCAAGTTTGCCTGAGATCAGACACATGCTGTAAACATGTCCGCTTTCAATGACGTTCGATATAGGTTTCAGTCGGCAATCTCAGTAGATACAAGTCAAGACGCAACTAAATTTGATGTCGGCAAAAACAGTTGCTGTGAAATCAATGAATAGTGTGCTGAACAGAGGTTGTCAGCCCTGACTCTGGGGAGAACTTAATGGCCAAAAGGAGGATGGTTACAATGGTAGGTACGGTGCTGTTAGTTGCGTTAATACTGCTCGGCCTTTGGCTTATTTTGATCTATAAGAAAGAGTTGCGGGCTGCCCATGACAGACTGAGCGCAGACGCGATCATCCTTGAGACGCCTTGCGGATCAATCCAGTACGCCGAACGGGGTGAAGGAATGCCGATACTTGTGATCCATGGGGCGGGTGGAGGATTCGACCAGGGACTTCTCCTGGCTGAGTTTTTTATTGGGGAAGGCTATCGCATCATTGCACCCTCACGCTTCGGATATCTCCAGCCCTTGCCAGCCAATCCCTCGCTGGAAAATCAGGCTGCAGCCTATGTCTGCCTGCTCGATGCTTTGGACATCACCCAGGTGGCGGTGGTCGCTTACTCCGCAGGCGGCCTGTCGGGGCTGACTTTTGCCAGGGAGCATGCTGAAAGAACAGCGGCTCTCGTCCTTGCCAGCGCGCTCAGTTATACAGAGGGAGTCACGCGGGCCGAGTTCGACAGCGGAAGACGCATCAACCAGGTCATTGGCAACGACTTCAGCTATTGGCTACTTAGCAAGTTTGTCTGGCGTTCCATGGGGTCATTATTTGGAATGGAAGCGCAAGTTCAAGCAAGCCTCAAAGCGGATGAGTTGCAGACTATGCGAGATATCCTGCAGCTGATGTCACCTCTGAGTGAGAGACTCGATGGTGTTGCCAACGATCAGGCACAGAACATGCCAAGGGACTATCCCCTCGGCGAGATCACAGCACCCACACTTGTCCTGCACGCCGAGGATGACACGCTGATACTTCCCGAACATGCACTACATAGCGCCGACAACATAGGGAATGCAAAATTGGCCATGGTTCCCCATGGCGGTCATTTCCTGCTTGGTCAACATGACAGGCTTCGTTCGATGCTTAGGAGTTGGCTTGGCCAAAATGATTTCTTGCCGATATTATCCGCATTCTAAACGAGTCAAAAATCTCCATAGGGCTGTGGCACTTTGGCTTCGCTGCAGATTAAACACAGGCATTCGCAATATCGATCTGCAAAAGCTTCACTAATTCTGCCGCAACTTTCTTGAACGAATTGCTGTCCGCGTAAACGTTTCGCTGAAAATCTGCGTTGTTAATGTGTGTTAGTTTAGCATTCAGGTGGGCAATATATTTTTCCAGTCCTAATTCATTGACTGTTTTTGACAACATTTTAGTCGTAGACTCATAGTGAATTTTCATTGGAAGTTCAGAGTCGGAGTTCTCATCATAGATCGATCCATGCAAACCAAAATGAGCCGCCCGATAACGGTTGTCTCTTTCTATCCATTGATGCAAGGGTCTGATTACCGGGGCATCTGCTTCTTCGTCGCCGTGAGTTCGTAAATGAAATACCAGTGCCTGTAAAAATGCAGCTAGAGAAATTGCATCTGAAACGGTTGGCTGTGTATCCATCACCCGGACCTCGATAGTTCCAAGATGGGGGCGGGGACGGATGTCCCAATGGATGTCATTAATCGAAGCAAAAACTCCTCTTTTCGTAGTAACCGCCATAAAGGTTTCGAATTCTTGCCAGGAACAAAAAGAAGGGGGGATGCCATAACTCCGGGTAGCAGCCAATATATGGTGCCTGAATGCGGCGAAGTCGGTGTCGTGTCCGCGCCAGAATGGTGAATTTGCTGACAAGGCGATAAGCAAAGGGACATACTCTTTGCACTTTCGCATTATTCTCAGCGCTTCTTCGCCTGAGCCCATGCCGATGTGGACATGAGTGGCAAAGGTAATTTGAGTATGGCTGGTATATCCTTCAACGGCCTCCATATGAAGGTAGCGCGGCAGCGGAGTGGTGGCGGCCAATTGCCTATTGAAGGGGTGAGTTCCTGCTCCGCAAATTGCCATCCCCAAGTCATTGCATTTCTCGTGGACGTCAGCTACCAGTGCTCTCATTTTGTGCTCCAACTCCATTATGCTATGGCAAACAGGGGAGGCGATTTCTACTGTGTTCTGGATAAATTCCGGTTTGACAAAAGGGTTTTCGCAATAGAATTTCATGAGATCCATGATTCCCTCTTTAAGATCCAGGGACTCGCCGTTCAGTAACTGGAATTCTATTTCCATGCCGATTGAGCCAGGTGTGGATGACTCAAAGGGTATTTGAGTACTAGTCATAATAATCCGCCGCAAGTTTCGATAGCTGATGAAAATAATTGGCACCTATTGCGAGAACATCTTCATCGATATCGAATGCCGGGCTATGTAAAGGTATGAACTTTTGCTGTTCGCGTCTGGCACCAAAGCGTACGTAGCAACCTGGTATATGCTCCAGGTAATAGGCAAAATCCTCTGAACCCATGCTGGGGTAGTCCATCATGACTACGCCTTTTTCACCCGCCACTTTTTTAGCTGCTTTCATTGCCAGCTCAACTTCTTCAGCTGTGTTTACCACCGGGGGATAACCTTCGGTGATGGTGAGTTTGATCCTGGCGTCATGTAATACCTCGAATGCCGAGGTCATTCGTTTCAATCCATGAAATATGCGGCGCCTGGTTTCGGGCAGGGTAGTCCGAATCGAACCGCTTAACATCGCGGTCTCTGCAATCATGTTAGCCGCAGTACCAGCCTGAACCAGGCCGATGGTTACAACTGAGGGATGCAGAGGGTCAACCTCTCTCGAAACCAGTGTCTGGATTGTATTTATTAAAGAGCTAGCGATAATTACTGCATCGGTGGCTTCATGTGGCCTGGCACCGTGGCCTCCCTTGCCGGTAATGCGTATCTCGAATCGATCAGACTGCGCCGTGACGATTCCATGTCCTACCATAATTTCACCCACACAATAATGATGACTAACATGGGCGGCGAAGATCGCTGCTGTTTGCTTAAGTATTCCGGTTTTGATTATTTCCCGGGCGCCTCCACCGTTTTCTTCTGCTGGTTGGAAAAACAATAGAACATTGATCGCTGCAGGATCTTGTTTTAGTAATTTTGCAGCGCCCAGTAGCATTGTCATGTGGGCGTCGTGCCCACAAGCGTGCACCTTGCCCTCATTTATAGAGGCGAAGTCCAAGCCGGTATTTTCTTGCCCGGGCAGAGCATCCATTTCTGCGCGTAAAGCTATGCTTGGTTTATTCGTTTCTTGACAGGGCATATGGGCAATGATGCCTCCACCCACGCCGGGATATTCGTATCGAATATCCATTTTCTTCAACTCATGGATAATTAAACTGGCAGTTTGTTCTTCTTCAAAAGCCAATTCAGGATATTGATGCAGTGTTCGCCTGGTAGCTAGCAGATAGTCTCTTAGCTCGTCGTAATTATTCATGGCAAGTTTTTACTCAGCCGCGACTGCAGGCACAAGATGTGAGATGGGGAGCCATAGTTAAACTACAGAAAATAAGCGGCTATGCAGTTGACGCAGGTCAACAACGCAAACTGGGTGGAGTTTACAGTTATTAACGTCGTCACTATTTAATTCAATACTGGGTCAGACACAGCAAAGATCATCGTGGCACAGGCAATCCGCAGTGCTTGCGTCATTGAAACGGAAGCGTTGGCAGATGGTAGATATAGTCAAACTATTGAAAGACGAAGCGAAAGATTTGCTCGAGTACCAATGTGTTGGTATCCCGAAAAGTAGTCTGCATTTGCCGGGGGCTGATTTTGTTAGCCGGGTATTTGCCAGTAGTGACAGGTCGCCGAGAGTGTTGGTGAATTTACAGCGCCTGTATACATCTGGGCGCCTGGACGGCACCGGCTATCTCTCTATTTTGCCGGTAGACCAGGGAGTTGAGCATTCGGCCGGGGCTTCCTTTGCACCCAATCCCGTTTATTTTGACCCGGAAAATATTATTCGACTGGCAATAGAAGGGGGTTGTAACGCAGTCGCATCAACGCTTGGAGTACTCGGCTCCATGTCAAGGAAATATGCCCATAAGATTCCCTTTATTGTAAAACTCAATCACAACGAGTTACTTAGCTATCCTAATCACTATGATCAAACTTTATTTGCCAGCGTTGATCAGGCATTCGATCTTGGAGCGGCCGCTGTCGGCGCTACAGTGTATTTTGGTTCCACCGAATCCAGGCGGCAAATCGCTGAAGTGAGTGAGGCTTTTTCGCGTGCTCATGAATTAGGCATGGTGACCATATTATGGGCCTATCTAAGAAATTCCGCTTTTAACAGTGATGGAGTTGACTATCATACGGCGGCGGACTTGACCGGACAGGCAAACCACCTAGCCGCGACCATAGAAGCAGACATCGTTAAACAGAAACAAGCGGAAACAAATGCTGGTTTCACTGCCATTGGTTTTGGCAAAACAGATAGCCGTATTTATGAAGAGCTTAGCAGCGATCACCCTATTGACAAAGTACGGTACCAGGTGGCGAATTGCTATATGGGGAGAGTGGGAATGATCAACTCCGGCGGTCCTTCGGGGAACGATGATTTGCACCAGGCGGTGCGAACAGCTGTCATCAACAAAAGAGCTGGCGGCATGGGGGTCATTTCTGGACGAAAATCATTTCAGAAACCAATGAAAGAAGGTGTTGAGTTGTTGAATGCGATTCAGGATGTTTATCTGTCCAGTGAAGTTACTGTTGCCTAATACAAGTGGTACCAAGATTTGTTTGCGGCAATCATATTTCTCACTTTCTGCAAGTTTTGCAAAACTAAATATAATTATGATAATTTATTTTCTTCCTCATAAGGTGAGTTTTATTGAGCTAGATATTCCCTTTTTCTCAAGCGGAAAAACACATCTACTCCCTGCTGGCTCTACTTAGCAATGTATGCGCTCTCGGCAGATATAGGCGGTACGAATTCCAGAATACGATTAATGGAATTTGCACAAGGCGATGAGAAGATATTGTGTAGCGAACAGTATCTAAACAAGAATTTCGGCGATTTGAACTCTGTGATACAGCAGTTTCTTGATGGTAGTTCTGTCCGTTTGCCGATAGAGCATGCCTGTATCGCTGTAGCTGGCCCTGTATTAAATGGTGCAGTTAAGATCACCAATCTTCCCTGGTCTATCACCGAGAAGGGTATCTCTAAGCAATTTGCGATTCCTTCGGTTCAGTTGGTGAATGATTTGGCTGCTGCTGCTTATGGTATTGACTATTTGGCGGAAGAAGATTTCCTGAATTTACAGAAGGGAATTGCCTGGGAAAATGAGCCAATTGTCATTCTTGGAGTAGGTACGGGTTTTGGTCAGACCATGATGGTAAGAAATGATGGGAAGCCACAGTTATTTGCATCGGAAGGAGGGCATATAGATTTTGCGCCAAGAAACCAGCTCGCCGCGGACTTGCTAGGCTACCTCTGGCAGAAAAATTTAAATGTTTCTGTGGAAACTGTCTTATCTGGAAATGGGTTAGAGCGGACATATAGTTTCTTGGCGGAACGCGCAACTGGAAAGAGGGCGCCGGATATGTCGGCTGTGAATATTACTCAGATGGCCAGACAGGGAGATGAACTGGCAGTATCCGCTGTAACTCAATTTGTCGGTGATTTAGGAGCTCAGGCTGGCAATGTTGCGATCTCTTATCTTGCGACTTCGGGTGTTTACCTGGTAGGCGGAGTGATATCAGCTATCATCGATAATCTTGCTAGTGGGCAGTTTATGGAAGCTTTTAATGATAAGGGCCAAATGGCATTCTTAACAGAAATGATCCCTGTAAATGTCATACTGAATCAGAGCCTCGGTCTGCTGGGGGCAGCAGCCATTCTACGAAACAAATTCGCCGCTTGGGAGTAATAATCAACCATTACTTACACGTGGTGGCTTGGAGGTAAGAAATGAAACTGAATTCCAATAAGTTTGCATTTGCAACAGCGGCGGCCTTTGCCATTATGTGGGTGATCTGCTCTTTGCTTGTAGTGTTTTTACCTAGCACCTCGATGTATGCCAGCGGTTATATGATGCATTCTGATTTTAGCAATATGGGATGGGACATGCATTTCACCGGGTTTTTCGTTGGTCTTTTTCTGTGGGCTTTTACATCCGGCGTTACAGCGTGGTTTGTTGCCGCAATCTACAATACGCAACTGTAGGAATGGTTGTGACTGTTGGCTGATGAATAGTTCTGTATGTTTAACGGCGACGTCCTTGTGTGGCAGTTGGCGGGGATGACAAGTATTACTCAATAGGAGTGCCTTGCCAGCCTTGTTATGTTTGCGTGGCGGATGACTCTCTAAATGATGGAGCGCAAGACTCGGCGGTCCGATTAGTCGTAATTTTTGATAACTTGAGAACTCCACCAGTACGACATCCATGGATGCAGAGATCGATTTTTAGAGCAAGATTTAAAACCTTATTTCCTACGTGTTTGATGACGTAATGTTGGTGAAGTGAAGAGCGAAGGCGGGATGGTATCCCGCTATTGTGGTTGCTTTAAAAGCGTTGTTTATAGTGCGTGGTGGGCGTAACTGGCACTGTAAGTGTGTGGGGATATAAGTGTGACGCGAATTGTATTTTTGGAAGTTGATCAAGATGATGAGGCTTCGGTGCGAGAGAGATTTCCAGAAGCTTGTGTGCTTGCGGCGAACGTTCAGGATGAATATGCGAGGGCCAAATTGCAGGGTGCAGAAGTAGTCTCGTGCTTTATTTATTCGAAATTTGATGCAGATGTAATCGCAGCCTTGCCAGCTATCAAATTACTATGCACACGTTCGGTAGGCACAGATCATATCGATTTGGACAGCTGCAATACACGAGGCATTACTGTATGCAATGTGCCAGATTATGGCTCACATGTTATAGCAGAGCATGTGTTTGCTCTAATGTTAGGAACGTTTCGCCATATTCATGCGGCAGACGCGAGAGTCGAGAGTGGGGAGTTCGACTATCATGGCCTTCGAGGTATCGCCTTGAAAGGAAAGACCTTGGGGGTAGTCGGAACAGGTAAAATAGGAAGTGCCGTAACCAGGATAGCTCACGGTTTTGGCATGCGGATTCTGGCGACCGATTCGGTCCATACTAAAGAACTTGAAGAGAAATATGATGTTAACTACGTGGCACTGGATGAACTTCTGCGGCAAAGCGATATGATCTCGCTACACCTTCCCGCCACCAAAGACACCAACCACATAATTGATGCTCAGGCATTTGTGCAAATGAAAATGGGTGTGACTCTGATCAACACTGCAAGAGGATCGCTGATTGATTCTAGTGCTTTGCTTAATGCATTGCGCTCAGGAAAAGTCGCCAACGCCCTGCTTGATGTATTGGAGCATGAGAAAAACTTCGAAGCAAATCACGACTTAATCAAGTGTCCTGAGGTAGTTACTACTCCGCATATCGCTTTCTATGCTGATGACAGCATACATAATATGTATGACGATTGCTTCATGTCGATTGGCGAATGGGTCGATGGAAAAACTCCCCTAAGTACAGTAACTTCTTGGGAGAGGAGTTTGCGCTAAGGCTTAGTGCATTGTGGGGGTCGTGAATCACTGTCGTATCTAAGACATTGCAAGCCGACACCTCAACAACGAATTTTCAGACTTCGCTGACGATCTCTTTCCCAATCGTCCTGCAGTGAATGGAGGTTCTATTTAGTTCAGAACAAATCGCGTTGATTAAGAATCCCAGATTGTTGTAATGAAGAACTCAATCGGAAATGGTTCATTACACTAACAGCTATAAAACAATTGTCTCCTAACAATATTGGCTCGCAACCGATTACTAAACTGTTCGAAATCACTTTCTGTGAAACTCGCCTTATTAGTTTTTAGGACTCATGCAGCTGCGCCAGAGATTAGCGATGTCAGCTGCTGTTAGAATAGCAGTTTTGTTTTCACAAGCTCCGCAGTGCATGGAATCTTGTCGAACTTTTATTGCAAGTCAATAGCTGTGGGTGAGAGCTCTCCGTAGATATTCATAGTAGGCAGGGCGGGTTTGAATTCCTTGTGGCAGGACTCGCAAATCTCGACTATGTCGTCTCCCGCTCGCTGGATTAACACAATATCTTTTGATCGCGCCGCGTTAACCGCTCTGCCTGCGGCAGCCGAGAGCTGCTGCGCATAGCCTCTCCAATTTTCATTATCTGTCCAGCGCTCATCTACCGGGCCTGTGCCGGGGATAGATAGTAGTGCGCCACCTACTTGTAGTTGTCGAGACAGATGCTCCAGTTCACGCCAATCTTTCTCGTTTTGGGGATTGCGCCAGGCGGCTATCCAGATAGGGTCCGCCGAGTGATTGATCAGCGAAGCCATCACTTCATTGATGCTGATGGGGAGTTTAGCTTCGGTGGATTCCTCTGCGGATTGTCCGCAGGCAATCAAGCTGGAAAACAACAGGAAGAGAATTGCTGTTCGTTTACAAGATGCTGTCGAGAAAGAAATAAACATTGTGGCCGACCCCCTCTATATTCACTTATATCACCAGTCTGTTCCAGATGTGGGATAAGCGCAATTGATTCCGGATGTTCAGTTGACGCAGGTCAAAGACTTGCGGTGAAAACTGGCAGTAGAGGAGATTTTGAATGTAATTATTTGCCGAAAATATTTTCTTTACTGGTGCGAACAAAGCGGCTGTTTCCATCTCGGCGTGTGAAACCAACGCTGTCAAAATATTCCAATAGTTCGATGCACAGATTACGGCCAATTTCCGAGGCGTCGCGAAACTGAATCACGGAAAAACCTTCTTCGCCCTTATCTGCCTGCGCCAACTGCTCCGTAAATCCAGCCAGAGTCATGATGGTTTCCGGCAGGTAGTAGCGGTTCTCTGCAACCTTTATGAGAGTGCCTGCTTTGGCGGACTCGCGCAATATACGCTCCAGTGTTGGCAGCGGAATATTGGTCATTTCCACCAGTTCCCGGGTACGGGGTGGCACATAGCCTGCCTGCAGGAGTATAGGACGTACCTTGGCGAGGAAGGCCTCTTCTTCGGCGCTCAATGAGGTTTTGTGAGAAGGAATATGAAGCAGGGTGCCGGTACGCCTGATAGCCCCAGAATCGAGCAGTGATTGCAGGATGCCGTGAAACAGTAAATGCGAACTCGCAAAGTTAACGCCGTGGCTTAATGCTGGTTCGCTAATGCCTTGTTGGTTCGCTTGTTGTTGGTGAAACTTGCCTAAAAAACTGAGTATGTGCTCGCAATATTCTCGGTAGAACTTTTCATGAAGCAATAGCGGTAAGCCGTGTTTTTCCAGCGGCAAGGTTGTGAAGGCTATTTCCTGAGACTGCAATCTTTCGCACAGTAGATTGATGGCGGTATCAGTAATATTTCTACATCTTGAAAATTCCTGCAACTTAATGCCATCTGGCAGCAATTCCAATAGCTGTCTCAGCGCATCGAAGGTTTCTTGCTCCATCGCTTGAAGTAATGACAAACGAAATGCGCTGCTACGTTTTCGGCGCGGTACGAATATATCGATAACACTGCCGCCTCCCAAGGTGTGTTGTGATGCAGGGTCGCGCACAATGAACCTATCCCCATGATGTGCAATTACCGTGTCAACGGATTTTACTTGATAGTAATGTTCACCAAGATGACGAATATTAACAACATGATGAGAAGCACCGATGTGCAAGTGGTATTGAGCGCTGCTATGAAGTTTAAAGCTATCGTCGATAAAGCTGATAGATGCGTCGAAGCGACTAACGGGTTGGAACAGGGCTTCATCGACTAGCCAGTCGCCACGGCTAACTAGTTTGTGATCGAGGTTCACGTTCATCGCCGCGCGCTGATCTTTGAAAATTTCGACGAGATCTGTCTTGTCCAATCTCGCTCCTCTAAGTTTTGTCAGTTCAGCTGTGGCTGTGTGTTTTAGACTAACACCGGTTCTAGTGGAGCCAGCGCGCACACTTCCAGTTACAACGGTGCCTATGCCTTTCGCCACAAAGCTGCGATCAACCAGATAACGAAAGTATTGCTCGTCATCATCGACGTTCTTAATGGTGCTGTCATCTTCAAATAGTTGATGCAGATAGCTGCTTAGCTCAGCTATACCATCACCGGATTCATTTGACAGGGGGAAAACTGGGGCGTCGTTCAGGCTGGTCTGCGTTAGTAATAACTGAATATCAGCAATCACCTCCTGCACTCGATCCGGATCACAGCGATCCGTCTTCGTGAGTGCAACCGCGCCGCGGGATACTGCCAACAGATCGAGAATGGCTAAATGTTCTCGTGTCTGCGGCATGATGCCATCGTCTGCTGCTACTACCAGCAATACGCCATCTACGGCACCCACAGCTGCCAGCATATTATTTATAAAATCTATATGGCCGGGAACGTCGACGAAACCTAATGTGTTATTACATTCCTCTCCGTCAACGATCGTAGAAAAATGTTGATAGGCATAACCCGGCACGATAGTAAGGCCGCGTTTTTTTTCTTCCGCTAGCGTGTCGGTGTCGATGCCAGTGATATTGGCAACCAAAGAGGTCTTGCCATGATCCACATGACCGGCTGTGGCAATGATCAGAGAACGAGAACTGTTTGCGGTTGTTTCAGGCATTGGAAATAGCCGTTGCGCTAAGCTACAAGAAAAGCCCGCGAGTGAAAATCGAAGCAGAGATTATAGGCTAGAACTACCTGGCTGTCAGGGAACACTACTCCGATTGAACTTGAATATGAAGTAGATCATGGTGGCGAAGATTGCCGCCGCTACGATGAAGCCTGCGTTGAATATTCCAGAGTCCATATTGACTATGCCGTAACCCACGGAGCCGGATAGCAAGGCGTAGTAAAAGAAGGGTAGCAGTGTTTTCCGAATTACCGCGCCTTCCTTGCCGATCAATCCGACTACGGCGGACGCTGCCACCACATTGTGTACGCAGATAATATTGCCCGAGGCACCACCGACCGCTTGCAAGGCAACGATCCAGGTTGGGTCAGCCATGATGCGTTCGCCGACACCGAACTGAAACAGCGAGAACATCATATTGCTTACCGTGTTGCTACCGGCTACGAAGGCACCAAGGCCACCAATAAAGGTAGAGAAGAAAGGCCAGGCAGAACCTGTAAGATTTGCTACTCCTTCAGCCAGAACCAGTGGCATCTGTTCATATCCGGCTGCGCCACCACTGGAATTAATAAACACCTGAACCATAGGCACGGTAAACACCAGGGCCATGGATGCCGGGACCAGGGTCCTAAAAGATTTGCCCAGAGCCATTTTGTATTCAGACATTTTTAGGCTGTGCAGTAATAGGGTAATCAGGGAAACGATAATGAAGATTGTGCCCGGAGACCAAAACGGCTGAAAAGATGCGGTAATATCGCTGCCGAAAATCGCAGGCCAGGACCAGGTCGTTAATATGCTAGGCCCACGTAGCAGGGGTTCCAAATGGAAGTAGGGAAGGCGGGTTATGACTAGAAGACCGGCCACGAAGAGATAGGGAGACCAGGCTTTCACAATACCCATAATAGGAATGCTATGATCTTCTTCGTCCAATTTCATGCTGCCAGTCCATTCTTCGTCCCAGTTTTCCTTGTCATCGAAATTCCAGATATCTTCTTCCTTGGGAAGTAGAAAACCCGCCTTCGCGGCGCTGACAACGATGGCCAAACCAACAAGGCCGCCGATCAAAGAAGGAAATTCCGGTCGGAAGTAGGTGGCCACTAACAGATAGGGAATGGTCATGGCGAAGGCGGCGAATAAGGCAAATTTCCACACCTTAAAGCCCTCCGCAAATGATCTATTCTTGCCGAAGAAGCGCGTCATTATAGCCACCACCAATAGTGGTATGAAGGTACCGGCTATGGCATGGATCAGTGCAATCTTGGTTGCGATAAAGGCGAGAAACTGATCCCACTCGGCATAGCCTAGCTGCGCGGCATAGGCGGCCATTTCCGGATCGGCAGACAGGCCGGTGTTGACACCAACCATTATTGGTGTACCCATGGCACCGAATGACACCGGTGTGCTCTGAATGATCATGCCTGCAACCACAGCGGCCATGGCAGGAAATCCCAAGCCTACCATCAGCGGAACCGCAACAGCGGCGGGCGTACCGAAGCCTGCTGAGCCTTCAATAAAAGAGCCGAACAACCAGGCGATAATAATTACCTGAATGCGTCGATCCGGTGTGATATCGGAAAAACCCTGCCGTATCGCCCGGATAGCACCGCTTTGTTGTAAGGTATTGAGCAGCAGTATGGCGCCAAAAATAATATAGATAAGCGTGCCTGCAACCCAGAGGCCATTGGCGCTGGCGGCCAGTACTTTATTTGCCGGGACCTGCCAGACCGTGAGGGCCAAGGCTGCTGCTACCACATAGGCGATGGGCATGGCGCGACTGGCCGGCCAGCGCAACAGCACCAGGAATATAGCGACAGATATGATAGGCAGTAGTGAGAGTAGTGCGAGAGTTCCAGTGCTCATAATTTATTCTTCTTGGTTGTGAGCTAGAGTCGAGCGGTGAATGGCAGCTTAGCAGATAATTTTGAATCTGAGAAATTCATTTCTCCAGGCCATTATGTTCGAGGACAAGCGCACTTAATAATGGAATAATAGGCCCAGCAGCCCTATATGACCGGGGTAATCAATTCATTCGTAGAAGGAGCCAAATTATGGAAATCACAACGATTGTGGTCCTGGTTATTGTCGCCGCCTTGTTTTTCTATATTGTCGGTATTTACAACCAACTGGTAAGTCTTAAGAATCGATATAAAAACGCGTTTGCGCAAATCGAGGTGCAATTGAAGCGTCGCTACGATCTGATTCCAAATCTGGTAGAAACCGCGAAGAGTTATATGAAGCATGAGAGAGAAACTCTTGAGGCGGTCATCGCTGCTCGCAACTCGGCTGCGGCCGGATTGGCCGCCGCTGCCGCTGATCCCGGCAATGCTGCCGCCATGCAAGAATTGATGGGGCAGGAAGGTGCGCTCACGGGAGCATTGAATCGATTCAACGTGGTGATGGAAGCCTACCCGGATCTGAAGGCAAATCAGAATATGATGCAGCTGAGCGAGGAACTAACCACTACCGAAAACAAAGTAGCGTTTTCACGTCAGGCATTTAATGATCAGGTTATGTCGTACAACACCTATCGCCAGTCTTTCCCAGCGGTATTTTTTGCAGGCTTCTTCGGTCATTCTACAGATGCCAGCTTGCTGGAATTCGCAGACAGCGAAGCGATTCAAGAAGCGCCAAAAGTCTCTTTTTAGTTTACTGTGGGGAGGCATACTGCCTTCCCGTCGCGCTCAAAAACAGAGCTCCAAGATTCTAAAGGCTGATCACATTCCAAATGAACTTCTTTGAATCCCAAGACATCGCTAAACGCAATACAGGGAAGCTAATCTTCTTATTTGCTCTGGCCGTGCTGTCCTTAATTGTGGTGACCAATATTCTGGTAATGCTGATATTTGGTTTTGCTGAAACTGGTATGACCAGTATGGCTGCAACCACCAGTATTCAATTCGATATCACTACCTTCTTGATGATCGGAGCATTCGTCAGCTCGGTAATAGTTCTCGGTAGTCTATACAAAATTAGCGCATTGTCCGGTGGCGGAGCCCGCGTTGCCGAAATGATGAATGCCCGGCTATTGGTATCGGGCAGCAGCGATCCAGCCGAACAGCGGGTAATGAATGTTGTGGAAGAAATGGCGATAGCATCCGGCACACCAGTGCCGCCGGTCTATCTTATGGAGGAACCGGGTATCAACGCATTTGCTGCCGGCTATTCCCCCAGTGATGCAATCGTCGCGGTCACCCGCGGCACCATAGATAATCTAAGTAGGGATCAATTGCAGGGGGTTATCGCGCACGAATTCAGCCATATTCTGCACGGGGATATGCGCATCAATATCCGCCTGATCGGTGTGCTGCATGGCATCATGATCCTCGGCATCATCGGTTACCACCTGCTTCGCAGTGGTCGTTATAGCCGCCGTTCGAAAGGCGGTAGTGGCATTGTATTTCTCGGACTGGGCCTGGTGGTGATTGGCTTTGTGGGAACCTTCTTTGGCAACCTGATCAAAGCCGCCGTCAGCAGGCAGCGTGAGTATCTGGCAGATGCTTCGGCGGTGCAGTTCACTCGTAACCCTGACGGCATCGGTCAGGCGCTGATGCAAATAGCCCGGCATCACGAGCACTCTTATTTACAGAACCCGAACAGTGCCGAAATTAGTCATGCTCTGTTTGAAGAGGGGCAGGTGTCGCTACTGAGTCGTTTGTATGCAACCCACCCGCCGCTGGAAGAGCGTATACGGGCAATTCTTCCCAATTGGGACGGTGATTACGAAGTCAGTACCTGGAATCGATCAATCGAAGCCAGCGAAGAATCGCAAGCACAGAAGTCAGCTAGCAGTAATCGCGAAAAAGCCACGGCAATTCTAACCGGTGCCACCGGGGTATTGTTGGTAAATACTCTGTTAAACCAGGTGGGCAATCCGGATGACAAACACCTGCAGTATGCAGACGCCTTGGTACAGCAAATTCCGCCGCTGCAACTGAATGCGGCACGCGAGCCTTCCGCCGCCCGTGCGATTGTGTATTTTATGGTGTTAGGCAGTAACGAGTCGGTACGGTCTGAACAATTAGAGTACTTGAAAGAAAGTGCAGATGATGGTGTGTTAGCGGAACTACAAAACCTGATACGGCACAGCCAAGCTGTTGTCGATGAGCAGCGTCTTGCCTTAACAACTATAGCTATATCAAGTCTGCGACAACTATCACAGCGACAGTACCAACTGTTTAAGATCAATTTTAAGAAGCTTATCGAAATAGATAAAAAAATTAATTTACTGGAATGGGCACTACAAAAAATAGTGTTTCATCATTTGGATGCCGTCTTTGAAAAGAGTGGCGTTCCACATTTCGGTAAGAAGAATTTGAAAGCCTGCCAGCAATCCATTGCCATATTGTTATCGATCTTGACACATTCCACTACGCAGCAAGGCATCTCCAGTGAAGAGGCGTTCAAAGCCGGCGCGAATAGTTTAGGCGTTCCAATCTCGTTGGTCGATGTGAGTGACATTAATTTTGAGAAGCTCAATGAGGCGCTGGATGAGTTGGCAGAGGTAAAGCCTTTGCAAAAACCCGCTTTATTAAAAGCCTGCACCAGCTGTATATCGGCAGACGGCAAGTTACAGCCCATAGAAGTAGAACTGTTGCGTGCAATAGCAGCCACGATTGATTGCCCGATGCCGCCATTGCTGGCAGTTTAAGATCAGAATTATAGAGTTCTTATCTCTGTACTGGCACGGCTTTGACACTCAATTTCTCTCACCAACTCTGGCCGTTCTTTTTTTGTAGAACTCCTCGTGCAGCTCTTTAGTACAGCTTGGGCAGGAACCGTGGCTAATCTGCGTGCCGGATTGATTGTCTTCGATGTACTTTTCGATGGTCTTCCATTTGCCGGAATGATCTCGCGTCTTTTTACAGTTTGCACACATGGGCAAAATCGACTCTAAAGTAACCACTCGCTGTTCCAGCTCGTACACTTGAATTGCAGCGAAAATTCTTCTGCGCAGCACGAATACACTCAAAACGGCACCAATTGCAGCAACTGCAAGCGAAGAAATAATTTGCGCGGGTTCCAGAAAAGCTATCGCTACAGGAAGCCAGGCTAGCATGACGACTGCCATGCTTATCAATAACTAACGTTGTGAAAGAAAGCACAGAGATCCGGCAAGCATGACCATGGCCAGATAAAAAGGCAGAGGATCGTTCTGTGCTGCAATACTTGCAATTGACTTGATTCCTGCGCAGACAAAACCTACAACAACGATAGGGTGAATTAGACGATCCGCTACCTTTCCTATTCGTACCCACACCGCCAGAGCAAGCAGAATAGCAATCAACAGAACATCCAATGCTATAAGCCAGGGAGGAAGATCCCAACCTATTACGATAGGGTCGCGGGCAATAGACAAGATTTGTACACAAAGCAGGCTTATTATGACCAGCGGTAGGTTTTCTGCCTGACTGGCATCAAGTTTTGGTCTCCACTTGTTTGTCGACATTGTTAGCTCCTACCGTGATGTTCTCGTTTCTCAAAACAGCAGTTCTTGCTATGGAGTTAGCGGGTAAGCGCATTTTAGCCGTTGTAGCACAACAGTCTGATCTGGGCTAGTAGATACTGGCGAAATAGAACGGATATCGCTTGCCTGGGCACTAACTCTTAATTCTTTAGTTGACAGATGGATTGGCTGGGACTAAAGTTTCACAAAGTCTTAAAGAAGTAGGTTTTAAATAATATGGCTAGAAAGGCATCGAAAACCCTCACTGAAGGGGAATTGCGCATCATGGAAGTAATATGGAGTCTGGGCAGCGCCTCAGTGCGTGATGTGGCGGCCGTGTTGCAGGAGAAGGACTCGGTTGCTTACAACACCGTACAAACCATGTTGCGTATTTTGGAAGAAAAGGGTTATCTGAGCCACGAAAAATTAGGACGGTCTTTTATTTACACCCCTCTAGTCGAGCGGCATAAGGCACGTAGTGTTGCCTTGAAACATTTACTCTCCAATTTTTTCGATGGCTCGCCTCAGTCCTTATTGGTTAACCTGTTGGAAGACGAAGAATTGGATGCATCGGACATGCAGAAGTTGAAGGATTTGATAGCGAAGTCGGAATAAGAAGCGCAGGGGTCATCGATGAATGAGTTATTCATATTTGTCAGCTTAATGCTTACTAGCTATCTGCTGCTTGGTTGTTTGCTAGTTGCCCTTGTCTCCATGCTTCTGAGAATTTTTACCCTGAATGCAGCAACACGCCACAATATCTGGTTGCTGCTGTTGCTTGTATTAGTTTCAATGCCGGCGCTAAGCTTCTTCCCTTCACCAGTGATGAACAGTCCAACGGCAATCCTACCCACGGATTCAATTAAAGGCGCTAGAGCCACAACGGGCCAGGTGTTATTGCCTACAGACGCTTTCGGTGAAGCAGCAAACACCCTACCGAAATCGGGACTCTTGCAGTTGGATGCCGCTCATGAGCGAGCTCTGATTATCCCAACTAAACTTAGCTATTTAAAAAACCTCAGCGTCAATACACTCGCGGCACTACCCCTGTACTGGTTTGGAATTGCGTTCACGCTATTAATAGCAATTGGGATAACGCTAAGACTGCTGCTGTTTATTCAATCGTATCGGGCCCTGAGGATTCTATTTCAATCATCAGAATCCGCGGATGAGAAGTGGCTGGTAACTTTGGCACGACTCTCCTCAGAAATGGAAGTCCGTAAGAACCTTGTTTTGACGCATAGCACATTAATTGATACACCTTCTACTAGTGGTGTTCTCAATCCATGGATAATACTGCCCACCGCTTTGATGGAAAACAAGAAATCGCCACAGTTCCTGGAGCAAATACTGCAACATGAGTTGGCGCACATAAAACGCCGTGACCCGTTTGTAGCAAGTATGCAGGCAATAATTTCAATCTTTCTTTTCTGGCATCCTGCCGTCAACTATGTCAATAAACAAATCCGCTTCGAACGCGAACTCGCCTGTGACGATTGGGTCATTAACCAAGTGGGGCGAGATGGAGTGGACCGAGTGCGAGCCTATGCCAATAGCTTGTTGAATATAGCTGAATCCTTACAACGGCAAGTTTCGTTAAATCATTCGGTAGCCTGTGTTCACACCACCCATGGTTTGGTAAGCCGTATTAAAACCCTGTTAGATAAGAATGCCGATCACTCGACCTCAATGAAGCTTACATCTAGCGCTCTGATAAGCTGCTTGGCACTGGCATCGTTGGTTTTTTCATCACCCATGTGGCCAAAATTTCCAAACATGTCTCAACAGCAGGTCGCAGAAGAGCCGGCTCTAACGCCTTTAATTGATCAAGCGATAGCAAATTCGAATTCGATGGAAGTTGAAGAAACACCAGCCACATCAGACAGCGTTTCATTAGTATATGAGTTTGTTTCATGGCCAGACCAGAGTGATGAAATTCCTCTGACAGCAGCGATAAGCAATTCAATACAAAAACCTATTGAATTATCTGTTACTGAGATGATAGATGAGGGTCCCGGTTCTGAGGCAGACACAGCCATTGAGAAAGCCGAGGATGCCGTTATAGAAGTCCTGGTATCTGTTAATACTGTGCCGAACAAAGACAATTTAGACTTGGCCTCAGGAATAAGCCAAGTAGTAATTGAAAAAAATATCGAGCCCGTACTACTTTCTGATGAACCAACCGTGCAGCCTTGGATAACAATCGTCGATGCTTTGGAGGCTCCTTTTTCTAATAGTTCAGCGTCGAAACCCATCGAAATTTCCACTATAGCTCCTGAAAATGACCCTGTAGAGAATGAGTTCATAGTTATCGATGATTTTTCCCGGTCAGAACTAAAGGCAGAGATACTAAAAGTAGAGTTTGAGTTCTATCGCGCCTTTAACAAGGTTACTCAGAAAGAGCAGTTCAGGATGTATTGTGAATCCTACATTCCGCTTGGATCGTATATTAAAAGGCCCATCTGCGAGCCTCAGTTTTTGAGGCAGGCGCGCAACGAAAATGTGAGGGACCATCTGAGTTCTAATGGATTGTTGTTAGCTTCTGGCGCTTTGCGAGCGGACTTGGATTCTGAATATGAAGAGCTGGCTGAGGAGCTGGTTGCAGAGTTGAGAGAGAATGGGTACCTGCTGGAGCTTTACAACGTACTAGCTATGTTAAGGGGGCGGCTTGACGAACTAAACTCAGCTTGATTCGCAGGAAGATTGGCCTGGTATCGCATTTGTAGCCTTCTGTTCTGTCTTATGAAGCTCTTTGCTCAAATCACAAATAGTCGAGTCGAACCTTGGTGAAAATTCACCCTGGTTTTTTAGATTGAAGCTCAAGGAAATCACAATACTAATTATTCGAACTACAGAAATAATTTGGTAATTAGACTACACGCAGGTGTATAGCCATGAAAACTCTGATATCAAGTGCAATTCTTTTCATAATCTCGATTTCATTGCGCTTGGTATCAGCTCAAGATTCTCTCCCGATTGATAGTACGGATCAACAAGCCAAGTTGCCTTATGAAATCACAGTCAATCCATTTTTCAAGAAGGGAGACATCAGAAATTTAATTATACAAGTCGAAGAAGATTTCATCAGGCGATTTAATGAGTTAAACGCTGATGATGATTACGATGTGATTTGTAACAAGCAAACGGCCACGATGTCGCATATTGCCAGGCGGACTTGTGAGCCGAACTTCCTTATAAGTGAAAGGGCTGAAAATGCTTCTGAAGCGGCTTTTGATCTCAGTCGAGTTCGGAATGAAGCAGATTTATACCAGATTTATGTCATGACTCCACGAGCGTTGCGCAAAAAAGTGAGTCGCGAGTACGCAACATTACAGTCAAAGTTGGAGGAGTTTATTAGATCCGATGAAGAATTGAAGACTATTTCAATAAAATTGAATGAATTGAACTCTCGCCTTAAGGACTTTGGCAAGGAATAATCGATATGAAACTGCATACACTTAATGTGCTGTTCTCACTAAGCTTGCTATCTATTGCATCGGCTTACGGTCAAGATACCTCGGTCACCTATAAGGTCGTGCAAGAATCAAGAAAACCCTACGAAATAGTGATTACACCAACTGTTACAAGAACAGATCTCAGGTCACTAATCGTACAAGTTGAAGAAGATTTTTATGCCAGATTTAATGAGCTGAATATCGATGATCACTATGATGTGTTTTGCTACAGTTATTTACCAACGATGTCGCATATTTCAAAGAGAACTTGCGAGCCCGATTTTATGATTCGCGCCCGTGGTGATGTTGCATCTTATGACGCTTTTCTTCTTGCCAGTGGTTCTCTTCAAGCTCGATCTAGTGCGTTATTATTATCCCCAAAGGCGATGCGCAAAGAGGTTGAGCCAGACTATGAAATCCTGCAGGAAAAAATGGAGGAACTAAGCACTACTGACTTAGAATTGAGGAGCATCGCATTAGCAATGGCAAAGCTGAAGGCGCGTTTGAAAAACTTTGGCAAGGAAGATTAAGAGATTATCGACGATTTTCCGCCGTCAGAACTAAAGGCCATGAATTCGGTAATAAAAGAAAATCAATATTTTCGGGAGCTTAGTGAAACGCTTAGCAGGTTAGGGGTCAGCTTGGTTGAACTAGTATAGAAGGGGATAAATAGGAGAAGAAAATATGAGGTCACTATTATTCAAGGTATTTTTCTCAATAATATTCTTGTCATCATTGCCTGCAATGGCCCAAGACGTTCCAGTACCTACTGACTCAGAACAGCCAAGGGCTCTACCTTATGAAGTTGTCGTTCGCCCTAATGTAACGAGAGGGAGCCTCAGGGAACTGATCGTACAGGTTGAAGAAGATTTCTACGAAAAGTTCAATGAACTCAACATTGACGACAAGTACGATATTGCTTGTTACAAACACACACCGACCATGTCGCATATCTCAGAGCGAGTATGCGAGCCCTGGTTCATGATTAGAGCCCGAGGCGACAACGCATCTGACACCACATATCTACTGGGAGGGGCAGGCCCCATTAACAAGTCGAAACGTTCAGCGTTTCTGCTGCCTCCTGAGGCCATGCGCAAAGAAATGAATAGAGAGTATGAAGTTCTTGAAGAGAAGATGGAGGAACTAACCCGTACCGACAGTACTTTTCAAGAGATTGGAAGTGTACTAGCGAAACTGAGACACCGTCTGAAAAATTTTGGCAAAAAGGACTAAAATTCAATTTCATTAGAAGCAGCCAAAGTTGTGTCTGCTAAACCAGGGCCTTTCTTCCGCTACTGGCACATTTCCAACAGCCAATATTCGATCGGTTGGGGAATTGGGTCAGGTCCGGCGCAACAGAGGGCGCGTTAGTATGGAATTGGCAAGGAATAGTTAATATGAAAATGTATGCACTCAATGTGCTGTTCTCGATAAGCTTTCTATCAATTACATCGGCCTACGGTCAAGACACGTCGACCGCTGATAAGGTCGTGCAAGAATCAAGCAAACCCTACGAGATAGTGGTTACCCCAACTATCAGCAGAATGAGCCTCAGGTCACTAATCGTACAAGTCGAAGAAGATTTTTTCGCAAAGTTTAATGAACTGAATATCGACGATGACTACGATATTGTTTGTTACAGGTTTTTACCGACGATGTCCCATATACCTAAACGTGTCTGTGAACCTAATTTTTACATAATGACAAGAAGTGAGAATTCCGCAGAATACTTAGCTGCTTACGGTGCTTGCAAAACATGTGTGAATGCGCCGCCTATACTCATGTCCAGAAAAGGGCTGCGTAATGAAACAGGGAAACGATTTGAAACCCTGCAAGAAAAGATGGAGGAGCTGAATGCCACTGATGCTGAATTTAACAGCATTGGATCAGTCTTAGCAAAATTGAAATCGAGACTGAAAACATTCGGTGACGAGTAATCTTGTTAGGGCTCGTAATTTGTATGTCTGATGCTTGTCTTCTATAAAATGCAATCAAACCCATCCAAAAGTATGTGCAGGCAAAGTCCAATGCCAACGGCTCTGGTCTTGGGGTGTATTAGCAGTAATGCATACAACACAATAGGAATGATGGTATGCAGCGGATGAAAACCTATGCTACAGCGTTCGGCATCATAGATAGGGTCTGCCAGCAGATGATCGATATCGATCAACAAGCCGGCTAACATCAGCGCATAATTTTTAAGCCAGGCTCGTCTATAAATCCCAACTGACAGGGGTAGTGGCAATAGAATGTGAAGAAATATGTGTAAGATTGTCAGTGGCCTCGCGTTCCAATTCGATCCGTTCCCAACCCGGGAGGGTTGATGAATCCCAAAGGGTAGACTGCAGCCAATGGTATAACATTATGAGGCTAGAACAAGTTTGAGTGCCTGGGCTCTGGTTTTGCTCAATTCCTAACATACTTGGTGACCTTGCGATCACCGACCGAGGCTCCCCAGATTACGCCATGGTCATCCACAGAGATTCCTTCGGGGAAACTGGTTCCATCGTGGGGGTTAGGGTCGGGTATGAAGTCCGTGACAATTCCGTCCAGTGTGCCAACATAGATACCGCGGTGCCATCCTGGGTTGTAGCCATATTGACCTTCCGCCTGTCGCGATTCGGAGTCGACCACATACAGAAGATCATTATGAATGCGCACACCGCTGGGTCGGCCGAAGTGCTCCCAGATGGCCAATAACTCTCCCTCCGGTGAAAGAACCTGCAGGCGATTATTGGTGCGATCGCCGACATAGATACGTCCTTGCGAATCCACTGCTAGGGAGTGAGGGCATTCGAATTGTAGCGGGCCTTCGCCCTTGGACCCCCAGGCTTCGATAAATTCACCCTGTGCAGTCAGATGTACGATGCGGCGATTAGACTCGGGATTAATGTGACCATCGGCAATGTAAAGAGAGCCATCTGGGCCTATGGCCAGATCAGAGGGTTCGTTAAAGAGATTAGGCGTTTCGCCGCGGATGCCAGCTTGTCCAAGTTCGATTAGAATCTCGCCCTGTTGATTGAATTTGAAAATCTGATTGCCTTTAACACCATCTTCGACACCGGCATCGACTATCCAAAGATTGTCATCGCTATCTACGATGATACCGTGGGGGAAAACGAACATACCAGCGCCGAAGCTGAACAGTAGCTCGCCCTCAGGGCTGAATTTCAAAATAGGGTCTACACTGGAATCGCTACAGGAATTTTGACCACAGCGTTCAAATACCCAGATGTTACCTTCAGAATCTACGTCAACGGCATTTCCAGAACCCATAACTCGCCCTGAGGGCATAGAAACTACTCCCTCATAGCTTATGTAACGATTCGGAATGTCCTGGCGTAAGGTATTTTGTTGCGCAAGCCCGGAGTTGGAAATTAACAAGCTGCTGGTGAGCACGGAGAAAAAGAAGATTGATCTGAATTTCATCTGTTAGTCCTGGGTACGAAAGAAATCGTATGATATGGATGTTTTAGGATTTTTATCCTAAAGTGCACGCTATAAGTAAGTCAATGCGCTGCTACAATTTGTCAACATTTACAATTTGACGGGTACGCAGTACCATTTCGAGCAATTTCCCAGGATAGAGTGAATGGCAGACGTATTACATTTTGACGTAGATGAAGCTTTGGATGAAATGCTTAAGGTGTTTTGGAAGCAGGGTTTTAAATCAACTACTACCAAGGAACTGGCCAAGAGTGCCAAGCTTTCTGAGGGATCCCTATTCAATACTTTTGGTAGTAAAAGAGAAGTCTATATTTTGGCTTTGCAAAAATACCGGAACAACGCTAGCTACTTGTTCGAGTTAATTGAACAGGATGAGTCTCCTCTAAGAGGCATAAGAAAATATTGGGAGGCTATTGCGGCGCGTGCAGCTGATAAATCGAAAACGAACGGCTGCATGATCACCAATGCGACTATCGAGCAATCTCAAGATGCCAAAATAGTTGCGTTCATAAATTCTGTACATTCAGACAACGAGAAACGATTTAAGAAACAGCTTGATAGGGCCATTGAAATCGGTGAGCTAAAATCAGGCACGGATACAAAAGCACTTGCACAATTTTTACAACATAGCTCTCAAGGTATTCGAGTTATGTCCCGCCTCAATCCTAGTAAGCCTAAGATGAAAAATATTGTGGATTCGGTAATGAGCGTGCTGCACCCGTATCTCCGCGCATAGGTATGTCTAATCACTCCCGTGCCTGCCGTTGAATCGCAGGAAAATTCAATTATCCAAAACTAGAATCAGAGGGTCCCTAGTGTCTAAATTTTTTTAATCAGGGAAAAGAGGCACCATATTTAGTCAGAAAAATTTTAGCAGCAAGAGTTCGATACTAAGCAGTTAATTCATCGCTACCTCTCGAAGCAGTCGTTTTAGATCGGGAATACAGGAGCCGCAATTCGTCCCGCAGGCCAGTCGCTTGCCGAGATCGATAGTGTCTCTTGCCCCGGCGATTATGGCCTGACGAATGCTTTCCTCACCAACCTCAAAGCAACTACAGATGGTTTGGCCGGTCGCGACTCTATCGAGAGGCGTGCCCGCTAACAACAGCCAGCTATCCGCGGCCAGCTCACACCCCAACAAACCATTCAGCCAGCTTGGTTCGGGCAGACTCATCAGGGATTCGCTGTGAAATACAGCCATCGTTAACTTTTCATTTTCAAAGTACAAGTGGTGGGCATCCGCATTTGCTTGATTGCAAAATGCAATGCAGCTTTGATCAGCGTTGATACATTCCAGCCATGAATTCACCTCTGCGGAATTTACTTTGCTTTTGCGACAGGCCAGCAAGTATCTGAAGCCACCCGGGATACTTAGCTTGTGCCAATAATCGAAAATATCGATGTCCAATTCCCGTGTGGAAATAACCGAGTACCATTGCTCTATGGCAACGGGCTCGATTTGTACTGCCTCCAGCTTGCTTTCCGGCTGACCGGAAAATGGATCGACCCTGGAAGTAATGATATTACTGACACAGGCATTTTTGCTGAACTGTCTGTTCCAGTGAATGGGAACGAACACTTCGCCGGAGCTTATGCCGGCGTCAAACTTCGCTGGCAACAAAATCGACCCTTGTGGACTGCGCACACTGACCAATTCACCGGCTGCAGAAACCAGGCTGGAAAAATCCTGTGGGTTAAGATAAACAGCTGGAGCATCGCTGTGAGTTAACAGTTTCGCCACGTTCCCGGTTCGAGTCATAGTGTGCCATTGATCGCGCTGCCGTCCGGTATTAAGTAAAAACGGGTAACTGAGACTCGCTTGTACCGAAGGCATTGCGGCAAGCACCGGAACAAAATTCGCTCGACCGTTATCTGTGTAGAAGTGCCAGTCCGTAAATAATCTGCTGAGGCCTGTTGGATTTTTTTTATTGACCGGCCATTGCAGGCCGGGCAGAGAGTCGTAATTGACGGAACTGAGCGTGGACAGTGCGCTAATATCGAAAGCCCGGGAATTACTGTTTTCAAACCCAGATAGCGCGGCATGTTCGATAAAAATGTCTCGTGCTGAGTTGTAAGGGAATGCATCAGCAAAGCCCATGCTCCTAGCCACATCACAGATGATTTTCCAGTCGTGTCGTGCTTCTCCCGAAGGAGAACATAGTGCGCGTTGTCTGGAAATACGGCGTTCGGAATTGCTTACGGTACCGTCTTTTTCTCCCCAGCCGGTAGCTGGCAGTAATATGGTGGCTAGTGCATTGGTGTCGGTATGTTCGGCGCAATCGGATACCACTACCAAATCGCATTTTTGCAGAGCCGCCTTAACGTGACGCGAATCCGGCAGACTTACCGCTGGATTGGTCGCCATGATCCAAATCGCTTTTATTTTGCCGCTGGCCATGGCGTCAAAAAGATCTACAGCCTTCAGTCCGGGTTTGTTCGCAAGCCTATCGCTGTTCCAGAATCTCGCGACCCGCTCGCGGTTTTCTGCGGAAAAATCCATGTGCGCCGCCAACTGATTTGCGAGCCCGCCCACCTCCCTGCCTCCCATTGCGTTAGGTTGGCCGGTAATCGAAAATGGTCCCATGCCTGCGCGTCCGATGCGACCCGTTAACAAATGGCAATTAATAATCGCGTTACATTTGTCAGAGCCAGAAGTGGACTGATTCACACCCTGTGAATAGAAGCTGACAGTCTTCTCCGTGTTCGCAAATAAGTCGTAGAATTGTTGTAGCTCGGATATGGAAATTTCCGCGTGTTTTGCGACTAACTCTAGCTCACAGGCAGCGCTGGCGATGAGTGCTTTATCCAGATCGTTGCAATGTTTGTTAACAAAATCCTGCTCCACGAAGCCGTGGCGATGCAGGTACTGTAACAGCCCATTGAATATATAGGCGTCACTACCCGGTTTGATCTGCAGATGCAGGTCCGCTATTTCACAACTCGCTGTACGCCGCGGATCCAGTACCACTATCTTCATCTCCGGACGCAAAGCCTTCGCGGCGCTGAAGCGTTGAAATAGCACCGGATGTGTCCAGGCCGCGTTGGAGCCAACCAGCACCAATAGATCGCATTGTTCCAGATCTTCGTAATTGCAAGGAACTGCATCGGCGCCAAAGGCACGCTTGTAAGCAACCACTGCCGATGCCATGCACAGGCGTGAATTTGTATCCACGTTGGCGGAACCAATAAAACCTTTCATCAGTTTATTCGCTACGTAATAATCTTCCGTAAGTAACTGCCCGGACAGATAGAAAGCTACCGAATCTGGACCGTATTTTGCGATGGTCGATAGAAAGCCTTCGGCAACGGCAGTCAGGGCCGTGTCCCAGTCGACGCGTTTTCCTCTAATTTTTGGGTGTAGCAATCGATTGTGTGGGGTGATGGATTCGCACAGAGCGCTACCCTTAATGCAGAGTCGGCCAAGATTTGCGAGATGATCTTCGCTGCCTTTTACTTGCACTACCTGGCCCTTTTTTAGTTCGGCATCGACGCCACAACCCACGCCGCAATAGGGACAGGTTGTTTTTGTGCAGCTTGAAGCAAGTTTGGTCATAGTCTTTGGGGCGGTGTTGAAATTAAGGGTAAAGTAGGACACTACCTTCCGAGAGCTCGACCTTGAAGGTGGCAACCCGCTGACTGTCCTGTTCCAGACAGCGACCACTGCGAAGACTGAAGTGCTGTTTGTAAAGTGGCGATGCAACCACGAGTTCGCCTTCTATATCACCCAGAATACCGCGCGATAAAATATTCGCCTCGCTAATTGGATCCCAATTCGATATGGCCCACAGCGCAGGCGTTTCTGCAGGCAGGTAGAAGAGGGCAATTTGCGTGTTCTTGTACAGCACGCAAACGCCACTGTCGGCAATTAGATCACTTGCAGCACAGAGAGTAATGACGTTGACGGACTTCATTTGAGTGAATCGTATAGATTTATCAATTTGCTCATGGTGTTAATTCCATAAGCTTTCGTTCTTCAGCATTTGCAGGCCGTGGTTGCCCGCGTTCACGTACGAATAGTATCTGCGTGTCGTCAGCATCGCTGTTTACAAACTGACGGAAGCGTTTTAATTTTTCCGCGTCATTAATTGTGGTTTTCCATTCGCATTGGTAAGTGCCCACAAGACTTTGCATTTGTTGTTCCAGCTCAGCAGCAATTCCCAACCTATCATCTATAACGACTTCCCTCAGATAGTCTAGACCACCCTCGAGATTGTCTAGCCACACCGAGGTGCGCTGCAGTCTGGCAGCAGTTCGTATATAAAAGATCAGATAGCGATCTATGTATTTGATCAGAGTCTCGTCATCAAGGTCAGTCGCGAACAGGTCGGCATGGCGCGGACGCATGCCGCCGTTTCCGCCAACAAAGAGATTCCAGCCTCGCTCAGTGGCAATGATACCGAAATCCTTAGACTGCGCCTCTGCACACTCTCGCGTACAACCTGATACGGCTGATTTAATCTTGTGAGGAGAACGCAATCCCTTGTAGCGGTTTTCAATGAAGATCGCCATGCTTACGCTGTCCTGTACACCATAACGACACCAGCTGTTACCGACGCAGGACTTCACAGTGCGCAAGGCCTTACCATAGGCATGGCCGGTTTCGAAGCCGGCATCAACAAGTATCTTCCAAATTTCCGGCAGCTGATTGAGCCGTGCACCGAACAGGTCAATTCGCTGGCCACCGGTGATCTTGGTATACAGGTCGAACTGTTTGCCGACATCGGCGATGACGCCGAGTTTGGCAGGTGTAATTTCGCCGCCAGGAATTCTTGGTACGACGGAATAAGTGCCATTTTTCTGCATATTGGCAAGAAACGTATCGTTGGTATCTTGTAAACCAACATGTTTATCCTCGAGCACATAGTCATTCCACAGTGATGCCAGAATGGAAGCCACGGTGGGTTTGCATATATCGCAGCCCCGACCTTGACCGTGCTTGCGCAATAAAACATAGAACGATTGAATAGACTCGATCTTGCAGATATGGAATAACTCTTGTCGTGAAAATTTAAAGTGCTCACAGATATGATTATTTACTTCGACGCCGCGCATGGACAGTTCAGCATCCACCACCGATTTAAGTAAAGCAGCGCAACCTCCACACCCGGTGCTTGCTGCGGTTTCCGTCTTTACAGCAGCTAGTGATACAGCACCGGAATCAATAAGGTCTACTATTTGGGCCTTTGTAACATTGTGGCAGGAACAGATGGTGGCAGTCAGTGGCAGAGCAGAAGCGTTAAGTGTTACGGCGCCGGAGGAGGAAGGCAGTATCAGTGTTTCCGCTTGCTCGGGTAGCTCCAGTCCGTTTGAATAGTACTGCATGAGATTGTCGTAATCACTGCAATCGCCCACCAGCACTGCCCCTAGCAGCTGCTTGCCGTCGGCAGAGACATTAATGCGTTTATAGATTTTTGTTTTTTCATTAGCATATTCAAAACTGCAGCAATTTTCAGCGTTACCCTTTGCATCGCCAATTGAGCCCACATCAACGCCAAGCAGTTTTAATTTTGTGCTCATATCGGCGCCTTGAAAGGCGACTTTCTCCTCAGTCAGCTGACTAAGAGCAGCGTCGGCCATGCGATATCCAGGTGCCACAAGACCGTAGATTTTGTTGCCAAACAAGGCACACTCACCAATTGCGTAAATAGATGAATCGCTGGTGCGGCAGTGATAATCAATGACGATGCCGCCGCGCTCACCGATCTCCAGGTTCGCCGATTTCGCGAGATTGTCATTCGGTCGAATGCCTGCTGAGAACACAATTAGATCTGTTTCCAAAGCTGAGTTATCGGCAAACTCCATCTTCAGTCGGCTGTCATCACCTGCCGCTATGCGCCGTGTTGCTTTGCCTGTATGCACACGCACGTCGAGTTCTTCGATCAAACGCCTTAACAGCTGACTGCCACGAAGGTCCAATTGCTGATTCATCAATCCGTTGGCAAATTCCACCACGTGTGTCTGAAGTCCCAAATTCTGCAAAGCATTTGCGCATTCCAGACCCAATAGACCACCACCGACAACCGCAGCTGATTTAGCATTTTTTGACTCCGCTCTAATTCTGCCTAAATCATCGATAGTGCGATAGACCAGGCATGCCGGCTGTTCTGCACCAGGAATAGGGGGCACATAAGGGTAGGAACCAGTAGCGAGAATTAGTTTGTCGTAGTTGAAATTGCGTCCAGTGCTAGTGGTGATTGTTTTGGCCTCACGATTAATACTTATGACCTCATCACCGAAATGTGCGCTAACACCGAGCTGTTGATAGTGCTCTCTGCTTGTAAGCGCTAAATCCTCCGGTTTCTTGCCGGAAAATACTTCAGATAAATGCACACGGTCATATGCTGGGCGTGGCTCGGCACCAATAACGGTTATGTCAAACTGTTGCGGCAGAGCTACCAGCTTCTCAACGTAGTAGTGACCTACCATGCCGTTACCAACGATTACTATTCTTTTTCCAGTCATTGTTCAGCCTTGTAATTCAAACTTTGGGTTAACCCGTTGATGTTGGGCCAGGACTATTGCCGCCGATATCTGATTCGTGCATTGAGGGTGTCGCCGCAAACATATAACTAGAATTTTCGCCGGCAAGTCGCTCACCTGAATCAAGCGATGATTCATACCTGGATTTATGTTGAGCGTTGCCTATCAACACAAAGCCAATGAGTCGGGTCTTATCGAAAACCAGACGCCGATAAACATTATTTTTTCTGTCTGTCAGTATTTGACTCTTAGCGTGTTCTGGAAATGGCAGCAGACCGCCTGAAGCAACGGTTATCCCTGCTACCTTCAATTGCGTCGTCGCCTCTCGATGTTCATAAACTTGATTACCCTGGCTAGTGAGTTGTTGAGCCAATACTGCCGCCTGCTGATATACCGGCGCAACCAGTCCAAATACCTGTTTTGCAATTTGACAGCACTCGCCGAGGGCAAATACGCCGGCACAATCGGTGGCGAGTTTTTGATCGACGATAATGCCTTTGTCGCAGGCGATGCCGCTGCGGCGAGCCAGTTCGGTATTAGGAATGACACCTGTCGTTAACAGCACCATGTTGGCTGCCAGTTTCTCGCCAGAGTCTAGCGTTACCCCGGTGACCTTCCCGCTGTTGGCTTCAATACTGGAGACAGTAATTCCCAGATTGAATTCCATGCTTTTTTTTTCGAGTGCGCATTGCAGCATCGCAGCTGCGGGCTGGTCTAGTTGTCGTGGCATTAGCCAAGCTTCACGATTGATCACGGTCACCTGCATGCCGAGGTTTAGTAAACCATTGGCTGCTTCAAGACCAAGCAGGCCGCCGCCGATTATCACGGCATGGAGACCTTTCTGTGCACAAGATTTTATCTGATGTAAATCGCGTCGATTACGAAAGGAGAAAACAGGGTGGGCGTCGACGCCGGTTATGGGTGGAATAAATGGTACCGAGCCGGTGGCGATAACTATCTTGTCATAGGGGAGAGTACTACGTTTATCGGTGGTGAGTGTTTTCGCCTCGATATTAATGCGTTTAACTTTTTCATTGGTAGTGATCTTAATGCCATGCTTACCGTACCAGCTACTCTTGTGCAGCTCGATGTTATCTTCGGCGCCTTCATCCGATAGCAAGCCCGACAGTAGGATGCGATTGTAACTCGGATACGGCTCTTCGCCGATCACCTCGATATCATAGTTGTGTTCGCGAGCCACCAATTCATACAGTAATCGCGCTGCGGCCATGCCTGCGCCGACGATAATCAATTTGCGTTTCATCAGGCGACCTTCGGCGCTGCAATCTTGACACTGTTGTCTTGTTGCTGGGACTTTGGAGAAATGCTTGGTAATTTCTGCTTGTCATACAGAAAGCTCAGTACTTGTTGACGAATTTGGGTGTAATGAGGATCGTCTGCCAGCTGTACACGGTCTCTTGGACGCGGAAGATCAACGACTGCTACCTCACCGATAGTGGCAGCGGGACCGTTGGTCATCATGACAATGCGATCAGACAACAACACAGCCTCGTCCACATCATGAGTAATCATGATGACGGTATTATTGAGGTCCTTTTGAATTTCCATCAATGAATCTTGTAAGTGAGCGCGAGTCAGTGCATCCAATGCACCGAAGGGTTCATCCATAAGCAGGACTTTGGGCTGCATGGCGAGACAACGGGCGATGCCCACGCGTTGTTTCATGCCGCCAGAAAGCTCATGTGGCATCTTGTAATGGACGTGTTGCATGTGTACTAGTTCTAAATTATGCATGCTCCACTGTTCGATTTCGATTTTGCTCTTGCTTCCCTTGAATACTTGCTTTACTGCCAATTCCACGTTTTCATAAACCGTCATCCAAGGTAGCAGAGCGTGATTCTGAAAGACGACAGCACGGTCAGGCCCTGGTGAGGTAACTTCCCGACCGCTCAGAATTACGCCGCCCTCAGTTGCCTGCAATAGTCCAGCGACGATATTCAGTACAGTGGATTTGCCGCAACCCGAATGGCCGATTAGGGTGATGAATTCACCTTGGTCAATCTTCAACACGACGTCAGTTAGAGCTCGATAGACTCCACTGTCGGTACTAAATTCGATGCCGATATTGCTCAGTTCTAAAAATTTTTGCATAGTGATTATCTCAACGAACGATGGTTTGTTTGTCCCAACTGAATCGGCGTTGTAGAGCCAGCATCATCTGGTCTAACAGAAAGCCGATGAAACCGATAACCACCACCGCGACCATTATGCGTCCCAGAGAGTCGGAGCTACCGTTTTGAAATTCGTCCCAGATAAACTTACCGAGGCCTGGGTTTTGCGCCAGCATCTCTGCGGCAATTAACACCATCCAGCCTGTGGCAAGGGACAGTCGTAAACCCGTAAAAATCACTGGTACCGCAGAAGGAAGCACAATCTTCTGTACGTGTTTCCAAGTAGATAGCTGAATTACACGACTCACATTGATCAGGTCTCGATCTATGGAAGCAACACCCAAAGTTGTATTGATCACCGTCGGCCATAAACTGCAGAGTGCGACTGTGAAAGCGGAGTTGAGGAAAGACTTATCGAACATCGGATCGTCGGACACATACAGTGCACTGACCATCATGGTAACCAGGGGCAGCCACGCCAAGGGTGACACCGGTTTGAATATCTGGATGATGGGATTTATAGCAATATAGAAATTTTCACTGAGGCCGCAGATAATTCCTAATGGTATGGCAATAATCGAAGCAAGAAAAAACCCGAAACCCACAGTATATAAACTAGTGACAATTTGCCCCGGAAATGTCGCCTGTCCGGTGTACATGCGCTCGCGGATTTCGGTATCGGGGTTTTCTGCCAGTCGTTCGGCGTTGCGTTCTGACTGTCGCACATAGAATGCTGCTTCCCGTTCCCGTTCGCGCTGGTAATCGTCGACCAGGTTCAGCGATTGTTCCCAGACTTGCATAGGACCAGGAAATTGACCAAGTGAAGTCTCAATTCGGTTTGCTGCAGACTGCCAGATTATCAAAAAGAACAAAATTCCCACACTCGAAACACACAGTGGTTTCACTATGTGGCTAAGTCGAATATTGAATAGTTTGTTCCGATTCATGTCTGCTAAAAAATTTCCATCGACTATCGAATTCTGCGACACATGAGCTCCTGTTAATCGACCAAGCCGACTAGAGAATTTCCTGCTTTAAGCCTATTGTAAGAGATTCCAAATAGGCGTTCGGTTGCTTGCCATCGAAAATGATGTGGTCGAGAAAATCATCTTGCGGTGGCTTAAAGCCAGATTCATGATCGAAGTCGGGAAACTCAGCAGCGGTCATGTATCCATCGGCAATGAGTTCTTCTGCGGCGATTCGATAAATGTCCGGGCGATAGACTTTTGCAGCCGTTTCCTTGAACCACTGATCAGACTGAGGCTCGCTGATCTGGCCCCAACGGCGCATCTGGCTCAGATACCAGATTGCATCTGAGTAATAGGGATAGGTTGCGTTGTAACGGAAGAACACGTTGAAATCTGGCACATCACGTTTGTCACCTTTTTCATATTCAAAAGTCCCAGTCATTGAATTGGCGATGACTTCGTAGTCCGCACCGACGTACTCGCTGCGGGACAATATCTCCACCGCTTCTTCGCGGTTAGCATTGTCGTTCTCATCCAGCCATTTTGCTGCTCTTAGCAAGGCTTTCACGATGTGTACTGTGGTGTTGGGGTATAGCTCGGCGAATTCGTTAGTAATACCGAAGACTTTCTCTGGATTGTTTTTCCATATCTCATAATCTGTGATAACTGGCACACCGATTCCCTTAAATACTGCTTGTTGGTTCCATGGTTCGCCCACGCAATAGCCAAAGATGGTGCCGGCCTCTAATGTTGCTGGCATTTGTGGCGGAGGTGTAACCGATAACATCACCTCCGCGCTCAGGGTGCCTGAGGTGTCACCTCTATGTGGTGCATAGTAGCCGGGGTGAATGCCACCGGCGGCCAACCAATAACGCAGTTCGTAGTTGTGGGTGGATACCGGGAAAACCATGCCCATATTGAAGTGTTCGCCTCGATCACGGTAAGTGTCTACCACAGGCTTCAGATAATCGGCCTTGATGGGGTGTACTGGTTTGCCGTTTTCTTGTGGAACGTAGTCAAGCATCTGTTTCCAGATATCATTGGAAACAGTTATTCCATTGCCGTTCAGGTCCATACTGAAGGGTGTAATAATATGAGCCTCGGTACCGTAACCGATAGTAGCTGCCAGAGGCTGGCCGGCCAGCATGTGCGCTCCATCCAGTTGGCCATCGATGACTCCATCTAACAATACTTTCCAGTTTGCCTGTGCTTCGATTGAAACATAGAGGTCTTCGTCCTCGAAATAACCCTTCTCGTAGGCTATGGCCAAAGGTGCCATGTCAGTTAGTTTGATAAAGCCAAATTTCAGCTCATCTTTTTCAGGCGGGCCAACTTCCGCTTGTGCTACTCCAGCTAATAAAAAAAGTGGAACAATTACTGAAATTGCTCGCGAAAAGATATTGTAAACCAGGGTTTTTTGATTGCTGCCCGATATTGGCATTGTCAATTCCTATGTGAATAATCTAGTCAAAAAAAACCCGCACAGAAGTAATTCTGTGCGGGCATCATTACCCTAAAGCTCAGGTGTGCATGTTCTGTTGTTGCTATGAGCTGAGGGTGAGTTCAGTCAGCCAGAACAAAGACCACTGTGCGTACTAGCTACACTGCATATCTTGTGCCAACTGGAAGACACTAGGGAAATCGCGGTTTAGTGTGGTGGGCCCGATACAAAGCGCGCCGTTTTGATTCAGGAATTGAAATTTTGCACAGTTTCAGTGCGCTTATCGGGAGGTGTGAGGAAGCAGCTGTCTGTCGGCACCGAGTGCTATACCCGGTTCAAATTCCCAAGTCTCGCTATGCTGGTTCTCTTCTTTATAGTCCTTGCTGGGCGAGAGGACATCCAGGTAACGTGCAGCATCACGGTAAAGGTCCGTGCGAAAGGACTTTTGCCCACGAAACTTCGCGCACAAGTACCACGTCTAAACCCAATTGCTCGAAAAGACCCAATTCCTTGGCGAGGACTAGTGGAGCGCTATCTGTCAATCGCATATAACCCAATCGTAGCTGCTGTTTCTCTGCCGGTGGCAATCTATGTAGGTTCATGGGTTACTCTTCTGTGATGCTTTACTTAAAGTGGCGACAATTGTCGTCGCCACTTCGACAAGCTTTAGATTGTTTTCCATAGATAGCCGATGTAGTAATGCATGAGCTTCGCTTTCACTAATTTTTTTCTGCTGGATTAACAAGGACTTTGCATGCGCTAAGACTTTGCTGTCTTGTAATTCGGTGCGTGCGGAATTCAATTCATTGCGTAAGCTTTGAAATGATTCAAATTGTGCCAGTGCGACATCGATAATGGGTTTCACCTTTTCCGCTCGCACGCCCTCCGTAATATAAGTGCTGACACCAGCCTTGAAGGCTTGGCCGATATAGGCAGGATCGCTCTGTTGCGAGAACATAATCATCGGGGTTGGATTTTGATCGTTAACCACGGCCAGACTTTCCAGAATATCGCGGCCGGGAAACTGTAAATCGATAAGTACTACATCGGGCCGGTGCTGTTCCATTTGGTACAGCAAAGCGGAGGTGGTCGCAATAATTGAGACCACCTCAAAACCGGAGGCAATCAAGGCCTCTTCCACCGAAGAAGACCTGATTGCGTCATCATCAACCAGCATTACACGCAGAGACTTTCCTGCGAAGTTAGTTTCCAAAACAGTGTTCCAGCATTTGAAGTCGTCAGATTTGAGACCTATGAAGCTTTATGAGAGCAATTAGAATGCCAAGTTTAATGAAAGCCAGATTTTATCTGTATCCACCGCAAAAGAATCCCGGTCATAGCTTGCATACTTTAGCTGCGCTGCTAGTTTTGAATTCAGAGGATAACTGGCTACCAAATCCCACTCGCTACCAAAAGTGGCGCTGCCTTCATCTGCACTAAGCTCGTGATAGGTGGCAGATAGCGCTGCCTTACCGATTTTTCCTGAAACTGTGACATAGCCGTCTTCGATACCGCCAGCTGGTGTTGAAAGGAACAAGTCGGTCCAGCCTTGCCATTTGTGGAGTGTGGCCAGTGGAGTCATGAATGCGGCCACACCATCGTCACTCCCCAACAATTCGTATCCCAGGGTAAAAGTGGCAGCGCCGAAGTTGTAGGCGAGGTCGGCGGAGAGGTAATTGCTATTGTAAGAGCTAGAGTTATCTCCGTAGTCAGACTGCCGTGCCACGCTGGCATTGAAACTAAAGTCGTTGATATTCTTAGCATAAGATAAACCGTAGGTAATGCTGGACAACGCGGATGCGTCCTCGAAGTCCAGTGCATAGAAATAGGCACCGAAGTTGCCCGCATCTGTCTTGTAGTTGGCTAGACCGATGTGTGAGTCGTTATCGAGATTGGTACGTTGCACACTATTTTTCGAAGTTCCAAATATTCGATTTACGTTCCAAATATAGCTGTAGTCCAGATCGAGATTGTCGCTACGTCGTTGGAATGACAAGGCATCCATGGTTTGTTCGTTCTGACGCCAGCCAACCGAACCGACAAAGCGCTGTTCCCCATGGTTAATGCGCTGCATACCGAAAGTCAGACTTTGCTTCGTGTCGATTTCATACTTAAGCAGAGCCTGGTTGACTTCAGTACCTACAGGGTCGGCAATTACTGAATAGCTGCCGCGATATTTATCCGTAATAAGTGAGTCGTAGTGATCAGGGCCAATAGTGGTGATGTTGTCTACTTCAAGCAGGGCGCTGAAATTACCGATTTTTGCACTGCTCCATGTGGCGCGCGTCCTTAGGGTAGAGGCGGTTGCATCCTTTAGGGGATTATCCTGTTCGACGTTTTCCGTGCGATAACGCATAGAAATTTTAGTAGTGCCATCTGCAACCGCAGTACCTAGCTTCTCCACGACAGATTGGCTGTAGCCGGTGGTGGCGACGCAACATAGGACGCCAGATACAAATGTAGATAGAGTTGCTTTAATTGACATTTTTAGACTCCGCAAAAAAAGCCTGCGTCCCTGAAATAGGAGGCAGGCTTCATTACCTGATGTGATTAGATTCCTGAGCACGAGGCGCAAGATGTAATGAGCGTTCGTAAGACTTGGTAAATAATTCCTAACGCTGGCTCATAGCAATAATGCTTTCAATAATTGTGCCAACGATACGTTTATTGAATATTGTGAGTTATTCTGCGGGATCTATTGAGATGTCGGCTTGGGAAGTAGCGCAAGAAATTGCTTTTAGTGCACTAATCATAAGCACCACTTTACAATTGCACTGAATACCTGCGTCCGCACGCAAAGCGATAAAGCAATTCCGGCAAGAATATACGCAAACAGATAGTGGTAAATTTACACTAATTTTGGAAGTGCGGTAGCGACAGTGGATAGAATCGAATCAACGCGAAGAATATTCGGTCCCTTGTTCTGTCAATTTCAAGTGGGTCTCAGAAAAGGATGGGATCGTAGGCGGCGGTATTAATTTTTCACGGCCAGTGTTTGTTAGTCGTTCGGGCAAAATTGAATTTCTGCTCTAAGTGGTTTATGCAGTTACACTGCTTATTGCTATCATGGCGGAAACTTTCAGTATTTAAATTATTTTCAGATTTTACCAGACAAACTATGACTCAAATGGAAAGCAGCAAACCCGTTGAACTTAGCCACCGCGTTGCAGGCGTGGCGGACACGCCAGCAATTAAACAACTGATGCTGGCATCGATCGCCGAGAACATGAAAAACTTTCTTTCAGCCAGTGAAATAGAGGCGGCGAAGGAAACAATGGGTGTGGACAAAACTCTCGTCGCGGACGGCACTTATTTTTTGATTGAGACTATGCATGAGGGTGAGACTGTATTGGTCGGTTGTGGTGGGTGGGGTAAACGCAGGACTCTATACGGCGGCGACCACACAGTAGGACGCGATGACAGCCTCAGTGACCCTGCAACTGATGCGGCTCGCATAAGAGCCATGTATACGCACCCGGACTGGACTCGCAGGGGAATTGGCAGTCTGTTACTGGATCTGGGTGAAGAAGCGGCGCGAAAGGCGGGCTTCAAAACCATCGAGTTAGGTTCCACCGTTCCCGGTGAGCCCCTGTATCTGGCGCGGGGCTATGTGGAAGTGGAGCGCAAGGTGCAGAAGGGCGCCAATGGTTCCGATAATACCGTCATCAAGATGGTCAAGACCTTGTAACGATGCAGCTAATTATTCCATCGGTGCCCTGTTTTTGAGTCAGCTTATTAGACCGAAGTAGCTAATCAGTCTTGTATTGCTTCGCCGGGCAACAAATACCAGAGTACCAAAGCCACCAATAGCAAAGCCGGCACATCTCCTATTAGGTGACCGGTTTCATGCTGGTCTAGTATCGCCTGCATTCCCATTATTCCAGCATGAACCAGGCTGGATATGATAGTGAATAAAATCAAGCTTCGATTGGCGTCTGGGTTCCTGGATGCCCATATCAGAAACCCTCCAAGCACAGCATAAACGCCCGAGATCATCTGTAGGTAGTAGACGCCTTCGCCGCCATGCCAAACCCAACCCGATGGCCAGAGATAGCCCAGTGGATAGACACAGAAAAAGATAATTCCGAAAACTATCATTGATAGTTTTAGATATTTTGCTTTTGTTTCGGTATTCATAATACATCTCCGTTATAAAGTTTTTAGTTTAGGCTTATTTAGGCGGCGCCGTTGTTGCTTGTTTGCGCCGTAGTCAGAACTGAAATCCGTGGTGGATTTCTTAGGGTTTGCAAGACCACGCAGCTACGCTCTGCTGCCCTCAAAATCGTAAGCACAGTGGCCTCGGGCAGTTGCATCATGGTTTGTAGATCAACTTCGATTTGGATATCTTGAAATCCAACCGGCACAGAATCATCGAGGCGCAGCGTGCCGCGCACATCGACAGATGCTTCTACATTGACACTGAGACTTTTTAAGGGAATGGAAAGACGGTTCGCGATAATGCGGATCGTGCTATCCAGGCAAGACGCTATTGCCGCGCTAAGAATGTCGCCCGGCACCGGATAATCGCTCAGCCCTCCCACCGCCTCATGCACACCCACGGGGTAAGATTGTGCATTGCCATGCCCCGGAATTACTTCACTGTACAGTGCCGTCGCCGCCGGCACGCTAACTGAAGAGGTTCGAGCTACGTCGGTTATCCTCGCTAGGCCCGCGTCCCTAGTATACTGCTCTATCAAAGGCTGCTGACGATCTTTCATGTTCTCCGAGATTGCCAGAGCCACCGTTTTTTCAAAATTTTGCTTTAATGCCTTCATTGCTTTCTCCTTGCTTAGTGTTGCGCAAATGATAGGCAGGGGTGTGGCTGCGGTATACTGCGCCGCCAGTAGTAATCGGCTATACGAATCTGTAGTATTTAACTACGCAAAACGTAGTACTGTGAATAACGAGCGGATCATGAACGAATCTGGCAGTCTTTGCCCAGCGGTAAAAGCGGCGGATATCATCGGCGATAAATGGGTGCTGCTGATATTGCGCGAGGTGTTCTCGGGCTCCACTCGCTACAAAGATTTCCAACGCGCACTGCCGCGTATTTCTCCCACCATTCTGAGTAAGCGCCTGAAGCAGCTGGAAGCGAACGGCCTGCTGGTTAAGAAGCAAAGTCCCGGTCAGAAGTCGACGGAGTATCGGCTCACGCCAAGTGGTCGTGAACTGGGACCTATCATCGATCATCTGGCGACCTGGGGACTACGCTGGGCACGCCGCCAAGTTGGCGAAGAAGATATAGATGTTGTTGGGTTTATGTGGGATTTTCATCGAACCTTAAACATTGCTGAACTGCCCGATGGCGAGACCGTGATTTGTGTGAGGTATACCAATCTTTCTGCCTACGACAGCTGGTGGCTCATTGTGAATGGTGGCGTTGTCGATCTTTGCAACGATAACCCTGGGAAGGAGATCGATCTGTACATAACCGCAGAGCTACAGGATTTAGTCTCTGTGTGGATGGGTGATGTCGATATCAGGGCTGCCATCAAATCCGCAACGATCCGGCTGAACGGCGAATCTTATATTGTGGATTCTTCAGCCCATTGGTTTCCTAGATCGCCTTACGCTGAAATACGCCCGGAGCGTTTCGTGGATGTGGATGGTGCCGTAAAAATTTGAACAGAACGAAAATCCAGGCTATTGGAGGTTGGCTTAGACACATTTTTAACTTTAAAGGGATCGGCCTACTTGATTTTCGTCCCAGCCATGCACCAATCTTGCAGATCGATACAAGCCATCAGCCGACTGCAATACCTTTAGTCGTAAGCGAGGAGACAATTCCGCGGTTTCATCCAGAAAATCTTTCACAGTATCAGCGGCACTGATGGAACCGTGACCGCCAAGCGTTGTATCTAACCAACGGCCCGGAAAGAAAATGTCTCCGGTTTGTTGGATCTCCTCAAGCATATTCAGCGCCGGTCGAATCAGCTCGAGTGACTCTCTGGCTCGTAGCGGGTGATGAATACTGCGCAGTCCTGCGAGTACCCAGGCTTCACGATCGCGATTTGATTCCTGCTTCAGTGATTCGAAAAAGGAGGCTCGTACAGCCGGATCGGCTGAGAGTGAGTCGCGCAGGAATTTGAAGCGTGCGAGTCGATCAGGATTTTTAATACGAGCTTGTTGTTGCGAGAGAATTGTTTCTGCATTGTTAACGCCTCTGCTGCTTCCTCTTATTGCCAGCCCCATAGCCAACTCTATTTGATCGGTCTCTGACAAGGGCAGCTCTGCTACTTCCTCCGTGCCCGACCAAAGCCTTTGCAGTCTGGCTACTCCGTCCGGCGTCATCGCCAGATTGCGAAAAGCTGCATAAAAAGAAGAGCGTCCCGATCTGGAGCGTGCGCTGTTCACCTGTGACCACAGGCTATTCTCCATGTCGGCATTCCACGATTCTCGTTGCGCTTCGCTTAAATAGCTCCAGTAGACTGAGCTCACATAGGATAAAACCCTGGCGACAACTAACTCATCTTGTTCAACTGCCAGTGTGTCCAGTGCTTCTCTTAAAAACACTGAGGGGGCAAGTCGACCTTCTAATAGTTGATCCCATAGGCTTACCCAACTGGCCCCTCTTAGCAGGGCAGTTTCCAGCTCATTTACATTTGCGATCAAATATTCCTGGCTGGCGGCGTCCAATACGAAGCCGGCGTATTCGACTCCACTGGCATTGGGTAGTACATAGGCAACATCCGCCATGCCCACTAGCGGTTGTGGTTCGGCACCCAATTCAATCGTCAGGGTTTCTTTCGTTTCGATTGAGCCGAGCTGCACATTCAGAGTCTGGGGCCAAACTCGCCCCAATCCTGCCGGGTCGCTTTGCCTAATTACAATGTCGCCGTCCTCGCGCGTCACAGTAATGCTTGGTCTGCCGGCTTGTTCTACCCATACCTGACTCCAGGCTGAGAGGTCTTGCTCCGAGCGTTTATCGAGAATCGCAATCAGGTCGGGCCAGGTGGCATTGCCATAAGCATAAGTAGCGAGGTACTCACGCATGCCGTCACGGAATAGTTCTTCACCTACACGATTCTCGAGATGGCGCATGACGATGGGCGCTTTTTGATAAATTATTGCGCCATACAGCGTGCCAGCGAATAGCAGATTTTCTAGTGGTTGCCTGATTTGATTGGCTCCGGCGGTACGATCAACCGAATAGGCGCTTGGGTGGTGCGCTGTTAGGAAGCGCAGCTCGTGATCAACTTCAGGGAAGGAAGGGTTCACGATCTTCGCTGCCATAAAATTGGCAAACACTTCCTTGGTCCAGACATCATCGAACCAGTTCATGGTGACCAAATCACCGAACCACATATGCGCGGTTTCATGTGCAATTAAGGAAGCGCGACCCAGCATTTGATTTTGCGTCGCTGTCTCGTCCAGGAATATGCTTGCCTGACGATAGAGAATGCCGCCGGGGTGTTCCATGCCGCCGTATTGAAATGAGGGAATCAATAGGAAGTCGAATTTTTGAAAAGGATAGTCGATTCGTGTGTAGTCTTCTAGCCATGCTAAAGCTGCAGCATGCAGACGGAATATTTCGTCTCGATTTCTCACAACCTTGTCGGCATCGGTTTCGCGATGATACATATTGAACTCGCGACCATTCACCGTGGCGGTTTCTTTTTCGAAAATTCCGGCCGCCACGGCAAATAAATAACTGGGCAAGGGCTCTGTTTCCAGAAAAGTATAATTACTGCGTCCATTCCCATTAGTGACTATGGACTCTGGACCGTTGGCTATAACCTTCCAGGTTTCCGGAGCCGAGACTTCCCAAGTGACCCTGGCTTTTAAGTTGGGTTGATCAAACAAGGGTAGGGAGAAGTGTGCCCGGTCCGGTACAAATAGGGCATACATAAAATCATCACGACGATTAAACGCCTCATCGCCTGCATCAAAGTTTAGTTCGATCTCATTAGCACCTTGTTGTAGTAAATAAGCTGGTATAAGGATGTGATCATTCAATGCCTGCCAATCAGTTTCACGTTTATTAACTGACAGGGAATGCACTCTCTGTTCAGGCAGTAGAAAATCCAATATCAGTGCCTGATTGCTCGGATCATTCCAGTCAAGACTTATGCGGGATTTTGCCGTTATTGTCTCAGTTCTGAATTCGGGAATAGTTAAGGTGAAATGGTAACGCAAGTTGGATATTGTTCGGCTACGGTGCTCGGCCAGTTCCCAAGGGATTCCTTGCTCAATAGGAATAGTGCTGGGCCCACAGCTAGTGAGCAGAGTGAGGCTTGTAAAAAGAGCGAGCAATCTGAATATGAGAGGAGAAGATTTCATGGGCTCATCCTTGGTTTGCCAACATAGCACCAGCGTCGTATGTGGAGTTTAGAGTACTTAGATCGGGTTTAGAACCACCGTTAACTGACTTATATTCCAGCTTCAGATGGATAAGCAAGGTGTTGGATATATCGCTGTAGCTTTTGCTGGATAAGAATGTCGTTGTTTAGTTCGCTGCAACTTAGGATGGATAAAGGACCGTTACATATTTCGCTACGGCCTGAGATTCTGGTGAGCAGTCAGGTCTATCTAAGCTGCTTGTACTTCTATTTGCGGTGATCGCCGCTGTCTGGAACGCCAGCGGGAAAAGCGTCTGAAGACCAAGGACAACCCGGTCCACACCATGAACACGCCCGCCATGGAAGCCAAGCCGGCGGCTGTCTGACCAATCAATCCAAATGCTTCGCCGGTGTGTAGAAATCTCATCCAGCGTCGCGCCTGCAGACCTGCGCTTTGGCTAGTAAAGGGTGCCCAGGAAATTACTTCAGCCGATGTGGTATCCAGAGTAATCGTGTGGCGTTTCTGTGGTTGTCCACCATCGCCTTCATCGATAGTGATGCTTGCCGTGGTCGCGTATTCGTCAGGAATTGCAAGAGACAGTGTGCGCCAGCTATCGGAATAGCCTGTTGCCGTAACTATCAAATCATTCAGCGGAACCAGAGTAAGCGACTGCGCTTGTAGCGCATCGTCAGTATTCACTGTGCTTCTAACGGGAGGCTCTTCCCCCGCCAGGCGATACACCAGGTTGTTGGCCCAACGGTAATTGAACACAGTTGCCGTGGAGATGATGACTATTAGTGGAATGGCTGCCCAAATTCCAAAGACATGATGCCAATTGAAGTTTCTGGCTGTGGGGTTATCGGTATTTTTAGTAAACAAAAGTCGCATGCGCACGGTGGCCCAGCTGAACACTTTGGGCAACCACAAATAAATCCCGCTGAGTACAAGAAACAGAAACATAAGATTGGCGGCACCAGTTATAGCCTTACCCGTACTGCGGCGCTCAGCGCTAAGATTAAACCAACGATGCCAGCCACGAACATTGGCAAAGAACTGGCTGAGTCTGTCGGAGTGGGGTGGATACAGCTGGGCGGTGTAGGGATTAAGGTAGTAGGTAGGGCCACGACCCTGGCGCAAAACAGCCGGTGCCGTTTCATCGGAATTGATGAGAACAGTAGTGGGCTCAAATCCGTTAATATCGCGACCGGCTGCGATCAGTTGGTCAACTGTCAATGCCTGCTGCTCGGGTAGTGGCTCCGCGTAATAACTGCGGTCTTCCCAAACCTGTATTTGTCGCTCGTAGCTGAGTATTACACCGGTGACGGACATGAGCAGCACAACCAGACTGGCCGTTAGCCCGCAGCTAAGGTGTAGCCAAAATATTGTTTTTCTTAACATTTTTGAATTCAATGTAGATATTGCAAATACGAATGATTCGCATTCTATCTCCATTGAGTAGTAATGTCACCCATTCCTTAATAATTAGAGAGAACTACTGAATTGATTTACTCGTTAACAAATACAACAGAGCAATTGCGGCGCCGTCGGGTTTCCTGGTTTCTGGCAGGAGTTAAAACAATTAGTTGTGAGTGAGATTCTTAGTGTGCAATGTATTTTCAGTTCCACTTCTTCGGATTGTCCCCGGCAAGAAGCGACCCTACAGACAGGCTCGTTTATCCTATGCAGGTCTGTGGAACTCCTGTAAGAACAGTGAGATACTGCTTCGGGCTTGCTTTCAACCGAGCAAGCTCGCGTATTTAGGAAAGCGAGAATGCTTCATATATAAATGTTGAAGTGGCCAACGGGGTTTCTATTAGATCGGAGAGGGGGTTCAAAAACTATTTTCTCCGATAAGTGGCGAAAAATTGAAAAATGAACTTGGTTACCACGACGCAATTCACTTCATGATAGTAGCAAGCTAGTCGTGCCGCCCGGCCACTTCATTTTCCGCCTTCTCGCCTTTTAATGCTGCGAATCCATAGGATATTAATAAAAAAAATACACACTGACGCTCTAATGAAAAAAATTCTGCCCTTAGTACTGGGGCCCATCAACAATACGATCAATGGGACAAGTCGCTTCGCGCCTTACCCTTTATCATAAATCGTTAGGTGGTATTAGTGCATACTGTGAGGACGACACGATGACAAACGCTAATTCTCGCGTAACAATCCATATGGCGGCGAGCCTCGATGGTTTCATTGCTCGAAAAGACGGGAGCGTCGATTGGCTCGAGACCTCAGACGAATTCGTAGACGGCGACACCATGGACCCAGAATTCGTAGAGGCGTTCCTCAAGACGATCGACTGTTACGTCATGGGGTCGCGAACCTATGAGACTGCGCTTCGTTTTGAATCCCAAGGACTTGGGTGGGCGTACGGCGACAAACCCACCTTCGTTCTCACTAGCCGAGAGCTGCCACGGACCAGGGATAATATCGAGTTCTACTCGGGCGACCTCACGCAATTAGTGAATGGACGCCTGCGGCCCAGGTTCCGTAGTATATGGTTTGCTGGAGGCGGCGCACTCTGCACCGAATGTCTTCGACTCGGGCTAGCGGACGAAGTTAGTTATTCGATCATGCCGGTCTTGATTTTCGATGGAATCTCATTCTTCGACAAGCTTGACAAGGACATCCTCCTCCATCTCGCGGAGGCCAAAGCCTACAAGAGTGGCATGGTTGAACTACGTTACGAGGTGCTAAGACATAGTGGCGAATGATGGAATGCCGCCTAACAAATAGATCAATCAGGGATATAAAAACCTCGACTTTGGTAGACAGTTTATACTGTTATTTGTCTACATAGGAGTTGAGAACAATGAATCGCTATATAGATAATTTCCATGATCGAATTTAGTAAATCCAATGGAGCAACGAAGACAGGCGAAACGTCATACAAAATCGCCGTTAGTCTTGCCATTGTGGCGGCATTTTTCCTGCTTTTTCTGACCGGTGCTGTAGGAGTCATAGGGGTGCAAGGTGACCACTTCGACCTCTTCTATTTTGGGGTAGTTACTGTCGGGATAGTTGGAGCAATTATCTCTCGTTTTCAACCATTCGAAATGGCGGTCGCCTTATTCGCAACATCTGTAACCCAGGTTTTAGTCGTAGTAATCGCGCTAATAATAGGGAAGCAGCATAGCCCTGTAAGCTCCGTGTTCGAGATTGTGGCGCTTAATGGATTCTTCGTCGTACTTTTTATCGGATCTGCCCTGCTATTTCTCCTTGCTGCAAGAAAGCAGTCTTCATAAACTTAAATTGCTATTGGATAGGGTAAGAATGAGGTGATATGTTTAAAATAATTCCAACACATAGTAAGAGTTTACTCCCGCTTTCATGTTAGAGGAGCGAGCCTTAGCCCTGAATGCTGATGGAATCTTATTGAAGCAAATGATGGCGAGTATGAAAAAACTAATAATATTTCTTCAGCTTCTCGGGGTGTTGCTATTAATACCTACCGTGGCATTGGCCACTCTCAGATTTGAGAATCGCAATAATGATGGCCCGTCAATCATATTTCCTGGCGGCGAATTAATCTCAGGGGAGTTGTATAGCGGTCCTGAGCCTGACTGGAAATTCACAGATCAAATATCTACTGTGCACCTACAGCTAGATAAGCCACTTAGCTCAAGGTTAATCTGGATAGAAGAAAACGACGGCAAAATATACGTTACCTCCGACTATATGGGCACCTGGCTGGGCCGGCTATGGAAGCACTGGGCGGTTCAGGCATACCAGGGAGACGGACTCGCCGTTGTGCGCATCGACGGTGTCCGCTACGAGCGTAAACTGATAAGGGTTCTATCAGGTCCAGCTTTGGATGGTGTGATCGCCAAGAAGATCGCGAAGTATCGATCAAGAATTACCAAGGAGGCTATCGAGTCCGGAGAGACCTGGGTATTCGAATTGGCCACCAGGTCAGGAGCCTAATCCATTGAAAGCAAAAAATTATCTTATTCTTTGTGTGTCCATCTGTTTGCTGGTTTCATTGACGATACTTTTTGTACCGGGCATAGCGGAAGCCATAGAGAGCTGGATGCTTGGTTTTCTTTCCAGAAATGCGGCTGTTTAAAAGAACTATCAACACGAGGGTTACTAGTAAAACAGCGAGGCCGATTCGTTACAGCCAATGAGACAGAAATTCAACTTCGATCCCTGATCGAATGAGTTATGGAATCATTGTATTCGTTTTTGCAAACTCTCAATTCTCCAAGGTATCAGCAAGAAACCTACCGCACATTGACTACGAACTCAGTTTTAAAATCTATGCCTTGCACATATTAACATTCTCTTAATCGTCAGTTTGCCTGAAAACGTCTTGCGCTTTCCAGATTACAATCGTCAATAATAAATTCCAGATCGGGGCGATACACCCATTCCGTTTCCGCGATTAGTGGAGAGGCAAGATACTCCGGATCCGTGAGTTCGATCTGGTAGGTGAGGGTGTTGCCATCCTGGTTAAGGGTAAAACGCTCAATCAGGTGTTTTTGTGGACCCGACGGAATTCCTACTCCACTGCCATAGATATTCTCGGCAAAATGAGTCGTGTCGACTATCAGAGTGCTGCCTTCCCAGCGGCCTATAGAGTGACCATGATTGGATGTGCTTGCTCCATCATGGTTCATCGCGTCCATATGAATAGTACGTTCTCCGCCATCGTAGTCGCCCTGAATCAGTATCTCGTTATCACCAAGCGTAATTTTCTTGGCGTCGCCGAAATGCATGATAAGTGGCGCCGGTACCTGAGAACAATTGATAGCCGGGTTCATGGTTACATCGTCGAATTGTGCGTGGGCTGCCGCAGCCTTTGCTGTCATATCATGCAAATCGCCGCCGAACTGAGGAGTAATCACATTGGGTGTAAGGGGAGTCTGCCAGACCCCAGCCAAGCTGCTGGCTCTGGCCGTGGATTTCTCGGGAGCGCCTAAGGCCTTTGCATAAAAAGCAGCTTCCTCAAACAAAGTGTTTTCACCCTGTTGCATCAGGCGCGGATAGATACTGTTGCTACCTGGGGTTTTACCCGGGTGACCGTTAACCAGTAAGGTCTCTCCCGGACTGAGGGTATTTCGCGTCCATCCAAGTCTTCGCAATCCCGCAGGATTGATGCCTTCGATCGCCCAATTAACTGTTTCTCCAGTATCCGTGATCTGATCGATGTAGATAAATACGTGAGGGTTTACCCATTGGACTCTGGTGACAGTTCCTTCAACCATGACCTGGGTTTCAAGATCATAGGTCGACATGCTGTGATGGGCATGGGACAGGGGAAAACTTAGCAAGATTGGAATTGAAAACAACAATAGACATTTCGTGAATCGCATAAGTACCTCGTAAAAAAAACAGATTCCAAAAATTTCTCCAGCACATAGTTAGCAGCTTGGATTAACTGGCCGTTAATCTATAGACGATCGTAGGGAACAATTATTACAGATGATTCGAAGCCGCAGTGAATAAGAATTTACCTGTACAGCTTAACGGCTAGAATCCGTGGATTCTGGACACCTGAAAATTTTCTATTCACAGCCCACAAACACTGTCACCTTCTTGATTCTCTGCATTCCAGTGTGCTAGTTGCGGACGTCCCTAAAGATCTCTCTTCTCTGGTTGTAGCCTTCTGGCATGGGCAAGACATTATTGCTTTCAGCATACGCTTCGTAATCGGCAAGCATCTCGGCAAAACGCTGCGGCTGTTCTAAGGCCAGATCATGGGCTTCACCCGGGTCGGTTTTAATATTAAATAAATGCCATGCCTGGTCGTTTACCGCGCTGCGATTAAATACTATTTTGTAGTCGCCTTTGAAAAGGGCTCGATTTCCACCCAACTCATAGCCAATTGCATTTGATTCTGAGTGAATGTTCTGTGCATCGTCGGCCAAAAAAGCTGAAAAATCTTTTCCTGTTAGTTTTTCTTTAGTACTTCCGTTCCAGCTGCCACCATGATCTTCAACTCCAGCCAAACTCAGAATGGTGGGAGTTAGGTCGGTGACAAAAACGAATTCGTCGGTCTTTATTCCACTGCTACTTATGCCGGGTCCAGACATGACCAGAGGCACACGCAGGCCACCTTCGCTTGCATAAAATTTGTAATAGGCCAAAGGCGAGGCCGCTATGGTGGCATTGTTAGGACCTATTGCATTGAAGGAGCCTTTCTCGCCCAAGGTCTCATAGTCTGAGTTATAACCAACCACATCGAACCAGTTAGCCAACATTGAAGTCCCATCGACGTTGACCAGATTGGAGCCTTCCGCACCGTTATCGGAGGTGAAAATAAATACGGTATTTTCAAATTCACCAATGTCTTTTAAGTAGTTCATCAGCCGACCTATATGCATATCCATGGCATCGACCATGCCGGCATAGACCTCCATGCGTCGTGCGTGGTGACGCTGCTGTTCATCGCTTAAGCTATCCCATTCAAGTGTGCCCGGAGTAACAATAGCTTCGCTGCCCTGGGGAATTACCCCGGCGGCTTCGGCTGCGATTCGCCTTTTCTCTCTCATCACAGACCATCCTGCATCGTACATGCCTGCATACTTGTCCGAGAACTCACGCGGGGCTTGTACCGGCATATGCACCGCCTGAAACGGCAAATAAGCAAAAAACGGATTTCCGTCGACGGCATTCCCATCAATAAACTCGATGGTCTTATCGACAAAATATTCAGAGGAATAGAAATCGTCTGGCAGAGTGTGTGCTTCACCATCGGCATACCAATTGGCCTTTTCATAGATGGGCAGATAGGGCCGCTGCTGCCAATTGTCGGCGCCGGTATCGGCCATTGCGATAGTGCGCTCGAATCCCCGGGCAGAAGGTAACAGCTCGGGGGTGTGACCTAAATGCCATTTACCTGTCATGTAGGTGTGGTAACCCCCGCTACGTAGAAGAGTTGCTAGGGTGACCACATTGTCATTGAGAACCCCAAGATAATTTTCTGCGCTACGCTGCTCTGGAGGCAGGGCTTCGGGGATATTTGGCACGCCGTTTCGGTGACTATCGACGCCAGTTAAAAGCATCGCTCTAGCGGGAGCACAACTCCCGGCCGTGTGGTAATTAGTAAAAGAAATCCCAGCTGCTGCAAGAGCGGCAATATTTGGTGTGTTAATTTCGCTGCCGAAAGGTGATATATCGGTAAAGCCAAGATCATCTGCCAGAATTAATACGATATTGGGGCGTTCAGCTGATGCGGTTTCTGCCTGTTGTGCATTTGCAGAGCTGGATAGCCCGATGCTCGTGGTTAGTAGTGCAAGGGCGATTGATTTGGAATTCTGAAGCATTTTTGGTCCTGGCTAAGCAGCGGATAAATTAGTAATAAACATCAGATTAAAGGGCGCGCCTGTAGATGTCTATGGCTATATCGCAGGAATAGGATCTTCCTCGGTTAAGTAAAATATCGAGTGCCTGCTGTCAGGCTGTACGAATTATTTAAGAGCCAATATCAATGCAAGGTTCTTTTCTGAGATGCTGCCTCTAATACCCGTAGAAAATTTTCGCTCCAGATTTTTTCTATATCGGATTCTGAATAACCTCTACTCAATAGGCCGATGGTAATATTTTCCGCTTCGCTGGCATCATCATAACCTTCGATGCCGCTGCCGTGATTGAAATCATTGCCGATGCCTACATGCTCAATTCCTATTCGATCCACAATATAGTCGATATGATTGACCATGTGATCTACAGTTGCAGGCCCAAGCAGCTCGTTTACGGCGTCAAGGAATTTTCTGCTTTCTATGGGATCTTCGATCTCCCAATAGAGTTCGAAAGGATAATTATATTCTTCAGATATGCCGGCTTCTCGGCGCAGCTTCTTTAGTGTTGATATGAACTCAGGATCCGAGATGTCAAGTAAATAGCCCTTGAACGCTGCGACATGGATGACTCCGCCACGTTCACCGATGAGATCAATTTCTTCATCGCTAAGGTTACGACTGACATCGGAAATTGACTTTACATTGGAGTGACTGGCGATTACTGGAGCGGTTGATAGTGCCAAGGTTTGCAGGGCGGCCGCTTTAGATAGTTGTGAAATATCTACTACAGCTCCCAAAGCATTGATTCTCTGTATGGCAGCAACTCCTAGCGCCGATAATCCTTGATGTTCCTCCGTCGCCTCATAGCTGCCAGTTGCTCCATCAAATTCCGGACGTGAAGAATCTGAAAAATCATTGTGTCCCAGATGATTGAGACCAAAAATTCGTACACCTGCTTGATAAAACTCATCGATTGCGGAAATGTTTCCCTGTAAGGATCTAGCGTTTTGAAATCCGAGAATTAGCGCCGATTTATCCTGCTCATGAGCAGCAATAATTTCTTCAGCAGATGTTGCAATGACAACGCTGCCCTGACTATTTTCAACAAGGGTGTAAACGGCTTCTAATTTCTCATCCGCTTCGGCTCTGGCTGCGGCGTCACCCTCTGCTGTGCGCGGTCCTGGCCCCACCGCAATTGACATCACTACCGCATCAACACCGCCTGCTCGCATCTTCGCGGGATCGACTTTAGAAGATCCATCGGCGCTTAGGTAGCCAGTTGAGGTTGAGGGTAAAACAATGTCTGCATGGGCATCCAAGACCAAACTGCGTGCATGAATGGAGGCTGGTGTTTCCTGAGATGAGGAACTGACCGCTGCTGTTTCAGTGGTGGCCTCCGTGTTATTTTCAGAGCAGGAAGCTAAGCCAAAAAGAGCAAACAGAAGAAGCCAACTTGGCTTATTCTTTAACGCAAGGGCGAGGGTGATCATCTAACTATCTCCGATAACGAGGCTATACTTGTTGAATAAAAAAGAACCCTAAGAATACAGTAGTTTTGCTCTGTTGTTAGGGAAATAGTAAGCGGCCATTGAATCAAGCTACCAATAGAAGGGGGCGCTAGCAGGTTTAAATGCTTCGAGTATTGTACAAATTGAGCAAAGAGTGTGAGATCAAATTGAGTTATAGAGCCTGCTTTAGTCTTTAGGGAGCGACATAAGGAGATGCCCTGCTTACGGAATTAGGGTGGTTGTGCAGGTTTTATTTTCCTTTCATCCAAGCGCAAAACACCCTAACCTGAATCGTGCATAGAGCAAATTAAAAATCATAATCTGCAAATCATGATCCAGAGATTCAACTAGTAGGCCCAGATTTGGTAATTCTTCCTATTTTTATGACTTATTTGTTAATAATCCCTCTCCTCCATCGTCTATCTAAATATGGGAGATCAAGCTATTACATTGAGCAAAGACTATCGGTCGGGTGGGGTTGCGATGACACCCACGTTTGATGAGCTTTTCAGCGAACACCATGAAAAGGTATTGCTGGCAGCCTACCGCGTGACCGGTAATCTCCCAGATGCAGAGGATATCTTGCAATCTGTTTTCCTGCGCCTGCTTAAACGTCGGCACCTACTGGCTGTAGCTGACAACACTGCCGGATATCTATGCAGAGCCGCCATTAATTCCAGCCTCGATCTGTTGCGCTCCAGAAGTCGCCATAGAGCCGAAAGTCTCAACGAGGAGATCATCCCATCTACTCAGGGCGCAGCGGATGGCGAGGTGCTTCAGCTTGAGCAGCGTCGTCATTTGCGAACAGCTCTGCTCTCTTTAGATCAACGTGCAGCCGAAGTTTTCGCCCTGCGAGTTTTTGAGGGTTTCAGCAATACCGAAATTGCAGTCGTGCTCGACATATCAAGCAACAGCGTCGCAGTCACGCTACACAGGGCGCGCAGCCAATTACAGGAAATTTTAGGTGAACTCGAAGGAGAAAACCGATGAAAGATGATTCACGCACTGGCAATAGCATTGATGATGCTATTGCTTCAATCAAAGCCGATCTACCGTCTGCGGCAGAAATCGCTGCAGCGAGTGAACGTGCAAGAGCATCGATCGCAGCTAACAGAGGCCCGCAAGAAGTTGTGACCCAGGAGTTGGGTTCGACAGCGTCAGACGATTCCTGGAATTCAGTAGATGATTATATTACTGCGATTCCTGCTTTTTTGGCGAAACAATTAACTCCAGCACAGACGCTTCTGTTTGAAGAAGAGAGTCGTCAGTCCATCCCTTTAAGGCGCGCGCTGAACGAAGCTCGCGGTCAGAATAGCAATCGGGCACAGCATGTTGCTGAAGCTAATGGTCAGCGGTCAAGCGGCTATCGTTGGTTCGCGGCGGCGGCTGTGGTGGCCATGGTTGCAATAGCTTTGATCACGGCAGTGCCGGAACTCCCCTCATTTGACCAGTCTCGCCTGGCGCAGGTGGAAAAGATTGACGGTCAGCTCTATCAAATAACGAATGGTCGACTGGAATCTCTCTCTGCGGGCACCTGGATTGATGGACGTCAACGCATTCGTTCCGCCAGCGGCAGTACTGCAATAATCACCTTAGATGACGGCTCGCAAATCGAGGTGGATGAGCGCTCAGAACTCAGCATGACCCGCCGTGGATCCGGCAATCGGATCGACGTCTCCCGAGGCCGTATCCTGGTAGCCGCTTCGCCACAGGGGTCTGGCACGCTGGATGTGTTCACTAATGAATTTATGGTATCGGTGACTGGAACAATTTTCGAAGTAGCACATGGTACCAAGGGCTCCCGCGTGGCTGTTGTTGAAGGCGAGGTTAACGTGCTTCTGCAAGGCAACACCACCAGCCTCACCCCAGGACAAGCCATGGCCTCGCGCATGGACTCTTTAACTCTCAATGTTGAAGACGAAATCGCCTGGAGCCAGGACGCTGATCTCTACATAGATATGCTCAATGAAGTGGCTGCATTACAACAGGATCTGGAAGCGGTGTTAGCGACTCAACCTAGATACTCCACTCGGCTGCTGGATCTGGCCCCGGCTAATACATCGGTGTATATCGCCGTACCCAATGCCCCGGAGAAGATAGCCGAGGTCTATGATGTTATTCGTGCCCGCATGGAGAGCAGCCAGTTTCTGGCTGCAGCATGGGCAGAGTTTGAGGCGAACTCAGAAGCTCAGTATTTAGACGAGACCATGTCCTGGCTGCGAGAAATTGGTTATGCGTTGGGTGAGGAGACAGTCTTGGCTATTAGCATGCAGACTCAAACCAACGAAGGTGTGGCCGAGACTATTGCGGTGCCGGTGGTTTTGTCCGAAGTGGACGCCGCTGTATTTGCCGCGACTTTCGAACAACAGATTCAGCGAATACGCGATGTGTTGGCGGCTGAAGGGCATGACGCTGATTTGGAAATCGCCTTGATTGCCGATCCGTCAGAAGCTGCAGACGGCCAGCTGTCCATTTGGCTGCATGAGGACATACTGGTTGCCTCGATTGATGCGGGAGTTCTTTCAGACATGCAAAGCATAGTAGAAAACCAGACCGGCGGCTTTGTTGGAACTGAATTACATGGCCTATTGCAAAACTCCTATGATCAAGGCACCGAAATACTGGGCGCGGTGAATATCGGCAGCTTGCTAGCACCACATGACATACCTGATTCCGGCTTGCAGGAAGTGGGGCTGGCCAATGCAGAATATTTAGTCGCTCAGCATCAACTGCGAGATGGCGCCACCCATATTACTGCGGACCTGTTCTTTGCAGGTGAAACACAAGGCGTTATGTCCTGGTTGTCCACTCCCGGTCCCATGGGATCATTGGAATTTTTCTCGGTGGATTCAACCATGGCCGCTGCCTTTCTGTTACGGGAACCGATCTCCATAGTGAGTGAACTCGAACAGATGGTAGAACTTGACGACATCCAGGCGACGGCGGAGTTTGAACTGTTCAATAGTGTCTTGTCTGTTCTTGGAGGCGACGTGGCTATAGGATTGGATGGGCCTGCCTTGCCAACACCGGCATGGAAAGTGGTAATCGAGGCCTACGATGCCTCACAGTTGCAGGAAAGTATTGAATTGTCAGCAGCGCGTTTTAACGAGTACGCAGCGGAGAATGCTATGGGCGCCGCAATTTCCATTAGCAGTGCCGATGTGGGTGGTTTTAGCGGCTACCAGGTCAGTCTTGCGGTTGACCCTGCGGTCTCCAGCGATTTCGATGCAGCGTCGTTTCATTATGCTTATGTAGATGGTTACCTGGTAGCGGCTCCCGATGCGGGACTGGTTGATAGAGCCATTAGCTATTATGAATCGGGTTCTAGTCTGCAGACAGACAGCGAGTTTCGTGAACTATTGTCGCGCGACGGCTATCTCGACTTTTCTGCAGTCTACTTCAGTCGCGTGGGCGAGCTAGTGAATGATGTATTGCAAAATCTGCCCTCTAACTTGAGTGCTGAGCAGCAAGCGGCGATCTCTGCTCTGGATACAGACATCGGTCCGTCTCTTACAAGCGTGTTGGCACTGTCTGATAAAATACATTTTGCCTATACGGGCAGCTCGCAATTTCCCGTGCAATTATTCTCTCAGTTGATGGCACTGCGGCCGGTGATGGAGTCAATGACTGAGCAGGAACAAGTGCAATAAGCAGATTGCGTCAAGATTAAGTGGCAGTATCGGTTACACTAGCGTGAAGCAGTATTTGCAGAACAATGACGGATGCACTTTTGACAGAAGACACAATTAGCAGCGACACCACGCCCACCAAGGTCACACCTGAGGCTGGAACGAATAAGCTTCATCCTGCAGCTAGTGACGATGACTTGAAACGGCGAACCGGGAACAGGGAGTCGGAGCTGGAACCCGCTAAGCAGCGCGCTCCAGTGCTTGAGTTTGATGAGCTGTGTGTAGATTTTGACAGGCCGATTCTCGATCATCTTAGCGCCCAATTGAGAGGCAGTTGCGTGGGGCTGTTGGGTCCTAACGGCGCAGGGAAGACCACGCTACTGAACACATTGCTCGGCTTTAATAAGCCGACCTCCGGAAAGATTTCCATTCTCGGCCATGATCTCAGCAGTGGTGACCAGTTCGTCAGGGGCATGGTTGGTTATATGCCGGAACGAGACTCCTTCATCGCCGGCATGACTGGCATTCGCTTCGTGCGCATGATGGCTGAGTTGTCCGGACTTAGTCCGAAGATTGCCTTGGAAAGGGCGCATGAGGTGTTTTTCTACGTCGGCCTGGGCGAGGCGCGATACCGCAATATTGATTCCTACTCCCTTGGTATGAAACAACTGGCCAAACTGGCGCAAGCTATAGTCCACGGCCCGAAATTATTATTCCTTGACGAACCTACCAATGGCCTCGATCCTCCAGCCCGAGCCCGCATGTTGCAACTCATTCGAGAGATTCGCGATTCCGGTGACACACATATTGTAGTGGCCTCACACTTGTTACAGGATATCGAGTCCTGCTGCGATGAGGTATTGGTATTGAAGGAGGGCAGGATTGCCAAATACTGCAACCTCGAAGAAGAGCGGCGTGCCAATCGAAAATTTCTATTGATTCAGATTCGTGGCAATGAAAAAGAATTCGTAGATGGCCTTAGAAGTCTGGGTTGCGAGGTTGCCTTACCCAATCGCAGACGCATAAAGGCGATTCTCCCGGAGGGAGTAGAAGTGCAGCATCTTTATGCCTTGGCCGAGCAGATGTCGGTACAAATTCGCAATCTGGACTACAAACGAGACTCGCTGGAAGATATTTTTCTACGGGCTATGGATGAAGACTGAATGGCGATTTTTCAAAAAGCTTATCAGGGATATGCAGGCGAACTAACAGCTCCTCTGCAACGAACGTTGGTGATATTTCGCTACGCATTGGCCGATGTTTTCCAGTCTCGAATATTCACAGCGTTCTTCCTTCTATGTTTTCTACCCTCGCTGCTGTTGTTGTGTGTCATATATACTTACTACAATCTCGAACTGCTAATGCAATTCGAAGTGCCGATTGAGGATTTCATAGCAATCGATGGTACGTTCTTCGCGCTGTTCATGCAGTACCCTCAGATGTTTCTTTTGTTTGTGATGATCATGTCCATTGGACCGACCATGATTTCTCCTGATCTGCGCAACAATGCAATGCCACTTTATCTGTCCCGTCCTATTAATAAGGCGAGTTATATCTTTGGTAAATTGTTGGTACTGCTGTTTCTCGGTTCCCTCATCAGTTGGATACCGAGTTTGATCCTCATATTTCTGCAGGCTTATCTTGCAGGGGATGGATGGCTCATTAACAACTTGCATCTACTCGCCGCTACAGTGGTTACCTCGCTTAGTTGGATTGTAAGTCTGTCCTTGCTGGCCTTCGCTATTTCGGCCAGTGTGAAATGGAAAGCCGTAGCAAGATTATTCTTCTTTGCATTTTACCTATTTGGCTCCATTCTCGGTGAGGTTATCAAGGCCGTATTTGGAGGCTGGGGTGGCGGTCTGGTGGACATCTCCTCCGCTGCCGAAGTTCTGGTGCTAGCAATGTACGATGCCGACGCCAGCTACATGGAATCATCGATGGAGATGCCTATCTGGGCTGCTGCGTTCATGTTCCTGGCAGTCTCCGTGCTGGCAGCGCTAGTACTGACACGGCGGATTCGCGCATTCCAGGTGGTGTCATGAATCAGCCTGTGGTTAATCAGTCCGAGGGCGTTGGCGACAACATAGTATTGCGCGATCTATCGAAATTCTACGGCGACGTTCTCGGTGTGAACCGCATAAATTTGAAGCTGGAACCGGGCATTACCGGCCTGGTAGGGCCAAATGGTGCTGGAAAATCCACCTTGATGAATCTGATAGCCGGTTTAAATTCACCCTCTCGAGGCAGTGTCGAAGTATTAGGTGTAAAGCCCTCACGAACAGAAAAATTCTACAGCCAGTTGGGATATTGCACCCAATACGATTCCTTTCCGAGCGGTATCGATGGCTACGACTTCATTCGCAACACACTGTTGATACATGGATACGACAAGTCAGCTGCCGAAGCACTGACCCAACAAGCCTTGCAGCAGGTAGATTTGTTGAAGGCTGCGAATAGACCTGTGGACGCTTACAGCAAGGGCATGCGTCAACGCATTAAACTGGCGCAGGCGATCTGCCATACACCACAGGTGTTGATTCTGGACGAGCCATTAAACGGCCTCGACCCCATGGCCAGGGCCCAGGTTATTGCCCTGTTTCGTGAATTTGCAGACGCGGGCAATATAGTGCTGATTTCGAGCCAGATATTGCATGAGGTGGATCTGATTTCCGATAGGGTGGTGCTGCTTAACAGTGGTTATCTGGTGGCGGAAGGTGATCTCACCCATATTCAAAGCGAAACCGGTGAGCCGATGAAGATATTTATTCGCAGCTCCCATGCGAATGATATTGCCTCCTCGGTGTTCGGCCTTGAACACGTGGTGGAAGTTCAATTGCACTACGATGGTGAGGGTCTTTTCGTGCGATCCAGTGATGCCGATGCATTCTTCCTTGCTCTTAACGGCAAGGTGATGGCCGAAGGTTGGCATATTGAATCCATTGGCCCAGCCGACGAGACTGTAGAAGCTGTGTACCAACATCTTATAGTCGAACAACAGGTCGCAACATGAATACACGCGAATTAACAGCGCAGTCAATGAAAGTGCCACAACTAATTCCTGGATTTTCCTTGTGGTTTCGGCAGCTAATGGCGATTACTCGAATTGAATTCGTAAAGGCGCTATTGTCCAGGCGTGCACTTAGCTGCTACGGATTGGCCCTGATACCTGTTTTACTGCTCACGATTTCAGGATTTCAAAAAAATGATGAAGACCTGCCAGTATTTGAAACAATAGAGAACGCGCGTCAGATATACGCCTATGTGTACTCCACGCTAATCCTTGGTGGTGTAATTTTTCTTGGTAGTGCTGCCATCTTCACCTCACTGTTTAGAGGCGAAATTCTTGATCGTAGTATTCATTACTATGTATTAACTCCGGTCCGACGGGAGGTATTGGTCACTGCGAAGTTCCTGGCGGGGCTGGCATCTGCCTTCATTCTGTTCGGGCTCTGCGCCGGCATTTGTTTTCTTGCCTTGTATATACCCTTCGGCATAGAGCAAATCATTTCCGATTTAAGTAATGGTATTGCAATGCAGCAATTGGAGCAGTACCTGGGACTGACCTTGCTGGCCTGCATGGGTTACGGAGCGGTGTTCATGGCCACCGGATTGTTGTTTCGTAACCCGTTAATACCGGTTGTGGTGATCGCGGGCTGGGAATTGATTCACTTCATCTTGCCGCCTGCACTGAAGGTTTTCAGTATCATTTACTACCTCAAGGGCTTGTTGCCGATTCCTCTGGACGAGAGGCCGTTGGCAGTTCTGGTTGCACCACCTCCGGTGTGGATATCCATCAGCGGAATGCTTGGGCTCTGCCTGCTTGCTCTGGGGGTAACAATTATTCTTTTGAAACGCCTCGAAGTACGCTATACCGACGAGTAAGTTCTGCTAATCAATCTTGTTAGCTTGCAGCAATCGAGCAAGTTTATTCCTTCTCCTGTTTTCTACCGAAAATCAAAAAAACAGTGAACAGCAGAATAATCACACTGTCGATAACTATGGGTGCACCCAGACTGCCCAGAAACAATGAACCCTGGCTAAGCACTAATCCCACGAATACGATTTTACTAATTATCGCAATCATCAAGGTCAAATCGCGATTGGCAGCACTAAAGGCACCGTAAATGAGCAGGGCGCCAACCATGAAAATGAGGAAGCCCCAATTCCGTACCACTACCTGATCGCTAGGAGAGAGGCTGGTTTCGCCAAAGAAGTTATTTACTGCTGTCTCGGGAGCAAGAAACGCGATCAACATAGAGCAGGTGAATACACCTGAGACTATCATCAGCCATTTAATATTGTTGCTTAGTAAATTCATACGGATGTCCTTCGGTAGCAGATATTAGAGTGCAGAAAATTACTGCCTGTACCTTGAGCAGGGGCTATTGCCAACCCTATTGGGGATCATTGCATAGCAGGGCAGAGACAGATCATGATTTACGATTTCTCATAACAATCATGATTTGTTCGCTTGGTTTCTGTCAGCGTCCCGCAGCGGAATCTTCCGATTCCCGTGCATCTTCGAATCGTTTGCCGCGCAACAGGTTCAACATGCCGTAGTTGCCTTCATGGCAGGCGTATTCATAGAGTTGTCCTGCCACTTTGGTGAGAGGAATAATCGCTGTCACCTTGTCTGTGAAAGTGCCAGGATCATTAATGGTGAATTCATAATCTACGGTGTCGTAGCTAGTACGGGTAAAGCGTTCCGTCAATAGAGTTTCTGCGTTAGTTCCGAGGAAGCTGTAATTGAGTGACTGCCGCAAACCGTTAAAATTCTTAGTCTCTACAACCAGAGTGTCACCTTCGTACCAACCTCTGGAATCGCCGGACCACAGACGAATTTCATCGGGCAGGTCTGGTTTTTCACCCAGTGGCACGATACGCGCATCATGTATCATTTCGGTATAGATTACCGCCGTATTTTTACTCTGGATGATTTGTACATTGTTATTGTAGAGGCTGGGCGTAAAGGGAGGCCCCGAATTAAATCCCACTATGCAACGTTCAGACAAACCTCTGTCTTCCGGTCCGTCCTTGGCGATACCGCCGACCAGAGTTCGAACTGGCCTGGTGCTTGGAGTATCTTCACCCAGAGTGTCGAATTGGCGCGGTACACCCTCCAACGCTTTAGGAAGGCGACCATTTTCAGGGTAAATAATGAGCGAGGTTCTGACCGTGTCACCAATACCTGCTGCCTCAAACCAAAAATCGTTGTAACCACCGGGGTCGGTGCCAGCTTCGGGGGCATCGGGATCAACAATCTTTAGTGCGGCAGCCGCATCGGCAGCGGCTGCTGCCGCGATTTGTTTCTCTTTCTCCTCCACTATTTGCTGCGCAGTCAAAAACTCCTGATTGCCGAAACGTGTGGGCCGTTCCATGGGAATACTTGTGGCGAAATTCCACACACCTTGCAGATCGGGCTGACCGTACTCGGTTTTAGGGACTATATAGTCAGATGATTGGGCTGTTGCGAAGCCGCTGAATACAAGCGGGATAGTTAATGTCACTATTGCTGTGAATTTCATGGAAGCTCCCCTGCGTTTGCCAAGTCTTTGGGCAAAGGTAGAGGTTCGGGGTTCGAGAATCAAGTAATTCCGGCGCTACGTAGAACTGGCAGGCACAGATGTGAAGCAAATGCAGAGCAGAATCCCCTGCTTCAGTCTTGGCTGCCCGGGTCAAGCTGCTGTGCCGTGTTCTTTTCGATGCTTTGCAGCTAATTGGTATTTCAATGTCCCCTTTCTTCCGCCAGCTGTTGCAGATAGATTCGCTCAAGGCGTTCAACCGCCGCGATAAATCCTTTTGGGTCAACAAAGGCGTCCGGGCTGTAAGCCTGTCCGGCTTTGTATTTGTCATGCAAGCCGTATTGACTTCCATGTGCCGCAACCCAAACGTCTACATCCATGGCTTTTTGCTCGCGGTAGGTTTTGGCGAAGTCGGCTGATACACCGGGGTAGGTCGGGTCAACTTGCAATTTCTTGCCGGGATTAATGGTTCCCATGTTAGCTATGACTACATTGTAATCGCGACCATCCTCTCGTACCCGCATGGAGTAGCTGGAACTGCCTTCAGTATGGCCTGGATGTTCGTAGACGCTAAGGCGAATATCACCAAGCTCGATAACATCGCCTTCGCTGAGTATTCTATCTACGCTTACGGGTTTGAAGGATTCACGACCACCGAAGTGCGCATCGCTGAATCCACCATCTTCTAACACTCTGGCATCATCTGCGGTGGCGAACATCTCGGCTTCTGTTATCTGTTTAATCTCGGCCAGGGCTGCGGTGTGGTCCCAATGGGCTTGCATGGTAAGTAATATCTTTACATCTTCGAGTCTGAAACCAAGCGCTTCGATGTTTTCACGAATTTGTACAGTAGAATCTTCCAAGCCAGTATTTATTAAAATGTGACCTTCATCGGAGGTAATTAGAAACACGGCTAGATCATAGGTGCCCACGGCGTACAGGTTGCTGATTACCCGGTGGCCAGGAAAGGGTCGGGTCCAGTTCTCATTCGCCGCGGCGAATAAAGCTGATGTAGTCAAAACAAGACAGCTGGCGAGTGCCATGGGAATTAGGGTGCGGTTCATAGTGACTCCGTTTCTCGAAAAGGTTTTCTTATTGGTCAAAGCATAAGCTATCTACCGACGGAGTAAAGAGTATTTTACCGCTTAAGGAGCTGCCAAGTGACGTCAGCGTTTGAGTGTGGCAGTTTTCCATTAGTACTCAGCAGATGGATGCGTAGCAACCATTCTAGTCATTGCGGATCGAGCTAGTGAGAATCGGCATTAGCCACATCTGATAGAGAGAACACAGCAACATGAAGCTGGAGGCAATGGAATACCCTATACCTCCAATAAGCGTTGCCCAGGCAAACGCCGGATACCATTTGGTAAGCCACCAGGCGGTAATATCGAGAAATAGAAAGGCAAAAGGAATGGCAATGAGAACGGCCTTGGTGCGACTTGAAATACCCTGAGCGTAACTGAATATCCATCCGACAAAGAAAAAGATAAAGGAAATACCGAACAGATGAATATGAGAAACACGCGTGAGTGAATCGATACTGGCCCCAGTGTCTATTGCCGCAAGCGATTTTACGCCAGCAAGTGAATTGAAATCCGGTAGTCCCGGTATTACCCCGTGACAACTAACGCAGTTATTTTGAAACACCTGGCCAATTTGTGAATCCCAAGCCAGCGCTGACGAGCCATCGTGCACCCAACGAATAATCGCAGTGCGATCTACGATAGAAGCCTTGTCTTTCATTGATCCGTTTAATTTGGCTTCCAGTCGGCTGTCACCGCGGTTGCCGTAGTAGCTGTAAACAATGTCGTCCACGGACAAGCCAAATTCGTCATCGGCCATGCCGTGGGTTAGCAATATCTGGCCACCCGCTACCAGCAGTCCCAGACCGACGACGAGGACATAGCCGGTAAAAAGTGCCTTCAACTCTAAGGCAAGGTTGGGTAATTGATTCCGGCCAAGAACACTGGTAGTCATCGCTATTGCCTGTGGCGCGTGGCTAGGCTAAGGGGTTGGCGAACAACAGCAATAGGGCTATCGCCACAGAAAGAATGGGAATCGCGTCCAACATGCCAGCCATCAGAAAGGCTTTGTTTTGCAGCATGGTGGCCTCACTGGGCTGACGGGCCGTGCTCTCGATGAGCTTGGCGCCAACACCACCGACTCCCAAAGCTGAACCGATGGCAGCGCCGCCGACGAGTATTGCCGCTGACAGCATGGTCATGGCATTAAAGAAAGCTGACTCATCCATCTGTTATTTCCTCGGGTCGCAGGGTTGATGTGCGGATTATAGTGTGTTCCCATATGAACGATAATATAGCTAATACAAATAATACTGTTCATATATATAAACAATAGAATTTGCCTGAGAATACAATATGAGTCGCTGGGAAGGCTTTGAAGAGTTAGTAGAAGTGGTCAATAGCGGCAGTTTTTCAGCCGCTGCACTAGTGATGGGCGTCTCCAAGGGGCATGTTAGTCAGCAAGTCAGCCGACTGGAGGATCGCCTGGGCACACGCTTGTTACATAGAACCACGCGCAAGCTATCACTCACAGAGACCGGAGAGATCTATTACACGCAATGCAGGCAAGTTGTCGAGGACCTTGAGGCCGCCGAACGTGCAGTAAGCCAACTACAGGAACAAGTGAGAGGGCAGTTGACGATTAGTGCGCCCCATTTAATTGGCGAGGCATTGTTGGTGCCAGCATTGGCGTTGTTTCAAGATTCACATCCCGAGTTGGAGGTTGACCTTCATCTGGGCGGGCACAGAGTGGATCTAATCGAGGAGCATATTGACATCGCGATTCAAGTTGGTGCGCGCAAGGACATCAATGTGGTTAACCTGGCACTAACACCGACTCGCTTTCACGTGGTGGCAAGTCCTGCTTATGTAGACAAACACGGAGCACCACTTAAGCCTCAGGACTTAAAGCAGCACAATTGTCTGTTGTTTGTTGACGCGGGACAAACCAGACCATGGAGATTCAAGGGGCCGAAAGGAGCTATCAGTATCAGTGTAAATAGTAGCTGGCGCAGCAATAGTGGTCATGCGCTTCGTGCCGCAGCAGAGAATGGCCTGGGCCTGGCCTATCTCCCCGATTACTATCTCGGTGCCGATCTGGCTTCGGGGAAATTGCTGACGGTGTTAGATGATTGGCAGGCAATCGATCGTGACGTGGTTGCCATCTATCAACACAAGCGTCACCTGTCTGCCAAGGTACGTTTGTTTGCGCAATTTCTAGCCATATATTTCGCGCAGCGAAGTCCCTGAACGACGCTTGACAGGGCCAGGATTCTCTATCGCTTAATTTGCCTGCGAAGATAAATACTCCAAAACTTCCTTGTTAATGTAGTGAACGGCTAAAGCCGGGGTTGGCCTGCTATCCAGGAAAGACTTGTAGCCTGTTGCCCAAAAATCTTTTTCCTCGTCAGGCATTTCTGAAAATCCTGCCAGTAATGGAAGCTGAATGCTGGCAAAAGTACGTGAGTTTATAGGCATAGTGTCGCGAGCATAATTATACAGTGCTTTCATTTCGCTATAGTTTTTATCAGCGGCCAATTTCGAAGCGAATACACTATAGGCGCTTGCACTACGCATTGGCGAATTGGCAACACAGCTTGTTTTACTTAGCCATCCATCGACAAAATCGTGATACTCATCCAGAGTGCTAGCAGTTATTGTTGATGCTGGAACAAATACATCGTCAGTATTAAAAATGCGATCCCAGCCGTAGAGAAACGAAAGAGTGCGGTTGTGACCGTGATCAGTTTCCATATTACGTTGGTGATGGGTTATGAGTGGCATATCCAAACCAGCCAAAAGGCGTGCGTAGTTTCGTGTTCCAACAGATATTGATGGCTCGTCTTCTCCGGCAGAAAGGATGAGGCACTTACCCTGAAATCTTTCTCTATGCTGAGCGGCCTTGATAGCAAGAGTCTCGTAATAGTTGTATCGATACCAAAGCGATGGGCTGCCGGCAATATAGGAATCGAATAATTCCGGTTCGCTCATCAAGGTTTGCAAGGTGAAAATACCGCCCAGGCTATAACCAAAAAGTACTTTGTGGAAAAATGGCCCGTAGTTTTCTTCGGCGTAAGGTATTAGCTGTTCCTTTAAAAACTGAATCATGGCGTCTGAATTTGGATCGGTGATTTGTGCGTTCTCCCATTCGGGAGATTCCTCGATTACATCCTCAGGTGTAGGCGGAACCAGATCGCGAATTCGATCTGCCATGGGTACACCTATGATCACCGCGTCCTCAACATCGGTTACCAGTCCACGAGCGCCATCATCCATGGAGATAACCAGTACTCGATTGGATGGAATAATATCGCGGTTATACACAATGCTTATTGGCTGCTTGCTGTCGTCTCGATCCAGAAAATCGATCTTCTCAACGATTTGTGGGCGTTCGGCTTGAGCTCTATACAACTGGATGAGGTCAGCTTCAATTTGCTGTCGTGTTGCCAGCGTCGAATCTGCTTCAGACGCATTCAGAGTTTGTGCAAATGCTACAGTACTTATACCTATCAGTAATTTCCTAAGAATCATCGCTGTTCTCCGGAGCGCTTTAATTATTGTGGTTCCGCGCAGAGCCATAGTTGCTCATCAGTGAATTTGTTGGGCTAAATTAGCAGACATTTCACCGCTGCGGGAGTATTTTCTAAACCGAAATCAAAGTGTCTAATTGTGACCCTCCCACACTTTCAATAAGTTTCTTGTGTGCTGCCCCTTCAGAACGTTCAAGATTGCTTTATGACTGTTTGCTTCAAGTCAGTATCTGGAGCAGGTTTGCTGCCTATTTGAATGCCAGCCTGGGAAATTTGAGGCTGCCGTTGCAACTACTTTCAGACAAGCGGGAAGATTGTTTGAATATTGGCTTTCAATCCAAAGCGTGGATTTGGGCTTATTCAGCTGTAAGCTAGTGTAGCTCTCGAATTCAGGCATATAGGCTAGCAACCGGAATATGCTAGACTCTAACCACCAACGAGTGTCAACAGAGAGCGCATATTCAATGAACAATAAGTTAAAACAGTTTGCTTGGAGCTACCTAAGCAGAGTAACGAATATGATCGTGGCAGTCAGTCTTGTACTCAGCTTCGCCGTGGCTTCATCGAGTGTGCAGGCTGCCGAAAAATTACAAACGGCGAAGCCTGAATCGGTAGGGGTATCCACGCTACGACTGGGCCGTATCGATGAGTATTTCCAGCGTTTTATCGGTAACAATCAAATTGCGGGAGCGGTGACGCTGGTGGCCAGGCATGGCAAGGTGATACATCACTCGGCTGTCGGTTGGAAGTATAGAGAAGAAAGTATTCCCATGACCACCGATACCATTTTCGCATTGGCGTCTATGACCAAGCCAATTGTGTCTACAGCCCTGATGATGTTATTCGAGGAAGGCCGTTTTCGATTGGGCGACCCAATCTCCGACTGGATTCCCGAGTATGCCGATCACCAGGTTTTGCTAAGCGACGGGCCGCGCCAGAGCCGCGTGCCAGAGGCACGGCCAATCACAATTCGCCACGTATTAACCCACACCTCGGGCCTGACACTTAACCCTGAAAACAAGGGCCTTACAGAGGAAGAACTGAAGTGGGTAACTAACGATGGCAAGAACTTTCAGTCGGCGACACTAGCTGAGCGGGTGGCGAGAGCAGCGACGATTCCTGCAGCGTTCCACCCGGGTGATCATTGGCAATACGGAGCCTCCACCGATTTTGTTGCGGTTCTGGTTGAGAAGATATCCGGCCAGTCCATCGACCAGTTCCTGCGGGAGCGAATCTTCGAACCGCTAGGTATGCACGATACCTTCTACAACATACCTCTCGAGAAGGTCGATCGGGTGGCGGCAAGGTACATACCCAATGACGGCGGTGAGGCTGAGTTGCAACGGGCACCAGCATTCCAGGAGCCGACTACTTATTTTCCTGGTGTAAGCGGACTGAACAGCACCTCGTCTGACTACATTCGTTTCGCACAGATGATCGCAAACGGTGGTGAGCTGAACGGAGTCAGGCTATTGGGTCGCATGACGGTGGACCTGATGATCAGCAATCACACCGGCGAGAATGAAGTCTATATTCGTGGTCCAGGCTACGGCTTCGGCCTGGGCTTTGGCGTGCTGGTCGACCCGACCGTGTCATTAGATACCCTGTCACCGGGCAGTTATGGCTGGGGCGGCGCTTTTGGCACCTTGTATTACGCAGACCCGGTTGAAGATCTTGTCGGGCTCATGTTCATTCAACTGCGTGGACACGGCCCGCTTAATATTCGGCAACGATTCACCAATGTAGTGTCGCAGTCTGTGATAGATAGTGTGGCCGATCAGGGGCAAAAAATACGCGGCTATGGGATTCCAAGATAAATGAAATATTTACTATTGCTCAAATAAAGTGTGTCTGGTTTCAGGGGTGAGCTGTTTTAAATTTAGTCTGCCTGCTAATCGTTTAATACCTTATCAACTAAGTTCAAGGAGAGATTTATGTCAAAGGGTCAAGATTCGAAAAAGTCAGTTAAAAAGAAAGCTGAGAAAACATTGAAAGAAAAGCGTAATGAAAAAAGATTAAAGAAGGCGAATAAATGAAAGGAAGAGGACTCTAAAAAGACAACGGAATTTGAAGAGTTTGCAGATAAAGTGGGGGGCAGGTTAAATATGAATGCCGACTATTTACTCCGGCCCTGAGATATCCCCAGAAAATAGTGAGCCAACTCAATAGATTAACTTGTTTTGAGCTGCCGTTTTCTACTCAGCCGTTAGATTTGAATAATAGCCCAGTTTCCAGCAGCTGGACTGGACAGAATAGCTCATCGCCCGCTGTAACGGAGATGCTCCCTGCTCACGGGCCCCTGGCCCTGATTGTTCCCAGGAAACATCTCCGTTACAGCGGGCTTACTGCAGCGTTGAATTTAAAATAAAACTAAGCCAGCGTTTTCAAGATTTCGTGGGGATATCTCAGACTCAGGCCCCTATTTCTTTAATCCTATAATTCCTGCAGTTGTAATCCCTGTAACGGCAGGAATTCGTCGCTGTCTGCGAAGCGCGCATAACCCTCCGCCATTGCCCGCGCACAGTCGCCTGGAGTAGGTCCTCCTGCAAAATACCCGCGACAGGGCTCTTCAATCAATTCAGGTATCTGCGCTCTCACCCAATCGCGGGCATCATAATAGAGCTGCAAATCATCGGAGCTGGTTTCTACTGAAGTGATTTCACCGGCGCTAAAGGAAATGGTAAATGTATCGGTAACATCGTAGTCGATTCCGAGAGCAAGCATGGGGCCATCCTCCACTTTGATAGAGCAGCTGACGGTATTTGCAGCCTTCAATGCACAGGGTCTGCGATCTAGAATTTTATAATTACCTCCTTCGGCCCAGCCTTGATAATAGATGACCGCAGCGCTGGAATCAGGAGCTGATGAAAGCAGAGGTTCTAGTTTCATGGGGTCGAAGGAATAGAATGCATTTATTAATGATTCTGCAATCGCCTGCAAAGACTCATTCTTACTTTGAGCTGCTGCTTCATTTCCCTGATCGCAAGCCGTTAGCGCAAAAATTATAATAGCTGAGCCCAGTAGTCTTCGCATATTCATAGGTTTCGCAGGGTGTCATTGGAACGAAACGGGATAGTGAGCTGTGTTAGCAGAGACAGTTGATTACCGCTGCCATTTCCTATGCGCTCGATACTCTGTTTTCCTGAAAACGTGCCGAAGATTCTGTCCCATAGAATAACTGTGCAACCATAGTTAGTGTTGCTCTCGGCATCGTCACAGGAGTGATGCAACTGATGCCACACGGGAGTATTAAACAACAATCCGAACACACCGGGTTGCAAGGGTAGGTTGCTATGACAGGTATAGGCGATGGTTGTTCGCATCACTATCACCAAGCCGATCACTTCGGGGCTGGCGCCGAAGAAGGCAAGCGCTACAGCTGTTCCCAGCGTCAGCCCCAGAAACTCCAGCGGGTGAGTTCGGTCAGCTCGCGCGGCACTCATCTTGGTGATGTGATGGTGGGTAGCATGGATTCGCCATAGAAACATAAATCGATGTTGCAGACGATGCGCCCAGTAAGCAATAAACTCGGCGGCGAAAATTCCAACCAGGGCGGCTGCCAGCAGACCGGTCATGGTTTCTGCTTCGAGACGCACAGGAAAGCTGGATACATCACGTAGCCACAGGAAGGCTCTCGAAATCGGTGTTCTGTAATATTCACTGTAAAGCGGGATCCATATGTACAAGGTTGCCAATACCCAGAAGGCATCCTCAGCCAGATCACGCCAGCTCAGCATCCAATCTTGCCGTTTCGGCATTAGCCGTTCTAACAAAAGAAGCAATGGCACTGGTATTGTCAGCAACAGTGTCACCAGAAGTTTGTAGTCCATCCATTCGATCGTTATTGCACTGGCGACTAGAATTGCGCAACCGAAGACATAACCAACCTCCAATTGTTGGCTAGCGCCTGGTTCCTGCAATGTCGGTCCTGAAACTATAGAGAGTTTTGCCGGCAGTAACATACAGTGTACGCAGGTCCGGTCCACCGAATGCAGCATTGGTAATGGTGTCTTCGGGAACCGGGATGTGCTTGAGCAATTCGCCGCTTGGTGCAAACACATGAATTCCTGCAACGGTAGCCAGTGTTTCACTGGTGCCGCGCAGATTGTTTAATCCGGCAGCAACATACAGATTTCCCTCACTGTCGATGGTCATGCCGTCGCCGCTGCGTCCTGGGTAGAAGTCATGAAAAATGCGCATATTGCTGACCGTGCCCTGTTCGCTTAAGTCATAGGCGCGAATTAGCCGCGGACCGCCTTCCGCTTGTTCGGTTTCTATGACATACAAAGTCTTATCATCTGGCGAAATGATGATACCGTTAGGTCGCAACACCTCCGGCTCGGTGAGGATGCGCGCAATGCTGCCGTCAGGATCGATGCGATACACACCATGTACACCGGTTTGCTCAGGTCGGCGAATTGCCCCGGGGCGATCGGTGAAATAGATGCGGCCCTTGGCATCAAAGGTCAGGTCGTTGGGTTGATGCAGCTGCTTGCCGTTGTATGCATCCGCCAGCACCTCTATGGAACCGGTGGTCATGTTAGTCCTGGTAACGCGAGGCAATACTGACCCGCCATCGCCGCCTTCACAAGCTAACAGCCGCCATTCGCTATCAAACAGTAGTCCATTGGCCCTATAGCTGGGTTGACGGAAGGTGGAGAGAACACCATCCGTGGACAGGCGTAGAATTCGACTGCTGTAGAGGTCGGTAAAATAGACTGTCCCGTCTCTGTCTACCGTTGGACCTTCGGTGAATGCCACCGTCGCCGCCACAGACAAGTCCGTGGTGCTCGTGGACTCGAGATCCGCGCAAGCAGTTATAAATGGTAAGAATAGGCTTATGGTGCAAAGGGCGGTTCGTTTCATGCGGACGCTCCTGTGTTTCTTAATATTAGCGATTTGGACATAATTCATTATTTAGTTCTAACAATCGAGATTTATTTGACATACATTTAATTATTCGAGTTGATCTGTACAAAGCGGTGTCATGCCTGAGTGCAGGTTATTCAGTTGAGTAATAATTGAGCTGCTCCCTAGATAGACACTAGCAGTGCTGCTCACGCTTAAACTGTCGCTTTGAAATAGACCAAGTTCACTCTAGCCAGACAGGAGTTACCATGATCAAAAATAAAAAGATAATGCTCGCAGGCTTTCTTGGAATTGTGCTAGTAGGCCTGGCTACAAGCTACGAGCTGTTTGATAGCTCAGTGCTTGCTGCCAGTCGGGGTCAAATGGTTCCCCGCTTCGAAGTCGACCCGTTTTGGCCGCAACCGCTTCCTAATAAATGGATATTGGGACGTACCATCGGTGTTGACGTTGATGCGAGAGATCACATCTTCATTGTTCATCGTAATAGTGATGACATGTTTATGTCTCAAGAGTTGGGACTGGATCGAGGCAATTCGCAGTGCTGTAGCGCGGCGCCGCCGATTTTGGAGTTTGATCTGGAAGGTAACTTGATCAACGCCTGGGGAGGGCCCTCGGCAACTGATGAATATGTTTGGCCTGCATCTAACCATGGCATTGAGATTGCTGCCAATGGCGATATTTGGATAGGTGGAAATGGCAGCGGCGATTCTCATGTCTTGGTTTTCAGCAGAGATGGCAAGTACATTCGCACCGTCGGCGAGCCCGGTAATGGCCAGGACAGCAACAGCACTATTCACTATGCAAGAGTCGCGGAGATTGCGATCGACGAGGAGGCAGGAGAGGCTTATTTGGCCGATGGTTACAGAAATCGCCGCGTTGCGGTGGTGGACGTTGCCACCGGTGCGCTTAAGCGTTTTTGGGGCGCCTACGGCAATGTTCCAGACGATGAGGCTGACAATAGCTACACACCGGGTCAACCATCGCCCCAACAATTCCGCGGCCCGGTGCACTGCGCGCAACCCTCAGATGATGGTCTGATCTATGTTTGCGATAGAGGCGCGGACAGGATTCAAGTGTTTCGAGCAGACGGCAGCTATGTCAAGGAAGCCCTGCTTGTGCCCGCAACTCTGGCGATGGGATCTACCTGGGATATCGCATTTTCTCAAGATGCCGAGCAAGAGTTTATCTATGTTGCTGACGGCTCCAATATGAAAGTGCATATTTTGGACAGGGATTCATTAGAGCTGCTGTACAGCTTTGGTGAAGGTGGACGGCAGCCCGGACTTTTCTTTTCTCCGCACAGTATCGCCACCGATTCTGAGGGCAATATTTACACCACTGAAACTTACGAAGGAAAGCGAGTGCAAAAATTTCTGCTGAAAGGAATGCTGCCGCTGCAAAATGTGCAAACGGGTCCAGCATCTTCCTGGCCAAGGAATGAAATCAACTAATTGACTAATTTATAGATAGGTAATCTGGAATTGTTCGAATGAAAGGGGCAGGTTTGTTTTACTTAAAATAAATCTGCCCCTTTTTGCATGCTCAGGTCGAGCAAATCGCTTGACCTGCCAATGTCTATTCAGGATTTTCTACGCGATGGCAAGTAGACAGCAAAGAATTGAAATATTCGAATGAAAAAACCAAACCAACCAATCATTAATAAGAAAATGCCGGAAGACATCAATACGCCGTTTACAGCACGCCGTTGTATCTGGGGCGAGGCTAGATTCTGCTGCAGTCTGAATGTTCGAGTAGCTCCGTTACTGATATCAGAAGCAGAAAGTATCTGCTGGTCCAAATCGCTATCCAGGTCTGTTGTATAGGCGATGCCCTGATTGTCATAACTGAGAACAAAGGCCCGGGAATTGAGGTTTATGTGTTCCAAATGCAACAGGTTTCTAGCCAGTTCGATTTCGCTGCTAGTGGCATGATTAGTTAGCATCTCGGATTCAACTGGCGCAAACCTATATTCGAGATAGCGATCGAGAGAATCGAAAGCCTCACCATTGTCGCCTCTAGGTACAATTTCTTGCGACTGATAATTGAAGGTGGTTTCAGGGAACAATAAAGCTGTAGCCCCCGCAACCATGAAACTGAAACCAAGAGCAACGCAAATCGTGGAGACTATTAGCCAGCGATTACTGTTCCGCGCAGCTATAACTTCCTTTTGCTGGGTATGGGCATGGACTAAGGGAATTGAATTTAATTGATTGCTGATTTCAGCGTCATCGATGTCCGTAAGCAATTCGTCGATGCTGATATTGAGTGCGGCCAGTATCCGGTTCAACATCTCCGCAGAGGGTATGGACTTATCATTTTCCAGTTTCGAAAGGTAGGACTGCTCGATACCGATAGCTTCCGAAAGTTCTGGCTGACTCCAATTTCGTGATTGGCGCAGTTGTTTCAGTTTTTCTCCAAAGTTCATGGCAGTCTCCTGACAGTGAGTGTTTATGCGAGCTTTGGGAGTATTCTTTGGTAGTTATGCAGGAATAGGAAGATGAATAATCAGTAATATACAGGACATAGCCGGAATTCAATGTGAAATAATTGGGTCAGAAAAAAAATACGGTAGTTACTACAGAGCAGATTGGCAGCATCCCCTTTTTCCACTGGCTAGAATTCTTGAAAGCTGGGATATTGAATTGAAACTAGAAGTGAATCACAGGAGCAGATTTACCCAACTACTCAGAATAAATCTGTCCTGTTTTCTTACTATTGATTAACGGGCGCGAGCACTGCGCTCGGCTACCAGTTTTTCGTATTCCTCCTGGCCAAGATAGGTGACGTCTACCCAATTATGGGCCATCTCGTCCACGGTTCGATCGCCCCAACCTACCCACTGATTCGGGTCTGGGTTATAGGGGTTGGCCTCGGTATTGTCATGCCAGGCGGTGGTGATAATCATAGTGCCCTTGGGTACCAGCGGCGCAGCATCTTCTTCGTAGACGTAGTTGATCTGCCAGTTCCACTGGAAGTTATCCACGAAGGAAAGGACTTCGCGGTTGCCGTTAGGATATATAGCCTCCATGGACATTGCCTTGCCACGCATATGCATATGCGGTTGGAAATTCTCCAGCCGAGCAGGTGCCGACAGTACGAAGGTACCTCGGGTGACAGCTATTTCGCCCGGCGGAATATCCAGACTATTAGGCCCTTGTGCATCGAGCATACTGAGAATGGTGCGGTGCTCTGGGGGTTCATCGTGAAACCAAACAGCCAATTCCACTTGCACGTCGGGCACTCGCTCACCGTTGGCGTGCAGATGCATCTCCCAGGTGATTTGCGAGTCGGGCAACATCAGCTTGCCGGTATCGGGACGGAAGATTTGACCCGCCTTTCCCACCGCCCATTCCATAAATAGACTCGGGCCAAATGGAACGTCGACGCCTTCAGGAATTCCGGCTTTGCCGTCGTCTTGCTGCACCAAAAATGCCAGTGAATGATGGACTACTCTGCGGCTTTCAACATTCTTGGGGCGTATCTCGATGGCCTTTACCCATTTAGCCTCGGTCAAGCCGGTAGGGGTAGTGGGTCGAAACCATTTATCCTGGGTGACGGCTGCCAGGTCGAACTTCTCTGACTCGACCACCAGATCGGGCGGTGCACCCATTTCACTTTCCAGGCGCCAGATCAATGCATCGTTGAACTCCCGTGCTGCAGGAGCCTCGCTCGGATTACCCTCCAATGCGCCCTGGTCTACCCAGGCGAGAATGGTTTGCCGCTGCGCTTTGCTGAGTCCGCGGTCATTGGTAAATTCCTGCACACCTACATCGGGATTAACATGCCAGGGCGGCATAACTCGATTCTCTACCCGATACCTGATTATCGGTGCAAACAGCTTTGCCTCGTCATAGCTTAACAAGGACATCGGCGCGATAGAGTTTGGTCGATGACACTCCTGGCATTTTTCTTGAAATATTGCTGCCACATCGCCGGCCCAAGTGACCTCACCTTGTGTTTGGTCTGTGCCTTCCTGCGCCAGCGTCAGCATGGGAAATGCCAGTGCTGCAATGGCTAGCCATAAAGTTCTAGTCCTGCGGCTTTCTTTGATCCTCAATATTTTTGCGATCATCAGTCCTTACCTCCTGGAGAGCATAGTGTTTCCACACTCATTCTTTATCGTTTAATCCGTTACGCTTACTTTAACGAAACTATTCGTCCAACAGCATTGCGAATGCCCAGACATTTCAGGCCCAGCAATATCTGTAACCCGCACGCGTAGCAAGTAATCTCCTGCCTTGTTGAAGGTGACTTCGGTGTTTGCCTGTCCACCAGCCCCGGGCACTCTTAGCTCGGGCTCGCTAAATATCACGTCACCCGGCCCCTGCTGCTTGAACCAGGCTACATTTATAGGTGGAGAAAAACCCGGACGTGCCATAAACATCCCGGCAACACCGCTTATCTTACCGTCATCACTCGCCCAAACGTCGATGGACACTGGTTCTCCTACTTTCGTCTGCAACGGTCCTAGAGTAATGCCTCCGGGACCATGACCCATTGGCCCGTCTTCCTGGAAGCGAAGCTCTGGTGGGAAGTTACCGTTAGCATCGCCCACAATGGCATCGATTATATAGTCGGAGTTCAAGTTGGCCGGGATATGGAAAGTTTTACCCTGATTCTCCAAATGCCAGACTGGCTGATCATCTGAATCAGCGGGAATATTCACAGTGAAGACTCCCCAGTGCCTACCGGTTTCGAAGCGGGTGGGTTGCCCTTGATTGGCGTCGCCTCCTGACACACCAAGAATTCGATTCGCCGAGCCTATGGGAATTTCCAGAACTTCTTGAGTGTTACGATTGTAATAGCCGAATGAGATGGCTATGGTGCCATCCTCATTCTCATACCAGCCTTCATATGCTGGTGTCACCGTTTGTCCTGCCCCAATACCGATGTCTTTGCCCAGTGGCAATAGTTCCACGGCCAGTGGTGTACCCTGCGCCTGTACCGTCGCAGCAACCACCAATCCACTCAACGCCAGAGTAAGATTGAAGAGTGTTGAAACCAGTTTTTTCATAGGACCTCCTTGAACATTACAAGCTGCTTGTGAGCAGTTCTAAATTACTTCTTTGATAAAATCTGCTGCAACAAAATAGTCTGCCACTATCCTACATGGAGTAGTGCTTTCGCTCAGACTTTTATTGTTATTTTTATAATGAACTTAAGGCATTGCTTGCGTGCTACGGGGCGGCGGGGCCAATAAAATGTTGCGCCAGAAAGGCTAACAAAATTCCGCACAGAGGGACAGGCTTCTTCACTGGGCCTGAACAAACCGAGGTCAGGGCAAATCTGCCGCATATTTGCGCCACAGCCAGGAGGGTGATGTGCTGGGGTTGGTGTTGACAGAAATTGGGTGATCCGCAGTGCCTACTTCAAAATTCTCAGACTTCGCAAAATTGACGGGCGTAGAATAGGGCTTTGCCAATTCTGAAACGTCTGCATTACTCGATTTTCATAAATGGCAGTTATTGTAGTTGGTTGATATCAATATGAATTTTGGGAGGCAACATGTTAACAGCGAGCAAAATAGTTTCGGTGGGTTCGAGTTTCGGGGAGTTTGAAGTTTCTACACGGTCTATATTAGAGGAGGCTCAGTTTGATCGAATGGGTCTGTCGGTCAACAAAGTTGAGGATGAATTGGGGATTTCACATGTTAGGCATAGTGCCGAAACCGTGCTTCCAGGAGATCTGGCTATTGAAGCAAGTTTGAAAGCACTTGCTGAGTTTCCGGGGACGGAGCGGGATATCGATGCCGTGTTATTTTGCGGCATAGAAAGAGATTATACCGAGCCTGCTACGGCTCATCGTATTGCCCGCATATTGGGAATTGAAGCATCTTTGTGCCTGGACATCTCCGATGCATGCCATGGATTTACTGCGGGCATGTCTTTCGCTGATTTGTTACTCAAGTCTGGCAAATTTGAGAATGTATTGGTGTGTACCGGTGAAAGATCCTCGAATAAAACCAAAGAGATAGCCGGTAAATTTCAATCAGGTGAACTTGGTAAGGATCGAGTAGCCGACACCCTGGGTGCGTTTACGGTCGGCGATGGCGGTGGTGCCATGATTCTCAGTTCAGTTTGCGATGGGGTGACTATTCAGGAGATGCAAACCATTTCGAAATCCAAATACGAGAAGCTCTGCTTTTACAATCCCTGGGGTCCGCAACCTACTTTCGCCATGAAAATGGGAAAAATTTGTGCAGCGACGATCAGTCTGGTGCGGGAAATGATCCCGGAAACCTTGAACAAATTACACTGGCAGAGAGACGATATCGATCTTATGATCTGCCACCAAGTAGGGAAGCGACCGTTCGACAAATATCTAGAACTCTTCGACATCACTGCTGAGAAATCTATTGCCACCTATCCAAAGCTGGGCAACATGGCCAGTGCCACGATTCCCATATGTTATGACTTGTTGCACAAACAGGGCCGTTTGAAACGCGGGGAAAAGATATTCGTGGTTTCCAGTGGCAGCGGAATTGTAGTGACTCAAATGGGTTTGGTGGTTGCCTGATATTTACACAATCCCACGAACTCTATAAGATGCCTGACTAGACAGGAGATCGAATGGACCAATTCACTATTTTTGGCCTGGCTGCGTTACTTGCAGTTTGTTTTAAGGTGTTGATCCTGTTCCAGGTTCGCGCCACCTCGCAGATCAGCACTGCCTTTGTTATCGCGTGCATGGCGCTGATAATGCAAAATGCTCTCGAATTTTGCGGGTATATAACGTTTGCCAGCAATCCTGAGTCAGCCACACTCTTTTTGCATGCCCTAATCATTGCTCTGTACTTCGTGTGCGGCTCGATGGTGTACCTGTGTGCTGCAATTGCTGGCAGTCGGATTACGGTGCAGATCGGGTATTTGTGTGGCGGATCGGTTGCGGTCTTGACGTTGTTACATTTATTCGGTTTTTCTGTAGTTGGTTTTCATCGCACCGGTTACTCTATTATCAGCGATCCGGGGCCTGTCTATTTCCTATTCCAATTATTTGCCCCGATCTGTGCGCTCGCCTGTATCGCGTTCTTGCTTCGTGGTTTAGTGTCAGTCGATTCCAACGTCGCCAAGCGCTGCCGGCTCGCTCTGATAGCAGTTATGCCACTGTGCTTAATTGGTATTGTTGTGACTATTATCAGGGCGATGGGCTTTAACAGCTCAACCGCCATCTTCATGCCAATCGCCTCAACTTTCCTGGTCTGGCTGCTTATGTATGAAGCTAGAGGGGATATTGTTGCAGTAAAACTCAAGTGGCGGTTTATTTGGTCAATTATCAAATACGCCAAGGACACCAGTATTGATGAGTGGCCAGAACTGACTGACAGGATTCAGCTGATAGAGGCCATGCGTATGTGTGGCAACAAGAGAAACCAAGTCGCAAAGATGTTGAAAACGAGCCCGTCTACTATTACTCGAAAGTGCATGAAATACGGTATAGATGATGCCAGTGTCTCTATATCCGCTATACCAAGGAAGATCTAAACTACTCATTTCTCCCTGAGCCTAATTATCCAGAACGGATTCGCCGACTCAAGCACAGGGAATTTATCTTCAAGCCACCGACCCTCTGCTTCATTCCGCGTACAAAAGACTATAGTGATATTCCTGTGCCCGGGTAACAGCCAGCACACCTGCCGCCACGAAGCGACTATCGGGAATCGCTCCGGCAACGAGTTCAGCATAAACTTCATCGGCGGAAACAGCTGTCGATGATGCTAACCGTCTGGATATGGTACGGGTTGCCCTATTGCAGATGGCGAATTTCACGCCTTTAGCGCGCAGAGAGGCAAGTGTATTTTGTCCATTGGCAACACTGGCCACGTTCATTGGATTGCTTATAGGGGTTGGATCGGCGGCGCGACTAAATCCTTTTCCGTACTTCGCCCATAGTGCGTCATCAAAAGCAAAGGGGGTTGACCCATGTCGAAAACAAACCACCAGGGCGAAGTCTGAGGCCTCGCCTGCATACTCCTCTTCATGGGCGCTGATAATATTATTGGCATATCGCATGGCATTGGCTCCGCCAGCCATGGTGGAAGAATCGATGAAGACGCGATGATCTCCCTGCAATTCACCCATCCAGGAATCTTTGGCGTGACGTGCCGGTTCAAAACCAACGGATCGTGCTGAAGTTTGCGCCGATGCCGTTGTAGCACTTGCTGCGAGGCCAGCAACGGCGGCAACACTTATATTTGTAAGCAAGGCTCGGCGTGCCATGGCGTCAGGGTTCTTATCTTTCATGTTGTTCTCCTGCGTAAGCAATCAGGCTAAAGAGCTAAAATAGTTATGACATCTACAGTGAAACCAGATTAATACCGCTGTTTGCACCCAGTTTACTGAGAAAGAGTTGTTGTTGTTTATTTGTCAGAAGCGTCAGCTTGCTTCCATTGGCAGCCATATTTTTCGATTCACGAATAAAGAAATCAACCGCTGATTGATCGATATGGGTAGTGTATTGAAGATCTACGGTGAGGTCTTCCCCAAAATGACTCTGGAATTTTTCTGTGAGATGGGCCACCGAGGCATAGAACAAAGCCCCCTTAATTTTTAGCAGAGGACCTGAGTCTGTGTGTTCTACTTTGAGTTCGAGTTCGCTAATGCGAACCAGGAAAACGCTTACCGATAGAAATACCGCAACCACAATGCCTGTGGCCAGGCCAAAAAATATGATGCTGATGAATGTGGCGATATAAATGAACAGTTCAGAACGAATCTGCGCGTAGTGTTTTACATCGCGCCATTTAATCATGTCAGTGCCCACTAGAAATAGTGTGCCCGCCATGGCGGCCATTGGCATATAAGTCAATATCGGTCCGAGGACGGTAATGAGAATGAGCACGAAACCGGCGGCGGCGATGCCGGAAAAGGGAGTGGAGGCGCCCAGACTCTGGTTGGCCTTGGTTCTGTTGAAACTGCCGGAGCCGGCGAAACTTGAAAAGAAGGGGGCGAGAAAATTAGCTACACCCTGGGCATAAACTTCTTTGTTCAGATTGATGTTCTGATCGGTCTCCATTTTAAGTTCTCTCACAATAATCAGAGATTGCGCGAGACCGATAAAGGCAATGGTAATGGCATAGGGTATTAACTTTATACTGGACATCAGATATTCCATATTTACCGTGGGCACCTTAAACGGTAGCCACTGCAACGGCATGCGCCCGAGATACTCCAGTTCGGTAACAGGTTGTGGCCAGATGAACGCAACCAATAAACCACACAAATAGCCGGCAGTGACGGCGATGATGATGTAATAGCGTGGAGAATAGCGACGGCCGATATATCCTCCCATGATGGTGGCGACGCCAATAACCAGACTGTAGGGGTTTATCAATTCCTCTGCGCTACTGACAATGACATACAGTTTTTCATAGAAGAAAGTGGTCTGGAAGGTAGATAGGTCAAGAATACTGTCCAGTGATGCCATGATAATTAGAAAGCCGGCCCCGGCGGAAATTCCAGATATGGCTGCTGGGGAAAGATATTGAAAAATTCGAGCCCCACGTAACAACCAAAACAGAAGTTGAATCAAACCCACCATCATGCAAAGTAGAAATACAAAATCTATATACACCGGACTGCCACGCCCAGCCAGAGGTAGCACCGCTATCCCAATTAGAATGGCCACAGCCGTGTTGGGGCCGCTCATCATCGATGAGGTGCCCAGGATGCTGGAAAAAAGCGTGACGAAGATGGCGCAGTACAAGCCATATTCGGGTTGTAGTCCGGCCAGGTAGGCATAGGTAATACCCTGGGGAATTACCAGTATGGCACCGACAAAACCAGCAAAGATCTCTGCGCGCCAACTGTGTAGTTTGTTCTTCCAGGCAAATGAAGGGGTCGCTTCCTTGAGAAGTTGTTTGATCAATTGAACAGATCTTCCAGCAGTTTGAAAAATTTACTGCCTCTGGGGTCTGCAGGGCGGTATTGCAGGTTCAGGTATGCCGATACGTCCAGTGCCTGCTGGTGGCTCAGGGACTTGCCATTGCCTAGTGGCATATTGGCCCAGATAAAACCAGCCGCTTCACGGATACGATTCATGCCAGCGCCTTTGTTGTAAGAATCCGAGCCCCACACAGCAGGCATTTCTCCAATCCCTTCGCCTTGTATGCCGTGACAGGAGGAACATTGTTCCAAGTATACGGAACGGCCATTGGCGGGATTGGGGTCATAACCTGTGTCGGGTAGGGTTGGCACTCCACGGCCCTCGGGTTCTGCGCCCAACACCTGTCCCTGGGACAGGTGAGTCACATAAGCCGCAATGGCCAGCACTTCCGGCGCATCTTCTGGAGGCATGATGCCGTCCAGGCTGTACAGAAAACATTCACGAATTCGCAGCCCGATACCATTACGTTTGCCGTTTTTTGCTCGCCATTTGGGGTACATACCCGCCACATTTAAAGGCAGGGCTTCTTTCTGTGTACCTGCTTGCAGATGGCAACTACTGCAATTTAGGCTGTTACCCACATAACGGCTGGCGTTTTTCTGGGTATCAGTAACAATCTCATAGCCATAGACCACATTCGAGTAATAGTCATCCAGAAAGGGTTCATTCAGTAGCTGTTCGATACTGGGTGGATTCTGCTGCCCGTGGCTACCGCTTACAGTGAGTAGCAGCAGAGAGCAGAAAGTTAGGAAATGACTGGATTTCATGGTCTGGGTATCGGAGGCAAGGGCTGAGAGCCATTGTATGCTCGAAGCGAAAGTGATGAAAGAGGGAAGATGGCCCAACAATTGCGTTGGACTTATTGCAGAACCAGCGGCCAATTTCAGGTACAGCCTGAAGATACTGACAGCTTAAAAACTTTGCCGTTAGCCTGTCGGTTCCGTGCGCGCAGATGGTCGCCGGTGACCCATCTGATAATTCTTCATTTGTTCTCTGGAGGCTGTTGCCCTGTGGGCGTGGCGCGTTCTAAGATGAGCTTTTACAGCTCGCGCGTTTCCACAGATATTTCAAACAGTACTGGAGGTTAGAATGACAGGTTTCCAACGAATAATTAGTGTGCTTCTTATCGGTTTGTTTACATCGTTTCAAGCAGGAGCGCAATCGGTTGACGAGGTGATTGCTGCAGCGGTACTCCCGCTGCCGGAGGATTTACGGGCCGGTGCTACGGTTTATACTTATGACCCCGATACGGGTGCCCGTATTGTGCTGCGGGCCGGCAGCAACCAAGTAGAGTGCCAGCCCAAGAACGACGACGGGTTTACACGCTGCAGTCCTGTCGCCAGCGCGGCGCGGCGCGATCTTAGCGCGAAGCTGACAGCCCAGGGTTTGTCTGCAGATGAGATTCAGGCCGCCTTGTTGGCTGCTGAAAAAAACGGCACGATCAAACCGCGAGTATTCGGTTCGTTGAGTTATAGACTCTACGATAAAAGTGATCGAATTCAGTTGTTGTGGGTGGTATCGCTGCCGAATGCTACCGCGGCGGATCTTGGTATGCCAACGGGACCACAACGCTCTAACGCACTTGCCGGTAAAGGCACGCCCTGGATGATGCGTGAAGGAACACCAGGTGCGCATCTCATGATTCCGATTAATGGCACTTCGCTTTCGAATCAGCCGTAATTTGTTCGAAAGGGAATAGGGACTCTCACAACTCAACAACTTAATTCTTTGCAGAGAAGATTTAAGAAGTTCGAAAGTGGGAGTAACAAAAATGGTGCAGCTTCACGAAAAATAGAATCATAGTGGATGACGGTATTATGAATTGAGATAACCTTTATCTTTCCTATACTCACCCTGCTTAGTGATCGAAGGAATATTATGCCAATAGCGAATATCAACGGACAGAATATCGCTTTCAGCGACACCGAAACCGACCTGGCGGCGCTCATCTTCAGCCACGGTTTTCTCATGGACAAAACCATGTTTGATGCCCAGGTTGAACATTTCTCGAAAGACTATCGCTGTATTTGCTGGGATGAACGGGGTTTTGGCGATACGCCGGCGACAGGGCCTTTTAGCTATTGGGATTCTGCTGACGACCTGGTGGCGTTAATGGATCATCTTGGCCTGGATCAAGCCGTATTGCTGGGCATGTCACAGGGTGGCTTTCTTTCATTGCGAGCGACGCTCAAATACCCGAACCGGGTGATTGCACTGGTGTTGATCGACTCTGGCACCCATGTTGATCCTCCCGAAGTGCTGGCAGGCTACCAGCAGATGATGGCACACTGGATGAGTGACGAACCACTGGGTGAAGTTGGCGAAACCGTTGCCAGCATAATCATTAACGAACCTGAGCTGACGGAAAAATGGATAAAAATCTGGGAATCGCGGGACCGTTACAGCCTGAAATACCCAGCCGAAACTCTACTCACAAGGGACGGAATCGATGATCGTATGGCAGAAATTAGCTGCCCTGTATTACTAGTACATGGCGAAGAAGATCACGCCATACCTATCGAAACGGCAGAAACACTAAGCAAGAAGATACCGGACTGTCGGGGCCTGATTCGGGTGCCGGGTGCCGCACACGCAGCAAACATGACCCATCCGCAGATCGTCAATGCCGCAATCAGGGAGTTCATAGAAAACTTGACATAACAATAAATGGGGAGTTCCGTCTGAGATATCCTCAGGAAATATCGAGCTAACTCAACAAGTTGAGTGTGAGCCCAAGGGCGACGATGGGTTTACACGCTGCAGTCCTGTCACCGGTGCAGCGCAGTGCTCTAACGCGCTTGCCGGTAAAGGCACGCCTTGGATGATGCATGAAGGAACACAAGGTGCGCATCTCATGATTCCGATTCATTAATAAGATCAACGAGTTAAAAGTACGAAATCGAAGTGTGTGATAGAGTGTGGAATGGGTTCGTAGCCTTAGCGATTTAATGCCATCCTAATAGGCTATCCTGAGCGGTTTTGTATGCGCCCTATGCGGTTACTGTAGAATACGACAAACATTCTTAGCAGCGTATAGACACATTCAAGAACATCATAAGTCTAGTAATTTATATCCCACTTCAGATCGTATTTATCCCGTTTAGCATTCTGGGTGTAATACTCGTTGGCTATAAGCAGATGGTGGTAAGTAAGAGACTCGGTATTTCCCAGATCGCCATAGAAGTACTAAACGATCGCTGGACCATGCATATTTTTGGTATGCGCGATGACGAAGCAAGCGCCAAGCTGGTAGCTGTCTTGCCGAATACTTCTTAGGTTGGGCTGTGGTTGTGTCTGTTTCCGTTGTGGGTGAAATATAAAATTTCAGGCAGACTTTTCTTTTATCCACATGTACCCGAGTCTGGATTAGAGACTATGGCTGACCTTGTCATAGCTGGAACCTTATATTTCGATCGCATTATCGAACGGGTAATTGAGCAGGTAGAGCAGTTCGTGGTCATGGGTGCAGGCATACGATATGCGAGCATATGGATATTTGTGCCGGAAGGGCGTATCCATCTTTGAGCTGGATCAGACCAGTGTACAGCAACACAAACTCGCCTTCTCAGAATCGGCAGGTATTCCCTGCGATCATGTAAGTTTTGTGACTGTCGATTTTGGCAAGGAGGGCATATTCGAAAAATTGATCGAATCCGGCTTCGATCCAGCTAAGAAGACACTCTTTCTCTGGGAAGGGGTCACTCTTTATTTGTCGGAAGCCGACGTTCGAAAAACAATGCACGAGGTGCAGAGTAAGGCAGCTAATGGTAGCGTTCTGCTTGCGGATTTTTACGCTGACAGTATGGTGGCAAAATTTAAGTCTGGATCTGCCAAGAAGAGCCTGGACTATACCGGTGAGGGTGTAGATTTCAGCCTTAATCTGGCAGTGAATTACGAGGAAGAGTTGGTGAAATTTGTGACGAGTGAGTCGATGTCAGTCGGTGGGACTTTCTTTTTGGGTCGAACTGGTAAAAATGGTCCATTCACAGTAGTGGTAGAAATGAAATGTGAGCAATGGGTGTTCCTTCGAGCTAAATTCTGAATACGTCACTGGGGCATTGATGAACTTGGACTAACATCAACGGAAATCGGAAGGATATTAGCTTTGAGCCCACAGGCGGTACCCAAATGAGTCGAACAAGGACGAGCTTGTAGCTGCCTCGAAAACATCAATCTTGATGATTCGACGCCTTAAGTTACTAAGTTGTGAGTCTCCCTTCGTGAGAAAAGTTGCTCCAGTTAACAAATTAGATAATGATTGCGAAAGAAATCGATTCGAGAGGTGATTCGTGGTCGCAGCGACTAAACGTCAGTTTAAGGAGTCGTGTCCAATACAAATGAAAATATTAATTGTAGATGATCACGTTTCATTTTGTGAGGGGCTGATAGCGGCAATACAGGTTCGGCGTCCTGAGTTTAGATTCAGCTTCGAATCGGATGCTGAGTTAGTCCCGGCCTCATTGTTAGGGTGCGCTCAATTTGATCTACTTATCATCGATATTATGATGCCCGGTCTTGGCGGTGTTGAGCTTGTCAAACATTTGAACGCGATGAGTAATTTCGTACCGATTCTGGTTATGTCTTCGATCGAAGATGTGGACATTATTCAGCAACTCTATTCATTAGGTATATTGGGATTTGCTCCAAAGTATTACAGTGTGGAAGAAATTATTAATGTAATCGATCGTTGTAAAAATGGAGAGATGCATATTCCAAAGAAGTTGATCGGTAGCATTCACTTAAATAGAAAGTCAGGAAACGTGGAATTTGGCAGTTCAACAGCGAGTGACGAAAATTCGATTAAAGAACATAGTCACATAGAAATTAAACTAACCAAGAGGCAGATCGAAATTCTGAGTCTCATGGATAGAGGCTTAAGCAATCAGGAGATGGCACAAGTGCTTCACATTAGTTTGGCGACCGTAAAAACCCATATTCATCATATTTATACGATATTTGGTGTTAACAACAGGGTGAATTGTTTGCGAACTGCGAAGAAGGCAAGGTTGAGATAAGTTTATATGTTGAATCAATGGGGCCTAGAAAACCTTAGTTACTAGTTGGCTGGGCTCACCACCATTCGTTGGATAAAAGATCGCAATACGCCCGGATCAATTGGGTCTTCAAACCAATGGTGGCTTCTGTTGTTGCTACTAATTTTCTTAGCAATCCTCGATTTATTATGAGTCTCATTGTTATCAGTAGTTTGATATAGAACTACTGTTGGGATGGCCGAACTTGTGAAGTTGGAAAAAAACCGCTTTGATGAGTTAAGAGATGGGTCTAATTTCCTAGAAATTGAATCACATTCCTGCTCAGGCAATTTCTCAGCGTCTTCGGCTAATTGTTGATAACACTTTTCGGTGGCAACAATCAGATCGGGCAGCCAGCTATGAATTGAAATGTACTGCTCGGCAGACTCCACATCTGGAAAGACGCTGACCATTGCCCCCCATTGTTCCATTAATAATTTGAGATTAGAGCCATTCGAAGAGTTAGGGTTCAGAATCGCAATTCGAATGCCACTTAACGATGTTGGATTTCTTGATGGCGGGCTGACCGCAATCGGTGTGGCTGATTTTCGAACATGCAGCTCAAAACTTGTTCCTACGCCGACTTTAGAATCCACGTGGATTGGTATAGCCAATGATTTTGTCAGTCTTTCCACGATTGATAGCCCCAGACCCATACCATTCTCAACACCTGGCCCTTGTTTATCTAGTTGATAAAACTCGGTGAAAATTTCATTCAGTTCTTGCTCCGGTATTCCGCAGCCAGCATCTATTACGCGAATTGCAACGCTTGTGCCCAGGTCTTCAACTTCGATCTTGACTTCTCCATCTTTGGTGAATTTGATGCTATTGTTCATTATGTTTCTGATAATTTGTGTTAATCCGACCTTGCTTGTATGCACTGAGATCGGTGTGCTTTGAATTTTTAAAACCAATCCTTTTTGCTTTGCAAAAGGCTCTGTTTCTTCGTGGAGGCTGTCCAACACATCATTAAGCAAAAAATCTTCACTCGATGAATTGTCAATTTGAACGGTTGATTTGGAGAGATTCATCAAACTGCTGAGTAGCGCAGAAAGCTCTTTGACGTTGTTCCCCACTTTATCCAAAACGTTCCTCGTTTCTGTTGACGCACTCTGTTGTAATGCATTGAGGTGTAATCGTATTGCTTCCAACGGTTGGCGCAAATCGTGACCTGCAGTGGTAATGAAGTTTGTTTTGCTTTGTTGAATGTCATTTGCGATTTGTAAATTGTTCAATGCTTCCTCTTGTGCCAATTCGCGCTGCAGCTGTTCGTTCTTTATTACATGACTGATTAGCCATATCAAAATCACACCGTTGATTACTGTAAATACTTGGACGATATAACGTAATAACTCGGCTAAGTTAGTGCCAGTAGTGCCAGCAAGCTGCAATGCTACCAACAACCACACTTGAAGAGTTACCGCGGCGAACCAGTATTTTGCAACTCTGGCTCGCTTCCAGTAAAAGGTCAATGTGTATATATGAAGAGCTTGCGAAAAAACAAATATGAGGGCATTCAGTGATAAGAGAAATCTGTTCGCGTTCGATTCGATGCCGGAAGGTAGAGTGAAGTAAGCAACTATTGGAATCTGAATAAATCCCCAGATAATCAATGCCATCCATATTCTGTACAACAACGAATTTGATTTCTTGATCTGTAATAGAGAAATACTAAACAAGCCACTAAATGTTCCTACGAGTATAAAGACAATGCCGAATGCAGGAATCGCGTAGACCAGATTGTTAGGAAAGACAAATAGAATAGAGTATCCAGACGCGAATAGTACGATGCCACCTACACATAATTGAAATAAGCCTGCATAAAGATAAAGGATCTGCCTCAGTGCTAGGTAAAGGGTCAAGCTGTAAAAAACCAGAGCCAGTAGGAATCCATAGTACGCGCCATCTACAAAATGTTGCTTGGCGCGCTGTTCTCTAAAGCTCTCTGGATCCCACAGATTGACGAATCCTTCACGAGGCGTAGAAATTGAATAGGCGTAGCCGAATACTCGCTTTGTTTGGTTAGCAGCTATCTCAATCGGAAGAACGAAATCCCGGTCGAAGACTATTCTTCCTCCGATATAGGATTCATACAAAGCCTGAACAACTTGATAGCTGCCCGTAGCATCACGATAAATCCAACCAACTCCCTGGAAAGCTTTTACTTCGATTAAAATCTGCAGTTCTACTTCGCTGTTGTTCGTCAAGTCGAGATAGAACCACCGCAAACCTGTACTGGAGTCATTCATGATTGAATCTTGTGAATTCAGATTCCAGCTGAATCCTGAGCTCTCTGCAACGGAGAGTGACTCAACACTTGGTATCAGCTGCTCCAGAGCGAAGCGGAGAGCATCTTCCTCCATTGCGGTTATGTGTTCTTGAATGAAGTTGGAAGTGTATACAAAATTGCTTACTGGAATGCTGCCCTTAAAGGGTGTTAGAGCAATAGAGTCCTCGGCTGCATGTGAACTGGTGGATGTTGATATATAGATAAAAATCATCGCCACCAAATATGAGAGTTGGATGAGTCTGTACCTATATAGATATTCTAAAAGAGAAGATCGCAATATAATTTCCTGGAAGAGAAGGCTGCTAGTCACTTGTTACAAGCTTCCCATAAAAACCGTGGCAAGACCGGAGTAATAGCACTAAATTAGGATCACCGACTTTTGATTTAAACCACAGGTCAATGCCAGTGTCACTTGCCAATGTCATAAATCAACCTTTTGGTTGATTGGCTTTTCCATCCCATGCGATTAGTGTCCACTCTGGGAGCTGGAGGAGTAACAGCGACCGCGCTCCAGCTCAACCTAAATTTCTCGTAAAGTTTAAGTAAGGACTATATAGATCATTCGGTCCCGAGAGCAATGGTCTTTGGAGTTTACATTTTGTAGGTGTAGATTATTTCCGCATAGAACTTTAATAATGCCTATGCTGGATTACACGCACAATATTTAGCAGTACCGCACTAGATTTTCCTATAACAATTGGGGGGAAGGACAAACTATGAATAATAAACTATTTCTCGTACTTATTGCTGTTGCGTCTGTATTTACAACTGGCGCTCTAACTGCACAAACCGTTACCACCTATACCAGTGGTTCACATGTAGATACCTGGGATCCGATTTTCCCGCCGACTGTCGACGTCAACTGGCCTACGACGGTCTGCACAACTGTACCGGGGGTCGGCCTTAATGCCAGCTGGATAAACCCACACAAGGCCTCGCAGTTCGGAACAGGCGCACATCCGTGGCAGGGTGCTCAGACGTTTACGGCGCAGTGGATTAACGCATGGACTAATCTCAACTCCCAGGGCCCCGGTGGACATAACTGGACGAAGTATTCCACGCCAGTCTCCGGCACTGGTGAATTCGTACTCAACCTTCTCGCGGATAATTGTTCGTGGATTTACCTGGATGGTAGCCTAGTGGGCTTTCAGGATACTCTTAATACACATCCTGCACCGACGTACCCGGTAACCCTGAATGGAAATCACACTCTTGAGTTCATCATTTTCGACGGAGGTGGTCTGGCCGGTGGCATGTACCGACTCGAGACCAATACGGGTACCGTATTCCCGGACACCGACGAAGATGGTCTGACCGACCCTGAAGAGAATCTTCACGGCACGGATCCGAATAACCCGGACACCGACGGAGATGGCGTGAACGACGGTGATGAGGTTGCCGCGGGCACCGATCCGACTACTCCGGACGTCCTCGACGCGGATGGCGACGGTCTGGCAGACGATGAAGATGCCTGCGTAAATTCGATACTTTCCACCACAGTCTCAATTAACGGTGTCGACTCTGGCGTTGCCAACACCGTTGATGCAATAGGCTGCAGCATTGCCGACAATCTAGATCTAGCCTGCTCTGGCGACTTCAGAAACCACGGTGATTTTGTAAGCTGTGTAGCTCATGCATCTAACGATCTGCGTAAAGCGGGCGTTATCACCAATAAGGAACGTAGTGCGATAGTGAAGGCTGCCGCCAATGAGTCTGGCAAGTCGGAAAAATCTGCTAAGTCGGAAAAATCTGCTAAATCAGATAAATCCAAAAAGTAAAATAGGTGGCGTCATAAGCACCCGTTAGGAATGCATGTGAAATAAAATGCAATAGAGGGGTGGAAAGATTACTGGTTAATCTTTTCACCCTTTTTTGCTTAGTGGGGTCCAAATATTCAGATCAGAGTAAAAATACAGTGGTTTTTGAGCAATGGAAAAGGTGCGAAGTCGAAGTGTGATATAGCGTGTGCAATCGATTCCAGATAAATCATGCTTATATGGGCATCAAGTTACTCAACTCCCTATGCTTCAAACTGTCCCCTCTTGTCCTTTGAAACAGAGCCCGTAGCTTCCCTTGATATTATGATAACCTTACGAAAAATAAGATCATTATAGGCGAGGCTATCATGTTTGGAAAAATCCTAATAACGACCGCAATAACTATCTGCAGCACTTTCTCGGCATATGCGGCCGAGGAATGGAAAATAATTCATGCTGGTACACTACTGGCGGATGCGCGAGAAGAGGTTAAAACTGAACAAAGCATTATTATTCGGAACAATGAAATTATTGAAGTACGGGATGGCTATGTCTCTGCCGGGCAGGTGAATGGTACGGCAAACGCCGGAGTGATCGACCTCAAAGACCAATTTGTCATGTCCGGTCTTATTGATTCTCATACACATATTCTTAGTCAGCAGGAAGCTAATGGTCGTGAGGTTCGTGTCACTCGTTCCTCAGAGCTAAGCACCTTGATGGGTGTCGAGTTTGGAATGCGAACGCTACGAGCCGGGTTTACTTCTATCAGGAATGTAGGAGGAGACAGAAACGCCATCTTTGCTCTGCGTGACGCTATTAATCAGGGTATCGTTACGGGGCCACGTATAAAAGCCGCTGGCCAGGGCTTAAGTCCAACCGGTGGTTACGGTGATGCAGCGGGTTTTCGCGATGATATTTTTCCTCATCCTCATTCTGGAATTTGTGATGGTGTCGCTGAATGTCGCAAAGCGGTACGTACTCAGGTTAAGTTTGGTGCAGACCATATAAAGTATGTGGCAACAGGAGGAGTACTTAGAAAAACCGCTACTGGAACCGGGCAACAATTCACCGACGAAGAACAGATCGCTCTGGTACAAGCCGCACATGCAATGGGGCGTAAAGTTGCAGCTCATGCTCATGGAAAAATTGGTCTGGAAGCTGCGTTGCGTGCCGGCGTAGATTCTGTTGAACACGGTTCCTATTTGGATGAGGATACCGCAGACTTGTTTGTAGCCACCGGTGCCTATTTAGTTCCAACTCGGACACACCGTGGAGCGAATAGCGACGTAGAGACCTGGCTTATTTACTCCAAAAGTTCAACAAAAGGCGCTGGAAGTAGGCCCTATCATGAAAAAGGCGCTCAGCATCGCATATAAAAAAGGCGTCAAAATCGCTTTTGGCACAGATGCGGGTGTTAACGATCATGGCACTAATGCCTATGAATTGGTGCTGATGAATGAAGCGAGCATGCCAGAGCGGGGGATTCTGATCTCTGCGACAATTAACGCGGCGGATCTTATGGATTGAGGGACAATACCGGCACCATCGAAGCTGGTAAGGACGCTGATATTATTGCGGCCAGAGACAATCCTCTGGAAGATATATCAACACTTCTGAGGCCATCCTTCGTTATGGCGCGAGGTAGTGAAATTAATTTGGATGTTCCACCGGTTGATCTTTTTCCGTGGCAGGATATTTAGGCGATCAGCGTATATAGGAGCGCAATAGTTATTTGTTGGTCCAAATAAAGTAATTAGGAGAGATAGGTTTTTTCGAATCACCGACAGGAAGATTCTCAATAGACCACGTGACCAATTCATAAATTGAATCAATAAATCTAAATTTTATCGAGCCACGGCTAAGAGCCGCACTACCAACTGGCAACACACATGATAGACCTAATCGAAAATGACCCGATACCAAGACGTTCACTGATGTTCGTCAGTGTGGCGAGTTTCTTTGGCGCGGTACTGGGACTAATTTTTGGCGTACTAGGCCCAGGTCTGACAGCGTTCGAAAATATCTCAGTACCGATTCTCTGCGTGGCATCGTTAACCGCATTTGTGCTTTTGTGGGTCACCGGTCAAAGATATTTTGTCGCAACCGGACGCGTCATGATATCTCTATGGGGACTCTATCTCGTCTCTAATATCGCCAATCAGATTGCTATAGAACCCAGCAACGTGATAGCCACACTGGTATTTTCTGTCTGGTTGCCTAGCTATTATGTGCTTGCTTTTGTGGTAATGGGAAAGCGCTCGGCCAAGAAAATTTGTTGGGCGATTTTTGCCACTGTGACGTTGATGTATTTTAGAATTTACAGCAGCTTACCGATCTCCGCGTTTTCGTCGGACTATTCGGTCGCAATTTCTATCATTCTGCTAATCACACAACCTTGTGCAATCGGTTTGTTGTCCGCCGCGTTGGGTTATCGGGTAAAGTTGGAAGCCGCAGCGATTGCACAGAAGGAGATTGTTACTGGACGAGAACTGCTGGCCAACACCATCAATTCCATCAACTCAGGGCTTGTGGTTTTCGATAACACCGGCAAGCTTTTGCTGGCTAATACATCCCTGGCCAAAGCCACGGAAGGGCTTGGCATTCCAATGGCTGAGGGCATTAGTTGGTCAGGACTCGCCCAGCATGTAGCGAACAGTGGTGCGCAAAATTCACATAGTCAGAATTCAAGCGAGAGCTGGCTTGAAAGCATTACTCGGCTACACAATGATGGTGGTGGATCGAGTCAGTTTGACTTGCCTGATGGACGATCTTTTTTGGTTTTTGAAAGGCATTGGGAAGATGGTACATCGGTAACCACACTAACCGACGTGTCTGAGCTGGAACGCAGTCGTGAAACCATTTCCCAGCTACAAAAAATGGAAGCACTGGGTCGCTTAACTGGTGGTATAGCACATGATTTCAACAATATGCTCTCGATCATACTTGGTAACCTTGAATTCATTCAGCTTAGCTTGGGCGACGATAAAGAGCTAAACGAGCTATTGGTACAGACAACGATTCAAACTCAAAAAGGGGCAACTCTAGTTCAACAACTCCTGGCTTTTGCCCGCGGCAATCAGCTTAAACTGAGTCAAATTAATCCGATTGTCCTCATCGAAGAAATGTTACCAATCGCACAAAGTGCTTTAGGCGAGCACATTAAGATTAAATTCCTGAGCGCCACAACGACCCAACAAATCAATGTTGAACCTGACTTACTGCAGAGCATGGTAATTAATATTGCACTGAATGCGCGAGACGCTATGTTGCACGGAGGAGTGTTTACCATTGCAATAGAACAGCAAACACTCAATGAGGCCGAATCCAAAGAAGGTCTCGTGGGGGATTATATTTCAATCTCTTTTACCGATACCGGTGTCGGCATATCCGCCGAAAATCTTCAACGCGTATTCGAACCTTTCTATACAACGAAGCCTCCGGAGCATGGGAGTGGCTTGGGACTAAGCATGGTGTATGGTCTGGCTAAACAGTTTAATGGTGATGTTCGAATTAGTAGTACGCTCGGAGTGGGCACAACGATTACACTGTTATTCACCGCGGCAGCGGATGTGTCTAGTCAAGGTGTTGAATCGATCGTGCCACCAGAGCCACAGCAGTTTTCAGGGAATGCTCTTGTTGTGGAAGACAATGAACAGCTGCGTAGAGTATCAAAACTACGCTTGTCTAGGCTGGGATTTGACGTGGTTGAGGCCGCGAGTATAGCAGAAGCGAAAATGAAATTTGAACGCGGCAGGTTTAAGTTGGTTTTTAGTGATGTAATTTTACCAGATGGAAACGGTTATGATCTGGCACAGGAATTCGCAAATACAGATTTAAATGTATGTATTTTGTTAACATCGGGATATACAGAATTATATAGTAAAGACGATTTGGAGTTAGCATCTGACATCCCGTTTATTCAGAAACCTCATTCGAATGCAGAGCTAATCGAGGCAATTTCCTCTTTAACTGGGCAGAGGCTAATAAAATAACCGGGGGCAGTTCACTCTGAGCCCTTTTTTACGCTCAGCAATAGACCTTAGTAATGATGGCGACTATTCTTCTGCTACTGAGCGCAATAAAAAAAAGGCCTTCGCTATGAGCAAATCCAACGACAAAGACCTTGGTATGAATCGGCCTATCAGCCGCCGCAATTTTATTAACGGTGTGGCGCTGCCCTTGGGGGGTTCGATGCTATTGCCACCTTGGTCGGGCGCTCTGGCTCAGAGAGTCGACCAGGCCGATTACTATCCACCGACACAACTGGGAATGCGTGGCAGCCATGCAGGCTCCTTCGAGATTGGGCATCAGATGCGGGATCAACGGGGCTGGGATTTATCCTCGGCAGTGGATACCGGCGAAGAATACGATCTGGTGATTGTGGGTGGCGGCATCAGTGGTTTGTCTGCAGCACTGTTCTTTATCGAACAGGCGGGGCGTGACGCCCGTGTCCTTATCCTGGATAACCACGATGATTTTGGCGGCCATGCCAAGCGCAATGAATTTACCTACGGTGGCCGCATGCTGGCCTTGAATGGGGGAACGCTGAACATCGAATCGCCGGAACGCTATAACGCGCCATCTCGGGCGATATTGGATGCAATCGGTATCGATATCGACCGATTTCTCAGCAACAACGCCGAGAGCCGTCAAATGTATAGTCGCATGGGACTGGGCTCTTCTTATTTTTTCGACAAGGAGACCTGGGGCGAGGATAAGTTGGTGAAGCGCGAGAGTGGATACGGATATTCCGATGAGTTTCTCGCCCAAACCCCACTTTCAGAAAAAGCGCGAGCCGATTTAAAGCGACTCCATAGCGGCAGCCTGCCGGACTATATGCCCGGGCTTTCTTCAGATCAGAAGAAAGAGCGCCTGGCCAAAATTAGTTATACCGACTTCATGTTAAACACAGTAAAGGTTGATCCCGAAGTCATGTGGTTCTTCATGAGCTCCGGCAAAAGCAGTTTCGCAGTGGGTGCCGATGCCTTACCTGCGTTATTTGCCTGGCAAACCGGTGAGCCAGGATTCAGTGGCATGAATCTCGAGCCCACTCCCGAGGGCAGGTTGGCAGATCTGCCCGGAGGTCATCACGGTCGACAACTTCCCGGCGCTGGTTCGGTGCACTTCCCTGATGGTAACGCCACCATCGCCAGACTATTAGTGAGATGGCATATCCCAGAAGCGGTACCAGGCTCCACTCAGGAAGACGTTGGCGCGGCACGAGTAGACTACAGCCTGCTGGACAGAAAAAATCAGTGCACCCGCATTCGCCTCAACAGTACCGTGGTGCATGTGCAACATGTGGGTACAGATGCTAGTCGTCGCGTACAAGTCAATTATGTGAAAGATGGAGTGACGCAACGAGTTAGCGGCCGCGCCTGTGTGATGGCCTGCTGGAACACCGCGATTCCCTATCTGGTTCCGGAATTGCCAGCCAAGCAAAAAGAAGCTCTGGCCTATGGAGTAAAAGGACCCCTGGTGTACACCAGCGTTGCAATTAGAAACTGGAAGGCTTTCGAAAAACTGGGGGTGAGCCGCATAACGACACCGACCATGTATCACAGCCGCATCTTACTCGACGAGGCAGTCAGCCTGGGAGATTTACGTCACGCCGAATCGCCTGATGAACCAATTGTTCTAGCTCTGGCGCGCTACCCCGGTGCCCCGGGCAAACCACGCAAAGAACAACACTTAATTGGGCGTCGCGATCTTTTGGCCACCAGCTTCGAGACCTATGAGCGCAGTATTCGCGATCAGCTGGGAAGAGTACTGCAGGCAGGCGGATTCGATCCGGCACGTGACATCGTGGGAATTGCCGTGAATCGCTGGCCTCATGGTTACTCCTATACTTACAATCCACTTAACGATCCGATGGAGTGGGTGTTTAGCTCTACCGATCAACGCCCCTGTGTGATTGGACGTCAGCCCTACGGCAATATCGCAATAGCCAACGCCGATGCCGCAGCCAGCCCCCATACCGATGCGGCAATACTCGAGGCACATCGTGCGGTGCAGGAATTGCTTAGATTATTTTGAACTTTGCTGTGTTCAAGGGACCTACTGGATAGTCAACCGGCATAGAGTGAGAATTACCGGAATCGCAAAGCGGAAGCCAAGGCCGTAGATTAACGATAGATAAAGAATCAACTCCCTGCGCAGCTCTCAAAAAGCTGGACAAGCGGCCAGCGGGGAGATACCTTTTGCTGGTCTTATAAGGGGGAGGTGGGATAACTGTAATAATTCTAATAATCCCTGTCCATTTTGTTAATGCATTGGAGTGAGAAAATGATAAGAAAATCTCTATTCACCCTGACGTTTGCTGCGGTTCTGGCGTTTATCGCCGCCCCGGCTGACGTCTCTGCCCAAGCCATGGAGTCGGCCGAACCGTTCAAAGTCGGGACATTTGGGATCAACGACGTTCCCACCGTGGGTCTGGTCATGCGTGACGACCAGCTAATTGTCGACCTCGCGGCCGCTAACCGCGCCATGCAGCTGAGGCCGCAGTACAGCAAGCTTGCCATGCCTGACAATATGCTCGGACTTATCGAGCAGTACGAATACGGTCTGAAGTACAGGGTCTACGAGGTTGTGAACTGGCTCGTGGAGGAGAACCTGCTGAGTGGTGACCGACCGAGCTATGTGCACCCGGTAAGTTCGGTGGACATCATGGCCCCGATTCAGTATCCGAGCAAAATCATGAACGCGGCCGTGAACTTCTACACCCACGCCTGCGAAGGTTGCAACGCCGATGAGCTGAACGCTCGGGCGCGTGAGCGTCGCGAGAACCGCGGCGTTCCTTATCTGTTCCTAAAGCCCACCCGCGGTGCAGTCATCGGTGACGGTGACGACATCATCATGCCCTACGGCCGTGACCGTATCGAATGGGAAGTTGAGATGGCTATCGTTTTTGGCCGCACCGGCAAGTACATCTCCGCGAACCGCGCCTATGACCACGTGTTCGGCTACATGGTGGCGATGGACATCTCCGATCGTGGCGGACGCCCGCCTGGTGGCTTCGGCTCCGGTTCCGACTGGTTCGTCGGCAAGGGCCACGACACCTTTGCACCGCAGGGACCCTGGATCGTACCAAAAGAGTTCTATGGCGATCCAATGGAGCGCCTGCACCAGACGCTGGTCATCGATGGGGTGACTGTTCAAGAGGCCCGAGCTGGCGACATGATTCACAATATCCCCGAACTCATTGAGTACGCCTCCTCGTTGATCACGGTCTTTCCTGGTGATGTCATGCAGAGCGGTACGTCGGGTGGAACGGGTGCGGGTCGCGTGCAACGCGCTACTGGCTCCGGATACCTTGTTGACGGTGAGACCATCAGTGCCAGCATCGACGGAATCGGCACGCTGAACCATACGGTCAGGATCGAGAATAGCATTCCCTCTGACCTGTCTGGTTCGCAGCTGCCTCCGGTCAGGAGTTACCGCAACGACTAACAGCAGCTGAAAGAGTCCTAAGAAACTGTGGGGCGACAACCGGCTGTAACCGGTCGTCGCCCTTTTTCATGGGGTTCATCGCTTGAGCTGGTCAAAAACTACTGTATTTTACTCTGGCTTCTTTTCTTCTTAGTTGATTCATTGAGCAGAAACCACGAAGGCAGAGCATGCCCTGGAATCTTCTACAGACTTACTTGCTACCTGAGTCAAAAACTACTGTATATTCACTCTGAACCTAATTCTTAATCGATACACACTATGTCTCGCTTATTTGGTCTAGTTTTTCTCCTTCTAATGCAGATTGCTAATCTGTCTATTGTCACTGCGGCGGAAGACTCCGCTCAGTTATCCACAGACAATCTTGCGGTGCTTGGTAGAATTCATTTTAACACCCAAACCAGTGACTTTGATCGCAGCCGCGCGTTCTATCGACAGCTCGGCTATACGCGGGGAATAAACACTTTTCCTAAAACCAATACAGCTATGATGGCGCAATCACTGGGCATGTACGATCTATGTACCTATGAGCTGCAGAGTATTGAGGTCATGAATATTCCCAATGCTTCTGGACCAACGTCTATCGATCTTATTCAGTTCGCAATTCCCTACAACGGTGATCCGCCCTATGCACTGCCCAACCATCTCGGCATGGCATACGCCGCACTCAGTACCGCCAATTTTGCTCAGGATTATGCCTATTTAAAGGAGCAGGGTGTTGAGTTTTTGTCCGCACCCTATGGGGTCTTGGGGGAGAGATTTGTCTTTATGCGAGATCCTGATGGCGTCTATTTGAAGCTGATCGAATCTACAACCTTGGCGGAAATCTCCTCGGAGAATCAATCAAATGTGAATATTCAGGCAATGCCCTATATAGGAATCAATGTGAGTGACTTCGATGAATCTCTTAAATTCTATAGGAGTCTTGGCTATTCAGAGGTTGAAATACTGTCTGAACAAGGCTCGCTTGCAGAAGCGCAAGCCTACGGTCTGGATCGGCCATTCACCCTACGCGGTGCGGACATCAGTCTGCCGAACGGAGATCGCAATACGTTGCGAATCATGCAATGGATCGAACCCTTTGACCCGTCGCCACCGTACCCCGCGCCAATCAATCATATCGGCATTCACCGTATCGCGTTGGCGGTACAAAACCTGGATGCAACAGTTAAGGTAATGAAAGATCAGGGAGTCGATTTTTTATCCGAGATCGCACCCTGTTGTTCTGGCACAGGGCAGGACGAAACCGGCATCGTCAATGCCATAGATCCTGATGGCGTATTTGTTGAACTTGTCGGGCCGATACGGCAACGGCCTCAGCAGCCTGAACCCGCACACTGTTCGGAACCGAGTCAGACCCTTAATTGGTATTATGATTTTGAGTTGTTCAAAAACAAAGCACGTCCGCCGTCACTAGTGAGTTCTCATTAGTCGCCTGAGTATTCCTTTGACCCGTAATACCTGCAGTGCATTCTTTTGTAGAGTCTTCCCTTACTGTGCCGGCGAGAAATGGGTTGGATCGAGAAACTGGTTCACTACATTCGTGACTATGGGTCCATCCTCCCGGGACTTGTCTCTCATTTCATGCCAGAGCGGATCACTACCGAATGCCGACCAGGATGTTACTGCCGCTTCGCGGTTTTCGTGGGCGACCATATAGACCAGTGTGTTCTCGGAAAGTTCATCATCATCCGGCACCCAGTAACCAATACTGCTCATGCCGTGTTTAATAAAGAGATCAATTTCACCGCCGCCGAATCGATTCAGCAGGGCAGGGAGTCGGCCCGGTGCAGTGGTGTAGGTGCGAAGTTCATAAACCTTTTTCCCCTGCGCGTAGGTATTCTGTTGATACTGAAACACCACGCCAGCAGAAAATGCGAATACTACCGTCAATAGGGTAATTAGATTTTTTCTTAGGGTTATTCTCATTCCTATTCTCCAGCTACAAATACAGGTTTAGCTTAGTGTCTAATCTATTCAGCTCTTCTAAAAAATAAATCTGTCCCTATTAGCCACTGATTGTCCCCAGAACTTAGTAGTATAGAATCTTATGCCTGCCCAAAACGCCTCTTCTCCTACGAATTGTTTCAGTAGGTGCAATACATAAGCACCCTTGTCATAAACAATCGATCTATCCTCGCGAGAGGGATTATCCCAATCAGGGAATACAAGCGGTTTGTCTGCCCCCAACTCAACTAAGATTAGATATTGCTTTTGGGCGGCATTGATATTCTCATCATAAAATTCCGGTCCAAATTTGTGCCCTAGATAGGAAGCTGTCATAAAGTTTACGAGACCTTCATTGAGCCAGAAGTGTGTCCAATCTTGGTTTGTGACCATATTGCCCCACCACTGATGAGCTATCTCATGGACCCCTAGCCAAATAGCTGTTTCATCCTCCAGAACACCTGTGCCGTAGCTCTGGTCCATGACAGCCATATCATCCAGCTCTTGGCCACCACCATTCCGCAGTAGAACTTGGGTATATACACTATGTGGATAGTCAATTCCTGATATCTTTTCGAAGTACTCGATCATGTCGCGTGTATTGGTAAAAATAGTTTGAAGTTCTTCTTGGCTAAAAGTGGGTGGGCCTAGATACCTCAGAGTGGGGATTTCTGTATCATCTACCAACTCAACAAAATCACCAGCAGCGAATCCGTACAAATAGGCAGGCATAGATTCAGTTTCTTCCCATGTTTCTATTTTCAAACCATTGGAAATTCGCTGACTTGGTTGCTTCGTTCCCATTGCAGCTACTTGGAAATTTTCTGGAATGGTGAGCGAAAGTTTGAATGGTGCGCGAACCGAAGGGTTAACGTTGGAAGGCATCCACTGACTTGTTGAAAACGCAGTACTAACTTCAGAGGCATCTTCACTGAATTTCAAACCGAACCTTGGTGTGCCGTGAAAATTGATTGCTATAGTGCTTTCCTCAGTGAGTTGCTCTGGTAGTTCAATTTGTAAGGTCCCTTCCATATTCTGATATGCAAGTGGAGTGTTAGATGAGGAAACCCTAACAATCTGAAGAGAGCCGATGCTTAGCTCGACTAATGAGCTTGAAGATGTTGATGTCCTAATTCGAATTCGTGCTGTGCCTTCAATACTTCTGTCAGCTAGGTTCGGTTTAAGTTGGAGATCATAGCCCACTATTTCAATACCAGAATCAGATTGAGCAAGTGCAGGCGCTGACAAAGTAATAACGAGCAATCCTGAACACAGAAACTTGAGCAGATTTGCAGTCACTTTCATCAATTTTCAACTCCAAGAATCCAATACAGGCCTTGAATTATGGTGGCGGGATATGCTGTTTCATGGATTGGGAGGGGGTTATATCAGGAGGAGGGGATCTTGAGAACTTGTCCAATCATAATTCGGCCGCTGGCGAGTGCATTCGCCTGCCGCAGGCTGGAGATGCTAATGCCATAGCTTCCGGCTATTTCTGACAGGGTTTCTCCCCGCACAACGGTGTGCTCGTAGGAGCCCGCATCGGTAGCGCCGCCGACACTCAGCACCTGACCAATTTTAATGTTGTTCGAATTCAGTTTGTTCGAGAATTTTAATGCCGCCAGAGATATGTTGAAGCGTTTCGCGATCTCCGAGAGACTATCACTTCTCTGCACGGTATAGGTGCCCGGCTGATATTCAAACTCTGATATCTCGTCGCTGGAACGACTCGAAGTGCTGGTAGTACTAGTGATATCAGTAGCAGTCTGACCTTGATCTGCTTGCACGTTGACTATATTAATCGAGAGATAAGTAAAGGAAATGATTAGAGAAGTCGAAAACACGTGTTTTGCTTTCATAGGATAAGTCCTTGCTAGTATTTTTATTCTTTCAGCGTCGAAATGTTTATTTACGGAAATATTGGTGACAAAGCGAGCTCTTAGCGGCGCTGGCATGCTATAGAGTTGATCTACAACTAGACTGGCCAACATAACTCGATAGCCATTAAGTTGTCTGTTGCAAATCTCATCACAGCTCAACTCCTGCATGCTTCGTGCACTGTTCGCGAGAATTCTTGCTAGCGGATTCCACCACATTAAGCTTTCGATGAAAGTCATCGCAAGCAGATAATAGTTATCGTTTTGTCTGATATGGGTATATTCGTGCAGTAGAACAGCTTGTAGTTGAGGGGAATCTTTAATCGAATGGTGAATCCAGATTACTGGGTTTCGTAGTCCACTACAGAGTGCTCCCTTTATGGTTTTCTGAATTCTAATTTGTGGGAGCGTCTTTGAATTTTCTCGCCCTGGTGGCAATGTCACACTATGCCATAGTTCGTTTGCCAGAAAACTATCCGACTCAAGCTGATTCATTGTGAATCTGTGACTGAGAATTCGGCGAATGAATAGGATCATGCCAATCGTAAAGAGAAAGTACAGAATTAGTTGCAGTTGTCCGAAATAATCAAAAATATCTGATCGCTCGGCACCGACAGCACCAACTTCGATCATCGTGTTTAATTGACGAATATCAGGGGATGCCGATATCACAAGCTCTCGTAATGAAACTGTGCTGACTTCCCAGCTCACGAAATCGGGGATCCAGGCCGAGACAGTTTGCCATGGCAGTAGCCAGCAAACCAACGCAGTAAAACACACAAAGAAGCGCAAGCGGTGAGGAGCATCTTTATTGAAACTGATAAAGCTCAGCGCTAGCACAGAAAAAATAGAGTTTATGACAATCCAGCTCAGCATTAGTCACCTCCCTTGATCTTAAGCTCTCTCCGCACTTCCGAAATCGTCTTTTCCAAATAGGCCAAATCATCCAGAGTGAGGTCTTCATCGTGTAAAAGGTGATTTATCATGGGGCGTGCTTTACCGCCAAATAGTTTGCGAACCAAGTCCTTCACCATAGGCTGGGCAAGCACACTTTCATTTATTGTGGGCCCATAAAGAATCGTCCGTCCATAAGTCCTGAGACGCTCGATTGCGCCTTTTTCCTCCAGGCGGTCAATAATGGTCTTAACCGTTGAATAGGTGATATCCCTATCCTGCGCTAATTCACGGTGTATATCGGGTGCTATCACTTTCTGGTCGCGCCACACAAGCCTCATAACTTCAAGTTCAAAGGCAGAAAGTTTCAATTTGTATTCCTATTTTGCTTTTCCAATGTTCTTTAACTCAGTCTCTACGCGTCAAATATAGACTTATCTCTACAAATGTCAATATATATATTTTCTGAAGAGGGGTCCTGGGGACATCCCCGCCATGAAAGACATTTGAGCTGTAAATCTTTCTTAAGTTTCCAGTAATCCGAACTACCGGCATTAAGTATTACTGGCCCCGATACATAAATGATGCAATTATTTGATCAGAACAATATTTCTACCCCATAAGCTAGGATAGAGTCATGATTACCCTGCTTTCTCGCATTCTCTCGCAGTTTATTACCCTCTACTTATCCCTGTTTATCCTAATAGGCAGCGCCTTCGGTGCCAACTCTGAGGATATAAGAGAAATGGCTAAACTAGGAGAACCGGACGCTCAGTACCAACTAGGTATTCTCTATAGTCTTGGCGAACGAAGTGCTCTAGATGATCAACTAAGAGATGCAATTGATGAGAAACTTGAAGCGCTAAATGAAATGGATGAACTAACCGACTCCATCCGCTCCAGCTTGTTTTCCAATATAGACAATAATAGGGCCCGCCCGGATCTAAACTTAGCAGACTTTGTACGTAACCCTATTGAATATGCAAATTCCTATTCAGACAGAATAGATGCTGACATCAACATAAGGAGCGACCTAGAACGGCTTTCCCTAGTGGCTCAAGTACAAAAGATGCAGATGGGATTCATAGATCAGAAAATTGACATGCTAACGCTTCGGAAGTCTTTCGTTAATTCATTCGAGATCGAGAATAATTCAGAAGCTGCGAAATGGTTCTCTTTAGCTGCAGAACAGGGACATATGCCTGCTCAGTACAGAATGGGGGAAATATATAGCTCTGGCAAAGGCGTCGATGAGAATCTGAATACCGCTTACATGTGGTATTTATTAGCTGAACTATCGGGGAACAGTGACGCCAAAGTAAAAAAGCAAGAAATTGAAAGACTTCTTCCCGCACAAACAATCAGACAAGCAAATGCCCTAGTTTACATGAAGGCTTCTGCGCATTAAGGCACGATGAAGTTCAATCGTGTATTTCCGGTAATGCTATTTACCGGAAACTATTTCGTATCGACTTCGACTGCCCTTGCTTGATTCTACTAGACAGGCCTTAAGCAACATCAATTCCCATCAACCAAACTACTTGTGCTGGCCTCTAACCCCAGCGACAAAGCACCTAGTAGAGCTTAAGGCGGCTTTAAACACTTATTGTGTGTGAAGGCGTTGGGTTATAACTTGTTAACTAGGGCTTTCAGTCAAAAGACCAGATTGCATGCCCGTCTCTGCGTACATGCAGAATAGAATTTGACCCGAATCGGAAAGTCCTATCTTCAGATTGGTCGCTGTGTAACAGCATATCCACTTCGAGAATCCTACTTGTAGAATTTGGGTCTGAGATTACTCTTAGTTTGAACGCATTATCAGTGAATACGTTATGCTCTTCGTTATTAGTAATCCCGTACCTTAAAGAATCGAAGAGCTTCAACATAGCAGTATGCTCTGATGGCGAGACACTGACAGATACTCTGACAACATCACTGAGTAGGCGATCTGATTGCGAGATGTTTAATATGGAGGAATAACGGGCCAAAATATCTTTCCGACTGACTCCGCGAGATTGTGGCGTTTTGTCTGGGAAATACTCCTTCAGATACTGGGTATGGTATTCCATTATGCCAACGCCCAATTGACTGCTTGAAGGGTATCCAAAATTTCTTGCAGTGAAAAACCATGGGACTTGTTTGTTTTCAAACTCCCTCGTAATTGGAACTGAATTGATCTGTAATGATGGCAGCTGTGTTTCTTTGACCAACTCTAGGCCGTCTTCAATATCTGGGCTGAAAAATATGCCGCTTTGCCAAGGACTAAGGCTTCGAGTGAGGATTTCAAAGTAGGTATTCTCTCCGTAAACATAAAATCCTGAATAAGTGGCGTCAGCTCTCGCTGTAGTTCGAATTTCAGTAATAGCGAAAGTGCTACTAATGTATTCACTATTCTGAATGTCATCGAAGGTATCTTGGTCTACAACCACAAAGAAATGGTTGAAGTGAATATGAGGCTCGGGCGGCTGAGCTGAAATCGTTGCGGAAAAGGAAAGCAAGGAAACAAAAATAGCTAAGAAACGAGACACTTATAGCTCCATCCTGAAAAATACGTTATGCGGGAGAGTACTAAAGCTGTGCCAGCATGGGAAGGGAATGCAGCCTCTAACTCGATTCTACAAGACAGGGCCTAAGCAAAATCAGAATCAACTAACTAAACTACTAGTATTGGCCCCTAACTCCCGCGACAGCACGTCTTATGGAGTCTAAAACGGTGTTCGCTCACTTGCTTAGTTGTAGATCTCTTTTCTAAGTGAAACCAACTTAGCCTGATATAAATTACGTGTGCTGACTTTATAGACGTTATCCAGCGCTCGCTTCAATGCATTTTCAGCGCTTCGCAGTTTGCCTACCTGATAGTTCGATTGAGCGATACCCAGATGAGCTTCATGAAAATAAGGTGCTAGCTCGATGGCTTTGTTGTAATAACGAATGGCTTCTATGAAATCACCTTCGTCGTAAGCCAGTACAGCCAGTCGGAACCAATTGAATGGACTTGGATCATTCATTGAGTTTAGTTGTATTTTGATGCGTTCTGCTTCTTCGGTTCGTCCGGCAGATGACAACAGCCCACGATAGTTTTTCAACAAAGTTAATTTCTCATCAGCGAATTCAATACCGACAAGATAAAGCTTTTCAGCTATTTCAAGATTGCCAGCGCGACGATTAATGACGGCTAGCATATTGATGGCCTGAGAATTATTAGGAACATGTTTCAGCATCTCAATACTAAACCAATAAGCAGAATTTAAATCATTTTGTGCCAGAGCTTCTGCAGCTTCATTCTGGTAGTACATGGCTAGGTAATCATTTTCATTCAGGTTGGCGATAAAGCGTTGTCTACCGGTCGGGAAATAATCGATTTTGATTACGGGACGAGATAATGCCAGAAATTCGTCTCTTTGCACCCACTCAGAATCATAAAGGACGGTGCGTATATGCACACCTTTTTCTATTACTGTGTCGTTTAGTTCAAAAACAGGCACATCATTCATTAACTGATAACCGATTTCCAGATTTGCCGCTTTCGCTAAAGCAGTTGTCATGATCGCCAGGGATAAACAGTTACCACTGTTTAACTCTATCGCCTGTGCAGCAGTATAGGTTGTTTTCTGATAGGTGAATCCGGAAATTATTTTTTCGAGATAAGAATACAGGCGGCGGTGTGGTTTGAGGTGGGCATTCCTGGGGCTAGCCATAAAAGTGAGGAAATCTTCTGTCTGTGTAGTCGTGAGTTGATGAATCTCTTCCGAGCTTATTATTGTAGGTCGCAGTCCGAAAGCCCCTGTATTCTCGGATGTTAGAGATAATACTGGCTCTTTGGTGTCTATATGATCAACGCCAACACAGCATTGAAGAAAGGCCGTCAATAAAACAAGGCAGATTACATTATTCAGCTGATTAAGTGCAATATTCATCATTTTGCTCCACCGTTAAAATATCCCACATATAGCATTGATAAGTTAGCACTTTAAGTTGAGAAAAACACTGCACTACACCCTCTATATCTCTACAAGCAAGTCACTCTAAAGATTCTGCGGCGCTTTAATTCCCCGAAAAGCTTAGCCATAGCTGACTCCCTGTTTTCCAATTATTCTTTAACGAAAGAGTCTGGTATATAAGAATTTATACTCTGTATCTCCGTTTTCTTGAACTAAAGCAGAAGTCAGTCAAAGGAATCTCCAATGACTGCTTAGGGTTGTGAATTCAACTGATCAACGCAACACACGACTATCTTTTAACAAAGAGAGGAGTGTTGCACTATGGTTTACCGTACCCGCCTGCATTATACGGAGGACATGAAGTCCTTTATTTGGGATCGCTATAAGCAGGGAG
>JAJFKE010000022.1 GCA_021773355.1 Gammaproteobacteria bacterium | reverse complement strand
TTATTGACGCGTTGTCGTACTACGCCATCACTGCTGGCAGCGATAAGCTGTTGTCCTAACCTATGGGCATTCCTGGCTGGAAAAAAAACATCTCCAAACCCCTCTTCCTCCAGAACTTCCTGCCATCTGTCAGGAGTCAGTCCCGGATTTCCCGGCAGCCGTAGTGCAACATCTTCATACAGCCACCACCCCTCCAATAGACCAAAAGTCAGATGACTGAACAACGACCACTCACTGATTTCATTGAGTAGCAAAACCCCCTGGGTTTTTAACGCCGCCTTAACATTGCGTAAGGTCTCTCTGATATTCGGTGTGGCATGCAGTACATTTGTTGCAATGACCAGATCGTAGTGGCCCGCCGCAATCGATTGGGAAGCCAAGGGCTTGGATACATCGAAAAGGGCTGTCGTCAGTGACGGGCATTGAGGTTGATAGTGTTCCTCAGCATGCATTAAAAAGGCTTTGGACAAGTCCGTGTAACAATATTCGGTGATTGCAAACTTTTGCAAGATGGGCAATAACTTTGCCGTCGTACCACCCGTACCTGCACCAACTTCCAAAATGCGGAGCTTGCTCTGTTTGTCTATTTCCAGTTTACCGGCGATGCATGCTGCTAATGTTTCACCGAGCACTTGGTTAAAATAGTCCGCCAACAGATTTCTTTGATAAATACCCTCTACCAGTTGCATAGACGAGTGAGGAAAAATCACATCCGTTGCCGACTGCTTGCCTGTTAAGATGGCGGGCAATGCTTTTAAGCAGGTTTCCAGTAAGACCACATAGGGTTTTTGGTTGGGGTTAGCCAACCATGCCGTTTTTTCAGATTCCCATTCTGCCCACAAGTCAGTCAGTTCTTTAACCTCTTGCTTAACAGTCAATTGCGGGCTAAGTAACTTTTGCTGTTGTAAATAACTGATACTGCCGCTGAGCCAGCGCTCATAAAAAGAGGCAGCCTGTTTGCTTAATGACAGACTGGAGGTCATCTCCCCGGCCATATCTATCACGCTTTTCTCCGAACCAAAGATTCCCTGATCGCAAAGACCCAAAGAAACCAGCGTGGAGGCGAGAATTTCCGTCAGCAATACATCCATGGCTGCAATCTGCAGCCCTTTCTCCAGAGCAGCCAGTTGATCGGCAGAATCTTGTGTGCGCAAAGCCTTTTGTACATGGGGCAATATTGCCGTTGCTGTTGCGGGATAGTAGCTGATCGTTTCTGAGAAATTGAGGTCCGCCGTAGCCTGCGTGGTGAGAGTCTTAAGCAAAGCAATCTGATCCACCTCAGAACTGCTCAGTGCCTGCAGTGCGTCCATCCCTTCTTGGGGTTCAATAGAGCCAATGCCCATGCGCTGCATACGTTTGTTATAAGATTCGTCGGCAACAATGCCTACACTGCCCCAATAGCCCCAGTTCATAATTTTCACCGGATAGGCGCGTTGTTGCTGTAGCGCTTGTGCAAAACTGTCTTTAAATGTACAACCAGCAGCATAATTGGACTGCCCGGGGGCCTTGGTGAAAGACGTGATAGACGAGAAGAAAAGCATAAAGTCCAGCTCTTGCTCGCCAAAGACCCTGTCCATGTTCACACTGATATCAACCTTGGTACTTAGACTGGCTCTGAACTGGGCTTCATCCATTTGGATAAGACTTTGATCTTGCAGAACTATGGCTGAATGCACGACACCATGAATAACCGGATAAGTTAGCTTGATTTGCTTAAAAGCTTGTTCTAAGGCATCCCGCTTTGTGGCATCAGCTGAAATATACAGTGGGGCATGACCTAGCTGGCTTAGGGCGTCAAGCTTGGCTGTTATGGCGTCATTCTGTGCTTGTCTGCCGATCCAAATCAGTTTGGCCTGGTAGTGTTCGAGCATAAACCGACTCCACACTTCACCAAGACCACCAGCACCCCCAATAACAACATAGACTCCCTCTTGCCTATAGACCTGGCTTGTCTTGTTCAAGCCTACCGTATGTGCCAATTCCTGGCGGAACCATTCACCATGGCGATGGGCCAGACCGGTGCCTTCTTTATCTGCAGCCAGTGACAAACATTCGTTGGCGGCTATCGAGTCCAGCGATGCCACATCCAGTAAGCGTAAATCCCAATGGGAGTATTCTTTCGCCAGACTGCCTATTAATCCGAATATCCCGGCATGAGTTGGCTGAACCTGCTCAGCCTTTTTCACCCTTTGTGTTTTACCGGTGATGAGTGTCCACTTGAGTTCTTTGGTCACATAGCCCAAAAGCAACAGGGCCTTTATGGTACGAAACACATCTATCACGCCCTGTTCTTGCTGCTCAATGACTTGCCTATGATCCAGGCGGTGAGTTTCAGTCTTCTGCGTCAAGTCGGGTGCAATCCAGAGTAAATGATCGAAGCTACATGCTTGCAATTTAGCCTGCAGAGCCTCGATGGTTGAGGGTGAGGACAGTTGCAACAACTGGGCATTGGGATAGGACTGTTGCACCCAGTCCAGGTGAGTGTGGTCATCTCCCAACAGGAGTACCTTGGTTGCTTCGGGCTGACCGGCATTCTGGAGTGCTACCTTTGCTTCAGCAAGAACCGGATTCCAAACTGGAACCAAAAAGTGCAAACCAGCTTGAAAGGTTGCCTCTCCGATTTCTTCAGGGGTTGTAGAAAGTTGTGTCGCTTGCTGAAAAGATCTGAATTTGCCTTTGAGGGCTCTGGAAGAGAATCCTCGCATCTGCACACAGACATTTCCTTCACGATCACTAAGATCAATATCCAGTCTGGTGATATTGTCTCCCACTTTACTGTTCTGGGAGTAACGGACCCAGGCAAACATGTCTTGGGTGCATGGAGCAAGTACGCTTACCGATTCCAGAGCAAAAGGAAGTGACTGTTCATCAGGCAGGTGTTGAATATCTGCAGTCAGACCGATCGCGGCTTGTAGGGCACTGTCCATTAATCCCGGGTGGAGCAGGTACTGTTCACAAGTACCGGAAACCGTATCTGGTAACTTCAACTGAGCAAGGAG
>JAJFKE010000021.1 GCA_021773355.1 Gammaproteobacteria bacterium | reverse complement strand
CCTCTCGACCTTCCAGCTCAATAACATTATTCTTGATCATGGTGGCGTATCCTTTTTGGATATTTATTGTGTCGCAACAACAAATCAACCAGATACGCCGCTTTTTTTCAACTGCCTAAACACCAGATTCGGTTATAACTCGTTTAAGTAAAGTCAAAAGGCGAAGAGGTGAATGTCAAAGTCGTAGAATTAGGATAGTCAATTTTGAACGCCAATTGTCAAATCGCGCCATGACTTTCAATCTAAAAGGAATCCTCACCGCTAGTAAGATACAAGAATTGATGGCCTATCTGCATTTATTAAACGAAGTCATCGAGGAGGGTTAGGTGTTCGACGCCCAGAGTCTGCCCGAGGTGAAGATACCAAATCGTGATTCCTGGACTCAAATACTGAATTGGAACCCGGGATAACAAGACTGCATGGTTATGCTCACTGACATAAACGTCGTAACTCTTTCTAAGGGCAGGACGGGATCAGGACCAACACGCTACTTCGTGTGATTCATACTTAATATGAATACAACAAGCGTAACCGGGCAGTCTTAACGTAAACAGTATATCGGGGAAGTCACTTGAAATTACTTTTCACTGGCCCGTAATGTTGAATTCGTTCACAGCAAGCGTTATGTTTATTACGTCTTAAGACGTGATATTAACTCTTCAAAATTGCTATTATTTTGTCTGTACGGTGATAAGATAGAGAATGCTTGAGACTTTGACTCACTAGTAAGCGCATATCGAAGAAAAGTCGCGAGAGTACCCGAAGGACCAACGTCCACATATCTATAAACTCCGAATCTCTCTAAATTTCTAATTGTGTCCTTAAACTGTATAGGTTTTCTGACCACATTCCAGAGTGTTTGTGCGTTAACTTCGAATAGTGGTCGTGTTGTTTGAGAGCAAATCATAGAAATTGACGGCGGATCAAAATTCATCTGTCCATAGAGTTCAAAAAAACTATACTTAGCATCGTCAATCCAGCGTGAGTGGTAGGCAGTGGTTATTGGCATTTTTTGAAAAACACAATTTTCCTCCTTCAACAGCAATTCAACTTTTTCTAAATTTTTTTGAGGTAGAGACAATACAAAACTCTCTGGATAATTTATTGCTGCCAAATCGGCGACTTGCTGCAAAAGATAGTTACTGTGAAAGGCGTCTAGCGATCCCAATACAGCTAGCATGCATCCGTTTTCGCAAGTATCCTCAAATATTTTTCCGTGCCTCACTAGCGCTTGAATAGCATCTTCCGCATGAAGACATTCTGCAACGACACACGATACAAAAGTACCAAAACTCAAGCCAAGCAATATGTCAGGATTGACTCCCCTTTCTTTGAGGGTTCGTACCAAAGCAATTTCTATGACGAATATCGATAAACCAGAAATTACTGAATTATCCAGCGGGTTAGATATTTTCTTATCAGGTGCGAAAATCGTATCTACTATCGAAACGCCGACAAACTCCTGTGCAACTTCATCGAGTGACAATAGCTCCCGCCTAAATGTGAGATTACCCTGAAAAAAATGTCTCCCCATTTGATAATACTGTGACCCCTGACCCGAAAACATAAAAACTATGGGCGAATTTTCCAAATTCCTCTCCAATATTGATTCTATAAATAAATTGACAATATTCTCATATTCTGGACCTAGCCACAAAAAGAAGGTACTGATTTACGCACACTCTTTATAATATTATTTTTCAAATTTCAGAGGTTTCTTGTGCCAACATACTGAGTGCTGCGTGATCCGATCACAAATAGACTGCCTCCCTTGATGCCCATAGAAAAATGCCAGTTTTTGAATAACGTGGCCTCTTCATTGCTCGATGTCCTTATAAGCATAGTGCAAGATGGAGAAATCTAAAATTGGGATGAGCCTGTTGCATGGGATGGTTTCGTCGAGACCGTTAATAGTATTAAGCTGTCTGTCAAAGGAGTAAGTACATTATCTGGAGCTGTTGTAACCTTGACTAAGACGAACACTGAACTCTTGAGCAACCTCGACTGCTGTTGACCCTGGCATAACAGAGAGCAGGACAGCAGCTCGAAAAATATTTTTGGTTTAGTGGATGTACTATAATTCTTCCGCCTCACAATTTTTTTAAGACTCTTGTCAGATGGTTTCTAGGTATTTACATTCTATGGATAATTTGAGTGTCCAACGCTGCCATACGATTTTCTAGTATCAACGCTGTTTCTGTCATTAGCAGTTCACCTATATCTGCTACATGACGCTTGCACCAACTTTCCAGCTCCGTACCTTTAACCCATTGATTAAAGGCACCTAGTGCCGGGCCGCAGTGTATCTGATAGTCTACCTTCTGTTCATTACTCCCGTTTGTAGCCAGTCGTGAAGTGTGAACAAAATACCAACGAAAAATGAGTGCCATTTTCTGTTTTGGACTCCTTTCTATCATTGCCAGCTTTTCAGGGTGCTTGTTCAAATAATAGGCCTTTGTTTCCATCCAAACCTCATCAAAAGACCGCTTAAAGTATTTTTCTTGTATTAGCTGTTTAGTGTGTGAATCTATTTCATCTATTGATTTATGATGTAGATAGAGATCGTACAGCTTATTTGCACGTGCCGGAAAAAAAAGCCCCCGCTTAACCACTTGAACTTTAGCTCCTATTTCAAACATATCTCCAGCAGGTGCATAATCGGTATCTTGGACGTTAAGCTCTTGCAAAATATCTTTGACAGAGTTGCTTGTTCCAGCCTCTACCGTGCATTGATTAATCGATCCAGTCAAAACAAAGTCTGATCCTAATACAAATGCCGCAGCCGCTGCTTCTGGGGTACCTATGCCTCCTGCTGCACCCACACGTATTGGTTGCAAATAATTCTGCTCTGACATAATTATCTTGCTTAGTGAGCGTATCGCGGGTATGAGAACGCTGGCGTTTCCCCGGTCGGTGTGCCCTCCCGAATCTGCTTCTACACAGATGTCCTGTGCTACCGGTATCTCACGCCCTAAAGCGGCCTCTTCAGCGCTAAGATGACCCTCGGCTACCAGCTTTTCAACTATCTTTTCCGGCGCGGGTCGTAAAAATGCCTCGGCAACTTCGGGTCGTGAAATTTTGGCCAATACGTGATTTCTTATTTCAATCGTTCCTCGTGATGATCGTTTGATTCCACTCAGGCGAAATCGAACCAAAGCTGGAGAGATTTGCATATATGCAGAAGCTTCAGCATATCGAACGCCATGCTGCAAAAACAATTCTACTGTTTTCATCTCCAGCTCTGGGTTTTCAAGATTAGACAGCAGATTCATTCCGTAAGGTTGTCCCCGGTTCAATTCAGATTGAATACGCACGATTGCGGATTTTATTTCTTCTACATCAGATCCTCCCGTCCCAAAATATCCCATTAGCCCAGCTTTTCCCATAGCGACCACCAACTCTATGGAAGCTATTCCCTTGAACATTGCCCCAGCAAGGTAAGCGTACTTAATACCGTAATCATGCCGAAATTCGGCACTCCCTAATGACTCCGGTTTTACTGAAAAAGGCGGTTTAGCAACAACAGTTTCGTGTTCATTATGCTCAGCTAGCGCACTTGAGTTCGTATTCAACATATTATTCTCTCTCCAGTTCAATAGTGTATCTGATTCAAATGTTTCTATCCTGATAAGGCAATGAATGTTGTCCCTTGTTCTTACATATTTGCTGAATCAAAGGTGTTAGTATCATTGATGAACCCATTTCTTCAAACTCTGTTGCACCATGGTCAAGCAAGTATTCGATGCTTTGTTGCCATTGTACGGATTCCGAAATTTGACGAACTAGTAATGGCTGGATCGTTGCCGAAGGATCACTATTTGGATATGGCTTACCTGTTACGTTAGCAATTACTGTTCGTTGCAAAGAATTGAAAGAAAACTGGTTGAGGAATCTCTCAAAAGCTTCGCCTGCTGAGATCATATAGCGGGAATGAAATGACCCACTTACCCATAGACGCATACACATCTCAGCACCAGCATTTTCTATTATCGGAATGGCCTGATCGATTTCTACCTCCGGTCCCGAAATGACTGTTTGTAAAGGCGAGTTGAAATTGGCAAAGTCAATCCCATTCAATCCCTCCCTTTCTATAGTGAGTTTGATTGTATCTTTGTCCAAACCGGTGACAGCCGCCATTGCTCCATTAGTTATTTGAGACATTAACTCCCCCCTCCTTTGCACCAGCCGTAAACCGGTCAGGAAGTCAAAAGCCCCAGCTGCCAACAATGCGTTATATTCGCCGAGACTATGCCCGACGACCATTTCAGGATTCTTTCCTTCAGCCAACGCTTTATAATAATGTAAGGCGCTTACGGTATATAAACATGGTTGAATATATTCCGTTTTGCCAAGCTGATGTTGTGAATCAGTCAAACAAATCTGCCGGACTGAGTATCCTAATATCTCTTCCATTTCGCGCTCAACTGCAGCAAATTCTGGAACACAATCAAACAACTCTTCGCCCATCCCTCTTCTTTGAGCCCCTTGGCCCGGAAACACAAAAACTAACATTAGCAGCTCCTAATATTTTCGAATTAATTTTCTAAATGGTTATTTTATTAACTGTAATGGAATTCAACTTGGTTACGCGGCGTAATGGAGTCGTCTCCGGTTCCCTGCGTAAATAGCTTGTCGAATGCTTCAGTGCCCAATTGTTCTTCAATTTCGGCGAATCGTTGGCTCAATTTCTGCATCCGAGCTTTCTGTTTAGAGTTAACTGCCCGCTTCCACATCCGGCAGTAGTGGCACATGGATTCTCTATAATTATGTTTCTGGAACAAGATTTCCGCTTGTAACTCGTCGATTATTTCGTATAACTGGTTTGCGTCTTTTCGACCCTTAATTTGATCGACTAAAACTTGGGCTTTTTCAAAATCTTTGCGGCCTATCCGAGCTAGGGCTGTTTCCATAATTTGCCTAATTTCGAAATCTGAAGGTAAACCTCCATAATCAATCTTGTGCAAGATTTGGTCTTCAAAAACGGATGCTTCTACTGACTTCCCTATTGCTACGTGATACATCGTCAAAGACCTATAGCATTGAATAACTTGGTGCCAAGCTTCATAACCTATATATGCATCACAGGATTTTTGAGATATATGAATACATTCTTCCCAATTTTCATTCTTTCGATAAAATAATTCCAAAAATATCTTGGCATGTTGGAAAAGCTGTAATTGCTCGCTTTTTAGGGCATCGACGGCTGTATCGAACCAGTCTCTCCAAATGCTTACACCCGCCATAATTACTTCTTCTTTTTCGGCTCCGGTAGTGTCTAAAGCGGCTATAGCTACGGTTAACCAGGATAATCTCGCTTCCAGGTTCGTGTCTTCAGAAACGGAAATTTTTTCTGAACGTATAAGCAAGTCCAACGACCAGGCAGAACTCTCTTCGGTCAATTCGGCCGCTTTTAACAATTGATCAAATGCATTTTTTACACCTATGAAACCACGATAATCTGCAGCAAACCAAAGCTGTTCAAAGTGTTGCACCCATTCTCGCCGATTCATCAATAATTTATGACATAGCACCGGATTTGACTCGGTGCTTAAATGCAGGGATAACCGCCTTATGCCTTCACATATCACTTGGCTCAACAATAATTTTATCTCCTTGCTTTTCAGCTTGCCGAATCGACCCAATTCGGATTTTGTAGACAAATATTTTTCGCACCTAGAGTCAATTACCCTTCCTTGTGGAAGCCTATTAACAAAGCCAGACTTTTCCCATAGATCTAGGCCTTCTACTAGTATTCCATCTTCCTCACCCAGTTCCCTTAGTAAAGTTTTTGCTGGTGTAAACGGATTTTTCTGATCGCAGGCAATCATCAGTATTTCGAGAATAAGACCATTCACCGTCGCGCTTAACAAAAGTAGTGATTGCCAAATTTGTGGCAACTCTTCCCACTGCCACTGGTAGAACGCAGCGACTACAGACTTCTCTAAATTCTCTGGTATTTCTCGATCAATCTTTTCAATCAGCTCGCTGATGTCGCAAGAGTTTAGGTAGGGGATGACTTTTTTTATTAGAAATGGATTACCACGTAAATTGAATAATAGCTTCTCCCACTCCTTGTCCCTGTCTTTGCCATGAAGATTATTATATCGCAGGCTCTCTGCCGCCAATATCTTCTGTTCCTCAAGAAGCAAAGGTGTAATTGGAATTTCAATATATAGCGTACTTGGCGAGACAGCTGTTCCTGTTACAATCACCTTATGGCCAACTGCCGCTAACTCCTGTAGAAATTCTTCCACTTCCTTACAGGCAAGTTGAGATTTACTCGGGACATTGAGAATATTATCTAGTACAAAGCAACAACATAATTCCCTTAATTTCTTTTCTATATCTGTTCTTGTCTTTGATATCACACCTAAAACAGATCCAATCATTTCCAAGATAATGTCGGGTGAATAAAAGTCAGTCTCAAAATCAAAGTAGAAGCCATAGTCGCACTGATTAGACTGTAAAAAATAAAAACATAGCTGGTGCGTCAAATGTGTCTTACCCATTCCTTCATCGCCTATCAGCGCAGGAATTTTTTGGGTAGTCAGCATTTTCTCAAATGAGAGCAGAAATTGACCATCACCAGTATTTGATAATGGAGGAGATAAAAGCTGTGACTTAAAACCAAATAGGTTTTTCTGTATACGAGCAAGAGTATGTGATTCTTCTGCATTACTGACTTCCTGGGGTGTTTCAAAAAATGTTAGTTGCTGACCACCGTAGTGAACTAAAAGAGACCACATATTAAAGGGCATGGCATATGACGTAAATCGAGAAGCCTCGGTGATTACTTGTAACGCTTTTCTCGCTTCGACTACTGCTTGACTCGGAGTCAACCCTTTAACCAAGAAATAGTAGAACCTTCTAAAACACTCAGAGCTAGTCCAGGGATCAACACTATGGCTGAGACCTATGACATTACCCAACCCTGCAGCTTCTGCAATCTGCGCAATACGCGATAGACCAGTATTATTTGATACAACTTTTCCTTGGTTTATATAATTACGTGCGTCAACACACAAAACGGCTACCTTATTACCGACCAGTGATTTGACAAGATCTGATACATCAATCCGTTGGTGCTTTCCCTGGCTCTCATACGAACCGAACGACACGGATTCGTTATCTACTAAGACAGTAGAGTCGATATGTAAAATATGGACAGGTCTCGAACTATCATCTAATCTCTTCTGTAATTCAGACCAGCAACTAACAGGGTATATCTCATAATGAATGGCTCCCTCGGTCGCAAGTAATTCGACGCCTGTATTAAACGCATTGCTAGGATCGCGAGGCAGACTTCGTGATCCAGGCCGGAACACTGCGTGTAGAATACATAGAGGTTTATCATCAGATCTATCCGGCCCCGAACATGATTCGGAACCAGTTTGAACTAAACTAACTATCGACTCTGCGCTAACAGGTGCGGTCTTTAGTCCATAGCATACCTCAACATGCTCCGCCCGGTTCTCAAGACTGCTAAACTTTCGTACAAAGCTTTTTACGACAGCCGCCAAAATATATTTCGATTCGGGAAAAACCATCGCTTCCCACAATTCGTCAAAAAACTCGACCCTTTCAGATTCTATTTGAACTTGTAGATTGTGATAGCCTTGCTCTTCAATTAGCCGCATATATTTAGTAAGTTGGTGATCTTCTCCAAGTAATTGATCACCTAAATACTGGCCAAACTTGATCAATTTCTCTACTACACCACGATCATCTGGTTTGTCATCTCTATCGCAAAGATACTCGTTATAGTACCAGTTTATATTTTCACGAAAATTTCTTGAAAACGGAGAATCATATCTATAGATATAGAATTGTTCGTCTTCCAGATCATGCTCGAAGACAATGTTAATGAGTTCATCATCATTGCCATTGGTGGTTTTGTCTATTATTCGCAACAACATATCTCGTCTCTTTTTTCGCAACGTCACGCGCTACTATAATATGAAAATTTCAAACTATTTCAGACCAAGTTTCTGGGCATGTCACAATGTATGCCTCAGAGCACTGGATACTATATATTGGGTTTGAGGTTATATTGAAATATTGGCTGCAATAACTTTCAGGAACGCTTTTAGTGCACATAGAAAGATATTTACATGTAGACTCAGAGCCAATGGCGTTATCCGAGCCCGAATAAATCTTAGTTGTAAACTGGTATTACAGTTTATAGGATAATGTCAAAACTGAATCCTTGGACATCACCTAACGCGCGGGTAGCGAGGATGCTCCTGCGGGGTCAGCATGGCTATGCTCTCTGGGCAATCATTTGACCGATTATTACGATAGGAAGGGATCTTAGTCGTCTACTGTTCCCTGAAGAATGATCACATTTAGTTAAATCTGATCAGCATACTGGCTATCATGCATTAACATGATCATTAAACGGATTTTGAATGAACCATTAACTTTTCTGTCGGAAAACAGCTTGATACCCATTGTTCATTGTAAATGGTCAAACTATATCGCTCCCCGCGGTCAGGAAAAAGTAAAAGGGCAATTGGCTTGCGATTAACAGATGGATATCTGCCGGTTTTTGGTTTCCTCGTTACCAAGTTAACCGGTCTATCCAAACCAAAAAACTTTTTTGCTGCCATATAGACCGCACCAGAAGAGCCACCGACAAACAGCCCGAAGTCATTAAGAAGCTCCATACAGCCCGATACTGTATCGGGCTCTTCCACGTGAAGGATATAGTCTATTTGGGCCTTTTTAACTAAATCAGGTTGAATACTTGAACCCATACCAGGGATAAATCTCTGTTTAGAGACATCACTAAAGATTACTGACCCCACGGAGTCCACAGCTATGATTTCTATGTTCGGGAATTGTTCCTTCAAAAGTTTGGACACCCCACAAATCGTTCCTCCTGAACTAACGGGCACAAAAACATAGTCTAATCCAATGTCTGCAAAAGTCTTGTATATCTCCATGCCTGTCCCATAATAATGGGCCATGGCATTTTTCTCATTAGAGTATTGATTCAGCCAAATTGCATTCGGGTTTTCCTCCAGAATTTCCTTTACCTTCTTAATACGCGACTTTAGATAGCCGCCACTATCGTCTTTTGAAGTCACTTTAACAATTTCGGCACCGTATTGAGATAATAGATACTCATTTTGTTCAACAATTACTGGGTCGACGACACAGATAAATTTTAGATTTTCAGATTTACAAATTGCAGCGAGTGCTATACCAAAATTTCCCGAAGAGGACTCAACTAACACTGTGTCCTGTTTAATTTCACCACCTAGCAGAAGGTGGCGGATTATATGAGCCGCTGGCCTGTCTTTGATACTACCCGTCGGGTTGTAGTACTCAAGTTTTGCATAGAGATCAATCGGGCTAAGCTCCGGCCTGTTACGAGATTGCACACATACGACCGGAGTATTACCTACTAAATCCAACAAACCTGTATTTATCATGATAAATCACCTCTATTCTCATCACGCCATGATTTGGGAAAGAAGTTTGAAATTGCATTTCCTACCCCAACTGAATATGACTTTTCTAACAACCACTTGCCAACAGCCAAATCAAGCACTCCGAGACCAAATGGGCTGAATATCACCGGTGTTTCAGATCGTTTGTACCCGCAGCTGTTTGTGCTTAATAGACTGGGGAGTTCCGCATTTATAAAACTTCTATTCCCTACTATATTTTCAGCTAAATGCACGGAAGTATTTTCCCGGCAAACATGGTCAATATCATCAACCACATTGTCATAAGAAAGAACTATGGCTGGATCAAGATCTCGCAATGACACGTGCAATAGCACGGCCTCAGAATCAAAAATCGAAATATCATCAATCCACGGAGAGCTAGCAGTAGTAGCAAAAGACACGATATTGCTGCTCGAGGCAGCTTTTTCTATACTGGTGGCTATACTGACTTTTAAGTCAGGATCTAGCTCAATCAAACGCGAGGAAAAATATTTTGCACGCTCCATACTACGATCGAAAAGAATTACTTCATCTATAGATGGAAAAACATGTCGCAAGTATTTGAACAATTCAAAACCGATGTATCCGCAACCGATTGAAAAACAAGAACGTGGATTATCTTCACGCACTAAATGTTGTGCGGCGATTGCAGCGCTCGCCGCTGTTCGGCATGCGTTAATGAACGATGCCTCCAGGAAGGCTACTGGCCTTCCAGTCTGGGCATCATTTAGAATGAGGGTTGCTGAAGCCCTATCCATTCCGTTTGATATATTCCCGGGAAAAGAAGAAACCCATTTCATTCCAGCTATATTGAACGTCCCATCTATATATGCTGGTAGTCCGATTATTCGATTTTCAGGAGCATCAGAAAATGTCAGAAATGTGGAATGCGGAAGACTACAATTCCCTCCAGAATAGTCTATATAAGCCTTGCGAACGACATCCAATATTTCAGACTCACAACTTTTTATTAAACCCCTTACTGTCGAACCATCTAGCAATATTAGATTATCATTAGCGATCATCCCTGCTCCTCCCCATTATTTTTGCCAGAATACCTTTTTGCGCATGAATCCTGTTCTCGGCCTGATCCAGTATTATGGAACGAGGACTATCAACCACTTCTGCCGTTGCCTGTTGGCCTCGGATTAGTGGCATGCAATTCATGAAATATGCATTTTTATTCGCGATATCAAAATGCCTCTTATCCACGGTCCAATCGGTCCTAATCGCATTTCTGAGTTCTGAATCTTGTTCATTCGTAGCATCAAGAGCTTTCCAGCTCTTTGCATAAATCGCATCAGCGCCTTCGCAGGCCGCCTCCAATTCATTAACAAACTCTAATGTTCCTCCAGATTCCTTGGCCTTATTTTTAGCGAAATCAATATATTCTTGCTCTAATTCGAATCCGTCCGGGTAGGCGATGGTAAAATTCATACCCAACAACCCTGCAAGTGACATAAGAGAATGAGGGACACCTGGGCTCTTTCTCCTTTCAGCATAGGCCCAAGTGAGCACAACCTTACGCTTATTGAATTCCTCACCGAACTTTTCTTTAAGAGTTAGCATGTCAGCCATAGCCTGGCACGGGTGGCCTTGATCATCCAGCGCATTAATTACGGGTATATTTGAATTTTCTGCAATTTCCAAAAGTACGTCCCGGGCTTGACCGTATTTGTTCATGTCATATTGTCTTACTACAAGTCCATCGAGATACCTGCCCAGAACAGCAGCGGTATCCGCAATACTTTCCTGATTTGAAAGCTGCAAATCAGCCATATTGTAATAATCGGAACATCCGCCCAGCTGTCTGATCGCGAGCTCGAACGATATACGAGTCCTCGTTGACGCCTGAGAGAATAGCAAGCCAAATGAGAGCCCTTTTAAGTACTCAGTATCATCCATAGCTGTTTTCATTTTTAGACCTAAATCCAGCATATTTTCTAGTTCTGTAGAACTAAAGTCCCTTATATCAAGAAAATTTTTCACCTCGGAATTAACCATATTGCACCTCGTTCTTGTGTTTATATTAGCTACATCAATAGGGGTCTTTCCTGCCATGGAAAGAAAATATTGTACGTCCTGTATATCATTTGATCTATGTTTTATAAAACATTGGGGATATGCGAAACTTTCTAACCAGTGTGGATTTCGTTTGACTAGTAGCAGATGCACACCTAACTAGAGGAATGCCACTAATACAATCATAGGTATATCACTTCTGTCAGCGCACAATGCTCGTGTGAAGACTAAACTAATAAGTTGACTGACAAGATATTTTGATCTCTTACTATATTCAGATTATTGATACGCAAACCGGCATTGACCTGCCAGATAAGGCGGCGTTTGAAGTGATGACTGGCCCCAACCGAGCGCAGACAAACAAGCTCCTACTTGACGGAGTCTCAAAAGCCTAAGTCAACTCCTTTCGATAGACCTTATCGGTAAAAATAGCTAACAGCTCGCGCCGACCTTCAAATGGAGCTCGGGAATGCGAGCACAACATATTGTCCAGTAACAGCAGGTCTCCCTTTTGCCAACTAAACGCTATTTTTTCTTTTTCATACGCTTCCCGTATCTCTTCAATTACACTCTGCTCTATCAAAGAGCCGTCTCCATACGTAGTATTTGTAGAAAAGTTGTCCTCTCCTTGCTCCAAAACAGCATTTCGTACCGCTAGCGGCTCCAAAGCATGGGGATTAAAAAAGAAAGCGTGATTAAACCATACCTCTTCCTTAGTCACAGGATGAGCCTCGATAGCCTTGCCGAACTGAGAAGTATAAAGTTTGTCTCCATCCCATCGTGTTCGTATTTCCAAGTTCCGGCAAAGATTATCAACTTCTTGCTGGCTATCGGTCTGAAATGCGGATTTCCATGATACGCCAAAATATGGAGAGAACATGCGGACATAGAGTATGCCTAATCGAGAAAACTTGTTTCGCGTTTCCTTAGTAATCCGAGACAGCACACGCCTGCTATCAGCCAATGGTGTCTCGCCACCTGTTTTAGCCGGCTGATTACAGAAAAAAAAGATTGTCATTGGCCATGCCATGGCGTAAGCAAACTCATTATGGAACTGTATAGGATAATCATTAGGATAGTCAGTCGATGTATAGACGTTTTTCTGTACTAAATGACGTGGCGATGCTTCCTCGTCAAAATCGTCAAAATTGGTTGTAATCTTTTTTACGGCTTCTTCAAAAGCGCTCGCATTGCTAATCTCAAATCCTCGTAACAAAATTGCCCCTTCCTGATACATTTTCTCAGTTAGCCAAGACTTGGAATTACTTAACCACTGAATTACATCAACATTGGTTTTCGCAGGACGTATTGTTAGTAAGTCATTTTCTTGACCGGCTAAATAGCTCACCTCAACCTGCCTTGACAATTCTTTATTTAACTCCATGGGATTTTCCTTTAAGTTCTTATTACTATTACAAAGTGGCAAATGAAATGAATTGACTTAGCCCAAGAACGATTTGTGTTTTTGCTAAATGCTTACCCAATGAAATAGGTTACTTTTCTGGTTTTGATAGATGCTTCGCTATCTCATTAACTGAATACTGAATATTTATACTCAGCACGACCAGACAATAAGAGAACGTTCGAATTAGTTCATTTCTAGCGGGGTCTGCGTTACTTCCTCACCATAGCTAAGCATGGCATGAAATTCTTTACTGAAGACCAGGAGCAATGAAACCAGAGAGCTGAATATGGCACACAGTAGATAAATGAGGCGAATATCCTGATCCAGGAGATCGGCAACCACTCCAGCCAGAGCCATAGCGATTGGCATTAGGCCACCGGAAAGAGTACTCATCAAGCCAGACACTCGACCTCTAATTTTACTTGGAGTAGTTAGCTGTAATGTAGAATTAATAATGATGTTCACCACACCCAGACAAGCTCCCATAAAAATAAACAAGGATAAGGCAGCAACAACACTCGTACTGAAACTGTAAAAAGCAAGACCTATGGAGTGGAAAAATAATAAGGTTATAAGCACGCCGCTTCTACGGGGAGAAGAGATATTTATAGCCGCTATTACCACATAGCCAATCATCGCTCCAACTGCATAACCCGCCATTAGGAAACCAAACCATTCCGGTGATGCATGTAAAGTATCTTCCACAAAAAAAGGCATTAATACGATAACGGGGCCTAAGATGAAATTAAGAACAGCCGCTACAAGAAATAGATCGAGCAATCCTCGTTTGTTCCTGACGTATTTGAAACCTGTAATGGTGTCAGATTTAAGCAAGGCTATAGTTTTGGCCCAACCTTTAGTTTTGGAGGCCGTCCTTTGCGGAATTGAAATAAACATTTCAGACAGCGACGAAAGCAGATAGGAAGCGGCATTAATCAATATAAGTACTGGTGCTCCTAGTACTCTGAACAACAAGCCGCCTAAAACTTGTCCAAGCAAAAGTGAAAGCTGCCTGGAAGCAGACAATAAGCTATTAGCGGCCTCTATCTTGCCGCGAGGAATTAAATCCGGTATAGATGCTGTTACCGCAGGCCGAAAAGCAGCTCCTATGATACTTGAGACCAGTGTCGTAAAAAATAACAGGCCAATAATCAAATTTACTTTTTCAGACATGAAGTACATTACTATCGCCACAACGAGCATCAAACATCCGTTAATTAGATCTGATATAACTATTATCTTTTTGCGAGAATAGTAATCTGCAATAGTTCCACCTAACGGGCCCAAGATTACACCGGGGAGTGAAGCGGTCATGGCCATTAGGCCGACGATGGTGGCAGATTCCGTGGCGTGTTTAAGCCAAAAAACAAGTGCAATCAACCAAATAGAACTACCAACCTGGCTTATTAGTTGCCCTTGGAACAGCAAGAAAAAATGTCTGTTAAAAAGCTTGTCAACTTTCATGAATGAATTCCTATTTTGGAGACGATCTCACTGATAGATATAGCAATAGCGCTAAATCAATTTAGCGCTCCGCTATTTCTCAGATAAAGAGCGCGTCAAACTATCGCCAAATCAATTGCATGACCCGACATATAGACACGTTAGACTTGATATATGTATACAGAGTAAAACTACGGCAGCTCAGCTTCAGCAGGCAACGTGAACAAAAGGTATTGGGATTTAGGCTATTTGTCCCAGCTCATGCATGAGAGCTGGCTTCTGTGCCGATAGGGGCTTGACTATCTTTCCGCTATCTGGCTGTAAGGCAATCAGGTCCAGCACACTCTCATAACCGGCAATCATCTTACCTATCGAGTCTTCTCTGTACATTTTCGCGTTATAAGCAAGCTTGCAGTTAACACTATCCGTGACTCTTGAAATAGTTAGCTCCAGGATAGTCAAGGTCGGCTTTGTGGCTAGATCAAGCTCAATTGGTTCAATCTCTAAATCAGACATTGACCAATCAGTTTCATTAGGAAAATCCAAATAATTAAACCCTATTTTTGTGATCGTATTTTTATAATCTACGTCAGCATTTTCCATAACAGCTGCCAAATGCACGTCGGAGTTTGAATATGCTACAACCACGGTATTCGCTATTTGATTTATAAAGCTATCTAATGACATCCCTTCTTTAATATTAGAAGTAATAAATAAAGCGTTTAGAAAACACCCTATTACTTGACTTAATTCGGGCCTAGTACGCTCAGCTTTAGGTGAATACACAATTATTTTCTCCGACCCAGAATAATAATAGAGAACAACGTGAAACACCGCCATAAATAGCATATACAATGTAATATTCTTTTCTTTACAGTACTGCTCTAGCTGTAAAAATATTTCTCTCGGTATTAGAAACTCTTTGCTGACCATAAAGGTATTTTCTACCGAGGCAGAAGAATAATCCGTGGGAAAATCATATGAGTGCGCGCCGTTAATCAGTTTCTCTTGCCAGTATTCTAACTGCTTCCGATATGTTTTTGTCTTATGCCATTGTTTCTGATAGTGGGAATAGTCTCTATACTGGATTTCTAACGGTATCAGGTCTACTAGTCTCTCATTTTTGTATGCTTCATATAAAACAGCTAACTCTTGCTTAACTATATTGACCGACCATCCATCGGATATTATGTGATGCATATCAATTAGCAATGCGGATTGTTGTTCCGATATTTTGATTAAGAAAACTCTTATTAAAGGGCCCGTATCTAAATTGAATTCACGATCTAGCAGCTCCTTCACTAATTTGGTGATCCCTGTATAGATTGACTCTTCTAGTATATTTCCTATCTCTGCATTACTTTTAAATAGATCAATAACGGGCAACTCAAACTCAATATGTTCTTCGGCATAGAGGCTTACTTCATCATGCTCGCATACAAATCTGAGTCTCAGACTCTCATGCCTATCTATAATTTCTCGGAAGCTTCTACGCAATGCCGCGACATCTACTATTCCCTGGAGCATTAAAGCTATGTTTATATGGTAACTATTTTTGAAGGCTTTCTGTTGGATAGATGACCAGATCAACTGTTGACAGTAGGAAAGTAATACTTTCTCATCTTTACCAACTTTTTCTAGAGGAAATTTTTGCGCACCCCCTTTTCCTAGGCGTTCTACCTCAACCGCTAAACTGCTAATAGTAGGCCTTTCGAATAATTCACGAAACGGCAAATCAATCTCGAATTCTCTTGCTATTCTAGCTACCGCCCGAGTAGAGGTAAGCGAATGCCCGCCCAAGTTGAAAAAATTATCATGGGTACCTATTTGTTCCATTCCTAATATTTCTTGCCATATGGTTAGTAATTTTAGTTCTGTCTCAGTCTCCGGGGCCCGATACACATCCTGAACAAACGCCCCAATGTCCGGCGACGGTAAAGCTTCCCGGTCCACCTTGTTATTTGGCGATAGTGGTAGTGTATCGAGCACAACGAAAGCGCTGGGAATCATGTATTCAGGTAGGCTTTTTCCCAAATGTGCCTGTAGAATGCTCGCATAATCACTACTTGTTGATTGTCTCTTTTCCTCGTCGAGTACTACGTAGGCCACCAAACGTTTTTCAGCATGTCTATCTTTGTCCACCATTACCACGCAATCACTTACACCAACATAACGGCATAAGTGTGTCTCTATTTCACCGAGCTCGACTCGAAAACCTCGAATCTTTACTTGGTCATCGTCCCGCCCTATAAACTCCAGATTTCCATCAGGCAACCAACGCACTAAGTCACCTGTCTTGTACAATCGCTCATCAGGGTTTTCACCAAATGGATTGGCTACAAACTTCTCCGCGGTCAACTCAGCTCTATTTTGATAGCCTCGTGCAACCCCAACACCGCCTATGTATAATTCACCTATCACGGAAATCGGTACTAGTTCCAATTGTTCGTTTAATACATACACGCTGGTGTTCGACAACGGCTTACCGATCGGCGCTATCCTATCGACTAAAAACTTCTCTGCCTCAAATTTAAAACAGGTGGCAAACGTCGTGCACTCTGTCGGGCCATAGACATTAAAAACATTATTCGGTGCCTTGCCGTTGAATATCGTTTCTATTGCCGAAATTGAAAGAACTTCACCACCTACATACAGCTTATCCAGCGGTTCGAAACAATCTGAATCCTCATCAACTAGGCGATTAAACAAAGCTGCCGTTATAAACATGGCTGTTATCCCGTGGCTACGAAGTCCATTCTTGAATACTGATGGTGAGAGCAAAACGTCTTTTTCAATAATCACTAAGCAACCACCATGACACAGCGATCCCCATAACTCATAAGTTACTGCATCAAAGGCATAGTTAGAAATTTGCGCTATAACCTCTTTCTCATTTAAGTTCAACACAGTAGTATCCATCACCAGCCCAACAACGTTAGTATGGCTGACATTCACCCCTTTCGGTTGCCCCGTCGACCCCGAGGTATATATTACATAGGCTAGATGAGATGGAGTGAAGTTGAGACTGGCTTTAGAAATGTTTGTCGTTGAGTACCCTGGGAAAAAGTTAGCTTCACCCTGAGTAACAGAGCCTAAATCTAGATACACTAGTTCCTGATTATCAATCGGTAACGAAATACTCAGATCAGACTGACTCAGAATAATACGCACCCCGGAATCCGCTAACATGTATCTAATACGGTCGGCTGGATAGCTGGAATCAATCGGGACATAGGCCCCACCGGCTTTGAGTATTCCCAGCGTTCCAACTACCATTTCCAAAGAGCGCTCAATACACACAGCTACCAGATCGCCTGGCTTAACACCTTGCTGAAGTAGGTAGTGAGCTACTTGGTTGGCTAGTTGATTTAGCTTGCCATAGGTCAGCTGATGCTGATCGCATACCACCGCAATATTGTCCGGCTTAAGCTCAGCTTGCTCTTCGAAAAGCTCATGGATGCATTTGTCTTGCTGGTATACCTGGGCAGTATTATTCCATTCTTTGAGCAATTGTTGGCGTTCTCGCGCTGGTAAAATTGATAAGCTTGACATATCCGCATCCGGCGCCACTTTCAATGCCTCAACAATCTCGGTAACGGCAGTCTCAAGATAAGCAACCACACGTTCAGCAGATACCAAGCGGTGGATTTGGGCATCGATCGAGAAGCCTTCACCGAGATCATCAATCGAAACAGTGAGCGGGTAGTTAGTACGCTCTTGTGCGTCCATAAATTTGATGCCAAATTCATTTCGCTCGGTACTGACTTCTTCTTCAGGGTCCGAATGTCTATAGTTTAACAATGCGCTAAATAGTGGTGTGCCTGCAGGCAAGCCGCTGCTACGTTGAGCCAAAGCTAAGGAGGCGCGCTCATATATCATCAGATCATGTAGTGCGGTATCAGTTTCGAGCACCAATTGCCTAACGCTCTTTCCCTGTAGATTTAATCTCACAGGCAAAGTATTAACAAACATTCCCAGCATGCGCTCGGAACCCTTAGTTTTTTGCATGCGTCCTGATAGAACCGTACCAAACACCACATCGTCTCGACCACTGCAAACACTCACAACCAAGGCCCACGCTGCATGAAACAGAGTTGACGGTGTTAGCTGTAGATCGCGGGCTACTGTGCGTATTGTACCATTCAGACTAGCCAGAAAAGGTTGGCGCACTTCTTCGATTTCGCTGCCGTCACCATAGACGTTTGACAGATTGAACGGCATGGTAGGTTCGTTGATGTCTCCAAGTCTTGCTTCAAAAAATGACTCGGCATCCAGTGTTTGCGATTGATGTAGCGCATGGGCGACGAATTCGCGGTACGGTTGCGGTGGTGGCAAACCCTCTGTCTGATCCATAAGAAAAGCAATCGCCTCGCTGGAAACTATATCGAAACCCAAATGATCAGAAATGAGATGATGAATCCCCATCAGACCAAACCACTGCCCAGAATGAGGATCTTGAGCTACTTTCAGCTTGAGCAAAGGTGCCTGGCTGATATCCATACTTTGTGAATTCGATATTAGTGACCGAAAATGTGTTATAGCATCGGTACCAGACTCTACGGTTAAATACTCCACATCCAATATAGTCTTTCTATGAACAACTTGGACTGGCGCCGAAAGACCCTCTATCAATACCGCAGTACGTAGCCCATCATGACGATCAATCACCCACTGTAAAGCATCTATAAATTTATCCAGATGCGCTCGCGTATCAGCTGAAAAGAGACCTTGCAAAATATAAGGATCGTGTGCTTTATCTATCAGGTGATGAAACAATATTCCTTCCTGCTGTGGCGCCAACGGATAAATATCCTGAACATTGTCGGCACCACCAGGAACCATCGACACAATTATTGAAATTTCCTCGTCGCTCAAATTCACTAGGGGTAACATGTCGGGTGTAATTTTTTTACAATCCAGCGGAATCCTATTAGGAGGAGCAACGAATGAGGAAGAGGTACCTTCGGAATCCACGTCTATAGCTTCCGCCATCGCTGCCAAGTTAGGAGCTTCAAATACATCACGTACATCGATGCGTAAGCCACGCTCTTGTAGCCGGGAAATCAATTGAACCTGCAGTAAGGAATGCCCACCCAAAGCATAGAAATTTGCAGTGGTACTGATTTCTTTCGCATCAACATTCAAAAATTCCGACCAAATCTCAGCGAGCGTTGCTTCCATAGGTGTCTTTGGAGCAACATATTCACTTTGCACATAGGCTTTGCTGTCGAACCCAGGCAATGCCTTGTGGTCGATCTTGCCGCTAGAGTTCAGGGGCAGCTCATCCAGAATTACATAGGCACTCGGGACCATGTGCTGCGGTAGGCGTTCTAATAAGTAAGCTCGCCATTCTTCTTTCCTCGAAGCCTCATCCAAATCTGACTGGTTTAGCTCCCAACGGATCTTTTCTCGAATATGCTCCGGCTCCTGTATCATAGAAATAGAGCACTGATCGTCTTCTCTAGCCGCATAAATCTGATATAGGCCTGTATCCGTAAGATCTTCTTCCTGTGCCTTATGACATACGAAGCCATGCTGTCGCAGCATTTTCAGCATATTATCTACTCTGTTGTCTACATCATGTACTTCCACTACAAGTTGACGAATCTTTTGCCAATCGCCTGAATCGATCCCCAATAAAACATCCCATTCGCTTTTTTCAACATCGACCTTTAGCAAATCTATCTGGTCTATGTGGTGTTCCTTGATTATTTGGGAAATAGTGCGTAGTTGGCACTCGCAAGCTTCGGTATCAAACTTGTCGCCAACAACTTGGTCAGCAACCATATCTTTAGCAGCAGATCGGTTCTTAAAGAATTTTTTGGTAACTTCTTTGTCCGCTTCAATATCAGCGTAACGCCCCGAATTGGTGGACATATTCGGATAGTGAGTGAATGTGGCCACCCCTTCTTTATCTGATAAACCGCAGGGAAGCGCGGTAGCTTCGATTCCGTACCGCAAAATATTTTTGCTCAGTTTTTCAAAAATAGATGGTATGGGTTCAAAGGCGAAAATGCGCGCATTTGGAAAGCGATTTGCAACGAAGAGACTGAACACTCCAATATTGGCGCCAACATCAAACACACAACATCCATCTTTCAGTGAAATATTATGCTTGACATAGACTTCTTCGACAAAAATCTCTTTGTATATTTCCCGCGTCTCATGATCGTTCATGTGCGACAACACCAGGCCATTGGGTAGATTACAGAATTCTTCCTTGGCTTCGTTGTTGTTTTCAGGTACGACATAGGCTGCCAGGCATTTATCACCTGCACTATCCTCTCCTGCTACCACCACACAGGATTGTACCGATCGATGCTTCGATAAATGTGCTTCTATTTCTCCCAGCTCAATCCGAAATCCCCGAATCTTCAC
>JAJFKE010000003.1 GCA_021773355.1 Gammaproteobacteria bacterium | reverse complement strand
CCCGGCATGTATCAACTTATTGGCTGAACAACAGGTGCTTGATCAACCCCTGTTTCCGTTAGCGTTACAATCATTAAGTATAGTGTCGTCCTGTACTGACAGTATGTACGCTTGGGTACGCCATGCACGGGGCAGAGCAGATACCGAGGGAAGCGGTGCTCTGGATATCGAGCTATGTGACCGACAAGGAAATGTCTGTGTAAGGATGAAGGGGTTGGAGTTTTCTTATCTCAGCGGTTCCTCTGCCATTGCTTCAACAAAAAAATCAATCGTGAGAACGATAGACAAGTCATGGGACAAGATTAGCTATTTGTCCAGGTGGGAAGAACAGGTAGATTCGCCACAGGGTTTTCCTACTGGCCACAAAATGAATGATGAGGGACTATCTCATCGCCGCACCGTTTTAGTTGTTCTTTGCGATCCCAGCCCTCAGCTTGAAACAACTATTCTTGATCATTACGGGCAATACAAGGACTCAAATGTAAACATTATCCGATTGGTAGATAAGACCGAGCAGATATCCGAGAAAGAGTGGTTTTGTGACATCAGAGACCCAGAAGGATTTCAAGCTTGCCTAGAGGATATCAGTCGAATTGATGTCTTGTTTTTCGCCTCTATGCCCGAACAATCTTCCACTCCAGTCTCATGGGAAGAAATGATTGAAAGTCAGGAAAGGAGTGAGATTCAATTATTACGCCTTATTAAGTATCTTAAACGAGAAAAGAAGATTGGAGAAAAAACAGATTTATTTCTGTTAACGCTAGATAATTATTCTATAGAATGTCGATTCTCTAATTTCCTGGGAGCTGGTATTACGGGCTTGGGTTATTCCATTGCCCAGGGAAGTTATCAATTTCAGGTAAGAAATCTTGACTTATCATCAGAGGATCTGAAGACGCCGGAAGACCGGAAAAAATTGTTGGCAATCATCCTGCGTGAACCTCCTTCAAATCGTGGAGAAGTGATAAAAATTCAATCGAGCAACCGGTTTAGGCAGACTTTCTTCAGACTAAATTGGAACACTACCAGTCTATCAGCTATCAGACAGAATGGAGTCTATCTTGTTTTAGGTGGGAGCGGCACGGTGGGCCAAATCATTACAAGTAATTTAATGCATAAATTTCGAGCCACCGTAGTATGGCTCGGAAGAAGTGCTGAAAATTCTAGTAAGATTCAGGATGCATTAAAACAATTCGAAAAATTTTCTGGAAAACTTCACTATATTCAAGCCGACGCTACCGAACGTAATTCAATGCAACGGGCCGTAGAACTTATTAAGACCAAATATTCAAGAATTCATGGAGCGGTGTTCTCAGGAATGGTATTCACCGGTGGAAATTCCATTGATCAGACTGCAGAAGAAGAGTTTAGATCTATTTTGGACGTAAAAACCAGAGGTAGTTGGAACTTCTACAATGCCCTAAAAAAAGAACCACTAGATTTTATGTGCTATTTTTCTTCGGGCCAGGCTTATTCTTTTTCAGGTGCGTCAAAGTTGGCAGCCTATGCGAGTGGAATCACTTTTTCAGATTGCTTCGTTCAATCTCTCCAAAAGGCTTCCGATTTTCCGATAGGAACGATCAACTGGGGGTTTTGGAAGTCCTCTATAAATGCAAGCACAAGAGAGATATCAACCGGCAATTTGGATGTGTTAGAGAATCAAGAAGGATTCGAATGTTTTGAACGATTCGTAAGTGAACTACAGCTAGGCAGGGTCCATCAGGTCCTATGTATTAGAGGGTCTGATGCGGTTGAATCTTTGATGAATATTGACCAAGAAGAATCGATCATATTGGCAAGAAACGGAGTCTCACATCCCGCGGTTTTCTTGGAAGACGCTTTAACAGTTCCTGATAAAAAGATTGTAGATCTGAGCCACTTTAAGGAAAAGAAAGAGCTGGAAGAATGGCTCGTTCGATTGTTGTGTTACCAGATGAGTCAGATTGCGAGCATGACTGAAGAGGGCATTATTCAATCGACGCCTACTCTTCGCGAACAGGGTAAGATCATAGACAAATATGTCCCCTGGTGGGATGAATCTCTCAACATACTATCCACAAGTAAGGCTGTTCAATTCGAAAACAAAGGTGTTTCTAGTAGAGAGTCAATCGTGTCTGGAAAAACTGCAGAAACATCTCTTTGGAATAGCTGGCACCAGCAAAAAAGGAAATATTTTCGAAACCAAAAATACAAAGCCTGGTTAGCTCTGATTAATGAGTGCTTGGAAAAGTTACCAAAAATTTTGCAAGGCAAGGTGTTAGCAACTGATGTCATTTTTCCCAACTCCTCCATGAAGAAAGTAGAAGGAATTTATAAGAACAATGCGATTTCTGATACTTATAATGAAATACTTGCCAATGCTGTAGTGAGTTATCTTGAGCAAAGGGTTAAGACGAACCCGAAAATTCGCTTGCGCATCCTGGAAATTGGGGCAGGAACGGGGGGCACCTCCGCAATTGTCTTTTCGAAATTACGCCCTTTCGAAAAATTTATAGAGAAGTATTGTTATACCGATCTTTCGAAAGCATTCTTTTTCCACGCAGAGAAGAATTATGTTCCAAAATATCCTTACATCGAGTGTAAACGGCTAGATATTGAGCAGCCAATTGAAGACCAGGGAATTGAGATTGGCAGCTATGATTTGGTGATTGCGACCAATGTATTGCATGCTACAAAAAATATTAGGCACACTTTACGCAATACAAAGGCAATTCTACGCCAAGGTGGTTTTCTCCTTCTCAATGAAATCAGCGAGAAATCACTTTTTGCTCATCTAACATTTGGGCTGTTGGATGGATGGTGGCTTTTTGAAGATTCCGATCTTCGTATGCCAAATTGTCCGGGGTTATATTCAGAAAGCTGGCAACAAGTTTTGGAAGACGAAGGTTTTACCTCAGTTATCTTTCCGGCCAAACAAACGCATAACCTCGGACAGCAGATTATTCTTGCTCAAAGCAACGGAGTTGCTCGCCAAGCTATAGCAAGGGGACAACTATCTGTTGGAGGTGATCAGCCACCTACCTTAACTTCGACCCGAGCTGAAAAGAAAAACGAGGATCAATTTCAAAACGCACCAATCGTTTCGAGTACGGCACGCAGTGTCCAAGAGTACATAGATGCAACCATTCTTGATTGCTTGTCCAGCAACTTGAAAGTCATTCCCAAAAATATTGACCTAGATGTCGCGTTTTCAGATTATGGAATGGACTCAATTCTAGCCGTAAATTTTGTTGATAAAATTAATAGCTGCCTTTCTATTTCAATGAACACAGCGGTAATTTTCGAATATTCTTCAATAGAGCGGTTGAGCAAATATATCTTCGATGTGCACGAGGAAGTTATTGAAGCTCAAATGAGCAAAAAAAATGGCCTTTCTATGAACACCGATCAAGAAGGCCATACTGTTGCATTGACTGGGGCATCTACACGAGAAGGAATTCTGTCTCGTCGACGATTGATTTCCAGAAGTTATGCCTCTGGTAGACAGGAATTTAACAAAATGGAGGCCAGAACTTCGCAGATTGCAGTGATCGGCATGTCTGGTAAATTTCCTAAAGCGGAGGATGTAGCCTCTTTCTGGCAGAACCTGGTTCAAGGAACTGATGGAGTTGAAGAGCTCCCGAGTCGCTATTTGGATCAGAAAAACTATTTCAGCACAGAAAAGCAGCCCGGAAAAACCTATTGCAAATGGGGAGGAGTGTTGACAGAAAGAGATTGCTTTGAACCTTTATTCTTCAATCTATCTCCAAGAGAAGCAGAATCCATGAATCCACACCAGCGATTGGTTCTACAGGAAAGCTGGAAAGCGATTGAAGATGCTGGTTATAACCCTAAGAATCTTTCTGGTTCACAAACAGGAGTTTTTATAGGAGCGGAACCCACTGGGTATTTTCATGAGAGCTTTACCGGATCATCGGACGCGATCATCGCTTCTCGTTTATCGTATTTTTTAAATTTGAACGGACCTGCCCTGGTTGTCAATACAGGCTGCTCCTCTTCAGCGGTTGCTCTTCATCTGGCCTGTGAAAGTCTGCGAAATCGAGAAACTGACCTAGCATTGGCAGGTGGGGTCAATGCATGCATGGAACAAAGTGTTCAAATTAGTTTGTCTGAAATAGAGATGCTATCTTCCAGTGGCCGGTGCTTTACTTTCGACCAGGCCGGAGACGGCACCGTCATTTCTGAAGGAATAGGGCTCGTTGTTCTAAAACGCCTGGAAGATGCTGTAGTCTCGGGAGATCAAATTTATGGAATAATCAGTGGATCAGGCATTAATCAGGATGGGGCGAGTAACGGGTTGACAGCCCCTAGCGGAACAGCTCAAGAACAATTAATTAGCAATGTATATCGAAAATATCAAATTAATCCTGAAAAAATTAGCTATGTTGAAGCTCATGGTACAGGAACAAAATTGGGCGACCCGGTTGAGGCTAATGCATTAGTAAGAGCTTTTCAAAAATTCACTGATAAGCAAGAATATTGTGCTGTGGGTTGTGCCAAATCACACATAGGCCATACTGCAGGAGCAGCAGGGGTAATTGGACTAATCAAGATCTTATTGTCCATGAGGTATGAAAAGATACCTGGACTTTTGCATTTCAAGACACTCAATCCGTTGATTGAATTCAAGGAATCCCCATTTTACGTTAACACGACGGAATCTGAGTGGAGATCGTCAAAAGATTCTCCTCGTATGGCTGCGCTCAATTCTTTCGGACATAGCGGGACTAATGCTCATTTGGTGGTAAAAGAATATCTGTCGCCATTAAAATCTGGACATGCCTCTGCTATCAGACAGCCAGATGCTGCTTTCATTATTCCTCTGTCGGCCAGAACTGAGAAGCAGCTGCGGCAGAGAGCTTATGATCTATTAGATTTTATTCTCGAGCCAGGTAAACAGCCGATGTCTCAACCAATCGATTTGGCAGAGATGGCCTATACTTTACAGACCGGTAGAGAAGCGATGGAAGAGCGTATGGGCTTCGTGGTGTGCTCTATAGACCAATTGGTTGAAAAACTCCAAACTTATATCACCGATGCTCAAGTATCAAACGGCTGTTCCATTGAAGGTATTTTTCAAGGGCATGTTAAACACGATGAAGACGACATGAGCATGATTGGCCAGGATGTTGATATGAAGGAGGCTATTGATAAATGGATAGCTCATGGAAAACTGTCCAAGTTGCTGAGGTTGTGGGTCAGAGGTTTAAATTTGGATTGGGGTAAATTATACGGTGAATCTAAACCACAACGCTGCAGCCTGCCTACTTATCCTTTTGCTAAAGAGAGGTATTGGAGAGATGGCTCGAATATTGGACAGCAGCGTTCGAATGGGCGATTACTCGAAGAAACCTTTGGGGGTTTTGGCAGAGAACTTGAAACGACTACCGATACGCTGCTAGCTGCTCCGTTGTGGCAAGACGAGTCGGCACCTGTCGTGGAGGAAGAAGTAAGCTACGGACAACACCATATTGTTTTAGTTGACCTGCCGCAGATTGATGCCGAGCGACTCGAAACCCTGCTTCCTCACAGCCGGTGTGTATCACTGCCGA
>JAJFKE010000020.1 GCA_021773355.1 Gammaproteobacteria bacterium | reverse complement strand
ACAGACTTGTCTGCTCACTCTCAAAAGAAACTGGACTGGGTAGCACGAGAGCTGAATGAACGACCGAGAAAAACCTTGGAGTATGAAACGCCGGCTGCTAGATTTAATGCCTGTGTTGCACTGACCGATTGAATTCACAGTGAGGCTTGAACAATCGCCAGGGCATCATTCTTAGCCGTTTTTTGATTTTGCCTGATTGACGCCACCAGCTTAGCTGAAATAAGACGAGCATCGTGACCGGCTTCAATCGCTCTTTGTTTCCAGTAATTTGAGGTGCCGCAGGCTTCAAAAATAATAGTCATTGATTTTGACTTAAACAACCAGATAAGAAATTCGCGATGAGTCATCTCAATATTAGAATGCACTTTATTGTTTGTACAAGTACAGACCTGGATAACTTCTTTTGCTAGATCAACACCAGCTATTGTATTCTTCATCCCTTGGACTCCTTTATGTTTTGTGTTGGAACAAACATATTAACTCACTCCTTAGGAAGTGAGGGGAGTCCAAGTATCTTGTCAGCACCTTTTCCCAAGCTATAGCTGATCCAAATTATCGGGAACATTTGCTTATATTCCCCATTTTCTCAATAATGCTGTCCTGGAAATTTTAGCGACAGGCGCCTGGAAATGAGCTTAAGAATCCGGTTAAGCATTATTGTGAGTCTAATATTTCTGACCGGCATGGTGCTCGGTGTGAGCTTTCTCATCAGCAATGCAAAGCAGCGGGTGGCCGAAGAAGTTGAGTCTACCGCTACGCTTACTTTCCAATTGCTGGATTCCCTATTATCCAACGCAAACAATTCATTGATTACTCAAGACAAGTCCGTGCTGTTGCAGAGTCTGTTGGCGATAGAAGATGCCAGGCACATGAATATAAGTATAGAAAGCTCTGACAGCACAATTCCCGATGACAGTTTTCCAGGCTTGGACATTGAGGCGCCGTCGTGGTTTGTTCGCTTAGTACAGTCTGAAACACTGGAGTTTAGAAAGCCTATCGGTGATTTTTCTCAAGAGGTAATCATCATACGAACTAATCCCGCAGATGAAATCGCGGAGGTTTGGTTGGAAAGTAGAAATTTTATGATTGTGCTATTAATGGTTTTGTTGGTCATAAACAGCATTTTGTATATCACTGTCGGGCGCTGGTTTCAGCCTGTGAAGATGATAGTAGGGGGCTTGGAAAATGTTGAACAAGGAGATTTCAGCGGCCACATATCCCAGACGTCTCTGCCGGAATTGAAGGCTATATCCGATAAGCTGAATCAGTTAACGAAAGTGTTGCGAACTAGTAAGAATGAAAATGACAGACTAAGAGAGCGCTCAATAAGCATTCAGGAAGAGGAGAGGCGACATCTCGCCCAAGAGCTGCACGATGAAATGGGTCAGTCGATTAGCGCGATAAAGGCGATCGCCTTCTCAATATCTGAACGAACAGAGAATATTGATGAAATGAGTTCCCAGGGCGCAAAAAATATCGGTTCAATTTCGAACCATGTGCGAGATCATGTGCGCAGTATGATGTTGCGGCTGCGTCCTTCGATTCTCGATGAGTTAGGTCTAGTCCCAGCCCTGGAACATATGGTTGATGAGTGGAATGATCATCACAAGGATGTTTTTTGCAAATTAGAGATAGAAGGAGAGTTTGAAGAGTTAGATGCGAATCAACGTATCAATATTTATCGCATCATTCAGGAAGCGCTGACTAATGTCGCAAAACATGCCGAGGCAACCGAGGTGGAAATTCAGTTAAGCAAGAATGAGGAATTTCACCTATCTATTAAGGATAACGGACGTGGGTTCAACCCAGAGACTAATCAGAAGGGCATGGGCTTTATTGGCATTAAAGAACGAGTACAGGCTCTTGGCGGTAATTTAGACATAGTCGCTGCTCCTGAAGAAGGAGCTAGGCTTGAAATTGAATTTTTTATTTCGAAAGAGATTGGTTTTGAATAATACAGAAGCTATTAGAGTCCTGCTCGTCGATGACCACGCTGTCGTTCGAGCCGGTTATACCTTTCTGCTCAAGAATGTAGACGATATTGATGTGGTAGCCGAAGCTCCAAGTGGCGCAGAAGCGGTTGTGCTATTTGTTGAGCTGTACCCTGATGTGGTGGTAATGGATTTAACCATGCCGGATATGGATGGTCTTAAGGCAATCAAAGAGATTAAAGCCTTGCAAGAAGATGCGCAGATCCTTGTTTTTACCATGCATGAGAGTACCTCCTTTGTAGAGCGTGCCTTGCAAGCTGGGGCTTTGGGATACATAAGCAAAAACAGCTCGCCGGAAGTGCTGATAGCAGCGATTCGAAAAATAGCGGCTGGGGAAATCTATGTCGACTCTGAAATTGCGCAGAATATGGTGGTACGAAGAGTTAGGGAAAAGAACTCTCCTTTTTCTGGTTTGTCTAATAGGCAATTTCAGATCTTCTGTAGATTTGCCGAAGCCCATTCCATTGAGGATATAGCCGAAGAGTTTTCTTTAAGCACCAAAACCGTTGCGAATAATCTTACCCACATCAAGGAAAAGCTGCAGGTAGCAAGTACCGCTGAGCTGGTTAGGTTAGCCATAAGTGAAGGTCTGGTTTCGATCTGACCCTTCTGCTAAGAGCATTTGCGTCGATTAATCCCTCAAGGTTGAGTGCCCGCCTGTCGCAACCGGGAATATATCCCGATCATCCGTGATTTCCTCTCTAGGTTCGCCTCCATAGCCTCAGTATCATTGCCCCTGCTTGAACTCGTCAGTTTTATTTACCAAGTCTATAGGGGCATAATTTTGTATCAAAAAAATCGTCTAAGCCTTGCAATCTACACCTCAATTCCATTGATGCTGAGTGTCACTACTAACTCTGCTTTCGCTGCTGAAAATATCGAAGTCATTGAAGTGATTGGAGTCACTCCGGGCACATCTCTCGAGCAAGACATTAATAGTATTCCCTATGCTGTGCAAAGAGCCAGCAATCTGGATCTGGAGCTAAGCCAGAGTCTGGACTTGAGTGATTTTATGAACAGCAAGCTCAGTAGTGTGAATATCAATTCAGCGCAAAACAACCCGCTGCAGCCCGACGTGCAGTTTCGCGGTTTCACGGCATCACCCTTGCTAGGATTACCCCAAGGTTTGGCGGTCTATCAAGATGGTGTTCGTATCAACGAGCCTTTAGGTGATTCCGTTAATTGGGATTTACTACCCGAGTCGGCGATTTCCAGCATCGATCTTATCAGTGGCGCGAACCCAATCTTTGGTTTGAATACCTTGGGCGGGGCCTTGGCCGTCAAGATGAAAAATGGTTTCAATTTCAGCAACACTCAAGCTGAGGCTTATACCGGATCTTGGGGCAGAAAAGCAGGCTCTTTGGAAAGCGGCGCAAACAATGGTGAGTGGGGCTACTATGTCAATCTAAGTCATCTGGATGAAGATGGCTGGCGCGATCTTTCTGACTCAGAGGCGCTAAACTTTTACGGCAGCTTGAGCTGGAGAAATGCAGCAACCTCCGCCTTGGATGTGATCTATCAGCAAGGAGACAGCGAACTGATTGGCAACGGAGCGCTCCCAGTTGGACTGCTGGCTTTGGACAGGAATGCCGTATTCACCGCTCCTGACGTCACCGAGAACGACATGCAGATGTTCAATGTCGATGCCAGTCATTTTATTACAGAAGGTATTAAACTCTCTGGCAACCTGTTTTGGCGAGAAAATACCACGGACTCGTTCAACGGTGACGGCTCAGAATTTGAAACCTGCAATTACGCCGGTGGCGCGCAGTCGCTGTTCGAAGAAGCCGATGACGTAGAAGACTCGCTAGAAGATATGTTGGGTATTAAGCTGGATGATATCTGCGCGGGTGAGGAAGACACAATCAATAACTTTCAGGAACTGGAGCAGTTTATCGCCGGTCAGGCAATTACTGCAGGTCTGGACCCGGAAGATTTTGAGTTAGAAGATGTGTTTGATGACTTGAGTGGCACCGGTATTATTTCGGATGAGGCAATTAACAACATCAGTCGCCGCAGGCAGGAAAGCAGAGGTTTCAACGGCCACATCGCTTTCACCGATGACTTTTTTGCTAGCGATAACCAATTAATACTGGGTTTCAGCTATTTTATCGGCGAATCTGATTTTGACTCGGTACTGGAGTTGGCTGATCTAGATCCGATTACGCGAAGTACCAGAGGCTTGGGTACTGGGACATTCTTCGACGAAGCCGAGACAGATATATATACTGAAACAGAAACCTATAGCTTGTTCTTTACTGACACACTTCATTTTTCTGATGAACTCTCCGTAACTTTTTCGGGACGCTACAATGATACCGATATTACCCTGCGTGATCAGTCGGGCCAGCGCCCTGAGCTGAATGGAGATCATTCCTTTTCACGTTTTAATCCCGCTATCGGCTTCACCTATGACGTGGCGGATCAAGCGAATATTTATGGTTCCTATAGTGAGTCGAATCGGGTGCCAACACCAATCGAGTTATCTTGTAACGAAGGTGTTTTCGAGGTGGCGCAGAGGTTTGCGATAGAAGCAGGAGAGGACCCGGATGACATTGAATTTGAATGTCGCTTGCCCAATGCTTTTCTTGCCGACCCTCCGCTTGATGATGTGGTGACCAAAAGCCTTGAGTTGGGCGTGCGCGGGGCCTGGAATGATATTAGCTATCAGTTAGGTGTATTCAGTGCCATCAATCAGGACGATATTCTTTTTCAGACTACTGGTCGTGCCACCGGGCTATTTGCCAATGTAGATGAAACCAAGCGAGCGGGTTTTGAGTCGGCGCTGCAAGGAACGAGCGGAAAACTGGATTGGTATGCTTCCTATACTTTCATCGAGGCCAGTTTCGAAGACAATTTCATGGTGCTAAGTCCGAATCATCCCAGTGCTAATGACGAAGGCGAGCTAGCGGTACAAAGCGGTGATCGATTGCCCGGCCTGCCTGAAAATATTTTCAAGATGGGCGGAGACTATCGCGTCACCGACAGTTTCAGTGTGGGTGCAGAACTCATCTACAACTCTGACCAGGTGATACGTGGCGACGAGAGCAATGAGTTAGATAAGATTGATGGTTACTCGTTAGTGAATCTGCGGGCGACTTATTTGATAGGGCCCAATTTTTCGGCGTTTGCTCGGGTTACAAATCTGTTCGATGAGGACTATGAAAACTTTGGCTTGTTAGGAGAAGATCCGACCGAAGTGCTGCCAAATTTGGCTGATAGCCGCCCGTTGTTTCTTGGTGTTGGTGCGCCTAGAGGAGCATGGGTTGGTTTGCGCTATAGGTTTTAATGCAGCCTTATTGTGAGAAAGCGAAGGAACAAAGGAACGTAATTAAGGCGGAGTCGAATAAAAGACACTTTGCTGTCAGCCACCGAAAGCAAGCTTGATTTTGGTCAATATCTCAACAACTGATGATTGTATAATGGGTGCTCAATTTGTAATGTTGACACCAGATAGCCATCAAACTTAAATCTTACCTAGTCCGAAACTTATGAGTCGTGAGCTAACCAGCCATAGTTCCAGACTCCTGACATCCTCGACTTCGATAGCCTTCGTCTCGCCATGCCTGAGTCTAATAGGTTCACCATCGTTAATCTGGCCGATAAGTAAATAGCCCTTGTTTCCTTTGAACCCAACCTCGCCATTTTTTAAGACAATCGCAGCCCTCTTATCATATATCTCAATTGCGAACTCCCCTTTTCGCCCGTCACTATCACCATGGAATGGCTTTAAGCCTAAAAAGGTTTCAACTACATTCTTTGCAGACGGATAATACGGCATGTCGTAGGCAACTAGCTGAGAGTCTTTGAAGTGGGCTTTATCGCATATCCTGGTTGAATATCTCTTGATGGGATATCCCAAGTCTGTCAAATGGCTTGGCACAATTTCTTCTTCCCAGTTCATCCGCTCACTACTGCTTTTAATAATGGGAAAGCCAGGCTCAACTTTTACACCACTTCCGCATATTTTTTGCAGCAGTCTATCTGCATCAAATTTTGCTAATCCTTTTGTTATAAAGGCGTGGCTTCCATATATTTCTCGAATCTTTTTATTAGGAGCTTCCGCCACTCTGCAATTCGCCATCAACAGATTCCAATTCCTGTTTCCATCGCGAGTATATACAGCGCGGATTATCCCTTTATCTTCAACGCCTGAAGCAAATTTCTTGATCTTTGCCTGAACGGACTGTGTGCTGAGGTTTCCGGTTCGAATATCCATGTTTATCTTACGAGGTTAGGTATTTATCATTTCTGGGTCTGAGGTTAAAAAATATCGCCGTGTCTTATGGTGAATTATCTTCATATCGCAAAACGTAATAGGTCCCTCTGCCAACGCCCTTGGCTTCTATCAGACCCAAATCTATCAGTTTTTCAAAATCAATCTTTCGTGACGCAAGGCTTCGGGAAGTTATTCCAGCATACTCTCGTTGCGTAATGCTGCCGTGCTTTTCTATATAGGTCAGTATCTTCCGATGGTGGTCTTCTAGTCGAGGTTTCCCGACTTCCTTACCAGGCAGAATTTTCCTGACACGCCCCGATTCATCCAGAATGCCCTCAGCAAAATATTCCAGCCAGACAGTGAACTCGATCTCGTCCTCAAGTTCATAGTAGTCGCCAGCTAGTCCTACCGCTTTAAAATACCGGGTAATGTTTCGATTGTAGTAATTCTCAAAGCTGAAAATCTCAAAGAAATCCAGTCCCGCCTTTCCGAGTATTGCTGTCGTCATCAGGCGAGTGGTTCGACCATTCCCGTCTATAAAGGGATGAATAATGACGCTTTGCCGGTGAAAAAGCCCTGCCAATATAATCGGATCAATCTTCCCGATATTGGCATTAATGAAATCCATTAGCTCTTTGGTTAGCTTCCTGACATCTTTTGCATCCGGAGGGATGAAAACGATTTCATCGAGTTTGCGAGGGTTGCGAATGATAACCGGAGCCTTCCGGATATGACCACAGTCAGCCGGATTGTCCATAAGCCCATCCACAACTTGCTTCTGGACTTTTTCAAGCGTTGAGATATCGAGTTTGAATGTCTTTGCTTTAACAGTCGCAAAGAGAGTCTGAAGGGCCTTGTTATAATTCAATACTTCCTGCTCAGTATCCCGGATATGTTCCTTCTTTGATTTCAGCAACCGGCGGACATCAGTGAGAGGGAGTGGATTTCCTTCAATACTGGTGGAAGCATAGCTGGAAAGCTCCCTGGCATTGAGTTCCAACTTAGCCAAGGTCTGGCCGCTTGGATGATAGCTCTTAATCTCACCGCTAGCCTCCCCAATCTCCCGGATAGTGGACAGCAGCTTGTCGGTAATCGTGTATTTCGGCTTCCATTTCATAGCCGTAAATTAGCCGCAAATTAGCCGCAAAGTCAAGCCTAAATTTGGAAGAAACAGCCAGTGTCTTTAGCCGTAAAATGACCGCAAATTAGCCGAAAGGAGGCAGGTAGTCTCTATAGGCTTACTGCGTGAGTTTTGCGTGTATCAGTCCTGCATCGTTGTGCATTGTCGTGCATAGTTGGCAACGGACGCCCCTATAACTTATTGAATTTATTAACTTATTGATTCCGCTGATCGACTCATAATCCGTTTGCCCTAGGTTCGAGTCCTAGTAGGTCCACCATTTTAATCAGTAAAATCAATGTGTTACAGAATATATTTGTCCTGATAGCCCACTATTTTGCTTGCACACTGCTTACACACTTTGTTTTGGTGCTTGCACACCTTATCCCAACATCAAACCTTTGGAATTCGTTCGTACACAAATTGTGTATTAACTGCATGGTAGACTCCGTTAGATAACCCTGTGCAATTTCGTTTAGAACGGACAAATAGAGAGCATTAGAAACAGAAAGCTATCTAACAACTGGGGAAGGTTCCGCCAGTAATCTTCTTGTTCACCTTCTGTTCATGTTGCTTCATTAAGATGTAATAGGGAATGTTTGTAACTTACTAACTAAGGAAGGTACGTGTTATGAAAAAGTTATTGCTAGGTGTTTTCGCTATCGTCATAAGTCAGTCACTCTTCGGTCAACCGGCGATTTACCAGGATAATTTATTGACCATTCCCCAAGCTGCCGCCATCGATGCTGACAGCACTGTATATTATACGAACATTCAATTGAGCGACGATGGAAATGGTAATTTCAAGCTAATTGCCGCACAAAGCAGAAACCTTGTCACCGTGAATTCAGTGCAAGTATTAATACTGGAATCATTTCCAGTGCAGGTTATAGTTGCAGTATCCGGAAGCAAATCTGTTCCCTGCGTTGAATTAGAAACACCCGCTGTGTCCAGAAAAGGCAATCTGTTTACTGTCGTGTTAGCCGAAACGCAGCTTGGCCCGGCAGAGACTTGTATCGCCATGATAGATCCTTTTGAAGCATCCGTAACCCTCGACGTTTTCGGTCTTGAGGCAGGAACCTACACAGTACGTATCAACGGTATTGAAGCAGATTTTGCTTTGGCTGTAGACAACTTGTAGACAGAGAAAGCTAGGTACCGACAAGTTAATTGTTAAAGCGTGACTAAGTTAACTGCCTTAAACATGTATATCCCCAGCACTGTTCCCCGAGACGCAAAGGCTCACACGCTGCCGAATAGTCGAAAATTCTCCAACTAACGTGAGAAACAGTGTTGAATGTTGATGGGGATTGTGGCCTACATTAAGACTAACTATTCCATTTCCAACGGTTCGGGAATAAACTGGTTCTCATAGAGAAACAAAAAGCGTATGGGCCGTAAACACCTGTTAGCTGCACCATTGGATATCAGAGATGAGCGAAAAACCTTCAAATAGCAAATTCTACTTCGCAAGTGCGATGTTATGGGTATCTACCCTTAGCCTATGGATCGTGCTTTGGTTCTTCAATCCGTATTCCCAAACTGAGTCGATAACGATTCCCGGTATGATAATGATATTCGTTGCTGTGCTAGGAGTCGTATGTTCGTATTTCCAAAAACCTTTACTTTTACTTGCTCTAGCGCTGGTATCTTTTTTGCCAACAGGGCTTTATCTATTAGGCACACCTGGTATTTTTCTAATCATTGGCATTTTGAATATTTTAAGTATCGTATTGACTACTGGTTTAGTGTTTATAGGATTTAAAAGCAACGCAACGTTAGAGCCAAACGGTAGCTAACAAAACAGTTAAAAAGTGACAGGCCACTCCAAGACTTGCTGGGCTTGTACTACTTTCGTAGATAGTTATTTTTAGCGACTACAAAATGCGCAAATATAATCGTTTAACAGCAACTTCCGAGACGAGTGCTTGAACTTACATTGGTCTAGTTCACTGATTGGTGCTACCTTTTCCCCGCAATAAGAGCAGACGCAAGTCCTACGAAAATGGAACGACCCCAAAAAGAATGGCGATACAGTTAAAATCGTTCGTGAGATTCGGGTAAACTTCTCCTAAGGGTTGTGAATTCAACTGATCAACGCAACACACGACTATCTTTTAACAAAGAGAGGAGTGTTGCACTATGGTTTACCGTACCCGCCTGCATTATACGGAGGACATGAAGTCCTTTATTTGGGATCGCTATAAGCAGGGAG
>JAJFKE010000019.1 GCA_021773355.1 Gammaproteobacteria bacterium | reverse complement strand
ACAGACTTGTCTGCTCACTCTCAAAAGAAACTGGACTGGGTAGCACGAGAGCTGAATGAACGACCGAGAAAAACCTTGGAGTATGAAACGCCGGCTGCTAGATTTAATGCCTGTGTTGCACTGACCGATTGAATTCACAGTAAATAGGAGCCCTCCATTTCCCGAAAAATCGTGCTCCAGAGTGCCCTGAAATTATTTTTCTCTGATAAGTATTGTGCATGGCACTGTATATGCCGTCATCTCATTTATCAGTATCTAGCGCACGTTTCTTCAGCTCCGCCGCAAACCCGTGTCGATCTTTCTCGATACGCTCGACGATCCGATCTTGGACCTTGGTGTTGCCGTCGTATTTTCTGCTCCAACAGATGATTTCAAGCATGATGGGCGCTAGATCAGCGCCCTTCTCGGTCAGCCGATAAAGTACCCTGCGTCCGTTGTCGGGGTCACGCTGCTTGCTGATAATGCCAAGCGCTTCGAGCTCCTGTAGTCGATCTGCCAATATGTTGGTGGAGATATTTTCGTCGCCCTCCAAAAACTCACCGTAGGTCTGAAATCCCTTTATCAGCATGTCGCGGATAATGACTAAGCTCCATCGATCCCCGAAGGTATCCAAAGCAAATGCTATAGGGCATCCAGTATTTCGTAGCTTGTTTTCTCGCGGCATTTCTCAATCATAAAATTAATACTTGTCATTTACAAGTTGTCATGCTAATCTCACTACTTGTAAATGACAAGCAATAACATTGCCTGAGAATCCCATCCCCCAATTGACGATACACACAACTACAAATGATGGCCGTGTCCGTCGATGAGCAGTTTCAACAGAATGCGTGGTCAAAGCCCGCCGCTACCTAGAAGCGGTACGATTTATGAGTAGGCCAACGCCCCTTCCTTACTGATAGAACTCAACAAATAATTTAAACAGTAAAAAGGAAAAACTATGTCCCCCGAAATTTATTGGCTTATCTGGAGCGCACTGCTCACGGCATTTTTGTGGATACCTTACGGTATGTACCGAATATCAAAAATCGGGTTTGCCCGATTGCTCATGAACCCGCTACCAGGAGATGATCCGTTTGAAGCAGAATGGGCGCACCGAGCGTACCGCGTTCACATGAATGCGTTCGAAACCATTGCCACTTTCGCGCCAGTGGCAATCGCTGTGCATATTACGGGATCGGGCAATGAAATTACTGCCATGGCGGCCGCCACTTATTTTTTTTCACGGGTAGCCTATGTGCCAATTTACATCTTTAAAATCCCGGTGCTCCGACTCGTTTTGTTCATGGTGGCTCTGATCGCAACGACGGTCATGGCCTATCAGATAATTGGATAACTCAACCTATGCAAAACATCGAAAACACGGTCATTGAGCACTACAACAACGGCGATCTGCTGCTGCGTATTTTGAAGGGTCTGGAAGCGGTTGGTTTAGACTTGGACAACCTCAGCCCGCACGACCTAGCACCTGTCGATGAATTTCATATCGGCGGGCGCAAGGCTACAGAGCACGCTATTAGTAAAACGGGATTGCTGCCCGATCATCTAATACTCGATATCGGTTGCGGGATTGGCGGTGCGGCGCGATATATCGCCTCGAACATTGGAAGCCATGTTACGGGCATTGATCTGACGCCCGAATACGTCGAGGTTGCCAAGGCGCTCTCTGAACGAGTCGGTCTGTCTAGTCGGGTGAAATTTGAAGAGGCGAGCGCACTGACAATGCCGTTCGACAGTGCCAGTTTTGATGCCGCCATCACCTTCCATGTCGCCATGAACATCGCGGATCGGCTTGGCCTGTACACAGAAATTGCCCGAGTGATGAAGCCCGGTGCGACCCTGTGTATCTATGACGTGATGAAGAAAAGTGATGCCGATTTGGCCTTCCCGCTGCCGTGGGCAGCCACAGCCAAAACCAGCTTTCTGATATCACCTGCCGCGACAGCTGATCTACTGGGTGCCGCAGGTTTTCAAGTCACCGATATCGAGGATCGAACCGACTTCGCTATCGAATTCTTTCATCAAAGCATGGAAGCCCAAAAAGACGGCCCTGCGCCGCTCGGCATTCACCTGCTCATGGGTGCGACCGCAAAAGCGAAATTCGGCAATGCACTGGCTAGCATAGAAAGCGGCAGTATTGCACCCGTACTAATGATTGCGAAGCGCAACTAGTGGAATAACGGGGACATCAATAAAATAATAAATTAACGACAAGTCTGCGTTCTATGTAATATAAAAATCCCGACTTAGGTTAGTTGATTCGCAACCGCTTAAATTCATGATGAATGCGAATTAGTCAGTCTGCATTGGCAGTTGTGAGGTAAGCTCACTGACTCCGAGCGAACGTAAAATCTGATTTTGAGCGGCCGTTAATAGCCTGCCAATCTCTTCTTCATTACTGATACTCTTGGCAATGAGTACCGCACCCACTAAAGTCGCCAGAATGGTTCGAGATTTTTCTGCTATTGCCGAAGAATCTGCTTTTATATAGAGCTTGTTTAGTTTCGACAGAGCCAATAACCGAGTCTCCATTAACCTCAGTATGTTGTTATAGGATCTTTCGTATAGCTGCTTTATTTGAGGACTTTCATTATTGACCTCGTTAAACAATATATTTTCAATCGATGGTTCAGATTGATTGGCGAACGTGCGCAAGTTCAGGAGGTTGTCCGTTAATTGGGTTAGATGTTGAATTGAGAGTGGTGCCTTGGTGAGGCGCCTGGTACGACTGACCTGTAACGCTTGCATGAAGGACGCCCGGTATAGCGATTCTTTCGATTTAAAATGAACATAGAAAGCACCATGAGTCATCCTTGCTCGCTTCATCACCTGACTGATTGAGACTTTGGTAAAGCCATATCGGCAGAACAACATAGTTGCGGATTCAAGAATTCTCTTTTTTGATTTCGACTTGTGCTCGCGAGTGTATGGCAAATCGTTTTCCTCTCGATTTCATCTTGAAAATTATCTTGATCATATATTACTAAGGAATACAGTGCACTCAGCGGTTAATTGTAATCGGTGAAGCCATGAATTCTCAAATTGTTGTTACTGGCATGGGTATTGTCAGCCCTTTGGGTTGTGGTGTTGAGCAGGTTTGGTCGCGATTGCTTGCAGGCCAGAGCGGTATAGGCTCCATAGAGCGTTTTAATAACGAAGATTTCCCAGTGCAGATCGCCGGTTTTGTACCGGATATTGATGCCGACCCAAAGGCCGGGCTTGATGAGGCTTCGATCGTTAGTGTTAAAGAGCGAAAGAAAATTGATCTGTTTACACTATTTGCGCTAGCGGCAGCTGAAGAAGCTTTAAATCAGGCGAATTGGCATCCAGAGAGTCCTGAAGACCAAGCTGCGACAGCGACCATTATTGCCACTGGCATTGGCGGCTTACCCACTATCACCGCGGCACAAACGCTACTTCAGACCAAAGGCTTTAAGCGCCTATCGCCCTTTGTGGCGCCAGCCTTTTTGGCCAACATGGCTGCTGGGGTTCTTTCTATCAGGCATCAATTCAAAGGGCCCATCGGCTGCCCGATTACAGCTTGTGCAGCAGGAATACAGGCAATTGGTGATGGCATGAGATTAATCAACTCTGGCGAGGCAGAGGTCGCGTTAGTTGGCGGGACAGAAGGTTGCATTGACCCCCTTTCGCTGGCCAGTTTTAATGCAATGCGTGCACTGTCAACTAGAAACGAGGCTCCCACAGAAGCGTCCCGACCTTTTGACAAAGATAGAGACGGCTTTGTTATGGGAGAGGGTGCAGGATTATTAGTAATTGAGACAATGAGCCATGCAATTGCTCGCGGGGCAACACCTCTAGCAATACTGAGTGGTTACGGCACTAGCGCTGATGCTTTTCATGTTACTGCAGGGCCAGCGGATGGTGCCGGCGGTGCTTCAGCAATCAGCCAGGCGATTTCACGTGCCGAACTAGACATTCAAGATATTGGTTATATTAATGCCCACGCCACATCAACGCCGGTAGGCGATCAAGCTGAAGTCGCCGCATTGCGAAAAGTATTTGGTGATTATTTGCAGAACATTCCCATATCCTCCACTAAGTCCGCAATAGGACATCTACTGGGCGCCGCTGGCGGGATTGAAAGTATCTTCTCAATACTGGCATTGCGCGATGGAATATTACCCCCGACATTGAACCTTCATCAGCCCGATGACAATTTAAGCGACCTAGATTTAGTACCAAGGAACGCGGTTAAATCGTCTGCCAGACATGCCTTGTGCAACGGATTAGGTTTTGGCGGCGTAAATGCGGCATTGGTTGTTAATCTGATTGGAAGTTAGGAGCATAAAGTCTGTTTTGGTATTTACAAATTAATTACCTGAACTTAAAAATAACACATCCAAACGGAGTTTATATGGCGACGATCAATCTCCCCAAGCCCTCAGGCACGCAGCCTACATGATTAAGGAATTCTCTAATTGACATCGAGGTCAGTGCCGACGGCCTAATACCGATAAGCATTGTAGCCGAAAATGTTCATATACAAATTGTGTACCAGTTGAGAATCGGTGGTGCTTGTACATTTTGGTTTCAGTTATGGAGTGAATTGTCGGAGAATGGCCTTTAACTTGTTAGTACCCTTGGGAGAGTTACTTCATCGCATGGTGTAATATAGATGCATTGAAATTTCGTAAACCGGGGACTAAATTAAAAAATGAAAAGACAATCATCCTATAGTCGTGACGAACTCATAGAGTGCGGTCACGGTAATTTGTTTGGGCCGGGAAACGCACAGTTACCATTGCCTCCTATGTTAATGATGGACCGAATTACCAACATCAAAGATGACGGTGGAAGCTATGGTAACGGAGAGGTTGTAGCCGAGTTAGATATTTCACCGGAGCTTTGGTTTTTTGATTGCCACTTCGAGAACGACCCGGTCATGCCAGGCTGTTTGGGTTTAGACGCGATGTGGCAACTGCTTGGATTCTTTCTGGGGTGGAAGGGTTACCCTGGCAGAGGGCGCGCCAGAGGTGGCGAAATCAAGTTTAATGGCACCGTAATTCCGAGTGCGAAAAAGATAATTTATGAATTGCAAATATCTCGTGTTCTTGATCAACGACTCAAAATGGGGATCGCCGATGCGACGATGACTGTTGATGGAAGGGAGATCTATAGAGCTACAAACCTAAGAACCGTAATGACAACATCTCTCTAGTGGGTACTGTCAAATTAACTTTCGAAATTGAGACAATTTCGTTCGAGCTACATTCATATCGCCAAACGCTTTCCCAAACCCCAACAACACGTAGCCTTCATGATCAAAGCATTCTCCGAATAGCATAGAAGACCAGTACTAACGGCCTAATGCTGGTGAGGATGGTGGTTAGAGATGTTGACTCTTAAAGCTTTGATGTATTGGTGACAAGATGCCATACAGTTTAAGCGATTCTGGGTCAAGCGATTCTGGGTCAGGTCTCCAGTTGCACATTATGATCCCAATATGAGGTTGAAGGTGTGAAGATGGAGATATGACCCTATTACCGTGAACCTATTTTGGCTATATACGTGAGAAGGTAAATACGCTTCCGCGTTGATGCAGTGATACACGAAGAGGATTATCCGACACACTCGGAAGGAATTCGTAATGGATAAAGGGATAGTTAGAATAAAATATTGATTCTGAAAATGGTGTAAATGGTTGTATATTTGAGTTTCCTTCAAATTGTATCTGCAATTGCTGATTCTCTAAGCTAATGGTAAATGCGAGCACACCATTCATCTCATACGATCCAATGTATGCACGCATAACTTCAACTGGGACTTCAGCGGCTTTCATTTCAGAAGGGAGCATTACGTCATCTTCAAACACTATATATTCAATACTCTTAGCTATAAGTTCTGCATCTCCGCCCCCGTCTCTCTCGTTCACATTTGAAAGAACTATGATTGAAAGCGACGTGTCAGGGTAATATGATACGGATGCAGACGCTCCGTAAAGTGATCCTGTATGGTAGATTCTGAGCCTTTCATTTTCTTCTTGTATCAGCAATCCAAGCGCATAATTCGCTTTGTATGGAGTGGTCATTTTGGCGAGAGCAGTCTGAGATAAAATTGAGTAATTAAAAAGAGCGCTAGTCCAAGTCAGCAGATCCGTAGCTGTTGAAACCATTCCCCCCGCCGAGGCCACGCCAGTAATTTCGGAATCTAAAATTGACTGTACAACAAGAGCTCCATCTCTTAACACGTAACCATTCGCCTGCGAATCAGAAAATGAAGATAGGAAACCTGTTTGTTGCAGCCCTAACGGCTCCAAAATATTTTTGGCCACAAACTCTTTGTATGTAATTCCGCTCACAGACTCAATCACTTCGCCTAATAGATGATAACCGGCATTACTATATTGCTGTGTCTCGCCTGGCTCCGACCCCAGCTGAATTCTTGCCAATTGGTTTGCATTAAGTTCGAGTAATTTGTCACCGTTTGAATTGAATGCCTCATTTGGGATTCCTTCCGCTATACCGGAGGTATGAGTTAAAAGATGAAATATGGTGACTCGTTCAAGGTTTTGAGGAAGGTTTTGAACATATTCAGCTACTGAATCCTCAAGACTCAATTTGCCTTGTTGCTCCAAAAGTAGAATTGAAGCCGATGTGAATTGCTTTGTTATTGAGGCAATTCGAAAAATCGAAGATTCAGACACCTCATCTCTTTCTACAATATTGGAAAACCCAAAGTTCTCGGAAAAAAGCACTTCCTCACCTCTGGCGACAAGTACGCTTCCCATAAATTTATTGGGGACAAAATGTTGAATCTCAGTTTGGATTCGAGCAAGGTCTTGGGCGTGAGAATGGGTTGATACCAATAACCCAAAACAGACATATTTCAAATTGGTCATTCTAATTGGCCTCGACGCTACCAGTGGTAAACTGGCAGATTGATAAGTCATGTACATTTGATAGTGCTTAACTAACGAAGTTCCTTGTCGCAATAGACTCTTCCTTGGCTAAACACCCATCCCCCAAAGACACCACCTGCTTAGCCAACATGATTAACGAATTCTCCAACCAACATAGAACCCAGTGTCGACGGCTTGATGCTGTTGAGGATGGTAGCCAGAATCGTTCGCACACATATTGTGTAGAAATGGCGGAGTATTTATAGTTCGACTCAATTGGTTTGTGTGATCACTTTTTCTTCCTGCCGTGCACCTGCCAGAATATTCGCAATCGCATAGTTTCCTGCATGACAGGCGTATTCAAAAATCCTGGCTGTCGTCTTAGTCATCGGTATTACGGCGACCAACTTATCTGTAAAGGTTTCGGGATCATCAATCGTAAATTCGTAGTCCATTGTCTCAACACCAGTACGTGTAAACCGCTCTGTCAAAGTTCGGCTTCCTCCGCTTCCATAAGCTACACCTTGTAATCCTAGACTAGCAATTTGATCAGTGAAATTACGAGTTTCGACTACAAGCGTATTTCCGTCAAAATAGCCACGTGAGTCACCCGACCACAGCTTTATTCTCTCTGGAGCATGAAGCCTTTGGTCTAATGGGATAATGCGCGCATCGTTCCCCATTTCAACAAGAATGGCTACATGATCGGAATTCTGAACGATTTGTATGTTGTTATTATAAGCTCCAGCAAGCAAGGGAGGCCCCGAATTAAACACCAAGCAACGCTCCGACAACCCCCTATCTTCAGGGCCTGCTCCGCCAATTCCACCGTGAGTATAACGCACTGGTCTAATCCCAGGGATTTCAGTGATGCCAGTTGGATCACCTTTTTGAACCACAACTCCCGGTTGAACCGAAGGGATCTTGCCATCATCGGGGTGAACAATAAGAGATGTCCGGCGATTCTCACGAAGTGGGTGAAGCTCTCCCCAAAACAGATTTACACTCCCAACAGATCTTGCTTTCACTGCATTCAATATCCGGCTCGATATATTGCTATCTATGGCTATGTACGAGTCCCAAGTGTTTTCTCTATTGGTTTTGTGTTCGAAGATTTCATCATCTGATAGAAATTCTGTTTCACCGTATTCATCGGCTCGCTCTAGAGGAGTAGAAGTGGAAAAATTCCAAACACCCTGGAAATCAGGATGTCCGTACTCAGTTAATGAAAATTCCATTTCAGCAGCAAGAACCGAGTTTGAGAATAGCAACAATACGCTTCCGATGATTGTTTTCTTCATTGTGTAAGTACCTCCAATTCGATTTCCAATTGTAAATCCCGGTGATGGCCATTGGTGTCCAGGTTATGTCCAGATACGGTGCCGACAAATTAACCGCCAAAATCAGCAAAAACCTCCTCCAGCCAGCATGTATATCACCACCCTCTCCCAAGACGCCACCCTCACAGCCCGCATGATTGAAGAATTCTCCGAACAACATAGAACTCAGTGTCGGCGTCTAGATGCCGATGAGGATGGTGTTTGCTGCAAGAGTTGGTACACAAATCGTGTAGCAACTGATCTGTTAGAGGAAAAACCAAAGAAGGTCGCGCTAAATCAACTGCTTATAACCATCTAAATTAATGCCAGGCTAAGTGGAAACGATTAGACGAAATTACTCTTCATCATTAATGTTAATGAAATTTGCAAGCCGTTCCGCGTAACCAGTACCAGAGTACATAGCATTCATGTGATTCGAGCCAGGTAGTATATAATTGGTAAAATCTTTTAGCTCTCTCGTCATGCGAACAGTTTTTGTAAAAGGAGTATTTTCAGAACCGTTGATAGCCATGACCGGGAGATTAAGATTTGGCAGGTCAAAACCTAGATTATTTCCACCAGCAGTTTCTTCCAGTATCCCTCCTCCTCCTAAACTAACAGTAGTAAATCTCTCAGGGATTTCTTTCAATAAATCTTTAGCTATACCTGCTCCCATAGAATATCCATGGATATGCAATCTACTAATCCCCAAGTGTTCAATAAGTTCACGTACTTCCAAGGAATTTCCTGGATTCACTGGTTTTACAACTTCACTTTCTCCGTGATTCCGAGTATCTAAGGCAATAATTCGGTGGTTCTTGGATAAATGTTGAGGAATTCCATGATCAAACCAATTTCTACGGGCGCTGGAGGTAAAGCCGTGAATTAACATGACAAAACTTCCTTGGTTGCCAATCGTCAAATAGTGAATCTTAACTCCATCAGAAGTGGTGAAAAAATGAGAAGCAGGTTCCTCCGCTACACCATGTGCGGAAATTACCAGTAATATGAGCGTGCTAATAATTTTTTTCGCGAATGTTTGAATAGTGCTCATAACATTTTCCAAATATCTAGGATTCATTATTGAATAGAACTACCTTTGCTTTGAGTGGGTATTCACTATCGCTTACTGTCCCCGCATGGGACAAATTCGATGAATGAATTTTACTCACTAACAATCTTTCCTCTTCCAAGAGTCAAAATTATCTCGCCTAGTCGCTCTGTCGGGTACCAATTACTTCAAACTCCCCAAATTCACTAGAAATTTGTCCTGTTAAAAAATCTCCCTTGACAATCCCGTCAAAATTCATTGCAACACTTTGGCCACCAGCATCAATGAATATGGTAAATCTAAGAGCATTTCCATCTATTATGACCTCGTCGCTGGCCGAGTTGCCAAGATCACTCTCGAAGTATCCAGTCCCATTGGAAGCAATGCTCCAGATCTGACTAGAGATGCCAATAGGTGAACTGAGCTCTATGTTCCACTTGCCCACACTACTATCAAGCGTACTTGAGGAGCACGATATTAAGTATATGAGCGCAGCCAAAACAAGATGTGCCTTTTCAAACTTTATCATTTCTGATTCTCCAGTCGGGCAGCCTATTCAAGAAAGTAATTGATGATTTAGATATATAGACACGGAGTAACATCTAATTGGATGCATTCTTAAAAACAATATTTCTGCATGCTTAGTAGTTGATATGCACGACGGTGACGAGGGAGCCTGAGAAACTCTTGGGGACACTCACAACTTAACAACTCAAAGAAAAGAATTTATTTTAAGAAATCATTCAGCCCACACGTAAAACACCTCTTTCAACAAACAAGCTCCCTACGTTACCTTAAACAAGGTTCACTCAATCCCCTTTTTCCTACAATATCCGTTAAACTTGGGCAGGTTTAACTTGAACCTGTTATTTATTCCTGGGCATTTTTGATGCGAAAATTGATTCGCAGTTATCTCATTGCAATCCTGATGCTCGGTGGCGTCTCTGTATATGGACAATCTCCAGTTGTCATAGATGGCCAGATAGACTTACAACAATGGCGGTTCGAAAGTGACGGTGAAGTTTTGCTGGCAGGAAACTGGCGATTTCACTGGCAGGAACTCCTCGGGCCGGAGTTATTCGAATCCTCGCCGAACAATAGTTCGATATTCCCCGTGCCTTCCGTGTGGAATGACAATTACTTGCAACAACAACCCTTACAAGGATTTGGCTTCGCGACTTATCAACTGCGTCTGTTGTTGGCAGAACCAAGACCCTCTCTACACTTAATACTCCCCGAAATTAATATGGCCTTCAAACTCTGGGCCGATAACGAGCTTATTGCCTCATCCGGAACAGTCGGCACATCGGCCGATACAGAAATACCCAGATCAATGGTGACGATTGCCCAACTTCCAGCAGGTGATACGATTAATCTAACGCTTCAGATCTCCAATTTTTATCACATGGAGGGCGGAATTCCACGAGCGCTCGAGATCGATGTGAGTGATCGAGTGATCTCATACGAGCAGCAGCAGCTGTTTATTAACATATTTACCATAGGTGCGCTGTGCATCGTCGGTTTACACTATCTGGCCATGTATCTGGGACGCCGCGAGGAAACTGGATATCTTTGGTATTCATTATTGGCTTTTTTGTTCTTGCTGCGAGTGCTGGCGGTCAGCAAACTACCCTATCTATTTGTAGAACATGCTCACATCATTTCTACCAGGCTTAGTTACGTCAGCATGTTCTTATTGCCGACAGTGTATCTGATGTTTATGAGATCACTGTTCCCTAATGAAATATCAAAGTGGCTTTCCTACTCGTTTCTCTTTGTAGGTGTGATAGGTAGTCTTGTCACGCTAGTAACACCAGCACATCTGTTTGCCGAAAGTCGTGATCCGTATGCCAGCCTTATCCAGTTAATGCTGGTTTATACCGTTGTGGCTGTGCTTTGGGCTTGTTATAAGCAAAGACAGGATGCAAAGCTGGTATTGGTACTCATCTCAGTGTTTGCCTTCACTGGTATCAACGACACCTTACTTTATCAGCAGGTGATTCAATCTACTGATTTAAGTCAATACGGATTTTTGGTCTTTATCTTCGGCCACGCGATCGTTTTGGGTAAGCGGACGAATCGAGCCTACTTGAACGAAACTGTGGCTCGGAAAGAACTCAGTGAACTCGCAAATACATTGAAACTTAAAGTAGAAGAGAGAACCGCTGACCTGTCAGAAAAAGTTGGTCTACTGCAGGAACGGGAATTTGAACTTGCCGAAGCTGAAGAAATTGCAGTGCAGGCGAATCTGGCAAAAACAAAATTCTTGGCCGGCGCAAGTCATGATCTTAGGCAACCCTTGCACGCCATGGCGTTATATACGCAGATGTTGGAGAAGAGCATCGATAAGGGTAATTCGGACCTTGTTATTACTAACATCCGAACTTCCCTAAAAAACCTCGATACCCTGGTCGAAGATATCGTAGAAGTTTCTCGATTGGAGGCCGGAGTGATCGAGCCAGCAATTACCACAGTATCTCTTCAATCCTGCTTCGATCGATTAAGTAAGGAGTTCACTGTCCTGGTACAGGAGAAGAAATTACAAATAAGAATTGTCCCCTCTTCAATCTGGGTGAGAAGTGATCCGGATATGCTGTTCAGGATTTTGCAGAACCTTTTGGGCAATGCCGTCAAATACACTGACAGGGGCAAAGTGCTTATGGGTTGTCGACGCCGATCAGATGACCAGGTGACAATCCAGGTCTGGGATACCGGTGTTGGAATACCCACGGAAGAAAGGGATCGGATATTCAATGAATTCACGCAGCTCGACAGAAATAACTCGCACTCAACAGGTATAGGTCTAGGACTTTCTATCGCGAAAGGGTTGGCAGATCTAATGGAGCATACTCTACATATAACTACATCCTCAAAAAGAGGTTCCTGCTTCTCAATCGAGCTGCCATCAGAGCACCCTTCCATGCCTGTGCTGGATGAAAAAACCGGGACTATCGATGAGTCTTTGGTAGAGTTTAACGATTTAACCGTATTGCTAATTGATGACGACCTGCAAATTCAGCATGCAATGACCATGCTGCTGAACGAATGGGGTTGTATCACGTTCTGTGCGGCGAACCAGCGCGAGGCTTTGCAGGTGTTGGCGGGGCTTGAATGTGCGCCGGACTTTCTTATCAGCGATTTTCACCTCAAAAATGAAACTGGTGGAGTAGTGATCGACTGTTTGCATCGAAAGATCGGACATGTCATACCAGCTATGATAATCACAGCTAACACGCAGCTAATCTCTAACTTCACTGTTCTGCATAAACCCGTCGATCCAATTGCACTGCGCCGCACCATGGTGGAATTGTTAACCGAATACGCCAATGCAAGCTAATGCAAGCTAATGCAGTAGACTCTTGCTTTCCGCAATCTGTACAAGCTGTGTCCGATTGGAAGCTTGCAGTGATTTAAAGAGCGCTTTGATATGAACCTTAATTGTATGCTCCGTCAGGAAGAGTGATTTCGCAATCTGTTTATTTGAATAACCCTTCGCCACATATTTGAGTACATCAAATTGCCGCTTGGTGATGCCAAGGCTGGTTATCTTAGTGGGCATATCGGGAAAGCTACATTTTGACTTTTCGATCCGTGTGATTTTTTCCGAAATATCCGCTGGAAGAAATCTCCTACCAGCAATAATGGTTTTCAGCGCAGCTTGAATTTCTGCTCTGTCAAATGACTTTGGAATGAATCCGTTGGCCCCCAGATTCAAAGCGCCTTTGATTTCCTCGACCGAATCTGTTGCCGAAATGACGACTACTGGTATGTTTGAATGTCTTTCCCGGAGGGAACTTAATAGGCTCACCCCATCGATACCCGGCAAATGTAAATCCACCACCAATAGATCAAAGCTAGGCTCTTTATCGAGTATAGCCAGCGCCGCTTCCCCACTAAGCGCTACAGTACAGGCGCTCACCTCAGCGATATCTTCGAGCACAAGGCGAAGTCCATCGGCAAACAGTTGATGATCATCGGTAATAAGTATTCGCATGGCAGACTGTGCTCATTTAGTAGTACAACATCCTAAAGCCTGCGTTAGCAATTACAAGTAGGAAGCACACGATTAACACTTTTGAGTAATACCCGTCCTGGATTCACCGTAGTTAAATGTAATCTATCAGTGGATGTACGCAAGACATCTGGTAATACGATAAAAAATATCAAAAAATGGAGAGACTCATGAAAATAATCCTGATTACGATTCTCATTGCAATTGGATCATCTTTCCCCCGGGTCGCGTTGGCAAAAGACGATCCAATGAAAATCAACGCAATTATAGCGGCGGAAGACATCGCCTCTTCAGCTACTCAATTACTGATTCAGGGAGACAATCTCTGTCATGATCAATTGGAAGTTGATCTACCATCGTTTCCTTACTCATTTGCACTCATAAACTGTTCATCATTCGTCGACTTCGATCTAATAACAGCAGATCTGAATCTTATTCTTGATGCCGGAAACTACTTGCTGGTTGTTAACAAACTAAATGGGAAAAGTGAGAAAAGCAAAAAAAGCGATAAAAGTGAAAAAAGTGATAAAGTGAATGAAAGAGATTCAGTCGGATTTTCATTCACTATAGGTGCCGTAGGTCTACAAGGGGAACAAGGTGAAATGGGTCTTGTCGGTGCTGTAGGCCCACAAGGTGAGAAAGGTGATACTGGTACGGCGGGTCCACAAGGTGAGAAGGGTGATACTGGTTTAGCAGGTCCAATTGGTAATATAGGTCCACAGGGTATCCAGGGCGAAACGGGCCCCCGCGGGTTTAACGGCGCAATTGGGCTTACTGGTGCGCAGGGTATCCAGGGCGAAACGGGCCTTCAGGGGCTTAACGGCGCAACTGGGCTTACCGGTCCGCAAGGTATTCAAGGAGACAAAGGTGATGCGGGCGCGCCTGGTGTCGCTGCTTCGCATCAATACACTATTGAAACCTCTCCATGGCAGGGTTGCGGCCTCCCGGATAGTATCGATTTCACTGACCCATTTGCCTACGTCACTTGGGTTGCGGAAATTGGTTATGCACAATGTGAGGCTTTTGCTCATTGCCCAACGGGTCTGCAGGTTATAGGTGGGGGATTAGAAATTGATGGCAGAGATCCACTGGAAGCGCTAAATAGCTTTCCCGCAGGAAATATAAGTTGGCTTGCAAGCGTTAGATACCATGCCCCAATCTTCTTTAATGACTATCTTGCTGGGAATTACCAGTTTAGAGCCTATGCAATCTGTGCGGATCTGACGCCTTAATAAAGGAAAACCGGGGACAGACCATGTTTAATTTGATCGAATGTGGATAAATGGGTGGATAAATGGGGCCCATTAGGCGACTCCGGTCAATAGGGCGTAAAAGTTCCTGAGTACTAACGCCCCCTTAATTTGTTTGTTAACTCAAGCTTTGTACTCGCATCCGAATTTTCAATCAACGTGCTACTTCCTAAAGAAGCGCAACAGTCACC
>JAJFKE010000018.1 GCA_021773355.1 Gammaproteobacteria bacterium | reverse complement strand
GGTGACTGTTGCGCTTCTTTAGGAAGTAGCACGTTGATTGAAAATTCGGATGCGAGTACAAAGCTTGAGTTAACAAACAAATTAAGGGGGCGTTAGTACTCAGGAACTTTTACGCCCTATTGACCGGAGTCGCCTAATGGGTGACCCTTTTGATTCCTGAAGAGTCGAGGACTGCTGCTTGAGGATGGCGATCTGTATAAGGTAAATAACGAGCAGCAAGAATTGTTAAGTTATTGCGCCAGTTCGATTGCACACTGGTGGCGCGAGTAAACTTATTCAATTGAAGGCTGACGCAAAGCAGGTTCTTCTGTATTGATAAATAGTAATATGTCTTATCTATGTGGGCTTGCAGACTCGTGCTCGGATATACTGGCAGTTATGAAGCGTTATCTAATTTCTTTTTGCTGTTGTTTTTTGGCGACATGTTCGCGGGACGTATCAGAGCCGCCAGGCGCCTCAATTGATTCTCGAGTCACGAATTGGTCCGCCTACTTGGGTGATTATGGGCGAACTCATTATTCCCCACTCGACCAGATTAATCGTGAAAATGTTAATGCGCTCGAATTGGTATGGGCTTACGATTCCGGAGCAATTCGCGCGGGAAATTCAACCCTTCACACCAGCCCCCTCATTATTGATGGCTTGTTATATGGCCTGTCGCCAACGCTGGATGCATTTGCTTTGGTGGCCTCGACTGGCCAAGAACTCTGGCGCTACGAAACGGGTGAGAGTGGTGCTGAACAACGCGGACTCATGTGGTGGCAAGGTGACAGCGATCGTCGATTGCTCTACACGGCTGGCCGCGAACTAGTTGCTCTCAATGCAGACACCGGTCAACCTATCACAGGTTTTGGCGTAGATGGGCGAGTCGATGTAACGCCGCCTGGTGGGCCAGGCCCGATATTCGTCAGTTTTCCGGGTGTTATCTTCGAAGATTCAGTAATTCTCGGGTTTTCAACCAGTGAGAGTACCAATGCGCTTCCTGGGTCGATTGCTGCGTTCAGCGTGATTGATGGCTCCGAATTATGGCGTTTCCACACCCTACCGTTGCCGGGTGAACCCGGCTCGGAAACATGGACTGAAGCTTCTCTTGGTGTCACAGGTGGTGCTAACAATTGGACGTCCATGACTTTGGATGAAAGCAGAGGGATGTTGTTTGTGCCAACAGGTTCTGCTACCCCGGATTTTTTTGGTGCATCTCGCGCCGGTGATAATCTGTATGCGAACAGCATCATTGCCATCGATGCGCGATCCGGAGCATATCGCTGGCATTTTCAAATTGTACGGCATGATTTGTGGGACAGAGACCTTGCGTCACCACCGACCCTGGTGCAGGTTGAAATTAGTGGTGAAGTGTTGGACGCTGTCGCAGTTCCGACGAAGTCAGGTCATTTGTATCTGTTAGATCGTGATACAGGCGAGTCACTGTATCCAATTGTTGAAACCCCAGCGCCGATAAGCGGTTGGGCCAGAGAAGAAACTGCAACGACCCAGCCTTTATCCTCAGTAGCGTTTACCCGGCAGGAATTTGAACAGAGCACGCGCAGCCAGGCAGCAACGGAATATGTTGCAGAACAACTTCAGAATCTCGATACCCGGCAATGGGCGCCACCAAGTTTTGAAGGTGCACTTATCTATCCTTCGTTCGATGGAGGGGCAGGATGGGGTGGCGCTGCTTACGACCCCAATGGAAATAAATTAATCATCAATGCTCAAGAGGCTGGGGGCATTCTTCGACTCACAAGAATACCGAGGGCGGAATTTAATCGTGGCACTTATCTCGCCCATTGTGGTGCCTGTCATGGTGATAATTTGCAGGGCACTGATGTCGCGCCAAACCTGGACAATGTTAATGAACGATTTGGCTCCGAACAATTAGCCGAGATAATCGTTCAAGGCAGAGGCCGCATGCCTGCTTTTGTGGATGTCTCTGCAACAGAAAGAGAGGCGATCCTAAATTTTCTGATGTCTCCGGAGCCTGCAAATACAGAAACAATTGCTGGCGACGACTATAGCCTTGGATTCGCGGGTTACATCACCGTAAGAGATCACGAAGGACTGCCGGGGAACTCACCTCCTTGGGGTACGTTAAGTTCGATAGATCTCGCGACGGGTAATGTCGATTGGCAGGTGAATTTCGGAAACTACATCTCTCATCCTGATTTGAACCTTGGCGCTGAAAACTACGGCGGGCCTGTGGTAACGGCATCAGGCTTAATATTCATTGCAGCAACCCCCGATCAGAAATTCCGTGTGTTTGATAGCACTAACGGCTCGATCTTATGGGAAACAGATCTCCCAGCTGCCGGATTTGCCACGCCTTCTGTTTACAGTGTTAACGGCCAGCAATTTGTCGTGATTGCTGCGGGAGGGGGAAAGCTTAATTCACCTTCGGGATCATATTATTTGGCCTATAGCTTGCGTTAGGTAGAATACATTGGAATAGCTATTCCTATCAAGAATCATTCAAGATCAAAGTACTTTGATCCCCTTCGACTAGACCTGGCAGCAGCTGCTCTTGACCGCTTGAGTCTGGCTAGCAAGCGAGTTGAGAGTGGAGCCAGTGGGAACAAATCCATTTGCTCCAAAAGTGTTACCCATGTCTCCGGTATAAACTGTTACCCATGTCTCCGGTACGGACCAAGTACTCAGCTGGAACTCTGAACAATTGTTAATTGCTCATGGTAAATGCGCCTACAAAGACGCATCACATATCATCAAGCAAGCTTTGAGTTTGATCTGATAAACACCAAAAAGCTAACGTGGCATAACTATTGTGTTTCATGTAATACATTCTCCCAGGCCTTGGCTGCGACTGCCTTGGCATTACTTTCAATGAGGTTCCCGTGTGCGAGGATGATTCGACCAAAGTCCCAGGAGAGAATCTTGTCTAGCGCCTTTTTGACGACTGCCTTATCACCCCATCCTAATTGATACTCAGGAGCAGCTTTTGGGTTGTTCCACATGTGAAATATTGCTTTCCACCAAAACTGTAACAAGAGACCAGCATCATGAGTGTAGTCATCACCTATATTCTCCAGCAAATCTACAAGGATGAGTGTTTTAGTCGATAGATGAAAAAATGCGACTTCATTGATTATCCGTGTGCCTTGAATAACAACTTGCTCGAACTCCGATCCCCAATGAGGATCGGGCCGATTTCCCAGAATCCAGTCAAATTTGAGCTCAGCGCGTTTCTTTTCCAGTCCAGGGCAGAGGAATGTCTCTGCATTAGGGTATTGTTTCTGGAGATCGGCAACATGGAGGTGATGAAAATTTCCAGGGGCAACGATGTAGGCGATTTCGCCAATGCTATCGATTTGTGACTTTAGATTTACGTCCAATTTACAGGGACTGTGCAACCAAAGTTTGCCATCGTAAAGCTTCACAATAGTCATGCGGCTGTAAAGATCGAGGCCACCGAAGCGAATCGGATATTCGACTATAAAAATCTTGTCACGAATATATTCATCGATTGAATAAGTCATATATCTACTTCTCTGAAAGACTTGTCTGCAGAAGTGTACCCACCACTTCTCGTAGATGGGTCAATAACCACAGGTGGCCGGCATCGGCGATTTCGATTAGCTCACTATCCTGCACAGCCTCCGCCAGGTAGTGTCCCATTGCTGGTGATACGCTCCTGTCCAGGTCACAGGTCCAGAATTTTATATGGCACTTAATCTCCTCAAGAGTAAAACCCCAGGGGCAACCATGGTTTGCTTTCATGTCATTGACCATTCCCGATGAGCCCTGGCACAACGCTTCCGTAAAATCATCAACCAACATTTGTTCAATCTCTGGCCGATCGAGTATCTCCCTGTCAATCGGATGCAATTTATTCTTCAAGGTATTGATGTACTTTTTCGGGTGGCGCTTAACCACTGCGGCGACCAGCTCGATATTCAGAGTTGAGATCCAGGGCGCATACCAGGCCAATTTAAAGAAGAAATGATTAATCCGGCTCAGTCCTACCATCACGCCAGGAATATTTGTGGGAGCAGCGCCGGACACCACACCCACAGCGGTCAGCCGCTTCGGCATCTTCCAGGCACACGCTAATGCTCCAGGCCCACCGCCGGAGACCCCAAGCACAGCAAAGCTCCCTAAATGCAGGATATCTGCCAGACTCGCGACATCATCTGCCCAATTCAGCAGACAGTAATCAGGGTGTGGGGCCGAACCTCCATATCCAGGGCGATCGAGTGCGATAGCGCGCACTCCTGGCGGAAAAGGGGGGTCTGGCAGGAGTCCCCAGCTCAGTCTCGAGCCCGGGAGACCGTGAAACACGAACATTGGCACCCCGCTCGGATCTCCAAACTCGGCATAGGCCAACTTTCGGCCATCGGAAAGGGCTACTACCGAATCGATAAGGGGATGTGTGTAGAATTTGGGCATGCGCGCAATCGCAGTCGCTATTTCACGCAGTTGAACATGCTCAGATCAATTGTTACTTGAGCGCAGTCAAGGAACATTGAAAGAGATCAGTCTATTTTTTCTCTGCTTGGGAACAAATCCATTTGCTCCAAAAGTGTTACCCATGTCTCCGGTATAAACTGTTAGCTATGTCTCCGGTACGGACCCGAATTGAGTCGGTGCACCTCGGAGGAGAAACTTCGAACCAGCTCCTTGATGAACTCGCCGAATGGAACACCTACCTTGAGACGCATGTTCCTTACTATCAGGAGCCGGAGCCATGAACAAGGTTGTTATGGTTCCAGATGCCAGAAACTCATTTCGAGGGGCTGCACGACCGAAGAAACCCCCAGCTAAGTCTACGAGGCCTTTCGCTATTCGCTTCACAGAAGACGAACTAGCCTATTTGCGCGAGAAAGCTGGAAAACTCCCTCTGGGGACCTATTGCAGGAATGAGTTGCTGGGTCCCAAAGTGGACAAGGGGCGAGGTCATCGTCAACCTCGCGTCAACCAGAAGGAAATCGCTGGTCTACTTGCAGCGCTTGGTCAGTCACGCTTGCCTTCCAATCTCAATCAGCTTGCCAGGGCGGCTAATATTGGTGTGATAGATGTATCGGAAGATGTTGAAAAGCAGCTTCAGGAAGCTTCTATGGCCGTTCTGGCAATGCGGGAGGCGTTGTTTACGGCTTTGGGGCTACGATCAGCATGATCCTGGAAGGCAATCTGCGTGGCGGAGCCAGGAATTTAGCTCTGCATCTGCAAAAAGACGAGAATGACCATGTAGATGTGCATGAGATGCGTGGGTTTGTCGCTGACGAACTGGAACCTGCCTTCAAAGAGATGTACGCCGTAAGCAGAGGCACGCGCGCAAAGAAGTTTATGTACTCCCTGTCTTTCAACCCTCCGCCGGACCAAGACGTTGCCACGGGAACGTTTAGAGATGCAATTGAAAAAGCGGAAAAAGAGTTGGGGCTGGAAGGCCAGCCCCGCGCTATCGTCTTCCACACTAAAGATGCCAGACGGCACTGCCATGCCGTCTGGTCCACCATCGACGCACAGAATATGAAAGCCATTCATATTTCCCATGACAGACTCAAACTCATGGATATATCGCGTGAGCTGTATTTGGAGAATGGCTGGAAAATGCCAAAGGGTTTCATTAGAGGGCAATCTCCCGACCCCAATAATTTCGCCCATGGCGAATGGATGCAGGCCAAACGCAGTGGTAAACATCCCAATGAAATCAAAGCTACTATCCGCGATTGCTGGGCGGCAAGCGATACACAAGCCAGCTTTGAAGCCGCTCTTAAAGAAAAAGGCTATTTCCTGGCTGCAGGGCGGCGCGGCCCTGTAGTTGTAGATACACGCTGCGAAATCCGAGCCATTGCAAAGGCCATAGGGGTAAAGGTCAAAGACATTCGCGCCCGTGTCGATGAAAGCACTCTCAAAAGCGCTGAAGACAAAAAAATAGAAGTCGCAAAACTCATGCAAGACAGACTTACGCAGCTTCAACAACAGCGCGAGTCAGCAATCGATAAACGTCTAACCCGCATTGTAAAAGAACGCCATGCGCTTAAGGAGAAACAGCAGGCGGAACGTGCCAGACTAGCGAAACTCCACAAAGAGCGCAACGAAAAAGAAACACTTGAACGCCAGAAACGCTTCAATAAAGGACTACGCGGTATTCTGGATTTCTTCACTGGGAAACGAAAGCAAATAACGATACAGAATGAACGTGAAACCGCCCAGTCCAAAACCCGTGATCAAAAAGAAAAAAACACGCTGATATTCACCCAACTCGACCAATACCGAAAACTAAAAAGCCGCATGGATCGCGTTGAAGAATTTGATAAGAAGCGCCGCCATGCCCTGGCTGAAGATTTAAAGCAGTGCCGAGAGATAGATCATGGGAGACAGGCGGTTTTTGAACACAAGCATCACATCTCATCAAAAGGACCATTTCTTGATCGTTAAACAGAATTAAGGTGACAAAATCCCAACGTTACCAAACGACACAAAGCAACCTGTCATGAATTTCACTCTGGTTCCACTTCTAAATTCGTCGCTCAATTGAAAGTTAATATTTACAATGACTTTCGTGGGTTGATACAATTGTGCGTCTACAATATTACTTTTGGCAATCCCTGCATGGAAACTAGTCCAGAATACAAACTGCTTGTTTCGACTATGCGCGAAGTCATTCCGAATGTCGTGATAGGTAGTTTTCGCCTTACTGAAGAGTTGGTAAACGAGATGCCTCAGAAGCCAGCGCAGAATCTCGCATTACACGTGGGCAAAACAATTTCCTGCTTTGCAATTCCAATAGAAGAAGACAGCCTATGGGTCTGGCACAAGCATGGTGAAAATAGATCCTTATTTGCAAACTATATTTTGGCCAAAGCTGCTCAAGCGGTCATAGATCGACTTAAGGCGATTGGACTAAGAGCTGTTGAAATAACAGAGCTGGTCGGGCAGGAAATATCGATGGTTAAATTGGGGGAGCTGGCTGGACTTGGTAAGCGCGGATGGAATAATTTACTAATACATCCTGAACTCGGCTCATGGATACAGTTACACGCAATAGTAAGCAATGTCCGTGCAACTTCAGCAGTTGAGCTTAAAATAGACACCTGCATCCACTGTGGAAACTGCATCAACGCATGTCCAGTAAATGCGCTCAGACCACGCGAGTTTAATGCTACAGCCTGTAGCGCCGTTGTTGCCTCTCCTACTATGCGAAAATCCAAGGCAATAGCCTTAACCCAAAATAGCTATATTGAGTGCAGAGAGTGTATTTCAAATTGTCCTATAGGTTCTGAGCCAGAAAGAATTTTTGAATGGAAAATCTAGTATCCAATACCTCAATAGCCATAGACATACTTCGGGATGACGGGGCCTTTGTTTTTCACCATCCTCCAAAATTCATCTGGGAAAGGGACTCAGATAGTAACAATGAGCCGCGGAATTGGTACAAATACCATTTTTATCTCCACGTTCCGTTTTGCCGAAAAATCTGCAACTTTTGCACTTTCGAGCGTAAACAAATTCGCAAAGGATCCATTGAATGGTTTAGTAAATTGTTAGACAGTGAAATGAACATTTACTTACAGAGAGATCATTTCCAGGAGGCGAATATTGAATCTGTCTATTTGGGCGGAGGCACTGCATCTCTTCTAGGCAATGATGTTATAGATCATATAATTCTACGTTTACGCCAAGGGTTTGGCCTTAAAAAAGGCAACATTGAGATAACTCTGGAAACAGAGCCAGGCACAAAATCACTAAGCGATTTCGAACAAATACGTAAGTCAGGTGTTAATCGCATATCAATCGGTGCCCAGGCTTTTGATGACCAGCAGCTAAAATGGTTGAATCGTTCTCATTCAGTACGCCAGACTCTCAATACAATATTAGCAGCTAAACGTGCTGGATTTAAAAATTTACATCTCGATATTATGTTCGGACTGCCAGGGCAGACAATGGACCAATGGAAAGATACTGTCCAACGTACTATAGAACTCGAACCTACACATGTGTCGGCATATCCTCTTATCGTTTTTCCTGACGAACTGCTTGATCGTTCTCTAAAAAGAAACTCTTTACCTAGCCGTCCGACTTCAGAAAAAATCAATGCCATGCGTGAATATGTGAATGAACAACTTCATGGTGCGGGCCTTTTTGCTTACTCTACAGCAGAATTCGCTCGACCTGGGTTTGAATGCAAATATGTGAAATCAACATGGGACAGTTCTGACTATCTTGGAATGGGGCCTGGAGCATATAGCCGTAATGGTCATATCCTTTGGGAAAATAGTGTTGTTCACCCTAATTATGAAAAGAAAATCATTGCGGGTGATAAACCTATTGGAAAGCGGCATGCAATGTCGCCTGAGGACCAATTAAGGCGAGATATTGCAATGGGGCTTTGTCTCTTGGAAGTTGATGTCAATGCTTTGGTGCAAAAGTCTGGCGCAACATTCGGAGGACAATTTTCCAAAAATTGTGAAGAACTAGTAAGTCTTGGACTAATTTCATGGAAAGATTCAAAAATTTGCCTGACAAAGAAAGGCATTAGATACGCTACTTACATTATGAAGTTATTTACCAACCGATAAGTACTCAGCAAAGAAGGAGATATGATATGGCAATAGGTACAGCTGCAATGATTAAGATCGAATTTGTGTTAGATGTTGCTAGAAAAGATATTCGTTTTCTTAATGACTTGGAACGCAACCCTTTTCAAACTCTCATGGAGAGCGGTATCGATCTTTCTCCAGGAGAAATTCAAGGTGTTATTGATGTTGTTAGAAGTACATCGCTTTCGAACTATGCGCCCGCACTAAAAAAGGTTCGAGCTTTATGGGCTGATCTCTGCGAGGAAGCTGCTGTCGAATTGGAAAGATTGCGTAACAAGGCAAACGAAGAAAAAGACTGACTTCAATCATGCCTCCTTGTTCGGCTCCTCTAGGAGTTAATGGATTGTCTTCGCACCTTCTGTTGTACGGGGGTCTTGACTTCATTTTGGATCGTGAAGGGTTATGGCATTTTGTCGAAGCAAACGATCATCCAGTTTCTCTGAGTTTGGCAGATAATCTTGCGAACTCTCAAATAGGCAGTATTTTTACTGGACAAGCCGTTTCAACACTTGCCAAAGAGTTGGTTGATCTAAGTGATGGAAAACCTGTCGTATTGTTGTTGCCTGACTGTTTTAGTATCGATACACACCATAATAAATCTCAAATGGTACGTTTTAGGAGCCCAGTCGACGATCATGGAAGATCACACTGCACGGTGACAGATTTTAATGAACTAGCTGAAGCAGTCCGGGCGCTTGACCGTGCTTGTTTCATCGTTGACAAGGATAGAATCTGTGTAAACGGTAACAAATTACTGTTCCGTGACAATCTTGAGATTGGTGTATTATATCGCCGATCTTATCGATTTCCCCAACAAACAACAGATACTCCATGCGTCAATGATCTCAGGTTAAGGTCTATTTGTATGGACAAACTCGCGACAGCAAAACTCATAGATCAGTATGTCCCTGAGGCCAATTGTATCCCTACCTATTCTTTGGAAGATGCAGATGCTCTACATAACTTCCTTAAGATTGCCGTTAAAGATCAAACTTATGTCATTACGAAACCTCGTACTGGGAGCGGAAGCCGCGATATTCAGCGAATCCAACCCTCCACATTACCCACTTTAATTGACAAAAAAAATTATAGACCGGACTTAGTCTATCAGCCGTGGATTCCTCCTATTAAAGTCGATAAAAATGGATTCTCGTATTGTGCTGACGTTCGCGTATTTTTAGTTTCAGGAAAGCCAGTCGCGGGATTTGCCCGTCAAGCTGCTGCTCCAATTGAAGGAGTGGCATCGGATTCAGCCTTAGCGTGGCTGACTACAACAGGGCCACAATTACCACTCTGCTATGTTGGCGATAGACAGGAGTCCCCTGCGCTTTGTCTTACAGAACAACAAAGCGATGCACTGTTCTCAATGTCGAAAAAGATAATTTCCGTGCTGGAGCGACGTGCTGCGGAGACAAATTATCAAACAGTTTGCAGTGAACTAGCTGATTTCTCTACACAGCTTGGAATCGATGGAGCATTTTTTCCCGTTTCGCTTGAATCTGCATGATACAAGAATAAGAATCTACGGCCTTCACACAATGCCCTTGGAGGCACTAATAACATAGGAAGTTAGCGTAGCAAACCAATTTGAACTGCAATTGGACAAATTGTGAATTTACTAGAATTCTCAAGTGCACTAATGTTCGGTGATGAGGTTGGCGTCCAGAAGCAAAATTTGCTCTGCTCTACCTGTCCTGCTATGTGATTCGTCAGGCCCGCTAATGTTATATGAGTATCCTCCAGCTTGCTTGTTCACGCTGACGGTACTACCAGGTTCCATAGTAAAAATGTATGCGGCGTAATCCGAATTGTCTATGTAAGGGAATCTGGATAGAGCAGTGGTAGATAGCATAGACGCGGTTGTTCCACCGAAAGTGTCTCCGGAAAAGGCAACTAGCAGCCTTCCCTGATTGGTGCCCTCATTCGTAACATTAAGAAAAATTGTGTCGGCACGTCTGACCGAAGCATACTGCTTGAGAGACGAAAGAGAATAATTTTCAGACCAGATTTTACCGGTTTCCTGTCGGGCCACCACATTTGTCACTATCTGATCCAGTTCTTGAGCGAGAGCTGCTTCGTTACGCTCTGCAAGACGACCATTGGAAACAACGAGGGTGCCATTGGAGATTACTGTGTCTACGTCACGGACTGAGGCACTGTTGATAATGATAGCTATATCGCCCTGGTCAACATAAGGTGAGAGACTGATGAAGTTAGTATTCAGCAGCACGATATCTGCTTCTTTCCCTACCACTAGGCTACCTGTCTCAGCGGCCATACCCAGAGCCTTCGCCCCATTGATTGTTGCTGTTTCCAGAATTTCCCAGGGAGTGATTTCGGCCGAAAGAGTGGCGTTCATATTATAGACCTTCTGCAGATTGACCATGTTCCGCATAGCTGTAAAGGCATCAATTCTGTCATTGCTGGCTACCCCATCGGTGCCAAGACTAACCAATATGCCTTTTTGGCCATAGTCAGTAATTGGTGCTGCGCCGGACGATAGATACATATTTGATTCGGGATTGTGGGAAACCATCGTGCCACGATTGATATAGGTATCAAAATCAGCTCGGTTTAACCACACGCTGTGAATGGCGAGAAATCCTTGCAGTACATTTAAATGATCGAGAAAAGGAATCATTGTTGGTAAGTCCTGTTCAAGGTCTTGTAGCATGCTTTTTTCTTCGGGGGTCAGTGTGCCACCGATTCCGTCGTGCGAGATCATCTGAGAGGCAAACCGTCGTAATTTAACAACCCCGTCCAAATCTGATGGTGTGGGTATTCTTCCCACCTCCTCCAGAATTGCTCGGTCAGTCGTCTGTAATTGGCTGCCGTATCGAGCGAGATACTCGGCCACTCGAGACTGGTAAGAGCGAGCCTCCTCCGGATTCTCCATCGTATGTTCGCTCATGGACATGTCTAACGCATCAGCAACGACAATACCATCATAAACGGCAGGGATATCGTAGAAAGAGAGTGGACCGAATCCCATGACAATGTCTAGTGGTGCCGCATTGGCGCGAAGCTCTTCAATTGCCCGCTGCCGAAGATTTGATGGCAGAAATGAAGCTGGGTGCCACCAGATCACATGGCCGCCCATGTTAGCCTGCTTTAATGCCTGTACAGTGGTTGCTGTCGCATTAGATTGAAAATTAACGGATGCGAAGTCAGACACCGTAGTGATGCCACTTAGCTGTGCCTGCTTGGCTGCGATATAAGTGACTCTATATAACTCTTCAAGTGTCAGGTAATGAGCATAGCGATATATTCTAATCCAGTCTTGCAAAATAGCTGCTGGCTCAAAAGAACGGGCAATATGCTGCCAGAGATGAGTGTGAGTATTAACAAAACCGGGTAGCGCAAGCATTGTGGCTCCATCAATCGCAGTCTTCACCGGCGTCGGTGGCTGTGGTTGGCTCTGGATGGCGATAATGGTGCCGTTGCTGATTAATATCTCTTGGTTAACAAGTATTTCGGTTGCGTCGACATCATAAACCGTAACATTTCTAATGCCTATTTCCTGCGTGAACGCAGGTTTGTAAACCGAAACGGCAAGGATCAACGTCATGACTGCGAGAATATTAAGGATGATGTGAATTAAGCTGTTGATATCGATCCGCCTCATTTCGGCCTCCAGTATCTCGTTTTGGTTACGCTACACAAGATTAGTGCTAATCAGTATAAATATTACTCCCACTAAAATAACGGTTATATAGTTAAAAAACAATTTCAGAACGATACTATGAGTCGATAGATAGTCTTATTGCATCCTTGTTGAGTGTTAATTCTCCGAATACTACCCTTCAAAGTCCGCTGCTGGCTGTGAGTTCAACTGGTCGACGCAACACATTACTATGTTAAGTAAAAAGTGGAGTGTTGCAACATGGCTTATCGAACCAGGCTGAAATACACAGATTCTATGAAGCCCTATATCTGGGACCGCTACCAACAAGGCGATTCTATTTGGTCAATCGCCAGATCATTTGATCGACCCTCTTCATCAATTCACAAACAGATTGCTCTCACGGGTGGTATTCGCCCACTATAACGAAAGCGCCGTCGTATTTCGTTAAGCCTTGAGGAGCGTGAGGAAATCTCTCGTGGAATAGTGGCCAATCTTTCGATTCGAGCCATCGCCGTCCAGCTTGATCGATCACCGTCCACAGTCAGTCGTGAGATCGCTCGTAATGGGGGTTATCATCACTATAGGGCTGCCCAAGTGCAGTATATGGGGACACCCATTAGCCAGCCGGTGTCAACGGACAATAGTAGTTTGATTGCGCAAAAGCACAAAGTGAAGTCAGGGCAGCCAATCTGTACACATCCAATACATTTCATTATTGGTTACGAAGCAATACGCACCAGACACCCATCAGGATCAAGGCCTCACGGATTCAACAATTGATGGGTTACGTGAAGCCCCTGCCTCTACTGAGGCCCAGAAAATCATTGGTTCCCGATTGTGTCCATGTGGTCATTAATCACAGAGTTAGGGCTTCTCCTTTGAGATCCAGTCTCCTGATGGCTCACAATCGAGGCGTACAGCGACAACCCCGTTGTTAAGATGAATGAGTGAAAGTCCATCCAGATTTCTGGTTGTTGACCATCCCCTATGATGGTTCTTTCACCCATTCAATCTGTTAGCGGAACAGCAACTCTAACTCGAAGGGCTTCTGATCACGCATTATGAAGTAAGATGCCCGGGCCAGTTTATGGGCAAGCGCTTTTGTAGCCAAAGCGCCATTCTTTTCTGAGCGTTTACGTTGATAGAACCGATGGGCTGTTTTGCAATAACGAATAATGCTGTGGGCTGCTTCAACAAAGGCCCAGGCGAGATACTTGTTGCCGTTTTTACGATTATTAGATCCTTTCTTCTTGGCATTACTGATTCGATTACTTTGAACACAGCGACAGTAAGAAGCGTAGTTACCCACCTGCGAGAACCGCTTGATATCTCCGGTTTCCAGCAAGATAGTCATCGCAAGGATGGGTCCAACGCCATTGATGGTTTGCAGAAAGTTATATTCTGGTTTTCGCTCTGTTTGCTCCAGAACAGTTTGTTCAAGAACATGAATCTGGTTATTGCGTAAATTGATTACATCCAGGTTGGCTTTGAAGGCCATCTTTAGGTAATGATTTTCAAATAAGCTGAGCAGTGAATAGTCGGCCTTTTTGATTAGCTTTGTGGTGATATTCTCACCCGTGGTTCTGCAAAGCTGGTTTTGGGCACTAAGCATATGCGTGACTCGGTGCCGAACCAGCTGCAGACGTTTACGGAGCAAATCTCTGACGGCACGTTCCTCTCTAGGATAAATGTAGCCGGTGGGTAATAGTCCCAGGCGCATAAGATGAGCCAGGTGAAACACATCTGAATAATCGTCCGTGTATTTAATACCACTATATTGTTCAACGGCCGCCGGATTAACCAGGCATGTGTCAAATCCATTATCGTCCAATCCATCCACTAACCAATACCAGTTGAAAGTGGATTCGACGGCGACAGACTTTAGATCAGATTTGAAGGGACTGAGAGCAGAGACAACAGTGGGCAAGTGATTGGGTAGTCGTTTGCTGAAGAGAATCTTGTCGTTGTCATCAATAACGACGGGAACATTATTGTTTGAGTGAAGATCGATAGCGCAGTAAAGTGTCATAACAGCCTCCTTTAGTAGCTGTTAGTTTTCGTCGACACCAGTTTACTCCTCCACTTGGATGAGGCTATTGGAGGCTGGCTATATGATCTTCAGATTTATTTTTAGAGAGGATTAAGCATAAATTGATCGCATTCCATAGCACACTTCTTAGCACACTCTAATTTTTAACTTTTAACTCATTGCTTTTAATAAGGAATCGGTCGCGCGTTCTACTGAAAATCCTCGTGTCGATGGTTCGATTCACTCCCCCATCCATGGGGTCGGGCTATGCCCAGCCTTCGGCTGCACTAATCTGCTCCAGGCAGATTGGTCCGTCCCTGGACACCATTCCAACTAAGGTTCATTCAGGCCACTTTGTTAAAGTCTATAAGTTCAAGATTTTTGACGTCGATTGATTGGCGAGCTTTCCATAAATCATAACTATCTTGAAGCATTAACCAGCTTTCAGCTGACCCACCTAGAACTCCAGAAAGCCTAACTGCCATTTCAGGCGACACATCAGAAACGCCATTTAGCAACCGATTAAAAGTGCTACGTGCAACACCGAGACGGTCAGCGACTTTATTACCGGTGACTTCATTAAATGGCTCGATATATGTCCTTTGAATCAATGCACCTGGGTGCGGTGGGTTATGCTGCTGTAAAGTCATTAGTGATAATCCTCATAATTAACAACGTATGCATCGCCGTCTTTGAATATAAAAACAATTCGCCAATTGCCAGAAACACTAATCGCCCAATGACCTCTTAGCTTCCCTTTAAGTTCATGCAATTGGTATCCAGGTTTATCAATATCACCAATTTCTTGGGCCGCATGCAAGAACGCAAGCTGATCAGCTATTTTTTGGGCATGGCTTGCTTGAATACCTGAGGTGCTGCCTTTGGTGAAGAATCTCTCTAAACCTTTGTGCTTAAAAGTTTTGATCACCAACAAAATCCCGGTCAGCACTATTTATTATTCACCTAAATAAAGATAAATGATAGCCTGATATTCCGTGATGCGCAACAGGGGCTAGTGTTTGTTAAATACTCACAAAATCGCATCATTTAGATTCAACTTCATAGCACACTCATTATCACATTTTGATTTAGCACTTTTAACTCATTAATTTTAATAAGGAATCGGTCTCTCGGTCTACTGAAAATCCTTCGCGGTGGTTCGATTCACTCCCCCATCCATGGGGTCGGGCTATGCCCAGCCTTCGGCTGCACTAATCTGCTCCAGGCAGATTGGTCCGTCCCTGGGCACCATTTCCTTGAATTCCCACTCTAAAAACTACTGTATTTTCACTCTGATATCTTTTCTTCATCACGCCCATATTAAGAACAAAGATAATGAAAAAGGGAGTCCCCAAGAATCCCGGCCACATAGACAAGTCCTACTGTAAGGATTACCTTTGACAATGACTAGCAGAGGAACCCTGATATGAAATACCTTCCCATAAGATTATCTTTAGCCGCGCTCTCACTTGTTCTTTGCTCTGGGGCTTGGGGCCAGCAAGTACTGCAGCCCTCTGACAACTGTCGAGATCACGCTGGATCTGACATTGTGACCTTTGCAGATGCAGTTCTTGAAGAAGAGGTGCGTGAGGCTTTGTCACTCGGACCACAAGACACTCTTAGCTGCGGCCAAGCTGCGCAATTAACGACGCTGGATGCTTCTGGTGCAGGAGCGAGAAGATCAGTTTCAGGATCGCCAGAATGGGAGGATCCCGATCACATATTTCATGACCTTTCCGGGATACAGAACCTCTCAGGTTTAACCGACCTCGCTCTCAGGAATCGAGGCCTCTCCGACATTAGCCCGCTGGCTGGACTTACCGAATTGACAGATTTAAACCTCCATACAAACTGGATTACAGACATCAGCCCATTGCGTGATATGACCAAGCTGGTCAGGTTGCGTGTCGCCGAGAATCCCTTGACTGATATCAGTCCCCTGAGTGAGCTTACTGAATTGAGAGTGCTTCGGATGCACCGTCACGGCGACTTCATCGGGGGGCAAAACCCCAGGACGCATATGGGAGCGACAGGATTACTATTTACCAATGCCGTTACTGACATTAGCCCGTTAGCAAAACTTACCAAGCTAATGGATCTTAATATTCATACTCAGGATATAAGCGACCTGACACCATTAAGCGGCTTGACATCTCTGATCGAACTGCGACTTGCCGCAAACTCGTTCACTGACCTCAGCCCTTTGCGCGGGCTCACTACCCTGCAGTATCTCGAACTTACTGGTAATGACATAACCGACATAACTCCACTTAGTGGCCTAACAAACCTGATGCAGCTTGATCTTCGCTTCAATCCTGAACTGAGCAATATACAGGCACTGTTTGAAAACCCGGGTATTGGGGCTGGAGATATCGTCGAGCTAAGACATACCCAGGTGTCATGCGCAGATCAGGTACGACTAGCAGAAAAAGGAGTGGAAGTTCGTACCGAATTGTTTTCTTCTTGCGCCACTGCTAGCAGACAAAGATAAGAAGTCTTACTCGAATTGGAACTTCGAGGAAAATAGATGAGAATAGATTTATTTTTAGACAGGATTAAACGTAATTTGATCGAATTCCATAGCACACTCGAATTTTGAAGTTTTAACTCATTGATTCAATTAAGGTATCGGTCACGCGGTCTACTGAAAACCCTCGTGTCGATGGTTCGATTGACTCCCACATCCATGGGGTTGGGCTACGCCCAGCCTTCGGCTGCACTAATCTGCTCCACGCAGATTGGTCCGTCCCTGGGCACCATTTTCCCAAAACTGCTGTATTTTTACTCTGACCCTGAGATATCCCCACGAATTTCACTCGCATAGTACCTGCTCCATGTAAGACTGTATGTGGCACAATGCCTCGTCAATTTTCCTTCTCGGAAGTTGAAAACGTTTCTGAGCGATAAGCAATCGAGCCAAAAATATAGTGGAATACGGTTCTCGCTTGCTGGATGAATTTACCCTTACTTGTTTAGCTTTATCCGTTGT
>JAJFKE010000017.1 GCA_021773355.1 Gammaproteobacteria bacterium | reverse complement strand
CGGATATATGTCTGGTACTGCCGTATTCTTTCAGGCTGTTGGGTTGTTGATACACGTGTTGCATTAAGAGCTAAATAGGCAAAAATGAATTGTCAGGAGTAAGTTTGGCTTGCTTTTAACGGAACGTCCATATATGTCCAATTTCCCCATGAAACTGGCCCCAAATTGTTGTTTGGAGGAGTCAGATGGGTATAGTATTGAAGACACTCAATTCAGATTATTAGCCTGAACAGGAGTCGGAAATTGAAAACTATCCTAACGGTAACTCTCCTTTCAATCTTTATATCTCAGGTGGCGATCGCCGCGACGGACTCGTTCAGCCAAGCCTATATGGACTACAAAGATGCCATTGAGTCGAATGATTGGGAATCGAGCCTGGTCGCAGCTAAGCTGGCTCTTGCAGAGGGTCTGAAAATTTTTGACGAGAGCGGGGAGAACATAGCCAACTTGCGATTGAACTATGCTAACGAATTAATCCGAATAGACTCATTTAAGTCAGCGGCCGAATTACTTGTCGAGTCTCTGAACACCAAGACTAATAACCTGGGTTCCGATTCAATAGATTTAATCGAAGTTCTAATGCCGCTGGGAAAATCAACAGCCACATTTAATGTGATCCGAGCGACCAACTATTTCAGGCAAGCATTGGAGATCGTAAGCTCTGACCCTGCACTTACTGCCAAGCTGCAATTAGACGCGGGTCTAAGTCTGTTTGCAGCAGAAGAAAGAGAAAACTCGCGTAAATATTTAATTGCAGCTCAGAGTTACTACGAACAGCGATTTGGTATTGAAGATTTTCGTAGTGGCCTGGCCAATATTAACCTAGGTCGAATTTATTATGAGAATGAGGAATTCGAGCAGGCCGAATTCGCCTTGGGTCAGGCCCTACAAGCATTTCAAGCCCGCACACCAGCCAGCCAGCAATTTGCCAATGCAATCCAAGAGTTGTTTGCGGTCATCGAGAAAACAAGAGAAATAATAAGCCGCTCGTCAATAGATCCTGTATCAGACCCCTCTACAGGTCAGGTTGGTGTAAGAGGCCGCGACCACTAAGCGCCCCCAACCTGTTTAAAGGAATCCATACATAAGAAGGGAATCAAAATGGTGGAGTCTCCCCCTTGTAGTGGCATAGTGAATTTGGCCACCTGAATGTAAGTGATATTATCACCTGTCAGAAAGGTGACCAATGGGTGACCCTTTTGTTCTTAAATGATCTTTTTAAGCATGAACTGGCTATAGGGATTCTATTTATGCCGCATTGAAGAATTCTTCAAGCGGGTGATTGAGTCAGTCGCTTCCGATCGGCCCGAATTATTTCCGCTACAACAGGACCCTCAATTATGGCCAAGCCCGGCGCACTGCCCATAGGAAAATCTTGCAGCGATAGCCGCCGCTTTGCACAGCTGATTGGGCTCCTGTATTTAATTCTAATCCACGCAACCACTTATGCTCGGAATATTCAGTTTGCCCAGCTTAGCGAGCAAGAAGCTGAAGGCCTTGTTTATAGGTCAATCCTTGAAGACAGTCAGGGTATAGTCTGGCTCGGCACGGCTGGCGCTGGCGTTACCAGATGGGACGGAGAAAATTATACCCGATTGATCCTTCCCGAACACATACGGCTTGAAGGTGCTGCCTCAATCCATGAATCGTCAGAAGGCGATCTCTACTTTTCAGGCAGGGGCGTGTATCGACTCGGGGAAGGATCCATTGAGCTACTTAGTGAAAGCGAATTACGCAGCTCAGTCGTATTCAACATAACTGAAATCGAAAATGGGATCTGGTTTTTTGGCAGCCGAGGTGCGTCCTACTTGAGTGATGATGGGGACTTCTCCGGCTATTTCTCGAATAGCGGGCTGAACAATCAAGTGGTACACGACGGAGAATTTGATGATCAGGGTAATTTGTGGTTGGCGACCCGGCGGGGTGGACTCAATATCGTTAACGAACAAGGAGATTGGTCTCATTTATATACCGACGTGAATTGTAGGAAAATATTTCGAACTCAAAATGGCGATATGTGGATCGGGACTAGCGCGGGAATCTTACATTTTTCAAACGGAGAAACCGAGGCTACCGTTCTAAAAGCAAGAGAGGTATTGCTGCCAGAATTTGAAGGCCGAGATGGCAGTATTTGGTTCACGAGTGAAGTTTCTGGCGTATGGAAATATCATAATGGGCAATTTCAGCATATTTACGATAGCCCATCCTACGCTGCAACCGAATTATCTAACGGATCAATTGTAATCGCTTCAGTTGAAGGTATTTATGAGATCGAACCAACCCAAACCCAGTGATATCTTTGGGAAAGGAACGATAAATTGGAAACGATAATTGGCATCGCGTCACTATATGGATGAAATTCTCATTCGTATAAACAGGTATGAAATCTGGGAAGATACTACGTGCTAACTTGGAGATACCGAATTGCAGACAACAAGTGACAAGACGTGCCCTTCTATCTCAATTGCTTCAATAGAAAGTGTTTTGTCTATCGTTAGTTATAGAATTTCGCGGCCGGGGTTGTACCATGAATCCAGCTCAGCTTGCTTCGGCTTGCAAATTGCCTGATTTGATTAATACGCCCAAGTGCATGGTGAAAGCGACTACCAAAGTGCTGCGTGTTATTGAACCAATTCCCTTGAAGATACACGGACCATAAACTAGTAGTGAAGCTATTGTTCTTGTTGAATTAACATGCCTTTAAGCAATGTCAGTGTGTGACTGTAAAACATGGCTTCCAAGTCCATCTTCATGCCGCTGAATTCCTTCCGCGCCATCACCCGCGCCATGGCAGGTGATGGTTTGGATGCCGGCCAGGCACTTGCAATAAACAGCAGAAAGAAGCTCGCGAACTGTCTAGCCTGGTCTTCAGACAAGCCTGGCAGCACCTTAATTAGAGCTGCTATCCACCTCAGAGATATTTGATGGAACTCACGTTTGAATTCAGCAAGCACATCTTCACTCACATTCTGTTCGAGCACCGTCCACAATGAGCTCGCAAGCTCGCACAGCCTTGGTCGTTCCAGCGTTACGCTCACCAATACCCGAGCTACAGCCTCAAGATTGACGCTGTCCACCAGCGAAGACAGTTCATCAACAACTGCATCGGTCCAGTCGTTGGTTTCCGCCAGAACAACTTCAAGTAGAATGGCTTCACGATTTTCAAAGTAGCGATAACAGTTCGCCTTGGAGAGATTGGCATCCCGGGCTATGGCAGAAAGTGTGGTCTGCTCAATCCCCGCGGTATCGATAACATTACGAGCTGCCGCTAGAATTGCATCCTTGCGCACCTGCTTTTGTTCGGGGTGTCGGGCGCGATGCCAGTCATCCGTCTGTTGTCCTCCTGCGGCTCTTTTCATAAGCGCAAGTTTAACCCGGATATTGACAAGAGACCAGTAGTCGCTTATTTTAGTGACCTCTGGTTGCTTATTACTTTGACTGCATCAGTCTAAGCGAAGTGGTCATCGGAAAAGCGTTGAGAGGAAGGCGAGTTTTAGCCGTTATTGCGACTAAGTTTGGAAGTACTGTTAATTACACCGGCAGACAGATAGTTGCAAGTGGCCGTACCATGGCTCAAGGCGCACTGGCCTGCATAGGTACAATGGATGAGTGTATGTGGCCTTCATTCCCGGTTCAAGTCGGTGCAGCAAGTACTGGACAATGCTGTTGCGATAGAATTTGGACTCCCGACCCAAGACCAGCTAGGGCAGATTCAATAGATCATGGCTGAAATTTACAGCTAAGACTCATGGCGAGAAGGCTAGACCAGATTGCCACACATAAATGTATGCAGAAGAAATAACAACGAGGGTGTAATGACCACATTAATAGTGAATGGAATAAAGCAAACCGTCGACGTAGATTCGTCCATGCCGTTGCTATGGGTTTTAAGAGAACGTCTACATCTGACAGGTACGAAGTTCGGCTGTGGTATGGCGCAGTGTGGTGCTTGCACTGTGCATGTGAATGGCAAGGCTATTCGGTCCTGTGTCACATCAGTGGCTTCGGTAGAAGATCAGGAGATCACAACGATTGAAGGATTGGCACAGGAAAATGACGGCCTGCATCCGCTACAACAAGCCTGGATAGACGAGCAGGTTCCGCAGTGCGGTTATTGCCAGTCTGGCCAGCTGATGTCAGCTGCCGCCTTGCTCACAAACAACTCTACCCCGACCGATGCTGACATCGATACCGCGATGCAGGGAAATATCTGCCGATGTGGCATGTACGGGCGAATTCGAAAGGCCATCAGGACAGTTGCGGTCGTGCAGCACTTCGATCCGGCCCAATCAGATGAATTGAAGGAGAAGCAAAATGCATAAATGGACGCGACGAGGTTTTATCAGCACGGGCATCATTGCCGGTGGCGGATTGATTGTTGGTGTGACGCTCCCGCTGGGGCATCGCGCACCAGGGCTTGCACATCTGGTGACAACAGAAGGCGAAACACTGGTTAATGCCTGGGTCAAACTAGGTAGTGACAACATGGCGACCGTCATCGTCCCACACTCGGAAATGGGACAGGGCGCGCAGACAGCACTATCTCAGATGTTGGCAGATGAGATGGACCTTGACTGGAACATGGTTCGTTTTGAAGAAGCGCCCGCTGTCTCAGAGTATGCAAATTACGCATTGGGCAAGGGCTTCATACTCGGCAATGTCGATATTCCTAAGGTACTTGTACCTGCGGTAGATGGCCTGTTCCTAATTGCCAGCAAAACACTAGGCTTACAGGTTACCGGGGGCAGTGCCAGCGTTAGAGCAACCGGTGTGCTGGGAATGCGCGTGGCTGGTGCGGCAGCGAGAGAGATGTTGCAGAGCGCAGCAGCTGATGCCTGGCAAGTGCCTGTCAATGAGATTACTACCGAAAACAGTCATCTGGTACACCAACCCAGCAGCAGGCGCGCGACATATGCCGAATTTGCGACCGCGGCTGCCGAGATTACGCCATCATCAACACCAAAATTTAAAGACCCCAGCGAGTTCAAGATCATGGGCCAAAAAGTCCAGCGTCATGACATCCCCAGCAAAGTTGACGGTTCTGCTAAATTCGCCATGGATGTGCAGCTGCCCGACATGCTTTACGCCACTGTGCAAAGGGCGCCTGTGTTTAACGGCAGAATTGCTCAATTGGATGATTCCGCGGCACGTAAGGTGGCCGGTGTAGTAGATGTGGTCAAGCTCCCTGGCGGAGAGGATTCCGATGGGCTCTTGGGTTACAACCAAAACGGTGATGCTGTGGCGGTTGTAGCCAATGGTTACTGGCAGGCCCAGCAAGGGCTGCGTCAATTAACCGTACAGTGGGACAATACCGGTAATGAGTCCGTTACAAGCGAGTCAATTTTTGAGCAGTTTAACCGAGACCTAACAGCCAGAAAAGGACGTGAGACCGACACGGTTCAGGGCGACGTGGACAAGGCCTCTACAGGTGCTGCGCGGCTGGTTGAAGCTGATTACCGGGTACCATTTCTAGCTCATGCCTGCATGGAACCATTAAATGCGACAGCACATGTGAGTGAGGGCCATTGTGAAATCTGGGTAGGTTGCCAGAACCCACTTGGTTTTCGTGATGTGGTTGCTGATGAACTGGGATTCGATGCCGACAATGTCACCGTGCATAATCTGTTCATGGGCGGCGGCTTTGGTCGCAAGGCGAATCCGGATTATGCTATCCAGGCAGCGCTTGTCTCAGCCAAAGTGGGCCGACCGGTGCAACTGATCTGGTCACGCGAAGAAGACATTCGCCAGGACTTCTACCGACCTGCTGTTCAGAGTCGATTTCGTGCAGCCCTCGGTGAAAACGGCGAACTCCTGTCCTGGGAAAATACCTACGTCGATAAACATGAGCCGATCGAAGCACCACTCATTCCCTACTCGGTTGCCGCACAGGACATTGGTCATGTGGCAAGCCCGACTCATGTACCGTTTGGTCCGTGGCGAAGCGTCGATCATTCGCAACATGGATTCTTTATAGAATCATTTATCGATGAGCTTGCAACCGCCGCCCGCACAGACCCTTACGAATATAGAGCAACACTGCTTAAAGACAAACCTCGTCATTTGGCAGTGCTGCAGAAAGCGGCAACTGAAGCCAACTGGCACTCTCAATTAGCTGAAGGACGCGGGCGTGGAATTGCTATCCACGAGTCTTTTGGGTCATTGGTGGCACAAGTCGTCGAGGTCACCGTAACGGAAGGCAAAGTCTCTGTGGATCGAGTAGTTGTTGCTGTGGATGCAGGGTTTGCTGTTTCACCGGACGGACTGACCGCGCAGATTGAATCCGGTGTCGTTTACGGTTTGACAGCGGCCCTCTACGGCGAGATTAGTATCGCCGATGGCGCTGTCGCGCAAAGCAATTTTCATGACTATCAAGCACTTAGAATGGCCGATGCGCCCCTGATTGAAACTCATATTATCAACAGCGGTGAGACTTGGGGTGGTGCCGGTGAGCCTGGCACACCGGTGATTGCGCCAGCACTTGCCAACGCCGTGTTCGATGCCACCGGCATACGTGTGCGGCAATTGCCGTTGAAAAACTATGACCTGGACTACCGAATAGAGGAAACAGGCGAAGTTGCATGAGTCAAATCTAGCTCCAGGTAGCGAATCGTCTGCCTGGAATCGAACGATCAGAACCACGGGGTAAGATCACCTACAACTTAACAACTTCAGGAACGGTAAATGTAGTGGCCAAATTCACTATGCCACTACATGTTTTTAGTTGTCACAATTTGTGGGTGTCCAATTCCCCCACTACATGTTTTTAGTTGTCGCAATTTGTGGGTGTCCAATTCGCCCTCCTTAGTGTCTAGCGCCCCTATTACCCTCAGTCATTTACTAAATTGCCCGTTATGTTTTGAGCTTTATAAACTTAATTACATACTCGATGCGAATATTTTCTGGCCGTATCTAATGATTTCTGAAGGGAATCGGTGATACCTACATAAACTTGGTGGTTTCGTGAAAAGATTCTGTCAGATTTGGTCTAAACTAATTCAGCTTAAATAACATTCCGAGCTGTATTACGATTATTTGCTTTCCAGTTTGGTCCCGGTTTTATGATACCTGCACATGTTCAATTCCTCTTTTTCCTTTTGTATCGAGAAGTTCACCAATTGCTAGGTAAAGCTCCTGATCTGTGTATGGTTTTTGCAGAAAAGAAAACAGTCGACCACCTCGAATGGTGTCCCGCGAATATCCAGAAGACAGCAGCACTGGCAATTCTGGCAAAAACTCCAGCACTTTTAGAGCGAGTTCGTGACCAGTTATACCCCCCGGCAAGACCATATCAGTGAAAAGTAAATCCACTCTTGGCGAATCCAACAAAAGTTCGAGGGCACTCGGACCATCGTCGGCACTTAGCACAGTATATCCTTGTTCCTTCAGCATCAAAGTCGTCGTCTCGCGGAGTAGCTTTTCGTCCTCGACCAACAACACTGTCTTGCCACGACCCAAATGCGGTGACCATAATTCATTCTTTTCGCTGTCAATTGCTGCGCCAACTTCGTCGCAGGCTGGCAGGTAGATACGAATTCGAGTTCCATATCCCATCTCGCTGGAGACATCGATATGCCCACCCGATTGCTTGACGAAGCCAAATACCATACTGAGTCCAAGTCCCGTGCCCTTTCCTTCTGCCTTGGTAGTAAAGAATGGTTGGAATATTTTTGCCAAAACATCTTCCGGCATACCAGTACCAGTATCGGTGACGGAAATGCAGACATGAGGCCCCGTATTCGCATAGGGATGCAGCTCGACATAGTCGCTATCCAGGTCTTCATTCGATGTTTCTATTAGTAAGTGACCTATCCCATTCATCGCATCACGGGAATTAATCGACAGGTTAAGAATCATGGATTCCAATTGCGACGGGTCTGCCTTGATCAAGTCAATGTTGTCACCAAGCTCGGTTTTGATTTCAACCGCCTCGCCCAGGGTTAGTCTAAGCATCTTGTCCATTTCCATAACAAGTTTATTAACGTCCAGGACTTTCGGTTCTAACTCCTGCCGGCGAGAAAATGCGAGTAATTGTTTGGTCAAGCCCGCACCGAGCATGATAGCTTCCATTGCCCTATCGACATAAGCCTTGATCTCCTCATCATCCGGCAAGCTCTCATAGAGAAGCTCCATATTGCCAAGCACGACTCCAAGAATATTATTGAAATCATGCGCTATTCCACCGGTTAACTGACCTACGGCTTCCATTTTCTGGGATTGGAAAAGTTGATTCTGCGTTTCCTTTCGGTCTGTGATATCCACAATTACGCCGACAAACTCCCGAATTTCTCCGAGCTGCATTTCGCTTACCGACAGTTCGATAGGAAAGTTTTCTCCGCTTTTTCGGAGTCCCGATAACTCGCGAGATTTTTTGCCGATAATTTTGCGCTCGCCTGAATCAATATAGGCGCTTATCCACGCATCGTGCTTATCTGAATCGGCTCCGCCCACCAAGCGACTGACATTTTTACCGATTATTTCCAGGGCTGTATATCCGAACATTAGCTCGGCCGCAGGATTTATCGTTTTGACAATACCGCGCTCGTCGATTGTTACAATCCCATTATTTACATTTTCGAAAATACCGCGAATACGCCCAGAACTCTCTTGCAAGGCTGCGTAAGAATTTCTCAGCTCGGAAATATCTCGCAGGGACGCCACGACGCAGGGGCTATCCTCAAGCTCGAACTTCACGGCACGCATCTCAGCAAAGGTTATAGAAAGATTGGGTGCTACGATGTTGATTTCAATCATCGCATCATAAATAACAGGGAAGCCAAAATGCTGACCAATAAGCTCGTCCCGATTGCGATGAAATAACGCCTCCGCCGCCTGGTTAACGAACTGTATTTTCCCTTCGTCAGAAATCACGAGAATCGCGTCGGCTAGATTCTCTAACATATGACGTAGTCTATGACGTCCACTGGAAAGCTTATCGACTTTGCTCTGCAAATCGCTCTGAAGCTGGTGCCGCTCAAGAGTGAACCGTAGAGTACGAACTAAGGTGCGCTCATCGATGTTCGACTTGGATAGAAAATCGTCGGCTCCTTCCCGCATCGTTTCCATAGCCAATTCCAGATTTTCGCGATGAGAATAAATGACAATCGGAATATTCAACTGTAGTTGAATTAGCGCGCGCAAAGTGTCCAGGCCAGAAGAGTCGGGCAGATATAGATCGAGAAGGATGATATCGACAGCCTGTGCCCCAAGATGCTGCTTTGCATCTCTTAGCGTGCCCGCATGAGCAATGTCAAAATGGTCGGCCATAGTCCTTTCAGGGACAGACTGCAAAAAAATAGTGCTCTGGGGATCTTCGTCAATCAATAAAACACTTGCGTGGTAATGCTTAACCTGAAGCATATTCATCATGTATGTTTCGCTTTTGGAATTTTTGACACAATCAACCGTTTATCATTGTACGGATCGACCAAAGCTATCCTGCTTTTACTCATAACTATTTCCGCCCCTGATCTGCAACCGGACCCAGGGGATTATTTTATTCAGGTTAGCTATCGCTGACTGCTCTTCTGGCAGCCTTATACGACGAAGCGCGAATCGAGTTTACAGATTTATTTGAAATTTTATTTTGTGTGTTATGCGCATGGTAGGTCAGGCCCAGCATGTCGGGATGAGCATCGGAAAGATTACCAACAAACCTTCGTTCAGGAATCGGAGATGTCTTGACGAGCATCGGGATGACCATGATCTGTTCTTGCCTTATGATGTCCTGATCTTTTTCAACATCGATAATTTCGAGGGTAAAATTAAGATAACCCATTTGTTCCAGAATCCTCCGCGCTTCAGCAACGTCATTCTGGTTTTGGTAACAATTGCCTTTCACATATAGTTTAAGAATCGTAGTTTCAGTGTTCGACGGTGACATGCCTTCATATTCCCCAGCTATTCGTAATATTGGTATCCTGATCCTAAACAATTCATTCCCCTAAACTTCTACATTGCTGAAGGTTGAACCAACACGGCTCTCTCACATAACTTCGACTCCATTTCTAGAAACCCTTTTGCAACAACCCTTTTTCAATTGGGTTATAAATTCAGTATCTGTTGAGTAGCCAAGCACCCATCAATGCTAATTGTTTCACTCGGACCTTTCCTCGAAATTACTCTCCCTCTCATTATGTGACAGGTTTAGAGGTACCTTCCTATACATTCACGGTACAATCCCACGACAATCTAGGGCAGACAACAAATTCTGTCAAGTATTTCCGTGACAAAAATATAATTCTTTTACATTTTTGAGTGAACAAAGGGGCAATATGAAGCTGCTAGCCTCATACCTGGACGAATTGAAAGAGATAAAGAAACTAAATACAGATACCGAAATCGCTGAATTCATGCGTGTATCCAGGCAACATATAAGCAGAATAAGGGCAGGGGACTATATGAGTGAAGAAAAGTGTTTTCTACTTGCTCAGTATCTCGACCGGGACCCGCTGGAATTAATTAGCGTTAACAGGGCACTAAGAGCCAAAAATCAAGAAATCAGAGAATTTTGGACTGATGTTCATAATAAATGTGTCCGTCAGCCGAACCCGGTCGGACATGGTGGCCCCCTTAAAACAGATAAGTAATCATGTTGTAGTGGTCAAATTCACTATGCCACTACAAATACCCTACGCTACTTGTTTTCGTCACAACACTAAGTTGTCAAATTGTGAACATCCTTTATGGGCTTTGAAGTGGAACCACCCAGGCGTCTCGAGCTCTCGCCTTTGCATCGACTTCGATGAGATCGCCGTGGGCGATAACAGCAATTTGGACATATATGGACGTTCCGTTAAAAGCAAGCCAAACTTACTCCTGACAATTCATTTTTGCCTATTTAGCTCTTAATGCAACACGTGTATCAACAACCCAACAGCCTGAAAGAATACGGCAGTACCAGACATATATCCG
>JAJFKE010000016.1 GCA_021773355.1 Gammaproteobacteria bacterium | reverse complement strand
CACTGATGCGGTACGGTAATCAATGTATTAGTTCCTGCAATGCCGGTGGCAGTGACTATCTGGAGAACCTGTCGACTGTTGCAGACCTGTATATTCAGGGATATCAGTTAAGTTACGATCTATTATTCACCGAAGGAATCTTCAAACGAGTTTCATTACCTACCTACCCTTTCGCCAAAGAAAAATACTGGGTCGATACATCCTCCGCAGCAGAAGTCGCGTGCACATCGAGTTTGAGTAAGCAACTACATCCTCTCATGCACCAGAATGAATCTAATGCGTTTGATATTTCCTTTAGTTCACGTTATAGCGGTGAAGAGTTTTTTCTAAAGGATCATACAATACAGGGCGCCAAGATATTGCCTGCGGTGGCTCATCTGGAGATGGCTCGCATGGCGATTGCAACGAGCTTGGCAACAGAGAGTGATCTGGAGCTTAATCGGGTTGTGTGGCTACGCCCAGCCATATGCACTGACAAATCTCCAATGTTATATATCAGAGTATTACCCGTTAGCGATATGGAAGCAGAATATAACATCTATAGTACTTCTGATGATGGCGTAGAGCTTATTTACAGCCAGGGTAAGGGCCGCTTAATAGAATCTGGTGATGAGCATGTATTAGATATTGAGCGATTGAAATCGGTATGTATTGACCAGTCATTCGCTCCTGAAAATATTTACTCAGTGATGTCGGCCATGGGACTGGACTACGGTCCAAGTCACCGAGGTATAGTGGAACTGATGATAGGGGTCGACGATTCCAATAATCGACAACTACTAGCTCGGTTACAGCTGCCGCAATCAGTGCGGGCAACAGATAGTGCCTACACCCTTCATCCCAGCATCATGGATAGTGCTATCCAAGCATCTATCGGCCTTAGTGAGGGGTTTGGCACGCCGGTGCAAGGGATAAGCACACCAGTGTTGCCGTTTGCACTGGAGACATTAACTGTATATGACAAAACACCTATCGACGCATATGTTTGGATACGCGTTAGCGAAAATCATGATCCTGTTGCCGCAGTACAAAAATTCGACATCAGTATATGTGATGAGAACGGGAGAGTTTGTGTTGAGATCGAAGGGCTTTCATCACGTCCGTTCAGTGGTGCTGAAAGAGAGGAAGCAACTATTTCCGATAACGTCTATTCAAAGCAACTCCATCCTTTGCTCCAAACTGATTTATCCAACGGAGATAAATGGCAGTTCGAGAGTAGTTTTTCTGGCGAAGAGTTTTTCTTAAAAGATCATGAAAGAATTTTTCCGGCTGTTGCATATTTGGAAATGGCGCGTGAGGCAGGGAGAGTAATAAGCGGTCAAAAAGTGAATGCAATCAGCAACGCAATCTGGTCTTCGTTTATTGAGGTAGGAGATGCCATTCAGACACTGAAAATAGATTTGTGTGAAGCTGGTGATGGTCAATACGATTACCATATTAATGTGGCGGACACCACTGAAGATAACTCGCCACTTAAATCAGCTATTTCACAGGGAAAAATTTCCGTTTGTGATAATCAGACAGCACCAGATGCCAGAAACATCGAAGAAATTCGGGTGCGTTGCCCACATTATATGAGTTCGGCAGACGCCGATGAACTTGTCTCATCTTCATCTCATGGTCCGCGCATGTTTTCCATAGAATATTTGCTATACGGAAATGACAATGAAGCTCTAGCAAAAATTCTAAAACCTACCGGCGAGGATGTAGCTAGCAATAATTATGTGCTTCACCCGAGCATGTTGCATGGAGCATTCAGCTCGGCGATAGCGTTTTCTTTAGCCCAGGATGGTTTGCAGGAAATTCGACTTCCGTTTGCTCTAGAAAAATTAATAATTTGGGACGACATACCCGAATCTGTTTACGTTCATATTCGACGATATGCCGCTGGAAATTTGAAAAAGGAGAGTAACAATTTTGACCTGGATTTAATGGATGAGCATGGGAAAACTATCTTGTCCTGCAGAAAGCTTACGACGGTTTCCATGCAGCGTGAACGATTAAACAATACGTTTTTTGCGGTGCCTTCGTGGAATGAGCGTGAGTTACCAGCGGTGGCAGCAGGCAAAATGGAAAAGTCAGTTTTTATACTGACTCAGGAAAACGCGAACTTGGCTGGAGCACTGCAACAGGAATGGTCTGACGCGCTAATTGAAGTATTGGATTCGCCACCAAAAAAAACTCTTGGCGATTGGATCGAAAGTAGTTTTATTCAGGTTTTTGGGCTAATCCAATCAATTATTAAAGGTAATCAACAAGGTGTTCGAAATCTCTTTCTCTTACTTCCGAAAATTGACGGAGACTATCGCTATGGAGCATTTTTAGGATTGCTAAAATCTGCGAACCTGGAAAGTGCCAACCTTACTTGCAGGATTATTCGATATGAAATGGACATGGACGGGGGAGCTGCCCGTCTTGCCGGACTTCTTAAAAGAGAGAACCTAAGTAATTCAAAAGAGATTGAGATTCAGTATCGGCGGACAGGGATACGACAAGTCAAAATGCTGAGAGAGATTGATTTTCATCCTCCAAGCGAGATAACCAAGGTTAAGGATGGAGATGTAGTTTGGATTACCGGAGGTCTGGGTGGTCTCGGCCTTATATTTTCGCGGTACTACGGAAAAATAAAAGAGGTAAGATTGGTCCTGAGTGGTCGTTCCGTGTTGGATAAGGCTAAAGAACAATTACTGTCTTCGTTGAAATCAGAGGGTATCAAAGCAACCTATCTCAAGGCTGATGTCTCCAGCATTGAAAAGACTAAGGACGTCGTGTCGTACATCAAGAAAAAATATGGAAAGCTGACTGGTATTCTTCATTGTGCTGGTGTAATCCGAGACGCCCATATATTTAACAAACAGGCAGAAGATATAAGAGAGGTACTGAGTCCGAAAGTTAAAGGAGCTTTAGCGATCGATGAGGCGACGAAAGACATCGAACTTAAATTTTTTGTTTTATTTTCATCCATTTCCGGGCCGTTAGGGCAAATAGGGCAGGCTGACTACGCCGGTGCAAATACGTTTCTGGATGGCTTCGCCTGGCAAAGGAATCGATTAGTGGCTGAGCGAAAGCGTTTCGGTCACACGCTAGCCATAAATTGGCCGTTGTGGCAAGAAGGTGGCATGTGGTCAGAAATGCAAAATCAAGAGCTAGTGAGAAAGACAGGCGTGACTCCGTTGGCTACGAAGAATGGAGTTCTCGCCATGGACTTTATGTCGGAGGTCAAGTACGACCAGGTGTTGGTATTACAGGGAAATCGTGAACAAATTCGGTCTAATTTATTAGTGGAAAAATCGTCCAATGCCTTGCCGGCCAAAAGCGAGAAGCAACACAGCCACGCAGAGACAAGTCCGTTGAATAATGCAATTGCCAGTGATACAGAATTCAGTAACTGGATTCGAAAGGAGTTGGTTCGACTTATTGCGGACATGCAACAAATTGATGAGGAAAAAATAGATACTAAAAATGAGTTGTCGGTTTATGGATTCGATTCAATCGGGTTTACCAAGTTCGCTAACGATTTAAATCGTCAATATCAATTAGATCTGATGCCAACGATTTTTTATGAACACCCCACAATCGAGGCATTTGGCAGTTATTTGGAGCATCAGTACGAAGATATTTTTAAAAAACTTTACTACAGCAAGCATGCGCCAACACGTAACGAGGCAACGGGCAAGATAGTTCAAACAAGAGCAATGGCGCGCGAGCTGCCAGCACGAGTAAAGACTCTCAAGCGAGCAACACATAATAATAAGCCTCTCACCCAGCAATCGGAGATCAAATCCGAGTCCATTGCAATTGTGGGAATGAGTGGGAGATTTCCGGGCTCAGCAGACTTGGACGATTTCTGGAAACATATGGAGCTGAATCATGATCTGATCACGGAAGTGCCTTTAGATAGGTGGAATTGGCGTGATTATTACGGAGAGGCGGATTCTTCGGAGTACAAAACGAGAGTCAAGACCGGTGGATTTGTTTCCGGAGTCGATCAGTTCGATTGCTTGTTCTTCGGTATTTCACCAAGAGAGGCAGAACTATTGGATCCGCAGCAACGGATTTTTATGGAATCAACGTGGGCTTGCGTTGAGGACGCAGGTTATGCCGCTCCGACATTGTCTGGTCGCAAGATAGGGGTTTTTGTCGGGGTGTCAACCTTTGATTATAGAAATACCCATGCCGTGTCGGCCACAGGACGTATCCAGGAAATGTCGTCTTCATTTCACTACATGATTGCTAACCGTATCTCACATGTTATGAATTTTCATGGGCCGAGTGAGGCCATAGACACGGCATGTTCCAGCTCCTTGATAGCGATTCATCGAGCGATTGCGAGTATTAGATCGGGTGACAGCGAGATGGCGTTGGCCGGAGGGGTTAACGTTATTTTGAATCCTTCAGTCACGATACAAGCCAGTAGAGCAGGGATGCTTAGTGATGACGGTCGTTGTAAAACATTTGATCAGAGGGCGGATGGATATGGCAGAGGAGAAGGCGTAGCAGTCGTTCTATTGAAACAGTTGGATCAGGCAATTCAGGATCGAGACCATATCTATGGCGTGATTCGCGGTAGTGCCGAGAATCATGGTGGCAAGGCGGCATCCCCGACAGCACCCAATGCCAGCGCACAAAAAGAATTACTAGTAAAAGCTTATTTAGACGCAGGCATCGATCCCACGAGAGTCAGTTATATAGAGTGTCATGGTACGGGGACAGAACTAGGTGATCCGGTTGAAATCAATGCTCTAAAAAGTGCCTTCGTGACGTTGTTTTCGCAGTTTGGTGTTGCCGAGACGAAAAGCGCCTTCTGCGGTCTTGGTTCGGTTAAAACTAATATTGGACATTTGGAAGCGGCTGCAGGGGTGTCCGGTGTAGTCAAAGTGCTGTTGATGATGAAGCACCGAAAAATACCGGGTAATGTGCATTTAAAGGAGCAAAATTCTTACATTGAATTGTCTGGAAGCCCATTTTATCTGGAAACTGACACTCATGGTTGGAATACTGATACCGACAAAGATGGCAGTCCATTCCCACGTATCGCTGGAGTCAGCAGTTTTGGAGTCGGTGGCAGCAATGCTCATGTAATCATTGAAGAATACATTAGCCAGGACACGCACTGGGATGAAATAGAGGTTACCGATAAACAGCCGGCGATTGTTGTGTTGTCAGCAAAGAGCGAGGCGCAACTAATCGAGCAGGCGCAGCGGCTGCTGGTTCATCTACAACAGCATCAATTAACCGACGCGGACTTGCCACATATAGCGTTCACGCTTCAGGTTGGTCGTCAGGCGATGGAAGAACGGTTGGCGACTACGGTGACCAGTTTTGCATCTTTAGTTGAGAAGCTTGAACAGCTGACTGAGGAACATCCCAAGTTCGATCAGTGGAATCGTGGATCGCTAAAAAAGAACAAAGAGGCTGTGTCCGTTTTCACTGCAGATCAGGAACTGCAAGAAGCAATAGGGAAATGGGTGGAGAGAGGTAAATACCACAAGTTACTCGAGCTTTGGGTGCAGGGTTTAGATTTTGATTGGTACCAATTGTACCAGGATAAGAATCAGCCGCGACGAATTAGTCTGCCTACTTACTGTTTTGCGAAAGAACGGTATTGGATTGATCTTCCCTCAAATCAGACTGTGGTGCAGTCAGTCAATGTGAGCCAACTGCACCCTATGGTGCATCAAAATGATTCCAATGCCTTTGAATCATTATTCAGTTCACGTTTTTTCGGCGAGGAATTTTTCCTTAGTGACCACCAAGTGCGAGGTAGCAAATTACTGCCTGGAGTGGGCCATCTGGAGATGGCGCGTATGGCGATCAGCAAAACCCTGTTAGCAGATGGTGGTGTGGAATTAAGTCAGGTTGTGTGGTTGCGTCCAGTTATGTTCACCGGTGAGCCTCTCGAGCTTCACATCAGTGTTTTGCCCCTGAGTGACCGTGAGGTTGAATACGATATTTACACAGCGGATGAAGAGAGCGAAGAAATACTTTATAGCCAGGGGCGGGGTCGGTTGATAGAAGCTGGCAAAGGGGGGGAGATAGATCTGGAGAGACTGCGGTCGGTGTGTGGTGAGCAAACGTTTACCGCGGAGCAAATCTATACTGTATTTGAAGAAGTGGGTTTGAACTATGGCCCAGGCTACAAAGGTATTGTGAACTTAAAGACAGGCACTGACGGTGATGGTCGTCCCCAAGTACTGGCTAAAATACGACTGCCTATATCGGTGAGTGAAACAGAATCTGATTATGTATTACATCCAAGTCTATTGGACAGTGCCTTACAAGCATCCCTGGGTTTAATGAAGCAACAAGATACGGCTGCGGCGCAAGTGGATAAGATGCGGCTGCCTTTTGCACTGGAAATGATGAAGGTTCATGGGCGGCTTTCATCAGAGTCTTATGCGTGGGTGCGCCATAGCGAGGGCAATGATTCGAGTGATTCGGTACAAAAGCTTGATATTACTGTGTGTGATGAACAGGGCAGAGTGTGTGTTGAATTTACAGGGTTTAGTTCACGGGAATTGGGCGAAGAGCTCATCAGGAAAAACCAGTCAGAAGTTATGCTGATTAAACCGGCTTGGGAGCCGGCAGAGCTTAAGAAAGACGATATACCAGCTGTAAATGGTGTGATAGCCGAAAGGCAGATATTGCTTGCAGGTTCTTTCAGCAATCAAGATCATATTGCAGTGCAGGCTCTACTACCGGAATTGGTATCGTGCAAACGACTAGGCATAGCAAACAGTACGATCAATAATTTCTATTCAGCAACAGCGCTAAAAATCTTCGCCGAAATTCGTCAGTTGCTTGAAGCAAAGAATAACGAATATGTCTTGATGCAAGTTGTGATCAAGATTCCGAATCTAAATACCGAGAAAGTTTGTTTAAGCGCTTTATCAGGCTTATTGAAAAGTGCGAGTTTGGAATACCCGAAGTTGATTACCCAGTGCATACAATGGGTAGGCCCCGGCGATGCGAAAATGCTGGTTGAATCAATAAATGGTGATGCGACTGATTTTCGATCCCAGGAGGTTCGCTATTGTGAAGGGCAGCGTGAAACCAGGATCCTTAAAGAAATTACAGCAGATCACTCAAGAGCAGATATTCCCTGGAGAGATCGTGGAGTATATCTGATCAGTGGTGGTTTAGGTGGCCTAGGTGTCATTTTTGCCAAGGCAATAGCTAGTCATACCCGACATGCAACAGTTGTATTGGTAGGTCGCTCCTGTCTAGCTGAAGATGAAAGACGGCAGCTTGATGCATTACGAGTGTTAGGGCTTACCGTCGAGTATCAGCAAGTGGACATCACAGATTCTCAGTCGACACGGGATCTGATAATACAAATTCAAAATTCCTACCAGGAACTGACAGGCGTGATTCACTGCGCGGGTGTAATCCAAGACAACTATATCCTGAAAAAAACCGAGGAAGAATTTCGTCAAGTGCTGGCACCGAAAGTATCTGGTTTAGTCAATCTTGATGAAGCAACGAAAGAGATAACTCTCGATCATTTTACTTGCTTTTCATCAGGAGCGGGTGAGATGGGTAATTCTGGGCAAGCAGATTACGCAGCTGCCAATAGTTTCATGGACGTCTACGCACATTATCGCAATCAGCTGGTTAAATCGGGCCACCGCCAAGGCAAGACTCTATCGATTGGCTGGCCACTGTGGCTTGAAGGTGGCATGCAAGTCGATGCAGCTGTTCAAAAGCAGCTACGCAGCCGCGGTATGACGCCATTAGACTCCGGGGCCGGCATTCAGGTATTTATACAATGTATCAACAGTATCGAAGATCATGCACTGATATTAGCTGGTAATCGATCGAAGATTGAGCATTTACTTAACCATTCACCAATTCCTCTGCCGAAGCCTGCGTCAGAAAAACAGAAAGTTGGAGACAATCGAGAACTGCTCGCCAGATTACAGAGCAGGCTCGTGCAACTGGTATCGGAATTACTAAAACTTCGGGTCGAAGATATTGACTTGGACAGTGAGTTAAGTGAGTTCGGATTCGACTCTATCAGTTTAACGGAGTTTGGAAACAAGCTGTCTCAGCTTTATAAGCTGACAGTAATGCCGACAATTTTTTTCGAATACCCTACCTTGGCCAGTTTTGCAGAATACTTAATTAGGGAGCACCATGAGGTTTTGTTGAGTGCGTTTGATTTGCGCAAGTCCTCCGAGAATACGCTTGTTGAATCCGGGTCAACGACAGATTCTCCTAGTGAGGTAGGTCGGCAAGAAACTGCGTCAAGCAGAATGCGAAGGAGGGTGACACTTAAACGCGGAGGGCATTCTGCAGGTGCGGCGGAACAGATCGCGGTTATCGGTATGAGTGGTAGTTTTCCTCAATCACCAAGCTTGGAGCAATTTTGGGAAAACCTAGAAAACGAGAAAGATTGCATTTCAGAGATTCCTCAAACGCGTTGGGACTGGCGAACAATTTATGGTGATCCTGTCAAAGAAGAGAATAGGACTAACGTGAAATGGGGCGGGTTTGTTGAGGCTGTGGAGTACTTCGATCCCCTGTTTTTTGACATATCTCCCAGGGAAGCTGAATTAATGGATCCCCAACAGCGCTTGTTAATGACCCACGTATGGCAGGCAATTGAAGATGCGGGCTATGCTCCATCCAGCTTATCGGGGAGCGATACTGCAATTTTGGTCGGAACAGCACCGAACGGTTACAGCAGTCTGATTACGCAAGCGAACCTTCCAATCGAAGCTTATAGCGCGACCGGTTTGGCCGGATCGATCGGCCCAAACCGCATGAGTTATTTGCTGGATATTCATGGTCCCAGCGAACCAATTGATACCGCGTGCTCGAGTTCTTTGGTCGCAATTCACCGCGCGGTGGAGTTATTACAGCAAGGTAAATCCGGGCTCGCCATCGCTGGGGGCGTCAACACTATAGTTACAGCGGCTACTCATATCAGTCTGGCTAAAGCCAGGATGTTGAGTGAAGACGGTCGTTGTAAGACCTTCTCCGATAAGGCCAACGGGTATGTACGCAGTGAAGGCGCGGGCATGTTGGTATTGAAACCGCTAAAGGCGGCTGAAAAAGACAGGGATCATATTTATGGAGTCATACTAAGCACCGCTGAGAACCACGGGGGAAGGGCAAATTCATTGACTTCGCCAAATTTGAAAGCGCAAGCAGAATTACTGAAGACAGTCTACAGGCAGGCGAACATTGACCCACGCAGTATAAGCTACATAGAAGCCGGTGGAATCGGTAGTGAGTTGGGTGATGCGGTTGAAATTAATGCCCTAAAGACCGCGTTTGCTGTGCTTCGCGATGATCCCAATGATAGTGGATCCAGCGAATTTCGTTGCGGGATAGGGTCTGTCAAAACCAATATTGGTCATCTTGAGTTGGCTGCCGGTGTCGCGGGTGTCATAAAAGTGTTGCTGCAAATGAAGCACAGGACATTGGTAAAAAGCCTATATAGCGAAACTATAAATCCATACATAGAGCTTAATGAATCTCCATTTTACATCGTGCAAGAGCGGCAGGAGTGGAAGGCGTTGAAGAATGCTCAGGGTATGCCACTGCCAAGGCGGGCCGGAGTTAGTGCGTTTGGCTTCGGAGGTGTGAATGCTCATGTAGTCATTGAAGAATACATGAGCCAGGACACCCGTTGGGATGAGATAGAGGTTACCGATAAACAGCCGGCAATTGTTGTGTTATCGGCAAAGAGCGAGGCTCAACTGATCGAACAGGCGCAGCGGCTGCTGGTTCATCTACAACAGCATCAGTTAACCGACGCGGACTTACCGCATATAGCATTCACACTCCAGGTTGGTCGTAAGGCAATGGAAGAACGATTAGCGACCACGGTGACCAGTTTTGCGTCTCTAGTAGAGAAACTTAAACAGCTGACTGACGAACATCCCAAGTTCGATCTGTGGAATCGAGGATCATTAAAAAAGAACAAAGAGGCTTTGTCCGTTTTTACAGCAGATCAGGAACTGCAAGAGGCGATAGGGAAATGGGTAGAGAGAGGTAAGCACGACAAGTTGCTCGAGCTTTGGGTGAAGGGCCTGGATTTTGATTGGTATCAGTTGTACCAGGATAAGAATCTGCCGCGACGAATTAGCCTGCCTACTTATTGTTTCGCGAAAGAACGGTATTGGATTGATCTTCCCTCAAATCAGACAGTAATGCAGTTTAAAGCTACAGGGGAACCGGTAGAGCGTACAACCATGGATGCTGCTGATGTCGTGGCTTCGACCGAGCAGAGCCTTTGCTGTGAGGAAATCACGGACGAGCTACTGCGTGAATGGGTCACGGGAATTATCGTTGAGGAACTGTCTAGATCACTAAAAGTTCCTCGGAATGAAATTGCGCACGACGATTCTTTCATGGATTTTGGAGTAAATTCCATTATTTCCGTACAACTGGTAGAGATCATCAATCAACGACTGAATGTGGATCTGGTAGCTACTAGCCTGTTTAGCTATACCACTATAGATAAATTGGCTGAGCATATTGTGCAAGAATATCGAACAGATATTACTTCCAAACTGCAGAAGACTGAGTTTGTCGGAGAACAGGCATCTTTGCATAAACCTCCAGTCGCCATAGAGTATCGGCATAGTCTCGAGATCAGCGATGAGAGTCCATGCAGGGGTAGCAGCAGAGAATTACCTGGCAAGCTCAACACCGACTTAAAATGGAATAGGGAAGGGTCGAACGAAATCGAGGTACAGGAACCTATAGGAATTGTCGGTATGAGCGGACGCTTTGCTCAATCTGCCAATTTGACAGAACTTTGGCAGCATTTAGCGGCTGGAGATGATTTAGTCGAAGAGGTTAGTCGCTGGAATTTAGTAGAATACGATGAGAAATTTGCTGATCAAACGAACGGGTATTGTCGCTGTGGCAGTTTCCTTTCTGACATAGATCAGTTCGATCCTTTGTTTTTCAATATAACCGCATTAGAGGCTACCTATATGGATCCTCAGCAGCGCATATTCTTGGAGGAGGCCTGGAATGCGCTGGAAGGAGCAGGCTATGTTGGGGCTGCAATCGAGGCGATGCAATGTGGTATTTACGTAGGTTGTGTTGCTGGTGATTATATGCAACTAATTCACGATAACGAAACCACCGATATTCCACCACAGGTCGCCTGGGGTAACGCTAGCTCCATTCTAGCGGCGCGAATTGCTTATTATCTAGATTTAAAGGGGCCTGCTATTGCTATCGATACTGCTTGTTCGAGCTCGCTAGTTGCCATGCATCTGGCTTGCCATAGCTTGTGGAATAAAGAAATTGACATGGCGCTTTCTGGTGGAATTTATCTTCAAGCCACACCAAATTTATATCTTGGCGGAAATAGAGCTGGCATGCTGTCGCCCACTGGTCGTTGCCATACTTTCGACAACCGTGCAGACGGTTTCGTTCCAGGCGAAGGGGTCGGCGTTGTAGTGTTGAAACGACTTTCAGATGCAGTAGCGGATGGAGATAATCTTTATGGAGTAATCCGGGGCACGGGGGTTAATCAAGATGGCAGTAGTAACGGGATAACAGCTCCGAATGCTAAGTCGCAGGAAAGTTTGGAGCGGGGAATTTACGCTAGATTCGATATCAATCCGGCTAACATCCAGTATGTTGAAGCCCATGGTACTGGAACCAGATTGGGAGACCCTATTGAGTACCAGGCTTTGACCGAAGCATTTGGAGAATGTACAAGCAAAAAAGGTTATTGCGCTATCGGTTCTATTAAAACGAATCTAGGACATACAATGACGGCTGCAGGTATTACAGGTGTTATAAAAATACTGCTGTCACTAAAACACAAGAAAATCCCACCATCTCTGAATTATCAGTCAGGCAATCCAGTAATCAATTTTAAAGACAGCCCTTTCTATGTGAATACAGAATTAAAAAACTGGGACATCGGGCCCAACCAAAAACGTTGTGCAGCGGTGAGCTCATTCGGGTTTAGTGGTACCAACGCTCATATGGTGATTGAAGAGGCAACTGAAAGTCAAAAATCACCAATGGAACAGCCAGGGTACTTGATTGTATTGTCAGCGCTGAGCGAAGAACAGCTACATCGACAGGCTCAGCAAATTCTTGGTCATATTGAAGCTACACCAAATTTGAACATAGGAAACTTTAGCTTCACTCTCTTAGCTGGCCGTAAGCACTTCCCATACCGACTGGCAATAGTTGTCAAACGACTGACAGAGTTCGCTGTTGCCTTAAAGACTTGGCTTAATACAGGTGATGTATCGAGCCTGAAGTTAGGATGTTATAGGGAAGGTGCTTATAAGGAAGAAGCGACCCCGAAGCATCACGGGAATCAGTGTATAGCAGCATGTAATTCAAGTGCTGATTCAGAAGAATATCTAAGTAAGCTCTCTGCTATTGCTGAATCATACGTCAAAGGACATGGGCTAGATTACAAGCAGCTGTTCAATGGAATTAATTATTCACGAATACCACTACCAACCTCTCCATTTCGTCGTAGCCGATACTGGGTTAATACCTCTAAAGCAAATAAAAATTCTTCTCGTGAAAAGGCAGTTACTGAATTGCCTTATGGCGCCGAACAAAGTCAGACAAGGAATACTGTAATGAAAGCTTCCAACGATAGCTCTGCAAAGTCATATCAAAAAAACGAGATTTCTTCAGTTTTTAAGCAATATCTATCTAATGTGTCGGGTGTAGCTCAGGAGGAGATAAACATTAACACCAATTTCTTTCAAATGGGTTTGGACTCACTCATGCTAATGGGGCTTAAGCAAATTGTTGAAAAAGAGTTTAAATCTGAAATCGAAATAAGCCAGTTTTACGAAATTGATACTTTGGACAAACTTGCTGAATATTTAGTCGAGCGTTTATCAGTAGGAGAAGGAGCTCAAAATGCTGTGCCCATTGAAAAAAAGATGGTAAATGGTTTTGGTCAGTTTGGTTCGTCTGGGGCTAATGGGAATTCACAAGCATATGAGAATGAAATCGCCGCGCCCATTAGAGATGAAGGGTCGTTACCGCAGAGAGATAACGGCGGGATAGAAAGTGTCCTCGTACTGCAAATGCAGACTATTTCAGAGCAAAACCGAATTATGGCTCTGCAACTTGAGAGCTTAAAGAATTCCTCCGTATTGAATGTACCTTCGCAAAAACATTCTTCTAGCCCCGTTCCAGTATTACCTCGGTCGTCAGCACCGATGAACTCTATTCCAGAAACAGACGCAACTCCTACTAACAAGAATAGCTTGCCGGAGAAGGCGTTGAGCCTGGGCCAGAAGGTCAACGGGGATGTGAACGAGAAGCATGATGTTAATCCTTCTCAACATTATGCTAAACCGGAAGTAGATGGCCTCAGCGAAGTTCAGCAAACCTTTATCCGCGAATTTACTGCTCGTTACAATGCGCGGACGAAAAGGTCCAAAGAATTTGCTGTAGATACAAGGCCAGTCTTTTCTGACTGGATTAATCTTATAGGGTTTCGTTTGGAACTTAAGGAGATTATGTACCCAATAGTTTCGAATCTTTCTTCTGGATCCAAGGTCTGGGATATCGATGGTAACGAGTACATTGATATTGCCATGGGATACGGTGTCAGCTATCTAGGGCACAATCCGCCATTTGTTGTCGATGCCATGAAAAAGCAACTCGATCAAGGAATTCATCTCGGACCCCAATTTGACGAGGCCGGAAGGGTTGCGGAGCTGATAAGCGAATTGACTGGAGTTGAAAGAGTCACGTTTTCTAACACCGGTACGGAAGCGATCATGGCAGCACTGAGAGTGGCGCGCTGTGTAACCAAGCGAGATAAAATTGTGTTGTTTGCAAATTCCTATCATGGAAGTTTTGATGCTGTCTTGGGTATGTCCGTCAGTGATAGAACGATTCCTTCCTATCCCGGGGTTCTGCAGAACATGGTAGATGACGTATTGATCTTGCAATACAACGATCCAGCAAGCTTAGACATAATTCGTGATAGGGGTCATGAGCTGGCCGCTGTGCTGGTTGAACCAGTGCAGACTAGAAGTTTGATTCCACCGGATAAATCTTTTTTAAAACAACTCAGAGAAATTACTCAGAAGGCGGGAGCGGCACTGATTTTTGACGAGATTGTAACAGGCTTTCGCCTCTGTCCCGGTGGTGCACAGGAACTATTTGATGTGAGAGCCGATATGGTTCTGTATGGGAAATTTATAGGAGGTGGAATGCCTATCGGTATTTTAGCCGGTACTCCGCGTTTCATGGATGCTATTGACGGCGGTCAATGGCAGTTTGGAGACGAGTCTTTTCCTCAGAAAACTACAACCTATTTTTCAGGAACATTCTGCAAGCACCCGCTTGCGATGGTTGCCGCACATGCTGTGTTGAGTCATTTGAAAGAAAATGGCCCGGAGCTACAAAAGAAAACATGTGCATTGACTTCTCGTTTTGTAAGAATATTGAATGCGTTTTTTGAAGAGGAAAGCCTTTGGCTTCGTGTACGTCACTATGGCTCTACGTTTTTCTTCCACCCTTCGGGAGAAATTAACTCACAGTTACCCATTATGTTCGACCTATTTTTCTATCTGTTACTAGAGAAAGGTGTTTATACCTGGGAGAAACGCTTATGTAACTTCTCTACGATGCACACAGATGATGATATTGACCGGCTTATCGATATTATTAAAGAGAGCGTATTGGAATTACAAGGCGCTGGATTTGGAAACTCAGGCAATGTCAGGAAATTATCTGGGAAGCAGTTGCCGGTGGTCAGTTGCGAAACCAGAGATGCACGTTTTCCCTTGTCATCGGCTCAGAAAAGATTATACGTTTTAAGCCAGCTTGAGGGAGCGGACAGGGCTTATCAGATAGTGGAAACTATTTTTATCGATGGGCCGTTGGATGTAGAAAAAATGGAAAGCTGCTTTAGGGAGGTCATTGCAAGGCATGAAAGTTTGAGGACGGGTTTCGTCGTAGATCGAGAAGAGATACTTCAGTCTGTGCATAGCAACGTGGATTTCCACATAGATCATCGTCAGATTGATCAGGGCAAAATAGAGAAATATTTACAGGACGCGGTTAAGCCGTTCGACCTTGCCAAACCACCATTGATAAGGGTTTGTTTGGCTCAACTGACTCCTAACCATCATGTAATGATATTGGGAATTCACCATATCGTATTCGATGGCCTTTCCGGTAATGTCATGCTTGCTGAGCTAATGCAGTTATACAGTAATGCAGACCTGCCATCAGTACAAATACAATATAGAGACTACGTGTTTGCGGAGAAGAAATATCTTGATTCTCGACAATTCAAAAACGACGAAGAATTCTGGCTAGACAGTTTGACAAATGAAATCCCGCGGCTAGAACTACCTATAGAGCATCCCCGGCCCGTAAATCAGAGTTTTTCGGGTAGCAATGTTTATTTCGAACTGGATGAAACTGAAACAAGACAGCTCAGAGCAATAGCTCAACAGGCAGGAGTATCATTCTTTATGTTGCTTTTTTCCGCCTACAATGTGTTTCTTTATAAAATGACAAGACAAGAAGATATCGTAATTGGAATCCCCGTAGGTGGAAGAACCGATAACAGGTTTGCACAGACTATAGGTATGTTTGTAAAGACTCTTGCAATAAGGAATCGATTGTCTGTAGGAGAACGTTTTTCCGATTTTTTGCATGGTGTCAAAAAAAACCTTATGTGTTGCCTTGATCATCAAGACTATCCGTTTGAAGAGTTAATGAATAGTCCGAATTTCACTAGAAATGCCAGTCGCTCTGCAATTTTTGACACTATGTTTTCCTATGAAGACACAAGTGAAAGGGAGTTTGATATTAGTGATCTTAAATTCGCCGAGTACGATTTCAAACCTGATACTTCGATGTTTGACATAACACTGGAAATATTAGCAAAGGAAAACGGGGCCCAGCTGAGGTTCGAGTATTGCGTAGCACTGTTTTCTCAAGAAACAATTGAGAGATATTCTGGCTACTACAAAAATATCCTGAGATCAATTTTACAGAATTTGGACATCGAGATATCTGAGATAGACTATATTTCTAGTACGGAGAGACGAAAATTAGCACACGACTGGAATGATCGGGTATCGCAGTATCCTCGTGATAAGTGTCTTTATGAACTGTTTGAAGAACAAGCGGAAAAGACGCCTGATAATGTTGCAGTTGTTTTTGAAGAGCAGCGCATAACATATAACGAGCTTA
>JAJFKE010000015.1 GCA_021773355.1 Gammaproteobacteria bacterium | reverse complement strand
TAAGCTCGTTATATGTTATGCGCTGCTCTTCAAAAACAACTGCAACATTATCAGGCGTCTTTTCCGCTTGTTCTTCAAACAGTTCATAAAGACACTTATCACGAGGATACTGCGATACCCGATCATTCCAGTCGTGTGCTATTGTATACTCCTCGGCGCCACTCAACAGATCAAGACATTCTATACTCGGTTGATCTTCAGAAGGAATTGCCAGTGACTGCGTTATGCTATTTAGTAGAATATTGTAATTCGTAGCAAGCCGGGAAACAGTTTCTTCATTAAACAATTCAATATTGTAATTCCATTGAAGTAGAAGCTCTTCATCTTTTTCATGGGCGTGCACATTCATATCAAACTGGGTAACAGCAAAACTCTCTTCATCGACTTTAAGGCTGTCTAATTCCTCCGCATCTGCAGCATTGGATTCTATGTTTTCCACTGAGAATACAATCTGAAATACTGGGTTGTAATTCAATTTCCTTTCGCCACCCAATTCTTTTACCAACATTTCAAAAGGAATATGTTGGTTCTTGTACGCATTTAGAATTACCTGTTTATTGGCTTGCAACAAATCTTCAAAACTTGGATTGCCTGATACATCTGTTCTGATCACCAAGGAGTTAACAAAAAAACCAATAAGATGTTCGATATCGCCGTGAGTGCGGCCTGCTATCGTTGAACCAACCACTATGTCTGTCTCGTTACTATGACGGCTGAGTAACACCGCGAAGGCTGTCTGCAGAAACATGTACAAAGTCACACCATGTGTTTCACACAGTGTTTTAATTTCTTTGGTGGTAGCCTTATCGATAAGGCGAAGCAATGTTCCAGCTTTAAAAGTTTGCTCTAGCGGTCGAGAATTGTCTAAGGGAAGGTTATGAAGCCGAGGAATATCTGATAACTGCTCTCTCCAGTAACCAAGTTGCTTCTCTAATATATCCCCTTGCAGCCACTCACGTTGCCATAGTGCATAATCTGCATATTGTATTTTTAATGGCGAAAGTGGGTTTTCTCGATTCTCACTAAAGGCTGCATACAATTTTTTAAATTCATCCTGGAATATTGGTACAGACCAACCGTCACAAGCAATGTGATGCATGGTAAAAAGAATAATATGGTTGTCATCATCAAGCTTTAACACGTGAACTCTTAACATTAGATCCTTGCTTAAGTTGAAAGGGGTATTAACCTCTTGGTGCCTCAACTGCCGAACTATCTTACTTTTCTCAGACTCACTTAGAGCTGACAGATCGTGTTGCTCAAGAGGTAATTTGTATTTCTCGGAGATAACCTGTTGCGGTTCCTCCCCAGCGTTAACAAAGTAAGTGCGTAGTACCTCATGACGGTCCAGCATGGCACGCAGGGCTTTTTTAAATGCTCTCAACTGAATTTTTCCACTATACCGAGAACATCCTGAGTTAATGTATTGCACACTGCCTTTACCTAACTGATCGATAATCCACAGGCGCTGCTGCGCATAGGAAAGTGGAATGTTATTGAACTTTTTACGCTTCTCGATACTAGGCAGTTTATATTCTGTATTTATTTCATGTTCCCGAAGATCAACCAGGTATTCGATAATCGCGCCTTTATTCTGCCGAACCTGATGTTTTAGTTTCAGTGACAGTCCTCCTTTTTTAACTTCATACTTTAATTCCCCGTTGTCTACATACAGGTAAACGCCGCTATGCATTAACTCTCTCATTAAGTCCTGAATCATTAGAATGCACCCTCCTCAATTTCCTCAGCCCCATCTCTAACATGGGTTTTGTTCTGCCTTAATTTCTCTACATCCATTTTTTTCTGTATTAGAGTCGAGCAGCCTGCAATGGTCGGATCTTCGAAAAATCGCTCCATTGTGTACTCCAAATCGAATTCCTTCCGAATCATACTAAGCAAGCGAGTAATCAATAGAGAATGTCCGCCAAGCCTCAAGAAATTTGCTGTTGTACTGATTTCTTCCACAGGAAAATTAAGCAACTCTGCCCATAAGTTAACCAATGCCATTTCGGCCTCTGTCTGGGGCGCCACATACTTTTCTCGGGTATAGGCTGTAGTACCTGGTGCCGGTAAGGCTTTGTAATCTACCTTGCCATTTGGAGCCAGTGGCATTTTTTCAAGTACAACAAAGGCGCTGGGGATCATATAATCCGGCAGAGTCTTTTGTAGATAAGATCGCAGAATACTTATGTAATCCAGGTCTACCGGATGATTGGGTCCCATGTCGATAACAATATAGGCAACCAAGTGTTGCTCGCTGGAATCATCTCTTCGAGCTGTAACTACACAAGACTGCATTAGCGTGTGTTGTAGCAACTGTGTTTCAATCTCACCCAGTTCAATTCTGAAACCTCGAATCTTCACCTGGTCATCAATCCGACCTAAAAACTCCAAATTGCCATCTGGTAAGCGACGCGCTAAATCGCCGGTTTTGTAAAGCCGATCGTTGGATTTGCCATTAAAAGGATTGCGAATGAATTTTTGTTCAGTTAATTCGGTATTATTCAAATAACCACGTGACACACCCGCGCCACTAATATGAAGCTCCCCCGGGACACCTATAGGTACGATTTGAAGATTCTTATCGAGAATGTATACCTGGGTATTCGCAATCGGGCTACCAATGTGTATCCCAGCTGAATCGTTGAATGACATATTGCTATATACCGTAGCCCAAACCGTTGTCTCCGTGGGGCCATATTCATTGAAGATTTTTAGGTTAGGTTGAACGCTTAGTGCTGTAAGTATCAAACTGGGAGGACATTGCTCTCCGGCGAGAATCACTCTCGATAGTCCATTGGGTTTAGACTTTTCTAACTGTATGTTCAATATTCCTTCGTATAGGCTCGGAATACACAAAATTTCAGATATATTTTTGGAACAGATTTCATCATAGAGCAGGGCAGGATCAACAATTGTATCTCGTTTTGCCACAACTAAAGTACCTCCCATGGTTAATGTTCCGAAAATTCCGGCCACTGAACTGTCAAAGGATATAGACGACAAGAGTAAAAACCGACCCGCCTCTCGGTAAACTAGTTCTCTTGCAAAATTAGAGGCAACCAGATTACCATGTTCAATCATTACCCCCTTAGAGCTTCCCGTTGACCCCGAAGTATAGATTACATAGGCTAAATTCTTTGGAGTAAGGTGATTCTGTTCTTTAGGGACGTTCCCACATGGTCGGTCCGAAAAAACCGGTGGGTTACCGCCTATATCACTATCCAAATGAATTACTTGTTGCTCAGTTATTGGAACATCTTGCGTTAGTCGGCACTGACTCAAAACAAAGTGCACGCTCGAATCAATCAACATGTACTCGATGCGATCAGTCGGATAGCTAGGATCTATAGGCACATAGGCACCACCTGCTTTCAATATTCCCAGCATACCTACGATCATCTCTAGAGAGCGCTCTACGCATAATCCCACTAGGCCGTCTGGCTTAACGCCCTGTTCGATTAAATAATGTGCCAGCCGATTTGATTGCTCGTTGAGGTGTTGGTAGGTCAATTGAGTGTCTTCAAATACTACAGCGACGCTATCAGGTTTCAGTTCGGCTTGTGCTTCAATAAATTCATGAACGCATTTATCCGTAGGATAATCCCTTGCGGTGTCGTTCCATTCGTGAAGCAATTGACAGAGTTCTCGCTCAGGTAAAATTGAGAGCATTGATACAGAGATATCGGACTCGGACCCAAGTGCCCGAACAATAGTACCAATAGCGGTTTCAATGTAGTCAATCACTCGCTCAGCTGATACCGAGCGGTGAACTTGGGCGTCGATAGAGAAGCCCTCACCGAAGTCGTCAACTGCTACTGCAAACGGATAGTTAGAGCGATCCCAATCGTCCATGAAGCTGAGGCCAAAGTCATTATGCTCTGTGTCGCTGAGCTCATCCATGACCACCGAGTGCCGATAGTTCAACATTGCGCTGAAGAGGGGTGTGCCGCTAGCCAAACTACTGCAACGCTGCACCATCGACAGTGATGCTTGTTCATAGGCCAGCAACTCCTGCAGCGCTCGATCCGTCTCGAGTATCAGCTGTTTCACGCTTCTTCCTTGCAGGTTTATTCTTAACGGCAAGGTATTTACAAACATCCCTAACACACGTTCTGAGCCGTGAATATCCTGTAAACGACCTGACAAAACAGTGCCAAAGACAACGTCATCCCGCCCACTACAGGCCGCCACAACCATAGCCCAGGCTACATGAAATAAGGTTGCGGGACTAAGATGTAACTCGCGAGCTTTAGCGCGTATAGCGTTGGCTAGATCAGTAGACAAAGGTCGACTCAATTGCTCTATTTCGCTGGCTTCACCATGCACATCCGATAGGCTGAAAGGTATGGTAGCTTCAGTAATATCTCCCAGTCTGTCCCGGAAAAACGCTTCCGCATCCGCCGTCTCTGCTTCATGCAAGACATGAGCGACAAATTTGCGATAGGGTTCAGGGAGCGGCAATTCAGTCGCCTGCCCTTCTAGATGAGCTATCGCTTCAGCTGCAACAATGTCGAAACCCACATGATCAGAAACGAGATGATGAACCGACATCAAACCAAGCCATTGCTTAGAATGAGGATCTTGCCCTACTTTCATCTCGAGCAAAGGCGCCTGACCGATATCCATATACTGGGATTCCGCAAGTAGTGATCGCAGTTGCACCTCAACATCAACAGAGGGATCAAAAGTTATGTGTTCAACATCAAATTTAATCTGTCGACAAACAACCTGTACCGGCACCGGTAAGCCGTCAGTCAGAACGGCTGTACGCAAAACATCATGGCGATCAATAACCAATTGCAGCGCATTGCTAAACGCTTCCAACTGACTCCAGGTACCAGCCGAGAAAGAAGCTTGCAGTATGTATGTGTCATGCTTCTTATCGATTAAATGATGAAACAGGATTCCTTCCTGCTGAGGCGTTAACGGATAGATGTCCTGAACGTTACGGGCGCCTCCAGGCACTGCCGAAACTATTTGCGCAATTTCCTCATCGCTTAAATCCACTAGGGGTAACATGTCGGAGGTAATCTGTTCGCAATTTTGAGGAATAAGATTGGGAGGCACCGTAAAGGATGAAAAAGAATTTTTAGAAGCCGTATCGATACTGGCTGACAGGACTGCTAAGTTAGGAGCCTCCAGAATGCTTTGTATATCCGTGTGCAGGCCGCGCTCGCCTAATCGAGCAATCATGGGAACGAACAGCAGAGAATGTCCACCCAAAGCATAAAAATTCGCCGAGGCGCTGATTTTATTAGCATCAATATTCAGAAGCCCTGCCCAGATATCCACTAGCGCGGCCTCTGTCTCGGTCTCCGGCGGGACGTACTCACCTTGTGTATATGCATCACTGTCAAATTCGGGTAACGCTTTACAGTCCACTTTTCCACTGGAGTTCAGCGGAAACTCTTCTAATATTATATAAACACTCGGAACCATATGCGGCGGTAAGTTTTGAAGTAGATGTGTCCTCCACTTCTCTGTATCGAGCACCGCCTTGCTGTCACCTTCAGGTACGACATAGGCTGCCAGGCATTTATCACCTGCACTATCCTCTCCTGCTACCACCACACAGGATTGTACCGATCGATGCTTCGATAAATGTGCTTCTATTTCTCCCAGCTCAATCCGAAATCCCCGAATCTTCAC
>JAJFKE010000014.1 GCA_021773355.1 Gammaproteobacteria bacterium | reverse complement strand
AACAAAGCCTATTTGAATATATAGAAGTATTCTACAATCAACGAAGACGGCATTCCTACGTGGGCTATGTAAGCCCGGCAGAATATGAGAGGCAATATGCCCCTCACTAAAACAATCCGTTTTACTGGGGGAACCTCAGATTTATTTTTAAAAATGTTTGGTCAATTTGAAACCAAATTGGGACAGGTTTATTTTTCAACTCAAGCGTGTACGCCCGCTTTTGGCAGATACTGTTGAAAAACTCTTGGTTTTCAGGACGGTAAAAAAAGTACGTGAATGAGAGCTTTGTTATATGGGGCTTTAGTAGCTTTGCGTTATTTCATGTCGCTCTCGTGCGTTTATTTTCTCTGTTGGGTATGATTGAGGACTATCCAAATAGTTTTTCAACAGTATCGGCACATAGCGGAAGCTGGAACAATTGCCTAATTCTCTGAATTCGTCAGAATATGGTGATATTTCGTGTTAGTTACACGGGTAGTAACAATTCGATAAAGCCAGCATAAAATAATACTTACAAATCAATAGATTGTGTAAATGTATCGACTCTTGGTGGCGGCACCATTATTTTTATTATAAATCAAACAGTTATATCTAATTACCATATAGGAGCTTTGTTGTTAGGCTCGCTATAGGCTCTTAATTTTGGGGAGTGTTAGAAATTCTGTGTCAATTCTTTAACTTGCAGCATAATGCTGTTTGGAGAATTGATTATGACAGAGAAATTCGATTTTAATGAAGCCCTCAGGGCGATCCAGTCAGGGCAAGCCATCAGCGGTAAAGGCGGTGTGTTAGCCCCTCTCATTAAACAACTTACTGAGGCAGCCCTTGAAGGCGAGCTTGAAAGCCACCTTGCCGATGACGTGTTGCCAAACCGCAAGAACGGCAAATCCAGTAAGACAATTAAAACCAGTGAAGGTCGCATTGACCTTAAATACGCCGCGCGATCGTGCTGGTACTTTTGAACCCCAAATCGTCAAGAAACATCAAACCAGTGTCAGTGATGAAATCGAAACCAAGATCCTGTCAATGTACGGTCGCGGTTTGAGCTATTCCGATATCAGTGAACATGTGGCTGAGATATACGGTATCTCGGTCTCCACTGCAGCGATCAGTGCGATTACTGATAAAGTCATCGACACAGTCAAAGCCTGGCAGCAGAGGCCATTGGATTCACATTATCCCTTTGTTTGGCTGGACGCTATTCACTACAAAGTTCGAGCCCAGGGGCATTACGAAAGCCGTGCTGTTTATACCGTTTTAGGACTCAATCTCGACGGCAAGAAAGAAGTGTTGGGGCTGTATCTATCGGAAAGTGAAGGCGCTAACTTCTGGCTCGGTGTGCTAAGCGATCTACAGAACCGTGGCGTAAAGGATATCCTCATTGCCTCGGTCGATGGCCTAACGGGGTTCCCTGAGGCGATCCAGGCGATCTATCCAAAAACTGAAGTCCAGCTATGTATTGTTCATCAAATTCGAAATTCACTGCGCTATGTCGGCTCGAAACACCGCAAGGCATTCATGGTTGATCTTAAGCGGGTCTATCAAGCTTTAAACAAAGAGGCTGCCGAATCCGCCCTGGATGAGCTTGAGAAAATCTGGGGTGAAAAATACTCTATTGTGATTCAATCGTGGCGGAAAAAGTGGGATAACTTATCAGTCTATTTCCGTTACCCCGAAGCCATTCGGAAAGTGATTTATACGACCAGTTCGATTGAAGCTGTACATCGCCAGTTCCGCAAACTGACAAAAACCAAAGGCGGATTTCCTAACGACAACAGCCTGCTTAAGTTGTTGTATATGGGCATTCAGAACGCCAGTAAAAAATGGACAATGCCAATCCAAAATTGGGGGCTGACGCTATCTCAGTTGGCCATCTTCTTCGAGGGTAGGCTTGATGGTGCACTTGATCTGTGATCAGATAGATGAGGTGTTTTTACTTTGACACAGAATTCTGAACAGTCTCTAATTTTGGCCTATAGACGTATTTTTTCTTTCCTGTTTTATCTCTTTCTTTTTTGTCTTTTCCTTCCTTTTCTTGCAGTAGTACTTGTGTGACGTTCTACTCCTTTCTTGTCGTTATTTTCTAGCAATAGCGTGGAGATACCCTTCAGTACATTTCGTTGCTCTGGTGAGAGCTCACGATAGGTCAGCAAAAGTTCAATTTCATCGCCCGAGATCGTCATCGTCTCGTATTCTTCGCTCTCCTGCGACATTCTCCCTATTACAGTTCGCATTGGTTCCTCTCCATACTGGAGCCATGCTTGCCGCACTCCGAGAACACTGGCAATAAGCGGCATTCTTGTTGCCGTTGGCATAGCAAGTCACTCTGCCCACTTTTGCACCCCCTGACCTGAAACGCCAAAAAGCTCTCCCAGTTGTTTCTGTTGCCCAGGCAGATAGCCGAGTTCTTTCAAGGCGCGAGTAAACCGTTTCCTAAATGCCTGTCTAATCGCTTCTTTGTCATTTTCGCTCATCCTTTAAGCATAAAGGTTCATGTCGTAACTATCGTTATTGGTCACATAACCAAAAGTTATGTAATAGCTCCACTCTCTGAATAGGGAATGTTTTGTTGCAGATATTTCTTCTGGCAACGCCGACATGTTGCCTCCAAATACTACGGGGTGAGACAAAATGACTAAACTAGGCTTCAAAAGAATACTTTCTCTGCTAGTAGTCACTCTTTCACTACAAGGCTGTTTTGTGGCTGCTGTGCCGCTCATTGCGGCTAGCATGGCAGTTTCTGGTTTTGCTCTTTTTGAGACGGTTCAGACAGTAACAGGAGGAACAGTAAGCATCAGTTTCAATGAAACTGAAATTACGAATGAGGACAAGCTAGCACTTTCTCGGACCATGAATCCCACAATCTAGCCTGATAATGAGACGGAAGTCTATATGGCTAACACCTTGGAGCTATCAGGAGAGTTCAACACCATAATCACCCCATCTACCATTACTAGAATCCTGGTTGATGGTGAGATTAGCCAAACCATCAATCTCATGGCCGATACTGAAAGACTACGGATATTTAAACGTGTCTGTGAAGAAGCCAGTGCCGATGGACTAGTTGCATTCAAAGATTTGGGGGCAGAAGCAAGAAGCAATGTATTTTCAATCCGCCGAGCTAACACGACACAGCGCGCAGAGATGATCATTTATTCCTACGAATTAGATCGCATTATTTTTACCACCGAGCTTGAGTTAATTACGGGGCTTAGTGGTGACATTCAAAATAGTCAGGAAATATTACAAATCGCGGGTGAAGCTACGGCTGAGAAAGTTATTCAACTTCGTAATTCTTAAGCGAAGAATTGCGTTAGATAATATCACAGGAAGGGGTAAGACTTATGAAAGCATTGGGTATGACCGCAATGATTCTCGCAACTATCTGCTTTTTTGTTCCCGTAGTAGGGCCGTATGTAACGGTTGTCGCTGCGGGTCTCGTAGCGTTTGCAGTTAGAGAAGGGCTTACGTTCGCAGCTGTGGCGATTGGCTTGAATCTAATCAACCTTCTCTTCTTCTCTCCGTCATTATGGACTACGGAGGGGGAGGGGGTGCCATTGGGCTTGCTTATTTCATCGTAGTCGCCCAGTTAGCGGCAGGAGTGGTGCTCTTTATGATGAATAAACGAGTGATGCTAGCAACAACAAAAACTAAGGATTTTCAATCAACTAATTAAGGGCCATTTGCTAAACAACAGAGGGTTTGCTGCATGAAAAAATTTATTGTCTTATGCTTTTACTTGCAGGAAACATTCCTACAGTCGCACAAACCGTAACATACCCTTCTGTGAGCTGGTTAGAGGTACCTGTCGTGCAGTTGCCTGATGGAACAAAGTATTATGATCTAGTCATACATCTTGGTGCAGATGGGAAATACACTGTCTTAGAGGTGTATGAAGAACCAGAAACAACTCAGTCAGGTGCTACTGTAAGCGACAACTGCACAAGCAACATGATTACAGCCCAGACTACATTTCCTTATCACGCTCTGGCCTCTGACATCGGTATCTGAATCCTGTTCGGCTGGTTCCTGCGGCCTGGCACGCTCTACGCTCAATCAACCAACTCTCGGATACCCAGTGCTTCACCACCTCTTTACGCTGGGCTAGCTTTACCACTTTTTTGACAGCGCATCTTTGATCGCCGTGTTTTCCAGCATCTTCTTCAGCTTGGCGTTCCCTTCTTCCAGTGTCCTCAGCCGCTCCGCCTCGTATATATCCATGCCACCGTACTTGGACTTCCATCGGTAAAAGGTCTGCTCAACTATACCTAGCTCTCGGCATAGTTCCGCAACCTTGACCCCGGATTCATGCTGCTTCAGCGCCCTGATTATCAGTTCTTCGGTAAACCGTTTTCGCTTCATCTTGAGCTCTCCTCATCGTCAGTTTAAAAGGAAAACTCTCATTAGTCGTGGTTCTAATTACCGGAGAAAGGTCATGTTAATCTGTCTTTTCAAGCACGGCTCTTGCCGGAAGTCCAACTCCGTTGTCACTGCAATAGCTGATCGTAAGCCCTAGTGAATTGGCGTATTGATGCTGAAAATATGGATACCCGAGTACTTAATTGTTATCACAGCAAGTTAGAATGAAGGCGAAAAAATCATTGACATCTAGCCAAGAAATTGTGTAATTTTATATGAAGTCACGATAAATGTGGGATTTCTATTTTGATATCGGGCGGATGAATATCGATAGTGGGTGTTTATGTAATCCTGCTCGCGACAATAAATTGGCTATTTATGAAACCTATATCTTTAGAGATAGGGCGGAGCTTTGAGAGTTTTTACAGAAGTCAAATAGAAGCGATGAGTAATTTGGTGAATCCACTTAATTATTAAAAGCGCCTAGTTCTCAGCAATCTGACATTCCCAAAGCACATCCTTTATTTTGATTTCGTACACGTGGATTTTCCATCGTAGACAAAAAGGCCTCACGTTGAAGCTTGGGATTGACTGTTCCACTACTCTTCGTGAAAACAGTTTCATAAATACAGCTAGATATAACGACCTGGCAAGCACTCATGTAAGCATCCCTTAGAATAGGGGCATCCTGTTTTAGATTTCTCAGGCATACACTATGCCCGTTAAGGAGAATGAGAATTAGAAAAGCCACGATATAGAAAAACTCAGATTGTTAAGACATTAAAGGAGATTGAAGGTGGCAGGTTTGAGTTATAACCGAATCTGGTGTTTAGGCAGTTGAAAAAAAGCGGCGTATCTGGTTGATTTGTTGTTGCGACACAATAAATATCCAAAAAGGATACGCCACCATGATCAAGAATAATGTTATTGAGCTGGAAGGTCGAGAGG
>JAJFKE010000013.1 GCA_021773355.1 Gammaproteobacteria bacterium | reverse complement strand
GTTAAGGAGCCAGTATGAGCATCTTTATAATTCTCGCAGCAGCTGGCGCTACATTTCTGGCAGGACCTGAAACAAATCTGGAGCCGGAAGATCTCGAAGTCTTGGGAATAGAACTTTCCGTATTTGATATGGAGAGAGAGTTTGGGCATCCATACCCGCTGTTTCTTTTTGAGATAGGGCTAGACGACTTTTCAGGCTGTAATCCATGAAGTGTAGGCTTAGACGTATTTAATGAGCAAGGCCAACATATTTTTGGCACAAGTATAGCTAAAGAATTCGGTATATATCGTTTCAATATTTTGGAACAGTTTTTGGCAGCTGCCGTTTTTAGAGTTACTTGTGACGCAGGGCCAGACGAGCTTGATCCAAGCTATATTGTTTTACCGTCGGGCTCCTTAACAATCAAGTCAATTAAGGAAGGCGCAAGCGCCTCCTATACTAAGGGCGTTAGTAAGCATATTCCCTCTCAGCAGCACTGTTAACCACAGTTGACAACCTCAAATCTGTTAACTATAGTACACAAATGCTAGAAGTCTACAAAACTGAAGAGTTTGGCCGTTGGTTCAAGAAACTTAAGGACCGCACTGCTAAGGCACGCATTCAGGCTCGCATCGATAGAATGGAATTTGGACATTTTGGAGATGTAGAGCCTGTAGGAGAAGGAGTAAGTGAACTTCGATTATTCTATGGCCCTGGTTATAGGATCTATTTCACTCAGCGATCTTCCGTTGTTGTAGTTCTTCTGAATGGGGGAAACAAAGGCTCCCAAAAGAAAGATATAAAACGAGCCCAAGAACTTGCTCGACAATTGGAGTTTTAGAAATGGCTATAAAAGTGACCCGATATGACACTGCCGAGTACTTGAAGTCCGACGAAGATATTCAGGCTTATCTTGATGCGGTACTAGAAGAAGGCGGTGACGACCCCGCTTACATTATTCACGCATTAGGGATAATTGCGCGTGCAAAGAATATGAGCCAGCTTGCTAGAGATACGGGGCTATCTAGAGAAGGATTGTATAAAGCTCTATCTCAGGAAGGGAATCCTACATTTTCAACCGTAACAAAAATCGCCAAGGCTCTCGGCCTGCAAATCAAATTTCAATCTGCTGCGTAGATGCTCACTAACAAACAAATCAACAAGGAAGCAGCTAGCGCTGCTCCTATTATTAAGGGCGTTATGTGCACTGATATCGTGCCGCCGGATAATTCGGGCAAATAAAAGGAGCTGATATGTCTCATTACATAGACGGATTCGTTCATCCCATTCCCCGCGTTCGACTAGACGAGTACAAACGTCTTGTTGCAGCAGTCGCAGAGATTTGGAAGGAACATGGCGCACTCGACTACTGGGAATGTGTTGGGGACGATTTGCATTTGGAGGGAACGCGCTCGTTCATTGATCTCGTTGCCGCTACGGAAGATGAAACCATCTTGTTCGGTTGGGTGGTTTTTGATTCTCGTGAGGCACGTGACCTGGCCAACGAGAAGGTAGCAGCCGACCCGAGAATGGAGGAATTGATGGCTGCATCGAATATAGGATTTGATGCTCAACGGATGGCGTACGGTGGATTCCAGCCGTTCGTTTCATCGCCAAACGTGAATGCCTAAATCAAAGGGGTCAGTAATTTGATCTTAGTTTAACGATTCATGATGTATTCTGGTTATGATTTTTATATCGAAGTGATTCAGCATTGGCCGGCACATAACAAACAAACAAACAAACAAACAAACAAACAAATCAATCAGGGACAGGGCTGATGCCCTGCCCATTATTAAGGGCGTTATGTGTTTCGATGCATTTGAATTTAGTTAAAGAGAATGAACGAAGCCGATATAGAACTAATCTTTTATCATCAATGTGAGATTTAGAGGCACATTTCTAACTTGACTCTCAACACACTACTCAAGGGTGGGCTGAATATGAATCGTTTCTTTAGTGATCCAAGAGCCAAAGTTGGAGAGTTGCCAGCAATCTTGGTGTTCAGTGTATTTGTAATTCCATTCTCTACTCAATTCGCGGCAGCTGCTGAACAAGGCGTTACCGAAATAGTCCGATTTGACCACGCCCTTCAGTTAGAGGAAACCTCCGAGACTTCCGCAAATGTGAGTATGGGAGACATCAATGATGACGGCCACCTAGACATTGTACTAGTTAAGGGTCGTCATTGGCCTTTGCTGGATCAACTGCTTTTTGGTGATGGTACTGGTAATTTTCAGGCCGCCAAACCTCTCGCTGCTATACCTGATAAATCATACTCAGGAGAACTGGCAGACATAGATGCTGACGGTGATCTGGATATGGTGGTCAGTAACGACAGCCCAGATCCTAATCTAGTCTATATCAATAACGGTGATGGCGAATTTATAGTTGGTTCCACGTTCGGAGACCCAGAGTGGCCAACACGCCATATAGACGTAGCTGACATAAATGGTGACGGCTTGCCGGATATCATTGTCGCTAATAGAACCGGTCGCAGAAATGGATTTAACCATGTGTGTTATAACCAGGGACAAGGGGTTTTTACGGATTCTTGTACTAGTTTTGCTCGCGGCTCAACAACTACCATTACAACAGCTGACTTTAATCGTGATGGGCGCATCGACCTGATTGTACCTCATCGTGACGGAGGACAAAGCTACATCTACTTGAATGGGTTAAATAATACTTTTGATGAGCGCATTCCATTTGGTCCTTCCGATTCCGCTATACGCAAAGCAGTGGCTGCTGACATCAATAATGATGGGAATCTGGACATTGTAGCGATAGATGAACAAAAAGGTTCGTCGATAATTTTAGGCGAACGAGATGGCACTTACGGCGCATCCATGCCTCTTGGAAAAACCACTGTAACTCCATACGCGCTTACTATTGCTGATTTGAATGAGGATGGTAGAACCGATGTAATAATTGGTTATATTGAGGCGAAGCCCGTCGCGTATTTCAATTTGGGTAACGGGAATTTTTCTGCTATCGAATTCGGAGATGACCAAGGAGATGCCTACGGCTTCGCTGTTGGTGACACTAATGAAGATGGCATCATTGACATAGCCATGGCGCGATCTGGTGCACAGAATGTACTCTACTTTGGCAGCATCATTAGTAACTAGCTGAAACTGGTTACGGGCTTCACTTTATCAAAGAGTTAATAACAGGGAAATTTGACCATACAATCAAATCAAAAAGGACGCCAGCTAGCGCTGGCTCCTATTATTAAGGGCGTTATGCAGCTTGACTTCGTTGCGCAACACGCTACACTAGATGGGTGATCAAATCCTTTAAACATAAAGGACTCCAAAAGTTCTACGAAACGGGCAGTACACGAGGGGTCCAGGCTTCCCATTCCAAAAAATTGAGAATGCAACTAGCCGCCCTAAATACTGCATGCTCCATCGATGATATGGACATCCCCGGTTATCGCCTACATGCATTGAAAGGCAATCGTAAAGGTATTTGGTCGATCTCAATCAGTAGAAATTGGAGAATTACCTTCGAGTTTACTGATGGAAATGCCTACATCATTGACTATGAGGACTACCACTAATGAATATGCATAATCCGCCTCACCCAGGTGAATTCGTTCACACGACTTATATGGAGCCGTTTGGTCTAAGCTGCCGCTATCTCGCAACCCAATTGAATGTCGCTGCATCAACCCTAAATCGCATCCTAAAGCAGCAGAGTGGAGTTAGCCCTGAAATGGCCTTGCGGCTGTCGAAGGCTTTAGGTCGCAGTCCTGAAAGCTGGCTTGCAATGCAGGATGCCTATGATCTCTGGCAGACTAAAAAACATGTGAAGTTAGGCAAGGTTCAAAAAGTGAAGCTGGTCGCAGCATAACAAGCAACTGTGGTGTCAACTTCTCTGTATTTAGTTAATAAGCCCATTCACAGTTGTCTCTCACCATTGCATTTAAGATCACAATAAACTTTCTCATGCATGCCGTTAGCGCCACTTTCTTGTGCTTGCCTTGAGCGACCAATCGCTGATAAAACTCTCTGATAATAGGGTTGCATAAGGTTGCACTGAGCGTAGCCAT
>JAJFKE010000012.1 GCA_021773355.1 Gammaproteobacteria bacterium | reverse complement strand
CCTAATATTTAGACACACAAAGATTCATGTACAAATATTAGGCAAAACCATTGCCACAACAATGATCACAAAACCATGCCGGCCAAAAAGGGTGAATGAAAACAATAACCTGGGGGGTTTCCCACAAACCGGCACGCTTCTTGAGAACCCCTCAGGCAAGGCCAGTCCCCAAACTCTGATTTCGCCACTGAAATCTGGGGGATCTGGACCTCATTTGCTCCCCAAATCATGGGCGGGCTGGGAACTGGAGCCCCAAGAGAGCGGGGCCGAACGAATGAAGGGGAAGAACCTGATGAAACTCGTAATGGCAATCATCAAGCCGTTTCGCCTCGACGCTGTGCGCGAAGCGCTGACGGCTGAAGGTGTGGAAGGCTTGACCGTCAGCGAGGTGAAGGGTTTCGGTCGCCAAAAAGGCCAGACGGAAATCTATCGCGGTGCTGAATATGCCGTGAGCTTTGTGCCGAAGCTGAAGATCGAAGTCGTGGTCAAGTCTGAGCAAACAGACAAGGTCGTCGAAACCATCGCCGCAGCCGCCAAGTCCGGACAAATCGGAGACGGCAAAATTTTCGTGACACCCGTTGATCAAGTCATGCGTATCCGCACCGGTGAGACCGATGCGGACGCTCTATAGGAGAGAGCTGATGACAGCCAAACTTTTAAAACTGGGGTCTGCCGCCCTTCTTGGCTTAGGCGCCATGAGCATGCCGGCCCTCGCCGAAGAAACCATGACAAGCGGTGAATCGGCTTACATCTTCAATACCCTGCTCTTCTTGATGGCAGGCTTCATGGTCATGTTCATGGCAGCAGGCTTTGCCATGCTCGAAGCGGGTCTGGTTCGTTCCAAGAACACCACAGAAATTCTCACAAAGAACGTTGCTCTATATGCGATTGCCTGCACCATGTATATGGTGTGTGGTTATCAGATCATGTATGACGGCGGATTTTTCCTATCTGGTGTAACTACTGTTGCACAAATGGATGATGCGGCAATTGCGAGTGTGTTGGCAGAATCCGCTGAAGCGGGTTTCGATGGCGACTCAGTATACTCAGGCGCATCTGACTTTTTCTTCCAGGTAGTATTCGTGGCGACAGCCATGTCTATTGTTTCTGGTGCAGTGGCTGAACGCATGAAACTTTGGGCATTCTTGGCCTTTGCTGTAGTTATGACCGGCTTCATCTATCCAATGGAAGGTAGCTGGACCTGGAACGGCGACTCTGTATTTGGCTTGTTCGAACTAAGCTACAGCGACTACGCCGGTTCCGGAATCGTTCACCTTGCTGGCGCAGCAGCGGCACTAGCCGGGGTAATTTTACTAGGCCCCAGAAAAGGAAAATACAGCGCGACAGGCGCCCCTCAAGCCATTCCGGGTGCAAACCTGCCACTCGCCACATTAGGCACCTTCATTCTTTGGATGGGTTGGTTTGGCTTTAACGGTGGCTCGACATTGAAGCTGGGTGGTATCGGTGTAGCCAATGAAGTGGCTAACGTATTTCTGAACACCAACGCAGCGGCGGCCGGTGGATTAATTGCAGCACTGATTATGGCCAGGGTCATGTTCGGTAAAGCAGACCTAACCATGGCGCTTAACGGTGCACTTGCAGGTCTTGTAGCGATCACGGCAGAGCCTGCCGATCCGTCACCTCTGCTAGCTACAATCATCGGCGCCATCGGTGGCACCATCGTGGTATTTAGCATCATTACTCTGGACAAGTTGAAAATTGACGACCCAGTTGGTGCGATCTCGGTTCATGGCAGTGTCGGCATCTTCGGTATCTTCGCGGTGCTGTTATCGGATCCAGATGCAACCTTCATGGGTCAACTAGTCGGCATGTTGGTCATCTTCGGCTGGGTGTTTGGCACCAGCTTGATCGTATGGATGGCCATTAAGGCGATCATGGGTGTACGCGTCACCGAGGAAGAAGAAGCGGAAGGCGTGGACTTGTCCGAATGTGGTATGGAAGCGTACCCAGAATTTGTTTCTCAGTAAGCTTACAGATTAACTCTCCCTTCACGTAAAACTTACGTAAAGCGCCTTTGCATTCAAAGGCGCTTTTTTTTGTCTCTTAATCCGCTAAATCCTCCTTTATTAGTGGGATACCCAGTTGGCAATTATCAACATCCAGAGCTTGCAAGCACTGAATTGTGAACAATCTCACAAGGGGTCCCGGTAAAGCCGAGTATGCTCGGTTTATGCAAGTTTCAGAACCCTCAACACAGCCAGAACGTTTCGGAGCAGACAACCTGTTGCAGCTAAGCTGTAGTGAATTGCTGCTGGGCATGTATGTCTTTGAATTGGATTGTGCCTGGTCAAAGACTCCGTTTCCAATGGGTGGATTCCACCTGAAGAATGTGGAAGACATCGAAATTCTTAGCAAGTATTGCAAGACAGTTGTTATAGATACCAACAAAGGGGTTCAGCCACGAAAGAAAAGACAGAACCAGCTAACCATATTAAGTAGTGCCAGACGTGCTGCACCTGAATCGGTCTCTCTAAAAATAAATCGCGACGTTTATCCAACTACGCGAAGCGTTAAGCAGCAGATCGATAAGGCTGATCGCCTTCACAGGACTTTGAAGGCCGATTTTTCCAAACTGGCCCTGAATATTCGCAATGGCGATGGACTAGACCTGGCTCTATTGGAAAAGTCGATAAAGGCATTGGTAGAGTCTATTCTAATTAACCCCCAGACTCATATATGGCTACTCAATACCGAATCCGCAGATCGCAAAGAAACAGATTATTGTGTGCGGGCGGCTGTTTGGGCAGCTGTTCTCGCACGGCAAGTGGGCATGCACAGCTATGACATAAATACTCTGTTTATAGGAACCCTGTTGGCAGATATAGGCATGCAATTGCTGCCAGAAAGATTAGTTAATAAACGCGGGCCTTTCAGGAAGAAAGAATTTTTGGCTTACTGCAGGCATATCGATTTCGGTCTGGAACTGTTGTCCCACTATCCAGACCTGGATGATAGAGTGGCAAGCATCATTCGTTGTCATCATGAGCGCCAGGACGGATTGGGTCTTCCTCGGGGTCTGTGTGGGAGACAGATTCCTGTGCTGGCAAGATTTGCCAATCTCGCTTATTGCTTTGAAAGACTGCTACGCAGTAATAGTGAAGGTCCAGCCGTTAATCCAGCGAAGGCACTGACCAAACTCTACAAACAACGATCTTTAAAGTTTCCTGAGCAATTGGTTGTGGAACTAATACAGGTAATGGGCACCTACCCTGTGGGCTCTCTAGTCGAGTTTTCCACAGGAGAAGTTGCCCTGGTACTGGAACAAAATCCTGCGGAGAAATTATCGCCCAAGGTGGCAGTCCTTACTGACGCGAATAAAAATTTGTTGCAGAAATATCTGCTTATAGATTTGGCCAAACAGGGAAAGCTAAAAGAGAATCGTTCAATCGTGGCTAGTTACAAAACAGATAATGTGGCGAAGCGATTGGGGAAAGATTCAGCAATAGATCCCGGAAACTATACCTTCAGTTTTGTCGGCAGGCGAATTGGCTTCGGCGTTTTCTCAATACGTCTATAACGCCCGCCGAACTACATGTCCCCATATTTATGTTGCAGTATCGCCAGTGCCGCCACCGGGGCTGTCTCTGTGCGTAATATTCTGGAGCCTAGCGATATGATTTTAAAACCCTGACCCTGAGCTGCGGCAATTTCTGTAGAGGAGAATCCACCTTCCGGCCCAATCAATAGCTCAATACTCTTGCTATCGATATGGGCAGGCAATTTGTCGGAGCCGCTCGGGTCCAGCATAAGTTTGGTGATACTCTCATCAGCTAATTCTAACTCATGCAATGCACGCGGCTTATGTATCAAGGGAATATCCAATCTGCCACTTTGCTCGCAGGCACTAATGGCAATTTTGCACCAGTGTTGTAGTTTTTTCTGCACACGATCAGTTTGCAATCTAACCTCACCGTGGTCGGTATAGACCGGAGTAATTTCTGATACGCCTAGTTCGGTAGATTTCTGAATAGCGAAGTCCATACGATCCCCGCGCGAGAGGCCTAGAAATAGATGGATCTTAATAGCCGAGTCAAGATCAGCATGTTGAAGGCTGCTTTGCTGTTGCAACAGTTCTATTTGGACCTCTTTTTTTTCGATTCTGCCTATACGGGCGAGGTATTCCCCACACTCGGCGTTAAACAAAACTAATTTGTCATCGACTCGAAGACGCAGAACCTTGCTGAGATAGTGTGAAGTTTCCGCAGTAAGAGATATTGAGCTGTTTAGTGCCAGCAGGCCTTCAAAGTAAACGCGGGAGATACGCATAGTTTAGTGCCTAGGCTAATTCGTTCTGACTACGATTGTTCAGATCCAAATTAGTCCAGATTTGGCTAACGCTATTACTGAGATTCATGGAATAGAAATGTAAACCTGGTGCACCACCTTGCAGCAGGTCTTCACACAACTCCGTAACTACATCGATGCCAAAGTTACGCAGGCCCTCCACATCATCACCAAAGCCTTGCAATCTCTTCTCCAGCCAGCGTGGAATTTCGGCACCGCAATTTGCACTGAATCTAGCGAGGTTGGCGTAGTTGGTAATCGGCATTATGCCCGGCACGATCGGGATTTTTATGCCGGCCTCGGCGCAATAATCAGCAAATCGGAAATAGGCATCGGGATTGTAAAAATATTGCGTGATTGCGGAATTGGCACCCGCATCTACCTTACGCTTAAAAAATTCCACGTCAGCCACGTAATTCTTAGACTCGGGATGGATTTCCGGATAGCAGGCAACATCGATATGAAAATGGTCGCCTGTCTGCGCTCGGATAAACTCGACCAGTTCGTTCGCATAACGATGCTGCACGGACGCACCCATGCCCGACGGCAGGTCACCACGAAGAGCAACAAGGCGTTTTATTCCAGCGTCGATGTAGGTTTGCAATAATTGCTTAAGCTCGTCCTCATCTGCTCCGCCGAAGGAAAGATGGGGCGCCAGCTCCGAACCGGCCGCCTGATAACGCAGCACAATCTGCCGCGTACCAGATTTAGTTGATCCGCCGGCACCGTAGGTTACCGAGAAAAAATCCGGATTTAATTTGCACAGCTCTGTGTGCACAGTATCGAGTTTGGTTTCCCCCACCGCTGTTCGCGGTGGGAAAAACTCGATGCTGAATTTAGATGGATTGGATAAATCCATAGTTTGGCTATCCTCGGTCCGTGGCTAATAGCAGGCTAATATTTGTAGCTGTCATTCTTGTAAGGGCCGTTAACATCCACATTGATGTAGCTGGCTTGAGTCGTAGTGAGTTTGGTTAACACTCCACCGAAGCCCCCAACCATCATCGCGGCAACTTCTTCATCAAGATACTTCGGTAGTACCTCAACATAGAGCTTGCTTTGTTTGTCAACGGCCGGCAGGTCGGCAAACTTTCGCTCATACATAAACATCTGTGCTAATACCTGATTGGCAAAAGAGCCGTCCATGATGCGTGAGGGGTGACCTGTCGCGTTACCGAGGTTAATCAGCCTGCCCTCAGACAACAGGATTATATAATCATCTTTGTTTTGATCACCGTTCCTGTAGATTTTGTGAACCTGTGGTTTAACTTCTTCCCATTCCCAATTTTCGCGCATAAAGGCGGTGTCGATCTCATTGTCGAAGTGGCCGATATTGCAGACCACGGCGCCTTTTTTGATCTGCTGCAACATAAACTTGTCGCAGACATTCACATTTCCGGTTGAGGTTACGATCAGGTCCAGTTTCGACAACAGGGCGGTGTTGATTCCCTCATTGCTTTCGGTGTTAATACCATCGACATAGGGAGAGACGAGTTCGTAACCATCCATACAAGCTTGCATGGCACAGATAGGATCGATCTCAGCGATCTTTACGATCATTCCTTCCTGGCGCAAACTCTGCGCAGAACCTTTGCCGACATCGCCATAGCCGACAACCAGGGCTTGCTTGCCCGACAACAGCATGTCGGTACCACGCTTGATGCCATCATTAAGAGAATGGCGACAGCCATACTTGTTGTCATTCTTGGACTTGGTCACCGAGTCGTTTACATTAATCGCCGGCACCTTCAGAGACCCTTCTTCCATCATTTCCAGCAAACGATGAACACCGGTTGTGGTCTCTTCGGTAATGCCGTGGATATTGTCAAGTAGCAGCGGATATTTTTCATGCACCATCGCCGTTAGATCGCCACCATCGTCGAGGATCATATTTGCGGCCCAGGGCTCGCCGTCCTTCAAGATAGTTTGCTCAATGCACCATTCACCTTCATCTTCGGTTTGACCTTTCCAGGCATATACAGCAATGCCTGCCGCTGCCATACAGGCCGCGGCGTGGTCTTGCGTTGAAAAGATGTTACAGGATGACCAGCGTACCTCGGCTCCAAGCGCAATCAGAGTTTCAATAAGTACCGCAGTTTGCACCGTCATATGTATACAGCCCAATATCTTGGCGCCGGCCAATGGCCTGGAAGCGGAATACTTGTTGCGCAGCGTCATCAGTGCCGGCATTTCTGCTTCGGCCAGGGTTATTTCTCTGCGGCCAAAATCGGCCAGGCCTATATCCGCGACTTTGTAGTCTTGTGTTACCGCATTTTCTTGTACTGATAAATCGTTCATTTCTTACTCCGTATAAATAGTGTTATAGGCCAGCGTCTGATCGTAGTGCGTCGGCCTTGTCTGTTCTTTCCCAGCTTAGATCCAGATCTTCTCTGCCGAAGTGTCCATAGGCTGCGGTGTCTCTGTAAATGGGTCTAATCAGATCCAGCATCTTGATCAGGCCCTTAGGGCGTAGCTCGAAATGATTGCGTATCAACTCTACAATCCTTTCGTTGCTGAGCTTGTTAGTAGCAAAAGTTTCTACGCTGATCGAAGTAGGTTCGGCCACGCCAATCGCATAGGAAAGTTGAATTTCGCAACGATCTGCTATGCCTGCGGCGACCAGGTTTTTGGCTACGTAACGAGCTGCATAGGCCGCCGAGCGATCGACCTTCGATGGATCCTTGCCAGAGAATGCACCACCACCATGTCTGGCCATTCCGCCGTAAGTATCTACGATGATCTTGCGACCTGTTAACCCGCAATCGCCATACGGCCCACCAATCACGAAACGTCCGGTTGGATTAATAAAATATTTGGTGTCGGCATTTATCCAGGTGACTGGAAGTACCGGCTTGATGATTTCTTCCATTACCGCTTCTTGCAAAGCTTTTAGTGATATCTCGGCGCGGTGTTGAGTGGAAAGTACAACCGCATCGATTGCCACCGGCTTACCGTCTTCATAGCGGAAAGTAATCTGACTTTTTGCGTCCGGCTGTAACCAGGGCAGAGTGCCATTTTTACGAACTTCCGCATGACGCTTTACTAATAAATGGGAGTAAGTGATTGGAGCCGGCATTAACACATCAGTTTCGTTGGTGGCATAGCCGAACATCAAGCCCTGATCTCCAGCACCCTGTTCATGCTCCTCTGAGTCATCTACACCCATGGCGATATCTGGAGACTGCTTGCCGATGGCGTTAAGTACTGCGCAAGTATTGCTGTCGAATCCACTCTCGGAATTGTTGTAGCCAATATCATTCACAACCTCGCGCACCAGATTCTCAACATCGACATAGGCATCGGTGGTGATTTCACCGGCCACTATCACCATGCCAGTTTTTATCATAGTCTCGCAGGCCACCCTTGAAGCCTTATCCTGCTCCAACAATGCATCCAGAATCGCGTCTGAAATTTGATCTGCCATCTTATCCGGGTGTCCTTCAGATACCGACTCGGACGTAAACAGTGTAGATTCTGCCATTAGTATTTCCTCAAAATATTTCAGTTAAAGTTTAATTAGTTACATTTAGTAAAGCGTCAGTTGCCACATTTTTAAATGTGCGCATTTGAATTTGAAAGCCATTTCTTAAGCCAAGATAGGAACTTTGCTGTGTCGCCAGACCTGCCTTCTCGGCCCAGTGATCCAGGTCTCCCTCGTCGAAGCCAAGCCATAGATCACCGCAGGACTCGCGAACCCAGTCTTGATCGTGACTACATAGTTCAACAATCAACAGAAAACCAGAAGGTTTGAGCAGGGCTGCAATGTCTTTGAAGGTTTTTGCCGGAGAAGAGATATGATGAAGAACCATATCAAAGATTATTAGATCGCTGGCAACATGTTGTTTTCTCGCTACAGCGGTATCACCAAGAATAAACTCGACGTCGCTGCGACCAGTATCGTTTATGGCCACTTTGGACTTTTCCAGCATATCTTTGGAGTTGTCCAGTGCGGTGAGATTGCGAAAACGCCGGGCCAGTTCTGCCAGCAACTGACCTTCACCGGGACCCACTTCCATTACGGCGGCATCTTCGCTTAAAGCCAGTCCGGTGATTAGGTCATGCAGGCTACTGGCATAGTCTGCGTGCTTGACTATCAAGCCTTGCTTCTCTCGAAATTTGTCTGCGTTCTTATTGAAAAAATTTAGTGAGAGCTGTGCACGTTCTAACTGTATCTGTTTTATCTTTCGATGCTGAGCGCCGGAAATCTCCAGAGCGTCAATGTTCTCGAACACGGTTTTCTTAATGTCGCAGAAAGCATCTTCTTCTGAGAGAAATGCCCGGCGATAGAAAATCGAATTGCCTTCTCTTCTGGTCGACGCCAGATTGGCTGTAGACAGAATTTTTAGGTGGTGACTTAGGGCGGATTGACGGATATCCAGAATCCGGCATAACTCCAGCACCCCAAATGACTCGTTCTTCAAAAGTCGCAGAATCTGCAATCGCAGGTGGTCAGCTAAAGCCTTGTGCAGTGTTGTCAGCGACTCGATAGGGCTCAGAATGTCTGAGTTGCCACTAGTTTTCAATGCAGGTGCTGCCATGGTGTTGAGCCCAGGTGGGTCTAGTATGGGGAAAGCCGCTAAGTTAACAACATTGAGCGTAAATTTCAAACCTATATCAAAATATTTTGATATAGGTTTGATGCACTAAACCGAGATTCCCGTGAGTGCGCTCAAGCTCACTCTGAGCTCAACTTTTAAGGCGAAGGTATCCGCAGAAAATAGCGAGCCAGCTCAATAGATCAATTTGCCTTGAGCTTCTGTTTACGGCTCCTGCGCATAGAAACCTTAGAAATTTGATCTCTGAGCCAGAAGCCAGGGAGTTATTTGCTCACGGATCTTCGGTCCTGATTGTTCGCAATTAACTCCCTAGCTACTGGCGGTGAGTTTAGACAAGATGGCCTGCGAGTAGGGAACATTTTCGCTACCGCGTGCTTAAGTCAGCGTCGAATTCAAGACAGACTCAGCATTCTCCAATTTAATGCCCCTTAGCGCGGCTTAGATATGGCTTATTCGATTCAGGTGCGGGAAAATAGCCGCCTTCTGAGAAGCCTCCGGTCAAATCTATGTTCACTCTGCCAATGCAGTCATAGACTTGGCCAGAGGCTCCCTAAAGCAGAAATCTCCATTTGCCCGACTGCATCTGGCTCGCCAGCTAGCTGCCGGGCAATGAGTATTTCACTTTGGTATTAATGTGAATAATTAGAGACTGAGGAATTTGACCGATGGCGGAACAGGCTGTGTCACGTAAACAGAGTGCCAATGCAATTCGTGCCCTGAGCATGGATGCTGTGCAAAAGGCAAAGTCGGGGCATCCGGGCGCGCCAATGGGTATGGCCGACATAGCACAGGTGCTGTGGTGTGATTTCTTCAAGCATAATCCTGGCAATCCTAAATGGTTTAACCGTGATCGCTTCGTACTCTCTAACGGTCATGGCTCGATGCTAATTTATTCTCTTTTGCATCTCAGTGGTTATGACCTGTCTATAGAAGATCTGCAGCAATTTCGGCAGTTAGATTCCAAGACTCCGGGTCATCCGGAGTTTGGCTATACACCGGGAGTGGAAACTACCACAGGACCCCTGGGGCAGGGTCTGGCAAATGCCGTAGGTATGGCCATAGCCGAGAGAACCCTGGCAGCTCAGTTTAATCGCAAGGACCATGAGTTGATTGACCACTTCACCTATGTGTTTGCTGGCGATGGTTGCTTGATGGAGGGTATCTCCCATGAAGTCTGCTCGCTGGCTGGAACGCTAAATCTGGGCAAGCTGATCGTCTTCTATGACGACAACGGCATATCAATAGACGGCGAAGTAGAACAGTGGTTCGCCGACGACACATGCAAGCGCTTTGAAGCTTATGGTTGGCAAGTTTTGTCGGTAGATGGCCATGACCCCGAAGCCATAGCCGATGCTATCAGGCAGTCTCACAGTGATAGCGAGCGCCCAACGCTGATCAGCTGCAAGACCATTATTGGTTTTGGTTCACCTAACAAGCAGGGTACGGCGGCTACCCACGGAAATCCTCTGGGAGACGAAGAAATAGCGGCCACCAGAGCCGCTCTGGATTGGCCCCATGGACCGTTTGTAATACCGGAAGAGATTAAGAAGTCCTGGGGTGCAACGGAGAAAGGATTCACCGCTGAATCGGCGTGGAAAGAGAAGCTGGTTATTTATGAGGAAGAATACCCGGAACTGGCCATGGAATTGGTGCGCAGATTGAAAGGTCAACTGCCTGGCTACTTCAGTGCCAAGGCCGATGAATATATCGCCCAGTGCCAACAAAGCGATGACAATATTCCTAGCCGCAAGGCATCACAGAATTGCATAGAGGCCTACGCTACCCTATTACCAGAGCTCATTGGTGGCTCTGCCGATCTGACGGGATCCAACCTGACAAACTGGTCTGGCAGCTCGGCTATCTCCCAGACTGCTGACGGAAACTATATTTACTATGGTGTGCGTGAATTTGGCATGACTGCCATAGCCACGGGTATGGCTCTGCACGGTGGGTTTATTCCCTATACGGCGACTTTTCTTATCTTCATGGAATATGCGCGCAATGCCGTGAGAATGTCTGCGCTAATGAAACAGCAAAGTATCTTCGTGTATACCCACGACTCTATTGGTCAGGGTGAAGATGGTCCTACTCACCAGCCTGTGGAGCAGCTGGCCAATCTAAGAACGACACCGAATATGTCAGTCTGGCGACCCTGCGACAACGTCGAGTCTGCCGTGGCCTGGAAGGCCGCCATCGAGAAACAGGACGGTCCTACCTCATTGGTCTTCTCACGACAGAATTTACCTCATCAACAGCGTAGCGATGAACAGTTGGCTGCTATTTCCCGTGGTGCCTATGTACTCAAAGACTGCCACGGTGAGCCCGCGGTAATCGTGCTGGCAACCGGTTCAGAAGTGGCAATTAGCCTGGCGGCTGTAGAGGCTCTGCAACAGGAAGGCATCAAGGCCCGTCTGGTATCCATACCCAGTGTCGACGTATTCGAGTCACAGGACGCAGAATATCAGGAGCAAGTCTTGCCTGCAGCGGTACGCCATCGGGTAGCGGTAGAGGCGGCAGCAGCAGATTATTGGTGGAAACTGGTGGGCCTGGACGGCAAGATTATCGGCATGCGTAGTTTCGGCGAATCGGCACCGGGTCCAGTATTGATGGAGCACTTCGGTTTTACCGCCGATAATATTGTCGCCACTGTGAAGTCATTCGACCAGTGAGTAAGGTGATCTTCAGTAGTTGTCATTTGTTCCCTGCACGGTAAAAGGCCATGACCTATCGCATCGCAATCAATGGTTACGGCCGCATCGGCCGTTGCGTCTTGCGTGCCTTTTATGAGTCTACCAATTATGCGGATTTACGAATCGTTGCTATCAACGATCTTGCCGATATTGGCAACCTCTCCCATTTGACTCGCTATGACAGTACCCATGGTCGATTTCTGGGCGCGGTGGAGGAGAGTATCGAAGCTAAGGGAAAGAGCCTGATCGTGAACGGCGACAAGATTTGCGTTTTCCAGCAGCAAGATATTCGAAACCTGCACTGGGCAGAATTGGAAGTAGATCTGGTCATGGAATGCAGCGGTGCATTCAAGGATCGGGAAACTGCGCATCTGCATATTGCTAACGGCGCAAAGAAAGTACTGTTCTCCCAGCCCGCTGAAAGCGACGTAGACGCCACACTGGTGTATGGAATCAATCACACCGCCTTGCCGGCGAGTGCCGAGATAGTCTCCAACGCGTCCTGTACCACTAACTGTATTGTCCCGGTGCTGAAAGCCCTCGATGATTCCTTCAAAATCGAATCCGGCGTTATTACCACGATCCATTCGGCCATGAATGACCAACCGGTCATCGACAGCTATCACGACGATGATCTGCGCAAGACTCGCAGCGCCATGCAGTCGATCATTCCGGTGGATACTGCGCTAGCTAAGGGCGTCGAGAGAATTCTGCCGAACTTAACAGGCCTGTTGGAAGCTCAGGCAATTCGTGTGCCCACTCCGAATGTATCGCTTATGGATTTGACCGTATCTGTTTCTACTGAGACCGATGCGAATACGATTAACCAATCCATACGCGAAGCGAGTACAAAATTACCGAGCAATGTCTTAGGCTTCACCAGTGAGCCACTGGCTTCCTGCGATTTCAATCATGATCCGCGTTCTGCTATCGTTGATCTCACGCAGACTCGAGTGGCAAATAAAAATTTAGTAAAACTTTTAGTCTGGTTCGACAACGAATGGGCCTATGCCAATAGAATGTTGGATGTTGCCCAATACATGAATTCAATTAGGGAGCCTCTGAACAAGTCTATGGCCACTCTGCGGGAGTCTGGTGCGCACTGATGCAAGGCGTCGTGCATACAAGCGCGACAACGTCGCAGTACGGCGCCTGCTTAGGCCCCGCCGGTCGGGGGTTTACACCGAGTGCGCTCTGTGCGTTGCAGTTTCTTGACAGGCCCTACGAAAGTACGTCTTGATAGCAGAATTGGCTGTAGGCCAGAGAGGTCATAGACTTGTTCAGAGGCTCCTTAGATAAGTAGCTTGTTTTAGCCAACCACGGAATTGCCTTGTAATGTCATTTCTCCGCATGGATCAAATCAATCTTGAAGGCAAAAGAGTTCTCATTCGTGAGGATTTGAATGTACCCGTAAACGATGGAGTGATCAGCAACGACACTAGAATTCGGGCGGCATTGCCCAGCATAGAATTAGCGCGATCTGCTGGTGCCGAGATTCTGCTGATGTCGCATCTAGGGCGGCCGCAGGAAGGCATCGGCATTGAGCAACAGAGTGAGTTCTCCTTGCAAGCGGTAGCAAATCGACTTGCTGAATTATTAGGTTGCGAAGTTCCGCTGAACCGAGACTATCTAGCTCATGCTCCGTCTGGCAGAGGCGCAGCCAGCGTAACGCTACTGGAAAATGTCCGCATCAATGTCGGCGAAAAAGCCAACGATGACACGCTGGCAAAACGCTATGCTGGGCTTTGTGATGTGTTTGTCATGGATGCCTTTGGCACAGCTCACCGTGCCCAGGCAAGCACACATGGGGTGGCTAAATATGCCAGTATCGCCTGTGCAGGGCCGCTGCTCGCCAGCGAGTTAGATGCCCTGGAACGCTGTTTGAAAAATCCAGAAAGACCGATGCTGGCAATAGTGGGTGGGGCTAAGGTATCGAGTAAACTGGAAGTACTGAAGAATCTATCTTCCGTGGTGGATCAGCTTATAGTTGGCGGTGGTATAGCCAATACCTTCCTGGCGGCCACCGGCGCCAATGTGGGCAAGTCTCTTTATGAGCCCGATCTAGTGGCTATGGCGGCAGATCTCATGAGTAAAACCACCATTCCCATGCCCACGGATGTAATCGTGGCGAAAGAATTTAGTGCATCGGCGCTAGCAAGCAAGAAGACTGTCGATGAAATAGAAGATGATGACATGATTCTGGACATAGGGCCGGCAACAGCAATGAACTTCGCCCAGATAATCGCTAATATGAAAACTCTAATCTGGAATGGTCCGGTAGGAGTGTTCGAATTTGAGCAATTCTCAGCGGGCACTCAGGCGATTGCCAGGGCAGTAGCAAACAATGATGGGTTTTCCATTGCCGGCGGAGGGGAAACTATAGCCGCAATCGACAAATATTCTATAACCCAGGATGTTTCCTATATTTCGACTGGAGGTGGTGCATTTTTGGAATATGTGCAGGGAACAATTCTACCGGCGGTTCAAATATTGGAACAGAGAGCAAAAGCTAGTTAGAAGCTTAGCTAGAAAGTTTTCTGCAAGCTAAAGTATTTCTTATAAACAAAACGATACATGGAAAAAGAAAGAAGTGAGGACTAAACATGGCACTAATTAGTTTAAGACAGTTGCTGGATCATGCCGCAGAAAATGGCTACGGTGTGCCAGCATTCAATGTGAATAATTTGGAACAAATTCGCGCCATTATGGAAGCGGCCGATGAGGCCAATAGTCCGGTCATCTTGCAGGCATCGGCAGGAGCACGGAAATATGCCGGTTCAAATTTTCTTAAGCATCTAATTCAGGCGGCGATAGAAGAATTTCCCCATATCCCAATTGTTATGCATCAAGATCATGGTGTATCGCCAGCAGTCTGTCAGCGTTCGATTCAATTAGGCTTCTCATCCGTGATGATGGATGGCTCACTGGCAGAAGATGGGAAAACACCTACGGATTTTGATTACAACGTAGCTGTTACCAAGACCACGGTTGCCATGGCCCACGCCTGTGGCGTATCGGTGGAAGGTGAAATAGGTTGTCTTGGATCTCTGGAAACCGGGATGGCAGGAGAAGAAGATGGCATAGGAGCCGAAGGGCAGTTAACCATGGCGCAAATGTTGACCGACCCACAAGAGGCTTCGGATTTTGTTGAAGCGACTGCTGTGGACGCCTTGGCGATAGCGGTGGGCACTAGTCACGGGGCCTACAAATTTAGTCGTCCTCCAACAGGTGATATTCTTGCTATAGAAAGAATCAAGGAGATTCATGCGAAGATACCGAACACCCATTTGGTAATGCACGGATCGTCTTCAGTTCCCCAAGAGTGGTTGGCCATTATTAATGAATTCGGTGGTGAGATTCCTGAGACTTACGGTGTCCCTGTGGAAGAAATTCAGGAAGGCATTAAACATGGAGTGCGTAAGGTAAACATCGATACCGATCTGCGTCTGGCTTCTACCGGAGCGGTACGAAAATTTCTTGCCGAGAATAAATCTGAATTTGATCCACGGAAATTTCTGATTCCCACCATGGAAGCCATGAAGGCTATCGTGCTGGCTCGATTGGAAGCCTTTGGTACTGCTGGCCAAGTTTCAAATATCAAGAAAGTCTATAATTTGGAACAGATGGCTCAGCGTTATACCGAGGCTGGTTAACTAGTGTGCCTGTTCGAGGTTTCCTAGCAGATGTTCAGCCGAGCCGATGCCGATCAACTGAGGCAAAATCTGCCCAGTATCGACTTTTTGCACGGTGCAACACAGTCAACGCCTGATCTATCTAAGATAGCCAAGGAATTGGTCACTGCATATCGCAGGCAATATGGTTTAGATCAGCCTCAAATAGATGCCCAGTCCGAAGTTCACTCGCATAGATCAAATATGGGAAAGTTTAACAGCGGCCGCAACGAAATAGTTTGTCAGCACTTTCTTCCGCTGCGCTCCCCACCAAAAAAAACCGCCTTTGTTCTACATGGATATTTTGATCATGCCGGTCTGTATAGACATCTGATTAGGCAACTGCTGGATCAGGATATAGCGGTAGTAATATTCGACTTACCGGGTCATGGCTTATCCAGTGGAGCACAGGCCAGTATTAAATCATTTCGTGAATACAGCGAAACGCTACTGGACTGCTTATCCGAGGCAAGACAACAGGGCGTAACCGAACCATGGGTTGTCATCGGTCAGAGCACCGGCGCTGCGATTATCATGGATGCCTTGTTGGACAAAAACCTACGCCAGGCTTTTTCTTTTCATCACTATGTACTTCTGGGTCCCTTACTGAGGCCCAGACATTGGTCTAGATCGAAATATCTGTTCGCTTTGACCCGATGGTTTGTGCCTGCTACCTCGCGTAAGTTCAGCAATAATAGTCATGATGCGGAATTTGTAGAATTTCTGGAACACTCAGATCAACTGCAGAGCAAAATATTGCCCAGGGAATGGGTGTTAGCGATGATCGACTATTTCAAGCGCTTCGATCAGGCAGCCACATTGGCACAACCTTTGGAGATAATTCAGGGAAGTGGCGACGGTACGGTAGATTGGGAAAAGAATATTCCCAAAATTTTGGCGAAATTCCCCGGTTCAAAAGTACATATGGTGGACGGGGCAAGGCATCATTTGCTGAATGAGTCGAAGCCGTATCGGGCACAGGTGTTGCAAACTATCAGACAAATTCTTGAAATCGAGAAAAGCGGATAGGATTATTCAGAATAGAACCCGACATCGAATCGTGCCGGTTACCTGATTCAGTTTCGCCAACGCCATTTCACTGTACTGCACATCTATATCCATTACCACATAGCCAACATGCTCGTTAGTCTGCAGGTATTGTGAACTAATATTAATCCCGGTTTCTGAAAAGACACTGTTAATTTCCGATAATACGCCGGGCACATTCTTGTGAATATGTAACAGGCGATGCTTGCCTGGATGGGCTGGCAAAGTCACTTCGGGGAAATTCACCGAGGTAAAACTGGAACCATTGTCACTGTACTTGATCAATTTCTCCGCCACCTCAACCCCAATGTTTTCCTGTGCTTCCATAGTACTGCCACCTACATGAGGTGTGATGATGCAGTTATCAAACTCGCGTAGCGGTGAAATGAATTCTTCCGCGTTGGATTTAGGTTCCTGCGGATAAACATCGATAGCAGCTCCGGCGATTTTCCCATTCTCAAGAACATCAGCCAGCGCATCAATATCGACAACTGAACCACGGGATGCGTTGATAAGTACCGACTCGCGCCTCATCCACTTGAGTTGTTCTGCAGCGATCATATTCTTGGTCTCTACAGTTTCTGGTACATGCAGGCTTATCACATCGCACTCGCGCATTAGTTGTTCGAGAGAGCCCATTTGCGTGGCATTTCCCAGTGGCAGCTTGGTCACTACATCATACAGATAGACTTTCATTCCCATGGACTCGGCGAGTACACTTAATTGCGAACCAATATTGCCATAGCCAACTATGCCCAGCTTTTTGCCGCGGGTTTCAAAGGATCCATTTGCTGCTTTCTTCCAGATGCCCCTATGTAACTGGGCATTTTTCTCCGGGATTCCTCGTAACAACAGAATTGCCTGTCCTATAACCAACTCCGCTACGCTACGTGTATTGGAAAAGGGTGCATTGAAAACCGGGATGCCCCGCACCAGGGCTGAAGTTAGATCAACCTGGTTGGTGCCAATGCAAAAACATCCCACTGCCTGCAATTTCTTGGCAGCTGCAAACACCGATTCGTTTAGCTGTGTGCGAGAACGAATGCCAACAAAATGGGCATCCGCAATTTTATCTGCTAACTCATCTCCTTCCAGCGAAGTCTTCAAGGCCTCGATATTCTCGTAGCCGGATTTTTTCAAAGTATCGATGGCACTTTGATGGACGGCTTCCAGTAGCAGGAATTTAATCTTCCGTTTTTCCAGGGATTTTGGATTCATGATGAGGGTTTCGACTTCAGGTTTAAGACAATGTTACAGATTTCGCTTGATCAGGGAGGCATTCATTCCTTGCTGCCAGCAGCGATGATCAAAAAGCTGGCGCATGGTACCATATTCTGCTTTAGCGGTGCTTAAAGTAAGATGGTCCTGAATGATGGGGCAATGATTTTGGCGGCTATAAGCGAACGGCATCAACAGGACGAACAGAATCATGAATTGCAGTAAAACCGAATTGCTGGAGAAGCTGGCTGAAATAGTTGGCGACGAATGGGTGAAAACCGATGCCGCCGATTTGGAAAATTTCGGTAAGGACTGGACCAAGGCATATCCGGCGAATCCCATTGCCATAGTTTTTCCCAGTAATATTGATAAGGTGCTTGCACTAGTGCAGTTCGCCAATCTACACAAGGTAGCACTGGTGCCATCCGGTGGCCGTACCGGGCTAAGCGGTGGTGCCGTCGCCACCAATGAAGAACTTGTGGTGGCCTTCGATCGCATGAATAACATTTTGGATTTTAACGCTGCTGATCGTCAGGTCGTGTGTGAGCCAGGAGTTGTCACCGAACAACTGCAACAGTTTGCCGAACAGGAAGGCCTGTTTTACCCGGTCGATTTCGCCTCGTCGGGCTCGAGCCAGTTGGGAGGAAATGCGTCGACTAATGCAGGAGGTATTAAAGTAATTCGTTATGGCATGACCAGGGAATGGATTAAGGGCTTGAAAGTGGTTACCGGAAGTGGCGAGCTATTAGATTTGAATCGTGGGCTTGCAAAGAACGCTACTGGTTACGATTTTCGTCATCTGTTCATCGGCGCGGAAGGGACTCTCGGTTTTATTGTCGAGCTAACACTTGCACTAACCAACAGACCCAGGGACCCGGCGGTATTGGTTTTAGGTGTGGAAAAAATGGAATCCATTATGCAGGTGTTGATGCAGTTCCAGGGGAAACTTAATTTGACCGCGTTTGAATTCTTTTCCGAAAAAGCCCTTAAACATGTCATTGAAGAAAAAGGATTGCAGCGACCCTTTGAAACTGAAACCGAATTTTATGCGCTGATCGAATTCGAAAACTTCACCGGGCAAGATATGGACACTGCAATGTCTTTGTTCGAATCCACTTTGGAGGCAGGCTGGGTAGTAGATGGAAGCATTAGTCAAAATAGTACGCAGGCCAAAAATTTATGGCGCCTGCGCGAGGATATCTCTGAAACCATTGCCAAATTCACGCCCTACAAAAATGATATCTCGGTCAAAGTTTCTGCGGTGCCTGAATTTTTACACGAAGTTGACAGTTTGGTCACAGCCGCCTACCCAGATTTTGAAATAATCTGGTTTGGACATATTGGGGATGGCAATATTCACCTGAACATTCTTAAACCAAGCGCTCTCGAACCAAGCGCCTTCTTCGAAAAATGTGCCAAGGTTTCTGATTTAGTTTTCGAAATCGTTGAGAAACATGGTGGAAGCATATCGGCCGAACATGGTGTCGGTCTCTTGAAGAAACCCTACCTACACTACTCCCGCCCCGCATCAGAAATCGCCTACATGAAGGCAATTAAGAATATCTTCGACCCCAATAATATTATGAATCCAGGAAAACTGCTGGACTAGGCTACAAGCAAATCTGCGTAAAATTGCATACTCCCAGAGAGTGTAAGAAGTTTTAGAAAGAGCACGAAAAATCGTTACAATTTGCGACATTTAGGGTTTCCCTCTGCGAATTTATAGGTATACACTGGATATTCGGTCGATTTTGGCCGAGGGGTTGCTTTGATTAGCGATCCGATTTTCTACAATTTTTAGAGCACGAGAACACGTATGTCGGATTTAGTTGAGGGTACCGTTAAGTGGTTTAATGACGAGAAAGGATTTGGATTCATAGAGCAGGAAGGTGGTAAAGATGTATTCGTACATTTCAGCGCCATCAATGGCTCAGGAAGAAGAACTCTTCATGAAGGTCAGAAAGTAACCATGGAAGTCACCCAAGGCCAGAAAGGTCCTCAAGCAGATAATGTTAACCCGCTTTAAGTAGGTCCTAGCGGATTCTAGTTAAGTAGATTAATTGTCAATATTTGCAGGGATAACGAAAGCTAGCGAACACTCGTTCTAGATTGGTCTTAATATTTGGGTTGTTAATATTCAAGACTGTAGTTTGTTTTTATTAGATCGAAGCTTCTGTCACTTTTTATTATTCTAAGCAATTAGCTGCAAACTCTTTCAACCTCAAGGCAGATATGTCTTGACCCCTGCGCTTGTGCCCAACAATAAGCGGTCTGCCCCACGTTCTGCGAAAAGCCCATTGCATACAACACCAGTTATTTGGTTAATTTGTGTTTCCAATTTCCTCGGGTCAAGTATTTCTAAATTATATATATCCAGAATGTGACAACCATTGTCGGTAACACAGCCTTCTCTGTAAACCGGGTCGCCACCCAATTTCACTATCTGACGTGCCACATAGCTGCGAGCCATAGGAATTACTTCTACAGGAAGAGGAAATTTTCCTAGAATCGGCACCAACTTCGATTCGTCAGCAATACAGACAAATTCGTCTGAAGCCGCTGCAATTATTTTTTCACGTGTAAGAGCAGCGCCTCCACCTTTTATGAGCTGCAGGTGCTTATTAGTCTCGTCGGCACCATCAACATATACCCGAAGCGTGCCAGCACTGTTTAAATCCAATACGGGAATACCCAATTCCTTAAGCCGTTTTGCTGATTCCTCCGAACTAGCGACGGTAGCGTCTATTCTATGCTTAATTTTTCCTAACTCGGCAATAAACAAGTTTGCGGTGGAGCCTGTTCCCACGCCGATAATAGTGTCGTCTTCTATTAAGGATTCTACGTATTCGAAGGCAGCCTGGGCTACCGCTAATTTCAGTTCATCCTGGTTCATGCTCATCCTCGTTCGCAGCGGTTGTGACAGTCGCGTTAACTTGCCCTAGTAGCTGCCCCATTACAACAGCGGAGCTAGCCTTCAGCGAAGAATCAAACTCCATTACGCCCTGTGGGAATAATACAATGGCGGTAGAACCCAGTCGGAACCTTCCCATTTCGGCTCCCCGCGGCAATTCTATCGCCGGTTGATGATTCGCATAATCAGTGTAGCGAATTTCACGCTTACCAACTGCCGGAGAGACTCGTCCAGACCAAACTGTATCTATACCAGCTACTATCATTGCTCCTACCAAAACCAATGCCATAGGCCCTAGCTCGGTTTGAAACAGGCAAACTAGTCTCTCATTTCGGGCAAATAAATTTGGAACAGACTCCGTAGTAAGTTGATTCACCGAGAAAAGTTTTCCCGGTATGTAAACAGTCTTAAGTAAAGCGCCGTCCAGTGGCATATGCACGCGATGATAATCCCGAGGAGACAGATAGATGGTGGCAAAACTACCTTCCCGAAATAACTCAGCCATCTGTTTGTCGCCGCCTAACAAATCTTCACAGCTGTAATATCTACCCTTGGCCTGAAGTAGTTCATTATTGGAGATGTTGCCTATCTGGCTTAAGGCGCCATCGGCAGGACACACGACTGCCCTCGGGTCAGCAGCTAGTGGTCGTGCATCTGGCTGTAATTCCCGGGTGAAGAATTGATTGAAGTTTTTGAATTTATCGATGTCCTGAATCGTTGCCTGGCTTAAATCAACTTTGTATCGTCGAATAAATATTTTGATGAACGGCTTTTTCAAAAGCTTGCTTTCGGCAACTAAGCCTACCAACCTCGATAACAGCTGTTGTGGCAACAAATATTGAAATACTATAAACAGGCTTGGCATCAGCTTTCTAATTCCTGCAACTGGATTTATGGTTCTTGGGCTTAGTCATTTTGAGATTACAAACCGATCTGACTGTTAACCCTCCATAGACTACATCTATTTTTCTATGGGTGAGTTTGGATGATTTCCCCATTCTGACCAGGAACCGTCGTAGGCTCGAATATTGTAGCCTAGTGCCTTGCCGACCAGATAGCTAAGTCCCGAGCGGTGATGAGTCTGGCAATGAGTAATAATTTTTTTGTCCTTAGTGATTCCAATTTGTTGAAGTTGGCTTTCGATTTCCATAAGGGGTTTCAATCGGAGATCATTCTCCCTGTCCTGCAGGGCTAGCCAATCAAGATTTACGGCAGCGGGAATATGTCCATTTCGCAGAGCGGTAAGCTTGTCTCCTTTGAACTCGTCTTCTGCGCGAGCATCCCAGACAATTGAGCCGGGGTCCGAAATTTGCGCCAGCACGTCATCCATAGTCACCAACATTTCGCTATTTATCTGTGCAGAAAAATTGCTTGGTTCAGGTCTTGATAAAGCAGAACTGGCATTGGACACCGGTAGTCCCATCTTAAGCCAGGCGGTTAATCCACCGTCTAAGTAGGAATAATCCTTCTGACCCAGGACATCCAAGGTCCAAATAAATCGACCCGCCCAACCGCCGCCCTCATCATCATAAACAATCACATGCCGGTCATCGCTGAGTCCGATTCTTGAGAACAGTGCACTAAGTTGATCGGCGCCGGGCAGCTTGCCTACAGCAGGTTTGATGCCACAAACCAATTCCGCGGGTTCAACCAGCACCGATCCAGGTATATGATGTGAATCGAAAACTGCCGCTTGTACCACGGCTACGATTAGTAAATTACTATTCGGAATTATTTCACTGAGCAGTTGCGGCTCGAGTATTAAAGGAAGTGATTCGGTATTCATAGACTATGCCGTGCTTGCTCCCTGTTCGAGACCTGTCATTTCTTGTTGTAATTTCTAGGCGATTTCATTCAAAGAATCCACTATGCGAAAATAGCTCTCTACTCTTTCGCCACTAATTTGTCCTGATTCGACGGCGGCCTGAATGGCACACCCCGGCTCCTGACGATGAGAACAGTCGCGAAACTTACATTGACCGGCGAATGGTCGAAACTCAATGAATCCATCAAATACCTGCCCCTGGTCGATGTGACCGAGGCCGAACTCGCGAATCCCCGGTGAGTCTATCAGATCAAATCCGGGCATATGAAATAGGCAAGACGTGGTGGTAGTGTGAGTGCCCCGCTCCCAGGTTTCGGAAAGCGCAGCCACATCGGCAATATTGTCCTTATTCAACTTATTAACCAGTGAAGATTTTCCGACTCCGGACTGGCCTACAAGTATTGTAGTTTTGCCTGCCAGGGCCTGTTCCAATTCAGGGATTCCGCGGCCATCATTGGCGGAGACCTTATACAGGCTGTAGCCAATTTTTCTGTAATTGGACAATATATTGTCCAAATTCTCTAATTCTTGCGTGCTCAGCAGATCCAGTTTATTGAGTATTAACACAGCGCGCAGATTCAGCTGTTCGATGGCCACTAAATAGCGATCTATAAGGCTCACATGGGGTCTGGGAGTTGAGGCAAATACCACAAGTACCAGGTCAATATTGGCGGCAATCGGTTTGAATATTCCATCGGGACTGGGCCGTCCAAAAAAGTTGCGGCGCTGTCCCTGGGCCACCACTACCCCGGCATCCAAGCCGTCCTGCGCCCATACCACCAGATCGCCAGTTACCAGTTTGGGAAGATTGGCGCGTTGCGAACATCGAATAACCCGGCCGGCCTCATCCGGATTTAGAGATTCAACATCCAGATGTTGACCGTAGTGTCTAATAATTCGGCCGTTGCATTTATTCTGCACAGCAGTATCGGTGGATCCATTCTGCTTGCTACCCAATTCTTTTTGCTGATTCTCAGCAATGCGCGCTAACTGCTGCTTGCTTAGTTTTCGTTTACTCATAGTGTGTTAAAAACACCATCCAGGTTCGCGTACGATCGTGTGACGCCGTGAGGAACAAAGATTATTGCATATTCCACATTGGGAAGCTTTGCTACAATCACGGCTTCGCTCTAAAGCTACCGATTAGAAAAATCGCTAGATAAAAATGGAAATACATCATGGACAAGAATATGAACCTCATCTGGCTGGATCTGGAAATGACAGGATTAAAGCCGGAATCGGATCGCATCATCGAAATCGCCACGCTGGTAACCGATGCCGATTTGAATATTCTCGCAGAAGGACCAGTACTCGCGATCAAGCAATCTGATTCAGCATTGCAATCCATGGATGACTGGAATCAAAAACACCATGGCGCTTCCGGGCTTATTGAGCGAGTCAAAAATAGTTCCATTGATGAAAAGGAAGCAAGCAGGCAGACGATTGAATTCTTAAGTGGCTATTCTGAGAAGAACGCGTCACCTATGTGCGGGAACAGCATCTGTCAGGACCGTAGGTTCATGGCGAACTATATGCCCGAACTAGAGAACTATTTCCACTACCGCAATCTAGATGTCAGCTCAGTTAAAGAGCTGGCACGACGTTGGAAACCGGAAATTTTAAAAGGCTTGGTAAAGCAGGGCACGCATCAGGCGATGGAAGATATCAGAGATTCTGTTGCTGAACTAAAATATTACCGTGAACACTTCATCGACGCCTAGCCAAGTTCGGAATTATAGTCCGTGCTTATCTAGTGCCCATTGAATATGCACAGTCACCATTTCAGATGAATTGTACAAACGCGATTGTAGTGCTACCAAGACCTCACTAGAACTTGGCGCATTACCCAATGCAATAGCAATATTTCTAAGCCAGCAGTCGTAGCCAATGCGGCGAATCGGCGAACCTTTAGTCCGTTGCAGAAAATCCTGTTTCGACCAGGCGAACAATTCGACAAGCTGAATATCATCCAGCTTATGCCTGGGCGTGAAATCTTTCTCCGTGGTTTCTCTGGAAAATTTATTCCAGGGGCAAACCATTTGGCAGTCATCGCAGCCAAAAATTCTATTTCCCATAGCACTGCGAAACTCTTCAGGTATTGAGGTGCGTAACTCGATAGTAAGATAGGAAATGCAGCGAGTAGCATCCAGGAGATTGGGCTCTACGAACGCTTTTGTTGGACAAACGTCTATGCAGGCCGTGCAACTACCGCAGTGATCCGATACCTGGTCATCGACAGGTAGAGGCAGGTCGGTAAAAAGCTCGCCGAGGAAAAACCAGGAGCCTGCTTGTTTGTTAATAAGCATCGTATTCTTACCGATCCAGCCCATGCCTGATTTCTCTGCCAATGCACGTTCCAGTACGGGAGCACTATCCACGAAAGCCCTATAGCCGAAGGGACCTGCAGTTTCTTGAATTTTTTCCGCTAGCTTCTGCAAGCGTTTACGAATCAGTTTGTGATAGTCGCGACCCCTGGCATAACGGGAAATATACGCTTTGCCGGTGTTCTGCATGGATTCAAGAGAATCCTTTGAATCCAGTGAATAATCCATGCGCACGCAGACCACACGTATTGTACCGGGAACTAATTGTTCTGGATGGCAGCGTTTCTCATGATTTTCCGCCATATAGGACATGGCGCCATGGTAATTTCTTGCGATCCATGACTCCAAATACTGCTCGTACTTACTAAGGTCGATATCGGTAATGGCGACTTCCTGAAAACCAAGATCCATTCCCCAGCCTTTAATACTGGTGGCGAATTTTTTAAAGTCGATTTCAGCCATTAGCTTTTCTAATTTATAAGCTGCAGAGGATATCGGCGGCTTTTTGCAAAGTGCCATCGTCTTTGCAAAAACAAAAACGGACTACTTTAGTCGCTGGAGGGGTTTCATAGAAAGGCGCTAATGGGATAGCAGCAACCCCTTTTTCTTGGGTAATATAGTTAACAAATTCCACATCGGTCTTATCACTAATCTCACTATAATCCACCAACTGAAAGTAGGTGCCTTTCGAAGGGGTGAATTTTAATCTCGATGATTTAATCATCTCGCAGAAAGTATTTCTCTTTTCCTGATAGAAAGAAGAAAGCTCTAAAGTATGTTGCGGGCATTCGGCCATAAAATCCGCAATAGCATACTGAACAAAACTGGAGGTGGTGAAGGTAACGAACTGATGAATTTTCCGGAACTCTTCGCTTAACTCTTTTGGGGCAACACAGTAGGCTAATTTCCATCCGGTAGCATGATAGGTTTTTCCAAATGAAAACACTGCGAAGCTTTTTTCTCGTAGTTCTGCATGAGCTAGAACACTGCTGTGTTGCAGTCCGTCATAAACCATATGCTCATACACTTCATCGGAAAGAATCAGAATATTTTTCCCACGAATAAGTGTCGCCAAGGCGTCGAGATCAGCGTTGGTCAAGACACTGCCACAGGGATTGTGGGGAGAATTAATTATAATGAGTCGGGTATGCGAGTTGATAGCCTGTGCGAGTCGATCCCAATCCATGCCATAGTCAGGCAGGGACAGTGGCACGTGGATAGTGTGTCCTCCGGCAATTTGTACTGCCGGTTCGTAGCTATCATAGGCTGGGTCAAAAACGATGACTTCATCGCCAGCAGCAACTACGGCCTGCACCGCATCGAACAGCGCCTCGGTGGCGCCAGAGGTAACAGTAATTTCTGTCTCAGGGTCGGCATCGCAAGCGTAGTAGTGTTTGACCTTAGTGGCTATTTGTTGCCGTAGCTCAGGTATGCCGGCCATCGGAGGGTACTGATTCTTGCGACCATTGAGATGCTCGCTAACCAATTCCCTTAGTCGCTGCGGGCAATCGAAGTCGGGAAAACCCTGAGAAAGGTTAATGGCATCGTAGTCCTGTGCCATTTTCGACATAACTGTGAAGATGGTGGTACCTACCTTGGGCAATTTACTCTGCAACATACTTAGGGACCCTCTGATTAACTCCAAATTTGCGTGACCTGAAGCGTACAGATTCTAGACGCCGTTTGCCGCTAATGGTCACTCCCTTAGCAACAACGGCAACGACCAAGATGGGTGCTTCAGGACGCGCCCTTGGGGTCACCAGCTTTTCCTTGTCTCTTCTCGACAGGCTGACGCATGCCTTCAAAAAGACGCCTCAACCTCGGAACAAGCCAAAAGCCAGAGGCAGTTTGGAGTTAATTCAGAGGGTCCCTAGATCTTTGAATTGGCAAGGCATTCTAACTGATTGCTCTATAGTAGGGGTATACGTGGATTGTGGCGGACAAACTATTAACTGAGGCGGGAAACACAGGCCCTACTCGCCAGCGTACCATGCTATGCGAGTAGTGTCCTTGCGCTCTCTGAGCGAAAAAGAGCTGTGTTGAATGAGTATTGGCCCTGAGATTAGCTTACTGCTGCAGCCACTCGTTAAGCTCAATTATGTCCTGAGGAGTCAGTATTCCAGCCACTTGGCGCAGAACCAGAGTATCTATCACATAGTTATAACGTGCATCAGCATACTGGCGCAGAGCACGATATAGATTCTCTCTAGCCAACAGAACCTCAACAATGTTTCTTGTACCCACCTCGGCACCCAGCTCGGTCGCATCCAGGGCACTCTGTGCAGAAGTAATCGATTGCTGTCGTTGAGCTATTACCAGCACATCGGTATTGACGCGACGATAGGCATTGCGAATATTTTGCGTGAGCTGGCGTTCTGTGAAATTTAGAGATTCCTGAGCAGATATTACATTGTATTCAGCGGCTCTTCTTCTGGAGGCGATAGCACCGCCTGAGTATATTGGAATGCTCAAACTTAGCGCTAATGAAGTTCTATCACTGGCGCCGCCACCGATCTGAATACCTTGGCTGACAATCGGCGAAGTTACAAAGTGTCCAAAACCGCCACTGAAATCTATGGTTGGCAGGTGATCAGATTTTCTAGCCTTCAAATTTTTGCGTGAGGCCTCCAGGTTATATTCAGCGGCTGCAACTGCGAGGCTGCTATCTTCCGCCTGTCTCTCCCAATCATTCAGGTTCCCATCCACTGGCACAATGGGAAAATCTTCTCTTAGAACTTCAATCGAAGGATGAGCCTGACCGGTGATTGCTTCCAGTGCCTCATAGCGGGATTGCAGAATGTCTTGTTGCAAAATGGTGGTGTTCTGCGCCAGGTCATAGGCTGCCTGGCTGTCGTATACGTCGGTAATGGCGACCAAACCTACTTCTTCCCGTTGCCGCGTTTGCTCTAACGAACGTAATGCAGCTTCTTCTTCCTGCACATTGGTTTCCAGTGTGTCGATGGCCCGTAGCACATCGAAATAGGCAGCAGCGACGCGCATGATCAGGTCTTGTTCCTGGGCTGCCAGATTCACGGCAGCTGCCTTATCTCGAGCCTTGGCGGATTGAAAGTTATACCAGTTAGCCAGATTTAGTACGCTTTGATTGAGGCCTATAGTCCATTGATGGTTATTAATACCGGGCCTAAAGCTGGCGTCATTGGCTACGCGTACCAATGCGGTGTCGCCGGAGACCGGATCGGTTACATTGGCATATATGGAATCCGTAGGGCCACTGGTGAGTCGGGTGGTGGAGCCGCTAAGGCCAAACGAGGGCAGGAGAGAAGAGCGGCTCTGCATTACCCCTTCTCTATTCTCGCGATAGCTGGCTTGTGCTTGTCTAAGGGTAGGGTCATTTTCCAGCGCCAATTGCAGAATCTGCAGCAAGTCGTCGCCATAGCTGAATGATGTGGTCATGCAGCTCAATACTAGAATTCCAAAAAACTTCGCTAGTCGTCCCATAATATGTGACCTTTTTAATACTCGATAATGGATGATCAACTGCCTGATGAGTTGATTAAACAAGGGTTCAGGATGGCGGTCTTGAAGTTAGACGCATTCTACACAGTGTAACCAAAAGTGACAAATGAAACCCCCGTATTTGTGATAGTTGACTTTCATTATCCCATTAGACGTTTGCTAGCTGCTTGCAGTTACAGCGGCTATTCGAACAATTGGGGCCTGGCTCCAGCTCTCACTATTATTTAGCCGCTGGTCACTTTCTTCTGTGATTTCGGGCATAATAATGAGGCTCCGGTCCTGACGGGATCGAGTTCACTTGTCAGCTCCGCTCTTAGGCTAATTTACTAATGATCTACAAGAGTGACTACCGCAAGATCGAGGCCGTTTTACCGAGCCTAGTCACACCGGCTGCGTCGCAAAGGAACATCGAATGAACGCAAAACCAGAGAACTTTCTTGAAAAAATCAACAAGCTGGACACCAGCAGCGGCCAGCATTTTCCAAATTCCAGAAAGCTATATGTAGAGGGTAGTCGAGGTGATCTAAGAGTGCCAATGAGAGAGATAACTCTCACGCCAACAGAAACCGCAAATGGGACCGAAGAGAATCCACCGCTTTGTGTGTACGACTCATCAGGCATTTATTCCGATGCCGATGCGAAAATTGACTTACGTGCGGGATTGCCTGCAATAAGGGGAAACTGGATCGAAGAGCGTGGCGACACCGAATTGCTAACATCGGTTTCTTCAACCTTTGGCCAGGCAAGACAGAATGATATTAATACTGCGCATTTACGTTTCGAGCATTTACGTAAACCGCGCCGCGCCGTGGTGGGGGCCAATGTCTCGCAATTGCATTACGCGCGTCAGGGCATCATCACTCCAGAAATGGAATTTATCGCCATACGCGAAAACATGGCAAATATTCAAGCGCTAGAAGAAGCGCAACCTTCAGGTCAGCATCAAGGACGCTCATTCGGTGCCAGCATACCTGCGGAAATTACTCCTGAGTTCGTACGCGCAGAAGTCGCTAAGGGTAGGGCTATTATTCCGGCAAATATCAACCATCCTGAAGTCGAGCCAATGATTATTGGGCGCAACTTCCTGGTGAAGGTCAACGCAAACATCGGCAATTCTGCTGTTTCTTCTTCTATCGAAGAGGAAGTAGAAAAATTGGCCTGGTCTGCGCTATGGGGCGCCGATACCGTGATGGATTTGTCTACCGGCAAGAACATTCATGAAACACGAGAATGGATAATAAGAAATTCTATGGTGCCGATTGGAACGGTTCCAATCTATCAGGCCTTGGAGAAAGTGGACGGAGTTGCAGAAGACCTGAATTGGGAAATCTTTCGCGACACACTCATAGAACAGGCCGAACAGGGTGTTGACTACTTTACCATTCATGCCGGTGTGTTACTCCGCTACGTGCCACTAACAGCCAAGCGAGTCACCGGTATTGTTTCACGCGGCGGTTCCATAATGGCGAAGTGGTGTTTGGCGCATCACCAGGAAAATTTTCTGTATACACATTTCGCAGACATCTGCGAAATCATGAAAGCTTATGATGTTTCGTTTTCATTGGGCGATGGCCTGCGACCTGGATCGATAGCCGATGCCAATGACGCGGCTCAATTTGGTGAATTGGAAACCCTCGGCGAATTAACCAAGATTGCGTGGCAGCATGATGTACAAACTATGATCGAGGGACCCGGCCATGTGCCAATGCACATGATTAAGGAGAACATGGAGAAGCAGCTTGAAGTGTGTGACGAGGCTCCTTTCTATACCCTTGGGCCTTTAACCACCGATATAGCGCCGGGCTATGATCATATTACCTCGGGAATCGGAGCCGCAATGATAGGCTGGTTCGGTTGCGCCATGCTTTGCTATGTGACACCAAAAGAACATCTTGGTTTGCCCAATAAGCAGGACGTAAAAGATGGATTAATGGCATACAAAATTGCGGCACACGCTGCGGACTTGGCCAAGGGCCATCCTGGAGCACAGCTAAGAGACAATGCGATTTCCAAGGCGCGATTCGAATTTCGCTGGGAAGATCAATTCAATATTGGGCTGGATCCGGTTACTGCTCGGGCCTATCACGATGAAACCTTACCGAAGCAATCAGGCAAGGTAGCTCACTTCTGTTCCATGTGCGGGCCAAAATTCTGTTCCATGAAAATTTCGCAGGAAGTCAGAGAGTACGCAGCCAAGAAAGAATTGGAAGATGTGGATGCAGCACTACAGTCTGGCATGGAAGAGATGGCTGATGAATACAACCAACAAGGTCGCAAGCTATACCATAAGGTTTAGCTAATATCTGCGCGCTTGCTAAAAGCCTAAAGCAAACCACTATCCAAATAGTTTGATAGAGCGTCCAGGCAAGAGTGAGCCAGTTTCTTACTGCGCTCAGCAGACCAACCGAATTTTTCATCCGGTGTTGCCGAAGTATCTTTGAATGGCATCTCCAGTGTCATCGCAAGGCAGTCATGAGAATGAGCAGTTTGTGCGGTACTCATTGTTAAGTTTGCCGTGCCAGGTTGTTTCGGGGGATAGCCACGCTTGGTCTGAAAATCCGCGTTGAGCTCGACTAAATTCTTCTTGTAGAAATCCAACTGTGCCTGCTTCTTAGGATTCCAATCGGACAGGCCTTCTGTGCCTGCGATGAAACAGTAGGGTAAAGTTTCATCGCCGTGAACGTCTAAAAGAAAATCCACACCTATGTCTGCCATCGCTTGTTTCACATGAAAAACTTCAGGGCAGGATAGCAACTCGGGGTTAGCCCATTCGCGGTTTAGATTGCGACCGGCAGCGTTGGTGCGAAGATGGCCACGCCGACTACCATCGGGGTTCATGTTTGCTATTAGAAATAAATTGCATTTGTTCAGCAGCGATTCGCTAGTTGCGCTGCTTGAATCTAGCAGGCGTTCTATACAGCCTTCCATCCACCATTCGGCCATGGATTCACCCGGATGCTGTCTGGCAATCATCCAGCAATTCTTTTTTGCTTCAGGGCCAGTGGCTGATGAAAATTTGAGTAGGTCGAGGTCTTGTCCATCCAAAGAGCGGCCTACTACCTGGTGTGAGCAGCGCGAGGACTGCAGACTGCGAGCAATCAAGTCTGCATGACGCTCGATGGAATAGGGGGCGAAGTAGGCAAAGTAGACGGAATCGTATTCTGGTTCGAACTCAATTGTCATTACTCCACTTTCAAGTGATGTTGGGTGACGTAACCAATTCTGGCGATCGTAGGAATAACACACCCGATAATCTTCGAAGCCTCCGGGATAGGCTGCGCCACCCGCATTAAGGATTCTTATGGTACAGACGGAGCTCTTTGCCCCACTGAGACGAAAGTAAAACCACTGATAGAACTCCGATTGCCGATCGGGACGGATCTGTAATTCAATATTATTGGCATCCTCGCAGGAAGTTACTTCAATATTTCCTGCATCAAAGTTCTGGCTTATATACACAAATTACCTCACACAATCAAAACCTGGTTATTTTATCGTCATTTAGCGGTTGTCAGCTTACTGGTATTTGTTATCATTGCCGACCCTTTTTTCCAAGTAAACGAGAAATCCTATGTCGGTAATCACTGACAATCTTAACATCGCGTCCAATGAAGCGCTGATGACCCCCGCAAGTCTCAAATCTGAATTGCCTCTGGAAGGAGCAGCATTAGAATCGGTACAACTTGCCAGAAATACCATTTTCTCAATTCTGGACCGAACTGACCCGCGACTGTTTATTGTGGTAGGGCCTTGTTCGATTCATGACACCGATGCGGCAATTGACTATGCAAATCGTCTTAAGCAGTTAGCTGACAAAGTCAAAGACACATTATATATAGTTATGCGTGTCTATTTTGAGAAGCCGAGGACCTCGATTGGCTGGAAGGGGTTAATCAACGATCCCTATCTCGACGACTCCTTCAAAATTGAGGACGGCCTGCGCAAGGGGCGCAAGTTATTGTTAGACATCGCCGGCCTGGGACTGCCCACGTCGACGGAAGCCCTGGATCCTATTTCACCACAATATATGCAAGATGTGATAGCTTGGTCGGCAATTGGTGCTCGTACAACTGAATCCCAGACTCATCGCGAAATGTCTTCCGGCTTGTCTTCAGCTGTCGGATTTAAAAATGGAACGGATGGGGGCTTGACCGTCGCAGTCAATGCGATGCAGTCAGTTTCTAACCCGCACAGATTTCTCGGTATAAACGCCGAGGGCCAGGTGTCTGTTGTAACAACTAAAGGCAATCCTTACGCCCATGTCGTATTGCGCGGAGGTAGCAAGGGTCCAAACTACGATACGGTGCATGTTGCTCAATGTGAGAAAGCACTTCTCGACGGTGGTGTAAGCAGTAACATCATGATTGACTGCAGCCATGCAAATTCAAGCAAAGATCCAGATGTACAACCTTTAGTGCTAAAAGATATTAGCCATCAGATTTTGGAAGGCAACAGTTCTATTATCGGTGTGATGCTGGAGGGCAATATCAATTACGGAAATCAGTCAATCCCGAAGGACCTGACTGAATTAAAATATGGTGTTTCCGTGACAGATGCCTGCATGGACTGGCAAACAACGGAACAAGCATTACTGGATATGGCAGAAAAATTAAAAGACGTTCTTCCGGGCAGATAATCTCCTGCTTAAGAATAGGGCGCGGCCTGAAGCGGCCCATCTTCGTCGTTGCCGTTCTTGCTAAGGGAGTGGCCATTAGCGGCAAACGGCGTCTAGAATCTGTACGCTTCAGGTCACGCAAATTTGGAGTTAATCAGAGGGTCCCTAGAACGAGGAACCAGGCTGGGAAAGGAACTCCAATTCTTCCGGGGTAGATTCTCTACCTAATAATTCATTGCGATGAGGGTAACGACCAAAGCGGTCGATTATCTTCTTGTGTCTTATTTCAAAGTTATAATTATCTTCTAAACCTGGTTGGTCAAAAAGGAATAGTGCAATCTCATGTATTTCTTTAGATTCGCTGTGCATAAAAGGCATGTAGAGAAATGCCTTTTTGCTGCTATCCAGTTTATTATCGAATTTTCTTCTTATCGCTTCTTGAGCGAGAACCAAGGCTAAGGTATCTGAGGCGAAAGCTAGCTGACTATCTCGAAACATATTACGTGAAAATTGATCCAGTATGATGATTTCAGCTAAGGCGTCCAACGGGTGCTCGCGCCAAGCGTATAGTAGGCCTTGCCGGGCTTGTTGATGTGCGGCGCCGAACTTGCGGCGAATAAGTTCATCGAATTCGAGATCTTTGATAAACCTCTGCTTCGGTTCGATATCCTCAAACCAGAATTGAATAACTTCGGTGGCTGACAAGTATGACCCTCGATAAAGAAAATTTGCTTTCCTAAATTATCGACAGAGAGGCTTGCATTTTTAGGGGCTCAATAGCTAATAGATGCGACGAGTAAACGGTATGGCAGTATAAATAACAGAGGAGAGGAGCTTTCTAACTGATGCCCAACACATAAGGGCTCCGCAGAGCCCTTATGTGCCTATCAATGATTTGCTGCGATTTAATTAGCCAGTACTAGCGTAGGCGATTGACATGGGTTCTTGCTCTCTGCGTCCCAGTGTAATCCATTTCTGCACGAAGGGATTGTCCAATAGTGTTTGCATATAGGTGTACGCTTCGCTACTCAATTCGGCCCCATAAATATCGAAACAGGCTGCTACCGGCGCGTACATACAGTCGGCAATGGAGAACCTGCCGTATAGATAGTTACCGTTCTCACCAAACCTGCGTCTACAACAGCTCCATATGGCATCGATCCGCGCGATTTCATCGAGTAATTCTGCAGAGGGTTTCAGTTTAAAGGAAGCCTTGCAGTTCAGTGGCCATTCCTTTTTTAAATGAGGAAACCCTGAGTGTATTTCAGCACTGGTTGATCTGGCACTGGCTCTGCGTTTGGGACTCGCGGGCCAGGCAGAGCCAGTTAAGAACTGTTCCGAAATATATTCGCAAATAGCCAAGGAGTCCCAAACTGTTATTTCCTTATGTAATAGCACGGGTACTTTCAGAGACGGTGAATAGGGTCCGAGTTTTTCCGCGGTATTGTCTTGATACAAAGCTATCTGAATTTCCTCGAAATCCACGTCAAACATCTTCAGTAGTAGCCAAGGACACATGGACCAAGAAGAATAATTTTTATTGCCAATTACAAGTCTAAGGTCTTTCATTTTATGTAACTCCAGATTACAACGGTACCAGTTTGCTGGTGATTGAAATTATTGCTCGGTGAATATCAAGGGGTTTGCTATTCACCATCCGGGTTCTTCGTCAGCATAGAAGTACTGTTATCTCTCAGACGCACTATCACTCGTCGGTCAAAAAAGTCAGTTTCGAAATTTTGTTCAGACTGCAGTGGGCGGGTTTCTCCGTAAGCAACGGTGGTTATAGAGGAATTTTGAATTCCCTTTCTATTAAAAAATTCTTTTACTGAATCTGATCGCTCTCGAGACAGTTTCAAGTTCAATTCAGGATCGCCATTTCGATCTGCATAGCCAGTTATCTCTACACTCGCCGATGGCATTTGCTTGGCGATATTAATAAGACTGCTTAGCTGTTCCTGGTAATGTGGCTCGATAGCGCTGGAGCCACTGCGAAAATTCAGTGAAAGCACCGTATTGTCGCAGCAGGGTGTAGCTGGTAACGCCAGTGTTGCAGGATATGTTCGGGCGGGATTTCGAGATATTTCATCAATCTTCTGCTGTGCAAGCCGATACTCGGTTTGCAAGGCTAGCGCCTCTTCCCGCAGAGCTGCTAGCTGCAACTGGCTTTCATACAAGTTCGCTTGCAGGTCACCGACTTCAGACTTTGCGCGCCAGCCATCTCCAAACAGGGCTCCGAACGCGGCGCCTACAATAACTCCCGGAGGACCACCTGCTAATCCACCGAGTACGGCACCACTGATGAAGCCGGTGGTCTCCTCTGGTGAGGCTGGGTTCTGATAATCTGCGCGCTGAGTCTCTGCACTGGCAGTGCTTGCGAGCACGCTGAAAAGTAGGGCGAATGAGGTTTGCTTAATCATTTCAATATTCCTGTAATCGGTGGAACAATTTTTGGGTTTTAGAAGTCTAATCCTGTGTGAGCGCCGATTCGGGATTGCCGCAGCAATTCAGGCCAAGTTGACGTCAGTGAGCTTATTAAACACAAGACTTATTGCCACCAGAGGCGCGGAAAAGGGCCATGTAGTGATTAAATATGGCAGAATCATGGCAATCGCCTTAGTAAGAGAATAGGCGCTCTATTTCAGTTAACAATTCCGGTATAGTCGCTCTAATTCCTTTACCTACAATGACTTACAATAATTGAGAGCGGAAATGAGTAGACGAATCGCTATTGTGGAAGACGAAGCTGCAATTCGAGAGAATTATGCAGATGTGCTGCGCAAGCAAGGATATGAAGTCCAGACTTTTGCGAATCGTAAGGACGCCATGTCGGCCTTTGACATTCGGCTTCCCAGCCTGGCCATAATCGACATTGGCCTTGAAAATGAAATCGACGGAGGATTCACGTTGTGTCAGGCGTTGCGTTCACTGTCTGACACTTTGCCCATAATTTTCCTGACTGCCAGAGACAATGACTTTGATACAGTGAGCGGATTGCGAATGGGTGCCGATGATTATTTGACCAAAGATATAAGCCTGCCACATTTGACCGCGAGGATTGCTGCCCTTTTTCGCAGGCTTGATGTTATCGATCAACCTCCAGCGCCAGAAAATTTACTGCAGCGCGGAAAGCTGTCTCTGGATATTGGTCGTCTCACCATTCAGTGGGATAACCAGGCGGTGGCATTGACGGTTACCGAGTTTTGGATGGTGCACGCACTGGCTAAATATCCCGGTCATGTGAAGAGCAGACAAGTGCTCATGCAAGAATCAAAAATATTTGTGGATGGGAGCACAATTACATCCCATGTGAAAAGAATTCGGAAAAAGTTCATGCAAATTGACGAAGAATTTGATTGTATCGAAACAGTGTATGGAATGGGCTATCGCTGGAATATCATACCTGAAAAAGTTAGCTAGTTTTCTATGAACCTACCATTCAAAAATCCATTTGGAATTCGATTCAAGTTAGTTTTCCTCTCCAGTTTTCTTCTGGTAATTCCTTGGCTTGGTTATCAGTATATTTTGGAAATGGAACAGGTTCTGCGTCGCGGGCAAGAACAAACTGTATTAGGCACCGCCCAGGCTTTGGCAACTGCGTTAAACGAACGTCCTGAGCTTTTTAACGAAGAAAGTTATACCCCTGCCAGACGAACTGAAGATCTCTATGTTTATCCCATTTTTTCGGCATTGTCGCTGGACGATGGGGCCTTGATTGATTGGGGTGAGTACCAACAGTATGAAGTTGAATATGGCCATAAGGACTATATACGTACTGCGCTAAACCCATCCCGTTTCTACGATAGAGACGATACCCTGAGTTTTAGAAGTATGGTAGGCGAACACAATGGTTCTCTGTATGCCTATTTCAAGGTAATCGACGATAAAATTGTTTATAGATCTCGAGACGCTCTCAGCGTACATCGCAGTGACTTTCTCGAAATTACCATGCTGTCGAAGGAAGGCAATGACATAAACCGCTATGTTGTTGCACCACACGAGCCAGAGTTTCTGTATCCGTTTCATGTGGAAGATGGCTATAGCGATCCAGTACATGAAGAGCGTATTAGCGGCCAATGGTATGAATCTAAAGACGGCTACGAAATCGAGTTGCAGATACCCATGGACATGTTGGGCGACCGCATGGGCTTTGCCATTTTCGATGTAGACGATGCAAGCACACGTTACGTCAGCACCGCTGTCGCGACCTATAAGGTGGCGGATGCCGAAAGATTGGGTTCCTTGCGCTTGCCCACGCCGGAGATCGATAGGATTGTTGCAGGCATGGGCCATAACAATTCGCGCATTCAGGTTGTTGACAGAAGCGGGCGGGTATTACTTTCTGTAGGGGATATTCAGTCGGCAACCGGACTCTTGTTATCGTCAGCACAGGACGAACCACCTATCAACAAGTATTGGTTATACGCCCAAAATAAGATTCTGAATCCTCTCTACTATCAGTTTTTGACCAAGCCTAGTAACGATTTCATCGATGATTTGTATTCTGATGTGACACGCGAGGGCGCACATATTAATGCAGCACTTCAAGGCGCAGCGGCAACACAGTTTCGGACTCTCACAGATTCCGAAACTCGTCTGTTGGAAGCAGCACATCCCATATTGGCCAATGGAGAGATTATGGGAGCCGTAGTGGTTGATCAGAACATGAATGGACTACGAACTTTCAGAAACCAGGCAATGGAGACTCTGTTCAACACTATGTTGGCGGTGATGTTGGTGGTTACTCTTGGACTGTTTTTTTCTGCCTCAAGAATTTCTTCGCGTATTCGCGGATTGAGAAACCAGGCTGAAGGGATAATCGATGATACGGGACGTGTTAAGAACACCATTGTCGCCACTCGAAACTCTGATGAGATTGGTGATCTCTCGCGAAGTTTTTCCAGCATTGTTGAGCGGCTTACTCAGTACACAAGCTATCTCGAGAATATGTCGTCGCGGCTCTCACATGAACTAAGAACACCGGTCACAGTGGTGCGCTCATCCTTGGAAAATCTTGGGCTCACCGCTACGGACAACGATTCGGCTGTATATATAGAACGTGCGGAAGAAGGCATCAAACGACTGAACCTTATTCTCACTAATATGAGCGAGGCAACACGTTTGGAGCAGATGTTGCAATCATCTGAGAAAGAAAAAATCGATCTAAGCAAAGTGATTCCAGGCTGCGTCGAGGGCTACAAGCTTGCCTATCCGGAAACCAGGTTTGATTTGGATATAAGTCAGAATCCGATCTTCGTTAACGGTGTTCCTGAATACATAGCTCAGCTGCTGGATAAGCTAATAGCAAACGCCGTGGAATTTTCCTATCCGGATCAATCCGTCACGGTATTCAGTCGCGCTCTGCGCGATCACACGATTATCAAGGTATCCAACGCAGGGCCGTATCTACCTGAAGAAATGAAAGACAGATTATTCGATTCGATGATTTCCGTTAGGACACAAGAGAAACAGGATCAACCTCATCTGGGAATGGGTTTGCATATTGCTCGGATAATTGCTGAGTTTCATGGAGGCCAGATTCGTGCTGAGAATCGTCAGGATCGCGAGGGCGTGGTGATAACGGTCGTCATCCCCCTGTTTTACCGCTAGCCCTTTCTCCTAATCACCGGTGTAGTACTTTTCTGCATTTTCTTTTACAACGGGCGAATCGCTTGCCCAAGCGTGACAGGTATCGATAACCAGTGGTCGTTTATTTGAGCTGCTAACATCGGAGTCAGCTCTATTTTTTTTGTGCCTAAGTAAGGGCCAGATCGTTTGCATGGCAACTGTTGCCATTGGAAATAACAACTCTGTTAAATGCGTACAACCCTGTACGCCGCCTACTTTCATTCTGATCGCCTTGCGCCAACCGGCACCCATTTGTATGCCGATCAGAGCCTTGTAAGCAGGAGTAATACTGGGACACATGGCGAAAGGGCTGTTGTCTGTTACTGCGATTACATCCTGAATTACAAAATTATCGTCTATGGTTACTCGCAATAACATTTCATGCAGAGGTTCACCGATTTTCATCTCTCCTCGCCAGTTATTTCTGAACGAATAAGTTTTCTTATCAGTCATATGGGCTTCAATATCCCATAGACCGTCTTCTCGCTCATAGCCACGATAGTCTATAGCGCGAGTGTGAACATGTTTTCTAGCAGTTGATTCCGGCAGCGGCATATGAGTACCTTGTTCGCTAGCAATCACTATTGATTGCAATTCATTTTTAAATTATAGAGCAATGGCGGGCAGGGCCACCTGACTCCTGACAGGGATAGAAGTATAACGCAAGACTGATTTATTGTGTGCCCTGTTAAAGTATATAAGGCATAATGCATGGATCGAAATATAGGAGTAATACTATGACTACAGCGAGCGCGCGGCATATTCTTGTTCAGACTGAAGATGAATGTAACGCACTAAAGGAGCGAATTAATGCTGGCGAAGATTTCGCTGACATAGCCAAAGAACATTCCAGCTGCCCATCTAAAGCACAGGGTGGCGATCTCGGTCAATTCGGCCCTGGCATGATGGTTAAAGAGTTTGACGAAGTTGTATTTAGTGCAGATATCAGCACGATACAAGGACCAGTTAAAACTCAGTTTGGTTTTCATCTACTGGAAGTAACCAGTCGAGAAGACTAACTAATAAGTTACCTGCCTCACAATAAAAAAATTAGGCCCAGTGTGAGTAGGGTTTCTGAGGGCAGCAGACGTAGTCTGAACGGTATATTGCAGAAACTCTGTGTGTGAAATTAATGAGTACAAATTCAAAAAAATTCTGCGCAGACGATGTAGAAATCATATCGAGGTCTGATTGCTATGATGGATTTCTACGAGTCGAGCGCCTTCGACTTCGTCATCGGCTTTTCTCTGGTGAATGGAGTGAGATTTTTGACAGAGAGTTACAACATAAAGCTCCAGCTGTAGGGATATTGTTGTTTGATCCCCAGCGCGATGTACTCTTGCTGGTGCGACAATTTCGAGTTGGCATGTTGGGCGAACAATCCAGTTCCTGGCCGTTGGAAATTGTGGCTGGCATGGTTGGCCAAGGGGAGCAATCAGATGAAGTTGCTGTTAGGGAATCAAAGGAAGAGTCAAACTGTGTACCAACAGACCTTATACGGATATGTGAGTACTTTAATAGTCCCGGAGCTAGCAACGAGAAAATCACCCTCTACTGCGGCCGAATAGACAGCGAGAATGCCGGCGGTGTCTATGGTCTGGCGCAAGAGCATGAAGATATCGAAGCAGTGTTGCTAGACTATGAAGAAGCGATGCACGCCATAGATTCTGGTGGAATAAATAACGCCATGACCATAATTGCCTTGCAATGGCTGCAATTACACCGGAAAGATCTGTTGAAAAATTGGATATAAGGCCTCCAATGCAGCGGATTTCGTCCCATATCTCGTCCTAGCCACATATTTGGACATTTGTTGATCAGTTCTGGGCTTTTGCAGTGCCATTTGGCTCGCAATAAGGCCCTAAATCATTACAATTGGATGTAGAGCCGTTAGAGGTCAAGTCGAGTTGTGGCTGACCGAAAATAACATATACACTATTGGAATTAACTACGCTAAGTAACAGTTGAGATTAGCTACTAGCGATTCTGATTCACACTCTGAGAAAAAATGTCCAAAAGCAATTACAGTATAGATTTAATTAAGCAAATGGCAGAATGTGATGCAAACTACATTCGGCTACTTAAGTTAGTACCACATTTGCAGGCTTACCGAGATAATTCTTTTGCCGAGATGGCCTTGCTTGAGAATTCAGGGGCCGATAAGGAAATTGTTGAAAGCATAAAAAACAGCGCTGAACCTCAGAAGTTATTGGAAGGACTGATGGTGGAATTTTGCATCGCTGACCTAGCCGACTATTTTGGTAAAGTAACAGTTGAGATTGAAATTATTGAAGCCTTTAAATACACCACCACTTTGGAAATTCGACAAAAACCAGTCTTAGAGAAATGGATGACGAACCCATCAATGCTTGTGCGTGCTTATCACGATGCGAATACAGCGGAGGTTATCTCCTATCAGGGGCACAAAAACTTGCAAGCTAAATACGAACAGCCCAATGCAAAGATGTATCACTCCGACGAAAAAATGCAGGTAAATATGTTTCTAGGTGAGTGGTTGACTCATAGTCTTAAAGTTGGAAGAAGCACTGAAGTCTTGGGCATTACCTAAAATATAATAATAATTCATGGCAGTCATGAACTCAGTGACCACACAGAACCCAATCAAGATTACGCAGATAACGGATACCCATCTCTACGGTACGCCTTCGGGCACCCTATTAAAGATGAACACCGCTGTCACCTTGAATCACGTACTCGAATTAGTCAAAGCCAATGAAAGTGGCACCGACCTTGTATTGGTGACTGGGGATATTGCTCAAGATGCGTCGGATAAAGCTTATGGCAGTTTTCTTGAAACCATGTCCGGCTTGAATGCGCCTTTCAGATGGATACCTGGGAATCATGACAACATAACCGTCATGAATAGAATCGCCGAGGGTACCGGTGCCAGTGAAAAAACTGCACAGTTGAATAATTGGCTTATTGTGCTGCTTGATTCGAGTATTTTGGGACAAGTTCACGGCAAACTTTCCAAGACAGAAATTAAATTTTTAGCCAGTGCTTTGCGTTCAGCAGAAAAAGATGACTCAATCGATCACTGTCTAATTACCCTGCATCATAATCCGGTACCGGGAAATTCCGCCTGGATGAAAGATATTGGTCTGGAAAATGCCATAGAATTTTTTAATACATTGAGGAGTTCCAAAAAAGTGAAGTGTGTGCTGTACGGTCACATTCACCAAGAGTTAGACTTTATGCATGAGGGAGTGAGATGTTTATGTACGCCCTCCACCTGCATTCAGTTCAAGCCCAGTGTCACCAGTTTTTGCTTGGATCGAGTAAATCCTGGATACAGATCCCTTCAGCTATTCGCTGACGGCAGCATTGAATCAGAGGTCAAACGGGTTTCAGGCGAAACCTTCGAAGCCGATTACAATAGCCCCGGCTACTAACTGAAATTAATCCGAGGCTTTCCAGAGTGTCCGCTCAACCCTTTGTGCTCTACCTGCACGGTTTTCTAAGTTCTCCTCAGTCTCAGAAAGCACAGCAAACCCTAAGCTATTGTATAGAAGTTGGTCTTGGCGAAAGAATCGTGATTCCGCAAATGAGTCATGGACCAAGTGATACAATCAAGCAGCTAAATTCCCTGATAAAGGAACTGAATGTGGACCAGCTGGTGCTAATGGGCAGTTCACTTGGCGGCTATTATGCTACCTATCTATCGGAACTCTGCGGAATCCCTGCTGTGTTAGTTAACCCTGCAATTAGGCCGTACCAGCTGTGGGAATCACATTTGGGCGAAAACCGAAATTACTATTCCGATGAGCTTCATATTGTTACCGAACAGCACATTGAGGAGTTGAAAGAACTGGAAGTTTTACACCTGTCCCAGCCATCAAATTTCATGGTGTTTCTACAAACTGGTGATGAAACCTTGGACTACCGGCAGGCTGTTGAGAAATTCCCCAAAGAGCAATGTATCGTCCGCGAAAATGGAAGTCACAGCTATGACAATTTCGAGCAGGAATTACCGCTCATCTTTGATTTCTTTTCATCAAGAATTGCAGCAAATAATCGATAAAATACTATTGGATTACAGAAAAATACTGGCAGTCTCTGACCCATCGAAGTGAGAAAAATTCATGAGTAACACCTACAACGCTGACGCCATCGAAGTACTTACCGGATTGGATCCGGTAAGAAAAAGGCCCGGCATGTACACCGATACAACTCGACCTAATCACCTCATTCAAGAAGTGATAGATAACAGTGTTGATGAAGCCTTGGCAGGCTATGCCAGTCACCTGTCTCTTCGCTTGAACAAAGATGGTTCAGTAGAAGTCAGTGACGATGGCCGTGGCATGCCGGTGGACAAACACAAGGGAGAAAAAGTAAGTGGTGTAGAGCTAATACTCACCCGTCTCCACGCCGGGGCTAAATTCTCCAATAAGAACTACCAATACTCCGGCGGACTGCATGGAGTTGGTGTTTCTGTCGTAAACGCCCTTTCCAAATATTTGGAAGTTACTGTAAAGCGAGATGGCAAAGTCTACGCTATGTCGTTCAAAGGCGGAGAGAAGTCCAGCGAGTTAAAACAGATTGATACGGTGGGCAAAAGAAACACCGGTACTACAGTAAAGTTCTTACCCGATGAAAAATATTTTGATTCCGTAAAGATATCGGTTGTTCGCTTAAAACATGTATTGCGTGCGAAAGCGGTACTTTGCTCAGGTCTGAGAGTGACTTTTATTGATGCCACTGTCAGCGAAGACAAAGCGCAAAGCGAAGAATGGTGTTTCGAAGACGGCTTAATAGATTACCTGAGGCAGTCAACGGATGCGTTTGAAACCCTGCCGCGAGAGCCTTTCTACGGTTCGGTACAGGGGAATGACGAAGCAGTCGATTGGGCCATTCAATGGTTACCCGAAGGCGGCGAGATAATAGCAGAAAGTTATGTCAACCTGATCCCTACCCCACTTGGCGGAACCCATGTCAGTGGTCTACGCACGGGCCTATTAGACGCGCTGCGGGAATTTTGTGAGTTTCGTAACCTTCTACCACGCGGTTTGAAGTTGACAGGTGATGATGTCTGGGACAAATGTTGTTACGTACTGTCTTCCAAATTGTTAGATCCACAGTTTTCAGGCCAAACCAAAGAGCGGTTGTCTTCCAGACAGTGTGCGGTGTTCGTGGCGGGTGTTGTAAAAGACTCCTTTAGCCTTTGGTTGAATCAACATAGAGATGAGGCGGAGGCAATTGCCGACCTTTGTATCAGCAATGCGCAGGTTCGCTTAAAGGCGAGCAAACAAGTCGCACGTAAGAAAATTACTTCAGGGCCAGCGCTCCCTGGAAAATTAGCAGATTGCTCTACGCAAGATGTGATGTCCGGTGAGTTGTTTCTGGTCGAGGGGGATTCTGCGGGAGGCTCAGCGAAGCAGGCTCGAGATCGTGAGTTTCAGGCGATCCTCCCTCTACGAGGGAAAATACTGAATACCTGGGAGGTGGATTCGAGTGAAATTCTCGCCTCGCAAACAGTACATGATGTCGCTATAGCAATCGGTGTCGATCCAGGATCGACAAATATTGAGGGACTTCGCTATGGTAAGATTTGTATTCTCGCCGATGCCGATTCTGACGGTCTGCATATTGCTACTCTATTATGTGCTCTGTTTGTAAGGCATTTCATGCCCCTGGTTGAAGCTGGACATATTTATGTAGCTATGCCCCCTCTGTTTCGCATAGATGTAGGTAAAGACGTGTTCTACGCACTTGATGAAGATGAGAAAAACGGAATTATTGATCGAATAGCGGCAGAAAAAAAACCCGGCAAGGTAAATGTGCAACGTTTCAAGGGTCTTGGCGAGATGAATCCTCTGCAGTTGCGAGAAACTACCATGGCAACAGACACTCGCCGTCTGGTTCAACTAACTCTGGAAGAGGACCCAACAGCGAAAAAGAAAACCAGCACTTTTCAGATGATGGATCTGTTATTAGCAAAGAACAGAGCGCCTGACAGAAAAGCCTGGTTAGAAGATAGTGGAAGTCATGCGGATTTTGCGGAATGATACTTCAGGACAGTTGATGACTAAGACAGTCAAGTTCGCAAAATATTTCCAGGAACATCAGTAAATCGAGAACTCAATGAACGAAGAAATTACTATAAGTGAAGATGGCATCGAACGGATTCCTCTGAAGAGCTATACGCAACAAGCCTATCTGAACTACTCGATGTATGTCATCAATGACCGAGCACTACCGAATATTGGGGATGGCTTGAAGCCGGTACAACGACGCATCGTGTACGCCATGTCCGAACTCGGGTTAAAGGCGAGTGCAAAATTTAAAAAATCTGCTCGTACCATCGGAGATGTAATAGGCAAATTTCACCCCCATGGTGACTCAGCCTGTTATGAAGCAATGGTATTAATGGCACAGCCATTTACGTACCGCTATCCATTGGTTGACGGACAAGGCAACTGGGGCTCTCAGGACGATCCTAAATCCTTTGCCGCCATGAGGTATACAGAATCTCGACTGCAAGGCTATGCGGATGTTCTGTTAGGCGAGTTAGGGGAAGGTACAGTCGATTGGAAATCCAACTTCGATGGAACCCTAGAAGAACCTGAGATATTGCCAGCGCGCTTACCAAATGTGTTGCTCAATGGTGGTAGCGGCATAGCCGTAGGCATGGCTACAGATATTCCACCCCACAATCTGAACGAAGTGGCAAAGGCTTGTCTTCATTTGTTAGACAAACCAAAAGCTACAGTTCAGGACTTGTGTAAATTTATAAAAGGACCCGACTATCCCACCGAAGCGGAGCTGATTACTCCCAAGAAGGAAATTGTAGAGTTGTATAAAACCGGTCGAGGATCATTGAAGGCCAGAGCCACATTCGTCAAAGAAAATGGTGAGATTGTTGTCAACGCACTGCCTTATCAAGTTTCAGGCGCGAAGGTGCTGGAACAGATAGCAGCACAGATGCAGAGGAAGAAACTGCCTATGGTAGTGGACCTACGAGATGAATCGGATCATGAAAACCCGACACGAATTATCGTTGTTCCGAAATCCAACCGTGTCGATATCGATGCCATCATGTCGCATCTTTATTCCACCACCGATTTGGAGAAAAATTATCGTGTCAATTTCAATATGATTGGAATTGATAAACGGCCCCAGGTTAAAGATATTGCCAGTTTGCTCAAAGAATGGCTGCAATTCAGAACCGCGACTGTTCGTAGGCGACTACAATTTCGCTTGGACAAAATTCTTGATCGCATGCATATTCTGGAAGGCCTATTAATCGCATTCCTGAATATAGATGAAGTTATAAAAATTGTACGCAAGGAAGACAAGCCTAAGCCTGCCCTGATCAAGAAATTTAAAATTTCTGATCGACAAGCTGAAGCAATTCTTGAACTAAAACTTCGACAATTAGCTAAGTTGGAAGAAATAAAGATTACCGCTGAACAGAAGGAATTAGCAGCGGAACGAAAGACCCTGGAACAACTACTTACATCTGCTGCGCGCCTGAAGACTTTTATTAAAGGCGAAATTAAGCAAGACGCAGAAAAATACGGCGATAAGCGACGCACACCGATTGTGGAGCGAGAAGAAGCAAAAGCATTCAGTGAGACAGAGTTAATATCTACTGAGCCCGTGACTATCGTTCTATCCGAGAGAGGATGGATGCGCGCGGCCAGGGGGCATGAGGTAGATCCTACTTCCCTGCAGTACAAGTCCGGTGATGCCTTCAAGATTGCAATGCGAGGCAAGAGCAACCAACTCGCTATTTTTCTGGACTCCACCGGTAGGGCCTATTCATTGCCAGCCCATAGTTTACCCTCCGCTCGTGGCCAGGGCGAACCAGTTTCCGGCAAGGTGAACCCGCCCTCGGGAGCTACCTTCGAAGCGGTGGTTATCGGCGAAGACGACAAGGACGTATTATTGGCAAGCGATGCCGGTTACGGATTCGTTGCCAAAGTCGGAGATCTGATCAGTAAGAATAAATCGGGTAAGAACGTGCTGAAGCCACCAAAGGGTGGAAAGGTTCTGGCTGTGAGAATGGTTAATGATTATAAGAAGGATCTAATTGTTGCTATCACCAACGAGGGACGAATGTTGATGTTTCCAATAGCTGAGCTACCGCGGCTGGCAAAAGGCAAGGGAAATAAGATCATCAGCATACCTACGGCCCGAGTAGCAGAGCGCATAGAATTCATCGTTGCCTTATCTGTATTAACTGCCGAAGATACACTAACCGTTCATGCCGGGCGACGCCATCACAACCTGAAGCCAGCCGATCTACAGCACTATCGCGGTGAACGAGGGCGACGCGGCAACAAACTACCTCGTGGTTTTCAGAATGTGGATAGAGTTGAGGTTATTGTAAAAGCCGCAACTGAAAGTGAATAGGTCAGATTCTGAGATATCCCCACGAAATCTTGAAAACGCTGGCTTAGTTTTATTTTAAATTCAACGCTGAAGTAAGCCCGCTGTAACGCAGATGCTCCTTGCTCACGGGCCCCTGGCCCTGATTGTTCGCAAACAACAGCCCAGTCTCTGGCTCATTGTTCAAATCTAACGGCTGAGCAGAAAACAGCGGCCCAATACAAGTTAATCTATTGAGATGGTTTAATATTTTCTGGGGATATCTCAGGGTCAGATTGTTAATCTGTATACAGAGTGGCTAGCTGAATCGCCTGTCGCTCTAACAGAAGTCTATAATCTGACATTGGCGCGTTGCTCAAGTAAGTAATAATTTGTAACTCGTCATCGATTATAGAAAATTCTTCTGCATCTATTCGTGCTCCAGCACCGGCATGCTGGAAACAAGGCTCGCTTATTAATAGGGAATTATTTGGCGCCTCGTCACAGATTCTTCGAGTTATATCCAATGTCTTGCCAGTAAGGTTGTTTATATCTTGAGTTACTGCTGAGTACAAGCCACTCACCGCTTGCCCACTATGCACCGCCAATTTAAATTTTGCCGCGATGTTTTCACCTTCTATGTCATTTAGGTCTCCAACCATTTGCAATAATAACTGCCCAGAACAGATTGCATAGAAAGCCTGCTCTTCTTCAAGTTGTTCGGTTGCAAAATTAACTACTACTTCGTCTTCTGCACAGTAGGTAACTTTGCCATTGTAAAGCTGCGCTACTTTTCCTGCGAAGAAATAATATTTGTTAAGAAGATTGACCAGTGTTTGTTCATTCAGTGTCGAAGCGAGAAAATGAAAGTTAGCCATCTTGATGGATAACAGTGTCACATCTTGAATACCATGGATAGTGGTGAATCTTTCTGGGTTCGCTTCTGGTTTTCTGTGCCCGAAATTATCGAGAAATGTGTTTTGCGCCAAAAATTCAGCAGTGGCATTGAATTGACGTATCGCCGCGCTTATCTCGTTGTTGTTGTCGGGTTCTGGACAAGTTTCAATTTCTCCTTTGCGTATATTGCTTATTGCGAAAGCAAGTAAGTTTGAAGGAAAGCTAATCAAATACTGAAAATAGGTAGTGGTGAGTGTTGCTGCAATAACCAAAAGTAATAAAGTGGCTGCCAATACAAACAGAAAATTATTAACAATTCCGATTTCGATGTAACTTAAATCTAAACTTAGACGTACATAGCCCGCGATTGAATCAGCCACATTTATTGGGGCCAGGTAATCTGTCTGCACTCGGTTTAGTGAGATGGGAAGGGGAATAATTGTAGACTGATTATCTTGTTCACTTCTGGCCGCTGCAATGATTTCGTTGTCTATATTGATTACCGCAATTTCAGTTATAGAGGAATTTCTTGCCAATTCTCCTAGAAAAACGTTCATGCTAATCAAATCATTCGCTAATACCAGCTCGGTTAGTTGTGTTGCGGTTTGTCGAACTAGAGTGTTGCCGAGGCTGTCTGCTTGTTGCCGCAATATATTCTGCGTGTTGTAGTTGCTAATCAGCCAAAATACACACATGGCCAGTACTAACAGAAGACACACCGCGATTGAGAACTTTCGGGAAATTTGGGTATTTCTTTTGGCAGACGCCGGATTTCCATCGACTGCAGGCTGTCTTTGAGCGAGATCTTCTTGCAACGCGACCACTCTTTATCTTGCTGGATTCTAGGATGGTTTTAAGGCCTAAGAATAGCAGTCCCGGCCCGCTTCCCCAATCAGTTTGTGAAAATGAAGCTGATCCGAGTTAGGCAAATCGCAATGTCTGGGTCTTGGGAAAATCGTAGTCCATTGATTCTGTAGGGGCATGCAAGCAATTTCCTTGTACGAAGTCTATTTTTGCTCGCCACAGCAATGGCATTTGAGACAAATCTTCGAGCATTGGGGTGATCACCTGCAGCCCCCGAGTGTGCAATTCCTTGGTCATATTTACCAGCGCCTCATAGTTTTGTTGGTTATTACTGATCTTTGCCAACATCCCTGTATCCAGCTTTACATAGCTCGCAGGCAGCAAAGATAGATAACGGAGCGGATTCGGAGTGCAACCAAAATTGGATACCGCAATATTACTGCCTAGCGATTTTATGACCTCACAAAAATTGCTGAGGTGATGTTGTGCGACTAGTGCGTCAGTTTCGCTTATTTGAAATATTAGCAGTGATGCCCAAGACGAGTTACCAGTTAGTTTATCTTGCAGCCATTGCAGGAACTCTGAGCTAACCAGGGAATTGTGAGACAGGGTGATAAATAACCGCATGTCGGCTTGATCTGTTTTCGGCAGTTGTTGCCAAAGCTGCTCAATAATACGTTGATCGAGCTGCTGTCCCAGTGCGTTACGTGCCGCAGTTTCGAATAAGAGTGCTGTAGGAAGGCTATCTTCTTGACGGGAAAGCTGGCAGCGCACCTCATAGTGTTGCAGAACATCCATTCGAAGGTTTACGGTGGCTTGAAAAGACAGCGCTAAGGGGCTTTTCTGCAACGCGATTTGTAGTTGCAGTAGCGCTGATTCGGGACTGATTGATAACAGATGCGTTGGTAATTCTCTGTGATAGTGGGCAAGACTCAGATTGTGTCTCGCTCTGGCGAACACCACCGTCCAGGACGGAATGTTTGGTTCTAAGCCAGCCAAGCCCACACCACACCTAAGCTCAAGTTGCGGGGGGATTGAAGGGGAGACGGCACAGAGCAATGCTTGTTTTAACTTATCGGTGATCAGACGAGCATTGACACTGTTTTCAGCTAACAACAACACCGCGAATTCATAGTTGAGACACCGACACAGCAACACTTTTTGGGGTAGGGCATGTTTTAACACCTGCGCGATATCGCTTAGCAATAGATTCGCTTCAGATTTCCCTACCCAACTTCGAATCTCGTAGAAATTTTCCAGTTGCAGTAGAGCCAGAGTAGCAGACAGCTTGCGCTTACGACTTTGCCGTAGGCATCTGTCTACGGTTAGACAGAGGAAATCCTGTCCGTGCAATCCAGTCAGTGTATCCTTCTCATTAATCCCGCCAGAATGCCTCGATGGCGGCAGCTTCGACCGGGGTCCTCGTAGCGAGGGATACCGAAGACTGTCCAATTGAAGTTGTTTTTCTTGAATATTTGCTAGTGCCGGGTTTTCCATTTTATAGCTCAGTTTGACTGATGCACTTGGCACAAGGACATCACTTAGTGATATTGGCTCTCAAGCAAGTCTGGTTTTGCCCAGCTCCCCTGGGATTTCTCTAACTAGATGGGGAACCAGATAGCCGGGCAAAGCTGCGTGCATAGCCTTCATCAATTGCCTTGCTTCCCTGTCTTTCACATAGAAGTGTCCTGTACCTGCTACTTGATCAGGCATATGTAAGTAATAGGGTAGTACATCGTGTGCAAAAAGCGCTTTGCTAAGCTGGATTAGATCCTGCGCACTATTATTAACATCCTTTAAAATCACTGATTGATTGAATAACTTGACCCCATGTTCGGTCAACATGCTAAAACTATGGGTTACCACCCGGTCCAGCTCCTGGCTGTGATTGCAATGCACCACCATTACCACTTTCAGCCGAGTTTCCGCCAAACAGCGTAGTAGCTCTGTAGTTATACGCTGCGGTATCACAATGGGTAAACGGCTATGAATTCTAACGGTGGTCAGCTGCGGAATTTGTGCAAGCTGCCCCAAAAGCCAGGAAAATTGCCGATCGGAAATTGCCAGAGGGTCGCCACCACTTAAGATAACCTCCTCTATACCAGGGTCGCTGCCTATATAAGCGAATGCGGCATCCCATTGCGCTCGGCTGGGCGAATTAGTCTGATAATCGAAATGACGGCGAAAACAGTAGCGGCAATGAATTGCGCAGTGGGGCGCAGCAGTTAGCAGAACCCTACCCTGATATTTGTGAAGCAGTCCCGGGACCGGGTTAAAAAGATCCTCCTCCAGCGGGTTGCTGGTAAAACCCTGGAGGTTGTTTTCTTCTTCTACGGCAGGCCATATCTGTCTAAGCAAGGGATCATCCCAGTTAGCTTTCGCTATCCGGTCTACATAGGGCCTCGGCGCTTTCAATGGAAATTGTTTTAGTGCTGCAAGACTATAGGGGCGAGTATCCGGGTCCAACTGCAGTATTTGCAGTAATTCCTTTGGATCTGTTATCAGATCGGATAATATCTCTTGCCATTTTTCAGGTAAGTTTGATTGAATTATTGATACAACCGGATTTGCCATTACTTGTCCTGAAATTATTTGGAATTTGACTGCGCTCATGCACTTGCTAGTATCAGTTGTTATATCATAGCAACAATTCAGTAGGGCCTTCGACCAATTCTGAAACTGCACTGGCCTCGATGCCAGAAATTGAACCAGGTTGTTTGTCGGCAAACGTATTTTTGTTGCATGCAAGCAAGCCGTCGGAAAAATAGATATAAAAACGAAGCTCTCACTAGAGATTGCTACGGAAAAAATCGTAAGAGGGAAAAATGGCGACATACTCCACAAGTGAATTTAAATCTGGCCTTAAAGTTCTTATAGACGCAGAACCTTGTTCGATCATAGAAAATGAAATGGTTAAGCCGGGCAAAGGGCAGGCATTTAATCGCGTTAAACTGCGCAATTTAATTAACGGCAGAGTTTGGGAGCGTACCTATAAATCTGGAGAATCCGTGGATGCGGCTGACGTCATGGAGATAGAGATGGAATATCTGTACGAGGATGGAGAGTTTTGGCATTTCATGAAAACCGACGACAGCTACGAACAAGTTGCTGCCGATAAAAATGCCATTGCTGACAGTAAGATTTGGCTTAAGGAACAAGAAAATTATACTGTGGTGTTGTGGAACGATGCTCCAATCTCTGTTACACCTCCAAATTTTGTGGAATTGGAAGTTACCGACACCGACCCAGGTCTGAAAGGCGACACGGCGCAAGGCGGTACCAAACCAGCAACGCTGAGTTCTGGCGCTGTGGTGAAAGTTCCTCTGTTTGTAAATATTGGCGATGTCCTTAGAGTCGATACACGTACATCCGAGTACCAAAACCGAGTGGGCAAGTAGTATATTGTTAGGCTTACTACAATTCGTTCTCATAACTTAACCAAGTATTTCACGTAGTAGTTTGTAGGCGTTGAATGGATGATTTCATGGTTGATTGGAAACCAGGTGCACCTCTACAAAATTTGCAGGCCCGGGCGAGAGTACTGAAAAAGATAAGAGAGTTTTTTAGCCAACGGAATATTCTTGAAGTAGAAACACCAATTCTCTCACGCTCTACCGTATCAGATTTGTATATCGAATCTATCCCCGCAGAAATCCGATCTGGAAATTCTAGAGTAGTTCATTACCTGCAAACATCGCCCGAATTTTTTATGAAACGCTTGCTAGCCAGTGGCAGTGGTTCTATTTTTCAAATTTGTAAAGCCTTTAGACAGGAGGAGGTCGGCACCAGGCATAATTCGGAATTTACCCTGTTGGAATGGTATAGGGTGTCGTACTCGATGGATCAGCTTATGGCCGAGTTGGAAGCCTTGCTGCAAACTGTGCTTGCCTGTGGTGATATACCTCGTTTTTCTTACAGAGACATCTTCCAGCAACATTTACAGTTAGACCCCCATGACATCACTTGGGATGAGTTGAGGCAGCTAGCGCAATCGGTGATCGATTTGAATAGTGAAGATCTCAGTAAAACCGATTATTTGCAGCTATTATTGGCAAATCGAATTGAGCCGAAGTTACCCGAGTTCTGTTTTATTTATGATTACCCGGCAGAGCAGGCTGCATTGTCAGCCTTGGCAGAGGATGAACAGGGAATACTTGTGGCTAAACGATTCGAGTTATTTGGCGCTGGCATGGAATTGGCGAATGGTTATTTCGAGCTGGATGATGCGGCAGAACAAAGCTCACGGTTCGAATCAGACAACTTAAAGCGGCGAGAGCAAGGTCGTGTCGAGTATGCGCCGGATGAAAACTTGATAGCCGCACTTGAAAGCGGATTGCCTAGCTGCTCTGGTGTGGCAGTGGGAATTGACCGATTAATAATGTTGCTCGTGGGCGCAAAAAATATTGAAGAGGTCGTGAGTTTCAACAGCGATCGTGTCTAAGCCGTGGTTAATCAACGTCCTTGTTAATCTGCAGAATTTGCTTCCTCTACTAATCTTTTCTTGTACAGTTCTCTAAGTTTTAAAGTAATTTCGCCTGGCTTGCCATCGGCAATAATTTGATCGTCTATGCATACAACAGCCAAGGTGATGGTGGTGGCGCTACTGATAAACGCTTCATCGGCGTTTACAGCTTCCTCCAAGGTAAAAAGCCGTTGTTCGACCTCGATGCTTTCACGCTCGGCGATTTCGAATAGAGTGCGTCGGCGTATTCCAGGAAGAATTAGATTAGATAGTGGCCGGGTAATAATCTTGCCATCCTTGACGATATAGGCACTTGAAGAAACACCTTCGGTGACAAAACCGTCTTCCACCATCCATCCCTCACTTGCGCCTTTGGAATGAGCATCTTGCTTGGCAAGACACTGTGCGAGAAGGTTGACAGACTTTATGTCTCGCCGCTTCCAACGAATGTCCTCGCTTGAGCTTACTGAAATTCCGGTTTCTGCTGCTGGGTTGTCTAGTAATTCCATCACGGAAGTGAAAGCGACAAACGAGGGCGGCGTATTTTCCGGGAAGATAAAATCTCTATCCGCAATACCACGAGTAACCTGTGAATAGACAATGCCTTCCTGCAAATCATTGCGCCTAATGAGTTGTTTCAAAACATTCAGGTATTCTTGCCTGGAACAAGGCCATGCAATACTTAATTCTGTTAACGACCGATCAAGGCGCTCGAGAAAATAATCTTGATCAACCAGTTTGCCATTGATTACGGGCACTACTTCATAAATGCCATCGCCAAAAATGAAGCCGCGATCGAAAATAGAGATCTTCGCATCTTCTTCTCTCACGTATTCACCGTTTACATAGACAGTTCTACTCAACTTACACCTCGTTCTTATTATACCAATTGTCCCAAATATATTTAGTCGTAACGCCTAATTGCAGGGATTCAAGTTATTCAAATTGTTCGGCGAATTCTGTCAATTCCGAGCCGTCTAATCGCTGCACCGTCCAACCATCCATAGGAGTAGCACCAATGGAACGATAGAATTGAATAGCTGGCTCGTTCCAGTCCAACACGGACCATTCGACTCGGGTGCATCTGCGTTCAACCGCGAGCTTTGCGATATAGGCCAGCATAAGTTTACCGAAGCCCTTGCCACGCATGTCCGGCTTTACGTAGATATCTTCAAGGTAAATTCCGGGCCTGCCGGTGAAAGTTGAGAAATTGTGAAAAAATAATGAGTAGCAGACTGCAATTCCCTGATATTCTCCAATCATGACCTCGGCGTAATGATGTTCGCCGAATAGTGATTCCTTCAATGTTTCAGCACTGGCTACAACTTCGTGGCTTAATTTCTCAAAGTCTGCCAGTTCCTGAATGAAACTTAGAATCAACGCGCAATCATCGGCGCTTGTTGATCGAATCGTAAAATCTGAAACGCTTGTAGCTAGTATCATGAATCTATTCTCGTGTTGATGGCCGGGAATTCACTGTGAGTAGTAAAAACAGCATAAGCAGACTGTAAACAATCAGCTAGCAAATTATACCGTTAAAGCCCGGCGGGAACATCCGGCTACTATTCGTGCTGATCACTGGCTGTTATAATACGCGGCCTTTTTGCAGTGCTGAATGGATCTCTATCGATAACCAAAAAGCAAGGTCGAGAACAGCAGCAACAAAGAGTCAGCCTGGACGAAATTTGGGTGAAATCCAAGGTTATAGCCGCAGCCAGCGGTACCTTGTTCAGAAATATTCCCAGTGACGAGTCAATACAAGGAACTATGATGTCAGACAAGAAATCCACAATAATTTACACCCAGACAGACGAGGCTCCCGCCTTAGCCACTTATTCCTTATTACCAATAATTAAGGCATTTACCGATGTCTCTGACGTGGCTGCCGAGACCAGGGATATTTCTCTATCTGGGCGCGTTATTGCTAAATTTCCCGAATTCCTAAGCCCCGAGCAGCAACAGGCTGACGCATTGGCGGAACTGGGTGAAATGACCCAAGATCCAATGGCCAATATCATTAAATTGCCGAATATATCTGCGTCCTTGCCACAGATGATGGCGGTGATAAAGGAATTGCAACAGAAGGGCTATGCGCTTCCGGATTATCCGGAAGAAGCAAAGACTGACGAGCAGCGTGATATTAAGGCCCGTTATGATTCCGTAATTGGCAGTGCCGTAAACCCGGTACTCAGGGAAGGCAATTCGGATAGACGCGCTCCGCCATCGGTGAAGTCCTATGCCCGCAAACATCCTCATTCTATGGGCGCTTGGTCAAGCGAATCCAAATCTCATGTAGCTAGCATGGAATCAGGAGATTTCTTCGGCAGCGAACGCTCAAAAACTTTGGCAACCGCCACTACAGCAAGAATTGAGCACCGTGATAGCGATGGCAACGTCAGCATTCTCAAACAAGCTGTAGCACTGCTAGACGGTGAAGTGATTGATGCCTCCGTTATGAATAGAAAATCATTGCGGGCATTTCTGGCGAATCAGATTGAAGATGCCAAAAATCTAGATGTGCTTTTTTCTCTGCATCTAAAAGCCACGATGATGAAAGTATCTGATCCGATAATTTTTGGCCATGCCGTGACTGTTTTCTACGAAGAAGTCTTCAACAAGCACAGTGAAGTTTTCGCAGAATTAGGTGTCGATGAGAATAACGGCATCGGAGATGTCTACAGCAAAATTCAATCTCTTCCGCAAGCACAGCGTGAGGAAATCGAAGCCGACCTACAAGCCTGTTACGCGAATCGCCCGCAAATGGCGATGGTGGACTCGGATAGAGGCATTACCAACTTGCATGTACCTAGTGATGTAATTATTGACGCCTCTATGCCTGCTGCATTGCGAAGCTCTGGGAAAATGTGGGGTCCCGACGGCGAGCTCGAGGATATGAAGGCAGTTATTCCAGATCGTTGCTACGCTGGAGTCTACCAAGAAGTGATAGATTTCTGCAGGACGAATGGCGCATTCGACCCGTCCATCATGGGTAGCGTTCCTAACGTTGGTCTTATGGCTCAGAAAGCGGAAGAATACGGTTCCCATGACAAAACATTCGAGATCCTTAGCGACGGTACGGTGTCCGTACTGGACAGTGATGGAAATGTTTTACTCGAGCATAGGGTTGAGGAAGGCGATATCTGGCGTATGTGCCAGGCCAAGGACGCCCCTATTCAGGACTGGGTCAAACTGGCGGTTAAGCGAGCCAGGCTCTCGAATACACCCGCTATATTTTGGTTGAATGAAGATCGTGCTCATGACGCGGAAATTATTAAGAAAGTAAATACTTATTTGGCAGATCACAGTACGGATGGATTGGAAATAAGCATCATGTCGCCGGAGGCAGCAACTCGTCTGTCACTACAGCGAGCGAGAGATGGCCTCGATACAATATCAGTTACAGGTAATGTGTTGCGCGATTATCTCACCGATCTCTTTCCCATATTGGAACTTGGAACCAGTGCGAAGATGCTATCAGTAGTTCCGCTGATGAAGGGTGGTGGCTTATTCGAAACCGGTGCGGGTGGTTCGGCACCTAAGCACGTACAGCAATTCGAGAAGGAGAATCATCTACGCTGGGATTCTCTGGGTGAGTTTTTAGCATTAGCTGCTTCACTTGAGCATCTCGCCAATGTTACAGATAATGCACGAGCTCAAGTATTGGCCGACGCTCTCGACAAAGCCACTGGAGATTTTCTTGATAACAACAAATCACCATCGCGTAAAGTTAAGGAATTGGACAATAGAGGCAGTCATTTCTACCTGGCCTTGTATTGGGCACAGGCCTTGGCTGCTCAGGATGTGGATCAAAATCTGAAAGATAGGTTTAAATCTATAGCTGCTGCCTTGACCAGCAACGAAGCAAAAATTGTCGTAGAACTAAATTCCGCGCAAGGAACAGCCATGGACATTGGTGGCTACTACAAGCCTGATGTCGACAAGGCATCTGCGGCAATGAGGCCGAGTGCCACACTTAACGAGATTATCGACAATATTTAGGGACCCCCTGATTAACTCCAACACCTCTGCGTGACCTGAAGCGTTCAGATTCTAGACGCCGTTTGCCGCTAATGGTCACTCCCTTAGCAAGAACGGCAACGACGAAGATGGGCGTTTCAGGCCGCGCCCTTCGGGGCTTTTGGAGTTAATCAGAGGGTCCCTAGACTTTTCTCGTTGCTAGTTAGTCACCTTCGGCCAGAAGAACATATGCGCCGAGGGTGATTAAGATTGATCCAGATATTTTCTCTAGTTTTCCTCTTGCTGTATCGTTGCCCTTAATCCAAGCAGATGCTTTATCTGCAAAAAATGTAATGAATAAATCGCAGGGGATAGCTGAGACGGTAACTATCAGACCCAAGACCAAGAACTGTGGTGCAGCGGGCCCGGCTTCGGGTGCCACAAACTGTGGAAGTAGGGCCAAATAGAATAGTGCGGTTTTCGGATTACTCACTTCTATTAGAATACTTTCTCTGAATATCTTTGTTAGGTTTAGTTCAGCAATTTTGGATCTCGATTCTGCGGTTTTCCGGCTACCAAAAATTCGTAATCCAAAATAACCCAAACCTAGATAAATCAGATAGGCGGCACCTATTATTTTCAATAAGGTATAGGCAGTCGGAGAATAGCTAAACAGGGCGGATAATCCCAAAACAGCGGCAATTACATGTATCAAACTTCCTGTTGTTAGTCCGGCAACGGCGGCCAATCCAGCTGATGCTCCTTGTGCAATGGTTCTAGCCATCACATAGAAGTTTGAGGGGCCCGGTGAAAGATTCATGATAAAGGCAGCAGCAGTAAAAAAAAGCAGATCGCTAAGCGCTGGCATATTTTCTCCGGTATGCACCTCGAGTGGAGTATGACGTATTTCTTATGTGCATAAAAAAGCCCACCATTCGGTGGGCTTGTCTAAGTCATGGTTCTACTTGATGGGTCGAACGTAACGCTTGATCCCACCAACTGGCCCAACCTCGGCGCCGAAAATATTGCCGTGAGCATCGGCGACCACACCTTCTGCGGTGCAGGTACCACGGCAATCAGGTTGCGGGTCTTCAATCAGAAACTCCACCTCGCCGGTAATGGCGCTGCCAACGCGGATGCCGCGGAGCCAGGCGCCGTGGTCGGGGTTCACGGAACCCGATTCTGAATCTGCGCCATACAGGACATCATTCTTGTCGATGTAGATGCCACTTAGGCGGCTGAACTGATGCCACACATCGAGCAAATTTCCTTCCTGGTCGAAGATCTGAATACGGTTGTTGCCACGGTCTGCAACGAACAGCCGACCCTTGGAATCCATGGCCAGGCTATGAGGCTGGCGGAAATTACCCGGTTCTTCACCCCACTCACCGAATGAGAAGAGAAAGTTTCCATCGGCATCGAACTTAAGTACGCGGTTGGGAGTGCCTTCAGCACTGGAGTGCCCTTCGCCGACGAAGATGGAACCGTCTGCTGCTACGTGTACGTCATTAGGCGTGTAGAAATACTCATCATCGCGACCGCCGCCCTTGTTTCCCAGTGCCATCAGGTGCACACCGGTGGGGCTGAATTTGTGTACCTGGTGACCATAGGCATTATCGGGAGGATTATCACCGCCCTGGTTATCGCGGCCATCGGCTATCCAAACATTGCCTTCAGAATCGACATGAATGCCGTGGGGCCAGGTGATATAACCGGCTCCGAAGCTGCGTACCATGTTGCCGTCCTTATCGAACAACATGACCAAGTTAGTATCGGGGCTCTGCACACAGGCATTGATATTGCCGCCGCAACGCTCTGCTACCCAAACGCTCTCGCCGTCGAGGTCGATATCGACGGTGCTGGAAGAGCCCCAGTTACGACCAGCAGGCATCTTAAAATAGCCAGACTGAGTGATATAAGGGTTAGGCAAATCATTCGTTGGGGGCATATCAGCCTGGGCAAAAGCCAAGGCTGGAGCTATCGCCAGTGCGATGAATACGGATTTTATGTTGTTATTAGTCATCTTCTAGAACTCTCGTTGCTCGATAGGGGGAGATACAAGAATAAACTAGGGGTTTTTGCAATTCAAATGTAAAGTGTGTCAATGTCTTACAGGCGATGAAGTTGAAGGAGCGTCTCCATGGATGTAAAAACAGCTAGTATCTTTGTTGAAGATCAGGCCAAAGCCCTCACATTTTATACTGATATTTTAGGTTTCGAAAAAGTAAGCGACATCGACCTGGGTGAGTATCGCTGGTTGACCGTATCATCTGCAGGCTCCGGGCAGACTGAATTATTATTGGAACCCAATACCCACCCCGCCGCCCGCGCCTATCAACAGGCGATCTACGAGGATAGCATTCCAGCTACTGTGTTTCACAGTGTGGATATTCAACAAGAGTGCCAGGAATTAGTAGCCAAGGGCGTTGTTTTCAAGGACTTGCCTGCGAAAATTGGAGATGTGTCTATAGCTGTTTTTGATGATAGTTGTGGAAACTGGATACAGCTTGTGCAAGTATAATTGCAGTAGATTTTTACAAGATTCGAAATTGATCCAAACTGAACTAGCTTGCGTATAAAATTAATTATGTTTAACAATAATTCTCAAAACAGCCAGAACAATTCCACTTTATTCTACACCTCTATTCCGTAATTTTCTGATTGCTCAAACATTTGCGCGCTCGTCGCAATAATATTTACAAACTAATCTTCCCCTGATAGGAATGTGCTCTTAATGCTCACCAATTCTTCAATATTGAAAAGAAATCTAATTACTTCACCAATCACTGTGTTTTTGATACTAAGCCTGATTCCAGTAATGGTATTTGCTGCTTCTGCCGATTCTGCTAGCAATCTTGATCTAACTTCAAGCCGGCTAGGCTATCTGGCTATTCTAATTTTCATAGCAGCCTACGCATTAATTATTTTGGAAGAAAATATTCACCTAAAAAAGTCTAAGCCTGCCGTTGTTGCTGCAGGTGTGATCTGGATTCTGGTAGCCATCGCTTACATTCAACAGGGCGACACCCATACTGCAGAAGTGCTGGTACGTCATAATTTGCTGGAATTTGTCGAGCTGTTCTTGTTTTTGCTGGCAGCTATGACCTTCATTAATACCATGGAAGAGAGAGGTATTTTTAATCTACTCAGAGTTAAGTTGGTGTCCCAGGGATATACCTTGAGGCAGATTTTCTGGATAACCGGGTTGATAGCATTTTTCATGTCGCCCATAGCGGACAATCTAACGACAGCATTGTTGATGGCTGCGGTAGTGACGGCAGTGGGTGGTACAAATATAAAATTTGTATCAATCGCCTGTGTCAATGTGGTTGTGGCTGCAAACTCAGGTGGTGCATTTAGCCCCTTTGGCGATATTACAACCCTGATGGTTTGGCAGTCCGGTATTATTGAATTTCAGGGATTTTTTGTACTCTTTTTTCCATCGCTAGTTAATTGGTTAGTAACAGCAGGCATTATGAGTCTTGCCATCGCCGACGAAAAGCCAGATGCTATACATGAGAAGGCTCAGGTGAAATTTGGAGCCTGGGTAGTGGTCGGACTTTTTATTCTGACAATAGCCATGGCGGTTTCATTTCACAATTTTCTCTACTTGCCACCAGTGCTCGGAATGATGACAGGTCTGGGACTGCTTAAGTTATTTGGCTACTATCTACAACTTCGCGACTCTTCCTATATGGAATCTGAATCTGCAAATTCTCTGGTTAGTGCAGACGGGGCAATGTTTCAAAGTTCCATGGAAGCTGATGCTCCTCCTAAGGATGGTCAACCCTATGATATCTACAAGAACCTACAGCGGGCGGAGTGGGACACTTTGATATTCTTCTACGGCATAATTCTTTGCGTAGGTGGCTTGGGAGCGTTTGGTTACCTGGCGCTGGTATCAGAATTTATGTATGTCGATCTTGGTGCAACTACGGCCAATATAATCGTCGGTTTTGCATCGGCCTTAGTGGATAATATACCCGTCATGTTCGCTGTTCTGGAAATGAGCCCGGATATGGACAGAGGACAGTGGCTGCTAGTAACTCTCACCGCCGGAGTTGGTGGATCCATGTTGTCGATTGGCTCGGCGGCAGGTGTCGCAGTAATGGGTCAGGCGCGCGGAGTGTACACTTTCTTTTCTCATCTCAAATGGTCCTGGGCCATCATGTTAGGTTACTTCGCAAGCATTGCAGTGCACTTCTTTGTAAACGGCGCCGCTTTCACTTCATAGATGCAATGCTTACAGTTTATTGGTGCTGGCGAGCAGGCCGCCAGCACCAATATAAAAGGTGCCACTTACACCATTACTAATTCTATCCATATCTCTAGCTGCCAATAGCCATTTCAATCTGGCAGACATGATGGCATAGCCAGAGTCGATAATTATAGCGACCACGAAAAAACAAATGGAAAGGATGGCGATCTGCGGCAGGTATGGGCTATCTACCTCAGCAAACTGCGGCAGAAAGGCACTAAAAAAGAGTATGGTTTTTGGATTGGTGAGCGATACCCAGAATCCGCGTTGTATTGACGTGGCGGCAGAGGGCTGGACAGACTTTTTCCGCGTGCAAAATGCATGCAAGGAATTAATTCCGAGGAAGAACAAATAAGCAACACCAGCCCACTTAAGCCACACCAGGCCTTGGCTCAAGGTAGAAAGTAGAATACTGGTTCCCAGGCCTGCAATTGTTAACTGGATTATCATAGCCATACTGGTACCCAAAACAGTTTGCAAACCACGCAGCTTACCCGAGCTTAAAGTCGTGGATACAATGACTAAAACATTGGGTCCTGGCACTGCGACAAAAATGGCTGAAACCAGAGCGAATGAAATAATTTGATTCAGATCCATTCAGAACTTACCTCTTTAATCTCTTTCGGAGACCCGAATACCAAAAGGATCGATTTCTATTGCCACGTCGCTCATTTGCGTAATATCCCGCGGAGCTGCTTTCGAATCATCGTGGTATGCAAATACCAAAACTTTAAGTGCTGCGGATCGACGCGAAGGCAAGCTTGCCATTTCCGAATCGAAACCCTGTGGTACAAACACATTTACAATGTCTATTTTTTCTCCGGCGTTGTTGCTGAATTGTCTTTTACTGGAATACCAACTAGATTTTGTGTCTGGCAGACTATTCGCGATTTCCGCATCGTAAATAAATACAATATCCACTTCGGTGATAATTATGGCGTTGGGATCCAGACGCGAGGAGATGTACACGGAGTTGACCTCCGCTAACACATTAGGCCCTAGCGTTAAGCTAGTAAAGAGTAATGAAGCAAGCCAGGGGATTTTTTTATTCAGCATGGGGAGTTTTGGTCCAAGTGAAAATTTGAGCTTGGTATTGTTGTGGATGAAGATCGAAAAAAAACCAGAATTGGATGGTAACCCAACTCTGGCTTTTTTTGAATTTCCAAAACCGCAGACCATGCCAGGGTTTTGATTTAGTAGTGCAGCTTATTCTTCCAGTGCGACTTTTCCAGTCTCCGACTTCGGTGTGCCGTCACCATTCATGCCCATGGATTCATAGCGTCTCCAGCCTGCGAGGATTCCCTGCAAACCATGATTACCTTCGTGACAAGCATATTCGTACACGGGATCGGCTGCTCGGCGCATGGGCACCTTTCCCGACCAGGTATCGTCCCAGGAAAGCGGGTCTTCTACGGTGAAATCGTACTCCAGGGTATTCTCATCAACATAGGTGAATCGCTCTTGAATCACTGCTTGATCCGACATACCTCGGAGATTGTAGTCGTGGTAGAAGTGCTGGGTGTGAATCACCAGCTCATCACCCTCCCAATGGGCAATGGAATCGCCTTCCCACTTCAATTGCTTAGTACTGTGTTCCTTATCTAAGGGGATAATGCGAGCCGTGTGTACCATTTCATTTAAGATCATGATGTGGTCTTTGGTTTGTACCAGCTGCATATTGTTATTGTATGAACCAGGAATCATAGGTGGTCCGGCGACGAAGCCCGTTAGGCAGCGATCAACCGTAGTACGTCCTTCGGGGCCAGCACTTTCGAACACCATTTGTCCGTAGGCAGCACGCCTTTCCTGGCCTATTGCATTGGTCGCGGGAATTCGACCATTTGGTGGATCATAGATCAGTGAAGTACGTCGATCGGCTATTGTCTCAACGCCGCGCTCGTACCAGAATTCATTGTAGGAAATTACACCGGGTGGATAACCGGCACCGCCCACTGAGTCGATAATCAAGTCACGATTCTGCCGACGTCTCTCAAAAGCTTCCCATTCCGCAGCTTCTTCAGCGGTTAGTGTGGCTTTATCCGCCAATTCTCTAGGACGGTTAAGGGGGGTCAGAGTTCTGAAGGTGTAGGTTCCCTGAAAATCCGGGTGGCCATATTCAGTACGCGGCATATCACCTGCTTGCGCCAGCAATAGTGGTGCCGTCAGTATGCTAATGATCGCGATCGACAATTTGGCTGGTACTCTGTTGTTCATGTGTGCCTCCAACAGTATTCTAATTCTTGGTTGAGTTAACAGTAGCTAATTGACTGAAACTACGCTTGTTTTAGCCATTTTTCAAGAAGAAATTGGACCCCCAAAGGAGTGTGATCCGCTTGCCTATCCTGTCGGCAACAGTGGCATACGAGATTAGCGCTAACGCCATGTATTTACTTTTTGTCATAATTCAGCTGTTATTAAGTCTTGGTGGCCTAGATTAGGTCAACCTTGCCCTCACCCTGAGTAGCGGGGACCGTAGGAGATCGCACATGAAGTACCCTAAGATGATCCTAACTCTGGCTTTAGGCCTGTCGCTCAGCAGCTGTATTGGCGCGGTAATTGGTGTGGCAGTGGACACCACCGCAGCAGTAATTAAAGCACCCTTCCAGCTTACCGGCGCGGTAGTTGGTGTTGCAGCAGATACCACCGGCACCGTTATAGCGGCTCCATTTCGCATGGCTAACGCTGCTGTTGGCGGTGGACATCATGACCATGACCGGCATCATTCCTCCCATGATGAAGGCCGCCAGCACGGGCATCAGGCAGATTATGAGCATGAACAGACTCATCCAGACCACCCTGACGAGGCTCACGGCGAGTTCAGCGATAACTAAGCTAGCCCCATGAATTGCTGCGCCGCAATTAAGCGTTTGCAGTAATTCCCAGTGTTGTTCGGGCCCTGTTCCTTACTCTGACAAAGGCTTGACCATTGCCGGCGCCAAATTGAATTGCACCAGTAGGTGGTTTATTCTTGCCATCGACCAATTCTCCCGCTTGAGCGATGCACAATGGCTGTCTCCGCCAATTCAAAAAAAAGTAGCCGTTCTAAAAACAGAAAACCCGCTGATAATCAGATTGTCTCTGAGGTAGCAGCGAAGATTTCCACGGCCGCTTTTAGAGTACCCTTTGCCTTGGCGATTGCCTTGGCGTTAATGAGTCTTGCTCCCCGAGTCCAGAGCAGTGCCGCTCTGGTCTGGTCTTTTTCGGGTGCCGCAGCGTCTCTGCTAATCTGGCTGGCATATCTGCTTTTCAATTCCCGAAGCAGCAAACAAGAGCGTGTATTTAGCGTGTTGCTGCGTCCGCAACATTATATTCAGGCAACTGTGCAACTGGCTGTGTACGCCTACTGGGGGTATTACTGGCGACCGGTATATGACCATGCTTGGTTAATTCTGGCGCAGCTGTTGTTCGCCTACGCCTTCGATATGCTGTTGGCCTGGTCACGTCGTCGCGAATACAGTCTGGGCTTCGGCCCTTTTCCCATAATTCTCAGTATCAATCTATTCCTTTGGTTCAGAGATGATTGGTTCTACATGCAGTTTCTGATGATTGCGGTGGGCTTTATGGGAAAAGAGTATGTACGTTGGCAACGAGACGGCCGTAGCTCACATATTTTCAATCCCTCGGCGTTTGCCCTGGGTTTGTTTTCTGTAGTTCTTATCGCCACCAATACAAGCAGTTTAACCTGGGGTCAGGAAATCGCGTCCACGCTGACACTTGCACCAAACGTCTACAGCTTCCTGTTCCTGATTGGTTTGATAGTGATGTATTTTTTTTCCATAACACTTGTTGCCGGAATGGCGGCGATTACCTTATTTGGGTTTAGTGCTCTGTATTCCGCTAGCACGGGTACGCCGTATTTTCTTGATTCGGAAATTCCGGCTGCCGTGTTTCTTGGACTACACCTGTTAATCACTGACCCTTCTACATCTCCTAGAACCCCTTTGGGGAAGACCCTATTTGGTGTCTTCTACGGTCTGGGAGTATTTGGGCTGTATTCTTTGTTGGGTGCCTTAGGCGCTCCAACTTTCTATGACAAACTTCTTTGTGTGCCATTGCTAAATCTGAGTGTCATAGCAATCGACAGAGCCGTGCGATCTATTCGATCGGAGTCTGTACTCAATGTTTGGCGATTAGACTGGTTTGGTGGCCGTGCCAACCTGGCTCATATGAGTATCTGGATTGCGTTCTTCGCCTCAATGTCACTGCTGGGCAAAACCGATAGCAAACACCAGGGTGATAGCCTGCCGTTCTGGCAGCAAGCCTGTATAAGCGGTTTGCCGAATGCCTGTGACCGATTGCTACAACTGGAGGCAACTTATTGTGGCGATAATGCTGCCTGGGCATGTAATGAACTCGGTGTGCATTATCGCGAAGGGAAGGTTACTGAAGTCAATGCTGAACTTTCGCTGGGCTATTTTTCCCGGGGGTGTGAGCTAAAGTTTCGCGCAGCCTGTTTGAATTTGTTGGATACAAACCTGGTCGCCCGTGATGTGCCCCACGAATTAGACCTACGCTTGCTATTGCGCGAGGGAGGGCAAAACCTGATGACCCAGTCCGTCGAAGAATTGTATGATCGCGCCTGCATACACGAATGGAAATTCGCCTGTGAGAGCAATGGGACTCCACTATGAGTAAGGCGACAGCAGATAACAAGGCCGAAGCCATGGAAGCTGACGAGCATGAAATTCCAGGCCGAGCCCTTGGTCTGAGCATCATGTGCGCGATGATTGTTTTCGTCGCTTTCTGGATGAGTTTGCAATCCGGGCAAACCTATTTAACAGTGAATACTACCAGCACCTTTGACGCAGACGCGACTGCAGGATTTCTTGCAGATAGCTGGTATTTGCCAGATGACGAACTACTGGGTTTCGTACTTATACCTACAGGTTCTTTCTTGATGGGCAGCAATCCAGCACTGGATCGTCTGGCTTACGAAAATGAACGTTGGTCCAGTAGTCGCCGTCAGGGTACAGTTGACTTGCCTGAATACTACATAGGAAAATTCGAAGTTACAGTGGCGCAATTTAGCGCATTCATTGAAGACTCTCCCGATCAGGCAAATTCAGTTTTCTCTTCAGCGGTCGCAAATATTCCAATAACAAATATTACATGGCCAGAGGCTTTGGCATACGCACGCTGGTTGGAACAGCAAATGAAAGCCTCAGCTAATACACCCGAAGACTTGAAAAGCTTTCTGGAGTCTGGTGGCCGGATAATTTTGCCCTCTGAAGCTGAGTGGGAAAAGGCGGCCCGAGGTACAGATGGAAGGGTGTTTCCATGGGGAAACGAGACCCGAAGCGATTTAGCAAACTATGGTTCCACAGCGGTGTTGCCCGTAGGCTCCAAACCCTGTACTGAATGCGCCCACGGCCTTGCAGACATGAGCGGTAATGTGTGGGAAATAACGCGAAGCCCCATGCAGGCCTATCCCTATGATTCCGAAGATGATGCCGAGAATCTATCGGATGATGCCTTGTGGGTGATGCGTGGAGGTTCCTACTCAGACACGGTTGGCAATGTGCGCGCGGCGGTACGTGGCGCAGTGGATCCCGGCGTGCGTAACGGTAGCATCGGCTTCAGACTGGTGATTAGCAAACTCTAACTCCGGTATGTCAGTTCAATTCAGCCTCTCTGGTAAACCAATACTCACTTCACGCGTTTTAGTTAACAAGCAACACTATTCGTACCGGATAGTTTTGAGAATGCATTGGAGAAAATCTTATGAAATTAGTCTCATTGGCGAGTGCAGTCGGATTTACTTTTCTGTTTGCGGTATCCAGCGTCCAGGCCGATCCGCATTTCAGGAACGGTGATAGACATAATTTGCTGCACAATCACCGGCTTGGTAGCAGAACAGTAGTTGTTCGACCAACACCTGTTAGAGCGGTCACATCGGTAGCGGCGTTCAGTTTGAGCAGTCTGCCAGTTGGACATCTGAGGTTTGTTCACGACGATGAAACATACTATTACTACGAAGGAGTTTACTACCAGAAAATGTCTCATGGCTACGTGATCGTAAAACCCCGTTCAGGGTTTCGTGTAGCCGCACTCCCCAGCGGATATAGAGTAATTCGAGAAGGTAGTAATACCTTTTATAGTTTCAACAATGTGCGCTACAGAAAACTAGATGGCTTCTTCATCGTGGTATGAGAGAAGCCATCAGCAGCGGTTGAAAACTAGTTACGCTCGGGAAGGGCGAATACCAGGATTAGATCTCCGCCTCTTCGCCCTCTGGACCCGCCTCCAGACGCAACGGTCACATATTCCTGACCATCGATTACATACACCGCTGGCGATGCAAACACTCCGGCACCGGTGTTGAACTTCCATAGCTCTTCACCGGTATAGGCGTCATAGGCATAGAAGTAGCCTGCTGTATTGCTGCCGGCCCCAACGAAAACAATGCCGCCTGCGGTGACTACGGAGCCTGCCTGGCCGTAGCCTTCGAAGATCTGTCGCCAGATTAATTCTCCGCTTGTTGGATCATAGGCTGAGAAATAGCCCTTCGGATCACGGCCGGAATTGAAGGGTTGATCTATCGCATTGATATAGAGAAAGCCAGTGTCTTTGCCATAGGAAATCGGCGCGTAGTTGGCGCCACCTCCATAGCCTGGAGAAAATATCTGACTCGGCCCTATGGGCGTGAATTGCTCCACCAGATTATTCGCTTCCATATGCTGTGCGGGGATATCCGTAGGGAACACCGGTGATACCGGCTCCATTCGATCGCCATTGGCCTTGTGTGGAATGGGTTGGGTCGGGTAGGGCACTTCGCCCTCTACGTCAGTTTCTGTTGAGACGGGTGTTTCGATGATGGGGTGTACTGGCTCGCCAGTCTCTCTGTTCAGGATATACAACCAGCTGTTTTTGCTCGCCTGAGCCAATGCCTTTACTTCTTGGCCGTCAACTTCCATATCAAACAGTACCGGTTGATTGCCGGAATCATAGTCCCACACATCGTGATGCACTTGTTGGTAATACCATTCAAGATTGCCCTCCTCTAGCGAGAGTGCAATCAGTGAGTCGGAGAACAAGTTCATGCCATCACGCTTGGTGCTATCACCGAAAGGGTTGCCCACCGCCACATACACCATTCCCAATTCGGGATCTACCGCCGGGGTTTCCCAGATACCGCCTCCATTGCGTTCGCCACCTACCCAGGTTGGGCCAGCAATATCCCAGCCCTGGTCGGTTTCATCTTGCGGTATGGTATTAAAATTCCAAATACCTTCCCCGGTTTTCGCATCTATGGCTAGAACATAGCCGCCGGCAATATGACTTTCGCTGCGCGTGGTACCTACATAGATGACGCCGTCATAAACCTGTGGTGCAGTTGTAAACCAATACCCAACAGAGATAGCGGTTTCAATCTCTGGATTCTTTTCCTGTAATACATCGAGAATAACCGGAGCCTGACCATTGTCTCCGAAACCCTCTAAAGGCTCGCCAGTTATGGCATCCAGTGCAAATATGAAGGAACCGGCCGCGGAGTAGACCACGCCGTCTTCATAGGCTACACCTCGATGTCTAAAAATATATCCTTCGCGTCTACCGCCACCCAGTAGTCTTGTTACATCGTAGGTCCACAGCAAATGACCATCCTCAGCGTTGAGCGCATAGACACTTCCGCGAGAATCGGTGACGTACATTATGTCGCCGACTATAACAGGCGTTGTTTGGTTACTAACGCCATCGATAACGCCGTGTTGGAACAGCCATTTCGGTGTCAGTTCGGCGACATTGTCTCTGGTTATTTGATCGCTGGGAGAATAACGTGATCCCGCAAGGTCCAGATTGTGTAGTCGCCAATCCATATTTTGAATTGAAGAAATGGGTCGAAGCGCGGAACTAACCTCAAGCTGTTCTACTTCTCCGCCAGTGCTGCTGCTACTTGTCGCTACTTCTATCGATGTGGAGTCTCCCTGTGGAGAACAGCTGAGCAATACAATTGACAAACCCGATAATAGAAAGAAGTTTCTGAACAATCGATATTTTGAGTGCAACATTATTTGTGCTCCATGTTTTGTTATAATTGATACTAAAGACTACTCTCCAGCATGAATTCCACTATCGCTTTTAATTGATCATCGCTGCAGTCAGCACAGAGCCCGCGAGGAGGCATGATGCCATTCAGGCCATTAATTGTGCTTTGTACTAAAGTATCCAGGCCCTTTTCCATGCGTATCTCCCATTCGATTTGGTCGCCTACTTCGGGTGAATGCGCGGCGCCGGTTCCATGACAAGCAAAGCAGGTTGACTGATAGGTGGCTACAGCATCAAATTTTTCTTCTTCCGCGGAAAAACTTTGCTGGGCGAGAAAAATAAATGAGAACGCAATGACAATCTTGTAAAAATTAGTCGCTTTCATGTTGATTCTATTGAACTCTAAATTGAGTATGAATTAGTACTGCTTTCGTACGATATTAAAAAAGTCGATGAATTTCTGCATGTTCTCCTTGTTCTGGGAAATAAGCAGGGAGTGATCGCCGCCTGGAATCTCCACATACACGTGCTGCATGCCCAGCTCGCGCATTTTCGCTACCCAGGTTCGTGTTCTTTCTACCGGAACAGCTTCGTCATTGTCCCCCTGTAAAACAAAAATGGGTAGGTGTTTAATTTTATTCAAGGTCTCGACCATGGGAGCGTTTGGCTCTGGCGCTGGTGCCGCAACTCCAAGACCAGCGAACAGGTCTGGATATTTGGCTGCAATATGATAGGTGCCCGCGCCACCCATGGAATGACCCCAGAGATAAATTCGATTATTGTCGACATTGAATTCGTCGCGTAGCAGCTGCAATACGTTCATCACATCCTGTTCGCTGTATTCGGCATCCTGTATGTCATCGATAGCCCGGGAGCCATACCAGCCGCGACGGATATAGCCGAGAGGGGTCACCACGATGTAACCATTCACCTCCGCCTGATCGAGCAAACCGTGATAGCCCATTAACCAATCATGGCTCCTGCCCAGCCCGTGTAAGGAAACAATTAGAGGTGTTTCCCGATTTCCATCATAGCCAGAGGGAACAAACAGGGCGTAGGGAATGGTCTCACCGGTCGCTGGAAACTCATAGCTTCGATGCTGAATTCGGGGATCATCTATATGTCTTTCATCATCAGTTGCTTGTCGATCCGCAAAGCTTACGGTGCCGGCAAGCGTTGCCAAAATCAGTAATGCCGATTGAAATGCTGTTCTCATTCTCGTGTTCTCCAACGCTGCGATGGTAGCGAATTTTGGGGATGGGCATCAGAGAATAAACCAAATCAGCACTGCTTATCAAAATTGATGAAGCGATCTGTATGGATTGCGTGCCCTGATTCTTTTCCCTGGCTTATTGCTAGCTAATTCAATGACTTATCTTAAAATATCAAGGCGTCGACTTGCATCTTAAAGTTGTAGCGGATCACGTTCGCCGCGCTTGCGCAGCCAATTAACGGATTTGAGCACAGGACCGCGCGTTATTATCCAGCGTTCCAGGCGATATTTACCGGGGAAATCCATCAATAACAAACCCATCAATACCGTTAATAATCCCTGCCCGGGTAGCAACAGCATCGCAATGCCTAGCAGCAGAATAAGCAACCCCAGCAGGTTTTTCAGCAGTATAAAAATCCAGCGAAGAAGGTTATTTCGGTTCTTGCCTGTCGCCGGAATACGATGCCGATGGGAAAAATAGTTTGCTGGAATTCGCAAAACAATCAAGGGCACTAATGCCAGGGAGCACAGAAATCCGAGTATGGAAAAGATGCCAAGAATCAGAAAAAGAGATTCATTATTTTCAATAAGGTTTAACATTTCCACAGTCCACACTGAAAAGGCATTTGAACTATAACTCCTACTGTAGCACGTTCAGAACTTCCTAAAACTGCGATCTGGCTAGTAAGATGATATAGTGCCGGTTCAAGGCTAGGGGTCTCCGAGCTAGGTCATGCCATCTTCAAATTCATACAATAGTCCTATTAACTATCTGGTCCACAGAAGAATTTCCTATTTTCTGAAACTGGTTTTGTGCTTCGGTGCCGCTTTTCTTTTTATTCAGGCGAGATATCAAGCAGCCATCGAAGTACTTATTATTCTTTCCGTGACTTTTCTCCCGGTTGCCCTGGGCAATCGCTTTCAAGTTCGAATTCCTCATGAAATTGAAACCCTGGCTGTCTTGTTTGTCTATATGTCGCTGTTTCTTGGGGAAGTACAGGGATATTATCTGCGCTTCTGGTGGTGGGATCTGGTGTTGCATGCAGGTTCTGGCTTCCTGTTGGGCATAGTTGGTTTCTTGCTGGTCTATGTATTAAATGAAAAAGAAGATGTTGAACTGGACTTACAGGCTAAATTTGTCGCATTTTTCGCGTTCATCTTCGCCATGGGCATGGGTGCGATTTGGGAAATATTTGAATTTACCATGGATCAGATGTTTGGTATGAACATGCAGAAAAGTGGCCTGGAAGACACCATGTGGGATCTGATCGTAGACGGACTAGGAGCAGGAATAATTTCTGTCTTAGGCTGGGGCTTCTTGCAAACACGACGCAGAGATTCATTCCTGGAACAGTGGATCGATAGTTTTATTGAGAAGAATCCCAGATTATTTAAAAGATAATTAGACAGTCGCGAGTTCAGTTGCACTAATTAATAGTCTCTCCAAACAAACCACTCTCTGCAAGCAATCTTATTAATGCTATTGCGTCATGATCAGTTTGTAAGTAAGCCGATTTTAAATGTTCTGCGACAGAATACGCGTCCTCATCTTCCAGTTCGCGCTTATAACTAAAGCGTACGAATAGAAAGCCTTGTTCTGGCTCCTCCAGTTGAGTGAGACTTTGCGCATCGATCTGTTCATATTCGTCCATAGTCTGAGTGTGGATTCTCTCATCGGGGTAGAGCATTACCCTTTCATGGAATTTGAGCTCGCCCACGTCAATTGTTCGTTCAAATTCGTCCTCTGCCAGGTCATCTATTTCAACTTTTAGACTATTGTTAAACTTGTCCGGGCGTCGTGCGCGTAACACCAAACCTTCCCAGAGTTGTGATCTGCTGAGAACAGGTATTTCTTCATTTGTCGGGTCATTCACCTGTACAATGTGTTCGAATTCAAGCAAAACTTTCTCCTGAGAGTAGTTAGTCGACCAGCTGCAAATTCCAGGATTCGACTTCATCCAGTAATTCGTAATCGGTCCAATCAAATTTTAGAGGTGTCAGAGAAATGTAACCCTGCTGGTAGGCATAGGTGTCGGTGGCGGTATTTTCCGACTGCACAATTAAGCGTACTCGTTCATACTCGATACCGTCCGAATCTTGCTGCAGCGCCTTGTAGCTAGCAGTTTGCAGATAGGAATCGCCCATGGGTCTGACCGCCACGCCTTTCAGTTCCCCCGCCGGGACATTAATAGAAATCAATGTGCCCTGCGGAGCACCCAGGCGCCTGTATCGGTCCACCAGCTCGGCAGTGAACCTGGCGGTTGCGGTAGTGTTTTCGCTGTCAGGGTCTTCCGAAACTGCAATGGCGGGAATGCCATGATACAAGCCTTCCATAGCGGCACCCACGGTTCCGGACAGATGAGATACGTCGCCCACATTTGCGCCTCGATTGATACCCGAGACAAGCAAATCGAAACTGTCTTCCTTGCCCAATTCAATAATTCCGAAACGAACGGCATCCGCAGGCCTTCCATGTACCGCGTAACCAAAAAAATCTCCATCGAGCTGAAAATTTTCGACGCGAATCGAGCCTATAGAGGACTGGCTGGCACCGGATTGATTGATGTTGGGTGCAGATACAACGACCTCCACATTCGATAATTTCGAGAGTTCCTGCTGCAGTGCGTGTAACCTGGGTGATTCAATTCCGTCGTCATTTGAGAGCAGCACTCTATAAGTCTGAGCCGATAGTCCGCTACTCAATAAGAGCAATGTTGTCGCCACGGCGAGCGGATAAAAACCCCTTGTATTTCCGATGGAACGGATCATATTTTTCCTCCAGATTTTGAAGTATTGTTGTTTTCGTAGTGGCTTTAGGATTGAATTTTTACGAATTCAGCTATAGTACAGATTCAATTGCCCAAATCACAGCGATAGCGGTCAACATAGCTTGCATCCTTAGCAAAGAACTATCAGGTGTTCATCATGCATTATTTTCAGAAACTATTTTTCCCTCTATTGGCTTTAGCATTCGCAATGCCGGTTGCAGTACAGAGTGCGCAGTCTGAATCCTTCGATAATCGCAACAACCTAACTATGGCAATGGCGTGGAAGCAGACGGCCGCGGAATATCGTGCCCTGTATCATCAAGGCTTTAACCTGGCGCGCCTGCGCGTGGAGCTTGCCCTGGCCCAGGCTGGGGACAATTCCAAGCCCCTGGCGGTGATAAGTGATGTCGATGAAACGCTGCTGCTGGCTAATGACTATTGGGGTTATCTTATATCGCAAGGGCAGGATTTCTTTGATGACCGTAGTTGGGACAAATGGATTGCTGAGAGTCGAACCGTGGCCAGCCCTGGAGCTGTCGAGTTTCTGCGATTTTGCGAAGCCAATAAGGTAGAAGTGTTCTATGTAACCAATCGGGATCAGGGTGAATCCACAGACCGATTGGCCCTGGAAAATTTGTCCGCCGCAGGTTTCCCTTACGTGGATGGGCAACACCTAAGGGTGTTGCGAGAGTCTTCTAACAAGGAAATCACACAGCAAGAAATTCGGCAAGAGCATGAGGTCGTTGTTCTTTTAGGTGATAACCTCAACGATTTTGCGCGTAAATATTATTCCACCGATGTAGAGCAGCGTCTTGCTTTGATGGAAGAAGATAAAGATCATTACGGGCAAGATTACATTATCTTTCCGAACCCCACAGACGGTCATTGGATTCGTGCAATCTTTGGAGATTCTGAACCACCACCATCGAATGAAAATAGATTATTACTTAAAGAAGCGGCGACACGATCAGCGTGGTCACCTTAAACTATAAACATTTGATGAGTCGACACAATGGCATGCAGACAATAGAATGCACGACCAACAAACTTTGTGTAACACGAAGCAATGGCAATCGATCAGTTAGGACAGGATAGAAAATGAACCCAGAAGTATTATTTAGACCATTTGACCACCCAAAATTGCAATTAAAAAATCGAATTGTAATGGCACCAATGACACGGCAATTTTCTCCTAACGGAATTCCCGACAAAAATGTTGAAAACTACTACACAAGGCGCGCCGAAGGCGGCGTCGGATTAATCGTAACTGAGGGCACCACGATTCCTCACAAGGCAGCTTCCTCCGCCGTACAAATCCCTTGTTTTCATGGTGAGGCATTGGAAGGATGGAAAAACGTGGTGGATTCAGTTCACGCTGCCGGTGGCAAGATTGCACCGCAGTTATGGCATGTGGGTGCAATTAGAAAGCCCGGTGAAGGCCCCCACCCCGATTACCCTTCGGCGACACCTTCGGGTTTACTTGGGCCCGGCAAGAAAGTGTTGGAGCCCCTGTCTACAAAAGAAATCGATGAACTGATTGCTGCATATGCACAGGCCGCAGTCGATGCGGTAAGACTAGGCTTCGATGCAATAGAGCTGCATGGGGCCCATGGATACCTGATCGATAATTTCTTCTGGGAAGGAACCAACCAACGGAGTGATAAGTATGGTGGCTCAATACAAAAGCGCACGCAGTTCGCCGTTGAAATAATGCAGGCGATTCGCGGTGAAATTGGAGATGACTTTCCCATGATTCTGCGATTCTCCCAATGGAAACAGCAAGATTTTGATGCAAAATTAGCACAGACTCCCGATGAGTTAGAAAAGTTTTTAAGCCCTCTGTCAGATGCAGGTGTGGACATATTCCATTGCAGCACCCGACGTTTCTGGGAACCCGAGTTCGAAGGTTCATCGTTGAACCTGGCCGGCTGGGCAAAACAAATAACCGCTAAGGCAACCATTAGTGTAGGCAGTGTAGGTCTGACTGAAGAATTCGTCGCTACCTACCGTGACGGCTCTGCTGAAGTGGCGGGCATCGATGAATTGATCTCACGCATGGAAGCAGACGAGTTTGATCTAATCGCAGTTGGCAGAGCCCTGTTGGCAAACCTCGACTGGCCCATCAAGGTCAGAAATAATGAAATGGATTCCTTGCAGACCTTTCGCAAGGAACAACTGGCAGAGCTGGTCTAAATTAGTTATCTGTTCACGATCTTCATTGGATTGGTTAAGATCGAATGGTCGCGGCAAATCTTCCCTGGCACTAACTGAGACAGGACTGACGCAATGACACAGTCAGCATGGTCAAAACCAAAAATCGTATCAGCCTTTGTTTTTGTTCTGGCCTTGTTAGTTGCTGTTTTTTTCTTTCTGCCTCCCACTGTTCCGAACGACGTGCAATTATCGCAATCTTCAGAAGCAATTGAACGGGGTGCGTATTTGGTAACCGCTGGTGGTTGCATTAGCTGTCACCGCGGTGAGAACGATGCGGAATTATTCATCGGCGGCCTGGCGCTTGAAACGAATTTCGGTACTTTCTATGCGCCGAATATAACTCCCGATACCGAAACCGGTATCGGCGATTGGCAGGCGCAGGATTTTCTGCTGGCCCTTCAACATGGCCGTACGCCCAGCGGTAGTTTCTATTTCCCTGCGTTTCCCTATCGGGCATATGCCGGTCTCAGCGATCAGGATGTGTTGGACATCGGTTCCTACTTAATGAGTTTGGAGCCAGTTAGTAATAGTGTTCCAGAAGCAGAGACCCCGTGGTGGTTGAATCGTTGGGCTATGGCGGGTTGGAATCTTATGGCAGATATGAGTCAAGGCGAGGCTGAAGTGTTTGATGATGAGCTGTTAGCCAGAGGTGCCTATCTGGCTAGAAATCTTGGGCACTGCGGAGAATGCCACACGCCGCGCAATGCCTTGGGCATACTTGATAGCAGTCGTGAATACGCAGGTGCGCAATTAGGCGATGAAGTAATAGAAGCCATAGACGCGGCCGCCCTCGAAGAATGGACTACCAACAATTTTGATCTGTTCCTATTTATTGGCTTGAAACCAGACGGTGAATTTGCCGGCGGTGATATGAACGATGTGATTGAACATAACACCAGCAAGATTAGCGATGAGGACAGGGATGCGCTGGCGGCGTTCTTCACCCGACAGGGACAATCGGAGTAGTCAAAAACCCCAAGGGAAATAATTTGTGAGACCACGGTTGACCTGACAGGTACTGTCCGGCTTTGTCGTGCCCCCTCAGTTGCGGACATTCAGTTCTCTCTGTCCAGGCGGCGTATAAGGCTGGATTGTGAAGGAGGGGGCTCACAGAAACTAGTGGACTTCGACTTTGGCCGATATAGAATAGCTGTCTTTACCCGTCTGAATAAAACAATAGTATGAAATCACCATCCATTCCAAAAAATGAAAATGCAAGGCTCAAGGCACTGAATCAGATGGATATTACCTACTCCCCTGCAGAAGAACGTTTTGATCGAATAACCCGCTTGGCTCAGCGAATTTTCGAAGTACCAATTGCCCTTATTTCGTTGGTAACTCACGAAAGCCAATGGTTTAAATCGTGTCAGGGTTTAACCATTTCGGAAACCAGTCGAGAGGTTTCATTCTGCGCTCATGCTCTGCATAGTGATGATGCATTAATAATTCCCGACGTTGAGGAAAATGAAGACTTCTGTGACAATCCGCTGGTGACTTCTGACCCCGCAATAAAGTTTTATGCAGGACAACCTATCAAGTTTTCCGGTCATCGGCTTGGCACGCTATGTATCATTGACAAAAAGCCAAGGCAGCTAACTATTGCAGATTTGGACTCTCTTAAGACGCTCGCTGGCTGTATAGAAACTGAATTGTTAATGTGGCGAAATTCCCACAACAAATTTTTACAGGAGATACTTCAGAAATCCGATCGTAAGCAGCTTATTGATGAAGTGACTGGAGATATTAACGATCACGGTCTGACTCTTGTGCAGTCAAGTTTGAGTACAGAAGGTGCCTCAAACAAAGCTATTCAAATATCTATTACTATATCGAATATGGGCAACAAAAATTTTGACTTAGAATCTGTAAATTTAATACGCAAGGAGCTTGCGCAGTCAGTACGGGCCGAACTGAACGACCGGGGAATATTGGGCGCAATGGGAATTGATGGTTTTGTTGTGATTTTGCCCGAAGAATCTGAAGTGAAGGCTGAAGAATTTGTAGAAAACCTAACCAATAAAATTTCTTGCTGCTGTATTCCCTTGCCTTTCGGTGAATTCAGACCGGAATTGGGTTTTAGCATCCTAAGTTAACAATTAGATTACTAAACAATGAGCGTTTGCTGTGAATGGTTAACGGCAGGTGGAGACAGATCACGGTCATCCGCTTCTTGTACTCTATCTGTATCATCATTTCGAATAAAAATGCTGTCCTCCATTATTTTTGCTACCGCAGTTTTAACCTTATGGGCGTCTGAATAGGACAAGCCTAGTTCTTTACATGCTGTAGATTGCTCAATATTTACAACCTCTGCGTGTTCATCATCGGTGTATCCCAGCGACTTCGAGATCAGGTCTGCGAGACAAACCACCCATAATTCTTTAGTCAATTCGGGTGCTGTTTCTGGGTGTTCATTGTATCTCGCTGAGTGCGAAAATTCAGCAGGGAATTTCCACATTTTCATCAAAGCAGCGCCAAACTGACCATGGTGAGTACTAACAAGATTTACCCACTCGTTCTCTGTCACTTCTTCTTCATAAGTTCCTTTGCTTTCTAGATCTGAAAGAATATGAATCAATAATAACTTACCGATGTCGTGGAATAAGCCCATCGAGAATAACTCCATAGGCTTTTTAAAAAGCAGAGTCTTGGATAATTCCTGGCACGCGAAGCCACAAGCGAGCGAATGTTTCCACAGTTTCTCCAAATAGGCCCCGTATTTTTTGTTCGAGTTGACATAGAGTCCACGATTCGAGATCAATTCCACATAACTGGCAGTCTCGGTAATGCCGATGCGACCGATGGCTTGATCCAAAGTTTTGATTGGCGTCATACCGCGATAATACACGGAATTGGAGACGCTAATTAGTTTTGAAGAAATTCCTGCATCTGTTACTAATAAACTACTAACATCCCTGATGCTAGAACCACGATCAGCCATTTCTCTAAACTGTTTACTTACTTCTGAATAATCTGGCAGATTGACCTGCTTTAGTTTAAGCGAATTAACAACATCGTCAAATAAATTACGTTCTTTTTTCAGATCTGCTTTTGCAGAGTTTTCTCCTACTAGAGTAGATTCTAATTCTTGGACTTGTTTTTTCAGCGAAAGAATTTGCTGTTGTCTAACAGACAATTCATCAAAGTATCTTATAGCATCTCTTATCGCGAATTCTAATACCGGAATGTAGTTTTCGGTTTTAACGATGTAATTATATGCTCCAGAATTTATAGATTCTGCAGCAGTCTTAGGATCATCTTCAGGGCTAAGCATTAAAACAGGCATGTTATTATTACTGACAACCTGCATCAGAAAATCTATGCCTTGGAATTCAGTGAAGTTTTCATCAATTACCAATAAGTCAAACTCACTCAAATCTTTGCTACATTGGCTAGCACAAAGAATTGAAGTGATATCATATGCACTGCCAATAGAAGCAGAAATTTTTGTTATTTCAACTTGATCACTATTGGCTATGAGAATCTTTGTCATGAATTTGGAGTGCCTAGTACATTATTGCTTGGTATAGACTCTTACGACCTTTGTGGGAGACACTTTAGAGAAAATCCCGTTTTTTTTGAGGGTCCATTCTTCGGGGTCTGTGGGGGGTTATTGAACTGTATTTTTGTATTTAGGACGCAGATTTGGCACCAATTGTCCTAATACAAAACACGAACAGGGATTGAGTTCGTCAAATTTAACGGCAAATTGAGATTTCTCGGCCTTCCTTCGAAGCTGTATTTGTAGTGGCATAGTGAATCTGGCCACCTGAATGTAGGTGATATTATCACCTGTCAGAGAGGTGACCAATGTAAAAAAGGACAACACCAAGCTTTAAACCAGAGTTCAGACAGGAAGCCGCACAGCCCGTTGTCGACCACGGCTACAGTATTGGTGAAGCCACCGAAGCAATGAATGTCAGCAAATCGTCTATGGAAAATTGGATACGACAGCTTCGCCAGGAACGTCGAGGAGAAATGCCTCAGGCATCCCCACTGAGCGTAGACAAGCAGCGCATTCGGGAGTTGGAAAAGAAGCTGAAACGCGCTGAGATGGAGATTGATATATTAAAAAAGACTACAGCTCTCTTGATGTCGGACTGCATGAACAATTTGCGCTAATTGACCGGTTAAAAGAGAGCCTCCTGTAAGCACGCTGTGTGGCGCGTTTGAAGTTCACCGCAGCAGTTATAAATACTGGAAGGTTCACGCTCACATTGAGAATCCAGGGCGGGTTCGGCTAAAGGCGCTTGTTGGAGCCGCACACAGGCTCAGTAATGGTTCGGCCGGCGCACGAACAGTAGCGGGCCTGGTTACTGATATGGGCACGGCTTTGAGTCGTTTTCGTGCTGGTCGGCTGATGAAGGAGCTGACGCTCGTAAGCTGCCAGCAGCCAGCAGCCACAGCATAGTTACAAGCGGGCGATCCAAGAGCATGTGGCTATAGCTAACAAGCTGGATCGGCAGTTTGACGTTGATCGACCGAATGAGGTTTGGTGCGGAGATGTGACGTATATCTGGACTGGAAAGCGCTGGGCATATCTGGCTGTTGTACTGGACTTATTTTCCCGTAAGCCGGTTGGCTGGGCACTCTCGCTATCCCCTGATAGTGAATTGACGGGCAAGGCGTTGAATATGGCTTACCAGAGCAGAGGAAGACCAAAGGGCGTGATGTTCCATTCTGATCAAGGGTGTCACTATACGAGTTTGAAATATCGTCGCTTGCTATGGCGCTACCGAATCGAACAAAGTATGAGTCGGCGCGGGAACTGCTGGGACAA
>JAJFKE010000011.1 GCA_021773355.1 Gammaproteobacteria bacterium | reverse complement strand
TTCCCTCACCCCCTAAAGGGGGCCGCTACGCGGTCTTAAATGCTGCCGCATTTAATCAGGCGTCCTTGATGTAGCAAACTTACGAGTAGGCTGGGTCTCAAGAAGAACACGAATGTCGCGCCAGGGATGGCTATACCGTTCTATCGTACATCTCGTATCAGGCATCCAATAAACAACCCCATTCGGTTGCACTCTGGGGTTTTTTATTGGGTGCCGTTATGACGCTGCGCCCATGGCGCAAGTCATAGCGATTTGGTAATTACCGTAGCCAAGTATCTCTTTCAAGTGGGACAAAACACTTGTAGACGACAGTAAGTACTCAATACTTAAAAAGTGAGGAGTGCCGAATACATGATAATCAAAAGTCTGTCACAAAGTTCCGTATTATTAACGATTTTGATGCTATTGATACCCAATGCTTACGCACAGGAGTTTCAATTGGAGCGACTGTTAGACGAAGCCAAATCAGCTTTGTTGCTAGTAGAGCAGGAGGCGGTGGCGCAAAGCCTGCCTCGCTTAGATACAGTTACGCTCGAGTTGAATGTTACTCAGGGCGCTAAAGTGGGAGGAAAAATTTCATTTTTCATTGTTTCCTTCGGGAAAGAGAAAAATACAGAAATTACTAATAGCGTGAAGTTGGTGCTCGCGCCACCTCCAGCGGACAGCGGGTCGAATGTGGCTAATGTTGGTCTGGCTCAAGCTCTGGCGGATTCAATCCTAGCCGGTGCTTATGCCATCAACACTGCGGTCCGCGGTTTGCCTCCACTTTATCCCAAAGAACTTACCACCACGATCAATTTTGTGCTAACCACTGATGGTTCTGGAGGATTTAAGCTTGAATTTCCGCCATTTTCCGCAGGGATAAGTGGAGCCGATAGTGCAAAATTCGTTCAAAAGATAACAGTCACCTATAAAGTTGTGTAGAGCATGATTTTAGTCTTGGAATTGCGAGGACATACTAATGAAAGAGAGATTCAGTTCGTTATCATTGACATGTTTTTTATTGACTATATGCCAAAGCGTTCTTGGTCAATCACATATTTGTGCTGATTTCTCATTTCCAGAACTGACGCCTGATGAAAATAGCACAAATATCAATCGGTCATTAGCTAAGATCTATTTAGACAGTAGAGGCGAGTCTTACAGCGGCACGGCCACCGTAGTAGATGCGGAAAACGGAATTCTGATTACTGCGGCACATGTCGTTAAATACCCACCTATTTACGTGAAATTTCCCTATCTTGATAACGGCACTGTTTATGAGGCGATGCTAGTAGACTCGAGGCCCCAGGCTCTTGGCGAGGACGAAATTAGCGGCGCTTCCTGGTCTAAAGTTCGGGATACTGCTGTTATCAAAGTACGGAATAGCGTAAGGGGATTGAGGGCCGTGGAAATCGCTGGCAGCTCTCCCGACGTGGATGCGATGCATCTATTTTATGGGTTCAATGGAGATGCATTGACTAAGATAACTGGCACTTCTGGGATAAATTTCCCTAATCCCAAAAATGTGAATTATTCAGCAGAATGCACCATGGACCTGAGTAGGGAAAACACTGAAAGTGGAGATAGTGGCGCGCCAGTAATCGATAAATTTGGATTGTTAAATGGTATCGTCATACAGAGTCAGAAGAGCAATAGAAGTGGTCGTTTTATACCCGTCAATTGTTTTAGTGAAATGCTTTTTGCACTTCAAACTGAACAATCGATTGATGAATTAATATTTAACGATTTTGACAACAGCTCGCAACAATTGTTAAGCGCTCGGATGGACCCTGACCCGTATCCCGTTGGAGAAAAGTTTGTGTCCAACCTCGCCCTAAGCGTAATGCTTAAGAATGCAGGCTCAAAATCTGAGTACGCAGATATTCTATTGAAGAATCATAAGTGTCCGATACGAGAAGCCGTGCGGGACCGAAATATTGATATGAATCTCTATGATTTTTATGCTCAGGTTTTATATGAGGCAAACAAGAATGTAGCCAAAGATGATGCAGAAGAATTTTCGAAAGAGGCAGTAAGAAAAATAGAGGAAGGAGACTCTGTTTCAGCATTGAATCTACTAGCATTTGCAGAAACTGCGTACTTACGATTCCTAGGCAGCGATGGGGAAGGCAGGATTGAGGTTCCCAGAGCAATAACTTCAAATGGGACTTCACAGATGATAGCAGAAAGTCGAGTGCTCAAGGGTCTTTCCGATGTTTACTTAAAGCGAGCACAAATCCTTGGCATTGGAGATAATCCTGCTGAGCTGGAAGAAGCGATGGCAGCTTCCGCATTAGCGTACCTGCTTGATCCTGAGCAGCTTCAATTTCAAGGATCAGCTCTATCATCTCTAGGTACCGCGGCGTTATTACTAGGTGACTATGACACAGCGGTTGACGCTTTTGGCGGTGCTGGAGTTCGCGGCTACGATAAAACCTGGGTGCGAGACAACTACAATTATGCTTATAAGCTTCGAGAAAACGTGTCCTCCGAAACAGAGATAAGTGGTTTTGTGCGCTTTGAGCAGTTGTCGCAGTCTGAAATATCAAGAACAGCTTGGAGCGGAGTAGATATTACTTCAGCTATGGAAAAAATCGCTGATCAATCTCAGGTATTTTATCTTCAAGCATCTCCTCAGTAATATACGCTGCCAAGAAACAGGCCTATGAATCCTCCATGCGGCATATTTTTGCTCAATAAATTCAAAAACTGTTCTCGTGGATTTTATTTGCCATCGATATACTGACTATTTTCTTGTCGGTTGGCGCAGTCACTTGATTATGAGGTTCTCCGCATTGGAACAACGAGGAATCCCTTCGAAAAAGATGGGCCTCAATGTCGGGAACTGCCATTTCCGCTATGCTAATTGGCCGCTATAGGATCGAAATTTCTGTCAGCTACGTGCAATACAAACGCACCCCAATAGTATGGGGCGTCGTAAGTTGGTGATCGCTTGAGCTTATTTTGAGCGTAGGTCAAAGCGGCAGCAGTCTCTAAGTTTAGAGCCTTAAGTGCGTAGTAAAAATTCTCCATGAACAAAGCATTGGCTCGATCTGATACAGGCCAAAGAGTGGAGATTGTGGCACCAGCACCACTCGCAAGAAATGCTCGAGAAAGGCTCATCAGGCCTTCTCCTTTCATATTTGTACCTTGAGCAGTCTCGCAGGCACTTATCACCACTAACTCATTGCTAAATTCGTATGCGCCGATTTCGGCCGTCGTTAATAGTCCGCTAGCTTGGTCGCCAACTCCCACGTCACTAGTAAAGGCCAGTCCAATAAAATGGGGATCTGATGTGCTGGCAAACCCATGTGATGCTATGTGAAGTATTCGTGATTCCCTTACTGACGGGCTGAGGAATCCCGATATTGTAGCCCTTTCATCGGTATGGATAAGAGTCGAGCTCTCTTCAAAATATTCAAGAATGGATTCCGCCTCGATTCGAGAAAATGGCAGCCTGCCGAGAGAGTTTCGCCATAAATCATATTGAGGCTCAACGTTAATGGGGACTTGTGATTCTATCTCGCTAAAATTTGGATCGGCGAATACTGCAAGTGAGTGACGGGAACTTCTATCGTCTGCATGCTCTTTTGCCGAATTCGAATAATAGGTACTTAATGAAGGTACATGAACAAGGTGATCGGGTGATTGATTATCTTGCAATTCGAGTAGTACTGAAAAAGGAATTCGAGATATTGCTCCATCAACTTCTAAGAATCTTGTTTCGATTGACTCGGCAATTTGTTTCGGAAATATGAGATTCGCAAGATGGGTAGTGGCTTCCAATACTCGATCGCGTGATACAAGTTCTGCGATAGAGTCATTTACCAAATTACTTAAAAACGACTCACTTGGCAATGTATGGAGTTCAATGCTGTGGGATCGTATTTCCAATAGATAGCTGGATTGCTCGCCCAACACATACGTAGCAGCCACTTCATCAACATTTAGATTTTCCTGAACCTCCATGATGGAAACAGATACAGTTTCTAAAGTTATATTGCTGCTCGCGTTAGTCTCTAACAGATATTGCTCCTGATTACGAGCTAGGCGTCGCTTTATCTCTTCGGTTGGCTTGTTCTCCAGCAGCGCAAGCAACAGCTCCTGGCGTGTTTCATTTAGTGCCCGTCGGTCCGAGCCACTGCTATTAACATCAGATTCTCTTCGATCTATTAGTCTTTCGTTGCGCAAGTTTATTGCTCTTGTTTTTTGCACGATATCGAATGCCGAACTGAGAAATTCGAATTTTTGAGTTGATGTATATTGCTCTAACAATTTACTAGTAAGGAAAGAGCGAATACGGCTGGTTCGTGATGCCCACTGAGGCCCGAAAAATAGGAAATTTATTTCAGAACGCAGGGATTCCGCAATCTCGAGAGCAGAATTTCCAAGCCCTATGACTTCTTTAATGTTCCCAAGCCTATCTGAAATTTGCATTTTCAAATATAGAAGCTCCAATTGTTGCAAGGGCTCTGTCTCCGCCTTGGAGACCAAGTTAAGCCCGGCATTTATTTGGCGATAAGCGCCTGCGTAATCACCTTCTGCCATGCTCACGCGCCCCCTGAGGGCCTGGTGCTCCATGCGATAGTAAAGCCGTGATCCCCGTTGCAGTAGCAATTCAGTTTGGGCAATGTCAAAGACAGTAGGTGTTGCCAGTGCAGCGGATTGTTTGGCGCGTTCGATGTCTCCCAGCTCTAGATAATTTAATGCCATGTGGGTATAGAGTCTTAATCGATCTTCGATACCGCCCTTGGAGCCAATTTTTTGGCTTATATTTGTTAGGAGTGTAAGTGCCTCCTCAAACCGAGCATCGGCATAAAGAAGGTTCGCGTACTCTAGTTCGGTATGAATTACGGCTTGAGAAAGACCCAGTGAGTTGTAAATGTCTATGGCTTCTTCGTATCGAATCTCCGCATTTCTAAAATCACCGAATGAGAGGTAGAGATATCCGAGTCTTGCTCTGACATGGGCTTTTCCTTCCAAGTGTTTGGAGTTTTTCTGAACATTCATTGCTTCCAAATACAATCTCAATGACTCATTGAAATCACCTCTTCCCAGCGCAGCATGTGCCTGATTATTGAGAATTGACGCGAGGTTTGGATTCGAACCTGAACGTTCGAATAACCGCTTAGCTTTTTCGATCAGTTCACCACGAGTTATACTCTGCCGACCCTCGAATTGATCATAGTAACCGCTGAGGTAGTCGGTTAGCCGACCGCGAAGAGAATAGTCTTCAGTACCCGAAGCAGATCGCAGAGCCTCCTTAAGCACACCGCCACCACTGTGCATCAGTTCTTCATTTCCGGTGCGGATTCCTGCGAAAACTCTTATGCCGCCCTCAGTGGCCTGCATTGAATGGCGCAACCAAGTGACGGTTGAGTAGTCTTCCTCGGAAAGCCAGTCAGGCTCCGAGTATTGATCCGCTAGCGTTCGAATTCCGGTAAAGGCGTCGTCAATGTGGCGAGCTGCCCATTGCGCGTCTGCGAGCCTCCAGTCCAGATAGGCAATATCTGCGCTATCAAAATCAGATCGATAGCCGCTTTGACTTAGAGCTTCGATCACGCTTTCGCTCTGACCGCTATTCGAAAGCGCGTCAATATAGGTGCGAAAAGCTATCTGACGAAGCTTGCTATTAATCGGCTCAGAAGCAATTGTTTGCAAAAAAGAAAGCGCCCTATTTGCATCCGCATCTGCCCACCAGGCAGAATTTGCACTCGACAAGCGTGAGGCCACCAATAGATCGTCCTCAGTAAAATCGTCGACTATATCAAGTTGGTATCGAATGGGCAGAGCGCGCAAGAGGCGATCAACTTCTATATCAAAAGATTTATTTAGTTTAGTGCTGTTAGTTAAGACAGCAACCTCGGCACCGTAGGAGTCTTCAGCTCCTTCTTGGAGTAAAAGTATTTCTTCGTTCGAACGAATCCGGAGAATCAAATCCAAGCCCAATTGTTCGAGCAGGACTATGCGAGATTCTCCGGGCGGAACAGAAACCTGATCGACGAGTAACCAGCCACCTTGCGAGTGGGCCGGACTCAAAAAGCCGGCCAGAATCATCACTACGAGTAGTAATGTTGCATGCTTACCATTTCCAACATGTGACAACATAATCTTCCCAAGCTGAGTGTTTCCAACAGAATATGACATCGTTCACTTCTTTTGTCGAACCATCGGTTTGTTCTAGGTCAAACTTGGTAATTCTAGAGTGAGCGACGCGCCAACCAGTGTCCGACAGTTGATTCTTATTGTCATCATCAATTATTTTTTTGGAAAGATATAAACACGGCTTTCTACCCGTAAGAATCTGATTTGGCATAGGGCAGTAGAGTAGATTTTCGAGGAAATCCTTCTGAATACCTGTCCACCGACTATTGGTCCCGATGGCGGGAATAACTTTGAGATAATTATTGCCCATCTCTTTTTTTATTTCGCAGTTGACATCATATACTCCTTTTGTACTCGGTGTGGGATGATAGCCATGCAGATCCGACCCATTAGGAAGATCTTTGTACCTATCGCCTTGCAAGTAATCCGCATAGACAACTAGCATTGGCGCATCTTTGGTTTCGAATTCTCCTAATAAAGTTACATCATTTGGTTGCATATATTTCTCCTCGAGATTTAATCGGCACTAAATTGTGAATTTAACTAAGTCCGGCATTGTGCTAATGGGTGGCAGCCCAAACTGTGAATAAAAATCTTGTACATTTCCATAATCATGAATGCCAGAATTGTGCATGCAGTTTTTTATGGTTTCTATGAGGATTAGACTTCCCAAAGGCCCAAGTCGATGCCCCCGCGTGTCTTGGCGGTCTGCCTCGAGTAGGATAAAAAGCCACAATGGCGTCTCTTCCCAAAATCCGTTTAGTTTCAGATATTCAATTGCATCAGAATTTTCATCTGATTCCTCCAAATTTTTAGTAATTCCCAAAGTTCCAAGTCCTTGTTTGCCTAACTCGTCAACAATAAGCGTGGCAATCTTCTGTCCGCTTGTGAGTTTCTTGCGTACCCCAGCGCTTAAGTTTTTAAAGACCACATTGGGTTCTGGTTTATCCCGCATACGGTTAGTAATTCGTGGATTAATTCCATTTGCGCTTTTAAATGAACCATCAATGTCGAAGAATTTCGACCAGTTGATGGCAAAACTTAGTGGCGCACGGCGGTAATAGCTACCGCTATGTTCGCCGGTGTACTTAAACAGGACATCAAGTTTAACGCCTGGATTGGTGGATCCATTGAGTACATAATCTCCTCGAACTTGAGCATGCCCGAATCGACCAACGGCATGTGTAATTTCCACTGGAAGTACCGATAGAAAATCTGGATAATAAAGAATTGATATATCCGGGTCCTTCAGCACATTGAGAACATTTGCAGCGCACACTTTGTCCAAATAGTCTTCCATTACTATTCTTTGAAAAGTCGCAGTAACATACGATTTTGCGTGTTGATATGTCCTGAAGGGAGGAGAGTGATCGAATTTGGAACTCGCGATAAGTTCATCGGTTACTTTATTGTGAAACAGTTGAAAAAGTAGATGAAGTTGCGCAATGATAAGTTGGTCATCATTTCTAAACTCGGGTATAAGCGCTTTTTGATGATGCCCTCGCAGCAAGTCTACGCAATGTTTGCATGTCTCTTCTTGATACCGAAACTTTGCTGTGGCTTGATCTACGGAAGAGGTGGATAAATCGAAGGGTGGGTACAAGCTGTCTAAGTCTATCTTCCAGGTACGTGTGTTCACTCCTGCTCGTGGAGCGATTTCATGTGCTAAGAATTGGCCTAAGTATGTATACCCCTGGGGGATCGCCAACGCAGCACGATTCCACTTTGAGAAGACCTTATCTTCCAGGCCGTTAATGTGGCTGGCGACTTTGTCGGAAAAAACTGAGTCTGAATCGCTAAACCTGGGTGAATTATCCTTTGCTCTAATTGTCATGATAGAACAGTGTCCCTATGTAATTTTTATTATTTAGAGTTTCTAATCGCTGGCAATACAGAGCTGTAACGAGCTGTCCAATTGTCTCATTAGTATAGTAAAAATATCTCGTCATAGGCGCTTGGTTCAGGTGCAAAAATTGCCATATTTCACGCTAGCTCCAACCTGAGGGAGATATATATACAGTGGCGCAATAGGGCTAATTTGAGAAACTCAAAACATAAGGATCAGATTCTTGCAATTGAGTTGAGGTATTTTGCCATGACAAATTCAGTTCTTTCTGACCAACTATAGGGTTCTGCAGGAGAATTCTTATCCAGCCTTCGTTGTCGATGGACAGGTTACGCTGCTGAAAAATTACAGCATTGTCAGATGCTCTAATTGTCACGGTGACCGAATCAGACCCGATTGCTTCCGACGCATCAATCTGCAATAACATCGGGAAATCACCATTCAAAGCTTGAACCAAATTTGAACTTCGCATTCTTTCAATTAGTTGGTAGGACCTAATCGTTAGTTGCTCTACTTCAAGCGATCTTGGGTTTAAGGATGGGGATACTGAATAAGCGATAAATAAAGAAAATCCAATAGCGATGGAAGCGGCAATTGATATCGGCTGTTTTATCCATTGCCCAAAGCTAAGGTGCCCAATATTTGAGTTGGTATTATTTTCATGCTCGCTAGTAGTTCTTGGTAACTGCCCTTTGGTCCCTTTTAGTTCAGAAATAAGTATTTCTGTACATTGTATTTCGCGAACTAGCTCCGGATCATCAAGCATTTGAATCTCGAACTCGGTACGCTGTTCTTCTGTTAGCTGGTCCCGCAAATACCGCTCTATCACGTCGTTTCTTTCGATTTGCGAAATGCTCATTTGCTTATCTCCAGCGGTATTTCATCGTGCCTTTCTTCGACAAGGTTCCTGAATCGTAATCGCGCCCTGGATATTACCCGATCGAAATGCCGGTAACTTAATTCGAGTTCCTGGCAGATATTTTCTTTGTCGATGTCTTCGATGTAGAAAAGGGTCAATATTTCTCGGTCACGGTTGTTTTGTAGCTCGCTAAGCATTTTTTGTATTGATTCTTTTGCGCGCACTTCAAGCAGCTGTTGGTATTGGTGTCCATCGTTTTCGGCTAACGCGTCAAGTAAGCTAGAATCTACTGTTGTATTTCGACGTATGTCCTTTCGAACTTCTCCTATATATAAGTTGATTGCTGTTTTTTGGAGGTAAGCACTCAATTTTGATGGGTCGCTCAGCGAATCAGATCGTAACCTTTGTAAGACAATTAGAAACGTTTCCTGCTGAAGATCTTTGGCACGTTCTCGATCTCCGGTGCGTTTCTCTAGGATGTAAATTAGAGTCCCTCCGTATTTTTCGACCATTGCATGTTCGGCAAGCTTATTGCCTATCTTGATACCTGCGACGATTGCCTCAGATGTCTCAAACGGGTTCAACAATTTATATCCTTTAATCTAGTTTTCTTGATTTTTATGAAAAATGTTTTTATTTTCAACAGTATAATGAACAAACGTTCTCGATTCTAGAGCTTATTCTCGGCATTTACGGCCACTGCCCCTCTCGCGCCTTGATATCGACTTAGGTTACTAGCCCTCGTCTCACTTATTTTCGACATGACACTCACACTCTAGTAAGGAGGTTCGAATAGCATATTTAACTTTATCGTTAGTAATTTTCGTTCCTAAATTTGAATTAGACAGAACCCTCTTAGAGAGAGCTCTCTTACAATCTATTGACCTACTTGGTGGAGGTGTGGTGCCGTATTGAATTAGAGTCAACAGGGATACAAGATCGATTACACATTTCCTGAGAGTGCTATCACCTGTTTGGGTGAGGAATTGAGTGCGGATTCGGTTTAAGGTGAGACAATTCGATTTGTCGTGGCAGTATTAATACCATCACCTCAAAAGAACTTTTATTTCATATTAAGAATATACGTCATAGTGAGAAGGGAGGTTGGGGTTTGGAGATAATCAAAATTTGTCCTCTCATGATATTGGCAATATTGCTTCAATCGTGTGCGATTCCAATTCCGGGTTCTCCAGAAACTCGACACTTTCTGATAATTGGCGTTGGGGTAACAGCTCACAAAACTGCGAAGGATGAGGCGGCGACGGTTATTAGTTCTAGATCCCTAGGGTTGACCATTTCGGACATGCCGGGAGTGAAGGCAAGTCTTGGATTTGCTAGTACGAAGATGGTTTCTGTCAATCAGAACGCCAATCTGCTCATACAGGTAAAGCACAAGCTGTCAAATGACATCGAAATTTGCACTAATGACATTGAAGTTTGTGATCAAAATACTGAGTCAAACAACCAAGTAAAACAACCAATGTAACGAGGAGTAGTGATGAACCAACGATTAAGAAATATTATTTTTGCAGGTATTGGCGGGTCATTAGTAGTCGCTTGCACAACGATGAAAAATCCAAGTGTGGTAGCAGTTACTGGCACAACGATTGGTCTAGAAGTAGCACAGAATTCAGGCACTGGTACACCTGAAGCAGCATTAGGATACAAGCGCGGAGAGGTCGCGGTAGTTAGTGAGCAAAAGCTTATGGATGGAGATGGAAGAGAAGACGTTGCAAACGTCGTTATGGAATTGAGGTATTCCAATTCGGGGCCGAATGCGGGGATATATCAAAGACTTGCAGTCGGTAGAAGCGCTGTAAGCCAAAAGGGTGCGGCATTTTTGTTTGCAAAAGGAGTTGATGGTGAGTTAACTACTGAAGCAGCAAAGGCTTTGGAGTCAGCATTTAGCAGCTCCTCGGGAGATGGGTTTGACGATGGTATCTAATATTTTTACCGTAAAAAATGTGAATGCAAGGAGATACTAATGATAGATATCGAACTAAAATCATTCAAAATCGATGGCGATGTTGAATCAGAGATCAGAGAATTTGTTAATGCTCATGCCACCGAATACGACATCAAAGGGACTTTTGGGCCTGTTAAAAAACCGTCAGATGGATTTGACTATGTATTTATTCTCTTTTCTCGGAATGCGTCTTGAATACACTTGCTTGAGTGCAAGGATACAATATGGGGAATTGAAGTTCGTGTCTCAGTCCTTATTATTACCAAGTACTTGACTGGAGGCGTCGAGATGAACTCGAATACAAATGGCGAAAATAAAAATTGGGTTAAAAATGAAGCGGTAGCAGGGGGGCAAAAAAAAACACCAGAGAGTCAACCTTCCATTATGACGAGCTAAAAGACGCTTATTCCAACGACGTTATGACAGATATATTTGTGATGCTTAAATATGCAAAAATTCTGGAATTAAATTACCGGATAAACTTCGTGAAAAAGCTGTACAACTATTGGCTTCAAATATGAGCGAATAAATGGTGATAACTAAAAAAATTCAAATGATGGTGGACATTGAGGAGTTAAGCAATGAATTACAACTTTGCAATGGCCCTAGAAGTGCATGGTGAACTTTCCAGACTGATTCGGCCCGCGACACCACAATCTATCAGGGCTAGCGATATTTGGTCCAACCGAATCTTAAAAGGAATTATTTTTGCCGGAGCAATCAGTTTTCTAATATTCATTATTCCTGCTTTGATCGATCTTAAAGAAGATAGAAGCAATTTACTCCAGATTATAGGTGTGGCGGGATTAGGCGTTACGTTCCATTCCTTATATACGGCAAATGGTTATATCAAGAACTCCACATTCGACCCAAAATATGGACAGGGCTACATCATCAATTTCTCACTTGGTCTATTTGCAAGTTCGATTTTAGGGCTTTTTTGGTCAAGAGCTAATGCCTTCCGAGCCAGGGTCTTTGAATCTCCCCCAAAATACGTTAGCACTGTCAGGAGGGTTCTCAGCCGAAGCAGTCGCTCAGATATTGCAAAGGGTAGCTGACACATTAGTTGTGCTTGTAAAAGGTCCTGAAAAAGAAAGAAGTGAAGCTTATGCGACAAAAAAATCACTGATGAGACTTCAACACTAGCGAGGCAGCTCGCGAAAGCTGTAGATGAAGATCCAATCAAAACTAAAGTGAATGTAGAGAATTTGATTCGTGATTTTTTTGAATAATTGATTCCGCTGAGTTACATCATGACTAAATGAAGTCGGTACAATTTGTGTATTCGTCAGAGTATAAGGGGCATATTAGCTCTTGATCGTAAGACGGGTTCTGATGTGTTCGCTTATGAGTACAGGGGCATTTATAAGCGATACGCTTGAAAAAACCAACAGGTGACATTGATGTGTTAATGACTTAAGAAGTTAGCGGCATAGGAGAATGTTTACTAGATTGGTGGTGCAACGCCAAGGATAGGCCGATTAAACATTTCAGGAAGGTACTATTGCTTGATTGTGTGTGGTCTTGAGCGCCGCGAGCATACAAGTCAAAATTCTATCGAATGCTGCGTGTTCCAAAGTTTATTCACATTTACTAAGTTTGATCGGTTGGTCTCTCCGGTGCCAAATTAAACCGCTGATACAAATAAGCCAACCCCAATAAACTCAATCCCAATCCCATAAACGAGGCCACTCTAAGCAACCCCTCCAGATCCGCCATATCCAACAAAAATATCTTCCCTATCACCAACATCATCAACCCAAACCCAGCCCGATAAACATTGGTACCGAACCGAATTGACCCAGCCAACAGACAGGCAATTGCCATTACTAGCCATACAATAGTGTAGGTATAGAGTTCACCGTTAGAAGTTATGGAATTGTTAGACAGCATTCCCGACCAAAGATGCCGAATTTCAGCATTCACAAAGATAAAAGCCGCAGCACCGACGAATATGCCTGTCCATTTTTTTAGCGCTTCATCATAGAAACGGTAAAGTAGAGCGCCAATGATCACAGGAAATCCGTAACTTAAAAGTAGGATATTGAAAATCGGCGTGGACGATACTAGTTGGCCAGACCAGAACGGATTGAGTGGAAATAATACGACTAGATAACTACCTAGCCCCAGAGCCAAGAGTATTTTCGACGCCAGAAGATACAGGGGTTTGAGGTTTTGACTCACTCTATGGCGTAAATAATAGACCAAGGCGAGTGTCGACCACAGGGTGGTATTTATGGAGAATTCTAAAAGATCAAATTCCTGCCGGAATATATCGCCATCAAATATGTAGTACCGAGTCTCAGCCCACAGAGTCAGCACGAGTAAGTGCAGGGATGCCAGTTCCAACCACTTGCCCAAATTCTCGTTGTCACGCAGTCTCCATGCGCCCAGTGCGGCGAAAATTGTTGCACCTCCGTAAGTCCAGAAGGACCAATGTACATCGGCGGGGTAGGTAAGTAACCAGGGGTTCAGAGTTAGCCTCATTACTACGACAGCTAGCACTAACTTAAGGAACAAATCCAAGTGCGGAGGATTGTATCGATGAATCAACCAAGAAATGGACAAGATCTGCGCTGAGAGAGCTAAGGTTAAACCTGCTTCTCGAACCATAATGGCGACAGCCAAGGAGTAGGCGAAGTGGCCAGCCAGAATTAACCAAACTGCAAAGAACTCTGGATCTGCATCTGTCTCATCCGTTTGTGTGATTGGTTTCAGTCTATCGAGCCGGAGTCGCCATCCCGCCAGTGCTAAGTAGAATACTCCTAGTGCCACCGCTGCAGTGCCCCAGTAGAATGATTCCGATAAATCAGTTACCAGTAAATAGCAGAGGCTTAACCAAATGAGGGGGGAGCCCACAGCCAATGCAATGCACAACAGAAGTTTCGATTAGAACTTGTTAGTAGATTGCGCAGTGACAAGGCCGAGTATACAAATGCCATCCACGCCGCATAAATAGCAAAATCAAACTGACTGGGTCCAATCAATCCCTCTAATCGCACACCATCGTAGGTTGTTAAACCCAGACTTAGCCAGGCCAGAAATTGAATAATCAAGGAAGCTGCCACCAGTCTTAGCAATTCAGGTTTGTTGCCTGCAGCTACCAACAATATAGCAACAAACGGCGTCCATTGATAAATGGCTGAGGCGACTCGCTGCTCTGTAGCAATGGTTAATCCGAAAGCGAGAATGAGTAAACCAATCGAAAGCAGGCCCGGAGCCTCACTAATGCTATTTGGAAATCTTACTGATTTCTTCGCATTCTTTGCCAAACTCGCTTCCTGCGTTTGCTTTTGGCCTTCGCTAGTCGAATTTGAATCCGATTTGTGAGCTGTGGATTTCTGTAGCAGCCAATCCCATGACGGCATAGCCAGATATAGATAGAGCAAAGCAGCCAGGTAGTAAGCTCTTAAGCCTAGGGCGCCATAGCTATCTATGGTTAAAAACCACCAGCCCAACGAGCCTGCCAACATACCACTCCATAACCAGGGTCTATAAACATGGTGCATTAGCAATAAGGCGGCAGCAGTGATTATGAGAGAGTATAAATAAAGGCTTAGAACATCGTCGCTGCCGGTATCTACCAAGGCGGGTATCACATAGGCGCCAAGAATACCGAGTATAGCTAACACTGGTCCGTGTAATACGGCCAATGCCATGGTGGCGAGCGACACAATAATTAATGCGACGAAAACGAGCCCGGCTGGAAACAGGTCATAGAGATTCAAAGCGGCCAAGAACGCAGAATACAAAATGATACTTGCGCCGCCAGCTAAGGCGGCAAAGGCTTGGAAATGCTCTCGGTTTCGACGTCGCCCCCATTCGGCGACAGCGTGCAGCACTATACCGCCTAATACACTTAGTAGTACCCGTGCTAGTGGGCCTAATAACCCCTGTTCTATCGAATAACGCACCATGAAAATACCCGACAAACCTATTGATATTCCGCCCAACCAGATCATCCACTGCTCGCGTACGAGAGAGAATAAGCTGATGCTCGGTTCTGTCACTGGCTCAGACGAAAAACGAGAAGGGCTCTCGATGGCACCGTTATCAGTTGAATCGTATTCCGGCTCGCCGGTCCACACATTTTCGTTGCTAGAGGAAACGGCTGGATTTTCTCCAGTGAGTGGCTCAATATCTTGATCGGTTTCAGTTTGTTTCTGAGGCTGTTGTATGGTTGGAGTATCGATTCGTGAACTAAGCTCAGAAATTTCACTCAATGATAATCCAAGGTTCTCGAGTCGATGAACGATGTTACGTAGGGTGCGTTGAAGTCCAGAGACTTGTTTCTGAATTGCGCGAAGTTTGAAAAATGAGACCCAACCAAAAATGGCACCTAATAGCAGAGCGAGGATTAATAATACAGCTGCTGATTCCATAGTGCCGCCAACCGTCAGAAATAGAGTATGAGACATAAATGAACGCTACTGTGCACTATCAGAATAAATTCAATAACTTGTGAAGTCCAAGGTTTTAACAGATCAAAGAAGTCAGGATATTCCGATTCGTCCTTGCCAATCAAAAAGGTGCCTGAGGTATCTAGAGACTTAATCAGAGGAGCGGGTAGGAATTTTCAGTTCGATATAATTTTGTTTCGCGAAGGAGCGGGATTGTCAGAGTTTATAAGCTCTAAAACTAATCCTATTCTCGTTACTATGATTTGATCTTGATGAACCCACCGTAGCTATGATTGATCCACTTTAAAAGGCAAAGACCTTAGAAATACCAACAGTTGGAAATGTACCCGGTTTTAACCCCCGATCTCGTGCTCCAGTTCAAATTCCTACAAAAAATTCAGCACCGATTGCCATGTTTTTGATAAACTCTGCTTCAGATAATCAGAGTAAACCTCATTGACCTGTTATAACCATCCAAACGCTCCGGCTATAGAGAAATGCAGCCGCTGTGACGTCGATATGTGCGGTATGTGCGCCAATTTCCTCGATACCGGCGTGTATTGTGAAAAATGCGTTTCGGCCGTAGAAACTGAAGATTTTGTCTTCGCTCAATCGAAAAAGCTCAATAAAACCGAGATTGATCTGGTAATTAGCAAACACGCTGACGAACTGGGCACAGAACAATCGAATGGGAAGAAGTCCAAAGACACTGGCGTTCTCTGGTTAGGGTTTGGTGGGTCTTCCGCCATGATATTTGTTTCTCTACTCATTTATGCCTATCCCACGCTATTCCTATTTGATGCCGAGGCCGCAGCTGCCTTTGAGGCGAGTCAGGTTTTGGAGGAGTGCAGGCTTGTATTCGAAGAGATTGGTTATTCCTTGGAATACGGTGAGGAGCCTGATCCCTCGTTGCGGTGTGCTGATACGAATACCCCTAATATAGTCGAGCGACAGGGAAACTTTGTGCGGGTTTCACACCCAAATCCAGCTATATACGGGCTGAGCGCTCTGTATGTCAGTAGTGAGTCCCATCAAGTGGTATTCGAAGAATGATTAAAACTAATAAAAACATTGGACAACGAGGTTTTACATTGATCGAGCTGATGATCGTTGTCGCAATCATCGGGATTCTTGCCAGTGTTGCGTTGCCAGCCTATGCTCAGTATCGGAATAGAGCTGCGTTTACAGAAGCCTTGCTGGCTATCGGTGTGTATCAGAATTTCATAGTTATTGCTGCACAGGCAAGCAGATTGGTAGACATAGATGATATTCAAGAGGGTGAGAACGGCATTCCCGATAGCCAACAACGAGATGAGACCACTCATGGAATTCACGTACACTCGGGTGAAATAAAGGTGACCTGGAGAAAGGACGGGACCGCCCTGGCAAGTGCCAACTACACTTTAACCGCTCAGAACATTACTCCGCCAATTCAATGGGTAGAAGGGGGTAGCTGCCTGCAATTAGCCCTGTGTTAATTATTTCTCAAGCATTTCCCCCTGACATAGCATGATCAATCGATCCTGGAAATTGCTAAAACGAGGAGGAGATCAACATATCTGTCTTCTGCTTGGCCTATGCTGGAAGGCTGCTGATCGCGAAATTAGTTATGGAGTAGGTAGAAGTGGAATCTGAAAGCGTGCAAATGGATATTGAATCACTAGAGCGAATCTATGATAGATATTCGCCTTTCTACGACCTGATTTTTGGTGCTTTCTTTTCTCCGGGAAGAAAAGCGGCAGTTAATCAATTAAGCCTTGAAGAAGACGATCATGTGCTGGAGATTGGCATAGGAACCGGTGCGTCGATTGCTCTTTACCCAAAACACACAAAAATAACCGGCGTTGATCTTTCGGTAGAGATGTTGCGATTTTCTCAGAAGCGTGCTGATAGCGCGGGCAGAGAGGTTGCTCTCTATCTGATGAATGCTGAGAAACTGGATTTTCCCGACAATTCATTTACCCATGTAGTAGCAATGTACGTGGTTTCGGTCTCGCCGGATCCAAAGACTATCATCGAAGAGATGGAACGAGTCTGCATCCCCGGAGGTGAAGTAATAATCCTCAATCATTTTAGTGACGAACACAGTATTATTGGCAAGCTGGAGAAAAGGCTTGCACCATACTCCTCCACGCTTGGTTTCAAACCGTTTTTCCCGATGCGTAAATTCATGGAGCACTGTACTTCATTTGTTTTTCACAAATTCCTTAAAACTAATCTATTTGGTTACTGGACTATATTGAGCGGACGGAAAATAAGGGATTTAAAGAATTCAACTGGGCGGGAAAACATTTAGCCTGGCTCGTTCATAGAATTTCCTGATTCGTTGCGGCCGATTCTAAGACTGAATCGTGATCTTTCAAGGAGAGAAGGATTTCTTCTACAATTTCCTGACCTAAGGCGCTATCTAACAAATTGGTTTGTTCACCGGGGTCACTGGTTATTTCGAAAAGCAGTTCCTGATTTCGGTTGTCGTAAGACTCGCCCTCCCACAAATGTTTATATATTAGGTTTTTATTTTTAAAGAGATTCAACTTCCAACCGTTTGCAATTGTGCTTCGATGAAACGTGAACCGGTCATTCACGCTAGCGCTTAGAAGGCTATGCCCACTCCAGTCCGTTGGAGACTGCAGTGCTAGCGAGTTCAGTATCGTCGGCGCTATGTCTATGTGCTTGGCGTATTCAGTATTCTGATACCGAGTCAAATCTTGATCATAGATAAATAGCGGTACCCTAATGTGTTCCTCATACAAGAATCGTGTATGACCATAATGCCCGTGTTCACCAAATGCCTGCCCGTGATCCGCCGTTATATAAACTACGCTGTTCTGCAAAATATTTTTCTGTTCCAGCTGAGAGAATATTTGTGCGATAAAATAATCGGCCTGTACGATGCCATTGTCATAGTTATTAATTTCCAGCTGGTGACGTTCCGATTCGCTGGAAAATAAATTGGCAAGAGGGTTAAAGGGCGGTTGGTGAGGTTCGAATTGATTAAATTGTCGGTGTCTTAGACCTAGATCATGGGCAGAGTATAGGTGGATGTAAACGAAATTGGGTTGTGTATCCGATAATTGCAGATTCTGGAGATCATCCAATATACCAGCATCATCATTAACGGAGTAGCGGTCGCGAGATTGCCCATCTCTAAAATAATCTGCATTGTACATAGTCCTTAGACCGCCCCATGCATGGTTGCCTGTGACAATGAAACTGGATACGTAGCCATTGCTCTTCAGGATATCACCCAGGTGCACGCTGTTAGACTTGATGTCGTCGAATTCTCTGCCTGTCAATACACTCAGAATTCCGCAAGCACTTTCCGAACAGGTTGAGTGCATCATTTCGATCTTTAACAGCTCGCCCCGATCGTGAAGGCCTGTCAAAAAAGGCGTTGTATCTCTTTGATATTCATAAGCTTTTAAATGATCAGCCCGTAGCGCGTCCACCATAATGACGACTATATTTTTATTCTGGAATCCTGCCCTAGGGGCCAATTGTTCTGAACTAGCAGATACGGATACTTGTACATCGGGTAGCGAAGGGTCGTATTCGAACATAGGGATAAAGTCTAGAAACAAATTCGAGAGTGGCTCGCCACTCCAAATGCCGGGATCTTCACGGTCGAAACTAATTTGTAGCAGAAATGCCAGCGAGACAACGGCGAATATGTAGTAAGCCGCGATCTTTATTTCCGGTAGGTATGGAGTGGAGTGGTCGAAATAAAAGCGCCGAAAAATCTGCCGGTACGCATAAATCAAGACTATCAAGGAAAATGGCAAGGTTAGCAGGTATAGCTTCAGTGCGGGTAATGTTTGCATCATCACATCAATGTCTACGATATAGGCAGTTATTAACTGTAGCGTTATATTTCCTGACCATAGTATGTTTGAGATAACAGTGCTGGAGTAAATCAATAATAGCGTCAAGTCGAAGAGAGGAAGGATGATCAGAATATAGGCATAAAGTGCTTTTGTGTTGTTCCGTCTACTTAAATAGAATCCGGGAAACAGTATTAAGGTGGCCACAGTGAACAGCAATAGCTCATGAAGAATTACGATACTCGGTGAATACTGAAAAGATTGCTGAAAGCCAACTATAAAGGCAAGACCAAGCAATAGATGGAAAGTGAGTAAATTCAGGAGGAACCGCATATGCTCGTTGATCTCCTAGTCAGCCCAAGCATCGTAAACTGTCGCTTAGAATACAATAATATATAGGCAGAGCAGTCTAGTCTGCAATGCAGCGTAAATATCCGCCGGGGTTACAGCTAAAAAGTAGCTTATTCTCAAGCTCTGTATCAACCTCAAAGCGCGTGTTCTCTTTCATATAGTCATTCAATGCCGTCTTGGGATTGTTTCCAGGTCCCCAGGGTCTATCGCGATAATCTTGATCTGGTATGTCTTCTACTATGGTGTCTCCGCAGATTAAATAATAACCTTTTCCAACCAATTCAGAGTACAGCTGCAGTTCCTTATAGACATGATCGTGGGTGTGATTAGAGTCCAATAGAATCATCGTCTTCTTCGATCCGTTCGTGATCGTTTTTACCTTTTCTACCGTGTCTTCCTCGATTGATGAGCCGTTGATGAGATGAATGCGCTCAGATAGTGCTCCATGAGAATTCAAGCGCTGTTTCAAGTCGTCTGGAATGAATATATCTACACCGATGATTTCTCCTCCCCCAAGCACTTCGAGCAGGGTGGAATAGAAAAGCAATGAGCCACCCCAAGCTACCCCTACCTCTATAATGAACTCCGGACGTGTTCTAAAGATTATTTCCTGTAAGGCGAACATATCCTGCGGCAGATTAAGAACTGGTTCGCCGAACCAAGTGCCCTGATGAATCCAACGATGTTGGTCCGCTCTGAATAGCAATTCTTTGCTGTCTTTGCTGAGTTTCTCATCCGCAGCCATTTTGGCAGCGCTTCGTTTTTGAAGTTCAGCAAATTCTTCGCGGCTTAGTATTCTGTCATTAGCCATGGTGGTTATTAATTCCTTCTAATAGTTTGACGGTCTCTTCAACGCAAGCCCCCACGCTACCAGAGAATAGCAGACCACGGTTCCTAAATTTTTGATTCTCCACTTCATAGGACAGCTGATTCATTATTTCAGTATCCACGAATTGTATATCTAGCTTCGGTACATGTGGTTTTATCATTTCCAATATATCGTTCACGGTCAAATTCTCGGTTAATACATTATAGATTTCGCCGTCGAAGAGCCTTTGCTCGGTAATAAACGCTATCGCATTAAACGCGTCATCCAGGGCGAGGTAGGGCCGTTTCTGGTGCAGGGCGGTTTTCCACACCGTGATCGCTTGACCCATAACAGCCTGCCAGCAAAATTTATTTACCGCGGTATGAAATCGCATGCCTTTCGAAACGCCGCAAATGGTGCCAAATCGACAAACAACAAATTCCAGGTCCGTCTCTGCAGCAAGCTCGGCCAAATATTTCTCTTCTTTTAATTTTGTTTCAGCGTAAGGGCTTTGTGGTTGTAATTCCGATTCTAAACAGTCCTCCGCAACCGTTTCTTCCTGTGTACCATAGACGCTAGTTGAGGATAGATGCAACAGAGGGACCCTATGCTTGGCACAGCCGATTGCTACCTGCTTTGTAGCATAGAAATTATTATTCTCAACCTCCGCCTGGTTATCGAAGCTGTCCGCTGCATTAGTTATTGCGGCTAGATGAAGTACCACATCGGCACCTTCGATATATGGATCGAGGTCCGATTTGGTGACATCCAGTTCGTGAAATTGATAGTTGGCCGTTGTCGGAAGGTCGAATAAAGAGCTATAACGTTGCGTCATTAAATTATCTAACAGGACAACGTTGCTGCCTGGGTAGACCGCAGCGAGTTGTCGCATAACGTAGGAACCGATATGTCCCAAGGCGCCTGTGATGACAAACTTCATAGCGTTAAGTATTTTTCCAGACAGCTCTGATAATATTCCTTGGTCTTGATCAGGCCGGTTTGCAAATTGTCTTCTATTTGCCAATTGATGAGAGATTTAATCTTCTTGTTGGAAATAATAGCATCACCAACATCGATTCTCTTTCGTTCTTCTGGCCAGGGGATGTTTGCTACTTCTCCAGAGCCGATTTGTTCGACAGTTTGTTGTGCGATCTCCAATACACTGTAATGTTGGTCGCCTGCGAGCAAGAATACCTCGCCCTTTGATTTTGGCTCTTGCGCAATCAAGCTTAACGCATTCACCACATCATCAATGAAAAGTACGTTTCGCATCTGCGCGCCATCCCCATAAACCGTAATCTTCTTGTTTTGTAAGGCCAGACCAACAAAATAGTTGTTAAAGGTAAATTCAGGACTGTGAATGCTGGCCCTGGGCCCGAACACATTCGACACTCTCAGAATTGTAGCGTCTATGTTATGGGCCTTGGTGTAGATTAAAGCATACTTTTCTGCGACGCTTTTATTCGCCGAATAAATGTCGGTTGGAAATTCGGGATGCTTCTCGTCAGCGGGTTGATATTGCAGTGGTCCCAGTTGCGTAGTTGTGCCGAGGTGGAGGAATCTAGCTTCAGGATTAAACCTCCTTATCGCCTCTAGCAGGTTTATCATTCCTTTACTGTTCACATCTTGATCAAACCACGGCTCTTTCATCGAGTGTGCATGGGAGGTCGAAGCGGCACAGTTGATTATTAGTTCCTGATTTCGGACTTCCTCGCACAGTTTTTCGAAATTTAGAATGTCATTTACCCGGATCGTAATGTCGTCCTTGACATCTTCTATATTGAACAACCTGCCGCCGGAGTGAGTGTCCAGGCAATCATACACCGTCACTTGGGCGCCCAGAGTAAGATATCGATGCACAAGATTGCTGCCGATAAACCCCAAGCCTCCGGTAATCAAAACCTTGCGGCCGGTCATTTGCTGAAATTGATTGCTCTGTGTTGACATGGTCTTGTTAGATTGCCTGTTTAACGATCATTCATATACGTCGTTATCTAATTGCTTGAACTACGTAGATATTCTTCCATGGTCTGGCTTATTCCCTGATTTATATCAACTTCAGCTTTCCACCCGGTGAGGCTAGAGAATTTTCTTGTATCTGCTACATAGCTTCGGGTTTCTATTAGGGAAAGCTTAGCGGGTGATTCCACGTGCCGAATTCGAATTTGTTGATTTAATTTGTTGCTTACTAAGGACGCGATTACTTCGAATGCGTCAGTGAATGTATGTCCCTTTCCACTGCCGATATTGAAATAAGCACCTTTAGTCTTCTCTATATTGACAACCAATGCATGGAATGCACTCACGACATCATCTATGTAAGTGTAATCTCGAATTTGCTCTCCCTTGCCAAATATCGTCAAGTCTTCATTGTTTAGCGCTTTTTGAATCATCATATTTAGTATGCCGCGATCTGCGCTATTGGATTCGACACCTGGGCCGTACACATTAGCCAGGCGTAGAGTGCAGGCCTTAACTACTTGATTCTGTGTGTAGTATGACAGGTATTTCTCGCAGCATAGCTTGTGAATATCATAGATAGTGACAGGATTCTCACAAATGCCTTCAGCTACAGGCAAAGTTTCTGTCAAACCTACAGCTGTCGCAGTGCTGGCAAACGCGATTATGGGTTGAACGCCCGTGTTGCTGCATGCCTCAAGCAGGTTGAGTAGAGGTAAAACATTGTTCTGCAGATCTTCCGCGGGATGGTTGTTGGCCTCATGGGAGCTCGTTTGCGCCGCAAGATAAAAAATAACATCAACTCCGTTTATCAGCTCATTCCAAACGAGGGCGTCGGTATAATCAAGCTCCCTGTCGATTATTTCGGCGACTCCGCTTAATGGCAGCAGTTTATCGATCTGCCTGCTGGTGCGGATAATCGAGCAATTGCTGCTTAATAGGGAGGCGACCAAGCTGTGGCCGATGAATCCACTAGCTCCGGTAATTAGGATTTTCTTGTTATCGAAACTGAAGTTTGTCATTTACAGAGATTTGCCTCGAGCGGACAGATAACGCAAAGGCGCGTTGAATAGGATAACGAGGAGCAGCGACAGTTTGGTTGTTAATGATTGCTGAGATGAAAACACACAGCCGAATAACTTAAAGGGAACTTTCAAGAAGGGGAAATATCTATCCATGAAGGAAATATCTTTGTAGAGAATTTTCTGATATCGCCTAATTCGATCATCGTAAGATTCGTTATTGTAATAATACCGACGTGATCTTTCGCCCGAATTAATATGGGCGAATGTGCCTCTTAATGACATCTCAAACAGCATAATTAGATCAGTTGCAACAATCGGCTCTAAGGCCTTTATACTTTTCATGATCGATGTTCTACTCACGCCGTAAAAAGCTTCATACTTGCCCCAGAATGCCAGGGCACAGCGGGACACCACATCGCAGCCTCGGGTATCAAAGCAGGGAAGATGTCTGTCATGTAATCGCTCTCCTTTCTCATCGATCCATACTGTCTTTGCGAAGGCGAGTACCACCTCAGAGTCGTTTTCCAAAATTTCTATACAGTCACTGATTAAATTCTGCGGCAATACTTCATGGCCTCTTGCGAACATAAAGTAGTCGGTGTCAGCTAAATCCAAAACTCTTTGATAGTTGCCAGTTTCTCCCAAATTCATTTCGTTCTGACTGTAAAGGATGCGACTATCTTTGGCGGCATATTCTTGGCATATGCTCGCGGTATTATCTTCAGACTGGTCTTCCGAAAGATATATAACTATATTCTGGTATCTTTGCGAGAGAATCGAATCCAGCGCGGCAGCCAAAAATCTTCCATTTTGATAAACCGGCAATCCTATTCCGACGCTAGGGCTCGGCATCTGTCGCTACCCCTTTCCTGCTTTTAAGAAAAGAGCTTGCCAAATATAACTAAATGGCGGAGCCCAGGCATTGCCCTTGGCTGTCCAATCAGGGCCAGGCGTGTACACATGGAGAAACTTAAGGCTTGCAGCTTCCACATTGGCTTGATTGTCAATGTCGATAATGTCGGTTAGCAGCCCTTGCTTTAGCGCCAGCTCAATTACTTCACTGCCCTGAGAGTGCCCGTCCAAGCTTTTATCGAAGTATTTCCCTACAGGATTTTTTACATAAAAGGCGACACAATGTGTATCGATGAAGCTTAAATACTCATGTACCACTTCCTTATCCATTTCTGCGAAAGAATCAATGTTGATTGCCAGTTCATAATTTCCGACATTCGAAGGATCGAAATCTTCAATACCAACAAATGAGATTTTTTCAAATATTGCAGCGTTTAATACAGTCGAAAGATACTTTCTCGATAACTGCAATGCGTTGGGTAAGTCAACGATGCAATACTCTTTCACGTCAAAATTGGATAATAGGGTGTGGCAGGTGCGTCCATAGCCCGCACCTATTTCAATGATTGTGGAATTATCAATCTTGAAGGCGGAGCTTATGAAATCGACTTCCTTTGCTGCTTGAAGATAATCGAGGCAGAGTGACATGCCCTCATGCTGAATAATTATAGGATTACCGACCTCTCTATTGTTTGTATTGCGTAGCAAGTTTCGTTCGGTGTCTGTGAGATTTTCAGCAAGCAACAAATTGACCGTCTTCAGATACCTGACGCCATTAACCGCGGGATTGAACAATGCGATCTTGTGATTAATCGAGGACGATTTGAAATGCTCAAAATCAGCTGCAATGTTTTCCGGTGACAATTGCTTTTCGTTTATTTCTTTCCAAAACTGGTTCTGATCGATTTTCATTCGGTGCATCTCTCAATCGGTTATTAGTTCTTGGCAAAGAAACTCTTAATTGCATCACACACTGTCTCAATCTTGCTACCTAATTCTGGATACATGGGTAATGAGATGATTTCTTCGCAAGCCTGTTCGGTAAAACCTAAATCGGTATCTAATGCGCGGTAGGCTGTTTGCTGGTGTACGGGCACTGGGTAATGTATTCCGACGGTAATGCCTTTGTCTTTAAGATGACCGATAAGCGCCTCTCTGGCGGAAAGCCTAACCACATACAGGTGGTAGACATGTGTGCAACCATCCCTGACAGCTGGTGGAACCAACCCAAGCCCCTGCAACTCCGTATTGTAAATGCTAGCCAAGTCGGCTCTGCACTTATTGAAGTGAGGTAATTTTTCTAGCTTCACTCTTAATATAGCGGCCTGAATCTCGTCCAGACGACTATTCCAGCCATGAATACTGCTGTTAAATTTTTCTTCCCAGCCATATTCTCTCAACAATCTCACCTTGTCGGCTAGCGCCTTATCATTGCTGACGACAGCGCCGCCATCACCTATCGCACCCAAATTCTTGGTAGGGTAAAAACTAAAGCAGGCAAGATGACCGAACGAGCCAACCATCTTGTCATTTAAAGTTGCGCCATGCGCTTGTGCGCAATCTTCGATTACAGTGAGCTTATTCTGATTAGCGATTTCCATAATACTGCCCATAGCAGCTGGGTGGCCATACAAATGCACGGGAAGTATTGCCTTGGTTCTGGAGTTTATTTTTTGCTGCAGTTGATTTACATCCATGGTGTAGCTACGGGGATCAATGTCTACATAGATTGCTTTCGCACCAGATTGGTAAATAGCAGAAACGGTGGCCGAGGCAGTTAGCGATACTGTTATTACTTCGTCTCCTGCTCCAATACCACAGGCCTTGAGCGCAAGCAGCAGGGCATCGGTGCCGTTAGCAACGCCACAGCAATATTTGTTGCCGGTGAACTCGGCGAACTCCTTCTCGAATGCCTGTGTCTCGGGCCCGAGAATATACCTGCCACTATCTAGTACTCGTGCAATTGCAGATTCAATGGCTGTCTTGTTGTCCAAGAATTGTGCATGAGGATCGCTGCAAAGAATCATTAGATAACTTTTACCTCTGGCACATAAACGATCCACTTGCCGTTTCTGGCATTGTATTGCGCTTCCTTGTTCATAATCTCCTGCATGTGATTCCAGGCGAATAACAAAATGTAGTCTGGTTGTTTTTTCTCTAGATCCTCAGGTGACTTCACCGGAATATGCATACCAGGACTAAATTTATTTTGTTTTATTGGTGTTGTGTCACTTATAAAATCGATTAATTCGGGACCTATACCACAATAATTGAGCACAGTCGTGCTTTTGGAGGTCGCGCCGTAGGCGACAACGGGTGAGCCCTGTTCGAGTTTAACTTTTTCAAGTATTTCTACCAACTGGTCACGAGAGTGTTCGATGTTTCTTCTTAACTGTTGATAAGTTTCGTGTAATTCCAAACCCAATGCTTTTTCATTCGCCAGCAGTGTCCTGACCTTTTCCGTTACCTGATGGCTGCCCCTTCTGGCGATGAAGTAGCGCATGGAGCCGCCGTGTACGTCCAAGTGTTCCACATCGAATAATTCCAGATCGTGCTGTGCAATCATATTCTTTACAGAAGTTGCCGAAAAATAGAAAACATGTTCATCGTAAATCTGGTCGTAGGATACTTTTTCGACAATATCTCCAAGGTAGGGGTCCTCAAAAATGAATACACCTTCTTGTTTAAGCAATTTTTTTACGCCGGCTAATACCGAATGGATGTAGGGTATATGGCAAATAACATTTGCCGAGCTAATTGTATCGGCGTGGCCATGTTGTTCTATTATCCTGGTAGCTAGTTCTTCGTCAAAAAAGCTGCAGATTGTATTAATACCCTTGCCACGCGCAATCTCGGCAACGTTCTCTGAGGGCTCGACGCCTAAATGTCGAATTCCGGCTGCAGCCAAGTTTTGCAACATGATGCCGTCATTACTTCCTATTTCAACGGCAAAGGGATCGGTTTCGCACAGATAGTCCTTAATTAATCTATTAGCCAGTTTCTCAAAGTGAATTGTCTGTCCTTGAGAAAGTGAGGAGAAGAAGGCGTAATCCTCGTGAAACATTAATTCTCGGTCGGGCTGTTCTAATAATTGCACCATGGAGCAGTGAGTACAAAATCCCACCTTCATCTCAAAATAGTATTCTTGTTCGAAATTTTCGGGCAGAAGAAAGCCATTGGCTATGGGCATTTGGCCAAAAGAAATAAATTCCTGATAGTGATTATTACAAATTCTACATGCCGCCATTCAGGACTCCTGCCTTACGCTTGCAATATTCTTGTATTTAACAAGGGCAAAATAAGCAAGCCAAACGAGGAGGTCGCTTATAAGCACAATAAAGCGAAAACCGAGGAGAATTACCACTAATTCCTCGAGGGGAATAGTGAAGCTGCCTGCCTGGGACAAAACCACTTCAAAAACACCGATGCCTTGTGGAGCGAAAATACTAACAAATCCGACTACATAGGAAAATAAGTAGTGAAACATTAGCAGCAATGGGTGGTAATTAGAGGACATGATGTCGAGGGAATTCAAATAGCACAGAAATGAAAAACTAGCGCACAACCAGAAAAGTATGCAAACCGCTGACAGTTTCAGGTATGCGCTTACTGGAAGAATGTAGTCCTGTTTTCTGAGAACGAAAAATATTGGGGGTAGACACAGGCCTGCAAGCAACAAGACCATAGTCCATTGTACATAGACGGTATTTGTCTCCAATGCAAAAATACCAGCGGTGGCTAACATTGAAGCTACATATACAGACCAGAAATTTTCATAAAAGACTAGCAGTGCAATATCTTTTTTGTTCACTCCTAAAGAACTGAGATCATAGGCTCGAGCAAAAGTTTGCCATATACCGCCGGGCAAATACTTGGCGGGGATTCGGTTTAGATAAATGAATAGCAGAGTAGAAAAATTGACCGCATTTCCACGGCTTTTTAACACGACCAAGGCAAGCCCCGGAACTAAGAAAGTTGACAGCGTCCAAACAATTAATGCAACAAAAAGAGGTGTGTACGTTGCAGCGGAAACTATTTGTAGGATTTCTTCTCTGCTGCGTAAAAAAATTACTAATAGGAAAATTAGGCAGCAAGCCAGGAATATTCTCTGAACCCATATGAACTGCGTTTTCATTTTGATCGGCCGTGGGGTCCGCTGTTAGGAGAAGACAACATAGTTTAACTATTAGTAAGAATACATATACGTGCTCAGTGCTTCCTCGATTATATTTCAATTGCTTGTAATAGTATGCAAACGATCAGGGCGCAGACAATGTAGACGGTGTCGCATGGTGACAGAGAGGGGGCTTCTTGGAGCAATATTTAGCACTTGTTTAAAGCAGCAGCGCAGCCCATAATCCCGTCATATTTGTTACATTGGGGTGGTCGCAATTCACTGACAAATTGTCTGATCATAGACGCCACAGACTAAGGCTTCACGGTTTAAAATGGGTGGGTAGGAAAAATGAGTCATTATACTGGTTCAATCTTGGTTATCGATGATGAGAGTGACATATGCGAATTGGTGCAGCTAACTCTCGAAAGTATTGGATTTCAGGTTCTGGTGGGATGCGGGGGAAAGGAGGGCCTGCAAGCTATCAAGGATCATTCTGAGCACATCAAACTGATATTGTTGGATTTGGCGATGCCGGGTGTGAGCGGTATTGATTTAATTGGAATACTAAAAACGGACTTCCCGCAAATTCCCGTGATTGTTATGAGTGGTTACGTCGCGGACAAATCGGAAGTAGTGGGGCTTGGCGCAGTGGATGTTTTGAGAAAGCCATTTCAACTCAAAGATGTTGAGCAGAAGGTCATACAAATACTTCTGCCTAACAGCTAGGATGCTATCTTGCAAAGCAGTTACAAAAATTCTCTGAAATCAGAGAGAGATTTCTATCAGGTTTCCCAGCGTGAATAATGTGAATCGATTTGAAAAATATTCGAACTAAAACAAGGCAGGCTTATTCACGCTCGCTCCGCACACAATCAAGGCTGCCTAGCCTCAATCTGATTTTATCTTAAATCGAAGCAGGGCAGCTATATTCAGTTCAGAGTTTAATAAAAGCCAGTGCATAATTCCCATTCATTGGAATTACCAGTTGGCGCTGTATTGAGTCGTAGCACATGGATGCTGCACTGGGTATGCCCGAGGCGATGACTTCAGCTTCTTGCCCAGGTCTGATTCTGGAGACACTGCCAAAACGTACACTGCTAGTGTATTTGCTGCCATCCTCGGTTACTACAATACCGTCGTTGCCGCCTTCTACCGAATGCTCTGTCCGAATAACTTCCCCTTCAGGGTTGTAGGTGATTACAGCGGCATCATTCACATTCACCACCACGATGTTACCGTCAAGATCCATTGCGACCCCGTTAGGTGCGGCCAGTGGCGCGCCATCTGCGAATGTTGAAACAACGCCGTCGGGAGTGACTTTGAATATCCGTTCGGGAGATCGAGTATTGGACGCATAAACGGTTCCGTCACTAGAGACAGCAATTCCATTCAATAAAGTCGCGCCTGGAATCTGTACTGCACGCAGCGGCTGGCCTGTTGCGAGATTGAATGATCTGACATATCCAACATCAACCGTGTATAAAACACCGTTACTTATGGCGCTGCCTAGAGGGTGGTGCAACTCTAGTCCGGTTCTGGTGGCACCAATCCATTTGGCGGTATGCACGCTGCCGTCCGGATTAATTAATGATACGAATCCATCATTCTCGGTACCATCTCCTCGTGTCGCATTATTCATGGCCAGAACAAGATTCTTGTTTGGGTCAAATGTACAACTTTCAGAAAAATGGAAACTACCATAGACCTTGACGTTATCGGACATGGGTACTCTAACACCCGCCTCGTTCACAGCCCCTAAAGGCTCACCCGCAACAAACTCCTGTGCACTGATTTGAGAACCTAAGCTCGTTAAAAAGAATATAAAAATAGAAATTCGGAAATTAGACTTCATTTTGTACTTTTCTCCATGGACAAAAATTTTGAATTGATTATTGCTGTTGTGGATTAAATCGTGCTCCGCCGTCAAGATCAATCTTAACCAGCTTCTGTAGTCAATAAGAGGATAGACATAGCCGGCTGTGCGAGATGGGCTCTAACTCAGGCCAAAATATGGGCGAATTCTGGTGCCCGCAGTGCTGCCTAAGAAAGCAGCGATAAACCACAGCCAACCATGCAAACTGGTTGATCCTATGCCGCCAAAGTAAGCACCTATATTGCAGCCAAAGGCGATTCTGGCACCATAGCCAAGCAGCAGACCGCCAAGAACTGCTGCCAGTACGGACTTTAGCGGTAATCTGAATGAGGGAGAGAATTTCTGCGCAAGCCCGGCTGCGAGTAGTGCACCTAACATAATGCCGATATTCATTATCGAGGTAATGTCGGTAAATATACTCTGTTCCAGAGCGTTAGCTAGCCCAGGTCTCTGCCAGTAGGCCCAGCTGCTAACGTCCATGCCGAGAAACACAGCTATCTTGCCTCCCCACAGAGCGAAGGCAGAAGTGACTCCCCAGGGACGTCCGGCCAATACCAGGGTAGCAATATTTACTGCCGCCAAGGCTAGCGCACCAGCGAGTAGTGGCCATGGCCCTGACAGCCAGGCATAGGGGCGCTCAACATCTCTATCATGCTTTAGATTACCATAGCGATAATGCTCGTATGCTGCGGTAGCGAACCAGACGGCGGCGAATAAAATTAGACTCATTGCGATTGCGGCTAAAACACCGAAATTCTGTGCCAAGGATATGGGTGCTATACCAGGAACTCCCTGCCACATTGACCATTGCTGGGTGCCCAGCAGAGATCCGGCTATGAAAGCTCCTAGAGTCACTAACATCCGAACATTGCCACCCCCGGCGGTGAATAGGGTTCCCGATGCGCAGCCGCCGCCAAGTTGCATGCCTACGCCAAACATAAAGGCACCACAAATTACAGCCACATTCAGCGGAGCGACACTGCCTCTAAGACTTACGCCCCAGAGTTCTCCCTGCGCTATCAGAGGCGTAAATACGAGAACAGTTACAGCCAGCATCACCATCTGTGCGCGCAAGCCTGCGCCTCGACCGCTGTTTACAACCTCGCGCCAAGCCGCTGTAAATCCAAATGCCGCGTGGTAGAGAAATAAGCCTGCAGCTACGCCAACGATAAATAACGCTGCTTGTCGCCAGCCATAGTAGTTGCCAAGGTAAACGCAGAGAACCAAGCTAAGCGCCGCACTGCTGATGATCGTGTTGCGATTGGTGGTATCTAGTTTTGAATGGCTGATCGAACTGTTGCTTTGGGTATTCACAGTATTTCCCCTGAGTCCCTGGTAAGAGGCTGCGCTGACTGTCCAGAACAGCAATGACATACGGGTTTATTGTTATTATTAAGAAGATTGACTGCCTTCACAGAATCGTTCTAAAAAGTACCACTGATTTTGAAGCTAAGCGTGCGCCCGGAGCCAGAGCAGCGATCCTCAATTTCCTCAAGAACTCCTGAAGATATTCTGCCAACAAAGCGCTGGCGTTCGCGGCATCCTAGATTGTTGGTGAAATTATTTGCATCGAAGCGATAGGTTAACCCTCGGCTATCAACATACTCGACAAATACAGTCGCGCGAGGGTCTCCGGCGGCTAGTTCTATGTCATCGATATCATAGCGCTTATTGTTGCCATCGTGTCGATTCATCCATTGTCCGCCCCAATTCATATTCCACTGCGGTAGATCATGGCGGAAACCGAAAGAGTTGAAGCCTCTTGCATCAAATTGAAAGCGCCTGTCGATGCCGAGAAAAGGGTCGGTGATGCTGGAATCTTGAACAGTAAGACTGGAGGTAATCAGTAAATTCGGTAAATTGATCATGCGCATGCGAATACTCGCATTCAGGCTAATGCCATACATTTCTCCATCACCGATATTTCCATTTGCAGACGCCAAGTTGTCTTCCGAGCTCGAAACGTCGATGCGTTCGATCACATCATTATGCTGGTGGTAGAAGACGTTGGCATCGACAACGCCTATGTCGTTTGGTAGCCGGTACTCCGCGTTGATATCGTACTTCCACAACCATTCTTGCCGTAGATTGGCGTTGCCAGCTTGGGTGTTCGCGTCATCATCCTGGTCGTCATTGGCCGCGACGAAATCTGCAAAACTTAGCTGGTTGACAACTTTCTCGATGGTGCCGCGAAGCTGTAGTTGTGGTGTCAAATCGTAACGGAAATCGACCTTGGGTTTAACAAAATCGAAATCTCGCTTATTCGATACATCACCTGTTTGTTCAATTTCCGAGGTTTCATAGAGGAGCGTGGTTTCCAGTGACATCTGAGAATTTAGTATCCAGTTATGAATAACGAACGGCTCGTAACGAATTTCCTCAACTTTGGAATTGGCATTGGATATGGTTTGTGGGACTAAGCCTCCGAAGCTGGAAGAGGGAATACCAGTGTCGCTAGCCAAACCTAGTGCTAGATTAGAATCCAGGATGGTTTGTGCTCTTTCTGCGCCAAATTCGATGTCTTGTTCAGCTGTAAAATTCAAGGTATATGAGCCTCGAACTATGCGCTCTTTGGTCACGCTGGCGGTACTGAGGAATAAATCCTTCTGCTCACCACCATTGCTTAAAATTTCGAATCTTTCACGTATTGCCGACTTATTGTCCTCGTTGCTAATAAAAAGAACCTTAAAGCGGTTGCCATTAGCTTGCCGGTATTCGTAGTCTCCTCCGATTTCCCAATTATCCTGTTGCCCTGGAATATCCTCTCGTTCCTGCGTCAAGGTGTTAGGAGTTGTTCGCAAGTTTGTGGTAAAGCGAGAAACTTCAGTTGGGTTATCGTGTTCAGAAAATAATGCGTTGAATCTCACGCTGTTGCGAGAATCGAATTCATAATTTAAATTGGCGCTGAGATCGTAAGAGGTTTGCTCCTGTATCCTATCTTCACGGACGATATCGTTAGCAGTGAAATCACCAAGTATGCTGTTCTCTTTGCTAACGGAGTGATCGTAACGAGGCTCGGCAGATGCATTCAAGACATAGCTAAACCCCCCGGTTTGGCCGCTTAGGGAAACTGACCCGCCAGCTTCTGTTTCATGATCCAGATAACGTTGCATGCTGCCTTCGTAAGAAATACTAGTGGCGGACAACTCTTCGAGCAACACAACATTAACTACCTGGCCGCTACCGCGTACATCCAACTCACCAGAGGTGCCGCGGATAATCTCGATGAAATTCACCTGATTTGCGGCTATTCGATTTAGCTGGCCGCTGGTTTGATTATTTTTTCCTGCAGTGCGTTTGCCATTAATTAAAATTTCGTTGCCACCGCTATTTCCACCACCAAATCCGCGCCCACCGCTGGAAGGATTACCGGAGCCGGAGAATCCCCTGGGCGGTCCGCCCCGATTGCTGCCACCGGTTGCAGAACCTATGCCGGGAATTCTGTCGAGCATGTCCTGGGCGGTTAGTGGATTGAATTCGGTGAAATAAGCGGCAGGATAAACAACGGTAGAATCTTCACCTACATTATCTTGCGCCATGCTCCAGCTGGCAAAGCTCAAAACTGATAGCACCACAGCGATGCGGTAGCAACGTAATAGGATGGAGTAGTTTGTAAATGTCATTGGTTTAGGTTCGCCAGGCACCGATTCGTTGATTTAGAGGCTCTAATGAATCCATAATGCCTACTAGCTGGTAGGCCGGAATGTCGAGCTATGAGATTGCTTGAAGCTAAAGCGAGATTATAGGAGAACACAGGCTCCACATATGTTACAAATTGTAGGCTCTTAAAGAGCGAAACCGCATGAATACTGGCTTGTAGTAAGGATGCATGGGTTTTGCCAAGCGAATGTGCCAGATTTTCTGCTTTACAGTCGAATGCCCAGTACAATCGGCGACGGAAACAATGGTCTAGCGGGAGAGAAAATAATGAAACAAACAGCAATTACCTTGTTGTGCATTCTACTCAGTCCAATAATATTAGCGCAAACGCCGGCACCGGCTACTCCCCCTGTTGCCACAGATATTTCGGGGCAGGAAATTCAGGCATTCATTGATGCTCTACCCCGAGACCGAGTAAGCGATCGGGCAATACGGGTTGTTGAATCAACCGGGAATATTCGGATTGGAGTATTCGGCGTATATAGACCCGACGGTGTAACAGGAGATGTAAACGTACATCTGGTAGATACCACCGAGATTTACTATATGTTGAAAGGTGCTGCCACCTTAGTAACTGGCGGTACACTTGTAGATTCTTATCCTGCCCCTGGTAATGATAGCTGGGTTAGAGCGAAAGCTATAGAAGACGGGGTCACACGGCGAGTAGTTCCTGGAGACGTAATTATTATTCCCGGACACACTCCGCATTGGTGGAGCGAATTAGAAGGAGAGATTGAGTATCTAATTTTCCGTCCTGATCCGGACAACAGATTGGAGCTAAAATAGGAATTTCTGATAACGGTGCATCAGCGGTTGAGCCGATTAACCTATGCCCACCATGTTGTCCACGTATTGCTTAATCGCCTTCACTCCTTCCGTGCCTATGGTGGTGAATTCCATGCTGCTTTTATAGTGATCGGCCACTTTCTCGGTGTTAATAATTCGTGCATAGACATCCGTAGTACGATCGCTGAATAATTCAACTGATAGCGCCATTTTTATTTCTGATGACTTGCCTAGCTTTACGTCTGTTTCGACCAGTAAACCATGGTAACTAATATCGATCACCTCGCCGCTATATTTTTCATCGAGTACGATTTTCCCGGCCAAATTCTGAAATATGACCGGCATGCTGACTTTGATTCTGGGGCTTTTCCTTCCTTCGCGGCGTGGCACTTCCATGTTTTTGGGTCGTTCGGTGGCGTAAAGTTCATATAAGTCTATGGCGTCTCTCGCACCTTTCACTTCTACTCGATTTGGTGATCCGACCTCGACAAAATTTTTACTCAATTCGTAGGTGTTTTCGCTGATGAGTATCTGCCCGCGCAAGCAGTGGGCTTCAATTCGAGATGTTAGGTTTACCTCATCGCCAATAATCGTATATTCGTGATAGTGCTTAGAACCAAGATCACCAGCTACTACAGAACCGGTATTGATAGCGATGCCTACGAATAAATCCGGCATACCCAGAGATTGATTCGTTTTGTTTAATTTGCTCATTGCCATCTGCATTTCAACGGCGCAAGCAATTGCGTTTTCAACGTCGCTTTCTCGCTCTTGTGGAATACCAAATACAACCAGTATTGAGTCACCCATCATTTTATCTATGGTGCCGCCATAACTAGTTATGATGTCGCCCATGGCCTGGAAGTAGCGATTTAACATTTGCACTACATCGGTCGCTGGGTAAGACTCTGCTATATTAGAAAAGCCGCGAATATCGGATAATAGGATGGTTATATTTTTTGTGAGAACGTCCCGCTCAGGAAATCCCGCGTATACGAGAACGTTGGCAAGGTGATCAAGTACATCCGAATCGCGTTCGGTGGATTCACTTAACAAGCCATCATCTCTGAGACTTTGTAATATTTGGGTAGCTACTTCAGTGGCGTTGTTTTTGTGTTTAGACATTGCTTGCGGTCGGTACTCCCGATCACGTCTCAGTCAGGTTCTCAATAGGCGGGTTGACTAACGAAAATCCATTATACAGTGTGTTGGCATATTTGCTATCAACCTCTTTCACCAAGCAGACCGCGAACAAGCAGCCGTTAGCGAAAGAGAGTCCGGTCATAGCTAACGCGGAACGAAAGGCTGACCCAATATCAAATCCGGGTCAGCACCTGATCGTGGTACCAGCTTTTGCGGTCGGCCGGCCTGATTGTCCGTGCCGTACAGATTGCCATCAGCGTCGACGGACAGTGAGTGCATCTCGATCCATCGATCTGGGCCTTCCACTGGCAGATTCCAAGTGTACCTGCGGCTGCCATCCAAGTTGAACTGGACTATTTTGGGTGGATTAAGATCTGTCACCCAGGCGCTGTCATCGCTGACCAGAATATCCAGGGGCATGCCAAGATCCCCCCAGGTCGCAACATGTTCATAGCTGGGATAATTATCAGACCCCGGAGCTGCAGTTTGCTTGAAGTTCTGGATTCTCAGCAGGTCACGATCGAGAACATATAGATTGCCCTCGGGGCCCATGGCCATTGAGTGCACACTGGCAAATTGGCCAGGACCTTCACCGGTTTCTCCAAATTCGGAGAGATAGGTTCCATTGGCGTCTCTTACCACTATTCGATTATTGCCACCTAAGCCATCGGCGATCAATATTTTGCCGTCCGGCAGGAATGCGACATCCTGAGGTTTGTTGAAATGGTATTCGTCTTTAGCAGCGACATTTTTCTCGCCCAGTGTCATCAATAATTGCGTGCCGTCATTTGAAAACACATAGATTATGTTGCCGGTCTCATCAATTACCCAGACTCGTTTCTCAGGGTCGTAGGGGTTCTGACGAATCCTATGTGGGCCAGGACCGTCTGTTCCTGCAAATAAGTGATCCCACTGATCCCACACTTCGAGTAAATTTCCTTCGCTATCAATAATATAAATGCAATTTTCCCAAATTCTGCCGCGACCCCGGAGGACGTTCCAGCCCAAAGAACCAGCAAAATTAGTGTATTCCGGAGGCACTGGGTTGGGTAATTCAGTCTCACCGCGTTGCAGAACAAATATCCTGTCGGCAGATTCGACAAAGACACCGGAGGTGCCGCCCCAGGATCGACCATCTTCTGCGAAGGGTTGCATCCAGCCCTGTGTATTAAAATTATACGGGCTAGGCCCAACGATTCCGCTATCCTGAGCGGCCACTGGCATGGTCAGCAAATAACTAAATGCTAAATAAAGTAAGATTTTTCGGTATTGCATGGTCTTTAAAACTCCCCGATGGGCCTGATTTTCGGTTATTAGATGTGTAGCGAAATCTATCATCTGCAATAGTTCAATTGAAGGACTTATTTTGTTCAGCTAGCAAGCTGGACAAAGAGTTAAAAGAGCAGGCCAGTTAGAAAGTGAGCATTCATTTTCCTGAAAGTACTGGCCCGCAGTAATTGGTGAAGAACATGAGCAAGAAGTGCCTGGCATTGCTTGGCGTCAAATCAACACCAGAAGGGTTGGCTTATAGTAGAATGGCAGATGTCGACATGCTTAGCAGCAGGGAGTAGCATTCCAGCAAATTCAGGAGTCTTACTATGAGATATATTGTAATAGCCTTATTTTTACTTTTGCCTATCGCCCTTAACGCACAGCGTAGCCTGCCAACTACGGATAGCCTTGACGATGGCTGGAATGTGATAGAAACCGCTGGGGTCTGTTCTTCCGGAACGCCTTTTCAGTTTTATGCAAAAACTTCTAACGTCAGCGATAATTTGCTCATATTTTTTAATGGCGGTGGTGCCTGTTGGTTTGGACAAGCTTGTGATCTAAGCAGTCAGCCGAATATTCATTCCCCATTCTCAGATATGGATCAGAATAACCCTAACTTGTCGAAGGGGATATTTGATTTCGAAAATACCGAAAACCCCTTTGCCGATTTTGACATGGTATTTATACCCTATTGCACGGGAGATGTTCATATCGGGAGTGGGGAGCGAACCTATAGCTACCAAAATGTTGCAGGAGAAAATGTTAGTTACACCACACATCACAACGGGTTTGAAAATAGTACGAAGTCTCTAAACTGGATTTATGAGAATTTCACAGCCGTAGATAATGTTGTGGTAGCAGGCAGTAGTGCTGGTGCCATTGCGTCTTCGTTCTACTCAGGCCTTGTTGCAGAGCATTTCTCCTCGGCACCGGTAACGCTAATTGCGGATGCCGCTGGGGGTTATAGAACACCCCGGTTGCCGGTGACCCACAGGGCATGGAATACCGCCTCTATACTGCCCGATTGGGATGAGTATGAAGGGGAATCGAACGATTCGATTAGCTTTGAAGATTTTTACATTGCCAGTGCTAAACACAGTCCAAATTTACGCTTGGCGCAATACAATGCCTTGGAAGACGAGACACAGGTAGGTTTCACCCAGATCATCGGTGATCCACCAGGTAGTTTTAGTCTTCCTTTACGAATTCTTACTAATTACCAGGAAATAGAGAGTGAGGTCGATGAGTTTTTCAGTTATACCGCCGGTGGCACAGTACACACGATTTTGCGGAGTGACATATTTTATGAATACGAAGTGGAGGGTGTGCGCTTTGTAGACTGGGTTACAGATTTGATCAACGGCAAAAGTGTTCAGGACATTAGCTGTGTTAACGAAGTAGCTAGCTGCAGTGAAGCTCCTGGTCAAAATTAAACTACAAAACTAAATCACATAACGCAGGATTGGACTCCTGCAGCCGGAAGAACTATGGATAATGTGGAACGCATTCTGAATACCGTTAAGGAGGCAATGTCGATTCGGCTTTCTGAATTAGTTTCTGAGGCTCTGGCAGAAGCGAATATGGCAATCGCCAACGAGCCTGCTGCCAAGCGTTCTCGAGACTTAAACCTCCTAAATGAAGCACCGGCAATACTTGAACGCTTTAGTAGGAATATAAAAGCAAATTTTGATGAGCTCGCTGGTGTTGTGGTCAAGGAAGTTAATGTGCTTGATTATGGCAGTCTGAGCCTGGTCGAGGAGGACGACTTGGAAGCTATTATCGCCATGGAGGGGATGATCTCTCATGCGAGAAATTGCGATATACACGAGTATCTGTGTTTTACCACTCGGCTCGACACGATGATCTATGGAACGCGTATAGACGAGTCGAACAACCCCATGGATCCAGAGCAAATTGGCGAGGCATTCAAGGAAGCGGTTCGCCCTTTGGGTCTGGTCGCCATAGAATTACTCCTTACCTACCGCAAATTTAATCAAAACGTATTTCATAACCTTGAAAAAGTTTTGTCAGAGGCTAACAGTATTCTAATTGACAACAAGGTTCTGCCAGAGCTCGACATGGCAGCGAGAAGTAGAGCAGAACAACAAAACAAACGTGGTGCGAGGCCGCAAAAGATTGATCCAACCGACCGCGCGTTTGCTACCGATGTCTCAAGCAGCACCGCGACCGCTGGCAGCAATCAGCAGCTACTGTCGATTATGCAGAAACTAATGCATGGAGCCCCGAATTCCTCGAATACCGCGCATACTCAAGCGAAAAATCTAGCTGCAGATGGGATGACCCCCTCTGGTGCTCAGCCAGGGATGATGGTTGGCAATCAAAAACTGCAAGTGGTCGCAAATGATCAATTGCTGGCCTTGCTGAATAAGCTACAACCCGTCGCGGATTCGGCTATCCAAAGTGAAGTTAATACAATTTCATCGCTAAACCTCAGCCAGTCTGTTGGTGACTTGCTGCAAGCCGAAAGTGATTCCGACACTCTTCGAGCTATTGATCGCCAGTCGTCTGACATAATTAATCTGGTAACGTTTTTGTATGAGGAAATTTGGAATGATGTAACCGTGCCGATTCCAATAAAGGAATTAGTTGGTAGAACTCAGATAACAATATTAAAAATTGCGTTGAAGGACTCTGCTTTTTTCGACTCTGCGGATCATCCTGCCAGGGTGTTTCTCAACGAACTGGCAACTGCGGGAATAAGCTGGACAGGATCAGAAAAACTAGAGCAGGACCTAATGTACTGCAAAATGCAAGAATTAGTCGCGAGATTGCTACGTGAGTTTGTCGACGATCTTGCCGTGGTCGAAAAACTATTAGAAGAATTTAATTCTTTTAAGCAAGAGCAATCTTTGTTGAGCAATCAGAGAGAGCAGCAATTTCTGGACGAGGGTGAAAGAGAAAACAGGCTCGATGAAATTCAGCAATACGCGCTGTATAAAATTGAAGAGAGAATATTGGATCAGGGCATCGATCCACTAGTTAAGACTTTTTTGCAAACTTACTTTCACAAGTTTGTCGTGCAAGTAATTTTACGTGAAGGTCCTGGCGGTATCAGTTGGCGGCCAGTGATGAATACAATCGATGTGTTGTTGTGGACCGTGAATACGGAAAAGCAAGAAGGTGATCTAGCTAGATTCGTGAAGGTTAACCCGCGGTTATTATTGAACCTGGGGAAAGCATTGGAGGTGGCTGGTATTGAGAAGCCAGAAGCAGAGAAAGCCTTAGGTGAATTGCAGCGAGTACAGGAATTATGTTTCAAAAAAACAGTGCAGCAGACGAGTACCGATATGCAGGATTCCACAATTGAGCCTGATGGACAAGTGTTGCAGCCCGGTATCTCTTCGCCGCAGAAAAATTTGCCAGATGACGATGAGCACATGTTGGAGGTTGCAAAATATCCGATCGGCATCTGGTTGGAATTTCAGGCGCAAGGCGATCAGACAGTTCGCTGCACACTCGCGGCAAAAATTGACACTATAGAAAAGTACGTCTTTGTAAATGGACAGGGTGTCAAGGTCATTGAAAAGTCCAAAATGGGTTTGGCTAGGGAGCTGAAGGCGGGCACGGTAAAAGTTATCTGTGAGGCACCACTGATAGATCGAGCTATGGAGTCTGTGATTGCCAAGCTGCGAGACGCAAATTCTGCAGAAGTTGCCTAGTTGCAAATTCTAGACCCTGGTTATTAGCCTTTAATATTTAATTCCTTAAAGAGAGCCAATGTGCACAAAAGTATTTCCTGTTTTGGTTTAACCCTAACTTACATCCTAATACTTGCTGGCTGGTGCCCGTCGACGTTTGCGCAGACTACCAGTACTCTGCAGCTAACGGCGCTTGATAGATATGTATATGAAGTAGACCCAAATTATAGATATAGTGTGCTGAATGTTGTGGAGGAAGAAGGCTATAAAACATTCATCCTGGAAATGATTTCGCAGCGATGGTTGAGCGAAAACGAAGTGAATTTACCGCTCTGGGAACATTTCATGACGGTAACCGCCCCGAATGAGATTCTTAGCGATGTAGGTTTCTTAACTATCACCGGCGGTAGTAAAGGTAACAATGCGCCAGAAACTGCCCCGGGCAGTGATATCAAACGAGCGCTGGAAACCAAAACCGTTGTCAGCACGCTTTATATGGTTCCCAACCAACCATTGGTATTTGTTGACGACGCGGGTAATAGCCGCAGTGAGGACGCTATTATTGCCTATACTTGGGACAAGTTTTTGCGCACGGCTGAGGAGAAGTGGCCATTAAGGTTGCCAATGACCAAGAGCGCGGTACGCGCTATGGACACCGTCACGTCCTTGATGGCTGGTGAGCAGGGGGGTAATAGGGAAGTTGATCAATTCGTAGTGGCTGGTGGCTCGAAACGAGGTTGGACTACCTGGACCACGGCCATAGTCGACAAGCGAGTTGTTGCCATCATACCCATAGTCATCGACATTCTTAATGTCGAAGAATCCTTCAAGCATCATTTCTCGGTTTACGGAGCTTACTCACCAGCGGTAATAGATTATGTGTTAGGTGGAAATATTGCCTGGATCGGCACTCCAGAATTTGCCAGCTTAATGGACCTGGTTGAACCTTATGAGTATCGTGCCAGACTGGAATTACCGAAGTACCTGTTGAATTCTACAGGGGATGAGTTTTTCTTGCCTGATTCCTGGCAGTTCTACTGGGATGATTTGGTGGGCGAGAAACATGTTCGTTATGTACCTAATTCAAACCATGGTATGGGTGGAACGGATGTTATGGACAGTATGGATGCCTGGTATCATGCGGTAGTTCACAATATCTCCATGCCCCGTTACTCCTGGGAAGTAGCTGATGATGGGACTATAACTGTCTTGTCACTGGATGAGCCAGAACAAGTGCTGCTCTGGCAGGCGCATAATCCCGATAAACGAAATTTTATGCAGCAGGTGATTGGCCGCGCTTATACCAGCACTGTATTGTCAGAAACAGAGGCGGGTGTGTATCAAGTAAAACTTGATGCGCCAGACAGCGGCTACACGGTCTACTATATTGAAATGGCTTATCCTAGTGGTATTGAAACTCCGTTGAAATTCAGTAGCGGCGTCAAAGTGGTACCTGATGTCACTGATTATGAGTGGCAAATGGCTCCTGATAGCGCACGAAATCGATAGAAATGTAGAAATTCCCGCTTTATAAGCCCTCGCTTGTTGTGAGCGAAGCCTGACTATACGTCTAGTCGCCAAAGCATTTCCTAATAGATTTGTGTCTTCTAACTAAGCTGTGACAGGGTTAACTCTTTTGTCTAATTTCCTCATGTGGAATGTGAATTAGTTACACTCTTTCCATAACGGACTTGCCTAATAATTGATTGTCGCGCGTATCTCAGCCAGCGATGAAAATTTGGAGGTCGGTTATGGCAGCAATACCCAAAGCCTTGGCACAAGCAGTGTTCTTGCTGTTATTACTATGCTCTACGTCAGCCTTGGCGGGCCGATCTACCTTAGCGAATGGCTATCTATCGGTGCCGAGGATAGATATAGATGGCTATGGTGCCATGGAATTAGTGTTCCGCTTGGAGTTTGATAACGAGTATCTGTTAATTCTAGAAGAAGCTGTTGAAACTTCAACTGGAATCCCCAATTCAGGCGTATTCGATCCAGTTCAACAAACTATCGATATAGACGAAATAGAGCTTCCAGGTGGCGAAGTTTATTCTGTGCGGTTACGACTCCTGAACAGCCAGAGTGAGTTCGTTTTTGCGATCAGTGATGCCGTTCAATTAAATCCGAATGAAGAACCGAATCCCCAGCCTTCCACTTTCGAGCCATCGGCCGAAGCCTTAAGCCTGTATGGGCAGCAGTGTAGCGGCTGTCATGGCACAAGCGGTACAGGTGTTGCTGGAAACCCATCGCTCTCCGCTTGTGCAAATTGCAGTACAGAGTCGATTTTAAGCAACTATATTCGTGACACCATGCCGTTGGGTCAGTCGGCTAATTGTGATGTAGCCTGTGCTGATGTACTGGCCGAATATATTATGGGTGCATTCAATAGTACCAATCAGCAGGTAAGTCGTGAAACTATTGGTTTTATTCGCACGCTTTCTGACGCTGAAACCTTGCGCAAGGCGGCGCAGCAACTCGTAGGAAGGTTGCCCAACCTGGACGAATTCAGAAAAGTTTCTGAAGATTCAGAATTGGGTATGCGTCAGGCAATTTCCGGCATGATGAAGGAAGATGCTTTCTACCAGCGCTTGTCAGAGATTTTTAACGATTATCTGCTGACCGACAAATATCACTCGCTGAATGGCTCGGAAGCAGCCATAGGTTTACTCAGCAGCGATGACTTTCCAAATCGGCGCTGGTTTGATCCTGGTAAAGACAATCGAGATGAAAATTACAGCACTGTGCGCAGAGCCACCAATGATGGGGTTGCGCGTGAGCCGCTTGCACTGATAAATCATGTGGTTCGCAATGAATTGGCCTTTACGGAAATTCTTACCGCAGACTATATGATGATGAACCCGTTCTCGGCTAAAACATATGGTATGGAAGGGCTAGCCTTTAGCGACCCAAACAACGCGAATGAATTTCTACCCGTGAAGTTGGAGGGAATTCCCCATGCAGGAATTCTAACGTCACCAATGTTCCTCAATCGCTACCCGACTACTTCTACCAATAGGAACCGCGGAAGGGCGAGGGTGGTATTTGACTTATTTCTCGATACAGACGTATTGGCCATCGAAGGGGTTCGTCCTGGGAATTCAGTGGATATCACTACGCCAGTGCCTACCATTAACAATCCACAGTGTTCCAAGTGTCACTCTTTGATAGATCCTATCGCCTCGGTGTTTCAGAATTGGAATCACAAAGGGCAATATCGCCCGGTGAGACTAAGTCGCTATGGCTGGTATGCCGATATGGAGCCGCGGGGATTTAATGGTGAGGTAATGCCACTGGCGGGAAATATCGATAGTTCGGTGCAATGGTTGGCCAAGCAGATTGCTGCAGATCCCAAATTTCCAAGAGCCGTAACCAGAATTATGGTTAACGGCCTAAGCGGCAAAGAACCCTTGCAAGTACCTGATAGTGCTTCTAGTTCACGAGCAGAAATAGATGCCTATATTGCCGAAAGAACATTATTAAATGACATACAAACCAGGTTTGTTAACGATGGCTTTAGGCTGCAAACTTTGGTGGAAGAAATAATGATGAGCCGCTATTGGCGTGCTGACGGATTGTCGGCGGATGCAAATGCGATTGCACATGCGGAAACAGGTTCCAGTTATTTGCTGACACCTGAGCAGCTCGATAGAAAAATAGTTTCGCTGTTTGGATTCGAGTGGAGACGCTCTCTTGATAACTATTACAAAGATATAAACAGCAGCTCAACGTCAAAGCTGAATAAGACTTTTAGGCAAATTTACGGTGGAATTGACTCTGATAGTGTCACCACGCGTCTGAAATCTCCTAACGGATTAATGGCGGCGATGCAATTACGCATGGCTAATGAATTGGCCTGCTATGCAGTGCCGCGGGATTTTTGGTTGCCGGCCGCTGAACGCAAACTCTTTCTTTTCGTCGATCATGAAATGAATCCCTACGATGAAACGGGTGCTATTGATCAATCCATCATGACGCGTGTACGAGAAAATATTCAGTATCTACATACCTATCTGCTAGGGGAGGAGCTTCCCGCGCAATCTGAAGAGCTGCAAATAAGCGAGCAACTTTTTATGAACAGTCTCAATCGCGGACGACAGATCATACTGGCCAATGGGGGTGAATGGTCAGCAATCAGATTGCCCAGTGATTGTGATGTGACGAAAGATTTTAATGGTACCCAGCTTTACGAAAAAGATGCTCGAGATGACCGCTTGGTTGAGGATAGGCAGTATATTATTCGTGCGTGGATGGCCGTGGTGGCCTACCTGTTAGCAGATTTCAAATTTCTCTACAGCTAATGAAACTACAGGCTGAGAATTGGAGGTAGGAAAACATGTATCGTCGTCAATTTCTAAAGTATCTGAGTGGTAGCGGTCTGGGCCTCCTGCTGCCGCAGCCTTACCTGTCTGCGCAACAGTCCGTGCCCGATCGCTTCTGGATTTCCGTCAATGCCGGTGGCGGTTGGGACCCTACGTACTTCATAGACCCTAAAGGAAATAGACCAAGATTGGATGGCAGGGGGCCGGTTAATAATTACTCGGTGAATGCAATTCGATCAGCAGGGAATATTGCTTTTCCGGCGTCCTATCCGGAGAATATTGATCCTCCCGATGCAAATTCAGCTGGTCATTTTGCTAATTTTTTCCCTAGGCATGCCTCGCGTTTATTAGTAATAAATGGCATAGATACGCAAACTAATAACCATGATTCTGGTTCTCGATATGTTTGGAGTGGAAAGATTGAATCGGGGTATCCTAGTTTTGCAGCCTTAGCGGCAGCCTCTTCAGCACCCACTCAACCCCTGGCGTACATAAGTAACGGGGGTTATGATAATACTGCGTCTCTGGTGGCTCCAGCTCGCATAGGGGAAGGGAAGGTGTTTCAACAACTGGCCTTTCCCAATGCTAGTCGACCCAGCGAAGAAGCTGGAAATCGCCACGAGTACTTTGCAGCATCTATCTATAAGGAGATAGAGCAGGCAAGAATCGACAGGCTGGAGCGCTTAAGAAGTTCGGCGAGCTTACCCTTGCGCAAAAAACAGATTGCCGAACTCATCATGTCCCGCGTAGGCGACAATAACCTCGGCCGCCTGGTCAGCTTATTACCGGATCGTGTCTCAAGTGGCTTGGAAGGACAGGCTGAAGTTGCGGTCGCAGCGTTTGCCAGTGGTATAGCCGTTAGTGCGAATATGCACATGGGAGGCTTCGATACCCACGGTAATCATGACCAGAATCACAGTCGTCGACTAATGCAATTATTGGAAGGCATAGATCATCTTTGGAATCAGATAGAGTTAAATAATCTACAAGACAAGGTAACTGTAATTGTCGGTTCGGATTTTGGTCGCACTCCATTTTACAATGATAACAACGGCAAAGATCATTGGAATGTTACCAGTATTATGGCGATGGGGGCTGATGTCCGTGGCAACCGCGTAGTTGGAGCTACAGATGATCATGTGGAAGCGCTGAAGATTAATCCGCAATCATTGCTAGTGGATCCGAATGGTATCATCCTGAAGCCAGAACACATCCATTTGGCATTGCGGCGCATGGCTGGTGTGTTGCCTGACTTAAGTTCACAGTTTGGAATTAGCGGGCAGGCACTCGATTTGTTCTCATAGAGTAGGCATCTATTTCAATCGGCATAGGATTCGTGGTTTTCCATAATCCTCAGCAGTTCTGCGGGGCTCATATAAGCACCACCTCCGCCTTGTGTAGTGTTGGCAGAACTAAGATTTGATGCGAAGCGACGCCTGACAAATGATGCATGGTCGTACCGTTGCCAGCCTAGTCCATAGTCTATTAGACGCCGGTCGGTGGCCCGTTCAAACTCAATTCGACATTCAGAAAACTGACACAGGGCGTCACTAAGGATGCCAAAGAACGAGCGATTAAGGTAATAGGCGGTGTGGGCTAATTCGTGACCTATGATGCCAACTTGGGCATTGAACGGTTGGTTCTTTAGTAGCAAGACATCTCTAGGCCCTTCTAACTCGCTATCAATTATCACTTGGTAGTTGCGGTTTTTTGCTGAACGAAGCATGCTGCTCCAGTGTGGACGGGAAGATAAAGGAATTGAAACATCAGCGACAATGAATTTTATTTTTGCCTGCTTCAGTTCCGGGTAATGGCTCAAGGCTAGCAGTGCTTGCAGTTCAAACTCTTTCGGTAATTGCTTGAATTGGCCGAACTCAGCGAGTAAATCATCATAATGAGCTCTCTGCTCCTGTTCATCGTAATCTCTCACCACTTCCAAGAGCGTATTTGATTGCCACTCCGCTGCGTTGCTGCCTGGGGTGATTATTTCGAGTACGATAATAGGAAGAATGACTGTAAGAATATTCCCTAGCGAAATACAAGGATGGACAAATGTATTTAGGGACCCTCTGATTAACTCCAAACTGCGTCTGGCTTTTGGCTTGTTCCGAGGTTGAGGCGTCTGTTTGAAGGCATGCGTCGGCCTGCCGAAAAGAGACAAGGAAAAGATCTGGGCAAGCCAAATGCCCCGAAGGGCGCGGCCTGAAACGCCCATCTTCGTCGTTGCCGTTGTTGCTAAGGGGGTGACCATTAGCGGCAAACGGCGTCTAGAATCTGTACGTTTCAGGTCACGCAGAGGTAATTTGGAGTTAATCAGAGGCTCCTTAGATAACGTGCCATGTCGCTTACCTTCTTCATATGTTGTTATTAGTGCCAACGGCTTCACACTTTACTTCTATGGCCGGTAAAAATGTGGCGTGGATCATAATTTAACTAATTATTGCTGGGATAAGTTCGCTATAGGAGTAATCTAATAACCGTGTTTAATACCTTTAAGAATGATGCTATGAACAATGATAAACGAAATTACCCTAGAGTAAATATACGTGGCGAAGCCAATATTCGACTTGCAGGCATAGTCAGAAATGGCACGCTTATGAACCTTTCCCCGGCTGGTATTCAAATTGAATGTCGCCATCAATTAGTTGAGCAGCTGGCAAAATTCAAATCCGAGGCGGGGCTTTTTCCTGATTTCGAATTGGAGTTTACCCTACCTACCCGTGGTCGAAATTGCCGGAAAATCAAATCCACTTGTACTGTTTCTTATTGTCGCCGTCAACGTCAGGACAGTTATCATCTCGGGCTCAACTTTCTATCGTTGGCGAAGCAGGACGAGAAGCAAGTCAGTGAATACCTGAATCATTCCCAGGCAGCCTAGTCGATTACGTGATGTCGTCCCCTGGTCCATTCCCGCATGGCCAGGATTGAACCTGGTATCCAAGCTTTGAATAGTGGTCTGTACAGCATTGCAGATTTCCATTCGTGGCGATATCCATTATCATAGCAGCATGAAAACGGCCGTTGCATTCCTTTTTTTATTAGTCCTCAGCACTCCCTCGTTGGCGCAACAACAGTCCTTCGCTGAATGGGTTGCCGAGCTGCGTGCTGAGGCGGCTGCTCTTGGTATTAGTGAGGCGACCCTCGCCGCGCTTGATGATCTTGAAGCACCCCTGCAACGAGTTCTTGAATTGGACGCAAGCCAGCCCGAATTTGTTCAGACATTTACCCGTTATTTGGGCCTACGCATAACGCCCAGGCAGGTTGAGCGTGGACAAGAGCTTTTAGCAGAGCACCGGGTATTGCTGGAGGAAGTTCGCCAGCGCTATGGAGTGCAACCTCAATATTTGGCAGCCTTTTGGGCGGTGGAAAGTAATTTTGGTAGTAACACCGGAGGCTTTTCAGTTCTTCAGGCTCTTGCTACCTTGGCCTATGACCCGCGCCGAGCCGACATGTTTCGTGCACAAATTTTAACTGCCTTGCAGATCATAGATGATGGTCACATCACTGCCGAAAGTATGAGCGGTTCCTGGGCCGGGGCGATGGGGCAATTGCAATTCATGCCTACGGTATTTTATCAGCATGGGGTTGACGGTGATGGTGATGGCAGAATAGATATCTGGAATAGCTTGCCAGACATATTCCATTCGGCGGCGAACTATCTTTCAAAATCGGGATGGAAGGGCGACGAACGTTGGGGCAGGGAAGTCATACTGCCGGATAATTTCGATTTCGCCTTGGCTGGCACCAATATACGAAAACCACTACAGGAATGGCGTGATATGGGAATTCTGCGAACTTCGGGTGCTCCCATTCCAGTGGCGGACATGCGCGCGTCTATGGTCATTCCCGCCGGAGCCACGGGGCCCGCATTTCTGACCTATGATAATTTCAGGGTCACTCGTGTGTATAACACCCCTATTTTTTATGCTCTTACCGTAGGGCATCTGGCCGACCGTTTTGCCGGTGGACCACCCATACAGCACATGCCCGAGAATGAGCAGGCAATGAGTGTTGAACAGGTGCGTGAATTGCAAGAGTTGTTGAATGGGCTCGGTTTCGATTCAGGTGAACCTGACGGTAGGGTGGGTAGTCGAACCAGAAACGCGATCCGGGCGTATCAACAGCAACAGGGCTTGCCAATGGATAGTTACGCTTCCTTCGCTCTGTTGGAATCTCTGCGAAGTTAACTCACTCTGGTACTGATACAAGATTTTATCTTATGCTCCTCCTCGGCAAGGATAAGCTTGCTGCGATGCAAGCAACAATTCATCGAAACAATTAAGCCACCTATTTGCTATGAACACTGAAACCAATAACAGAGCGTTACAACGCTATCGCCGTATGGCTTGGATAACTCTTGCTGCGGTTTATTTTTTAATTCTGGTTGGTGCGACTGTGCGCGCCTCAGGTGCGGGTATGGGTTGTCCGGATTGGCCTACCTGTTTTGGTCAGTGGATACCGCCAACCAGTGAAGCTCAACTACCTGCGAATTATCAGGAAGTTTATGCCGAGTTGGGTTATGCAGACACGCGCTTCAATGTGGTTAAAACCTGGACGGAATACACCAATCGATTGCTTGGTGTAAGCATTGGTTTCTTGATATTTCTAACCGCGATATATTCCTGGTCTTGTAGGCAACACAACACCTGGATATTTAAAGCTTCACTAGCTGCATTTTTAATGGTTGGATTCCAAGGTTGGCTGGGTGCTAAGGTAGTCGGGTCAAATTTGCAGCCCGGTATGATTACACTGCACATGCTGATGGCCTTGGCGATTGTAGGCACTTTGTTGTTCGCCGTGGCACAAGCCAGGCGGGGATTGATGGAGTCGCAGTCTGTGGCAAATATCGATCCTGACTTTGAGGGGTGGCTTTATATTGTTCTTGGCTTGACCGTGTTACAAGTTGCCATGGGCACCCAGGTTCGAGAAATGACTGATTTTATTCGCGAAGCGCAGGGAGAGGAATTGCGTTCCAGTTGGATAGAGGCGATGCCTTGGTTTTTCTATGTGCATCGAAGTTTTTCTGCTGTTGTTCTATTTTCAAACCTTTGGCTAGCTCGTTTATTGCTTATCTCTTTGGGTTGGCAGCACACTCTAAGCAAACTCACCATTGGGATGATTTTTGTAATTGCTGCTGCGATACTTTCTGGAGCGACACTTGGCCATTTAGGAATGCCTGCCCTGATACAGCCAACTCATCTGCTCGCCGCGTCATTATTGTTTGGTTTGCAGTTTCTAATTTGGATGAGCTATCGTCATTCGAGAGATGGCTTCGCGAGTAAGTCATCGGGCTCTTTCAAAGTAGAGCCTGATGTTGAAAATAATGCTACAGTTTAGTCCAGTCTTTTACTTCAAATTACGCCTGCAATGTTGACCCGCTATTCCAAACTCCAAGTTGAGAACTCTGCTATTCCTTTTCCCATTGCATAGAGTTAATGTGCAGAATCAAGTTATCGAAGATTCATCAATAGGGGGTAAGCGTCAGGTTGTTCCCTTTGATAGAGGTCGCTTACGATTCGGATTTCGTCACCATGGGCCGAGATATAGCTTAAACTACGGTGACCGCTTCGATGGAAATCCTCCACTTTACGATATCGACAATGTACTGTTTAATGGATCGGGAAGTGATTTGACTGTATTTCTGGAGAAGTCTGGATTTGCAGGTCTAACTTGACCGTTTGAATTTGTCAACGCATTGGATCATGAGAATAAACGAGAATGGCGCCGCTATGAGGGCTATTTGGGGGATCGCGTACTCAGTGAAATTGAACGATTTAGAACAATCAACGGTGATGCATTTGGCTTCAAGATTCGCGGTACTTTCTAAAGAGGGTGCTGCTTCTGAAGAGGCTGGATCTGTAGGAACTCAAATATGATTAATAGAGAATTTGACATCGTGGTGTTTGGTGCGACTAGCTTTGTAGGTAAGATACTCTCCAATTATTTGGTTAAGGAATATACCGAGCCCAATCTAACTTGGGCCATGGCAGCAAGATCACAATCGAAGCTTGATAAGCTGAAAGAATCTTTGGGTTCTGCAGCTGACTTAGTGCCACTGATAATCGCAGATTCCTCGGATGAAACTTCCCTTCGATCGATGTGTGAAAGAACAGAGCTTATCATTTCTACTGTAGGTCCTTATGCTCTCTATGGCGAATCATTGCTTAAACTGTGTTGTCAGACCGGCACGGACTATTGTGATCTAAGCGGCGAACCGCAGTGGATTCGCCGAATGATAGAGCGATACCAAGAGGAGGCTAAGAACAGCGGCGCCAGGATCGTAAACTGTTGCGGCTTCGATTCGATACCTTCTGACCTTGGAGTGAAGTTTCTACAGGAAAAGGCTAAGGAACATTTTGGTAGCTATTGTGATGAGGTAAAGTTGCGGGTCAAGGTGCTAAAAGGGGGTGCCTCTGGGGGAACAATTGCCAGTGGCCTGAATCTCTACAAGGAAGCAGCTAACAATCCCGAAATACGAAAGGAATTGAGCGACCCTTATTCACTGTGTCCGGCCGATCATCAATTCGAAATCAAACAACACAATGTGTCAATGGAATATGATGATGACTACGATGCCTGGGCAGCGCCGTTTATCATGGCATCTATTAATACTCGAGTGGTCCTGCGCAGCAATGCGTTGTTACAAGGGTTTTATGACGAAGATTTTCGTTACGATGAAGCCATGCTTACCGGCGGGGGACAGCAAGGTGAGAAAAAGGCTAAGCGCCTTGCCTTCGGTACCAAGCTTTCCGCTATGGCCTTAACCTTGGCGCCAATTCGTTGGATTGCGACGCGTTTTTTTCTACCGAGTCCCGGAGAGGGCCCTAGCCCCGAGCAGCAACTTAACGGCTGTTATGACCTGCGTTTACTTGGTAGAACAAAACATGGTGATGAGATCAGAGTTAAGGTTACCGGTGACAGAGACCCCGGATACGGATCCACAGCCAAGATGCTGGCGCAGGCTGGTATTAGCTTACGTCGCGACGTTGACGAGGGAGAGGTTGGGGGAGGTTTTTGGACGCCTGCTACGGCATTCAATGATAAGTTAATTACTCGTCTGATCGACAATGCGGGTATGAATTTTGAGTTGGAATCGATTTCGCCAATTGTAACCGTTATCGAAGAGTCTACAACGGATGTGGATGAAGATTTTGTAGCAGCCGAGTAAATAAAAAATCTAGGGAGCCTCTGAACAAGTCTATAGCCACTCTGCGGGAGTCCGGCGCGCGCCGAAGCAAGGTGTCGTGCGCACCAAGCGCGACAACGCCGCAGTACGGCGCCTGCTTAGGCCCCGCCGGTCGGGGGTTTACACCGAGTGCGCTCTCTTCGTTGCAGTTTCTTGACAGGCTCGGCGAAAGTACGTCTTGATAGCAGAACTGGCTGTAGGCCAGAGAGGTCATAGACTTGTTCAGAGGCTCCCTAGTTGAAGTAGTTGGGAACTATTTTTGTAATACATGGGAATTACCCAGCCACAGCAAGAGTTTTATCTTCGAAGTATCCTTTTCATACCCACAATTCTTACTTTAAATATTAGGTCGATAGCGAGATTTATCAATCGCTGGCGATTTTACTCATCTCGCTTACGTTCGAAATTGAAAAATAACATATAAAACAAATAGATAGAATATTGGCACAGAACGTGAATGGTATAGGAAGGTGGCGGAAATGTCGGGGCTCAGGTGCAAGCTTATGTAACCGTAAAGATGGTTATTGCGTCTATATTTAGAGTTTTTACCTGCCTGTAAACCAGTTTTTGCGCTTGGTTCAGGCTGCGAACGCATGACACATGGGTTCGCAGCTGAACCTTTTTTAGAGTCGGGCAGAAAAACGCTTGCTTGAACATCAATATTGAAGGCTAATGGAGTATTGACATGAGCAATGACGCAATTGATGAGGGTGGTTCAGGAGACAGATTCGATGAATAGATTTTGGCCACAACTACGTAAATTTCTCGTATTCCAAATAAAGCTCTACATTGATGCTTTTCGTGATGTTCTACTCAGTGTGCTTGCTTTGGGCGCATTCATCATCGATCTTGTTAAGCAAAATGACGGGCCAGATAGCTATTTTGAACGAGTTCTTAAATTTGGACGGGGTACAGAAAGGTCAATAAATCTATTCAATCAATTTGGCGCTGAGGAACAAGGTGGTCGATCAGTGGATAGCATCATTGATGAGGTAGAACAGAGGTTCCGACGTTAAATTCTCCCTATTTGAGGTAGTGTCGAGTTTCTTCCCATTTTGACCGCAAGCGAGCTTTGAATTTTACCATTTGATCGGTTATTGTCTTAACCGCTGGCCCCCTATCTTCAGGAACTTGTTGTGCCAAATCCACTGTTGTTGTTTAGCGCACAAATTATTGCGATGCTTTCCGTTTTGCTGTTGGCTGCCGGCTATCTAAAAGCGGAGCCCAGGGCAGGCAGTGCGCGAGTATTTGCCCTAATGGCAGTATTTGTATCGTTGTATTTGTTAAATGGCATGGCAGGCCAACACATTGAGCCGCAATTCCAATTAGACCTAAGTCGTTGGCAGTTAATAATTCAGGTGGGAGCCAACACTATTCCTGGATTGTTCATGATTTACTGCTTTTTGATTTTTCAGGAACAACAAAAATTCCCACTGTTATTGGTAATTGCTTTTGCCACTCAGGTGATTGTTGACTCGATACTATCAGGCCTGTTTCTGTATTCGAGCGAAGCCTCCTCCTCATCCTCATTAGCATTTCTCAGTACCTGCATGGATGTGATGATGCTGGCCTTTGTGGCTTCGGCAATCTATTGGACTCTCAAAGGATGGAGAGCAGACCTGGTAGATGATCGCAGAATACTTCGCTGGTTTATCATCGGCGTGCAAGGCGCTTTAATATTCGCCGTAGTGTTTGTCGAGAATTTTCTCTTAGAAGCAGGTTCCAGTACCTATGCCACAGCGCAGGCAATTATTGTAGGTTCCATTGCTTTCTTAGCCATGGGCATGCTGTTGGTGGCGATGCGATTCGATTATGTCTCCTTAGGTAACGTCATACGGAAAGTCGCAGAATTAACAGAAGAAGCTGAACCGGATAACACGGCGCCTTTTGATCTTGAAAGTTTCAATAAGGTATTTCAAGAGGGGAAATTGTATCGTGAGGCCGGATTAACTATTTCTATGTTGGCAAAGAAACTGAATTTACCCGAGTACCGACTGCGCGCCTTCATTCATAAGCAACTGGGGTATAGAAATTTTAACGCCATGTTGCATAAATATCGTATTGAAGACGCAAGCAATGCATTGGCGAATAGGGAAAAACCCAATGTACCTGTATTGACAATAGCGCTGTCTGTTGGTTATCAATCAATCACGCCATTTAACAATGCTTTCCGGCAGATAAAGGGTGTTACTCCATCTGAATTCAGAAAACGTGAGATTCAGGCGCAAAACTAGATCGGCTTCTACTACATTCGATTCAAGTCCTGGGAGTGATAGAAGTGGACTCTCAGCTTAAGGATGTTTATCCTCTGCCTTCTCATAAAACCGAAATATTCCTGCTTGGAATTAACCGAGGTTCGAAGGCGTGATTAACGAGTTACTATTGCAATTTGCCCATTGGTTGGAAGCGCAGCAATACAGCCAAATGCTGGTTTCTGGCTATTATAGTTGGAATTGGTTAGAAGCTACTCACGTCCTTACCTTGATGATCAGTATCGGCTCGCTATTTATTATCGATTTCCGCATGCTGGGTTGGGTATTACCCAATGTGCCTGCCACCACAATAGCGGATCGCTTACATAAACCCATGATTACGGGCTTTGTCATCATGTTCATAACGGGGATACTATTGGTTTATGCAAAGCCAGTTGAGAATGTTCAGAGCCTGTGGTTCAGGATTAAAATGCTTTTACTGCTATTAGCATTCGTAAATGCATGGATATTTAACGCCAAAATGAGGGCGGCGGACGGCAGTTGGGATGCTGATAGGGTTGCCCCCAAGCCTTTGCGTACAGGAGCTATCATTTCACTCTGTCTTTGGTGTGGTGTTGTTGCAATGGGCCGCTTTATTCCTTACGACTGGGTGGATTGCGATAAGGTTAGTAATACCACATTGTTATGGGCTGCCGGTTGTGTTGAGCAGTTGAACGCAATATAAGGTTTACTGACGAATGCATGCATAACCCTTTCTCTGCGAAAAAATGCTTAACAAAATATTATTCTGGAGTTATAACGTGATTTCATTTCTAAGCCTTAACAGAAGAACTGTAGGACTCGCGGTTATATTGCTAGTCGTCATTCTGTTGGAGGCACTCGAAGTTCGGGCATCTATTTATCCTGGACTGCTGCCCTATTTCGAATGGCTGAAGAATTCATCCTGGCTTGGCTACCTCGGTACAACCTACGGTTCCGTATATGCGACAGTTGAGGCGGGCCATTTAATCTCAATGGCAGTAATTGGGGGAACAATTTTAGCGACAGACTTAAGGTTGCTTGGAGTCTTATTTCGAGATATTCCGTCTGAAATCATAACCGCTGGGACGTTTAAATGTTTTAAGGTTAGTTTGGTATGTGCTATTGCTACGGGGATTTTCTGCGCCGCGGGTGTTGCCGATAAAGTCTATTACATGGAAGTCTTCTGGATCAAGATGTTAACCCTGTTGACGGGTTCCTGTTTTATGATATTTATTAAACAACCGCTCTTGAGTAGCCGTCCACATTCTGAAATCAATCCATGGATATTGCGACTACTGGCCGTTACATCAATTTTGATTTGGTTTACAGTGGCTGCGACAGGTCGTTGGATTGGTTTTAGTTAGACTATTAATAATTTGCTGCACTGGGGGTAATCAATGAACGAGAGTAACAAATGGGATGATAAGCAGATCGCCGCAGTCGGCTCTGGTGTAATTATACTCGGTGCATTATTGTTTTATTGGATAGGAGAAGGGCAGTCCACGGTCGAGTTATTGGAATTAGCCTATGGTTCCTTTAAGTTTTTTAACAATCCTCTGGTCTTTTAGCTCTCATTTTATCCGATCTGGTTCTCTATTCCGCGACCCGGTCCGTGATCCGGTACTAATATCGCTCCCTCTCATTCTTCAGAAAAATTCGATCTAATATCTAATAATTGATCGATCTCAATATATTGATCTCAACAAGCTTTATAGTCAGTTCCAGGCATGGAGATTGAATTATTTGGAGCCGAGTTCAATGCTTAACGAATTGGTCTATGACTTCGCTATATGGCTAGATGACTCTGCTTGGAGCACGCTGCTGCATGAGTCTTACTATATGTATAACTGGGTTGAATCCATACACGTATTGACTCTTATAGTATGTCTGGGCATGTTATTTATGATCGATCTGAGAATGCTGGGGTATGCGCTTCCAAATATTCCTGCCAGTAATATAGCGCAACGTTTGAACGCTCCAATGTTAGTCGGTTTCACTGTTATGTTTATCACGGGTATTCTGCTTTTCTACGCCGTTCCAGTGCGTAGCTCACAAAGTGTCTGGTTTCGATTGAAGATGGCGCTTTTAGTTGCCTGTGCAGTTAATGCCTATCTATTTCATAAACGCATGAACGAATCTGTCGCCAGTTGGGATAATAACGCAAAAGCACCGAAAAGAATTCGCATGGGTGCAGCTCTGTCTCTAGGGTTTTGGTCACTAGTAGTCATCTGCGGACGATTTATCGCCTACGATTGGTTTGATTGCGAGTACACCGACCCAAATAGTTTTTCTCAATTTCTGTCAGGTTGTATAGCCGGTCAAACTAGATATTAACCATCGATGGAAGATTCTGAATCGAAACATCGATGCAATAATTTGAGGGTATCGCCCATGTCAAACCCCGCATCAGCAAGCACTGTTACCTATAGTAAAACAATCACGGTGGGTGTTTTATTGGCTTTGCTAATGATCTTTTCGTTTACAGATTTACGCCATGACACCTGGTTAAAGTTGTATGAATTTTTCCTATGGCTGGAAACCACTCCATTCGGTGTTATCGGTAAAACTTGGGGTGCCGCGTTTGCCATTGTTGAAGCGTTTCATCTATTGGCGATGGCGCTGCTGGGTGGGGCGGTGATAGTAAGTGATGCGCGCTTGCTCGGATGGCTATTCGTTGATGTTCCCGCCAGGGATATCTTGGATAGGACACATAAAGTATTTGTAATTGGACTGATTGTTGTTTTGAGCACCGGCGTTTTCATGGCCTGCGGTGTAGCGGGTAAAATTTATTGGCTTCCAGTGTTCTGGTACAAGATGTTGGCTTTAGCGACGGGGATCTTCTTTGTCTTCTTTATTCGACGACCCCTGTTGCGACATCCACTGGATGAAATACATCCATTGGTACTTAGACTTATAGCGGTTTCTTCCATGTTGTTATGGCTTACGGTAGCCGCAACTGGTCGCTGGATTGGCTTTGCGGGTAGTTAGCCAAATCCAGTTTAGATACCTCATGTGGTAATTATTTTAAGAAAACGGAGAGAGCTATGGACGATGAAGAAAGCGGCGCAGCAGGTATTCGTGATCTGCAGTCTGCCGCCGTTACGATTTCAGTAGCAATACTAATTTTCTTTGTGGTTTATTGGTCAATTCAGATCGAAAGTGTCCGCGATCTGTTGCGGATGGCTTATGGATAAAGTGCCGGAAAGACCCAGATTTTCAAGTTGAAGCAAATAAAAGAGGGGAGCGCTTTTCTCAAAACTGTCCCCCTTAAATTTATTGTGCTTTTGTGTATGGCTTGCTTGTGCTATTTCAAGCGGCGCATCATTATTGCAGTGGCGAGTAATCAGTCGCGGCCATATAACGTCTCTCAACCCCGGCCAATATTGGACCATTAGCATTTGATGCATCGGAAACTAATTTCCATTCAGGATCTTGGGCAAACGCTCTCCAGGATGCGTTCGCAGCTTCCTGGCTGGCATGCTCCAGCACATAAATAAGTGTGTCGTCAGCGTCTTCTTCGTTTGTAGGTGTCCAAAAACCAACTACCTTCATGCCGTGATTATCGAATATTCGGATTGTGTGGTCGCGAAACCTGGCATGCAAATTATCGAGATTTCCCGGCGTTGCGGTATAGGTTCTCAGTTCAAAAACCTTGCTATTTTCCTGTGCAGCCGAACTAGCTAGGATACCGGCACTCAGGCCGATTATCAGCGAAAGTAGGGAAAACCCCACAGTTTTGTTAAATTTGCTCACATTGTTCTCCTAAACTTAGTCATTTTGTAATAATCTGCAGCAAGTATAGTCAAGCGAATATCAAATAGCGACTCGCTACAACTCGGCAGGCGCCTGTGGCGCGGGCGTTTATGCGGTTCGAGCAGATTTCTCTACTACAGCGGTCTGCTGTGATTAATACCGTGTTTTGACCCTTGCTGGAATAGCAATACAGAGAAACGCAATGAACAGGCTTGTTACAGTATTTTTAGCTATATGCTGGTTCGCTTCAGCCAGTGTTTTAGTGGCGCAGGAGCAGCCTTCGCTTAAGTCCCTGGATGAGCTGCAACTCTCACGTGCCTTGTTAAGTGATTTGCAGGATGCGGTGGGCCCGATGGATGCCAGACTTATCGAGCCAATAGAACAATTGGCAGACCGGCTGATCGATTTGAATCAATTTGATGAAGCGCATGCCTTGTTAGATCGGGCTATGCAAATTACCCGGATAGAGGATGGTTTGTACACGGCCTTTCAGAGACCATTGCTTAGTAAGAAGATCGATAATTTTGCCAATCGGGGAGATTGGGAAAGTGCCCGCCAGCACATGCAGCACTTGCTATGGCTATATACTGAAAAAAGCAAAATAATTGACGAAGCCCTAGTCGAAGATTTGTTGCAACTGTCCCGAATTCATTTGCGCGCTTTAGTCGAAGATGGGCGCAGTTGGCAGGGCTACCACTTTCGTCAATCGGCGCAGATTCGATGGCTCGCGCTGGGGGTCGCAGGAACGATCTGGGGAGCAACTGACCCCAGATTGCCGCCTATAATCTATGAGCAGCTTAAACAATTTCATCTACAGACAGTCGCACTTTGGGAAGGAGGCAGCACCGGTTACTCCTTGAGAGAATTAGCCCCTGGTTCAGACATTCTCCGTGATCGATCGGCCGTCAACGAAACTTTCTACTTCACGGGTTTAGCTCTGTTAAATAACCTACATGCCATTTACGAGGTGGAGCAGGCCGTGAATCTCGAAGGCATGGCCATGAGCGATCTGTATCTAGCAGATTGGCAAATTCTCTATGATCAACCAGAAACCGCTATAGCAACCTATCAACTGGCTTATCAGGGTATGCTCTCAGCCGGCGTCGACCCGGCTCTAATCGACGAGTTATTTAGCCAACCCTTAATACTCCCAGAGGCTGAGTTTTATCCAACAGTAGAACAGGCTGTACTAGCTCGTCGCAGCGCTGTGGAAATCGCTGAGGAGGGTAGTGATCCGTATTTGTCATTCAGAGAATGGTCGACAGCGCTGCCCAATGTGAGTAGCCCCGTAGGCGATTTTGTGGCTCAGGACCAGGGCGAAGAACTAGATTCAAATTTTGCCCTGTTCTCCTTCAGCCTTGCTGGCGTAAACAAAGTGTCAAACTGGTACAGTCATCGCTATACCAGTACCGTCAGCATGATTGAACAAGCTGAACTACTAACGCATTTTCTCGACTTTCGTCCTCAGGAACGGCGCCTTTTGGAGAAACTGAATAAGTTGAAGTTTCGCCCCAAGTTGGTTGAGGGTCAGCCACAGCAAGCTAATGGCATATTGAAATATCGTCTAGCCGAGGGTACCTCTGTCAAAACAATGGAACCGTAGTCTTAATTGCGGCGCACTTCACCTAATCCTGCCAAAATTCAGGCCCTTAAACACGATTGGTTAGATTCTGACAGCTTCCTTTAGTATGATTCGGCTCTCGCTCGTTTTGTTGGATGCTGAAATGGACAATTTGATCGATCAGGGAATTGAACTTGCTGTTTTTGGCATGGGCACTGTTTTTGTGTTTCTAGCGTTATTGGTTTTTGCCACCAAGGCCATGTCTTCCTTGATACTGAGGTTTGAGCCGGAAATGTCTTCTGGCTCTGTAGATACGGTGACACAGAATTCTAATGCCACCGATAAAGGGCGTTTAGTAGCCATAATTAGCGCCGCAATTGCACAGCATAGACATAATAATAAGTGAGCGACTGCTGGCCTGCCCAATCCTTTGAATATATAGCAATGAGTTTGTGATATGACAGAAATCAAGAACCGCCTTGGAATAACAGACGTTGTCTTAAGAGACGCCCATCAGTCGCTGCTTGCAACACGCATGCGGATAGATGATATGTTGCCGATTGCCGAGAAATTGGACCAGGTGGGATTTTGGTCGCTGGAATCATGGGGCGGGGCCACGTTTGACGCCTGTATCCGCTTCGTTGGTGAGGACCCCTGGGAGCGTATTCGCTTATTCAAACAGGCAATGCCTAACACTCCTCAACAAATGCTGTTCAGAGGACAGAATATTCTGGGCTATCGCCACTACGCTGACGATCTGGTTGAAAAATTTGTCGAGCGCGCAGCGGTTAACGGCGTGGATGTGTTTCGTGTATTCGACGCCATGAATGATATGCGCAATCTGGAAACCGCTATCAAAGCGGTGCGCAAGCAAGACAAGCATGCCCAGGGCACCATGTCGTATACCATCAGTCCGGTTTACACTATTGATAGCTGGTTGGATATGGCTCGCCAGATAGAAAGTATGGGCGCTGATTCTCTATGCATCAAAGACATGGCCGGATTGCTTAAGCCCTACGTGGCCTTTGAACTGATCAGTAAATTGAAAGAGACAGTCGAAATACCTATTCATATGCAGTGCCATGCGACAACTGGTCTCTCAACAGCAACCTACTTAAAAGCGGTAGAGGCAGGAATAGACAATGTAGACACCGCCATTTCATCAATGAGTATGACCTACGGCCATTCGCCGACTGAATCCCTAGTCTCAATCTTGGACAAGACGGAACGTAGCACCGGCCTGGATATTGAATTACTAGAAGAAATAGCGAGCTATTTTCGAGAAATTCGTAAGAAATATGCGAATTTTGAAGGATCACTGCGCGGTATCGATTCACGAATTCTTGTAGCCCAGGTTCCCGGTGGCATGTTAACCAACTTGGAAAACCAATTGCGTGAACAGAATGCGACGGACAAGATTGATGCTGTGCTGGAAGAAATTCCCAAGGTACGGGAAGACCTGGGTTTCATCCCTCTAGTTACGCCAACCTCCCAAATTGTAGGTACTCAGGCAGTTCTAAATGTTTTAGTTGGCGAGCGCTATAAGACCATAACCAAGGAAACGGAAGGCGTGTTGAAGGGTGAATATGGAGCTACTCCAGCCCCAGTCAATGCAGAGTTGCAAGCCAAGGTGCTCAACGGAGCGGAAGCCATAAGCTGTCGACCAGCAGATTTACTTGAGCCTGAGTTCGACAAGCTGAAGAGTGAGCTGCTAAAAATCGCGAAGGATGAGGGTATTAACTTAGTTAACGAAATAGATGACACTCTGACCTATGCATTATTTCCGCAGGCTGGATTAAAATTTTTAAAGAATCGCGATAATCCTGACGCCTTTGAACCCTTACCCTGGTTACAAGCAAGCACTGCTACTGAGTCGGCACCAGCCGCGACGCCCGGTGTTTACACTGTAGAAGTTGAAGGTAAGGCCTACGTTGTTAAGGTATCGGAAGGCGGCGATATCTCGCAACTCAGCGACGTCAGTACAGCCGCGGCAGCTCCTGCCCCTGTGGCGGCGGCTAGCGGCAGCGGCTCGCCCGTTCCAGCTCCGCTGTCAGGGAACGTTTTTAAGGTGTGTGTTGCTATAGGGGACACTGTGACTGAAGGCGATGTGATCTTGATACTGGAGGCGATGAAAATGGAAACCGAAATTCGTTCACCCCGTGGTGGCCAGGTTACCTCCATTTCCATAAAAGCGGGTGATGCAGTAAAGGTGGGCGAGACCATGTTGTCTCTGGCTTAACTGAAATCCTGAATTTGCCGGTTAAATATTAATTAGCGAAGATAAAAACAAGAGAAGAATAGATGAGTCGACTGATAGAACTGTGGCAAACCACCGGCATCATGCAAATTACCTTGCCACAGTTTTCGATGATCATTATCGGTTTACTTTTACTATACCTCGCTATTAAGAAAGGCTTTGAGCCTCTGCTGCTAATCCCCATCGGCTTTGGTGGGATTCTTTCAAACATTCCGGGTGTCGACATTGCGGTGGGGGATGGCATTCTCCATCAATTTTACGTTATGGGTTTGGAAACCGGCATATTTCCATTGCTGATATTTATGGGCGTGGGAGCGATGACGGATTTTGGCCCTTTGTTAGCAAATCCGAAAACACTTCTGTTAGGAGCTGCTGCTCAATTCGGGATTTTTTCAACCTTATTAGGCGCCTTGTTTCTTACAGACATTGGCCTATTTGATTTCACCGTCAAACAGGCTGCGGCGATTGGAATTATCGGTGGTGCCGATGGACCAACGGCAATTTATGTCGCAGGCATTCTTGCGCCTGAAATTCTTGGAGCGATCGCTGTTGCTGCTTATTCTTATATGGCATTGGTTCCCTTGATTCAACCACCTATTATGCGTGCTCTCACAACTCAGGCTGAGCGCGAAATCAGCATGACTCAATTACGCGAAGTGTCTCAAACCGAAAAGATCGTTTTTCCGTTGTTGTTACTGATATTAGTCGCCATGTTAGTGCCCAGCGCTGCACCCCTGCTTGGTATGTTTTGTTTTGGAAATTTGATGAAGGAGTGTGGTGTAGTAACGCGTCTTTCCGACACCGCTCAGAATGCGCTAATCAATATTGTAACAATCTTGCTCGGTTTGTCCGTGGGTTCCAAACTTGGCGCCGATCAATTCTTGGTAAGTAGTACATTGGGTATACTGGCATTGGGCATGGTGGCATTTTCCATAGGAACCGCCGCCGGTGTACTAATGGCGAAACTGATGAATGTGTTTTCCGTACAAAAAATTAATCCTCTAATTGGCGCAGCGGGTGTTTCAGCGGTACCAATGGCGGCACGAGTTGCCAATAAGGTTGGTATGGAAGCGAACCCGAATAATTTCTTATTGATGCACGCCATGGGTCCAAATGTAGCCGGCGTAATTGGTTCGGCAGTTGCCGCCGGTGTATTGCTACAGTTTGCTGGATAACTTTTATCAGCAGATAGATCTCAAGATTTACTTTATACCATTATTGTTTGATTATCTGCGCTTATTCCTCCGAATTCCTAATTTCACCTCTGAACAAATCTATGGCCACTCTGCGGGAGTCTGGCGCGCTGAAGCAAGGCGTTGTGCGCACCAAGCGCAACAACGCCGCAGTACGGCACCAGGCTCCGTCAGTCGGGGGTTTACACCGAGTGCGCTCTCTGCGTTGCAGTTTCTTGACGGGCCCGACGAAAGTACGTCTTGATAGCGGAATTGGCTGTAGGTCAGAGAGGTCATAGATTTGTTCAGAGGCTCCCTAAAGATATGGTCATGTCTTGCCGAAGCTATTAGTAAGGCCAGGCATTTCATTCAAGCAGAACAGGAGGACAAAAGGCTTAGGGACCCTAGGCCAATTTATGATTTAGCGGAACCGAAACAAAGTCCCCAACGAAGGAGTTAAACCTACTATGAGTGAAGTGAAACTTGTCATGGATTCTTCTGACAGCAGTACCTCCTCTAACCCTATACTCTATGTGCTAGATACAAACGTTCTAATTCACGATCCCACTGCCATACTTAATTTTGATGAACACCACGTTGTGATTCCTATTACGGTTCTTGAAGAGCTGGACTCCTTAAAAGGTGGTCGCCAATCTATCGCAGCAGATTGTCGTCAAGCCATTCGTGAGCTAGATAAGCTATTAGGGCGCGCCAGTCCGGGTGATGTTGAGACAGGCGTGGTTATTCCGAGGGGGGTAGATGGCAGTCATAGTGGAACCTTGTCCGTGCTGATGACGGAGGTACCCGAAAACCTAATAATGTTACCAACCCATTTGAATGACAATAAAATCCTCAACGACGTTGGCTTCCTCAAGCAAATCTTTCCTTCACGTAGGGTGGTTTTAGTAACCAAGGACATTAATGTTCGTTTGAAAGCCCGCGGCTGTGGAATTGAATCGCAGGATTACCACAGCGATCAATTGTTAAACGATATTGAACAATTGAATAAAGGTTATCTCGAATATAGCGAGTCCTTTTGGGATCGAGTTGATAATGTGAATACTTTTCAACGAGAAGGGAATACCTATCATAAAGTGGCGAGGAATAATTTCGGAGAGACTGTTTACCCGAACCAATTTATCTCTGATGCGGCTGGGTTCCTTGCCAGAGTCATTGCAGTCGATGAGCAAAATGTGACGCTGCTGCATCTCGATCTGACTAAGATGATGGCCACGGAAACATGGGGCTTGTACCCGCAAGATGTCTATCAGGCTATGGCGATGAATTTACTGCTAGATCCAGATATACATTTAGTAAACTTAAGCGGGTCGGCCGGTTCCGGGAAGACAATATTGGCCCTGGCGTCCAGTATCGAACAGACTGTGCCGAACAAGATATACAGAAGGATTATCGTTACTAGAAGCACGCAGGGACTGGACGAGGATATTGGTTTTCTACCTGGCACTGAGGAAGAAAAAATGGAACCGTGGTTGGGTGCCATAACCGATAACTTGGAAGCACTGCATTGGGATGACGAGAATTGTAGCTCTAGTTTAGATTATGTGATGAACAAGGTGCCGTTGCGCTTTAAGTCATTAAATTATATTCGTGGACGCTCGTTTCAGGGGAGTCTGATTATTATCGATGAGTCACAGAATCTGACTCCTCATCAGATTAAGACTATTGTTACCAGAGCGGGAAATGGTTCGAAGGTGATTTGTCTTGGTAATTTAGCGCAGATTGATACACCCTATCTAACCGCAACGAGTTCCGGATTGACTTACCTCACAGAGCGATTCAAGAATTTCCAGCACGGGGGGAATATTTTACTCAGGGGAGTGCCTCGCTCCGCTTTGGCGAAATTCGCCGAAGAACATTTGTGATTCGTCAGAATTTATTGGTTCCTGGTTGAGCGCTCTGTCTCTGCCTGCGAGCTACAGCGCAGCTTCATCGAGTGACGATAAACTCGAATAGTCAGCACCTTGTAGCGGCGGTTACGGCTTGATGAATTTCAAAGTCATACGATCGCTTTCACCGATTTCTCGCATTCTTGCTCGAAGCGACCTATTGATTAGTGAGCCTCGCAGGGTAGGGGGTAGGGAATAGACGCCGTTCGGATAATCCTTGCTGTCTTTAGTATTGGCATTGATTTCGGATTGCGCCAGTAAAACAAACCCTGCGTTCGCGGCCAACATTTCTACATGTGATTGATTCACATAGCCATTTTCGCCGGTGGGGTCTTGAGATATGGCCTCGTCACCTCGGTGATCGACAATGCCAAATATACCTCCGGGCTTGAGCAAGGCAAAAATTGCATCGTAGTAATCCTGGGCTGGCCGATCATAGATCATAAATCCGTGCGCGCGGAATACAAGTACTCTGTCTGCGGAATTGGCAGCAACCTGGCTAACTGGTTCGGGGAAACCAGAATCTTCCTGTAATCCAATATAAGTGCCAAAACTTTCGATGTAGGGTTGTAAAATACTGCGATACCAACCGCTTTGCCCGCCAGGCCAGATTTCAACGACTGTTTGTTCGGGTTTTACGTCGAAGAAATCCAATGTATCCAGAGGGTGGCGATACTGATTGCGCTCTCTTAATTCAGTTGAGCGAACAGGGCTGTCAATTAGTTCCTGAAGTCGTTGTATGTTTTCTTCATTGAGCAAGCGCTCTTGTGCAAAGGCAGAAAACAGGGAAAAGCTTGAGATGCAAATAAGTAGAAAACGATTTAAATTGGAAACGCGCATAAGCAGAGCCCTCGATGCTCGAAATAGTGGCATCACATTGGACCAGTAATTTTGGCTATTACTTACACCGCTCTGAATAACACTGATTCAGTGACGAACTCTAGTCGAAGAAGTTTTGATTCATCGTTTCGGCAGGCGTATCAGAACAAGGCTTACCTGTGGCTTTTGCCGGCACACCGACCACTGTTGTATGAGCGGGCACATCACTAAGAACCACGCTGCCAGCGCCTATTTTTGCGCCAACCCCAATTTCAATATTCCCCAAGACTTTAGCGCCCGCAGATATTAATACGCCAGATCGGATTTTGGGGTGTCTGTCCCCTTTTTCGTTGCCAGTTCCACCCAAGGTAACTTGCTGCAGAATCGAAACATTGTCTTCTATAACAGATGTTTCTCCAATGACTATTCCTGTGGCGTGATCGAACATTATTCCTCGCCCAATCTTGCAGGCTGGGTGAATATCTACTCCAAATACTTCAGAATTTCGACTCTGCAGGAAAAGAGCCAGTTCCCTGCGATTATTTATCCAAAGGAAATGTGCTAATCGATGTACTTGAATAGATTGGAAGCCTTTTAGATACAAAATTACCGCAAGATGAGCGCTCACGGCAGCGTCTCTTTCAAAAGCCGCTTTAATGTCGCAGGCAGCTTCTTCGATTATCTCGGGCGATTCACTGAAAGCATTGTCGAATAGTTCCCGAACCGTAACCACAGGCATTACATCATCGGATAGTTTGTTGGCGAGAATAAAGCTGAGTGCCGATTGCAAGCTACTATGATTTAGTACACAGGCATAGACATAGCTTGCTAGTAAAGGTTCCTGTTGAATGACTTGTTGGGCTTCCAACTTGAGTTGTTGCCATAACTCTTGAGACATATCAAATTTCCAAGATCGTGCGAAGAACGCTGATTATAAGGTTTGTATGAGCCGATCAACAGTGGTGGGCTATTGAAATCTGTAGGTATCGATAGATATAGGGGCTTATATTGAACTATCAAGTGCGCATTTAACTAGAGAATAGTCGATCGGCCAGAGATTTTTGCTGTTGTGCCGATTCAGTGTCTTTTATAGCTAACTCAATGTGTTTTGCCGTCAAATTTTGCTCGCCCTTTCCGAATGCTACCATTAATGCTTTGTGCGCGAGAATGTTTAATAGTCTTGGAATACCCTTCGAACCCTTGTAAATAAGGTCGAGAGCATCCTGGGTAAATAAATTAGATCCATTGTAACCTGCTTTTGTCAGTCGATGATCTAGATACGCTTCTATTCCTTCTCTGTTTAGCGCGGACAACTGATAAGACAAAGTCATATTCCGTTTCAACTCGTGTAAAATAGGCCTTTCTAATAGCTTATCCAATTCTGGTTGGCCGAATAATACTACCTGCAAAGCTGCGCCTATTCCTAGCTTACCTTCAACCGTTGTTAGCAGTCGAATGGCTTCCAGAGTTTCTTCGGGCATGGCCTGGGCTTCATCGATGAGTAGAACTACGCGCCTGCCTTCGCTGCAAAGTTTAACTAGTCGTTGGGTAATAATTTTCAGCAGATCATAGTAGCTAATTGAAGGCTCAAAGCTAAGACCGAGCTCTTCGGCAAAAACATGCATGATGCCTTCTTCACTGAGTACAGGGTTTGGCACAAAACTGGTTAAATAGCTGTTCTTGTGTACTTCTAAAGCATTCAGTACCTTGCGACACAGCATGGTTTTTCCCGTGCCAACTTCTCCTGTAATTTTGCAGAAACTACCATCATCTTGTAGCGCTGCAATTATAAAATCGAAGGCGCGTTGATGACTGGGGAGCTTTAAGAAATACCGGGTATTCGGTGTAAGCGAAAACGGATATTGAGCTAGACCAAAATGTTGTATGTACATAGTTGATGCTATACCCGTTCTCGGGACAAAAAGGGCTCAAACAGCAGGCCGAGCTGCGAGTGATTCGTTTGCAATCGAATCCTGCGAAATCCGTGAGGATAAATTCCTACATAATTACCTAGTCACTAGAGTAACCAATTTACCGATTAAACCGCAACGGGAATTAGTTTATGGCAGCTTTTTTCAATATCGCTTTGGTCTTTTCAAGCTCTGACTCCAATGACAGCCTGGTCTCTGGCTCAATGGCAGGATTTGATAGTACAAAATAAGCGGTTCTTACTACTTCTCGCCAGCGCGGAATTTTGGGCAGCTGCTCAATCCGCAAATAACGATCGAAGGTGCGTGTCCTGAGACGGCCATCATCTATGCTAACCGCCCAGATATTACTCTCTTCAGCTAATTCAATTTTCGACTTTTGGGTGGTTACCTCCCAGGTGTGCAATGCCGATCGCATCAGCGTAACTAATTGTTGGCGGTATTCTCCCTCACTACTAACACGCGGTAACTGTTCATCGATGAAGTTAATAAGGTCTTCGATTCCAGTCAATTTGTCCAAAAGAGCAGGATGCTCAGTAATCTCCGTGGGTGTTAACACGCTAAGCCGAGTTCCGATGCGGCGAATATTCTGTTGCGCCTGGCCTAAGAAGCTCACCAGTTCAATGGTGTCTTTGACGAGTTTATTAGTTGATAATTGTTGTAATGGTTCAGTGTCTTCAAGAAATAGCACACCGGTTCCTTCATCACTACCAAAAAGATTTAACTTGCTATTGAATAAAATCGTTTTAGAAGAGGACCTCATAGAACTGCTATAAGGATAAATTACTTCAACATTGACACTTAGGCTGGTCGCACGGTTCGGTAGATGTTCCGGTTGGCCGTACTGATCTTCTCCGACTTCCCAATTTTCTAATGCAGCCAATATTTCTGCGTTGATTTCCGAGTCGGAAAACAAACTGTGTATATCTTTGTCTAATACCGAACCGCGATCAGTGCCTAGTAATTCGGCAGCTCTTTGATTGAGGCTGAATATCTTTCCCGGCAATTCGAAAGCGAGGAAACCTGCATTAATAGACTCCAATACTTGCTGAAGGCGGAAGCGCGAGCTGCGCAATTCGGTATCCGCTTTAGCATATGATTCTATCTGAGTGCGCATACGCAGATTGTCTTCATTTACCCGGTGTAACAGACTAAGACGTAGTTGATTCTCAACACGAGAACTAAGCTCCTCGTTATGAAATGGTTTGGCCAGATAGTCATTCGCGCCGGTTTTAAATCCTTGGGTAAGGTCTTCCAAATGATTTTTAGCGGTTACTAAAATTATCGGTAGTTCGATTTGACTGTACTTCTGCCGAAGCTTTTGACAGACCTCATAACCATTTAATCCGGGCATCATAAGGTCCAGCAGAATTAGATCTGGTTTTTGTCCTTCGACAATAGTCAGTGCATCCAGTCCGTTAGAGCATTTTATTACGTTGTATTCATCCAACTGCTGGCCCATAACGACTCGATTTATTTCGTCGTCGTCGACTACTAAAATGGTAATTTCCTGCTCGCTACGCAGTTTTGGCGTATCGGCTACTTTATTGGCCTGTTCAATATAGTCGGCACGCCGAATCATCTGTTTGTGGATGCTAGGCGACTTGACTGCTCGAGTTTGATCTAAGGAAACTCTTAAATCAAAGCTAAAAGTAGAGCCTAAATCTAACTCACTCTCTACGCGCAATTCGCTGCGATGCAATTCGACCATGCTTTTAGCCAGTGGAAGTCCCAAACCAATTCCAGAAGAATTCATATGCTGTGAGGGGAGTTTTTCGAAAGTCTTAAAAATAGTGTCATGGTCAGTCTTGTGTATACCGATACCGGTATCTCGAACTCTTATCGTAACGTTATAATCTGTCGTTAGTTCGGCAGAGATAACTACTTCGCCGGAGTAAGTGAACTTGATAGCGTTTGAAGTTAAGTTAACTAATATTTGCTGCAGTCTGTCTTCGTCGCCCGCTACTAATGGCAGGTCTGGATCCATCTCTACCCTGAGGTCCAAATTCTTTTTGCCGACCAAGGGCTTACAAACGGCTACTACCAGTGTAGATAAGCTGTTGAGGTCAACTGGACGAAACTTAATGTACGCCGCTTCTTCCTTAGCGCTGGAGAAGTCCAGAAGATCATTTACAAGTTTGGTGAGGCGATCACCACTGGCCTGAATTAGTTCCAGATTTTGTGTGATAAGGCCTGTATTTTGTTGGTTAGTTCTAAACTCTGCCAACGCTGTTTCCGCTAAACCATTTATACCGTAGAGAGGGGTTCTTAGTTCGTGCGATACGTTGGCAAGTAGGTCATCTTTGACCTGCTCGGACTTTACCAAGTTGTCGATCGCCTGCCGCTGGGCATCTTCTTTCTGTTGTTTAATTTGGTTGTATTGAGTAGCAAGGCTCAAGGACAGTAACAAAGACTGAATTATTAGACTTACATTGTAGGCATTATTGGTAAATGCATTGTTTGGAAAGCCTGGCCATAGTTGCAGCATCATAAGAATAATGGTGCCTGCGAGAAACACGCCCATTGCCGCCATATGCACGGCGGCGGTTAGATTTCCCCTACGGATGGCATCAATATTGTTATAAAACGCTAAGGGGATAGCGATAATAAGGAGAGATATGAATAGATATTGAAATATTTTTTCATTCGGTAGCAGTGTTAGTAGGATGACTACGCCAAAACCACCGAGTAAAAGTTTTACCGCGTTATCCAGTTTGATATTGTGTTCCCAAATTCGTAACAATGAACGTTGGAACAAGAGAGCTGTAATTACCAATAGTGGATAAATTAATCGTTCCGCCATATCCACGTACCAACTTCCGCGATAAAGCTCGCCCAGCAAATAACGCAGATGCTTTGAATCTAAAAACAGGAAGGCTGCTTGAGTCGTAACCGTGATTACATAGAATAAATAGCTGTTCTCTCGAATGGAGAAATACAGAAACAAATTGTAAAGAATCATTGCCAATAGAATGCCGTACTGCAATCCGAAGCTGGTATCGGAATTCATCGATTGTGAACGAAATGCTTCTTCACTCCATAATGAAATTGGCAATCGCAAAGGGCGGGCACTAGTTACGCGCAGATAGAAGTGTTCCCCGTACATTTCATTTATCTTGAGTGCGAAACCGCGATTCAGCGTCTTTAGCTCACTCGGACTGGTTTGCGTTCCCAGTGTGTATTGTGAGATGAGCTGTCCATCGTCATCTACAACAAACAGGTCTATACCACCACGAGTAATACCAGCTACTAATTTGGGCGGGCCAAACTCCAATATTTTACTCTCAGAGGGCTCAAGATCTGACCAGTCAAGATTGAAGCGTATCCAGTATGCAGAACTGGTGACGCCGAAATGTAAAATGTCTCGATCATGAGAAATAAAATTTACTGCAAAGTTGGCTGCTAACACATCATCAATGGTTAGGGATTCTGAGCTGTCCTCATAGTATTCAACAGAACTGGCGATGGTATCGAATTCAGAAGCGGGATTGACAGTTACCACCTGGGCATTGGCAAGGCTGGTCCATAACGCGGAAGCCAGTAGCGACCCTACTAGCGAAAGACCTATTTTTCTTATTATTCTATTCACAGTTGAGAGTCAGCGACTGACCAATTTGAATCGATGATATAGCGATTTGTTGACTAGGCAATTCTAGCGGTTCCCCCGTGCCAGAACAATCAATGCTAGCACTAATTAGCGCCGGATTATGGCATTGTTACTTGTTATCAGGGAAAGCTGTGTAAGTTGGCATTGATTCTAGCTAGTCTAGGGCCAAGATTAGGAATACTATTAACTCATGGCCTTATCAGAAAAACAGCTGTGTTTGACGCAAATATGAAGTCCTATCGACCAAAGTTACTGTTGTTATTTGGCGTTTGTCAGTTTGCTATTTTACAGGCTCAGGAAGTGAGCCAGTATCAGCACTGGCTGGACCTGATGGCTGCAGATCAGAGTTTTGCCGATCGCTCGGCAGAAATTGGCAGAACCGGAGCATTTCTCGAATTTTTAGGGCAGGGTTCCACGGTCTTTCGTAACGGGCCAATAGATGCTCTTAGCCTTTATACATCGGAAAGCTTTCAAAGCAATGCCAGCGAGTTACGTTGGGAGGCACATTACGTCGATGTTTCTCGGGCTGGGGATTTGGGGTTGACTGCTGGTCCAATGATGCTCATCGATGAGGAGTCCGAAGATCGGTTTGGACACCTAATATCAATCTGGTTAAAACAGGATCAGCGCTGGGTACTAATGGCCGATATCGTAGCTGGTATTCCCGGCTTTCTCAGTCTGGAGGTTGAGCCAAACTTTGATGATACCAAGCCTGTACTCGAAGAAACGGCTCACCCGGTCATGGCCATGGCTGAAAGTAACAATATGCAGGTGCTCATCGACAGGGATAATTTATTCGGTCAGTCTATCAACTTTCGGGGCGGTCAGCGTGCCCTGCTACGCTACGGATTAGAAAATACTCGGGTCTATTTGCCTGGAATGGCGCCTGCCGTGGGTGCAGATGCTGCCAGTTCTGTGTATGGGGCTTTTCTAGATAACCAATTGTCTACCACGAATCAGATTAGTTTGACTCATATTGGTGGTTATATTTCTGTGTCAAAGGAAATGGGTTACACCTATGGAACCATGAGCACTTTGGAAGATGAGTCTGATCAAAAATTTAGAACAAGCTATATGCGTTTATGGAGATTTACACAGAGTAATGAATGGAAGATCGCTGTCGAAGTTTTAAGTCCTTTCTAGAGATCTCTAATTTCGTATTTCTATGATTCGCTCCCCATACAGCTGCGTGATACCTAAGTGATTTTTAATTTCGATCTGTAGACTATGCTCCCCGTTCTTGAGGAGATTGCTGTCAAAACTGTAGTTATAGCCGATGTTTGGTCTATTCGGATCTGTCATCACTTGCATGACTTCGACGACATCGGGGCGACTACCGCCATAATCTACCTGTCCGAATGTTTCGCCGTCAATCACCAGCTGAATTTTGTCTATCCCAATGTCTTCGTTAAAAGCCCAGCCATTAACGTTAACCAGCCCGCTTAATTCCGCATTTCGCTCAGGTTGGTCTATCCACGCTACTGCAGGAAAAGGACAAGCCTGAGCGCTGAGTTCTAGAGGGTCAATGACGGTGGATAGATTATTTCCCTTATAAAAGCTAAATTGCTTGTCACCATTGAATAGGACTAGTTCACCCAGGTGAAGCAACTGCTCGCTATGAGAGCAGAGGTCTGCTAACAAATCGTGTTTTGTCGAAATATCCAAAGTACTGTCTTCAGTAATAAAGAGAAACTCCCCGCCCTCAATACTATTTATTAAGCCCACGCGTTCTTTACCCCAGAGTTGATACTGAGTAATACGGCCATCGCGAACGGCTTTGTCATTGTCCAAAGTAAATCCGCGCTGTGACAATCCAAAAAATTCTATCTGTGCGAGAGTGTAATAGTTATCCGTTATTAAAATTGGCTCGGCCGCAAACTCGAGTCTTAAGGTTTCGCTTACATGTTTGGAAAACTGTTTCCATCCAGCCATCTTGTTCGATAGTACGCCGTTTCCTATGAGCGGTTGTAACTGAGTTTGGAAAGCTTGGGAGCCTACACCTATTAACGCTATCAGGGTGCCTACAAAACCGATTGCGGGTATCAAAAGTATTAGGCGGTGTGCCGTTTGGTCGCTGAAATAGCTAGCGAAGAAGTGGGATGCAGTCCTGAGAGTAGAGGGGACGAAAACCAATAGTGGGAAATAACCGGAAAGAGGCCAATGGATGGACGTGCTGGTGGCATCGGTCCACGGAGCGAGAAGCAGGTAAACGAGAATATTAACCAGAGAAAAGCAGAGTATAAGCGCTGCATTGCGATCACCTAATCTGGCTCTGCCCAGCAGTAGATAAATAGTAAGTGCGAAAATCCCATACAGAGGTGGTGTGACCAGCCCTGCTTGCTTGAAAATATGTAATAACCCCGAGGCTTGAAACTCCCAAGGGTGGCGATCTACGAAATAGAAACTCGCACTGCTAAGCTGATGACTAAGGTTGAACCAGAGAATCGGAATTAGCCCTACACTGGCGATGCAGATACTTAGCCAAAACCGTGGATTTTTCCATTGCGACCGTTGGTCTTTAAATACCAGCAAAAAGATGATTGCGGCAGCGGGGTAGAGGAAAAACCGGTAATGTGTGCACAACCCCAGGGCAACAACAACACCGGTCAGAGACCAATATACTAGTTTATTGGTTCGAAGTGCGCGCTCGAAACATCCTATCGAGAGTAGGCCAAAAAATATTAAAGGGACATCCGGCACGGCAAGCAGGCCAAGAAAGCCAGCAAGTGGTAAGCAAAGGCTTAGTGCGGCTGCCTCTAACGCATGTCTATGGTTGGTGATTGGCATTGCCAGCCAGTAAACCAATCCAGGTAAAACGCTGCCCATCAAAATAAACAGACTGCGCGCAGCCAGTGAATTACCGGCATCAATTGCAGAACCCAGTCCAATCAATGCTGCCGTCATGAAGGGGAGGTCGCTGTAGGCAATTGCAGGATTTGCAGACGCCTGCCAATAAAAGACCTCGTCGCTGTACAGGTCGAGAACTGAGGCAAGAATGATCTTGCCGACAAAGAGCAAGATAAGTCCAGCAACAAAAAACCTAAATACAGGGCTGTTTACACCACGTTGGTGAGAATCCTGCAATACCTTGCTCCTGCTATATCTGAACAGCGGGGATGAGATTCTTGGGAACCATTCTACTGGAGAGCCTCTTCAAATTAAAAATAAAGACTGCCAAGATGGAAACCATGCTCGCTATCCATATCGAGGAGAATAGGGGGTTTATAGAGAAAGTGCCAATTTGATAAATAACAGTGGCGGTAATGTAGGCTAGGGCAGTACACCAACTAAATACCAGTAGCGTCCAATGCCATCCTGCCTCTTTGTTAATGGCTCCCAGAACGGCAACGCAGGGAGCGTACAGTAATACAAACACCAAATAACAAAAGGCCGCGAAAGGACCTGAGAATAGTGCGGCCATATTGCTCAATGTACTGGTTTCAATTTCCTGCTCATCGGCGACAGCCTGCAGGTCGCTCACATCTCCAATAGAAATACCCAGAGGGTCGCTAAGCGCGGAGCCAAGTGCAACTAACTCAGAAGCAATCGATGCTACCGCTGCTTCAACAGCAGCAATCAAATCTGGTGCAGAGCCATCATCGAGACCACTGCTGGATTCGCTATACAGTGCATCTAGCGTTCCTACAATTGCTTCCTTTGCGAACATCCCCGTAAACAATCCCACAGTGGCTGGCCAGTTATCCCGCTGAATGCCCAAAGGGGCGAAGGCGGGAGTAATTGATTTGCCAATTACACTGAGTACAGAGTTTTCGGAATCCTCATTACCAAAAGTGAAATCGGTACTTATTGAATTCAAAAAACTCAATGCAATTACCACCACCACAATGGTCTTGCCGGCTCGAAACACAAACGATTTCAAACGAAACCATGTTGTTAACAGTATATTTCGTGGTATCGGTATATGGTAGGCGGGCATTTCCTGAAAGGACGGAGTTATTTCCGCGGTGAACAATTGTTTGCGAAATATCCAGCCGGTGAATACCGCGAGTGCAATGCCAAGCAAATACAATGCGAATACGATATTTTGTCCATTCTGTTGAAAGAATGCAGCGGCAAATAGGGCGTAGACGGTAAGCCTCGCCCCGCAGCTCATAAATGGTGCCATAGCAATCGTCATAAGCCGGTCGCTATCTCTACCCAAGCTACGTGCAGCCATAACAGCTGGGACGTTGCAGCCGAAGCCAACAATTAATGGCACGAAGGCGTTGCCCGGTAGGCCGATTCCACTCATTGCCCTGTCTATAACGAATGCTGCCCGTGACATATAACCAGAATCTTCCAATACCGATAAGCACAGGTAAAGAAATCCAATAACCGGAATAAAAGTAGCTACCAGGGTAATGCCGCCACCAAGACCCTGTGCCAGCAAGGTTATTATCCATGCGGGGGCAGAGATTTCGCCTAATAACCAACTAACACCATCCACCAGTACGGCAGCGAATAAGATGTCGAAGAAGTCTATGAAGACGGCACCCAGATTCACCGCAATTGTGAACATTAGGTAGATCATGAGCAGAAAGAAGGGGATGCCAAGCCAGCGATTAATTAGAACCGCATCGATTCTTTCTGAAAGGCTGTGATGGGCTGGTAGTACCTCCACCACGCCATTGGTCAATCGTCGAGACTGCTGATAGCGCCGTAGAATTTTTTCTTCTGCGGCTACATTTTCAGTTTCTAGAAAATTAGTCTGAGTGGCGTCTGGTACAGCTTGATTCATTGTCAGAATCAGGTGCTTCCGTAGCTCTTCTATTCCCTGCTTGCGAGAGGCCACCATCTCGATTACTGGCAGCTGTAGCTTGTCTGCCAGTCTCTGGGCACTTACCGTAATGCCTTGTTGCTCTGCAACATCCAGCATATTCATAACAAGCAGCATAGGAATATTCTTTTCCATTAGTTGCTGTGTTAGTACAAGGCTTCTCTCAAGATTGGTTGCGTCAATGATATTAATAATGAGACTGATATCACCCTGTTCTAAGAAGTCCTGTGCAATTTTTTCGTCAATGCCGCTGTAGCCCTGCTCAAGCGAGTAGATTCCGGGTAAATCGACTAATTCAATGGCAGTGTTGTCGAGTTCGAAATGACCAAACTTTTTTTCCACGGTAACGCCTGGCCAATTACCAACTTTTTGATTAGCACCGGTTAACACATTGAATAGTGTTGTCTTGCCGCAATTTGGGTTACCGATTAACGCGAATTTTTGCATGTTCTTACTGTATGTCCACGGTGATGATTTCTGCTTCGGTTTTGCGAATGCTTACAAAGCTACCACCAATCTTTACTTGCATGGGATCTCCCATGGGAGCAAAGCGCAATAGTTCCAGCACAGAGCCAGGAATAATTCCCAGGGCATAAAGCCGGCTCTTCAGCTCCATCGGTTCGGAGGCTATTTCCAGCACAACACAGCGATCACCGCTGTTTGCTTGTGAGAGAGTGGTTCGCTGCATGATTTTCTATCTAATTCTTTAAAAACAATGACTTAAGATTAAAGAGCGACAATTTTGACCTGCTGCTAAAGTAACAGATATAAATGTTGTTGACAATCATTCTCATTATCATTTAAAGTTAGACCCACGCTGAGGAAACCCCATGTACGTATGTATTTGCAGGCAAATTACTGATAACCAAATTCGTGATCTCTGTCGCGGAGGGGCCAATAATTTGACAGATCTGCGCGCCAAACTCGGTGTAGCCAGCGAATGTGGTAAGTGCGGTAAACTGGCTCAAACCATCGTCAAAGAATTTCATAAGACAGCTTCCTATACCAACGCAGCTTAGTATTACCTAGCGAGCCTCAAGTTCTTCCTAGCTATTAGCCGTATGTTATCGGCGTATCCAGCAAGCTGCCGGATAAATCGTAATGGGATTGCTTATCATTTAGTTTTTTTATTTATATCAATGGCTTACGCTCACATTTCTTGACTTTTTGCACGCAAGAAGCGAAGCTTGCGCAAACAAGTCAGGAGGACCGCTTTATGAAGTCAGACCCCATGGTAATCAAGCATTTAAACAAAGCTCTAGCCAATGAACTCATTGCTATTAATCAATATTTTTTGCACTCACGCATGTATCAGGACTGGGGTTTAGCAAAATTGGCGGATAAGGAATACGAAGAGTCCATCGATGAAATGAAGCATGCCGATAAGCTTATGCAACGTATCTTGTTTCTAGAAGGTCTCCCCAATGTACAAAACTTGGGCAAGCTATTGATCGGGGAAAACACGCGGGAAATGCTGGAATGCGACCTCAAGCTGGAGCTTATCGCCTGCCCAGACTTAAAAGAAGGCATTAGCTACTGTGAATCTGTCAGCGACTTTGGCAGTCGGGATTTACTCAGTGAAATTCTTAATAGTGAAGAAGAGCATATTGATTGGCTGGAGGCGCAATTAACCCTGATTGAGAAAGTAGGCATGGAAAATTATCAACAATCCATGATTTGAAGTGGCAATGCTGGTCGCATCTGTTTACTGGCTTCACAGCTAAGAATTGGGGGTCCCAGAATTCTCTTCGCGCTAGCTAGATCTGAATTCGCCTGATTATTCAGACTACAGATAGAACTGACGATACATATTAATAGAATTTAGTACAAATCCACCGCCTAAAAGTTTCTACTTTATTTTATGTATGCATGCATCGACCTGGGATCAAACAGCTTTCATATTTTGATAGGCGAATGGGTCGATGGACGCATCAATATTGTTGAGCGCTGTAGTGAATCCGTGCAACTCGGTGAGGGTGTTAGATCAACCGACTTAATATCTCCAGCGGCATTTCAACGTGGCCTGGAATGTCTACAACATTTCCAAACTTTAATGGAACAATATCCACTGGAACAGTACTGGGCCCTCGGTACCAACACGTTTCGCGTTACTGACAATGCTACAGCCTTTATCCAGGCCGCCCAACAGATCGGTATCCAGGTATCAATAATCAGCGGCGTTCAAGAAGCGGTGCTGATCTATGCCGGTGTAATTACATCCTTGCCCGAAACTGATAATCATCGTCTAGTGATCGATATTGGTGGGGGCAGTACCGAAGTAATTATCGGTTTCAAACAAACACGTCTACTTACCGAGAGTATGGCGATCGGCAGTGTCGCCTGGCGAGATCGTTTTTTTTCCACGCCATGTCAAGATTTAGAAATGCTCGAATCCCAGTTAGACGCTGCGACGATTGCTTCGCGACAGGTATTTGCGAAGATCACTCCAGGCGTAGACAAAGCCAGTTGGCGTGAGGCCTATGCATCTTCCGGGACTGTAAAAATGTTGGCTGCTATTTGCCAGGAACTTGGCTTTACCAAAGGCAAAATTGAACTACATGCACTAATGTCTTTGAAATCGAAAATATTGGCAATCATAGCCGAGGGTACCGAATTGTCAGGTCTTAAAGAACGCAGACGCGATCTGTTATTACCCGGTTGGGCAGTTTTGGTTGGTCTGATGCAAGCCTATTCTATCGAGAGCATTAATTTTAGCGCCACAGCCTTGCGTGAGGGCATGCTAGATTTCATGGTGAAGAACAAGAAGACGCTTGAGCTAATGCAAAGCAGTAATTTGCCAAAGGTCAGTCTTACAAATATCTAGTTTTAGCATCAGTGGCTCGGCAGATTTTCCAGCTAGGACAACTGTTTCAGCAGCAACATCTGTACATCTTCCGTAGTTTCATCGCTGCAGACAGGCCGCAATAGCTGATATTCGCCAGTGGCTGATAATTCCCAACTTTGACTGCGATCATCCAAATAGAGCTCAAGTTCAGCCTTAATTCGTGCGGCATGTTTCTTCTTCAGGATTGGAAAGCAAACCTCAATTCGATTATTCAGATTCCGTTCCATCCAGTCGGCACTAGAGCAATAGATTTGTGGACTAGAGTTCTCGAAATAATAAACCCTAGAGTGCTCGAGGAAGCGCCCGATTACTGAAATTACTCGAATATTTTCACTTACCGGGGCAAGGCCAGGCCGCAAACAGCAAATGCCGCGAACGATCAGATCAATTTTGACGCCTGCTATAGAGGCGGTATACAAGGCCTTAATAATATCTGGGTCAGTTATGGCGTTCACTTTTGCCACAATGCGCGCGGTTTTACCGGCTGCGGCAGTTTCTGTTTCGACCTCTATCATTTTCAACAGCGACTTGCGCAAATTAAAGGGAGCGTGAATCAGCAACTTTGGGTGAATCTTTTTCCCCATGCCGGTGATTTGCTGAAACACCTTATGTACATCTGTACAGAGTACTTCGTCCGCAGTTAACAGGCTGTAATCGGTGTAGCTGAGTGAATTTTTGCGGTGATAGTTACCGGTACCCAAATGCGCATATCGCTTTAATGTATTCCCAATGCGGCGAACAAATAGCAGCATCTTGGCATGGGTCTTATATCCCATTACTCCGTATACGACTACTGCTCCCGCTTCCTGCAGGATGCTGGCGAAATTAATATTCTCTTCTTCATCAAAGCGAGCGCGCAATTCAATAACCACAGTTACCTCCTTGCCATTTCGCGCAGCTTCCGCCAATGCCTCAACCAATTCCGATGACTCATTGGTGCGGTACAGAGTCTGCTTAATGGAGAGAACGCTAGGATCTTTGGCGGCCTGTCGCACCCAGTCTATTATCGGAATAAATGACTGAAACGGGTGTAGCAGTAGCTGATCTTCTTTATCGACAGCAGCGAAAATATCATTGTCCTCCTCCAGCAGGGGCGGATTGCCTGGGGAGAACTGCGGGTAACGCAATTCTGGGCGGTCTATCATGCTGTACAGTGCCATAAGGCGTTGTAAATTGACTGGCCCATCAACTTCGAATAGCTCCTCGGTGGTGAGGTTAAAACGCTCTAATAAGAAGTTGGTCAGATTTTCGGGGCATTCGACACCGACCTCCAATTTGGTAGCCGCGCCAAAGCGTCGACTATGTAATTGGCCCTGCAGGGCCATGGCATAGTCTTCTACTTCTACATTAGACATTTCCAAATCGGAGTTTCTGGTGACACGGAATTGATGGCACTCATTTACGCTCATGCCGGGAAACAATTCATCCACATAGGCATGGATGATGGAGGAAAGAAAGATGAAGTTATCGCCATCGGGCACTATTTCTGTTGGCACTTTGATGAGTCGAGGTAGCGATCTGGGAGCGGGTACAATGGCGAGGCCGCTTTCCCGACCAAATGCATCTTTGCCTTCTAGTGAGAGAATGAAGTTCAGGCTTTTATTGACCAGCCTTGGAAAAGGGTGTGAGGGGTCCAAGCCTAGAGGGCTAACGACTGGCTGGATTTCGTTATCGAAATATTCCCTTGTCCATTGTCGCAACTCCTTGTTCCACTCGTGTCTGGGTAGAAAATGAATGCTCTCTGCAGCAAGACTGGGAAGCAGGTCTTCATTCAGGATTGCATATTGCTCTGTTAGTGCTTCTCTGACCTGAAGGTGGATGTCTTTTAGCACTTGCTCAGGATATTTACCATCCGGGCCGGCACGCTGGCGACCAAAATCTAGCTGTTTTTTTAACCCGGAAACCCGTATCTCGAAAAATTCGTCCAAATTCGAGCTAAATATAAGTAGGAACATGAGGCGTTCCAACAGTGGGTGTTTCGGGTTACTCGCTTGGCTTAAGACTCGCAGATTGAATTTGAAGTAGTTGAGTTCACGATTCTCGTAGAAATCAGTATTTTCAAGATCGATAGCAGATGGAGTTTTTTGAACAGCGTTTTGTTCAACAGATTCAGGTAAATCACCTGCTTTCGCTGCCGATTTAACTACAGTTAGATTTGCTGAATCGCGTTCTGCATGTTCGGACATTTGGACCGTTTCCTGCGCGTTCTGTTGAGGCGGTTTATATTACCCATTTTTTCTATCCGAATTATGACCGTCTTATGACAAATAGAATACAGTTTTTCAAGTTATAGGCGGGCGATGGCAGTGCTTCTTGACCAAGATCAGTTTATTTGCGAAGCGTCTGCCTGGGCAGCCACCCTAGCACATTGATCTGGCCTCAATGAACCGGCCAGAACCCATGGATTCTGATATTGGAGCTGAAATCTAATTGTCATAATTCTGTAATATTCTCTCTATATAGTGCCAGTAATCGAATATAAGTCTCAATCTGCCTATCGGAGGTGACATGCGTACTACATTACTGCCAAGAATTCTGACTTTCTCCCTTTTGACTGTTCTTGCTTTTTCAGTGCAGGGCGCGGAGCTTGAGCAAGGAATTCCAGACTATGAGCGTACCAGCGGTGTATCTGGAAACCTCTCTAGCGTCGGTTCAGACACCCTGGCAAATCTGATGACTCTTTGGGCAGAGGACTTTAAGCGAGTCTATCCTAATGTGAATATTCAGATACAGGCGGCGGGCTCTTCGACGGCACCTCCAGCGCTTACAGAACGCACATCGAATATCGGTCCTATGAGCCGTGAGATGAAAGACAATGAAATAGAGGCATTCGAATCGCGCTACGGATATAAGCCTACCGCAATACCGGTTGCCATCGACGCCTTGGCAGTTTACGTGCACAAGGATAATCCTATCGCTGGAATGAATATCTCTCAGGTGGATGCCATTTTTTCTTCTAACCAGCGTTGCGGTGACTCGCAGAGTATCGAGAGCTGGGGAGAGCTGGACATGCGCGGAGCATGGGAGCGTCGTGATATTCAGTTGTTTGGACGCAATTCTGTTTCTGGAACCTATGGATACTTTAAAGACGTTGCTCTGTGTGACGGTGATTTCAAGAATACCGTTAACGAGCAGCCCGGATCTGCATCGGTAGTGCAGTCGGTCAGTACCTCTATAAATGGAATTGGTTATTCCGGCATAGGTTACAGGACCTCCAGTGTTCGAGCTGTGCCCATCGCTAAAAATGCTGACAGTGAGTATTTCGAAGCGACTCCAGAAAACTCTGTAGCCGGAAATTATCCACTGGCGCGGTTTCTTTATGTCTACGTTAACAAAGAGCCTAACAAGCCATTGCCGCCGCTGGAAAGGGAATTCGTGAAGCTAATCTTGTCAAAAGCGGGTCAGAATATCGTGTTGAAGGATGGTTATATTCCGTTGCCCGCTCGCGTGGTACAGGGCACAATACGGAATCTGCAGTTAGATTAAGATTCGCCACAATCAAGGGGATGGATTTTATCCAAATCTTGATTGACAAAGGTTCAGTCTGAAAAAGACTGAACCTTTGTTGTATTTGAAAGTTAGAAAATGAGCGAAATAGCGTAAAAGTAGAACCTTGGTCAGCAAGAAAAGACAGCAAAACAATGGCAAATGATGTAAATCAGACCGTTTCCAGACCGGGTATTAATAGCCCTGGTACGGGCTCTCCGGTTTTGGATATGGCCTCTAGCCGAATGGTTTTGCGCCGAAAAATTCGTCACTTCTATGACCAGACAGCCAATGTAGCCATAGCCGTGGGTGGGGTCAGTGTAATTCTGGCGATTCTGCTGATCTTTCTCTATTTATTCTATGAAGTAATTCCTCTTTTTCAGTCCGCGACTCTCGATAAAGTTAATGAATATCAAATAGAGAATGTCTCTGATTCAGAATCTTTGCACATCGCAATTGAAGAACAGTCTGAGATTGGCATGCGCATTGGTGATGATGCCCAGGTGCATTTTTTCAACGTGACTGACGGTAGCATAGTGTCCACGATAGATATTGAATTGCCAGCGGGCGCAGCAATCTCTAATTTCGCCCTGGATACTGAAGAGAGCGGCGTATTCGCCCTGGGTTTGGATAACGGCGAGGTCTTGGTAGCGAGCTACGGCTATGAAACGAGTTTCGGTGGAGAAAACAATACTCGAACACTAACGCCCATAATCGAATACCCGTTTGGCGATCAGCCCTTAAGTCTGTTTACCGATTCACCTTTGTCCAACGTGGCGGTTAGATCATCCGGCGATGTATTGATGGTGGTCGGAATTGATGAAAATGACGCAGTAAACCTAATTAGGGCAAGTAAGCAAACCAGTTTATTTGCCGCTTTCGATATCGGCGGCGAAGATGTTGATATAGAACTCGAAGCATTCCAGCTGGACCTACGTGTTCAAGATGTAGAGCAATTGTTTATCGGTGGAGATCAACGCTGGCTATATTTTATATCTAGCAACGGCCTGATACGGACTATCGATCTGGTCGCCGCCATGAATGGACAGAGCAATGCGTTCGGCATTGAAACCTTTCTGACTGAAGGTGGTGTGCGGCCTACACAGGTGGTTTTTTTACTAGGTGGCATATCCCTACTGGTTGCTGATGATAGTGGAGATATATCACAGTGGTTTCTCTCCCGTGAAGAGGGACGAACGCAATTACAAAAGGTGAGAGAGTTCAGTCCCGGGGTCCTGCCTATATTGCGAATGACACCGGAACAGAGGCGTAAGAATTTTGTCAGCGTTGATAGCTCCGGTAACTTGGCAATCTATAACACGACTGCCCATAGAGCAGTGTTTTCTCAGGATTTAACCGCAGCAACGCCGAAGCGAATTGCCCTGTCTCCTCGTGGTGACGGTCTATTGTTGGAAACAGATGATGGCTCAATCGCCTTCTGGGAAGTGCACAATGAACACCCAGAGGTTTCCTGGTCGGTGTTATGGGACAAGGTATGGTACGAAGGTTATTCTGAACCGGATTATATTTGGCAGTCTTCAGCCTCTAGTAATGAATTTGAACCCAAGTACAGTCTCGTTCCTCTATCGTTCGGAACCTTGAAGGCAGCCTTTTATGCCATGTTGCTGGCTGCACCCTTAGCCATTTGTGGTGCGATATATACTGGTTATTTTATGGCGCCAACAATGCGGCGGAAAGTAAAGCCGCTTATTGAGCTGATGGAGGCATTGCCTACGGTGGTTCTCGGCTTTTTAGCTGGCCTGTGGCTGGCGCCATTCGTCGAGAAGAATTTATTGGGTATTTTCGCAATACTGGTGGTACTGCCTCTAAGTATACTGGCCGCTAGTTTTGCATGGACTCAATTACCGCGAAGAATTCGCGATCTGGTTCCGGATGGTTGGGAAGCGGGTATTCTAATTCCTGTTATTCTGATTTTTTCCTATTTATCATTTGTACTCTCCGTGCCACTGGAAAACATATTTTTCGGTGGCGATATGCGTTTTTGGATCACCAATGATCTGGGCGTGAGCTACGATCAAAGAAACGCCATGGTTGTTGGGTTCGCCATGGGTTTTGCTGTCATACCGACCATATTCTCTATTGCTGAAGATGCAATATTCACTGTGCCCAAGCAATTAACCTATGGTTCCCTAGCATTAGGCGCCACTCCCTGGCAGAGCTTGCAACGGGTTGTCCTGCCTACAGCTAGTCCTGGCATTTTTAGTGCCTTAATGATTGGCATGGGACGTGCGGTGGGTGAAACCATGATTGTGCTAATGGCCACTGGAAATACGCCAATCATGGATATTAATATTTTTGAAGGCATGCGCACGCTAGCTGCTAATATCGCCGTAGAGATTCCAGAATCTGAAGTAGACAGTACCCACTATCGAATTTTGTTTCTCGCAGCACTGGTGTTGTTTATGTTCACCTTCATGTTTAACACCGTGGCAGAAATAATAAGACAAAGACTTAGAACGAAATACAGCACAATATGAATACAAATCTTTCAAAATGGATGCGAGCTGGAACGCCTTGGGTATGGCTAAATGCTGGAGCTGTGGCGATCAGTATTGTAATGGTTATTGGTTTGCTCATGTTATTGACTGTGCGCGGCATGAGTCATTTTTGGCCTAGAGATGTGATTCAGGCCAACTATTCACCGCCTTCTTCCAGCGGAGAATTTCTCTCCACCCAGGTGATAGGCGAATTTGTTGAGAGTGAAATGGTGTTGGCGTCTCAGATCGCCTCCTCAGGTATACCCGTCGACGAATCGCAGGGTCTGTATGAACGGCAGTTGATAAAGTTGGGTAACAGAGATTTAACTGGAGCTGATTTTACCTGGGTGTTAAGTGATTTTGTGAAAGACGTGGAATACCCAGAAAATGTTGTAGCACTTGAGCGAAGAGAGTGGGGCAATTTTTACGGGAACTTGCTCGTTGTAAAAGAAGAAGGTAATTCGACATCCTTTTCCGGAGACTCAGAAACTCGTGATGAGTCGAGGTGGATCGACTTCAACCGACGTCTACAACGTGCTCTGGATATTCGTGAAGAAATATACGTTATAGAAAAACAAGAAATTGGGCAGATTAACTACCGCATGGAACGTTTGCGCTTGCGTGAGCGACGCCTACAACTGGATGGTGAGGATACCCCAGAAGCCCTGGCCGAAATAGAAAATAGCCGAATAGAATTAGATGCCCAATACGATGTGTTGCAAATTGAACTTGTCGAATTATACGAGACTGTGAATCGAGATTCAGCAGTTTTTTTGGCATCGAACCAACAACAGACTGAGATCGACTTTGCCGGAATAGTTCGTGCCTATCGTCCGAATCAGATGAGTTTTTTTGCGAAGATTGCCACCTATTTTTCAAAGCTGGGCGAATTCATGGCAGATGAGCCCAGGGAAGCAAATACCGAGGGAGGGATTTTCCCTGCTATCTTCGGCACCGTTATGATGGTTATGTTAATGTCAGTTTTTGTTACCCCCTTTGGTGTTGTCGCCGCGGTGTATTTGCGTGAGTATGCCAGGCAGGGATTTGTCACCAGGGCAATACGGATTGCCGTTAACAATCTTGCCGGTGTGCCCTCCATCGTCTATGGTGTGTTCGGTTTAGGTTTCTTCATCTATATCATCGGTGCTGAAGTTGATCAGTTGTTTTATCCCGAGGCTTTGCCAGCGCCTACCTTTGGTACACCTGGCCTACTTTGGGCATCGCTTACCTTGGCTCTGCTGACTGTGCCAGTGGTTATCGTGGCGACAGAAGAAGGTCTGGCGAGAATTCCCAGAAGCGTGAGGGAGGGCAGTCTGGCATTGGGGGCGACCAAGTTCGAGACACTTTGGCGTGTGGTACTGCCCATGGCTAGCCCGGCAATGATGACTGGTTTGATTTTGGCTGTAGCAAGAGCGGCCGGGGAGGTGGCGCCTCTAATGTTGGTTGGCGTCGTAAAATTAGCGCCCTCATTACCCCTGGATGGCAATTACCCCTATTTGCATCTAGAGCAGAAGTTCATGCATCTTGGCTTTCATATTTACGATGTAGGTTTTCAAAGTCCTAATATCGAAGCAGCCAGACCTCTGGTTTTTGCGACAGCCTTGCTATTGGTGTTGGTTATCGCTGGTTTGAATTTAACCGCGGTTGCGCTTCGAAACCACTTGCGGGAAAAATACAAGGCATTGGACGTATAACAATTGATTAATCGGACTAGATTCTAATGAGTAACAGCAGTAGTGAGCAGACGCAGCAAGATCAGTCGCCAGTGAGAACAGTAGACGTATCAGCCGTGTTAGCGGATAAAACTGCTGCGACAGATGCGTTTGCAAGTTGCATTGATATCGAGAATTTGAATCTATTTTATTCAAAAGATAAGCAAGCGCTAAAAGATATTAATTTATCGATTCCCAAACAACGGGTTACTGCATTTATTGGCCCCAGTGGTTGCGGAAAATCCAGTTTACTAAGATGTTTTAACCGTATGAACGATTTGGTCGATGACTGTATAATCGAGGGATCAGTTGGCATAGACGGAATTAATATTTATCAAAAATCCATAGATGTAGCAGACCTGAGGCGCAGGGTAGGGATGGTGTTCCAGAAACCGAATCCTTTCCCCAAATCGATCTACGAAAACGTGGCCTATGGACTGCGTATTCAAGGAATAAATTCAAAGCGGGTTCTCGATGAGGCGGTGGAAAAATCTTTAAAGGCAGCTGCGCTCTGGGACGAGGTCAAAGACAGATTAAACGATAGCGCGCTGGGAATGTCTGGAGGCCAACAACAACGGTTGGTAATAGCGAGAACTATTGCAGTGGAGCCAGAGGTGTTGCTGTTAGATGAGCCGGCATCCGCTCTGGACCCGATCTCTACGCTGAAAATTGAAGAGTTGATCAACGAGCTGAAAACAGATTATACGATTGTTATAGTGACACATAATATGCAACAGGCGGCGCGAGTGTCGGACTTTACCGCATTTATGTACATGGGAGACATGGTGGAGTTTGATGCTACCGATACGATTTTTACCAACCCAAGAGAAAAGCAGACCGAAGATTATATTACCGGTCGTTATGGTTAATCTCGAAATTGAGTTACGAGCTATAGACCAGTTAGTCATATAAATATAGGAAACAAACATGAATCCTCGAGCAGAAGGTCACGGCCATCATATCTCTCAGCAGTTCAATGCTGAGCTGGAAGATATTAAGAATCATATGTTGGAAATGGGTGGAGTGGTCGAAAAACAATTGGCCGATGCCCTGGTCTCTATCACCTCGGCCGACAGCGGTCTGGCTAAGCAAGTTTTGGTTGTGGAAGACGATATCGATGCCATGGAAATCAAGATAGACGAGGAATGCAGTCTAATTTTGGCTAGACGTCAACCGGCGGCCAGTGATTTGCGTCTGGTATTGGCGATAATCAAGACTGTGCGAGATTTGGAACGCATAGGTGATGAATCTTCCAAGATCGCTAGAATGGCGATCAAGCTAACTGAGGAAGGGGACTACCCTGAGGGGATTGTAGAGTTCAGGCATCTGGGTGATAGGGTCGCACGTATGGTTAATATGTCCCTGGATGCATTTGCCCGTTATGACGCGAGTTCGGCGCTTGAGATAGCGCAGGATGATTTGATTGTAGACAATGAATACGGTTCCGCAATGCGTTCACTGATTACCTATATGATGGAAGATCCAAGAAGTATTAGTCGCATGCTTAATTTGCTTTGGGCGTTGAGAGCACTTGAGCGAATTGGTGATCACGCAAAAAATATCACCGAACATGTGATTTATTTAGTCAAGGGAATGGATGTCAGGCATGCGCCGCTTGCTAATATCGCGGATCGACTCGCCGACTCCGAGTAGAGTAGCAGCATACAGACTTGTTTCTTCAGGGACAATTGTCCTGAATCTATTCGGAGCCTTCTGCTTCTGCAGGTTCGGAGATTTCAATAGCTTTAGGGCCGTCTGGATGCAAGATTGCTCTGTCGGGTGGAAGCTTGCAAATAAAACGGCTTCCCTCACCAAATTTACTCTCAATCTCCAGCTCTGCATCGTGTCTGGCGAGAACGTGCTTCACTATAGCCAGCCCTAATCCGGTTCCGCCTGTATCGGAGGATCGGCTGCCATCTATTCGGTAAAACCTTTCAGTAAGTCTGGGAATATGATGGTTTTCGATGCCAGGTCCATTGTCTCGAACTTCGATATCAAAAGAAGTTTCACTTGCGTGGGCCGAAAGCTCTATCTGCCCTCCGGAAGCTGTGTATTTAGCCGCGTTGCTTACCAGATTTGATATAGCGCTATACAGTTCGCTGCGTTTACCGATGATGGATAGCGAAGGATCGCAATTAATCTCGAAGCTGTGCGCCTTGTCCTTAAACATTTGTTGTGTGTCGCTTTCAATTTCCGAAAATAATTGCTGCAGATTAATCTCATCCTGCGATTTAGTGAGACCCTTAGTCTCCAGGCTAGAGAGCATTAGCAAATCGCGTACAATATTCTCCATACGCATTGATTGCTGCTGCATTTGTTGCATGGGGATATGCCATTTCTCATCCAATTCGTCTAGGTTGTCCAATATTGCTTCTAGATAACCTTTTATGACGGTAATAGGCGTGCCCAACTCGTGTGATACATTGCCCACGAAGTCTTTGCGCATCGACTCCAATCGATGTAGCTGTGTAATGTCGCGGACAATCATTAGTCGTTCGTTTTCGCCGAATAAAGCAATCTGGAAATCAAGTACCTTATTGCTTTCGCCTGGGGCTTTCATTTTGAATGTTTCGTCATAAATTCCATTGTGAAAATATTCAGAGAAGCGAGGGTCACGCAGAAGGTTGGTGATTGATTGATTTCGGTCCTTCGGATACTGGAAGCCGAGTAGTTTTTCCGCGGCAAAGTTCCACCAGTCTAAATTACCCTGCTTATTAATCATTATGACGGCCATCTCCAGAGCAGAAGACGATTCTTGAGCCTTGTCGATAATATTCGCGAGATATGAACTGGCTTTTCTTTCCTGTTTTTGTAAGCGGTAAATACCGTCGAAGATGTCTCCCCACAGGCCGACGCTTACTGGAGGCTCAGAATCGCTTTCCGACGAGTCCCTTGATAGCCACTGATTAAATCTACGTAGCTGGTACAAATTAATAAGGTAATACAGAAACAGACTGGTTAACATAACCAGACTGATGTGACCCAGGAAATAGCCGAGTACTCCGGCGAGGAACAATAATACACACAGTCGATTTAGTTCGGAGCGCCAATTCTGCAAGTTAAAGTTCCCGTGACATCATCTGCTTTAATCACCTGATTAAATGCGACTAGATTGAGCTAAAACTGGAATATGCTTAGCCCACCAGTATAGTACCGCTATATTGTATTTGTATGACGATGGCGGGGCTACCATAATGTTTTAGCAGAGCATTCGCTACTCTGCCGTAGGACTATTGAGCAGCATCAAGCTGCTGACAAAGCCCGTAGTAGGCTTAATTGGCCCTGGCTGCCCGCCTGGGGTGGGGTGAGGTAGCCTAACGTGGGATAGTTCGGGTAGATATTGACAATACGATCGGAATATTTCTGCATGCGCCCGTTAAAATCTTTATAATTGCGCTCAATTTTTCGACCAACCATTGTTACAGAATTGTGGAAGCTACTATGCATTTACAGACAAAAATATCCTCGGCCCTGCTGTTTTCCTTGTGCCTGATTTCACCACTAGTTCAGGCTGATGCAGGGCAGTTTTATGTCGCCCCAGGGCTGCAGTGGATGGATTTCGATGATTCTACCAATCTCGATAGTGACATAGGCTTTTTCTTCGGATTTGGCTATGATTTTACAGACCAAATCAGTGGTGAGTTGAGTACCTTCGACTTATCTCCAGACACTACTGGCAATACAGATTTCGACCTCGATCATTACAAATTGGACCTGTTCTACAATTTTGACGTGAAGCTAGGCATCTTCGACACCTTCGCTGTCGGCGGTTTTGGAAGCAGTGAATTCGGTGACGAAAATGATAGCCTCTGGGATATTGGTGCTGGCATTAAATATAAACTGTCGGACAATTGGACTTGGCGTACTGCTGTTAGATCCTATCAGTACTTCAAACGAGACCACGAGGATAATGATTGGGGTGTGGATACCGCATTGGTGTATCGCTTCGGCAACAGCGCGTCTCGACCTGCCGCAATAGCGGCACCAGCTTCCAGGCCTGCCACTGCTAGCTCACCGCAGCCAGCGGCGACTCCAGCACCGGCAGCAGCTCCAGATGCAGATCGTGACGGTGTTCCAGACGGTCGTGATAACTGCCCCGATACTCCCAGGAATTACGCAGTTGATGCCGATGGTTGTCCAATTCCGGTTGAGGAAGTGGCAAGAGTAGAGCTAATGGTGAATTTTGACTTCGACCGCTCAGAAGTAAAACCAGAATATTTTCCTGAAATTGAAGAAGTTGCGGATTTCATGCGTGTCTACCCCGATGTGGTCATTGAATTGGAAGGCCACACCGATAGCCGTGGTACTCAGGCATACAACCTTGGTCTCTCAGAACGTCGTGCAGCCGCCGTTCGACAGGTAATAATCGATCGCTTTAACGTGCAAGCCAGTCGCGTGTCAGCCAGGGGATTCGGTGAATCTCAAGCTGTTGCCACGAACGATACTGACGCAGGGCGGGCGCAGAATCGCCGAGTAGTGACGGTAATTATTAAAACTCTTCAAAATTACCGACCGCGCTAAAACTCAGGAACTGCTTCGCGCAGCAGTGACTTTTGCTGTGCGGAGAGATCCGTCAATGCGTCTACATGTCCCATAGTTGAGCTGATGCAGTTTCAATCAATAAGTGGTTCTCCAGAGGCTCCTAAGGGCTTGAAAATAGCCACGCCTGATATTTCGGACCCGCTTTTCAATTGGCTCTCTCCGGATCGATTGGATCGCTCTCCCAGTGATGACTGGAAACAGTGGCTATTCGATTCCAGCTCCCTGACGCAACTTCTGATTCAAAAAAGCAAACAGGACTTCAGCGTAGAAGTCGTGGCTGAAGGTTGGGTTGTTTTATCTAGAGTAGAGGTTCGCGGCAAGTTTGGCCCAGTATCAGCTGACCATCGATTTTGGTCGCGCAAGGTAATTCTTTTGGGGCATAACAAACCTTGGGTATTGGCGCATACATTGGTGCCAGAACATAGTTTTTTGAGTCCACTAAAACAGGTTCAGGATTTGAATGAGAAACCTTTGGGAGAGTATCTATTTAGCCATCCCGATCTCGTTCGCAGTGGTATGGACATAACGCCTTTCGCGGGGGATTCTTGGGGAAGACGTAGCCTTTTCTATTTGTTTGGAAAACCGCTTATGGTAGCAGAATTTTTCCTGCCCTCACTGTTAGAATAACTGACCGAAAAAACGTCACGAAACAATTCGTAATTTCTGCAAAGCGCTCTATACTTTATTTTAGTTGTCGTCCTTTTTGGGTCAGCATTCGATCGTGTAAAAACACCGAACGTCTTCCTGCATTGGATGTTGCCGAGGATAATTGATAGCAGAGGAAGGAGCCCTCGAATGCATAGCAAAAAAATAGCGCGAGAAACGCCCGAGCTAAGGCGGGTCTTAACACAGGGCGCAGGCAGTAAGCTTACTCATGATAACCCCGACAACAAAGAACAGTTCCGGTCGAGCTTAAAACTTGACTCAGTATACAAAGCGGCAGAAAAAGAAACTGATAAACCTACTGACACCGGACTAGATGTAACTCGTCTATACTTAAAAGAAATTGGTCATACACCGCTTCTTTCAGCTAAAGAAGAAGTATTTCATGCCCGCCGCGCCATTAACGGCGATGCCGCAAGCCGCCGTCGTATGATCGAGAGCAACCTAAGGCTGGTAGTCAAAATCGCGCGACGCTATCTGAATCGCGGTCTGTCTTTGCTTGACCTCATCGAGGAGGGCAATCTCGGCCTGATACATGCGGTAGAGAAATTCGATCCTGAGAGAGGCTTTCGCTTTTCAACCTACGCGACATGGTGGATACGGCAAAATATGGAGCGGGGTTTAATGAATCAAACACGAACTATTCGCTTACCCGTACATATAGTGAAACAGCTCAATTCATTACTTCGAGCGCAACGAGACATTGCGCGTACCACCGGTCGTGATGCAACATGCTCAGAGATGGCGATGCTCACCACGTTCAATTGCTCAGATATTGAGCAATTGATGTTGTTAAATGAAAAGCTGACGTCGGCTGATGCGCCTATTGCAGCCGACTCCGATACTACCCTGGTAGACTCGCTCAGCGCCGAAGGTAAAGAAAATCCCAGAATTTTATTCCAATCTACTGAATTGCAGAGTCGCGTAGAAAGCTGGCTGCAGCAGTTGTCAGAGAAACAGCGTGAAATAATCTGTCGTCGATTTGGGCTGAAAGGCTACGATACTGATACCTTGGAAAATGTTGGTGCGGAAATAGGCCTTACTCGAGAGCGGGTGAGGCAAATCCAGATCGAGGCACTGAAACAATTGAGAACATTAATACATAAAGAAGGTCTCAGCAAAGAGATGCTTTGTGAAGCCGTCTAGGGTCCCTAGTTTTAATTAGAACCCAGTAGGACACTTGAACCAGAGTGAACCCTGCCGTATCCTCTTGGCCCTCAAAACGCATTCCATGCCAGTACTGGCACAATAAAAAATCAGGACTAATTGTGTTTACTCAAACTAACGAAGGCGCTCTTAAGGGCAAATTAATCATCGATCTGTCACGAGTACTAGGTGGTCCATATTGTACTCAGATGTTAGGCGACCATGGCGCAGAAATCATTAAGCTTGAACCACCACGAGGCGATGAAACTCGTGATTGGGGGCCTCCTTTTCATGATGAAGATTCCGCCTATTTTCTAGGTGTAAATCGAAATAAGCGCTCCATGGGCTTGGATTTGTCGAAACCTGAAGGTCAGGCTGTACTGTTACGTCTGCTTGAAAAGGCAGATGTTCTTATTGAAAACTATAAACCTGGGACCATGGAGAAATGGGGCTTGGGATATGAGGAAGTACTAAAAAACAAATTCCCTCAGCTAATACACTGTCGCGTCAGCGGTTTTGGTAGCGATGGGCCTTGGGGTGGTTTTCCTGGTTACGACGCGATTATTCAGGCCATGGCAGGCTGGTTTAGTGTTAATGGTGAAGCCGGTAGTAAACCAACTCGCTTGGGTCTAGCGATGGTAGATATGGGAACAGGCCTGTACTCAGCTGTTGCGATTCTAATGGCCATGGCGGAGAGAGAAAAGTCAAAGCAGGGGCAGTACCTGGACATGACTCTGTATGATTGCGCTGTCTCACTTATGCATCCCCATATACCGAATTACCTATACTCAGGACAAATACCAGTGGCCACTGGTAACGCTCATCCAAACATTAGCCCCTACGATACTTTTAGAACGAAGACAGTAGATATTTTTATTGGCGCCGGAAACAATCGGGCTTACGCAAAAATGTGCGTAGAGTTGGGTAGGGAAGAGCTAATTGAAGATCCTCGATTCCTCAATAATATTGATCGCGTGAACAACCGTGACGAATTGAAAGCAGAAGTTGAATCCAGTCTGATGAAAATCGACGGTAGTGAGATCGCTGACCGCTTGGCAGAAGCAGGTTTGGCCGCGGGTCCGATTCACGACACGGCTCAGGTGGTTGACCACCCCCATACCAGGCATCGAGAAATGATAATCGAAGATGGCTGGTACAAAATGACAGGCACACCGATAAAATTATCCCGAACACCAGGTTCGGTTCGGCATAAGCCGCCAAAATTTGGTGAGCATACCCGGCAGATACTGCGAGAATTCAATTTTGCAGATCTAGAAATTCAGGACTTACTTGCTGCGGACACAGTGCTAGAAACCCGGCAGACATAAATCCCCGCAGCTCATTTTCATGAGCGGCTTCTAATTATATTCAATTAAAACAAGCATATAAGGAGAAATAATATTCTTTTGTGTTTTACTGATATAGTGTTATAGTTATGTACAACACCATATGGGTAAGGGCAGGCGCAGTGGAAATCAATTGGAACAACAAAGAACCAATCTATATACAGCTTAGAGACCGACTGGTGGAGCTGATTATGGATGGTGTACTCACAGAAGGCGATGCCTTGCCTTCCGTGCGGCAGATTTCCAGCGAACAGCGCATAAACCCTATTACTGTGTCTAAAGCGTTCCAAATTTTAGTCGACGAGGAACTAATTGAGAAAAAACGGGGGCTGGGAATGTATGTCTTATCAGGAGCTAGAGAAAAATTATCCACTCAGGAAAGGTCAAAATTTCTTGAGCAAGAATGGCCACAAATTGCTCAACGCATTGAAAGGCTGGGCTTGGAGATTGATGAACTCCCTGGCAGCAAGAAGAATCGATAGAAATCGAGAATTTTGGGGGTAGTGCATGACAAACATCGTTGAAGCCAAATCGCTAAGGAAAAATTACGGCAGCTTTACCGCCCTGGATGGAGTGGATCTGACTATTCCCCGCGGTTCTATTAGCGGTCTGATTGGACCTAACGGTGCTGGAAAAACCACTACCTTAAAAGCGTTAATCGGTCTTTGTGATGTAGATGGAGAGCTAATGGTTGCGGGTCGCGATCCCAGGGTTGCGCGTCATAAGCTAATGCGAGATGTGTGCTTTATTGCAGATGTAGGCATATTGCCCAAGTGGTTGAAGGTTTCTAATGTTATTGATTACGTGGAAGCTGTACATCCACGATTTGATCGTAAAAAGGCAGAGAAATTTCTTAGCACAACGGACATTCCGGCTAAGAAACGCATTAAAGAATTATCTAAGGGCATGGTTACACAACTGCATCTAGCAATAGTAATGGCCATCGAGGTGCAGTTGCTGGTATTGGACGAACCCACTCTGGGATTAGATATCATTTATAGAAAAGAATTTTATGATCGTCTATTGAACGATTATTACGATGGCAATCGCACCATAATCATTAGCACGCACCAGGTAGAAGAGATTGAAGCGCTGCTGTCGCATTTGTTATTTATAAACAAAGGCAAAATTGTTCTGGACGCTCTAATGGCAGATCTATCGGATATGTATACCGAGGTGCTGGTAGACCCGGACATGCTAGCTCAAGCCGATGCACTTGGACCCATACATATTCGTGAGTTACTGGGTAAGAAATCTTACACCTTTGAATCGGTAGCCAAAGATCAATTGGAACCTCTGGGAGAATTACACACGCCAACTGTGGCAGACCTATTTGTTGCTAAGTTGAAGGAAAACAGAGATGGATAAATTCGCACTACTTCAATTCTATGCCCTGGCGAAAAGAGAAGTGCTGGAACATAGAAATCTGTTTGTTGGAGCTCCAGCGATGGTGGCATTGCTTATACTAGTGGCATCGATTTGGGTTGCACTGCAGTTGGAGCAGGCTGAATTGGCAGCTGCTCTGGAATATCTCGCGATACTTTTTGATGGTCTGTCGCCATTTGATATGGCTCCTTTTTTCATGCTGCTGGCTATACCGTTCTTTGCAACCTTATATGTGTGCAGTGTTATTTATCTGATCAATACGCTATACCAGGACAGGAAAGAAATGAGCGTGTTGTTCTGGCAATCCATGCCTGTTTCCAATCTTCAAACTGTATTGTCAAAAGTGTTTACCATTGTTGTGGTGGCCCCGATATTTTACGTGCTCATCATCTTTGCGCTATATTTGATAGCCATGATTTGGTTGACATTGTTGGGTATCAGCAACGATATTAATTTGGTAGGTATTGGATGGATGTTTCTGGCTGCGCTGACGAGCCTGCTGTTTATCTATATTTCAGCATTCGTAACTTCGTTGTGGCTGCTACCGTCTATGGGCTGGCTACTGTTGTTTTCTGCCTTCGCCAAGAAGACCCCTTTGCTTTGGGCCGCAGGAGTATTTATCCTGGTAGGCTTCCTGGAAGATTTCGTATTTGGCACACAGTATCTGGCTAATTGGGTAGAAAGCCGGGCAGCGAATCCGAACCAATATTTCATTTTTGATTTTCAAAGCGTGTTCGAGAAGCTGTTTAACTACGATATGTTATTTGGACTGTTAGTGGGCTCAATTTTATTGGCGGGCGCTGTGTATATGCGCCGGTTTATTGACTAGTCGCATGGACTATATTATGAAGAACATCATATTAAGAAATCGCTATACATTACTTCTTACTACTTTGACCGCGTATATGGCGGTACTGGTAGCAGAGGGTGCAATAACAGGGCGCGAGGCCAGGATCGTGGATTTTGAGAACCCGTTTTTTGACCTCAGCGTTAATAACTTTGAACAGTTCAGAGAAAGTAGAAATGATGCAGGCGATGATCGTAGAGCCGAGAGGCAGGGCGATAGACGGATTGATGAGGATGACGACGGCTAGTCTGCATTAGCCATCCCCGGCTAAGCCACAAGGCCTATTAATATTGGAGGCTATTGACAGAGCTGGATTAATCCCATAGAGTTCCGCCCCTGAACGAGCAGGAATTTACAAAGAAATTACAGATGCGGCAATTGGAATCACAACAGCTAGTCTTATTCGGTGCAGTGGCAGCAGTAAATGCGGCGGCTCGTCGCGCCGCGCGCGCGACAAAAACACCCTTGCCGAAGAGCCATGGTTTGAATTAGTTTAGTACAACGAATTTTAAAAACCCCTAAGTGCCTTCGGCCTTAGGGGTTTTTTTTTGCCGTAAGAAATTGAGCTAACCCATGATGGAGATATTCACATGAACGTAATGCAAGTAGAACGAGCGACAAGGATGGCCTGGCCGGCGCTTGAAGAGAAGGAACTGCCCTTTGGAATATTGAGATATGCCGCGGGAGTTGGGAGGCGCTCCAATGCGCTTAGCCTTTTTCCCGATTCAAAATTCGAAAATAACGAGCTCATCGAGTTGGCTGAGAAATTTTTCCTGGAGCGCAATGCAGCGCCAGCCGTACGAATAGTGGATTGGAAAAATGATACAGGGCTTGCCAGGCGAGAGCTTGAATTGCAACTAGAAAGCAGAGGCTATAAGAAACAAGCGCCGACCTACTCGATGATTCTAGAATATTCTCAAATGCCTTCGGTGCGCGCTAGTGGTCAAAGCCGCGAGTTGAATTCACTGACTGTCCAGCAGTGGCTTAGGGTTTGGTATGAGATTTGTGAGCGAAATACCGAAAGCCTATCTTCACATAAAACAGTATTGAGCAAGGTTGCATCGCCACGATTATTCCTTGCTCAAGGGAAGCAGAGCGGATTAATGCATTGTTGCGGGATGGGGGTTTATTCAGAAGAAGCGATTGGGTTGTTTGGAATTGTCTCAGCCAGGGATAGTAGAAAACAAGGACATGCCTCTCAGCTACTGTTGGAGCTGCTCAGATGGGGGAAGGATAAAGGCGCCAAGTATGCCTATTTGCAAGTGGACGCATCGAACTCGGCGGCCATTAGTTTGTATAAGAAAATGGGGTTCAGAACCTTATATTCGTATTGGTATCGCGTCAGGAAAACTTAGGGAGACGAACATGAACACTATAGAAATTGAAGACCGTTTGGGAATTACTTTTTGCAATCGTCAGCCAATAGCCATTGAGCGTGGAGAGGGTTGTTTTGTTTGGGATGAGAAGGGGAATAAGTATTTAGATTTTACTTCAGGCTGGGGAGTGACATGCCTAGGCCATTCTCATCCAGTAATTACCAATGCGATCTTTCAACAGGCACAAAAAATTATCCAGAATCCGAATTCAGGATTCACCTACTCACCATCAAGAGCAAAGCTTTTGACGTCTTTGAGTACAGTTTTGCCCGCGAGTCTGTCAAAAGTTTATTTTTCGAATAGTGGTGCTGAAGCAAATGACGCGGCAATTAAGTTGGCGAGAAAAATAACCGCTAAGACAAAGATTGTTTCTACCCTGGCTTCTTTTCATGGGCGTACTTTTAATACGCTTTCTGTTTCTGGAGGAAAGGATAATACGGAGCAGTATTTGCCCCTGCTGAAAGACAATTGTTTCGTTCCATTTGGGGACATGGATGCTCTTGCCGCTGCTGTCGACAGCGATACCGCTGCCGTCATTCTGGAACCGATTCAAGGAGAAGGAGGTGTAAGGATTCCCCGGCAAGATTATTTGGTTTCCGTCGCGCGTTACTGCCAAGAGCGCGGTGTCCTGCTCATCGTAGATGAGATTCAGACCGGGTTTTGTAGGACCGGAAAGTTTTTCGCGATTGAACACAGTAATCAGGAAGTTAAGCCTGACATTATGACTATGGGCAAAGGTATTGCAGGTGGTTTTCCATTTGCTGCTTTTGCGATTTCTGAAGGCGTTGACAGTAGGCTCAAAAAAGGTGACCACGGCGGTACATATTGCGGCAATCCACTGGCCTGTGCAGTCGCCACTGCAGTAGTGAACTTTCTGCAAACACAGGATATAGCTGAAAAAACACGGGTTTCGGGTGATTGGATGTTGCACAAGCTTGAATCACTGCAACGGAAGTACCCACAACTCATAGGCTCGGTCCGCGCCAAGGGTTTGCTCTGTGCCTTCGAATTAGGATCAGATGATCTAGTTGCAGTTGTGACGCAAAAATGCCTGGATAACGGCCTGTTGGTCACTCCGACTAGAAACCGGGTCATACGCTTAATTCCGCCATTGACGGTAGACTCGACAGAGCTGCAACAGGGTTTGGATATACTGGATTCGTCATTGGCATCAGTTGTTCCTAGTCATTGAGTAAAGTAGACTGCTGCGCTTGTATTGAAAACAATTAGGACTGGAATTGCAGAATGATTAAAAATACGCAAGTGCTTTTAGCCAAACGACCCCGGGGTGAAGCTACCGATGACTGCTTTGAAATTCGCGAGCTTGAAATACCAGAGTTAGCGGATAATCAGATATTGATTCGAGTGTGCTGGCTCTCGTTGGACCCGTATATGCGGGGTCGCATGAATGACGTTAAATCTTACGCAGATCCATTACAAATTGGCGATGTGATTACTGGAGAGTCTACCGGCATAGTCATTAAATCAACCTCAGCTGACTTCTCAGAGGGTGACCCTGTGGCGGCCCACATGGGCTGGCAATCGCATATCGTTGCAAACGCGGACGATCCTCGCTTAATGAAGGTGGATCTTAATAATGGCAGTTTATCTGCCCATTTAGGTGTGGTGGGCATGCCCGGAAGAACTGCCTACTTTGGCCTTACCGAGGTGGGTAAGCCTCAGCCAGGAGAGACTCTTGTAGTCGCCGCGGCGTCTGGAGCGGTAGGCTCCGCAGTGGGGCAAATAGCGAAGATCAAAGGTCTGCGGGCGGTGGGAATAGCTGGCGGTGCGGAGAAATGTCGTTACGTGAAGGAAGAGCTGAAATTTGATGCTTGTATTGATTACAAGGCAGGCAATCTGGCAGCAGAACTTGCTGAGGCTTGTCCCGATGGCATAGATATTTACTTCGAGAATGTAGGCGGCGATGTCACCAAAGCTGTGGCTCCTTTATTAAACCCGAGGGCCAGAGTGCCGATTTGCGGGTACGTTTCAAACTATAATGACGAAGATATTACCGCATCGGAAACTCCCTTTCATATTCTAAAGTCTCTCGATACTGTGCCCGAGCATCGATTTTTTGTAGTTACTGAATGGCGTGATAGATGGGTGGAAGCCACTCGCCAGTTGGGAAGTTGGATAGGCGATGGCAGATTGAAATACAGAGAAAGCATAGGAGAGGGTTTGGAGAATGCTCCAAAGTATTTTCGGGGCATGTTAAAGGGTAAGAATTTCGGTAAACAACTAATAAAAGTAGCGGACGCCGACTAGTGGTGGAAGCAGAAACGGAACAGTACGCGACGAAAGCACTTTTCTCCCTGGAAGGAAAAACTGCTCTGGTAACAGGGGGTAGTTCTGGACTTGGTCTTATTATGGCTAAGGGGCTATTGCGTAATGGTGTACGAGTAATAATCGCATCGAGGAGCCAAGAGAAATGTGACTTGGCGCTTTCTGAGTTAGCTTCTCTTGGCGAATGCTCGGCAATGGCCGTGGATGTAACGGATAGCGCAGATCGTAAACGCCTGTTAGAGCATGTAGATGAAAGGTTTGCTGGTCTTTCGATATTGATCAATAATGCGGGCGCGAACTGGGGCGCTAAGCTCGAGGAATATCCGGACGAGGGCTTCGCAAAAGTAATTAATACAAATTTAAATGCCGTATTCTCTCTGACTCGAGATGCAGTTCCTTTGTTATCAAAAGCTGCAACGGTTGATGATCCTTCGAGGATAATTAATATAGGCTCCATGGATGGCATTCATGTTCCTGTCGTTCAACGTGTGCCCACTTTCGCGTATTCTTCGAGCAAGGCGGCCCTTCACCATCTTACCAGAAGCTTTGCAATCGAACTCGCACACCGACATATCACGGTTAATGCTATTGCTCCTGGTTTTTTCGCGTCAAGAATGACTGATTATGTTTTTGAACATTTTATAGAAGATATAAAAGATGATTGTCCTCTGCATCGTGTGGGTAAGCCCGAGGAAATAGTAGGTATCGTTACTTACTTAGCTTCAAGAGCGGGTGCTTACACGAATGGGACAGTAATACCTGTAGATGGCGGTACCAGTATATCCAAAGGAAAACGGCCCTGGACTGATTAGCCGGCGGGCCTAATATTAAATTAGTTGGGAAACAGGCGTAGTTGTAATGCGCTAAATGGAGTGATCATGGGTTTATTTAGCCTTGAAGGCAAAGTAGTAATTATTACGGGTTCTACAAAGGGAATCGGCCAGGCTATTGCTACCAGAATGGCTGAACAGGGAGCAAAGGTTGTGATTTCAAGCAGGAATCAGGATGCCTGTGAGGAGGTGGCCGCTGCAATACGCGAAAAAGGCGGGGAGGCTATCGCCATCGCTTGCAACATCAACTACAAAGAGCAATTGCAGGAATTAGTAGCTAAAACAGAACAGCAATTGGGCAAAGTAAATGTATTGGTCTGCAATGCAGCTTTGAATCCCTATTTTGGTCCCTCGCAAGACATTCCCGATGAAGCCTTCGACAAGGTAATGCATGCTAATATAGGCAGTGTGCACAGACTCTGCCAGCAGGTATTGCCTGGAATGGCGGAATTGGGAGGCGGCGCCGTAATTATCGTATCATCTATCGGTGGTCTGAAAGGCAGTGACGCTCTGGGTGCCTACGCCATATCCAAGGCGGCGGATATGCAAATTGCTCGCAATCTGGCAGTAGAGTGGGGCCCAAAGAATATACGGGTAAACTGCATAGCGCCCGGTTTGATTAGAACAGATTTTGCTAAGGCGCTGTGGGAAAACCCAGAGATTTATGCGGCCACGGTAGCTAAGTATCCACTGCGCAGAATTGGCGAGCCTGATGAAATAGCTGGTGCCGCAGTATTTCTGGCATCTGACGCGGGTAGCTTTACCACGGGGCAAACAATCGTTATAGATGGCGGTGGAACAATTGCCAGTTAATTTGGAAATAACACTTATTTAATTAGGGATCGGGGGAAGAAAGAGAAATGATGGACTTGGGATTATCAGAAGAATTAGTTGAGGTAAGGGAAAAAATTCGAACTTTTGTCGAGGAGAAAGTCGAACCGGTAGAGTTGGAATATCATAATGAAGTAAGTGTCGGCGATAGATGGTCGCATACAGCGCGCCAAGATGAGATTCTCCAAAGTCTGAAGGATGAGGCCCGCAGGCTGGGGCTATGGAATTTTTTCTTGCCCGAAAGTCAAGGTGGTGCCGGAATATCGAATCTACATTATGCCCATCTAGCAGAGATTATGGGTAGAAGCAGGCTCGCCTCGGAAGCGTTCAATTGTAGCGCTCCTGATACCGGAAATATGGAAGTGCTGGAGCGCTACGGTTCACAGGAGCAGAAAAAGGAATGGTTGGAGCCGTTGTTAGCGGGCGAGATTCGTTCTGCCTTTGCCATGACCGAACCCGGAGTAGCTTCGTCGGATGCCACTAATATCTCGACCCGGGCCGTACTAGACGGTGATGAATGGGTGGTCAGCGGTGAGAAATTTTATATCTCGGGAGCGGGCGATGCTCGCTGCAAGATAATGATTGTCATGGTCGTGACTGATCCCGATGCACCTAAGCACACTCGCCAATCTCAGATACTTGTGCCCATGGACACAGAAGGCGTAGAAGTAATTAGACCCATGCATGTATTCGGACGCGATGACGCGCCCCATGGTCATATGCATATTAAGTTTCACAATGTCAGAGTCCCGCAAAGCAATATTATTTTAGGACGGGGACGTGGGTTCGAGATTTCCCAGGGCCGATTGGGGCCAGGTCGAATTCATCATTGTATGCGTTCAATAGGTGCTGCCGAGAAGGCACTTGATCTTATGTGCAAACGCGCTGTCAGTCGCGAAGCTTTTGGCAAGCCTCTGGCAGAATTGGGTGGTAACTATGACATCATCGCCGACAGCCGCATTGAGATTGAAATGTGCCGATTATTAACCTACAAAGCTGCCTGGTTGATGGATACTATCGGAAATAAGGCCGCACGCGATGCTATATCTCAAATTAAAGTTGCGGTTCCAAATATGGCTCTTCGAGTTATCGATCGCGCTATACAAATGCACGGTGCCGCTGGTGTGTCGCAGGACTTTCCATTGGCAGCACTGTGGACAAGTCAACGAACCTTGCGCCTAGCCGATGGTCCAGATGAAGTTCATCGTCGCGTAATTGCGAGAAAGGAACTAGCGAAATACAATTGATTGCTTGAGGAACTTGGAGAATTAATCAGCGTGTTTTCTAGTTGCGTTTTAGATTGTGTGAAAAAGGGAACTGCGGTTCCCTTTTTCACGCATATTAGTACGGTGGCTTTATCCAAGATTAAGAAGTTTCACTCTTAGCACTAACAGTCTAAATGCTTATTGCGATGAATGAATCGGTTGCAGTCATAATTCCTACCTATAACAGAGCGAATACGCTGCAGCGCGCTCTGGATTCTGTCAGCGCGCAGACATTAGCAGCTCAGGAAATTTGCGTAGTCGATGATGGTTCTAAGGACGAAACTCGCGAGTTAGTTGAAAGAAATTACCCTGAAGTAAACTATATACGACAGGATAATCAGGGTGTTAGTGCCGCGAGGAACGCAGGCGTTAAAGGTACGAGCAGCACTTGGTTGGCGTTCTTGGATTCAGACGATGAGTGGTTGCCGCAAAAGTTGGAATTACAATTAGAGGCTCTAAGAGGGAATCCGGGTCATAAGATGATCCATGGTGAGGAAATATGGATTCGTCATGGTAAGAGAGTAAATCAAAAGCTCAAGCATCAAAAAAGTGGTGGGTATATATTCCCAAATTGCTTGCCACTGTGTGTAATTTCTCCGTCGGCTGTAATGTTGGATAGAGAATTGTTCTCGGAAATGAATGGTTTCGATGAAGCTCTGCCGGCATGTGAGGACTATGATCTTTGGTTAAGGGTCTGCAGTCAACATGAAGTGCTCTATCTTGATACGCCTTTAATTAGAAAGTATGGAGGGCACGCAGATCAATTGTCTAGATTACATTGGGGTATGGATAGATTCAGAGTGCAGGCTCTTGCTACGCTGTTGGAATCCCAACTGTTGGATAAACTGCAGAGGCAACTAGCGATTTCGACGCTCTTGCAAAAGCTGGAAATTTTGAAAAACGGCGCGCTAAAAAGAGAAAAGCTAGAGGTCGTACGCCAATATGACGAGCTTATCGAAAAGTACTCCCACGCGGAACTCAGCACGTAAATGTTTGAACATGGCACAAATACCAAGGAACGTAATTTGCAGGGCGGGGCGATTACGTCAGTAAATATAGTAGTCGCTCATGGACTCGAGGCTAGACCTCTTATTTCAATGTTGGAACTTCAGCCAGAGAAAACCGATGGAAGGTATCTGGTATATAGTAACTCAGCAGGCGCAACTCTAATCGTATCAGGAATGGGAAGAGATGCCGTGATAGCGGCCACGAACTATTTAGGCGAACAACAACGAGATGAGGATGACCGACTCAGGGGCTGGCTGAACCTCGGGATAGCTGGGCACAGGACGGCAGAAATAGGGAGTGCTTGGCTGGCCAATAAGATCACCGAACAAATCTCCGGTGCCAGTGCCTATCCTCCACAGCTGCTCGCAGGATTTGCTAGCTGCAAGGTAATCACTGTTGATAAGCCTGAGACTGCATATCCCGAAGATGCTGTGTATGAGATGGAGGCATCGGCATTCTATGAGGTGGCGACGAAATTCTCCACCGCAGAGTTAGTACAGGTATTTAAAATTATTTCCGACAATTCCAGCAATCCTGTTAATAATATAGATCTTGCAATGGTGCCCACTTGGATATCTACACAGGAAAATGAAATCCTGGACCTTCTATCTAAGCTGGAGTTTTTGGTTACAGAATATAATGTTAGCCATAGCCTCTCGCCTGCCTATGAAAGTTTTTGTGCTAGATATTACTTGACTGTAAACCAGAAGATTCAGCTGAAGAGATTGTGCCAACGTTATCGGGCGATGGGTAGGGAGGCTGATCTAATCGCTATGTCCGTGTCGGCTAGCGGTACTGGCAAACAGCTACTGCAGGATTTGGATTCTCAGCTTAATGGAGTTAGCTCGCGCTAGTGGCGATCTGAAATGTTCTCAGCAATATATATAGAACAGGAGGTGGCGGAATTCGAAAGGGTTCGGCGCTTGCTTGATCGATTTCCTCAGGTTCCGCAGGTCATTTGTGAGCGCTATGGTCAGATATTTAATCGTAAGTCGCAGAATTTCCGACTACAAAAAAAGTCTCCCGCACTTATTCTCGCGAAGAAATATGGAAGCTTAGTGCTGCCAGCACCCGCAGGATATGGTTTTGACGAAAGTAATAGTTACTATTTTTCTCATATGCTTAATTGTATTTATGATTGCCGCTACTGTTTCTTACAGGGCATGTACAGCTCGGCTAACTACGTATTATTTGTGAACTACGAAGATTTCGAATCTGCATTAGAAGATAAAATCATTGAGAATGACGGTGCTGGAGTTTATTACAGCGGTTATGATTGTGATAGTCTGGCACTGGAACCGATCAGCAGTTTTTGCCGGCATTTTGTGCCAGTATTTTCCAAGTTTCCTGATGCCACGTTGGAGATTAGAACCAAAAGCACGCAGATACGATGCCTGCTAGAGCAAAATGTTTTAGATAACTGCGTTATAGCGATGAGCTTTACTTCGCAACAGGCGGCGATTCAGTGGGAGCATAAAGTACCCACTCTAGAAAAACGAATTGAGGCACTACGCAAACTGCAACAGGCAGGGTGGAAAATAGCCATTCGATTTGAGCCTTTGGTTTTAGATGGCAAGCACGGCGAATCCTATCGCAGTCTGTTTAAGAGTATTTTTAGCAGTCTCGACGTAGACAAAATTCATTCCGTGAGCAGCGGTCTTTTTCGAATGCCGGTCGAGTTTCACAAGAGAATTGTCAAACTCTATCCCGATGAGGAATTATTCGCCAGGCCTACCAGCGTAGCCGATGGCATGATTGCTTTGAAGAACGAGGATGAGGATTTGCAGTTAATGGAGATCGAAAGGCACTTATTTGAGTACATTTCACCGCAGCAATATTACCGCTGCGCATAAAACTGTATTGCCTGTTGGAGAGTAATAAATTGCTAAAAGATAAAAGTGGCCAACTTGTAGTTATATCTGGCGCGTCATCGGGTATCGGGCTTGCTATAACCAGGACTCTGTTGCAGGAAGGATACAAAGTTCTCGGTATTGCCAGAAATTTCGAAAAAGCGAATATTCAACATCCCCACTTCTCCTCAAGTTGCATCGATTTGGCGGATCTTGATGCCCTTCCTGAGCTAATGTCTGAACTTGTTAGAGGCATTGACTCCCCTGTTAAGGCTTTAATTAATAATGCCGGCGTTGGACGAATGGGGTTTCTAGAACAACTCTCCGTAGAAGATATTCGAGTGGTAATGGATACCAATTTCACCGGTCAGGCTATTGTGACCAAGTCATTTATTCCCCTGCTGAAGAAGCAAGGTCGGGGTGATATTGTGTTTACTGGCTCCGAGGCGGCGTTGAGAGGAGCAAGACAAGGCAGTATTTACTGTGCCAGCAAGTTTGCTGTTCGCGGCTTTACCCAGGCTTTAAGGGAAGAGTGCGGCAAATCCGGGCTTAGAGTAACGCTAATAAATCCGGGGGCGGTACGCACATCTTTCTTCGATGATTTGCACTTTGAGCCAGGCCCAGCAACGGATAATGCGATTGAGCCAGAAGACATCGCCAAGACTGTGTTGATGGTGCTGGAGGCTAGAGCGGGCACTGTTTATGACGAAATTGCTATTTCTCCCAGAAATCACGTTTGGAATAGGAAAGCGCCTTGAATACAAGTATCGAAATACAGCTGATTCCTGCAGGCGACGGATTCATGCGACAAATTGCCGCAGAAAGCTGAATTCGCCTATTTCTCGAAGAACTGCCATAATTCCTCACTTAGTCCAATTGAATGGGCGCTGTGAGCTGGCGCTTTTTCTTATTTCGGGGAATTCAAATGAAGCACTCAACAAACTCTTTACGGTCAATAACTCGACTTCTGCTTTGCACCGCGGTTACCTTCCTATTCTCTGCCTCGGCTTTCGCGCATACTGCGCTAACCGAAGCTACTCCTGGCGATGGTGCAATAGTTAAAGAGGGGCCTGCTCATATTAGTTTGGTTTTCAATGGCCCGGTAAAACTGGTAAAACTCGAATTGATGGGCGTCGGTCATGAAATGCCAACTAATTTTGAGAGCAATAGTGAGGCGAAGGCTGCTTTCATGTTTGAAACTCCGGGCATGCACCCGGGGAAGTTTACTGTTAATTGGGCTGTGATAGGTGAGGACGGACACACGGTTACTAACAGCTACAGCTTTACCGTAGACCCGAATGCAACAGATGAACAGCTGCGCGCTCACCCTGCAGAAGCTGGCCATGGGGCTGGGGGAGATCACTAAATACCCTGGTTGGTGTTCACCCTTCCTGACAGTTGGGAACTAGCAAGCCTTCTCGGTAAACTACTTCTCTATATTGGTGCCGCTAGTATCGCTGGTGGCTGCCTTGGCGCTTGGCGTTACTCATCTGCAAGTCGACAATTCTTAGCCTTCAATTACTCTTATATTCTCATCGGTGCTGTAATCGGTTTTCAAGGAACCGTGCTGGGTTTTCTGATTCAGGTTGGATTGATAAACGATAGCGGAATTAATGGCATGTTCGATTTGGACATGATATCGATACTAATGGAGACAGGCCTTGGTGACGTAACATTTTTCAGATTATTAGCTTTTTTTCTGGCTGCGGCCTGTAGTTTATTCTTACGCAAAAATTTGCAGCGCTCCGATAAAGTTATTACCAGTAGTCTAGATCAGCTAATGTTTATCTTGATCCTTGTTGCGCTCTTGTTATTGGCTTTTAGTCACAGAGTTACCGGTCATGTATCTGTTCTTAGCTTAACCGCACAGGTCGCTATTGTTGCTCACTTTATTGCCTTTGCTGCCTGGATAGGCTGCCTGTTACCTTTTCTGCAATTAAGTCGGAGTTCAGATTTAGATTCACTACGATACACCCTGAAGCGTTTTGGGAGTGATGCGATTGCAATTTTGCTGATTCTATTTTTAGGCGGCGTATTGATGCTGCTGGAGCTGCTTAGCTCTCCGAAGGATTTACTTAGCACTCCATATGGCGTGGCGCTATTGGGCAAGTTTATTTTAGTGTTCGCGTTACTTGTGGTGGCAGCAATTAATAAATTTGTTTTGGTGCCGGCGCTTAGAGGCAGCACAAGTGTGACAAAACTGCGAACATCAATTCGCTATGAATTAGTGCTAGCCTCCATGATTTTAATCTTCACCTCATATTTGTCCACGATAGTGGGCCCTGCCGGGCACTAGAGAAAATAGTAGTTCATGTTACACAACTAATTCCTGAAGGGTGGGGCTACTAAGTAAGGTTGAGGCCGGACCTAGAATCCGTTTCAGTTGGATTGATATCCCGAATTAGGCGACTTGTTTCCAAAGTGTTCAGGTTTAGCATGAGCAATTCAGCAGTTTCGCTTATTGATGAAAAAACGGCAGCTGTTCTCATAGATGGTTTCATTGCGAATAACAAATTATTCCCCACCGGTGACCATGCCAGATTGAATAAGTGTCGCTTGCTAAAGAAAACCGGTACAGGTTCGATTGCCGTATCCAGTCCTCCAAGAAAAATTGTGGATCCAGCTGAATCGTATTGGATAAAGGCATACTGCTTTTCGTCCATCGATACCACCGGGGTGGCTATTGATTCCACCACCATTGTTTCATTGTCCATGGTGCTAAGAGTTAGCTTGCCGCCATAGTAGTCGGGCTTCGCTTCAAGGATTTTATCAGAGAGTAATACTGCATTACCTTGTTCGAGCAGATTGCTACTTGTATTTAAAGCAAACCAGGATGAAATTACGAGGCTGAGACAAATCGCTGTAATTGCGGAGCCGTATTTCCACTGCGAGTTTTGAGAAACCATTGTCCCGGTAAAACGAGCTACCTGCTTGGGATTTCGACCATGCTCCAGCGCCTCCGATTCCACTGCTGGAATTAGGCGGTAGCCGCGTTTGGGGATAGTTTCTATATAGTCAGTTACTGTAGCATCGACTGAGTTTAGCTGCTTGCGCAGCTCAGAAACCGCACGGGTTAGGGAATTTTCATTGACGACGACGCGAGGCCACAGTTCCTGTATTAATTGGTCGCGGGATAGGACGCGATCTGAGTTGGCGGCCAGATAGCAGAGTAAGTTCACTAGACGAGGTTCTAGCTGGCGTACGCTGGCATCTTTACGATGTTGTAGCCGATTAAACTCGGGCAGCACCTGCCAATCTCCTACGAAAAACTGTGCGGAAAGCGCGGGCCTGGCCTGCGATTCTCGCTGACGTGGCTCTCTATCTGTTTGCTCTGTGATCATAATTACCATGAAATTTACGCACCCGCATAGGCTTCAGAAATTTAATTACAATACCGCCAGGAAGCTGCATTTAACCAAGCCATTTTGGCAACTAGTCTGTACCAAACCATTCTAATTCAATAAGACCGCCTAAACTGCAATTTTCTCCCTCCGCAGGTTTTCTGGACATAAAGTTCATCGCAATTTCAGGTTATTCGTCGCTTCTACCCATAGATTAATGGCCACTACAGCCCTTAATCGTTTCACGCGCTAGAGCTGAGTTATCCATAGGGTTTATACGGGAGATTTCAAGATGACTATTGGAAATTCAATGAACTTGAGCAGAATACTAGGCCTTGTCGTGTTTTGTCTTGCCGCGGCGCAGGCCCAGGCAATTAGTACGGTGGCTCTAGAGCAGGGAATACCATCACTTGCCCCCATGCTACAGCGGGTAACCCCAGCGGTTGTCAGCATTCAGGTAAGCAAATCAGCTCCGACTTCAGGGCGCTATTTCTTCAATGGGGAAGGGCTTCCCGAGGGTGTGCGGCGCTATTTCGAGCAGCTGCCCAGTCCGGATAGTGGCCGGCGACCCTATTCCACGGGAGCGGGTTCCGGCGTAATTGTCGATGCCGAAGAGGGATTGATAATAACCAATCACCATGTGGTAGAGGGCGCTTCTTCGATCACGGTACGACTAAGCGATGATAGGACAATAGCAGCCACCCTATTGGGTAGCGATCCAGGTACCGATGTGGCACTACTAAGAGTGGTCGCAGATAATCTGCTTGAAATCGGATTTGCAGACATAGCTTCTGTACAGGTAGGAGACTATGTAGTGGCGATCGGCAATCCCTTTGGCATAGGACAGACGGTAACCTCAGGCATAGTGAGCGCATTAGGCCGTGCTGGAATCAACAACGATAACTATGAGGATTTCATTCAGACCGATGCTGCCATCAATTTGGGGAATTCCGGAGGGGCCTTGGTTGATATGGAAGGCAATCTGATAGGTATCAATACTGCCATCATTAGTGGGAATGGGGGCAGTAATGGAATCGGCTTTGCAGTACCCACTGATATGGTTTCGAGTGTTATGGAGCATCTAAAGAGAGATGGGGAAGTGCGCCGTGGATTGTTAGGAGTCACCATTGCCGATGCGACTCCCGATATCGTTGCCGCCCTCGATGTGGATGTTGAGTACGGCGCCGTGGTGATCAGCATATTACCCGATAGTGCGGCTCAAAGAGCTGGTGTAGAGATTTCCGACGTCATCGTCGAAATCGATGGTAAGCCGATTCGAGGAAGCCGACAGCTGCGAAATATGGTAGGTCTTATGCTGCAGGAACAAGAGGTGGATTTGGTGCTTTACAGGAATGGAGAGCGCGAACAACTAACAGCCAGGATTGCAGGCTCGAGTGCTGAACTGGCCACAACTGACAGCGCTCCAGCTGCGGTTCGTGAATACCGTGGTGCACGACTTCAAACATATAAGATGAATAATACATATGAAAATAAAGGGGTTGAAATCGTTTCTTTAAGTCAATTCGGCGAAGCCTTTGCCGCTGGCTTGCGAGAAGGTGATGTAATTATTGAGGTAAATCGACGGCCAGTCTCTGATTTGGCGGCTTTCAACGCAGCAACCCAATTGGAATCGGAGGGCGGCGACCGTCGTTTCTCTGCACTAACTGTTCTCAGGGAGGGGCGTCGCATGCTGTTGTTTCTGCCTTAATGCGGCGAGACTCATTCCAGAGCAAGCACCTAGCTATATTTTAGACCTAAAATGTGCCCCCGATTGGCCGACTTAATGAGAGTTAAGTCGGCTTTTTTTTAAACTCAATCTTTGGATTCCTGGTAATTTGCTTGCTAGTAAGTTTCATAACATCGGTATAATGTTTCTATTCTTAGCAATGCGGTCAATTTATAATTGACGTCTCATGGCCCTCCGGTAGAAGTGAAGCTTATTAATATCTATAACAATACTCCAATATACGAGTTGTCGCTTGATCAAATAGAATGCGAACGTCTGTCTCGAAGCACTGTGACTTTCCAGTTATCCCTAGCGTTGGTTCTGATACTTAATTGGGGCTCTGCCTTTGCTGATGGCCTGGCTATCGATACCGATTATAACTACGACTTGTCGGAGTTTGTCTCGTGGATGGAAGCTGCAACCAGGGAGAACAAAATTCCTGGAGTCGCGCTGGCGATTGTATCTCGCGAGGGCATTATGCACATGCAGACCTGGGGCGTTAGGAGTATGGAAACTGGTTTAGCTGTAAATACTGATTCCATTTTTAGAATTGCCTCCATGTCGAAAACATTTGCAGGTGCTGCTACGACTTTAATGGTGGAGCAAAATTACCAATCCTGGGACACAAAGTTAACCGAACTTTTTCCTGCGCTGCGTTTAGGTACCAGACCTTCCTCACAGGGAATTACTCTGAAGCATCTGGTTAGCCACTCAACCGGCCTAATGCCTCATTCTTACTCAAATTTACTGGATGACGGTGTCTCTTACGATCGCATCAAACCCAGATTTCAAAAGATACCCACCGTGTGTCAACCTGGGGAATGTTATGGCTACCAGAATGTCGTTTTTTCGATATTAGCGGATGTGGTTGAGGAGAGTACCGGTGCAAGCTATGAGAAATATATCTACGAACAAATTTTTAAACCGTTAGGCATGATAACCGCTTCCATTGGACAGGAAGCATTCTTGCAGAGCGACGAAGCGACACAGCCTCATCGTAAATCACGTGGATCATGGCGAACTACGACTAATAATCCGGCTTACTATTCTGTCGCTCCAGCCTCCGGTATCAACGCCAGTATCTTTGATATGAGCATGTGGTTGCGCGCTAACCTGGGGGCTTTTCCAGAAGTTATGTCGCCCGATCTTCTATCTCACATGCATGAACCAATTATCGCTACACCAAGGGGAAATTATTTTAACCGTTGGTCGGGACTCGAGAAAGCGTATTACGCAACTGGCTGGCGAGTTTTTGATTACGAAGGGCAAAGAGTGATCCATCACGGTGGAGGAGTGCGCGGCTATAGATCGGAAATGGCGTTTGTTCCTGCTGCAAATATTGGATTAGTACTTCTTTTCAATGCAGAATCCAACTTAGCCAATGACATCGTCCCAGCGTTCCTCGATAATCTAACTAATACAAGCCACTAACTCTTGCGCCACACCGTCGCAAGCAACTTAACAGGTAATTCCCTATGAGCTCAGTGATTGATCTGCTGAAATCCCATCGTAGCATTCGAAAATATACTGATCGTGCTATCGACCCAGATTTGTTCGCTGAACTCATTGTTGCGGGACAGTCGGCAGCAACATCCAGTTTCTTACAGGGTGCTACTATAGTCAGGGTTACAGACAAGGAAACTCGTAGTGCGATCGCAAAACTGGCAGGAAATCAAGGCTGGGTTGAAGCAGCAGCCGAGTTTATGATTTTCTGTGCCGACTTAAAAAGAGCAGGTAATTATTGTAAGGAATATGGAAAATCCTTCGAAGGGGATTATACAGAGCACTTTATGATAGCAACGGTTGATGTCGCTCTCATGGCCCAGAGTATGGTGGCAGCAGCTGAATCTGTCGGCCTGGGAATATGTTATATCGGCGGAATCCGAAATGACCCAGCGCAGGTATCAGAATTATTACAATTACCCCGGGGCGTTTACCCGGTATTCGGCCTTTGCCTTGGTTACCCCGATCAAGATCCAGAAGTTAAACCGCGCTTGCCTCTATCTGTTGTTTTGAAACAGGAAGTTTATAACGAAGAAGGAGATAGGGAGGCGATAGCTGCGTACGATGAAAATATTCGAGAGTACTATCGCACAAGAACAGGAGGCGGACACGGCATAAGCTGGACCGAACAAGTATCCAGTCTCCTTTCAGAAAAGGCCAGACCTCATATGAAAGATTTTTTGGCTACACAGGGATTTAAATTTCGTTAGTCGCTTATGCGCCGCACTTTTTGCAAAACCTATTAATGGCTATTGAACTGTATCCAATCGGTAGGAACCTGTAGAAGGCAAATTCTCTTCAAGCTCACTGACTCTAGAGGCGATCGTTTCTGACGGAGGGATTGCACCTGGGCCAAACGCAAATTTGAATTCACCATTTACCAATCTACTTCGATCATCTGTTACAGACCAGCGAGCAGTATAATATTCGGATGCAGGCAGCTCGCCAGGGATTGGTAAAACAAAACTATGACTCAGCCGTGATGGGTCGTACTGGAAATTTATATTGATCCATTCGTCATCTGCCGTATACAAGGCGAGTTTAAGAAGTCGGACATCGACTCTAAAACTCATTGTTATCAATTGAGGCGGATCGGTTAGCACTGAGTCATCTTGAGGAAAGGTTACGCCAGGGGTCAGAATTCCATGACTATGCTGCGCTACGGACATAGTAGACATGAATAGCGAGAATATCGCCGCAACGATTGCTGGGCAGACCCTTCCATGACAATAGCCAATCTTTATCAACTTAAAAACCTCGCGGACATATAGCTGCCAGTAATTCTAACAAAAAGCATGGCCAGTCTCTATGCAATGAAATTGGATTATTCAGGTTTTCAGAATCCCTCAGCCAAAGTAGACCATGCACTGCCGCGTTAGCGCCACTAAACGACCCGACTCATCAAAGACTTTACCCGATTGTTGTGTATAGCCATCGGCCGCCCCCTCTACATTAAACTCTAGATAGAACCACTCACCCGCAATGGATTCTGGCGCTTCAACAAATTCAAGAGACCAACTCAAGGAACTTGCCGGCACTGGGGGTTTCTCAAAATGAGATAACAATACCGGCGGTGGAATGTCCGCAATAGCCACTAGCTTCTCAATGGGAAAGTTCGATAAATCCTGCCTGTGTCGAACCCACATCTTCAAATACGGCTTGTAGTTTCCAGAGAACGGCATTCCACCATCAATCCAGCAGCCATCGAAGTATTGCAAGAAATGTGGAAGTCGTTTTGCATGGCTGCTAAAGCTTATACCTTGACTCCGATCAGGCAATTCCTTGTTTGCTTGGGCTGGAGGACGATAGGCCTCACGGGAGTTTCCAAAGGCAGCCATAGCCTGTAGAGCGATCTGATCATTGGCGAATAGGCTTGCGCTGCATTGGCTTACGTTTTTGCCCTGACGAAGAATTCTTGCATCCACCTGCACGCGTCCAGGTGGTACAGGTGCGATGAAAGACACCATTAAGGAGCGAATAGTTTGCGGCTGTGGCAATTGCTTTCTCATCGCAGTAACAGCGAATGCGGCTGCCAGTCCACCAAAAGCTGAACGCCCTTGCGACCAATTTTCGCTGAATGTTGTGCTGTTGTTGCTGCTGCATTCCAGATCGGCCAGTATATCTTTCAGATTATTGCCCTGCATATTTGCCCTGCTTCGTTGTTCGTTTTACGCCTGTGTTAGCGCTTGCACTAATTTGTTCGCATTGCCCCAATAAGGCCTACGATGATATTCTTCGCTATCATGTTGATGCCGCCGTGGTATTTTTTTTATTTCTGAATGGCGGGACAAAACTGGAAAAGCATTGAAATTACACTGTTTCCACAAAATTGGGTTTATATTGCTGAATCTGGGGCTCTGGCAATCTAGCCATTCACAAACGCCTCCGGCTGACCTCTATCAGCAGGATTCGGATATTACAGGAATAGGCATAGAAACCAAAACTTCGCCCCCTGACAATAGCGTCTTGCCTGAGGCGCCCGATAATTTGCGGCTCGCTTTTCCTTATGGGGTGCGACTGGTTAAGCTCACACTACGAAATGAGCTTCGAGACTGGGTTGACATCAGTTTTCGCTATGATCCTAAAACTAAAGAAAGTTTTGATTGGAATATTCCGCCGTTAACTGCTGCTACTTACTATACGGCAGATTGGGCAATTCTGGCCGAGAATGATCGATTGATCAGGGGTAGCTTTAGTTTCGCATTTGGAGCCAACGCCGAGCCACCGTCGGTTGCTAAGGCGGCTGAAGCATTAATTCTTGAAGCAAGAAACGGGGGGCCAAATTCACGCTTCGTGACCCCACCTCGTACCAAGATAATACTTAACCAGGATCCACCTCGATACGATCCGCCTTTTACTATCAAGCTAGAGGATCAACAGTCGGGTGATGCGACAGAAGACGCCACTGCTGATCCCAATTGAGTTTAGGGACTTACGTTTATGGTAATGTACTGATCGTGATAAAGTCCGCCATCATCTGCTCTGCCCCATAGTACATACTCTCCCGGTTCTGAGAACCTTGCCCTAACTTCATACATACCATCGTCTGGAATGGCAGGAGGCACCCAGAGAACGCCCCAGGGTGAATTAGCGGAGGTACGGGTATCTTCCCAAGGTTTAACCTGCGCGGGTTCGAAACTGACTGCACCCGGGCCGCGATACTTATTCCAAGAAAGAAATAGTCCATTGCTCTTGCCCACTGTGGAGCGCCGCGGAGGCCGCATCATACGTTCTTGAGTAGATGTGGCGGTCCGTTGTTGAGTAGTACGTCGAGGCTTGGGCAGACCATCATCTGCAACATGTGTAGTGATAAGGATTTCTTCGCCTACTTTCGCATTTCTTACCAAGCCGCCATTTACGGTTTCCCCTTGTACAGTAACAACAGGGGCTGTGTTGGCTCGCGATTCCGGGCTACTAGTGCCGGCACCCAAGGAGCCTGTCTCGGAGGCAATTACCATATTGTCAACTAGATAGTCGGTCGCCAGAGTGCCGTAGGCTTTGTTTGTTTCTCCGTTATGAGTGATAGTCCATACCAGCTCGCGTTCACCCCAGTCGGAAGGAACTACGACTTCGAATGTGAATCGATTGCGCCTGGGCAAGAAATGAGTAGGTTGACCGCGGTCCTGGTCTCCTGGGCTGAAAAAATTACTGTCTCCCACCTCAATATCCGGCTGCTCCTCCCAATTCTCATTCATATAGCCAAAGATAAGAGAATAAGTGCCATCTTCATTTGCACGCCAGCCTTCGTAGCCGGGTTCAATTTCCGCACCGGAGCGATAACTAAGTTGGGCAAACGCAGATTGAAGGCCGAGTACGACAAATAAGAGTGGAACGCCCATTGCCAAGATTTTTTTGTTATTAGAATGAAGAGTCATGCTTTTCCCCAAGCGTAATGTTAATAGTAATTAATAGACGATTAGCCGCGAAGGGTAATACTTGAAATGTTGCTTGCATTGACCCTGATCAATCTTCGTCATCCTTGTCGCCATCGGAGTTTAATGACTACTGGATTTACCAGCCGATGGTTTCTTGTTGTTGCTTTAAAATCCTCGAAACGCAGACAATAAAAAGGGGCGAATTTCTCGCCCCTGGATTGTCAGATATTGCTATTCGCTGACATTCACGGTGATATAGCCATCATGATAAAGGCCGCCGTCATCGGCGCGCCCCCATAATATATAAGTTCCCGGTGCATCAAAAGTAGCTGTCACTTCATGCAGACCATCTTCCGGAGCCTCCGGTGGTAACCATAGCGGGCCCCAGGGAGAGTTGGCTGAAGTTCGCGTATCTTCCCAAGGTTTGGGCATTGGCGGATCAAAAGTTACATTGCCAGGGCCGCGGTACTTGTTCCAGGACAAGAACAATCCGTTAACCTTGCCAACGGTTATACGACTAGGTGGTCGCATCATACGACGTCGTAGCTCATCTGCGGTGTTCGTGCTTTCTCTGCGTGGCACTGGTAATCCGTCATCCTCTACCTGGGTTAGGAAAGTAATCGATTCGCCAACTCTAGCCGAACGGATATTGTCGCCCTGAACAGTTAGCACTGGGGGCAGATTTGCGCGTGACTCAGGGCTACTGGTTCCAGCACCCAAAGAGCCTGTTTCCGATGCAATAACCATGTTATCGACCAGGTAGTCCGCCTTAAGCGTGGCATAGGCCTTACGTTCAACGCCATTCACATTCAGCGTCCACACCAATTCTCGCTCACCCCAATCGGAGGGAACAACGACTTCGAAAGTAAATCGGTTACGGCGAGGTAGAAAATGGGTAGGTTGGCCACGATCGGCATCACCGGGCGAGAAGAAATTATTATCTCCGACTGGGAGGTCCGGTTGTTCGGTCCAGTTCTCATTCATATAACCGAACATAAAACTGTAAGTACCGTCCGGATTTGGGTGCCAACCTTCGTAGGCTGGCTCTATGTGTTGCCCAAACTGAAAGGTATCGGCTAAACCAGTGCTTGAGGTGACTAATAAAAAAACTGCAATCAGCAGAGCTTTCACTCTACTGATTGATTCACTAGTTTGCTTACTCATTGTTAGTACTAAAACCTCTGCTAGTTGCTCGCGACATCGTTGGCTTCTTCACTATCAGCTTCAGCGATTGGAGCAACCAGCGGAGCCAGACATAGCGGACAGCCAATAACATGGTCGTTTGGCCCTAAATTAAGTGCTTGACGTCTTTCTTCCATGGCTTCGAAGAATTGATCGTCAGTCATGGTAACGCGAATGCCTAGGTCAATGAACATATTGGTTACAGAGCGGTTGCCTGAACCCTGCCAGTTACGAGGATCAGGAACATTTGGATTCGTATCTGTATTGTTCATGTACCCAACGATATGAAGAATCGTTCCCTTTGGCAGCAATGGAGCAGCGTGCTCTGCATAGGGATATCCACGCACCCAGTTGTGGTCGTAGCCTACGCAGGACAGAGTTTCAACTGTGTAACCCCAGATAGCTTCCAAACACATACGCTCGCCTGGAGCATGCAGATGAGGCTCGAAAGTCACAACTTTTGTGTGCTGGTTCAGAACAGTATAGGCATGCAGTTCCTGATCTTTCTGATTGCCGGTAATGCTGATGTCTACGCCGTTTCCTAGGCCGATAAACGCGTTCTGATATTTCGGTTTGTAATCTTCATCATGAAAGCGAAATCCTACTTCCAGGTGCCCGGTTGTATCGCGACCGTTAGAGTGCAAATGCACTGAATCAGATACGATGGATGATCCGGCCTTGAGCAGGCGACCTGCGTCCTGGTCGAAGATGTCAGCGTTGCGGCCAACTTCATGCACAGGCCATGGAATTGAGATACCAGGACCACGTTCACCGTTTTCATCAAGGATAGCCGTGCCCCAGATCATATGGTGGAATATGTAAGCGCCACCAACTGTATCCCGTCCGGTACCGGCCTGATTGTCTACATCGTTAACTTCTACTACTTCCACAGATTTAACATAGCGGTCTTCTTCAAGCCCTGTAGGGATATAGTCAATCTCACCCCACCAGTCAGGCGTACCGGCAAGTTTTGTTACATCGTTCATTTTAACAACCAAGTCCGGCTCACCAGCCTTCCACTTCAGGCTGTCATCAAATACTAGTGGAGTAGGTGCGTCTGCTTCCTCTCCCTTCGGCGTGCCGCTTCGAGCCCAGGCAGAAATTGCAGCCAGCTCAGCATCACTTAGAGAGGGGTCATCTTTGAATTCCTGAATACCAATATTTTTTTCCATGTACCATGGCGGCATGGCACCAGCACGATCACGAAGCGCAGTCTTGTACTCGATCAAGCCGGCGAAAGGAGCAACTTGATCGTAGGTAACTAAGGGCATCGGTCCAGCACCACCTACGCGGTGACAGTTCTGACAGCTACGCTGCAGAATCGGTTCAATGTCTTTGTGGAATGTTACTTCGCTTGATTGCGCCAGCGTGATTCCAGGTACGGACATTGCTGCTGCCACTGCAATACTGCTCAACAGTGTCTTCGCGGAAAAAATTCGCATATTTGCTACTCCTCATAGCTCGTTTTGTCTTAAACCTGTTAACAACAGAGTTAAATTAGATTGATCCTTAATAACGGACGAACAATAGCACTATCTGGGCTATTTTTGAATGTCTGTGGCAGGTAATTGATTACAATAATCAGCTACTTGACTCTGAATTAGGCCCTGAGTTAACCGCTAGAGGCTAATAATTTCGAAATCAGTCAGTTCTGCAGAAAAGCTGCTGGGGAAACACCGTTCAGGGATTACCTTCTTTTAACAGCGCCCACAAGTTACTACTTGCCAAGACACTTGCGAACAAGACTAATAAAGCGAAGCTAAACCATTGAACTGCATAAGATAAATTTTGGTTTACGTCAGCATTCACGGCAGGCCAATGGCGTACTAGCACACCCTCTTGTTCTGCCGTCAGGCGCACTTCAAAGGGAAACAACGGCTCATCGAGTATTTCCGTAACTACGTCGAATTCCAGAGTTCTCATGCGTAGCGGCCAGGCAGATGGATCGATTTGGCTGGCAAGTACCCTGGCATTCTCAGGTGGCACGAATATTTGAGCCGTTATTTGTACTGGCCCTGAAACAGGCCTCAACGCAGGTGGGGTATTCGGAGGCAAGATTCCGGTAGTCCAACCTCTGTTAACAAGTACTAACTGCTGATTGCTTGCCAACCGAAAGGGGGTAACCACCCCGTAGCCGATCATTCCCTGAAAGAATTCAGCCAGCAATAAGATAGTGCGATCGTTCACGTACTCACCGCTCAGCGACACGTGTCGGTTCTGCAGTTCGGGGTTGGCACGGTGCAAATGGCCGACAGGGATATCTTCAATTGGAGCCGCGTTTTCCCGGGATTCAATCTCCATTGCCTGTTGAGCTTCAACTTTTGTAGCAGCCCTGTCCAGTTGCCAAAGGCCAAGGTTGGCGAAGGCGGCAACGGTCATCAGTACACAGGCTGCAAATAGCCAGTTTATACGGATGTGAAAAACTCCCAGAGAATGTTCCGAGCGCAGTTGCATGTATAGCCCTTGTTGAGCTCAGACTTTGAGCACGCATTGTGATGAAACAGATATCCCTTGCTGACGGCCAATAACTGCTGGATCAGCAAGCGCAGAGAGACTAATTCAGATGAGGTAGAAATTCAATCAGTTCGGCTGTTCAGGTGGGCTACTGACACCATAGACACCAGTAGTAGGGTGGTCTGTAGTAAGTAATTAGGCGACCACAAATAATTACGCCGCACCAGCAAAGCAATGAAATTGCGGCCATAGTCTTGGCTCTGGTGGCCAAACTGGCCGAATCCTCGCTGCGCTTAACTTCTGTTGCCGTGGTGGCATAGAAAAATAGCATATTGATTCCTGCGATTAACATGAAAAAAAACTTCGACTGCACTGCGGGGTTGTATAGATATTGGTCGGGCGCCGTGCTTAGAAACATAGTGCCAGTAGTAACATTTAATAAGTATCCGAGCACGCCGATGGGAACGAGTTTGTGTAATTCAGTCAGGGAAACCTGTTTTGCTACCCCTAGCATTCTCAAATCGAATAAACCTACAGTTCCAATTAACATACACAGGCCCAGGAAATGGATTGATTCGGCAACAGGCCAGCCCCAGGGGGAATTCATGAATGAATATATTCCTGTGCTCTGAGAAAAACTGAGAAGAATATCTATCATGGTAGTTTAGTAAAACCGCGATGCGAGTAGGACATTATGGGTGTAGGCCAGAAACCGACCCGCACAAATGGTAGTAGCCCAAACGACAAGTGATAGGTAGGCGAGTTGCTTGTGGTCATTCTGAACAGGCTCGTCCTCGGGGAGATTCGAAAGCGTGTATTGGAATCGTTTGCTAATTAGTAAGCCAATGCTCAAGGCGGTTAGTTTCAAATAAAACACTTCATTGGTGAGCGCCTTGGCTGGGTAAGCCAGCAAGAGCGCGAGCCCGGAAACGAGTATCAAGACCGCGCAATACCAGTGCAGTGGGTAGAATCGAGTAAGGGGAGCGATAGGCAATTTGGGCGCGAAGCCGACTAATCTAAAGGCGATAGCCAAATTGATTCCGACGACGAATGCCATCGCGAGAGAGTGCAAGGTGAGTGATGTGAAAAACGCAGCGCCGGACTCCCGCATCCAGATGCTTGCTGCGGTTTCTTCAAGTCGGGCTAGTATTTCCAGAGTCTGAATCCCAGGGCTAGGTAGAGTATTCTGTGATTTCTAGTAGTTTAGGCTAATAAGGGGTCAATAAACCTTTCCATTTCGGCTCTCAGGTTTGCGTCCGGCAGTCTTCCTCTGGCTGCCGCCAAATTATCTTCGGCGTGGTGAGGCTTGGTTGTCCCAGGAATAGGAATAGCATTTGATGGATGAGACATCACATATTTAAGAAATATTTGCGCCCATGAACTTGCATCAATCTCTGCAGCCCAGTCGGGCATAGCTCGATCTCCAACAGCAGCGAACAGGCGGCCACGGCCAAAAGGTAAATTAGTTAGTACGGCAATGCTTTTGTCTTGCGCCAATGGCAGAATATTATCTGCGGCGTTACGGTTGCCTAAGGAGTAATCCACCTGTATGAAATCCAGTGGTTTGCTCTCCATGATCTCAACTAGTCGATCATACTGACGATCGCTGGAGGTGGTCACTCCTATGTATCGAAACCGGCCTTGCTCTTTCCAGGCTCGCATGGTTTTCAGTTGAACGTCTGCACCGCGTAAATTGTGAATCTGCATGAGATCGAAATTATCTCCGGCTAATAATTCGAAGGACCTTTCCATTCTACTAATACCATCGGCGCGATTTTCTCGATCAACTTTTGTTGCAACCCAAAGCTCATCCCGAATACCGAGATCGGCCATTATTCGGCCAATAACTTCTTCTGAGTTACCGTAATTCGGTGAGGTGTCGACAATTTTGCCACCGAGGTTGTGGTAGTGGGCAAAGGTGTCACGAAAAACCATAAGTTCTTCATATCCAGCATCCGCGCGGTAATTTCTACAGCCGATACCTATACTGGGAATCATTTCACCGGAAGACGGGATGCGCACCCTATGTAACGGTGATTGTGCCATGGAGGGGTGGCCCAATGTGGCAGCTGCTGCCAACCCAGCACTTGCTTTTAGTAGCTCTCGACGTGTTAATTTCATGCTGCCACTCCAGAATTTGCCTGTCTGAATATTGTGTAATGATTTGATATTGATCTGCGCAACGTACCCATGTCAATACGCAATCAGATAAGCTGAAGCCAAAATGCTATGTTAGAATTTTGGTCCTGCCGTAGAAATGATAAGGTAGCGGAAAACAATAAGAACGGAGACAAACATGGCGATTCTTCTGTTAAAAAATAGGCTGATAGCTTCAGGTATAAGTACCTTAGTAGCGCTGGTTCTGCTGTCTTGGGGCAGTCTCAGTGCGGCGGCGGACGACGCAACGGTGCCCAGGACAGCTGACGGCAAGCCAGACTTTAATGGTATTTGGCAGTCGATTGGCAGCGCCCACTGGGACATTGAGCCCCATGCGGCTGATTTCGGCCCGATTGTAGAGTTAGGTGCCATCGGAGCTATTCCCGCTGGCTTGGGTATCGTCAGCGGTGGGGAAATACCCTATACCATAGCGGCTCGTGCCCAGCAGCAGGCGAATAAATCCGATTGGTTAAGCTTGGATCCCGTTGTCAAATGCTATATGCCGGGTATACCACGTGCCAATTACCTGCCTTTTCCGTTTCAAATAATTCAATCCCCAGATCATGTTGTCATGGCCTACGAGTTCGCTAGCGCCAGTCGTATCGTGTATATGAATCGTCCTGATTTTGAGGCTCCTATCTTTAGTTGGATGGGGCATTCCAGAGGCCACTTCGAGGGAGATACATTGGTCATCGATGTCACTGATCAGGTTCCGGATACATGGCTGGATCATGCCGGCAATCATCATAGCGACGCCCTGCGCGTGACTGAACGCTATACGCATATTGGCCCGAATACACTCATGTATGAAGCAACTCTAGAAGACCCCAATGTCTACACAGCGGCATGGACATTAAAATTTCCTCTGTATCGCAGGTTGGATGAGAACATGCAACTATTAGAATATAAGTGTGTGGAGTTTACCGAGGAGCTAATCTACGGACACCTGCGTAAGGGTGCTGCTAACGAGTAAAATATTACTCGTCGCTTCTGTGTTGTACGAAAGGCCCGCTCTCAAGCGGGTTTTTTGTCGAGAGCGCGGAGACATATCGAGAAAGGATATTAATAAATTAATGCTGAGATTGTAATGACAGAATTCTATGATCTAACGACAGTTACCTGGAGCTTGATTGGTTTCATGCTTCTGCTAATTGCGTATTTTCATGGTGCCAGTTTTTCTGCTCAGACGGTTCGTAATGCACCATCCATTCTAACCAGCTTTGGCATATTCGGAACTTTTCTAGGTATTGCCTTTGGATTGATGCGTTTTGATAGCGCCAACATAGAAGCCAGCGTTCCTGTCATGATCGATGGATTGGGCGTGGCCGTGTGGTCATCAATTGTTGGGATACTTGGCGCTTTGAGTATTCGCTTGCGTAGTACACTTTCTTCTATCAAGAAAAGCTCGAGCAGCGCGGAAGCGCCGGCCACAGTTACTGACCTGAATAATGCAATTAACGCATTGAATACCAATCTTGACTTGCTGCGACAAGAAAGCAGCTCAGATAGCCAGGCTTTGTTGGAATCCGGTCGTGCATACCAAGAGCAGATGGTTGCGGCAAATACTGATGCGCTCACTACAGCTTTGGCTACTGTAATGCGCGAATTTAATAGCCGCATAGAGGTTCAGTACGGCGAAAATTTTCAAAAGTTCAATGAGTCTCTCGGACACTTGCTGCAATGGCAACAAAGCTACTCCAGTCAGTTGGATGACATGCTGCGCGCACAACAGGCGAGCATAGAAGTAATCAATCACGCGAGCCAATCCTATGAACAGATGATTGTTCACTCCCAGGAATTTAATCGGGTGGCTGCTTCACTGGGCACTCTGTTAAGTGGTCTTGAGCAACAGACTGCGAACCTTGAAGGCTATCTGTCCGGCTTATCCGGCCTTGTCGGTCAAGCGTCAGAAGGCTTGCCGGCCCTGGGTGACTATGTTTCTGAGCTAACTCTGAAGCTAAGTTCCAGTATTGAACAAAACAATGAAAGTTTGACGCAAGTATTGTCTGCAGCTGCAAGAGATATAGCAGAGACCGTAGAACAGGTGACTCAGGGATTAGCGAGTTCTGTTAATCAAGCCCATTCCGGTTTGGCAGAACATGTTCAGGCGATGACGGACAAAACCGAACTGCATATGCAGTTACTAGATCAATCTATGGAGAAAGAGCTCACTCAGGCACTGCAAACCTTTGGCTATCAACTCACGGCCCTGTCTGAAAAATTCGTCAACGACTATGTGCCTCTGACAGACAGATTGCGGGACATACTGTTACTAGCCGAACAACAGTCAGGCAAGCGACAGCAGGCAGCGAAGTAGAGGGCTTTATGTTAGGAGCAGAACTGGAACAGGAAACCGAAGAACACTGGATCGCAGTAAGTGATTTGATGAGTGGTCTGATGATGTTGTTTCTTCTTATCGCAGTGATGTATCTGGTTATTGTCGAGCGCAAGAACGATGAAATCGAACGAGTAGTGGTACTCTATGAAGATCTCCGTGAGGAGTTGTTCAATGACTTGCGAGCCGAGTTCAATGAAGACTTGCCGCTATGGGGCGCGCAATTAGGAGATGATCTAAAATTTCGATTTACTAACACCAGCCTGCTTTTCGAAGAAGGTCAATCCGATCTCAAGCCTGCGTTTTCCGCTATTCTCAGCGATTTTTTCCCACGCTATATGGCGATACTCACCTCTGCTAAATACCGTGATGAAATTCTTGAAGTAAGGATTGAAGGCCATACCTCCAGTTCTTGGTCTTTTGCGGCGAACAGCGATGAGGCTTATATGAGAAATATGGCCTTGTCTCAAGAAAGAACCAGAACCACTCTGGGATTTCTTATTGGCTTAAACAATGTGGCTCATGAAAAGACATGGCTGCGAGAACGAATGACGGCAAATGGTCTCTCGTCCTCACAGCTAATTCTGTCCGAAGACGGCGTTGAAGATGCGGATAGATCACGCCGTGTGGAGTTTGTTGTCGTAACCGATGCTGAAACTCGACTCTCCACAATATTGCAAGAGATTAGGTAGAAAGAGACAGTGGAACTGATCGATTTTAAAGAGTTCGAGCCATTCAATCAGCTACGAAAGAAAATAGGCACTGATGAGTTTGGTTTCTTTGAATTATTTGATCCGGCTATTCATTTGACCGGAAGTGAAAGGTCGGACTTGGAAAATCATGGCTTATTACTGCGGCCGAAAAATATTCGCGTGCTTCCAGACAGAACACTGGCTATTAAAAACAGCAGGGTGCTTGCCTATATTCCAGATGAATCCTGGTATAGATTGCATAGAGAGTACCCCACTTATCACCTCGCGCTTTGCTCGCAGCTTGAAGGTCTAATCGCCGAATATCCGGCGCAAGAGGTATTGGTCACCACCAAGATAGCGGATGACTACAAACTGCTGAAAATTAGAAGTAGCGGAGAAGTTGGCACAGCAAGTCATGGTTTAGTGGTTTGTAAGCACTGCCTGCATGTGCTTCGCTATAGAGACTATGATGAATATAGAAATCGACGACGAGGATACAGTCAAAGAGTACTGAACGATTTTAGTCTGAGGGAATTCTATCGCTTCTATCAGCAGTACCCACTTAGTTTCGGCAAATCAAGCGGTTCCGATTCGCCAGATTTGAGCAGTAAGGCAAAAAAGGATGAATAATCACATCGTTTAGCTCAACCGCATAAAAGTCGACTAACGCCGACTCTGATCCAGTAAGGCCGGGCTTACACCCTGGATTCCTACCATTGCCAGGGTGATAAGAAATGAAGTTTGCGGGCCTTCATGAGAGTTTGTTGGAATAAACCATTCATCGGGAGAATGTGCGCCACCTCCGTTTCCACCACCGGCAATAGTGATGGCAGGGATATCCAGCGACATTGGCACATTGGAATCAGTGCTGGAAATACCTAGATCTTGTAGTTCAATGCCCAGCTCGTCGAAGGCCAGCGCCGCCACTTGAACTAGAGGGGTTTCGCTGGCAGTCTTGCCAACCGGTCGATCGCCAATCAGAATGAAATCCACTTTGATTTCTCCGTTGTCCCAACGCGCGTTTTCTTCAGCGACGGCTTCCAATGCAGCTGCTTTCGCTCGTTCTTCCAACAAGGCTAATTGCTCTCGGTCATTCGATCTCATATCTAGAGCAAACACGGCATCGGCGGCTATAGAGTTTACGGAAGTGCCCCCCTCTACAGTGCCCACGGTGTAAGTGGTCTTGGGAAAGCTCGGAGTTTCGAAATCAGCAATCTTGCTAATAGTTCTGCCCATGGCATGGATGGCGCTAGCCAAACCAAAGGCACCGAAAGAATGCCCGCCAGGGCCGCTAAAGCGAAACTCGAAGCGTCGGCTACCTGTTCCTCCGGTGGTAATTCGTCTAAGCCGCACTCCGTCAATAGATACGAAACCATCAATTTCCGGATGATCTCTAAAGATCGCTTTTATCCCTCGCAGATCACCGCGACCTTCCTCGCCTACATTTCCCGCGAACATAATATCGCCATGAGTTTGTATGCCAGATTCATTAATGGCTTCGATAATAGACAGTAACGCGGCGAGGCCGCGGGTATCGTCCCCAATGCCGGGTGCGTAGTAACGACCGCCACGTAGTTCAACGCTGGTATCGACACCTTCGGGAAACACGGTGTCCAAATGAGCGGCAATAAGAAAAGTTGGACCGTCACCATTACCTCTTCTAATTCCTATTACATTGCCTTCCTGGTCGATATAGGCATCTTCCAAGCCTCTCTCTTTCATGAGTGTCAAATAATAAGCAGCCCTAACTTCTTCTTTGAATGGCGGGGCGGGAATTTCAGTAAGGCGGAATTGTTCGCGTACTGTTTCTGCTTCCCGCGTTTCGATTTCAATTAAGGCGTTTTTAACTCGCGGGTCGTTGCTTATGGAATTAAATGAAGTCCGAATCTCTGGTTCGATTGGAACCAAAGACTGTGTCTGCTGCCCAGCTGCGCTACTAGAAAACGCCGCGGACATGGCCGACAAGATAATAGCTACAAATACCGAAAATCTATTCAAGTAACACTCCAGCTTTATGGTTGTTAGAGTACTCGCATGCGCCAACCGCGCCCGCCGGTTCGTAATGAGCGCCTCTCTCGCATGCGTGAATGCAGCATGGCGCGTCTGTCCGCAATCCAGTCCTCGCGTCCAACATGGGGGTCCACGCCGCGATTTATCCTGCGATTTTCCTCAGCTATGCGAAACTGACAAAACTCCTGATACATTTTTATTTCAGTCTTTAATTCCTGTATTACCATTTCAGCGTACATAGCATCATCGAGAAAACCTATGCCGGGTATATGATCTGGTATTACGTCATCAGGATCAACGAAGTAGAAGAGGGCACCACGAATGCTATTTATTTCATCGTCCGTAAGTTCCCACTCATCATCTTTTATCATATTCAATAAAATCTGCAGCTTTAAGATGCGATCAGAAATAAATTGCGGAAGGTTTATTCCGCTGGCTTTCTCTATTAGCTCGGAAGCAGCATTTTCGATGATTGCAGCACTTTCCTTGTCTGCGACAGCAATTTTCCCTTTATCAATACAGTCCTGAAACTTTTGTAGGTCTTCATCGCTGAGAGTAATGGTTATGTCGAAAGGCATTATTATGATCCTTGCTCTAACTACCAGTCAGTCTGCTTTTTGTTGTTGTTCTAAACGAAACTATTGCTGAGCGATGCCGAAGAAGCCTAAGTGTGCCTGTGACCGCAACAATCTTCAATATTTGAAGCTGTAAATGAGACCTATTTCAGCCGCACTTCAAGTATGGCTTCAAACAGCCTTCCCTTATCTGTACTGGTCAAAAATCGATTATCTAATTGCTGGTAAAACTCCTGGCGAGATGTTTCATCGATTCTGAGGCCATTTGCCAGCATTTCAGTGAGTATATCCACTATTCTCGCACCAAGTCGGTCCAGTGCTGGTCGAATTTCAGACTGCAGATCTATTCTCGCTGGCGCTGCGCTAATAGTTAGAAGTTCCGCTCGATAACGGTATTGTATTGCTTTTGCTGCATTTATTTGAGCCATGAAAAATCGCTCTATGGAGTCGGGGTCCAATCCCTTGTCGGCCGCGAATTTTTTGGTGCTGCTAATCACAACTCTTTCTCGCTCCGTGTCCTCAATTGCGAGTTGGTTTTGTGCCTTATACAGGGCGACGCCTTCCATATATTGCAGTCTTTCGTTGATGGTAGCAAAAAGAGTTGAGTCCAACTCTGTCGCGCTGCTTGTGTGGGGGCTAGCACACAAAAAGAGTACTAGCATTAGAATAAATTTAAGCATGTTTGCTCTATTGCTGTTGTTTTCTAAGCGGTGCCATGGAGCGGTCTACTATGGAGGCTAGAGTAGAAACTATCAATAGATAGGCAATAATTTCAATGATCGTATTTAACAACAATTGATGATTACTAAATAGTGATAGTCTAAAAATAGCGGTTAGAACCAGAGGTACAAAATAGAAGACTCCGTTCCAGCGACCGAGGAAGCTCATGCGCAGATGTTTTTGTTTAAATAAATAGTAGGAGTCGAGGATATACTGGGAAAAGGCAACAGCAATCAGAATTGGTAATGCCGGGTTTATATGTCCCGTTATCGATAATGCGCTTAGTCCGGAGGTAACGAATAGAAAGTCTGTACCGTGATCGAAGAGTTGCCCCCGATTCGAAGCCGTATTGAGTGCTCTGGCTACCTTGCCGTCGAAGTAGTCACTTGCAATAGCAATGGCGATTAGTGAAAGCAATAGGCTGGTAGACAGGAATTCGGCGTCGGCAATAGCGATTGTCACAGGTATTACCAGTAACAATCGAATTGCTGTTAACAGATTCGCCATTATTTGCCAAATAGTTCTCGTTGCGCTCTGCGCCAAAAAACAAGACCTATGGCCGCATTAAAAAGAATGAAAAAATTGTGCTGGACGAAACCAAAAGCCGCCATTTGGCCTTCGTTCTCGGGAAACAGAATCACCCAAAAAGTAATAGCTGCGGCGCGCATCGGTGTAGGTACCGCAGCGGCGAAAAATATAACGGGTAGAAACGGCAACAGGGTAAGTAAGGAAGCTTCTACACCAAATAAATTCAGCGCTACTGTGTAGACTACAATCGCTGCCATTAATGCAGGTGATCGCAGCAAGAAGAAGGCACCGTAGTGCCATGGCTTCGCCATGCGGAAGGCATGCAGTATTCTGCGATCGCGGAATTTGTTGTTTGGTAAAATGGCGCCACGGAAATAGGCCATCCACAATATTAATAGAATTGTCGCAATCACAGCTATATACGGTACCAGTCCGAATACATCCGGTAGTGAACTGCCTCCTACCGCGTAGCCAACCGTGGCCCAGACGAGTAAGTAGTAAATTTCACAGAACATAACGAACAACATGACTGAGCCAACTTCCCAACCGGGAATCTGATCGCGTTTGTTCAAATAATAGGCCATTGCGCCTTTTCCGATCTGTTCGTTAAAGATGGAAATGATGTAGGCGCTGGCACGTATAGGCATTATGTCCTTGTACTTTATATCTGCAATAAACCAGTTTAAAGCACGGGTTACCACCAAGGTATCTATAGCAAAATAAAACAGAGAATACCCAACCATCAAGAGTAACCAGGGAATCCAGTTTACAGTTGAGAATACTTGAGTCATGTAAGCGACAAGGCTTAGTCCTTCGCGCATAGCTGCGCCATTTAGCCGATAGTAGAGATAGACAAAACAGAGTGCAGTAATGAAGAGGAAAATAAAACGGCCTACGAGGCTGGGCTTCTTTTTCGCAACAATAGCTTTTGTTTCATCTGTGATTAATACGTTGTTAATGTTTTCCGATTCTTCGCTCATTAGCTTTTCTTGTGCTCCAGGATTTTTTCCAGTGTGTTCTGTAAAGGTGTGAGGGAGATATTTAGATCGCCATCGGCATTGTGTGCCACTACTTCGTCTTTGGTGATGACATCGATTACAGTGGGCGTTATACCACCACCTTTCAATCGACTGCCGATTGCGGCAACTAATTTGGCTAATACGATAGGAACGGATCCTATTTCAATGCTGTTATTCATCATTCGGGCCGTTTTTTGTATTAAGTCACGGTAGCTAATGGCTTCAGGACCAACCAGTTCAAAAAGACGCGGCTCAGTTGCGCTGCTGCTGCAACAATTCAGTATTGCTTGGTTAAGATCATCGATGTCCAAGGGCCGCATAGAATAATTTCCGCCCCCCAAAAGTTTTGTTTTTTGCTGCGAAGCAGCACCGATAATTGAGCTGGCGCCTGCGGTATTAGCCCCCAATAGTATCGGAGTCCGAATAATACTCGCCGCCAAGCCTGAATCTTTCACGAATTCTTCGGCAAGACCCTTCGATCGGAAATAGGCATTGCTGGATTCGCTGCCTGCGCCTACCACACTAATGAATACCAGGTGCTTGGCTTTAAGCTGCTGTGCTGCTTTGGCTACTGCAGCAGTCGCATCGACGTTCGCACTTGCATAGCTGCTGTTCTTGTCTTCGATGAGAATGCCCGCTAGATGGACTATACAGTCGGCACCCTCTAGTGCGATAGCCAGTTGGTCCGCATTTTGATAGGAAATAATGCGCGGCTCAATCTGTGCTGAGTCTGGCAATGACTTCATCGCTCGTTCGGACCTTACGCCGGCAATAACCTCAAAATCGGTGTTAGATACAATATGATTCAATAAATTCAGGCCAACACTGCTGTTGGCCCCAGTGATTGCTATTTTCATTCTGTTTTTGTTTTTTCCCGGTTAGCGTGCCGTCCAGAGGAATACTTCCCAGGGAAGATCTGGATTAGACAGAGATTCATAATTCATAGTGGTAGAACGTCGAAGATTATACTTGTCAACTTAGATTGGGGCATTCTATTTCTTTCTACAGGGGCGTCGATTTTCTCTGCTCTTGTGGCAAAGGTTTGGTCGCCGATTCGAATATTGCCATTGGCATTAGCCTTCACTCTTCGACCCCAATAACAGCCAGAATTATTACATCGGCGACTGCAAATAGAGCCAGTTTAGTATTGCGTTTCATATCAAACATCTCAGGGCTGATAGTTGCATGGTCTGTTGGACCAACACAGTTAATAGCGCCAAAGGATTTCTGCTGCCATGCTCTAAAAATCTACAATGCAATCTGCAAAGTGTTTTGCATAATAACAATTAACGAGGAGTCCAGTGAAAAACTACCCATGTGTGTAGCGATTCAATCTGGCTTCGGACAATCTCTCCATCGAAGTTATAACCCATGCTCATGCGATTTTGGCTTTACTTGTCATTGAGCACAACCTGCTCTGGAGCTAAATCCAGTTATTCCTGGCAGCTAATTTATTAAATGGCTTGGGCCAGGTTTTCCAATTTCTTACTACGCTGCTTCTTGTTCGCCGAATTATTCTGTATCTCACTCAATTCATCGGCAGCGATTGCCGATTGGTGGCGTTCTTCTGGAGCGCTAGCATACAGTGTATTTCGCATACGAGGCAGCCGGCCCATGTTACGAATTGTGTCTTCTATAGCGCTGGGACTCCACTCTTGACCGTAGCTAGCTCCAGCCGCGCGAGTTATGCTCTCGTTCATCAGAGTGCCGCCTACATCGTTAGCGCCAGCGTTTAAACAGGCAGCTACGCCATCCAGGCCCATTTTCACCCAGGATGCCTGAATATTATTAATCTGCTTGTGAAAAACCAGTCTCGCCGCCGCATGCATCAGCACCGCCTCTCTGAAACTGGGACCCTTACGCGAGTTACCTTTTAAATACATGGGGGCTTCCATGTGGACATAGGGCAGGGGTACGAATTCAGTAAATCCACCCGTACGCTTTTGTAACTCCAAAATTTTGAATAGATGGCTAGCCCAATGGATTGGTTTATCAACATGGCCGTACATGATCGTGGCAGTGGTATTAAAGCCTACACCGTGGGCGGTTTCCATTACCTCAAGCCACTGTGCAGAATTGAGTTTGTCTGCACAGATAATCTGTCTTACCTCATCGTGTAAAACCTCTGCAGCGGTCCCGGGCAATGTATTTAGGCCCGCTGCTTTTAATTGCTCAAGAAATTCTTTTAGGGAAATATTCAGGGTGCTGGCACCTTGCCAGACTTCAAGCGGAGAGAATGCGTGGATGTGCATCTGCGGTACTGCCTGTCTAACAGTCTGCACAATGTCTAAATACGTCTGACCTGTATAATCGGGATGAATACCTCCCTGCATACAGACTTCTGTAGCACCACGACTCCAAGCTTCTTGCGATCGCCTGGCGATTTCCTCGGCACTGATATCGTAAGGACGACCGCGCAAATTCTCACTCGCCTTGCCTTTAGAAAATGCGCAGAATTGGCATTTGAAATAACATACATTGGTGTAGTTGATATTGCGGTTTACAACATAGCTTACCGTATCGCCGTTGCATTCCTGGCGTAGCCGATTTGCTTGTTGGGCTACATAACTAAAGTCGGGCCCTCTACTTTCAAAAAGCTTGCTGATATCTTCGACAGAAACAGCCTCCTGTGCTTCACAAGCATCGACGATGTCCCGAATATGACTCGACACAGCTTCAATAGAGAAACGATTTTCTAGTAATTTCTTGTCCAGGTTTGGAATTGGATCGACAGCTCCAGGTGTCCAGTTGTCCCTTTTAGCAAAGCCGCCGCTGTCGCTTTGCCTTAGCACGGCGGTGTTAAGTTTGCTGTCTAACCATTTATCAGGTCTTTGCGCAAACTCAGGATAGATTGTCAATCGCTGATCTAAGAACTTGCCAGCGGCAGCAGTCTCCCGTGCCAAGTTTTGTAAATGCGGCCAGGGTGCCTCCGGGTTTACATGATCGAGGGTTAGAGGCGAGACACCGCCCCAATCATTTATTCCTGCGTTTACCAGTTGCGGCAGGACTCCAGGGCTTAAATTTGGCGGCGCCTGGATGTTCATTTCAGTTCCAAAAATGAGTCTGGCTACAGCGATGGTCCATAACAATTCGTGAAGATCAGGTTCTGGTGCTTGTGCCATCTTGGTATTGGGCTTGGCGCGAAAGTTCTGCACGATAATTTCTTGTAGGTGGCCGTATTTTTGATGGCAGCGACGTAGTGCAAGAAAAGATTCAATCCTTTCCAAGCGAGTCTCACCGATACCGATCAAGATGCCTGAAGTAAAAGGCACACTGGCTTGGCCGGCTAATTCTATGGTGTGTAATCTTGTTACTGGGTCTTTATCGGGTGAGCCGTAATGCGGCATGCCTTTCTCGCATAGGCGAGATGATGCAGATTCCAGCATAATTCCCATGGAGGCGCTGACTTGCCGGAGTTTAGCTATTTCTTCAGCGCTCATATTGCCAGCATTAATATGGGGAATCAGGCCAGTTTCCTTTAATACCCTGCCGGCTACTTCGATGACATAATCGATAGTTGTAGAAAAGCCCAGTTCTAGTAAGGCTTCTCTGGCTGCTTTGTAGCGAAGTTCTGGTTTCTCCCCCAAGGTGAACAGGGCTTCCTGACAACCTTCCTTTGCCCCTTGATGGCACAGTTCAAGTACTTGCTCAACACTCATATAGGCTTGGTCGATTCGTTTTGGTGTTCTAGCAAAGGTGCAATAGTGACAAACGTCACGGCAAAGATGGGTGAGCGGAATAAAGACTTTTTTTGAATAGGTGATGATGTTGCCATGGGCGCTATCGCACAATTGCCTAGCCTGCTCAGCAAGAACTGCCGTGTCAGTTCTAGTTGCTAAGTTCAATGCCTCAGCTTCGCTGAGCTGGATATCTGATGTGTGTTTTTGCAATGGAAAAACCTAACTGCGGCAATGCAGATCAATGTCCAAAGATGATAGATTACCAGTCTCAGAGACAAAAAGAGAGCAGCAAAATGCAGATAGGACGGTTAATTGGAGTTACTACTCGATCGTTTCCATACTTGTGGCAGGCCGCAAGAATCTTGGCGAGCAGGGCTATATTGGCCTATGTGTTCGTTTTTCCTGTCCAGCTTGTGAATGCCCAGAACAGCGGGGAATTGCTACTGAATAATGTTCGATTAATTATTGGCAACGGCGAAGTGCTGGAAAACGCTGCGCTCCTTATACAGGGAGATACCATCGCAGCAGTGGGGCGGCGCTCGGAAATGTCGTTAGAGGAAAATACTCGAGTTATCGATCTAAGCGGGAAAACGCTTATTCCGGCACTGATTGACAGTCATGCGCATATTGGCTACGAAGGCTATAACAGCTGGGGTTCTGAAAACTATAGTAGGGAAACCTTAATAGATCATCTGCAGAGATATGCCTACTACGGCTTCTCGGCAGTTTTCTCTGCTGGGAGTGATCCAGAGCAGATAGCGCATTCGGTGCAACAGGCGCAAATTAGCGGCGATTTTATTGGAGCGCGATTTTTATTTGCTGCAGGGATGGCCCCGCCTGGACAGGGCCCGAACGATCAGTTTCTCGCACACGCCATAGCCGTTGAGGAAAAAACGGGGCAGGCCATCTTATATGGGGTCGCCAGTGTTCAACAGGCCGAGGCCGCCGTTAAGCAGATTGCCGCTAAGGGTATTTCGGTAATCAAAATCTGGGTTGATGATCGTGGAGGCAGTCAGCAGAAGTTGTCTCCGCAGTTATATAGGGCAATTACGGCAGCAGCTCGGGAAGAAAATATTGAAGTCTATGTTCATCAGCAGTATGCATCGGACATGCCGGGCTTGTTAGACGCAGGCGTGTCTGGTTTTCTGCATGGAAGAATTGGCTCTGACCTGGATAGGGCTATTGCACAGCAAACAGCTGCAGCGAATGCGTTTGTTGTTCCTAATTTGGGACTCGGGGAACTGCGGCGAGAGGCAATAGGAGAGGATCCGTTCCTACGCTTATCAATCCCTGCATCGGTAGCCTCCAGACTGGGACCCAGTCAACAAAGGCAGCGTAGCCCGACGAGAGACGAATCTAGAGAAGCAGAATTGCGCGCGAGCTTAGGTTATTTGCTGGATGCAGGGGTGGATATTTTGTTAGGAACAGATGCGGGTGCTGTTCCCGATCATTTCTTTGGGTATACCGGTCATAGAGAACTAGAGATATTTGTTCGCTTGGGCATGACACCGATGCAAGCAATAGTCTCGGCAACCAGCAAGCCTGCTCAAAGATTGGGTCTGGAAAGGCTTGGTATGTTGAGGCAAGGGTATAGTGCCGATCTGCTTATTCTGGACGACAATCCGCTGGAAGATATTCGCAATACCCGTTCTATCTCTGCCGTATACCTGAAAGGCAAATTGATTGATCGAGAGCAGTTAGCCGCTAGATTTGCAGATTAGGAAAAATGTCGATAGTCGCCGCGCTGAAACTGTGGGCTAAAATTCCCAACCTGTTTTAGGCGCAGGAAGACAGAGGCTCTGTTCCAGTTTATCGAGTAAATCTTGAGTGGCTTCGATTTCTCCAGCCAGCGAGATTGCGCTGGCACTGGCGCATCCAAGCCAGAGGCGACTAAATCCTCCTGCCGAGGCTTTAAGCAACGGTAAGCCAGCCTGGTGCCCAGACTCTGCCTTGCAGGATGCTCCTAGCTGAACTGTATAGTCGCCGCCAATTCCCTGCCATGGTGCGTCATCGGCTAAGTAGTTGCTAATGGGGTCAGTTAGACTTAAATTAAAAGACAGCGACGCCCTTCCTGGCAAATGTGTTTTGCTCATGACCGACGCCAGGTCGTTTATTCGTATCTGCCAAAACGCCTCTGCACTATTCTTTTCTTCAAACTCACCGCCTTTGGTCGTAGTTTGTCGACGAAACGGCTTGTTGATTAAATCTTGTAGCTGTAAGTGGCTTGGTTCTAACATGGAAACAGAATATATTTGATCCCCAAGAGCCTTCAGCATAGCCATTAACTCTAGCAGCTGTTCCCCGGATTGGTATGCGATGGCATTCACCTTCAGCGGCCCATGCTCACCCTTGTTTTCTCCCCATACGAAATGTGTTAGCTCTCCATTGTCATTGCGATATCCGAGGCCTAAGGCATCTTCGGTCCATCCCATTTCCGCCTGAGCATGTTCAGGTGGAATAACATTGACACTGCCGTGGCTACGCCACCTGTTCATAAGTGCGCAATGAACGTCTTTGTAGTCTGCTACGGTGAGTCGTTGAGGAACCCGCGCCTCATGTGAAACATTGAGTTGTGATGGATCGAAATTAATTCGGTGTTCATAGGGGCCAGTGCCAAAACCTAGACGACTGTAATAGCCTTGTTCAAACATACCCAGTGCGGCTAGTTCAGAGCCTGCACTTGCATCTTGTGCGATAAGTTCGGCCGTTAAGCGAGAGGCAAAGCCCTGTTTTCGAGCAATAAGGCTGGTTGTTACACTAGCAACGATGGTAAGCAAAAGTTCACTTTCCAGATGACGAATGGTGCCAGGTGCTGTAGCGACGACGCACTCTGCCACCTGATCTATATCCGCGACCAGGGTTTTTGATGTGCGCAGGAATTTGGCTAAATACTTGGCATCGTCTTTATCATCGCGATCTATCCACCCGGTTTCTTCCCAGATGCGCCGCACGGCTTTTTTATCCTGTTTGGGATCGAAGGGTCGGAATTTCAATTTTTCATCTCAATAACGAGGAACTGAACGTTTAGTAAACAGGATTAACGTGAGCTAGGCTTGCTAGAGAATATGAAACACAAAGTCATCTTCTTCTGCTGAATTTCGTGTTTCTGCAATCCTTGAATGGAGTTCATCTCTCTTTGCGCTTAACCATTGCTCTCTGTTTTCATCTGGGTCTTTTCCTTCTTCTCGAAGTCGGGCGTCTTCTGCTTCGCGAAATCTACAGAACTCTCCGTAAGCCGAAATTTCCGATCTTAGTTCCCGAATAATGATCTCTACAAACATCGCGTCATCGAGAAATCCGATTCCAGGAATATGATCGGGAATTAGGTCAATCGGATCTGCGAAGTAGGACATGGCACTTATTATTCGCTCTCTATCGCTTTCGGAAAGATTCCATTCATTGTCACGCATCATTTCTAATAGTGTCTTCAACTGCAAGAGTCTTTCTGCAATGAAGTCAGGTAAATCAGAATTCATGGCAACGTCTACAATCTTATAAGCTGCCTTTTCGATATCGGCCTGGCCCTGCTGGTTGGATGCTGTTGACCTGGCTTTGAGCACTATGGTCTTGAACCGTTCCAGGTCTCTATCGCTAAGGGTGAAAGTAATATCGAGAGGCATGTTTTTTGTCCTATTTTTTGATAATGCTAGATACTTCGGGTATTCGAATAAACGCAGCTATTTTGCATGAATTATATGATATTCCCTTTGTCTGGGCTGAATATACTCGAATTTCGATCCGTCATAAAACCCATCTTCTTCCAGTTTAACGGACAAGGGCTGACTGCTCCATTCCGGTACCTCAACCACAGCCGTCAATTCAATGGAATAGGCGGTGTTCGCGTGCATCTCATAGTCACCAGTGCCTGGTACGCCTTCCTGTTTGTCCCACATGCCGATGGTGGTTCCAGCGGCATGCCCATGAAGTCCAATTGGGTGCGTGTATATTATGGGTTGTATACCGGCGCGAATAGCTTGCTCCCTGCTGCGGCGTAAAATTTCATTGCCCGTGCGGCCCACACGAAAATTTCCAGTTAAGATGTCCTGCAGTTGATTAGCTTTTTCGAGAGCCCTGATGAGATAATCTGGAGCAGCGGTTTCTCCGTCCCGTAAAATGTAAGCATTCTGCTGTGTATCAGTTTGCAATCCGAGGTAGCTAATGCCGAAATCGATGTGAATTAGATCGCCTTTGCTAAATACATGCTGTTTGTTTGGCTCGTCTGAAATTTCAATCAGGTTTCGATCGGAGCGCATCAGTTCGATGTCGGTATGGAACCATGTGCCCAATCCAAGGTCGTTAACTCTTTGGCGGTACCACCACGCTAAATCATCGACTGTTGTTTCACCGGGGATTACCACTTCTGTAGAGAAACCCTCGGCAATAATGAGGTGAGCGATGCTCATTACATCTTTATAGATTTCCATCTCAGTTGCGGTTCGTGTTTCCAGCCAGCCTACGGCTAGATTTTCTGCCGAGACTATTCTGCCGCGTAATGCTTCTGGCAGAGCAGCGATAAAATCTTCATGTTCTGAGTAGCTTAGGCCATCAGCCAAAGCATAGTTGTTGGAAAAATTGAGAGCAATTTTCTGAGGATTAAATTCGCTGAGCAATTGCGCTGTTCGCTGATACTGATCTGGCTGTTGTTCAGGATCCCATGCAGCGGGAAACAAGCTGCCAACTGCGTAACGGGCCACTGCTAAACGTTCAATACCCCTGGCGTCGCCATGATCGATAAATAGTAATATTGTTCTTCTACGTGCATTGAGCCAGGTGGCTGGCAACATAGTTTTGAGTACTGGATCCTCATTGTATTCGCGTGCAATCAACACCCACGCGTCTATTCGTTCGCGGCGCATTAAGTCTGGAATAACCGTGTCCAGTCTTTCTTCCAATACCTGGTCCCTGAGAGCGGCCCGGTCACGCAAGGTGAGAATGTTCTTACCCAATTCGTCCGCTATAAGGTCGGGCGGAGTTGCCAGCAACAACGCTAAGCAAATACCGATTAAGCAGAAAAATTTTCTGGGGCAAATCATGCTAAATTGCACTCTCTTATTAACAGCGCTTGAGCGTATCATTAATTCAATATTTCCATAACCAATTCTGAAGCTATATGCCGTATGTTGAATAACAGATACCGTATTCATGCTACACAGCAGCTAAGAGTGCACAGTTTATGAGAGATGTAGATCCGAATTTTGACCCAGCCAAGCATACGTTGACTGATTCTAGCTATTTTGAGGACATGACTATCGGTCAACGATTCATTATCCCTTCTCGCACTCTAGGTGACGCTAACTTTGCGGCATTCCAATTGGCGTCAGGTGACAATCATCCGATTCACTATGATGTGGAATATTGCCGTGCTAAGGGACATCCGCAAATGCTGGCCCACGGCTTTCAGGTGGCTATTCAAACAGCGCCTGGTGCTGGTATGTTGCCCCATGTATTAGAAGAAAGCCTGATCGGTCTTCTAGAGCAAAGCTCGAAATTCTTAAAACCAGTTTACTGTGGAGATACAGTTTATCCGGCGCTAGAAATAATTGATCTTACGCCGGGTAGAACAACAGGGGTGATAACTTTGTGCAGTACGGTTCACAATCAGCACAGAGAGTTAGTTATGCAGGGGGAGCAGAAGATGTTGGTGCGCAAGCGGAACATTGAATAGCATTTCTCAGACCGCTATTTTGAAAATAGCCGTGTGATCTACTTCAATCGCCACCTGATCATTATGCAACATTGCTATGTATAGTTTTATAAATTGATGCCCCTTGCGTTCCCATTTTTCGACAGGAATAGCTCTAATGCTTATATTTTGACCCACCTTGATAGCTTGTCGAACTGTCAGTCGGCTTCCCGTATGAATCCAGGCTGGCAGAATAAACATGCGCATTAAGGCCTTATTGCAAGCGTCTAGCAAATAGTAAGGGTGCACAAAAGCTTGGGACCCAGTATAAATTTCTGATTTGTCACGTTGAGTTTCGACTTTTTGCTTGTTGTCAGCTACGCCCGGCTGCCATAGGTATTCTCCGCCTGGCTCCAGGATATGTATCAGATCCCACTGGATTTCGTTTCTGTGCTCGAGTTGAGTGCCTGCAGATGCATAGGCTAAGTCATTGATCCCCGGAAGTTCTTTAGGCAGCCAAGATTCCAGTCTTGCCAATAAATCGCCGTGCTGGTTAGTGGCGGTTGTCATAAAATGTCGTTCATGCTGCTGGGGTTTGGCAGTTTCACATTTTATCTGTAGTCGGTCGCCCTGATAGGCAGGCATTCTGAAGATGACGTCGAAAATCCCTGTTTCTAACCAGGCTGGACCAAAATGCTTGACCATTGGCTGTGTGAGGTAGCCATATACATTTACACCACTAACCAAGGCACCAGTAAAACCGTACTTCAAGGCTATTTCATCGCTGTGAATTCTATTTTCGGAAGACTCAGCATCGTTTAATGCTTGGATTTCCATCTTGGGTACATTGTCCATTTATTGCATCCTGCTATCATTGATCAATCCCAGTATTGTAGCTGCTGAATTCTACAGTTCTAGAGACTGAATTCGCAATTCAAGTGATGCGAGCTTCAATTCAGACGATATAGTCTTTAGTGAGTCCTAGGTTGAGTTAATTTTCTGGCGACACAAATTTGATTAGTGAGCAGGAGGCAGATTGCGGGATGGGTAATGAGTCGACGAAAAAACCGTTTCGAAAGTTATTGGTAATTGATGACAACAGTGATATTACCGATATTATTGGCGAGGTCGCAAGGGTGGCGGGCTACGATGTACTTTGTGTTAATGATTATAGAGAAGTCAAAGCTGCCTATCGCAAATTTATCCCTGATCTAATTTTCGTGGACCTTGATCTTGGTGTAGACAAAGACATGGACATGTCTGAAATAGGTTATGACGGCCTGGCTATTTTTGATTTTTTTGCTGAAAGTAAGAGTAATGCCAAGATCGTAGTTGTTAGCGGCATGGGCAAGGAGAAGATAGAAGTAACTGCAAACATCGGTCGAGAAATGAATCTAAATGTGATTGGCAGCATCGCCAAACCTTTCTCTATAGAGCGAATCGACCAACTTTTGTTGAAGCTCAAGCGCTAGAGGGTTCCTAGAAAAATTAAACAATTTATTTGAGCAGTAGGGGACGATTTATACTAATTTAAGATGTCAACCACGCCTAACCGCCAAGGGACCTGATTGTTTAATTCTTCGCTTCGCAATTTTCGTAGGAAGTAATTTAATTGTGGCGTGCGCATTCGTAGCCGATCAAGCCCTCTAGCATCGAATAAAATCAGACTACAACCTTCCTTACTGACGATGGGGCCGCTATTGGATTCGGCAAAGGGCCTGGCACCGTAGTCTTCGCTACGATACATGCTCTTGCCGTTTAGAGATGCTTCGCCGCCGGCTAATAAGCACCAAGTGTATTCGGATAGTTCGTAACTGTCGCCTTCATGCAAGACCTTGGATTCACCTATATGACAGAGCTTTTCGAGGACTGTTGAAGTCATGTTGGCAAACTGCGGTTGCCTGGCTACGGCAGGGCGTAGTGACCATTGTTGTAGCAATTTGTCCTGGAAACCTTCAGCCACAATAAATGACTTGAATGTCTCTTCTGAAAAAACACAGAGCGTAACAGGTGTCTTCGCTAGGACGCTGGCATTTCGTGTTCCGCTGCCCGTTATCACAGCCATTTCGCCGAGAATATCACCAGCTTGTAATTCGGCATCTTTGCTGAGGCGCAGTCCATCATGCCTTACTACATCACAGTATCCAGTTAATATGAGATAGACATAACCGCGGGTAGTAGCATCTTGAACCAGAATTACATCGTCTGCGTTGTAACGTCTTATTTCCTCTTCTGCCAACAGGCTGCGCATCCATCTGTTCGGGAAAGGTCTGCCCAGCCATTCGGTCAGATAGTGATTAATTTGAGAGGTATAAATAGCTGAATCACCTTCGAGAATGGTGTAGCGCTTACCTGAGGTCGCCAGGGAAAAAGTAGTATTGAATTCATTCGCTAATTCTTCAACATGCACGAAGACAACCCGATCAGATGCTGATTGAATAGCATCTGCTGGATCTCCATGAATTGCACCGGCACCGCCATCGGCTACCAGCAGGGAAAACCTGTCGGAGTAGAGTCTTTCCAAATTCTTGGTAGTACTTTCGCGGATTAGCCCTCGCTGCGTCATCTCTCTGACTGCACTCATGGAATGATTGTCACCCACTACACAAATTTCTCTTTCGATGCCTTTGTTTATTGTAGAAAAAGTAGCCCCGATTGTGGGAATGCTATGGACGGTAACGTGGGGCTCAATGGTCAGGCCAAAATAGTTGAGTTTTTCACCGGCGCTTACTTCAACCAGATTGAAATGTTCACATACGGCTCCCAAAGTCCAGCCTATGCCACAGGACACTTTCTCCATCGCCATATTAAAAATCTCCCGTGTTGTGATGATATCAACACGGTGTGGCATGAGCATAAGTGGGAACAGCGAGGAATGATCATCGTGTAAATGGGTCAGAAATACGGCGGCGACTTGATTTTTAGAAATGCCGCGGGCAAATAGGTGTTGGTCGAGAAAGGGAATAGCGTCTATTAGCAGGTATTCGCCATTGTAGCAGAATGCTAATCCGGTGCAGGGCTCGGTCGGCGTAAAGCCGGAAGCCCCACCCAAGACTTCAATACCCATTTTGACAAGTCCGCCGGGAACATAATCTGGTTCGACTTTATAGGGTGGCTCTATGCTTGAGTCTTCGTTAAGGTCGATACGGGTGGAGCTGCCACCGCAACCAATATCAAACACGTCGACATCGACATGACTAATGGTCTGATCTCCAATTTTTACCCAGCCGTCCTTGAAGGGCATTATGTTAAAAAAATCTTCTACTGGAATGACTTCACCGTATTTATCTTTAAGAGCCAATTCTTCGCTGGCAGCCAACCATTCATCAGCCAGGGCCTGGTCCGTTTGCCAGCCGTCTAACTCGTCTCTAGTTGGGCCAAAAAGTGTAATTCGCAGCAAGCGTAGGGCGTGACTAATATCAGTACGTTCTCCCACGAGATTGAGTCTTCTGCCCTGTTCCAGTCCTTTGCTGACAAATAAGAAGAAATACAGAGGAAATTCGAGGCTATTGGTAAGCGAACCGCTCTTTTCTTTGATGTCTGGCAATACCAGCGTATCGAAATTAGTGATTCCGTGCAGCAACAAGCCTTTTAGCACCTCTGGAGGCTGGCCTAATAAGATACACCCTGATTCATCTTCATACAGGCGGCTGCCCTGAGCCGGCTGAATAAGGGTAGTATTGCCTACATAGGCACTAGTAGGGATGTTTGGATTCTGGATAGCCATGCTTTTTTGTCTACTTATTTTAGGTACTTGCCATTTTTCCAGCGAGTAACTGTAGAAGACTACAATTTGCACGGGGGCAGGGGAAGAAAAACATGGGATCAAATTGGGTTTAATTTGCTAAATTCAGCTCCTAGTTACTGATAATTGCTAGATTTCATTCCTGCCCATGCAATAGAACTCATTATTGGGCCTAATATCTGCCATGTTAGCCAAACGATTAGACAAGGCAAACAAGGCTGAAATGGACCCAATGTCCCATATTTCTTCTGCAGTAAAGCCAAGTTTCTCCAGGGCTTCGAAATCTAAGTCACTAATTTGATGGGCTTGTTGCGAGACCTTAACCGCGAAATCCAGCATGGCTTTTTGTCTGGGACTAATATCGGCCTTTCGATAGTTAGTGGCTATTTGATCTGCTATCAGTGGATTCTTTTCTCGAATGCGCAAAATCGCACCATGTGCCACAACGCAATAAGTACACTGATTTATGCCAGATGTTGCCACGATGATCATTTCTCGCTCAGCCTTACTCAGGCCTTCTGGTTTTTCCATCAGGGCGTCGTGATAGGCAAAAAACGCTCTAAACTCAGCTGGTCTATGGGCCAGCGCCAGAAAAATATTGGGAATGAAGCCCGCTTTTTCCTGTACTGCCAGTATTCGCTTCTGAATGTCATCGGGTAAGTCCAAAATCTCGGGTACAGGGAATCTGCTGATCGGGGTATTGCTCATGGTTTTCCCGTGGATTGCTCTTCCTTAGTTTAGAATTGTTCTGTAGGGAATATATTGGCCCGCGGATAATGCCAAATTGTGATTTGAACCCTAGTTTACAAGAAGCTTTGGATTTGTTCTCGGCTTATGAGCTTTAATTGACTTGAATTGGTCTGTGTATTCAAACTACCTCAGGAGAAACAAATAGTGAATGATTTGATAACAACGCCGGCAACGCTGAATGAGGCAATACTCTCCGGGCCTGTCTGGCTACAGCTGTGGGTACTTACTTTGGTTCTTGCGAATCTAGGGGCACTGCTATTCGTTTTTAGCAGAGAACAGGGCGCTTGGAGAGTTCGAAAAGAGCCGGTGGCTATCATCTTTGGCTTTATTGTCGCTGCCCTGATAATGGACTGGATTTATGGTAGTTACGGTTATGTACGCCTGCTCGGGCTAGGGCATCTACTGGCATGGACTCCCGCATATATTTATGTGCTTTCGCAGCGAAAGCGACACGGTGTGTCTAGCTGGTTTGGAAAATATGTCCATTTCTACTTGCTAATAGCTGGCATATCATTGTGCATAGACACGGTCGATGTAATTCGTTACCTACTGGGCGACGGTGCTTTGTAGTCTGTCCTGCATTTGTTAATGGCCAAGGATGTGTACTGTTTTGCTACAGGATGGGGATCTAAGAATAAGATAAGCAGCATTGTTTACCAGCCCGGAGCACAATCTAGTTAAAGTGGAATAAACACAAAGTAAACTACTAAGCGAAAGGATGGGAATGTGGTCGAATCAGAGTCTCTCTCGGGTAAAGTTTATGTTGTTACTGGAGCTAATAGCGGCATCGGTTTTTTTGCCGCGAGGCGTTTTGCAGAGCTTGGCGCGACAGTAGTATTAGTTTGTCGAAATGAGCAAAAAGGGTCGCTGGCGATGCAGGACATCATCGAACAGTCTGGCAATTCTAATGTGAGTCTCTGTCTGGCAGACTTCAGCTCACTTGCCAGTGTTAGCAAACTCGCCGACAAACTGCTGCAAGATTTTCCCAAAATAGATGTGCTGTGTAATAACGCAGGGGGTGCGAATGCTACGCGCATTGAAACAGTTGAAGGTTTTGAAACCACCTTTGTTAGCAACCATCTAAGTGGTTTTCTACTAACAAAGAAATTGATGCCAGCAATCCTGGAAGCCGCCAAGACTGATTTGGCAAGGGTTGTATTTACTAGCTCTGACGGCCATTTAAATAGTGCACTAGACCTCGATGACCTAAGCCTGCAGAAGAATTACGGTACCTTGAAGGCTTATGGCAGATCTAAATTGATGAACTTGTTGATCGCCAGAGAGATGCAGACACGGCTAGCAGGGACTAATGTGGTTACGAGTTCGTTTCACCCAGGAGTGGTAAGAACGTCAATCTGGAGTAAAGGGGGTGCAGTAGCACGGATACTTGGCATGGTCATGTATCCCTTCATGGTCAATATTGAACCTGGGTCGGATACATTTATTTGGCTGGCGAGCTCGCTGGAGCAGGGCAGTATACATGCCGATGGTAACTATTTCTTTAAACGTAAACGCGCCAAAATAGCAGATTTTGCTACCGACGAAGCTGCTAGTCGTCTTTGGCAGAAAAGTGAAGAGCTGATCGCGCCTTACTGATAATGAGGATTATTATTTGTTCGGCGCCATGTCTTTATAAATTTTTGTTAATTCATTTTGACCTTTTTTGGAATTGAACCAATGTAAATAGCTTAATACTCCCTGTTTGCCGCGATCAATTAGTTCGTCTTGCTGTTGGCGGCTAAGTTTAAATTCAGTAAATTTTATCTTGTCACCTATATCTACAATTACGGTGCGTGAAAAATCATTTTTATGAAGATGTGATTTGCTGGCGATCGCGCGAACAAAGGTTGCCAGTGAGACCACATAGTCAATGATATGATCAATTTCTCTTGATGTGTTTGCCCAATTTCCTTTCTGAGCAGCAATTTCGGAAGGTGTATCCAGTCGAAAGCCAAGAGTTTCAGTATTGAACACATGCTTGGCATGGTTGGCGTATGAAATAGGCAGGCCATTTTTCTTTACGCTTAGATAATCACTGTTATCAAAAATATTTACCGGAAAATTCCAGGTGAGCCCGCCATCCACGATCACATCATTCTCACTGCCGCGCACACATGCAAAATAAAGAGGGATACTCATCGAACGCCTTACGGCATCTTCGATTAGTAAGGAGGCTTGATGTTTCGTCTCGGCGCTATAAATTTCACGCTGCTGCTTGCTGAGATTGGAACCAACAATATAAAGCGCTGGCAGTTTTATCCCTTTCTTGGCTAACTTTGATTGCCAGTTCTTCAGCTCTTTAAAATTAGGCCTTAGTATCGGATTCTTGATTCCAGCTTTGTCGCTTAGAATTTGAATCTTTCGCCGAATTTGTTTTCTAATCCATCGCTTGAATTCATTACCCTGAAACCAACCGTATTCTTTAAGCAGCCGCGTTGTGTCTCGACCGAAACCAAAATTGTCATCCTCAAAGGACTTAAAATCTGTGCGCCGTAACAAATCACCCATTTCTTCCGGTTTGAAACCCACGGCTAGCAGACAGGCGGTTATTGCACCGGCGGAAGCTCCGGCCACTCGTTCCAGTTTTTTAAAATCTAAGGTCTGCTGCGCCTCAAGTTCAGTCAACACACCTTGATAGGCGATACCCCACACGCCGCCGCCTTCAAATACCAGATTTCTAAATTTGGACATATCGCTAGTCTCCTGTTTTATGGGGGTATTTTGCACCTTGGGATATCAGCTGGCAATGATTCTGACGGGACATTGTGCTCCTACAAAGATTATTCAAGAGATAAATTGCAATAAAAGCGAAGCGGACGGGGCCTCAGATATCCCCAGAAGATATTGGGCCAACTCAATGGATTAACTTGTTTTGAGCTGCTGTTTTCTGCTCAGCCGCTAAATTTTGAACATTGAGCCGGAGACTGGGCTGTTGTACCCAGGAAACATCTCCGGGACAGCGGGCTTACTTCAGCATTCAATTTAAAATAAAACCAAGCCAGTGTTTTCAAGATTTCCTGGGGATATCTCAGGGTCGGGGGCATTTGGACATTCTGATTTCAACAACGAGGGTATTTGCTGAGTAAGCCAAAATGAGCAATCCCAGGAAAATCACATCTTTTGTGGAAAACGTTTGCGAGGCCAGCGCAGCTTGCCTGTTCACAATGGTGCAGGGAAATATCCTACTTATCGGCATAAGTCACTTGCTGGTGGTTGCGCAAACTGGAATTACTGCTGGCTTGTTAGCCAGTATTACCCTGTTGCTAGCGAACAACAGCAAACCATGGGTTATCTCCCTGGTTCCAGACTCAATAACAGCTGCCGTAGATTATTTTGTTCACCCAGGTGTGTTTGCTTCCTTAGCTACTGAGGCATTAGTGACTGGTATCGCCGCGGGTATGCTTTCCTATCTGCTGAGTAACTTGATTGCTTCCTTACGGGCGGGGAACAAGGTAACAGTCAAGACCTAATGCTAGGCAAAAGGATCGAAGCGAGAGGGGGGAGCTGGTACTAAACCACAGCTGGTAATACTTCCGCAGTTTGACAAGGCCTAAAATCGAGCCGAGTTGCTAAACTAATTAACTGAACGCTCTTGCCCTTCCCAATGGGGTGCTCTCAGCTCTCTTTTTAAAACTTTTCCGGGGCCAGACTTAGGCAAGGGCTGCAATTGTACATCGATGCCCTTTGGTACCTTGTATCCTGCAATTCGCGCGCGACAGAATTCGATTACATTCTGATTATCGATGTTATTACCCTCTCTTGGTACGACAACGGCCCAGACTGCTTCTCCCCATTTGTCATCGGGAACGCCAAATACCGCCGCCTCTAGTACAGCCGGGTGCTGATACAGGACCTCTTCTACCTCGGTGCAATATACATTTTCGCCACCGGTGACAATCATGTCCTTGCTTCTATCAACCAGGAAGACATAGCCGTCCTTATCCATGTAGCCCAGGTCCCCAGTCCAGTAGGCACCGTTTTTTAACACTGTTTGAGTTTGTTCGGGTTTGTTCCAGTAGCCCAACATGACGTTGGGTCCGCGTACCACTACCTCGCCAATTTCCCCAGCGGCTACTTCCAGTCCGTCAGGATCAAGGATAGTTATTTCGTCACCTACGGCAGGACGACCACAGGAACGGGCTATTGGTGAATCAATCAAGTCTTGTTCATTTGTGAGAATGGTACAAAGCGGGGAGAGCTCTGTTGCACCATAAACTTCGACGAGCTGGGCCGACGGAAAAGCACTATGGGTACGTCTCAGTACTTCTGTCGCTATTGGAGATCCACCATGAGCCAGCATTTTTAAGCAATCTGTTTTCCGTGGCCGGGCGTGCTGCTCTTCAGCTATAGCGGCAAGCATGGTAGGAACCCCAAGAGTTTCTGTTATACCATGCTGCTCGATAAGGTCCAACGCGGTGGCTGGATCGAACGCAGCCAGGGTAACTTGTGTGCCCAATGTCCATATATTGGCTATTACACCGTTGGATCCGGCGGCGTGAAACAACGGTGCCATGACCAGCATGACATCCGCTTCCCTCTGAGGGATGGCGGCTAAATAGTGGAAAGTGTTGGCTATAAGATTGCGATGGCTGAGCATCACTCCCTTGGATTGGCCAGTAGTACCGCCAGTATAGAAAAGCCCTGCCAAGTCATTCTCTTCGACCCCAATGCCTAAATCATGTTCTTGGGAATTACATAACATTTCATCGTAGATGTCTGGAATCATAATCACGTGATCGACACAGTCAGCCAGCTCGCCGGGATCACGGTCTATTATCAGTACTTTAGTGTCTGAATCTTCCAGCGCGTATCGTAGTTCGACCATGGCGTGGCGAGTGTTTAGCGGCACTACTACCAAGCCAGCGGCGGGCACAGCCATATAGGTTTCTATGTAACGCTGGCCGTTGCTGGCGAGGATGGCAACTCTATCGCCTTTATTCAGCCCAAGTGCAAATAGACAGCCTGCTAATTGGCGACAGCGCTTATATAGTTCCGCATAGCTAATCGAGCTATCGCCATCGATGATAGCTGATTTATATGCTGCCATCCTGGCAGCATATTTAATGGGGTCGGCTAAGGTATGCATGGTTTGATTATATTCCCTGTTGCTGACTCAAGAGCGCATCAGTAGTTGCTAATCATCCTTAAGTCCAAAGGTATATACCACGTTGCCCGAGGCGATGGTGACGAATTGTTTGCCGTCGACGGCGAAAGTCATTGGCGCCGCGTGAACGCGAGCTCCCAGGGAAATATGCCAAAGCTCTTCACCGGTCGCGGCGTCCAGTGCGAAAAAATAACCATCCGCGCTTCCGGTAAACACAATGCCACCCGCTGTGGTGGTGATTCCCGCTGATGACCTGGGCATTATTGGAAATTCCCATTCGATCTCTGCGGTAGCGGGATTGATGGCTCGAATGGAGCTATGAAAGGCATCCATGGGCTGATTGTATCGACCGCCGCCTCCAGTATATCGTTCACCTTCTTCATAGTCTTCATCCCGCTTGAAGAATTCCTGCTCGCCATCGAAAGAGGTGACGTAGAAAAGGCCGGTCTGTTGGCTATAACCCGGAGAATACCAATTAGTCGCTCCAACTATGGGAGGGGAGACAAGGATGCCTTCGTAGGTGGGGGCCATTCCTGGGACGCGAATTGGCCGGCCATTAGCATCCAGACCCTGTGCCCAAGTCTGACTGGCATAAGCTTTGCCTTCCAGAAATTCACCGGTAGCGCGATCAATGGTGTAGTAGAAGGCATTGCGATTAGCCCACATCATCACTTTCCGCGTGCTGCCCTGGTATTGTATGTCCGCCAAAATGGGAACTTGGATAGAATCGTAATCATGAACATCGTGGGGAGTGAATTGAAAATGCCAGGCAATCTCACCTGTGTCACCATTCAGTGCCAGGGCGGAATCCGAATACAGGTTATCGCCCAGTCGTACATCGCCGTTCCAGTCGGGACCAGGATTTCCGGTTCCCCAGTAGATCAAATTCAAGTCTGGATCATAGGAGCCCGTAATCCAGGTAGCGGCACCACCGGTTTTCCAGGAGTCACCAGACCAGGAGTCGTTACCCGGTTCACCTGGGCCAGGAATGGCGTAGGTGCGCCACTCCAATTCACCGGTAACAGGATCATAGGCGTCGATAAAACCACGAATACCAAACTCCCCACCTGCTATACCGGTTACTACTTTGTCTTTTACTATCAAGGGTGCTGCTGTCTTACTATAACCGGCCTGGTAGTCTGCTACTTCCACATCCCACAGCACATTACCCGTGCGTGCATCTATAGCGACCAGATGAGCATCCAGGGTACTCATGAACAACGTTTCTCCGAGTATGGCGACACCACGATTATTGCGACCGCAACAGATGCGTAAATCATCCGGTAACTCGTGATCGTAGCGCCAATAGACACGGCCTGATTGTGCGTCTACAGCGGCCAGATTGCTGGGGGCTTCGGTAATGAACATGATCCCATCCACAACTGTGGGAACGGTCTCGGCACGATCAATGACGGGAATTTGATAAGACCATTTCATCTCTAGCTCAGATACATTGCTTTTTGTTATTTGGTCCAGGCGGCTGTATCGTTGGCTATCCAAAGTGCCGGAATACATCATCCAGTTTTCAGGTTCCTCTGCAGCATTGACCAAGCGCTCCCAGGTTACCGGACTAAAAGCTGGCGTAATTACGGTTTCAAATGGGTCTTCCTGAGCAATGGCTGGGATGGCTGTGTAGAAGCTTAGTGCCAGAATCGCGAATCGTTTCATGCTTAATTCTCCTTTCGCAGGGAAAATAGATAGGCCACGAGGTCATCAATTTCACTGTCATTCAAAGTCTGTGTGTAGCTTGGCATGGTCGATTCTTCGACCCGCAGGAAGGAATCAATTTGATTCTTCGGATAGGACCAAAGATTGGAGTCGGCGTCCATTATTCTCAGGGAGAAGCTGTCCTCATTCATGCGCAGGCCCTCTCGGACCACGCCATCTCTACCAGTGACACGCAAAGTCCACCAGCGAGGATCTACATCCTGGTGAGGGCTTAACATATCGCTTAATAATTCTTCGGGATCGCGCCGCTCGCCGACCCTGGATAGGTCAGGCCCTAGTCGTCCACCTTGCCCGCCCACCATGTGGCAGCCATTACACTCGGCCTTGCCGTTAAATAGGCGGCCGCCAGCAGAGGCTGAGCCGGGCAGATCTATATTTGCGGGATTGGTGCTTAGCGACCCAATGAAGGCGACTAGTTGCCATATCTGGGCATCCGGCAGGTCGGCAGCAACCGGTAACATGGCAGTTCCCGGCACTCCGCCGCGGATAATGTTAAAGATACCAACCTCTGTGCTGGCTCGGGACAGTCTTCCAGTGAGATCGGGGGCTCCGGTTTCATCATTGCCCTTTGCGTCGAAACCATGGCAGCGTGAACATTGACGTTCGAAATAACGCTCACCAGCGTTGATGTCGAAGTTAGTGTTATAGAGGTTGCCCGCGTCCTCTGCTTGACTGAGATTGGCAGCTAAAACTAAGCATGCGGTTGCAAATGCCAGCAGACAACTATATCGAGAATTTGAATTAAGGCCCATGCTCACTCCTCTTTTTTGTTGTTTGGGTGAGAGTCGACAGTGTAACACCAAGATATCGACGTGCAATTGTGAATAAAGGCTCACTGTTCAGTGAGGCTTCAAATAGTCTCTCTGATAAAGCTAATTGGGCTATTCAAAGAAAAGCAAGACGCAGAATACATCAGATGATTCTAGGACCTGCAGCGACTGTAGTAGCCCTGGATCAATCTTATAATCAGGGTAGATAATATTACATTATTATTACAAAACGGTAGTCTTCACTGTTGAGTGAAACTATACTCCGGTCAAATCAAATGCGGGTTAAGTCTATGCCAACTCCTCTCAGCGCTCTATTCGGCCGGTCTCCAATTAGACCCATTCAAAAACATATGGCAATCGCCCAGCAATGCGTAGAGCTACTTGGCCAATTTTTAGAAGCGAGTTTTATTAAGGATTGGGATGCAGCATTTGAAATACAGCAAAAAATTCGAGATAGCGAAAATAATGCAGATGATTTGAAAAGTGATGTACGAGCGAATCTGCCCAAGAGTTTATTCCTGCCAGTAGCCCGAACAGATTTGTTAGAACTTCTCTCTACGCAAGATAAATTAGCCAATCGAGCCAAAGATGTTGCTGGACTCATGCTCGGCAGGAAGATGGAAATTCCGGATAGTTTAGTAGCAGAAGTGCGTGAGTACTATCAAGAAAGCCTACGGGCTTCAGAACAAGCTCTGAAGGTGATCAATGAGCTGGATGAGTTGCTGGAAACCGGGTTTCGAGGCAAGGAAGTTGATTTAGTAGAATCGCTAATTGAAGAGCTGGATGCTCTGGAACATCAAACAGATGTGAGTCAGATCAATTTAAGAGCCAAGCTGTTCCTTCTTGAGGATTCATTGCCTGCCGTTCACGTAATGTTTTTGTACAAAATTATCGACCAAATAGGCGATCTTGCAGATATTTCACAAAAAATTGGCGGTCGGCTATTACTGCTAATAGCTCGATAATAAAAATAATAAAACGCGGAAGCTGGGTAACTCATGTCTGACATTATCACTCAATACGGTACTATCTTCCTGGTCATGGCCTGTGTCTTCGGCTTCTTTATGGCCTGGGGTGTGGGCGCGAATGATGTAGCCAATGCCATGGGCACTTCCGTTGGTGCAGGAGCGATCACCATAAAGCAGGCGATCCTGATCGCTATGGTGTTCGAATTTGCCGGCGCCTATTTCGCCGGTGGTGAGGTAACATCAACTATACGCAGCGGCATAATTGACATAGAAAAAGCAGGGTTCGCCGATTCCCCTGAACTTCTTGTTTACGGGATGTTGTCCTCTCTGTTAGCTGCAGGGACGTGGTTGCTGATTGCTTCGCACAACGGATGGCCTGTTTCAACGACGCACTCGATCATCGGTGCAATCGTGGGTTTTGCGGTCGTCGGCATATCAACCGACGCTGTAGTGTGGAGCAAGGTCTGGTCAATAGTGGCTAGCTGGGTCGTCTCTCCTATGTGCTCAGGAATTATCGCCTTCTTTATATTTCGCAGTGTGCAAAAGCTAGTACTGGACACTAGTGACCCCTTTAACAATGCGAAAAAGTATGTGCCGTTATATATCTTCATGGTTGGATTTATTATAGCGATGGTCACCTTGGTGAAAGGGTTGCGTTATGTGGGTTTGAGTTTTAGTTTTGGCCAATCTTTAGCTATTGCGTCAGGGGTGGGGCTGTTCGCCATGGTACTTGGAATATTCCTTTTACGGAGCATCAAAGAAATCCCCAGTGAGAATGAAGATTTTCATTTCAGCAGCGTTGAAAAAGTGTTTGGTGTGTTGATGATCTTTACGGCCTGTTCCATGGCCTTCGCACATGGCTCCAATGATGTAGCGAACGCTATAGGTCCATTGGCTGCTGTTAATGGTGTGGTCCGAAGTGGAGGTCAGTTCGCGGCGCAGTCCGGATTGCCGTTTTGGATTCTTCTATTAGGCGGCGGGGGTATCGTCACTGGTTTGGCCATGTGGGGTTACAAGGTGATAGCAACTATTGGTAGAAACATTACGGAGCTCACGCCTAGTCGTGGCTTTGCGGCAGAGCTCGCTGCAGCAACCACTGTGGTGGTAGCATCCGGCACAGGTATTCCGGTATCCACGACACATACCCTTGTAGGAGCAGTGTTAGGTGTAGGCCTCGCTAGAGGCATCGGTGCTTTGAACCTCAATGTAGTGGGCAGGATATTTCTTTCTTGGGTAGTGACTTTGCCTGTTGGCGCTGGAATTTCGATAATTTTCTTCTTCTTGTTTAAGTCAATATTTTCCTAAGTACTATCGGTTCCAGAAAGGGAGGCTGTGTGCTTACTCAAGTTCAGAAATGTGAATCTCTTGCCGCTTTACACCGTTCAGATTCAGCATGGGTGATTCCTAATCCCTGGGATGTAGGCTCCGCAAAGTTATTGCAGGGGCTTGGCTTTAAAGCACTTGCCACCACCAGTTCCGGGTTTGCCTACACCTTAGGAAGGGCGGACGGAGAAGTGAGCATCAATGAAAAATTGCTGCATTGCAGCATGCTATCGAATGCTACTGAAATTCCAATTAGTGCCGATTTCGAAAACGGATACGCGGAAGAATTTGCTGGCATTGTTGAAAATATAAAGCGATTAGCTGAGACCGGTGTAGCTGGGTTTTCTATTGAAGACTATAGTCGCGATCAGCATAAACTTTATGAATTCTCGAAGGCCTTAGATCGCGTACAAACGGCGGTGGAAACTATCGCCGAATTGGGAATACCGCTGCAATTAACTGCCAGAGCAGAGAATCTGTTACGCGGTAGCGATGATCTTGAAGATACTATCAAGCGCTTGCAGGCATTCGAGGCAGCAGGGGCAGACGTACTTTATGCGCCTGGTATCAAAACTCTTGATCAATTGAAGCAGGTTACAAGTTCACTGCGTAAGCCGTTCAATGTTTTGGCTTCGTTTATCCCGCAAGCGAAAGTCGCCGATTTTAATGAGTCTGGAGCCAATCGAATAAGTCTTGGTGGGTCTTTAAATTTTGCGGCGATCGACCCGGTGATTAAAGCTGGAAACGAAATACTGAAACAGGGGTCATTCGACTGGTTGGGAGCTAGAGCGAGTGGGGCTGAGCTTAGTAGGCTATTATCCGACTAGGGCGAGCATCGCTCACTATTTACTATCCTTATCCACAGGCGTCTTTTCTGCTTTCTTTACCCGAATCCGGTTTCCGTCAATCTCTTTACCGTTTAAATTCTTCATTGCGGCTTTCGCTTCACCGGGTTTTGGCATTTCTACAAAAGCAAAACCTTTTGATACACCGGATTTTTGATCCAATACCACACTGCAGGATTGAACGCTGCCGTGAGCTTCAAACAAAGTTTGCAGCTCAGACTCAGCAGTGTTGCGCGCGAGGTTTCGTATCAACAATTTCATAGGCAGGGCGCACCATATCACACTGCTGCATTAGCTGTCTGCGTAAGAATCAATCAGCGCTGTTTAGAATTGGCATTAACGAAGTTCGGGCCGCACAGACTTAGTGGCTCCGGAAAACTCAGCGATTTCTTCGTCGGAGTATTTCCTGTGAATTCGCTTCTCTGATGCTGTTTGATAACTGAGACTTATGCCGGGCCTTCTTTCCGAATATGGGCGAATTGGTCGTTTTGCGAAACCGCCCCCGCAATTGGGGCAAACATTGAAAAGAATATTCTTCACGCAATTGGAACAGAAGGTGCATTCGTAGGAACAGATATTTGCTTCTGTAGAATTAGGAGGCAGGTCCTTATCGCAATATTCACAATTTGGACGTAGCTCTAGCATGGTTCAGTCCTCAAGGGTTTCTGGTGTTCAGTATTCACTGCTTTCTAATGCAGCCATGCTCATCATGAGGAATCCGGTAAAGGCTGCATTATTGGGAGACAGTAAGGGGTCAACCTTCGTTTTCATGTCATTTATGATGCAACGAAAATCCTTGTAAAATTCCCAAGACGGTTGTGGTTTGTAAATCAAGCCCGTCAATTCGAAGTGAATGATGGCATTCTTCGCTGTAGTGGGTTTTACAAAGACTTCATCCTGCGGGCGAAAGTAAACCGGGCAAATACTGATGAGGGACCACTTCGCCATCTTGCCTATTTTCATTATTTCCAAAATTTTCTCGAAGCCTTTCTGCTCATCTCCATGAAGTTGCTCTTTTAGACCACTGGTTATTGCGTTTTTGTGCTTAGGTTCCAAGCTATTTGCAAAATCTCTAAATTTCGGTTTTTCGAATACAGACACCATTGAAGAGCGTGAAACTATTTTAATCATGCTCTCGATTATGTCGGCAGTATCCCTGAAATTCTTCTTGGCGAAACATTCCTGACTAAGTGAGATCATTCTATCCATCTTGTGTTTCTTGCCAATAGCCAGCATATCGGGATGTGAGAAACCATTGGGGTACCGTGTCATGAAAAACTCTTCAGCACGCTTAAGCTTCTCCAAGTTCATATTGTTACTCTTGATTTATCCATAGTCTTTTATTAAACGTTAAGGTGAATGTTTATTAATTCGTTTATTAATTCGTTACTGAAAATTCCTATTTAATTTGCCTAACGATTTTTAAATCCCAACACAAGTGGCTTTGCTAATTTAGCGTGGGTTGGGGGCATTACAACCGCTTCCCCATGCGTCCATAAGCCACTGAGCTATTACTGCTCACAGCATTGCGTTCTCGAGTTTGTTGAAGCTCTATGCTCTTGCCTGTCACTAATTGTCCGTAGGTAAGAAAGAATAGTGTTCTGCGTAATCAAGCATTTGTTGCATGAAGTCATCCGGATACTCGATCCGCACATCGCTTACTACACCATCTTGCTCTGTGGCAACGATGTGCGGATTGATAAATCCCGAGTAGGGTGCAACATCCAGAGAAGCATAACGCTGCAGGACTTCGGCGTGCAATTCCTGGTCGACCTGAGTACCATAATTTTCCACCAGATTTCGCGCGGCTTCGAAATCACCCTCTGATTTTATTCGCTGTATTTCCCGTAGCAGTCTGCCGAAGATTACGCGCAACTTCTCATAGTCGTTAATCACAAAGTAAGTCTTGCCGTCACGTAGCACACGTTCTATCACGTTTTCTTCTAGCCCTTGCTCATAGGACCATAGCGCTACTAATTGGCGATTACGCATATGTGCTTCCTCGACCAATTCGCCTGGCTGCAGTCTATACAGTTGCAGCATGGCTCCGCCACGAATATAGGAATCATATTCTGACTTGCCCACATCCAGGCTATCCATAACACCTATTTCGATAAGCATAGGGTCTAAAATGTAATACAAGGCAACCAGGTCGGCCCTGCCTTCTTCTAGTGTGCTGGCGTATTGGCGCAGCGTTTCCCGAGTAGTCCCAACACCGGGATTAATTTGGCCGGAGGCATGGCCGATGACCTCGTGCATATCGGTGTGAAGATCCCCAGCTTGCTTTGAGTGTGTGCGACTACGAGTAATCTCTTCTTGTGAGAAGGCAAATTCTTCAAGTGCCTTGCTGGGAGAGGCGTTGTAGGCTCCTACTATATTGGACAGACTCACTGACTTGGAGCCGTGTTCTGCTCTAATCCAGCTGGAGTTGGGTAGATTAATACCAATGGGTGTAGCAGGGGAAGAGTCGCCGGATTCCATTACGACTGTGATTGCTTTACCGTCAATTCCTGTGACATCTGCCTTCTTATGATCGCCTTGAATTGGTGAATTATCTTCGAACCATTGCGCACGTTCGCCAATTGCAGAAATTCTCTGAGTGGCTTCGGCATCCCTAAAAGCTACCACGGACTCAAAGGAACCCCTATAGCCTAGTGGGTCATTGTAAACCTCGATAAATCCATTTATCACATCGATAGTTGATTCGATATCATTAACCCAGGCTATATTGTAGGCATCGAAGTCGACGAGATCGCCGCTACGATAATATTTCACCAACAGCTCTAGCGCGGTTTGCTGCTTTTCGTTTTCGGCAACACTTATGGCTCTTTCCAACCAATACACAACTTGTTCCAGGGCTGAGCTATACATGCCGCCCACTCGCCACACTTGCTCCACAATCTTTCCATCGATTTTTGTAAGCTTAGAGTTGAGGCCATGAGATACGGGTATTGGGTCATTGGGATCAGACTTTGCCGCATAGAAATCTACAACTTCCTGTTCTGTGACCCCCTCATAAAAATTCACAGCAGATGTCACTACTTTATCCACGCCGTCTGCTGTGTTGACTTTCTTCGCATCGATTTCTGGATTGAATAAGATTGGTGTTAATTCCGCCACCAGTTCTGACACTGTTTGCCCATCACGTAATGGGAAGTTAGCGACAGCTGCCGAGGCCATCACCAGTTCGTTAAAATATTCCTGATCAAACAATGGGGTAAATTTCGCACTGGAATAGTGGTGATGAATGCCGTTGGCAAACCAAATTTGCTTGGCGTAGGTCAGGAAATTGCTAAAGCTGTCGGAGTTTCTATCCCCATTGTAGTGCTTTAAGATTTCTTCAATACTGCGTCGAACTCGAAGATTGTGTTTGTAGTTTTGGTCATACATGATGTCGCGGCCGGAAAGTGCAGCTTGCGATAAATAGTAGAGTAGTTCTTTCTGCTTGTCGGTAAGGTCATCAAAACCAGGCACTTCATAGCGTAGCATTCGTATATCAGCAAAGCGGTCAGCTTCGAAGACAAAAGCATTTTCTGTTGGCACGCTAGCGTTGGCAAGCGATGACCCCGTCTGGTCGATAGATTCAACTGGAGCAGATTGAAACGTGGACTGCTCGGTACTTTCGGTACTTTCGTTGGAATCGCTACAAGCGGTAATGATCGCGAAGCAGGCCGCAACGCTCAACAATCGTGTGATGAAGCGCAAATCAGGAAAAGTGTTAATGTTCATTTATCTAATCCTCAGTAATTTCAAACCAGACCTTGGGTTTAGTATAAACAGTGCCTGGTTTGATCGGCAGGTCACTGTGAGTTTTGTGTTTTCAGGAGTCGAATTCTATCTCGGATAAGCCTGGAGTGCGACCGAATTAGCAGGGATCAGGAGCGGCTCTTATAGGGTCAGTCTAAATTGAATGAGAGGGCTTGAGGCATTTTTGAATAGTGCTGGCGCTAGTCGGTATCAGCCATAACATAGCGATTTCTGCCGCTGGCCTTGGCCTCATAAAGGCATTTATCTGCTATTTCAATTAACTGATCGAAGTTCATTTGACCAGTGTGCATCGCCAGACCGGCGCTAAAAGTGGTGTTGGTTTTTTCGTTTATCGAGCTACGCATCCTTTCTACCAGTATTTTTGCATCCTCCAAACTTGTGGATGGTAAAACTAGCAGGAATTCTTCGCCGCCATAACGTACGACCAAGTCTTGATCTCGCGAACACTCGACCAGTATATTTGAGATTGTTACGAGCAATTCATCTCCGGCGCCATGGCCAAATTTGTCATTAAACTGTTTGAAATGATCGATATCCAGCAAGATGATACTGAAAGGGTCTTTTCTTCTTAAGGATGATGGCACCAGATTTTCAATTAATAAATATAACCTCCGTCGGTTCCCCAATTTAGTTAAGGGGTCAGTCAAAGATTGGTGTCCGTTCTCAATCTTTAAAGCAATGTTTTGCACCAGTAGCTTATTCTGCCTGTGGATCAATCCAGACAATAAGATATAAGCAATGACAAAGACTAAGCCTAATGCGTTGAACAAGGACTCTTGTATCCAAAATGCTTTAGCAACTAATGGCAACATGCTCGCATTCATAAAAAGTAAAATTGCACCTAAAGACGTGCTGTATGAAAGAATTCCACCGGAAATCAATGACATGACGATTACGGCGTAAAACAGTAAGGCGATAAATTCATTCTCACCATAGGGAATAAAAACGGCGCTTGAAAAACAGAGAAAGGGAATAATACTATTCAGTACAAAGTAATTTTCCCAGGGTTTAACATTGTGATGGGTGATTTCCCGGTTCTTAACTTTTCTAGTGAACAGTGTGGACAGGGCAACTCTGGGTATATAGGCAACTGCTACCGCTATCATCCAGGGGTAGGCAACATCGATCGTTGCCATTCGATCAATTATGTAACCGAGGAAGATCACCCCTGCTGCTATACCGAAATAGCCAAAATTAGTATTTGCATACAAGACGCTGATGCGCTCAAAATCTAATTCTGAATTGTCTTCTGTGCTACTCACGAGTTGTCTCTGAATTTCAAAAATTCTACAAATTTCACTCTTGATTTGACTTGATCGATACTATTTCTAAATTATATGCCCGACCCATCGCCCGGCTAACATGACTCCGGACCAGATGAAAAGTGACAGGCTGCCTATTACTTTAAGCTGAGTGGGTGTCGATGAGGTCATGTCCCACTGTGCTATATGTTTGTAAACACGGAAGTGAAAATAGGCCATATTAACTCCGGCGAGAGCAAGCAGGAAAATCTTCCACTGAAAAGCGGGATTTACTACATGCGAAGCCGCTCTAGTGATAAACATGCCTAAACCGGTGATTGTGGCAATAACGAATGCTCCCCATGACCAGGGAACTAATTCTCTAGACAAGGTGCTGATCGGGTATTTTGTGGCAGCAATGCCCAGTAGGCGTAGATCGACAGTGAGGATTGATCCTACAACAAAAGCAGCAGCGATAACGTGAATCGATTCTAAAAATGGAAACCAGGCGGTGCCTCCGATCTCCCAGGAAATTGGCCAGTTCTCTACGTCGATCCATTTTGGTGAGTTAAGAAAGTTCATCTGCATGTTTACCAAGCGTGGATAATTAAATTACTGTCCAATCTCAAGACGCCTGTCCAAATCTTGTATATTGACGAATTGTTCAAGACTAGATAGCCCGGCTGCAACGTTGGGGTCAGAAAATAAATTCGTCGCCGCTACCTGCCCCAATACACTGAAGCTGGTTTGCAGGGCCAGGCTGCCTTCATTCTGAATTGCCTCTCTGGTTTGATCGACGCAACGATCGGTGAGTAGCTCCACCAGAAGTTCGGCCATACCTTTATTTGCTTCGTCCCGAGTCTGCTTCGACACTTCGGCCAATGTCGTTACAGCAGGGTGTAGGGATATTGCCGTAAACATCCATTTAACTAAGCGCAGTTTGTCTTCTTCCGTAGTCGAGGACAGCAGGCAATCGGAAAGATTGTCGGTATAAATTCCAGCAATGCTCAAGGGTGAAAACGTCATGAGTACAAGAACAGTTGCCAGCTTAAATTTTGTCATAACCTACTCTTTGTGATACCGGACCTTACGCTTCAATAGCCTGCCTAGGCGGGATAATAGATATATTCCACGTAGGCTATCCAGCGACCAGCCATGGCAACCAGAATCCACAGCGCGAGAGAAACCAAGGCAATCGCTCTGGCACTCCACAGACGTTTAGAACTAAGTTCCCAGTAGCCCGCCTGTTGTCTGCTCATTAAGTGGAAAAACAGAGTCAACCCAATGGCAGGAATCAGGAAACTGAGCTTCCAGCCAAATATCGGATTATTGAAATAGCGATTGGGTCTACCAAACAGGAAAAATGCACCTGACACGAAATTTGATGCCAGTGCCCACCAGAGCCAGGGCATCAGGCGGCTTGTCATTTCAGATATTTTTTGGCTAGGTACGGCCATGCCAAGAATACGAAGATCTAACATCACGACGCTACCCATGACAATTGCTATACCCAGGATATGCACCGTTTGAATTATAGGAGGAAAGCCTGGAATAGTGCGCAGCGCCCAGAGAGCGCCTGCCTGCAAAAAACTCCCGTCTAGCAGAAGTCCGATGTTGGTAAAAAATTCGGGCACAACTGAGCCTTCTTATTGTCCTTACTCTAAGTTAATTAATTTATCGGCTATAGATACTTATCCGTTACTGCTCCTTCTGAGGCAGATGTTACCGATGCGGCGTATTTGGCGAGTACACCACGGGTGTAGCGTGCCCTGGGTTTCTTCCATTTGCTCAGGCGTTCGGCAATTTCCTCATCGCTGAGCTCAAGCTTAACTTCATTGGTTTCTGCATTGATAGAGATTTTATCGCCGGTTTGTACGATAGCGATAGGGCCGCCCTCGAAGGCTTCGGGGGTCACGTGGCCCACCACAAATCCATGACTACCACCGGAAAACCTGCCATCGGTGATAAGAGCCACGTCTTCACCCATGCCCTTGCCCATAATGGCTGAGGTAGGGCTGAGCATTTCGCGCATGCCGGGCGCTCCCTTTGGCCCCTCGTAGCGAATAACCAGAACATCGTCTTTGACAACCGTGCCATCCAGGACTCCTTGCAGACAATCTTCCTCTGATTCGAACACTCTGGCGTTGCCGAAGAAACTAAGGCCTTCCTTGCCGGTGATCTTGGCAACGGCGCCTGTCGGCGCTAAATTTCCTTTTAAAATAACAAGATGGCTGTCTTTCTTAATGGGATTGTCGAATGCGCGAATGATGTCCTGTCCCTGCGGATAGGGGGCTACATCAGCCAGATTCTCAGCCATGGTTTTTCCCGTAACGGTCATGCAGCTACCATCCAGCATGCCGGCATCCAGCATGGATTTCATCAATGGTTGAATACCACCAATCTTGATTAACTCTGACATCAGATATTTACCGCTGGGTTTTAAATCCGCCAGCATTGGGGTCTGCTTACCGATGCGGCTAAAGTCATCCAATTCCAGTTCTACGCCCATGGTATGGGCCATAGCAAGCAGGTGTAACACGGCATTAGTGGACCCGCCCAGAGCAATTACTACCTTGATAGCATTCTCGAACGCGGAACGAGTCATGATGTCAGAGGGCTTTATATCGTTTTCTATAAGGTTCATGATGGCTTCGCCCGCATTCAGGCAGTCATCGACCTTTTCTTGGGATATCGCGTCTTGCGCGGAGCTATTCGGCAAGCTCATGCCAAGTGCCTCAATGGCAGATGCCATGGTGTTAGCGGTATACATGCCGCCGCAAGATCCGGGGCCAGGAATTGCAGTTTCTTCAATATTTTTCAGTTCAATATCGGAAACCTTACCGGCGGCATGCTCGCCCACGGCCTCAAAAACAGAGACTATATTGGTATGGTTCGGCCCGGGCTGAATGGTGCCGCCGTAGATAAAGATAGAAGGCCGATTGAGGCGAGACATACCCATTAATAGGCCTGGCATATTTTTATCACAGCCACCGATGGTTATAATGCCGTCGTGTCCCATACAGCCTGAGACAGTTTCAACCGAGTCTGCAATCACCTCTCTTGAGACCAGCGAATACTTCATTCCCTCTGTGCCCATGGATATGCCGTCTGAGATGGTGATGCAGCTATATATTATGCCTTTGCCCCCGGCAGCGTCTGTTCCCTGGTTTACGTCTTCGGCCAATTTGTTGATATGCATATTACAGGGAGTGACCATACTCCAGGTCGAGGCGATCCCTATCTGGGGCTTCTTAAAATCTGCATCTTCGAAACCTACCGCGCGCAACATAGCGCGGCTTGGTGCCTGTTCGATACCATCAACTACAATCTTAGAATGTTTTCTTAACTCTTTGTTATTCATTAAAATTCCAACTACTTAATATTAAAAACGAAAACTTGTCTATCTGCTGGCTACTGTGCTGAAGAGGATGGCGCTAGCCCCCTTCACTACATGGGTGGCGGCTAATATACACCAGCGGGAAGCTCATCGCATTCCCCTTTGGAGCTCCATGGAATTGGGGTATAGTGATGTCGCTCAAAACGGCGCTAGCTCAGCGTTTCAACCAGGCAGAACATTGGTTTTAGGAGGTCAATGCATGAATATCCGGATAAACCGCAGCACGAGTCTTATGGTTTTTTGTGTTTGGGGGCTAATCGCCAGCTCATCGTTTTCACAGACAAACGAAGGCGAAGTGCTTTACCAGCAAAACTGCGCCTCCTGCCATGACGATCCTGTGGATAGAGCGCCAAGCCGTTTGGCGCTGAGTGGCTACAATCCGAATGCTATCTTTCACGCGCTCACCGCAGGAATTATGCAGACCCAGGCCGCCAGCCTAAGTGAAGATCAGCAAATTGCCATCGCGGAATATATTACCGGTGGCAGTTACAATCGGGACCGCATCGAGCGCTTTACCGCCTGTTCTTCAAGTATTGGCAAGCTAGATTTAAGCAAAGCCACAAATTGGAATGGCTGGGGAAACGATCTGGGGTCTCAGCGTTACCAGTCGGCCGCAGGGACTTCCATAAAGAGAAGCAACATTGACGAGCGGGAGTTTGCATGGTCCTTTGGGGTTGAGGGCGCTTCGGCGGCTCGAGCACAGCCAGCCATAATCGATGGTGTAGTGATTATGGGGTCACCCTCTGGTCAGGTGTATGCCCTGAGCCTCGAAACTGGCTGCCACTATTGGACCTACCCAGCGATTTCAGAGGTACGTGCAGCGCCCACAGTGGTGAAGGCCACGGCGATTGACAAGACTGTGGTCATAATTGCAGATCAATCTAATAGGGTTTACGCACTTGACGTTCAGACTGGACTGAAGATTTGGCACGCCGACCCAGACGCGAATTCCTGGGCGGTAAGCACCGGGGCTCCTGCAGTATACGGCGATCGGGTATATGTACCGGTTTCTTCGATGGAGGTTGCGGCTGCCGGTAATCCGCAACATATTTGCTGCACGTTTCGTGGCAATGTCGCTGCCTTGGATCTGAACACGGGTGAGAAAGTGTGGCACACTTACATAATGGAGGAGGCCAAGGAGGTTGGTCGAAACAGCGCCGGTAACCCGGTTTTAGCACCCTCTGGAGCCCCCATCTGGGGATCTGCCAGTTTCGATACTAAGCGTAATCGTGTTTATGTCGGGTCTGGACAAAATTACAGCCGGCCTACCAGCGACACCAGTGATTCGGTCATAGCGTTTGCTGCAGACACGGGCAACATGGATTGGGTCTATCAGAGTACGGCAAATGATGCTTTTACTCTGGCTTGTGCGACAGGGAACAGCGAGCATCCTAATTGTCCAGATGCGGGGCCGGATGTGGATATTGGTGCACCGATTCTTTCGACGACGCTGTCTAACGGCCAGGATATATTAATTGCTGGTACCAAGGGCGCCGTCGTGTTCGGTTTGGATCCAGATAATCAGGGCGCTGTATTGTGGGAAACCCGCGTGGGGCGCGGTAGTCCTCTTGGCGGTGTGCATTGGGGGATGACCTTCATCGATGACATCGTGTATGTGCCAGTATCGGATCGCATCCCGGGGGGTACAGCTCCGGCACAGCCTGGATTGCATGCTATTGACATGAAAACCGGTGAGTTGCTCTGGTATGTAGCGGCGCCTAATCGCTGTGAAGGCGGCGGCTTTTCTTGCTCTAACTCTTATTCCGGGGCCGCAACTGCTATCGATGACTTGGTGCTGGTGGGTGCGCTAAACGGTGTGCTATTTGCTCACGATAAGGATAGCGGTGAAATTCTCTGGGAACTGGATACCAAAATGGAGTATCAAACCATAAACAATGTGCCGGCAAGCGGCGGTGCAATTGACGCGACTGGTGCAGTTTTTTCTGGCGACTATATGCTGCTTAATTCCGGCTATGCACAATTTGGACAGCTGGCCGGAAATGCTATGATCGTCTACAAGCTACCTTAATTTAATATTTTATAAAACAAGAGCTTATTATGAAAAAAGCAGGATTTACATTAATTATCTTATTGGCCAGCTATGGCCTAAGCGCAAGTGCTTTGGCGCAACAAACAGCCGTAAATTACGGCGATATTAATAGCTGGTTGTGCCATCCAGACAATCAGTTGGACCTGTGTGACCAGGACCTCTCGGCGACGGTGGTTTATCCAGACGGCAGCTTAAGCATAGAGCCTTGGGAAGCAAATCCCAATGCGCCTATAGACTGCTTTTATGTGTACCCAACTACTTCGCTGGACCAGGCTACGTTTTCCGATATGAACGCGGGCTTGAATGAGGAAACCATAACCACCTTCACTCAGGCTGCACACTTTAATGCGGAATGCCGCATGTTTGCACCGATCTATCGACAGATCACCATTCAGGCCCTGCTATCTGCTGCCGGGAATCTCGCTGGCAATGACCAGTTAAACTACCTGGATGTGGTGGCAGCCTTTAATTACTATCTTGCGAATTACAATAACGGTCGTGGCTTCGTACTGATTGGTCATTCGCAAGGCACTAGCCTATTGATTGAATTGATGCGCAATGAAATTGACGGCAAAGCCATTCAGCAGCAATTGGTTTCAGCGATCTTGGCTGGAAATCCGGTGATAGTGCCGAAGGGAGAGGATGTCGGCGTTACATTTCAAAATATTCCGTTGTGCCGGAGCGATAATCAAATTGGCTGCGCCATTAACTTCATGACCTACCGCGATAGAACCCCCCCACCGGCAGCCTCAGCTATTTTTGGTCGCGCACCCAGCGCCGACACTGAGGCTGGGTGTACCAATCCGGCAAACCTTTCAGGGGGTGCAGGAGAACTGGACGCCTATCTATCAAACATCGGCGAGATTGTGCAAGCCGTAGCACCCATGCCTGATTGGACCAGTCCTCCGAAGCAGATCAGCACTCGCTTCGTTAAAGTGCCAGGGCTGCTTTCCGCACGTTGTGTGAACAATGAAACATTTAACTATCTGGAAATGACTGTTAACGCGGATGCCAATGATGCGCGTACAGACGATATCCGAGGGGACCTGTATTTTGGACAGCAGATAAGTGCGGACTGGGGGCTGCATCTTATAGATATGAGTATCGTGCAGGGTGATTTGGTGCGAATAGTGGGCGAGCAGGCCAAAGCCTACTTAAACCAATAGTACGCATCGCTACAGTTTATTTTAAAAAATGATGATGTCCGAAAACGGCCAGTTTTTGGATAAAAAAGGAGTATGCTTACTGCCATTGTTTAATTGTTCTTAGATTGCTTGAAGAGCTTTTCTATTGGAATGGCATGACAGTGTTACTAAATATTGATGAATACGAAAACGCTCGCCGAAGCCGAGACCCTCGATTCGACGGACGTTTTTTTATTGGCGTCCTGACCACAGGTGTTTACTGTCGCCCGATTTGTCCGGTTAGGAGTCCGAAAAAAGAAAACGTGCAACTGTACCGCAGTGCAGCCGGTGCTGCTGAAGCAGGTTTTCGCCCCTGTCTGCGCTGTCGCCCGGAATCTTCTCCTGGCACCCCCGCTTGGGTTGGCGCTCCATACAAGGTTTCAAAGGCTTTACATTTAATCGCCAAAGGTAATCTCGACGACAATTCGGTGGAGGCACTTGCTAGTCAGTTATCAATTGGGTCGCGCCAACTAAGCCGGCTGTTTCAGCAACACGTGGGTGCTTCGCCAGTTGCCGTTGCACAAACACAGCGTCTGCACTTTGCAAAAAAACTTCTCGATGAAACCAGCCTACCACTTTCCGAGGTTTGCTTCGCAGCGGGATTTGGCAGCGTGCGACGCTTCAATGCCGTATTTCAATCAACCTACGCCAGATCGCCTAAAGAGCTCAGGAATGCGAGACGAAATGGAAAGCTTGTTGCCGGAGATAATATCCAAGTACATCTTAGCTATAGGCCGCCAATGGATTGGAAATCAATGCTTGCCTATCTTGAATACAGGAAAATTCCTGGAGTTGAGCATATTGATTTTGAGGGCAATGCATATTGTAGAACAATAGCTATCGGCGATAAGGTCGGCGATATTCGAGTAATTTTTAGCGAACAAGAAAACTATGTAACGCTGCAAATAAATTTTCCGGATACGCGTCACCTGTACCATATAGTTGAAAAGGTTCGGCTGTTATTCGATTTGAAGGCCGATAGTGAAGAAATCGAGCGGTTTTTTAGCCGCGATTCCCTATTAAAGAAAGTGGTAAATAAAAACCCAGGGACGCGAGTGACTGGTTGCTGGGATGGTTTGGAGGTGACGGTAAGAGCCATCCTGGGACAGCAGGTAACGGTGAAGGCTGCAACCACGCTGGCCGGTAGAGTCGCCGATCGACATGGAAAATCTTACCAAGGTTCTATACCAGAATTATCTCGCGTATTTCCTTCAGCTAGAGACCTCGCCAAGGCCAAACTGGATGGCATGGGTATAGTGGGTCAGCGCGTTCAGGCGATAAAAACCATCGCTGAAAAAATTGTACAGAAAGAACTTGTTTTCGACGGTGTACTGGAAACAGATGAATTTGTTCGTCGCATCTGCGAAGTAAAGGGAATAGGTGAGTGGACGGCACACTACGTTGCGCTACGTGTACTAAATGACCCTAACGCCTTTCCCCACTCTGATTTGATTCTAAGGAGAGCGGCTGCAAAAAAAGACGAGACGCTGGCCCCCAAAGAATTGTTACAACAAGCTGAAAACTGGAGGCCGTGGCGTGCTTACGCCGTAATACTGCTGTGGAAGCATTATCAACAAACGATGCGGGCGAAGAAATAGTTCAACCGCTGCGGCCCTAAATCAGAAGGCGTAGAAATCACAAAGGTAATGCTTATGACGATTTATTATCAATATCACAAAACAGCTATTGGTGAGTTATTGCTGGCAGGCGATGGAGACTATCTTTCCTTGTTGGGTTTTCCCAGCGGCAAGATGCAGCGACGCCATGAGCAGAAATGGATTAATGACAGGGCGCCCTTCATGGAAGCTTGTTCTCAGCTGGACGCGTATTTTGCTGCAGAGTTAAAAGAATTTGATCTGCCACTTCTCCCCAAGGGGACGGCGTTTCAAGAGAACGTCTGGAAAGCGCTAACTGAGATTCCCTACGGGGAAACTTGGAGCTATGGACAGTTGGCAGCACATATAGGTAAACCAAAAGCTTCACGTGCTGTTGGTGCGGCGAACGGGCAAAACCCCATACCAGTTATCATTCCCTGTCATCGAGTTATAGGAAGTTCTGGAAAACTTACAGGTTTCGGTGGTGGACTGAAAACCAAACAATACTTGTTGGGCCTGGAATCGGAACTATTGGCCCCCAGCTTTAATTTTGCATGAGTTGCCCATGGTCAAACTGCCTCTATAGGAACTTTAGCGCTAAAGTCTTGTCTAGTTTTAGAAGCGTCGCATCATTTTGAAGAACTTGCTGTTGGCGCTAGCGTAGCTGCCACACGACGAGCGAAAACATGGAATTTGCCGATGACATAGCCCTGGGCAGCCTATCTCTGGCGGATTTTGATGAATTAGAGAAAGTTCAGGTATTATCGCAGCGCGCTGCTGGACCTGGAAGTAGTTCTCGTAGTTTGCATTTAAGCTTTGTTGTTTCCGGATTGTTTCATCTCACCGTGATTGCTTTGTGTTACCGCTTGACAATCGGCGAAATTAAAGTACTCAATGAGATTGCCCCAAATGTGCTTACGGTTGAGTTCAGTGCGACAAATCCGCAACGAAATTCTATGCCGGATGCAACACAGGAGGAACTATTAGCCGAGCCGACCGAGCCAATACATAATCTGCAACAGAGCGTGTCTGAGTTGGTTAACACGAATGATCAGAGTTTAGCGTCACAAGAAGAAATAGGCCCGGTTTCTCTGGCGCCAATTTTAAATGACGCAGAGGTGCCTGAAGCTAATGCCTCGAGACTTCAGCCGCCCTCTATTGAATCAGTGCAACAAACTTTGAACGCGTTGCAAGATACGCGAGCTTCGCATTTGTATGCTTACGATTGCAATAAATTGGAACGAGAGGAGGGTATTATTGATTGTGCTCCAGTTGATGATCGTAATTATGCGTCCTTGTCCCGAAACCCTGCCTATGAATTTCACAATCCTGTTTCAGAATATGATCGCTCCAGGGAAACGGTTACTACCATAGCCAGACAGTCTGGTTTGGTATCTCAGAACCTGGCATTAAATAATTTACCTCCAGGCCTTGCGGCGTATTTGTTGGAGGAAATTGAGTTGGGCATAGAAACTCGTTCGAATGGTTCCAGTCGCACTCTGGCCCATATAAATACCATGGTAGACAGAAGTGCGGCTGGCGAGATGGCGAGAAGAATCTTCGACCCCTGGGTTCAGCAGCAGTCGTCCATACTACGCAGCCGAACAGTCGATAACGACGAGCAGCAAAAACAACAGCGGGAGTGCACAAGCTTTGAGCTGTTCAGTCTGGCACCCGCCGAATTTACTAAATGTTTGTTATTTGGTTTGTAGTTAGTAAATACTTTAGCTGATAGTTGATATTGTTGCGCAGACTCTAAGCCAGGATTTGCTGAAAGCAGGAGTTAGAAAAAAGCTATGAAATTGTCTGTGTAGGGCTATATAATGCCAGCACTTTTATTACAGGAGTTCAACCAATGAGGCAGTTAAATCTTTTTGGAGCAAAGGCCTGATTCAATTGTGTGTTAGCTTGCGTTATTTCGTAATTATTCTTTCAGTACACAGAATCCACTCAATTCATCGGTTATTCTAAATAGCCGATAGCCTAATCAGTTGTAAAATTCATTTACAGCTGCGGCATATCTCGATCAGTCCTTCAATTCTCCTACTCTCTCGCAGTGAATCGTTTGCTGCGCCGACTTCTTATAATTGCGGAAATTGAAATGACAATACAAAAAATACGGAACGGCTGGTTGTTGTTCAAACAATCTATGGCCGGTGATAGTGAGTTCGATTACACAACCGGCTCAATAGGCCGGGTTACCGTGATGCTGGCCATTCCCATGATTCTGGAAATGGCCATGGAATCTGTGTTCGCCGTTGTGGATATATTCTTTGTAGCTGGTCTTGGAACTGAAGCGGTGGCCACAGTTGGTCTTACCGAGGCGATGATTACGCTGTTATACGCGGTTGCCATAGGCTTGAGTATGGGCACCACGGCGATGATAGCTCGACGCATTGGCGAAAAGGAGCCTGAGGCTGCTTCGCTGGCAGCTGGTCAGGCGATATGGATAGGTGTGCTTGTGTCAGCATTGGTCGGCCTGATTGGCATCTTCTATGCTCGAAATATTCTCTTGTTGATGGGGGCGGATGAGACCGTCGTTGCAACCGGCGAAACATATACACGAATAATGTTTGGCAGTTGTTTCACCATCGTCTTTCTATTTCTTATCAATGCAATATTTCGTGGTGCGGGCGATGCGAGTTTGGCGATGCGCGCCTTAACTCTAGCGAACTGTATAAATATTGTCCTCGATCCTTGTTTGATCTACGGCTACGGGCCTTTCCCAGAGCTAGGATTGACCGGGGCTGCTGTGGCCACCAATATCGGTCGTGGGGTAGGGGTATTGTACGGGCTGTATTATCTTTGCGGTGGTGGAGGCAGAATTCGGCTGCACTTCGCGAACTTACATCTGCAGTTTGAGCTTATTGTCTCGCTTGTCAGGATTTCAATAGGAGGCGTTTCACAATTTTTGGTAGCCACGGCGAGCTGGGTGTTTCTGATGCAGATCGTGTCCGGATTTGGCAGTGAGGCGGTAGCGGGTTATACCATAGCCGTGCGCGTTGTCATGTTTACAATACTGCCGGCTTGGGGCTTAAGCAACGCAGCAGCAACCCTGGTTGGTCAGAATCTGGGTGCCGGCCTGCCGCAACGGGCAGAAACTTCTGTGTGGCATATCGTTAAATACAATGCGATGTATATGGGCTTTGCATCGATATTGATATTGTTATTTACCCGTTCCATTGTTGGCTTATTCACTCAGGAACCCGTGGTTGTCGAGTATGCGATCCAATGCCTGAGAATTTTTGCTCTGGCGTTTGTAGCTTGGGGAGCTGGTATGGCTATAATCCAAGCTTTCAACGGCGCCGGGGATACTATGACTCCGACATGGATTAACGTGCTTTGCTTTTGGGTTGTTCAGGTACCTCTCGCCTACACCTTGGCACTTGGCCTAAATTTCGGTCCAGTTGGGGTTTTTTGGGCGGTGTTTGCGTCGGATATTCTCACTGGTATAGTAGGCTACCTTGTATTTCGACGTGGTAAATGGAAGCAGAGAATGGTTTGAGCAGATGATCGGACTAATAGACAATATTTGGTAACGCTTAATCAAAGACTAAATTCAATGCAAAGCAGTCAACAGCAAATAATTTCCCATGTCGATGAATGGTTACGTAGTCAGAGGCCTGTCTGGCTATGTACTATCTTAAAAACTTGGGGTTCTTCGCCGCGGCCCATAGGGGCAATGATGGCCTGTACCATGGATGGAGAATTAGTCGGGTCTATTTCCGGAGGCTGTATTGAAGAGGATTTTCTGGAGCAGTTAAGAGATGGAAGTCTCAAGGCGCAATATGACGAATCAGGAAAGCCGTTTATTGTGAAATACGGGGTTACTGCGGCGGAGCAAGCGCGTCTAAAATTACCCTGTGGTGGGCAGCTACACGTCCTGTTGGAATACATTGAATGCACAGATTCAAATGTCGAAGTATTTAGCAGGCTCGCCGCGGATCTGGAAAACCACAGCAAGGTGAGTCGAATTGTGGATCTGCGCAATGGAGCTATCTCCACGGAGGCACAGAGCAGCGAAGAAGCGGTGCTGTTAAGCGATACTCAAATGACACACAGTCTTAGCCCTATGTACCGGTTGTTGATACTTGGAGCGGGGGATGTTGCAAAGTTCGTAGCCGAAATGGCATTAGCATTGGAGTACGATGTGACCCTATGCGATCCTCGGCCTAACTACCTGGATAATTGGTTTGTAGCGGGCGTGGAAACAACTTCGCGCTTGCCTGATGATGTAGTGCGTGAGAGGTTTAGCAATCCCTATAGCGGAATCATAGCCCTGGCACACGACCCTAGAGTAGATGATATGGCTTTAATGGAAGCCTTAAAAACTAATGCATTCTATATTGGGGCAATGGGTTCTGAGAGAACTTCTGCTGCCAGGCGAGAAAGGTTGCCTGAGTTAGGGCTGAATGAAGAAGAAATTGCGCGGCTACATGCTCCGATTGGATTTCAAATCAACAGCAAAACTCCGGCAGAGATAGCTATAGCAGTTATGGCTGAAGTTACTGCGGTAAGATATATGCATTAGTAGGCTATAGAATACGACCAACTACGCAAAAGAAAAGGCAGCCAAGGCTGCCTTTTCTTTTGCGTAGTTGCGGGATTGATTTTACTTCACTGTTCAATTGCTCGCTCGATTCCTTCTTTTTCCATTGCTTCCAGACGTCTCGCTCCGGCCAATATACCTATGATGCCATAGTTGCCCTCATGACAAGCGTATTCGTATATGGGTTCGTCCATTCGCGAAAGTGGATAAGCTCCTGACCATTGTCTGCTATAAACAGTTGGGTCATCAACGCTAAAGCCGTAAATGATTTTATTGTTAGAGTCTCGTCTAAACGTCTCAATAACGGTCAAGTTCTCTGAGGGTGCGCCTCTGTAGGTGATCCATGGGTTATAGTTTTTGGTCTCTACTATCAAGGTGTCCCCTTCCCAACGACCAATTGAGTCCCCCATCCACTTACTATGTACTTCAGAAGCTGGATTTCTTTCATCTGTTATCTTGATTATGCGAGAATCATGGGCCATCTCTACGATGATATTGACGTAACCCGGCGATTGCACAATTTGCATATGGCTGTTGTACATAACCGGTGACATCACTGGCCCTGAAGAGTTACCGAAGGCGAGCAGGCAACGTTCACCCAAGCCTCGACCTTCGGGGCCATCGTTTCTATCGGGCTGATTTGCGCGCAACTCTTGCATACGTTCGCGAAATCCTGCTACTCGCTCCGGAATTCGTCCGTTAGGCGGGTCAATTATGGCGGAGGTGCGAAACTCGCCATCTATTGTTGGTAAGAACATGCCACGATCAGTCCAAAATAGATCGTAGTTGCCCACAGGGGGGAGGGCCTCCAACTTAGGGGCGGGGCGATTGGGGTCTAGAGCTTGATTGTCCTCCTCCACGGCCTGTTGTGCCTGCCGTTCAAGTTGCACGGCTTCCTGTTCGGTATAAGCCTGTTTAGTGCCTAATTCTTGAGGCCTCTCGAAGGGCATCACCGTGGCGTTCTTCCAGTTTCCCTGTAAATCTGGAACTCCCCATTCAGTATATGGAGCTTGATACTCTTGACCTATGCTAGTGCCAGCCAGACTCAAAGTTACTGCGCCAGCAAGGACTGATAATCGCAGGTTCATACATTGTCTCCGTACTAAAGTAACTTGTTAACATACATAGCTAGCTCATTGTAATATATTAATATTATTTTAAGGGGCTAGCAGATCTGAAAACTGTTTTATGACAAATTTTGGCCCTATGTGGTCATGAATTGTTGCACAAAATGCACCGCTACCGCCACAGAAATGCTTAGTCGGCATAGGGTAAAAATTCCTTTTACAGCGCAGTCGCCACGCCAGGCCAAACCGCCGATTTCTCCAATTCAAGTGCCAGTTGTAACAGCAGTAAGTCGTTTCCCCAGGCCGCCGTAAATAGTGTGCCAATAGGTAAATTCTCAGCAGTCTGATGCAGCGGTACAGACATGGATGGCTGACCGGTTCCATTGGCTAGTGCTGTGAAACCAGTATATGCCTTGAACCTGCCCGCATAGATTTTTAAATCATCGCTATTCATGTCCAGCCATCCAAGTTTTGCAGGTACTTTGCTCAGTACCGGTGAAATGAGGACATCATAGTTCTTATGAAACTCCTGCAGAAGCTGCTCGGCTGCTGTAAGGCTAGCCCGTGCGGCAAGGTATCGCACAGCGCTTATTTCGCTACCGCGCCTGGCCATAATTCGTGTCGATGATTCAATCGAGCAGTCATCTAGTGAAAGCTGTAATTCATCAACTCGTTTCATGACGGCCTGGCAAGCATGGATATTGACAAGCACAGACATGGCTTTGGCTGCGACTATAGGATCAACGGGGTGTTGTACTTCCTCTACATGGTGACCTAAGGCTTCACAAAGCCGGGCCGCTTTTTGAACAGCCACAATACAGTCCTGATCCAATGGCTCGCCGCTGGGGTGGCCAACTTGAACGGCGATTTTCAGCTTTTTTTTTTCTGTATTCAGAGATTCATAAAACGAGTTTGGGCTTTCGGGTTGAGGGTAGAGCTTCGCGTTCTCTAATTTGATGAGGTCTAAAAAGGCAGCGCTATCGCGGACGGTCCTGCTCACTACGTGACCAACACTCATGCCGCTCCATGACTCCGCTAAGTTATCTTCAATAGTGGTAAGTCCACGGCTGGGTTTTAGCCCGAATAAGCCACAGCAGGAGGCTGGGATTCGAATCGATCCTCCGCCATCGCTAGCATGGGCTACAGGCACAATGCCTGCAGCTACTGCCGCGGCCGCGCCACCGCTAGAACCCCCGGTAGAATGATCGAGGTTCCAGGGATTGCGACAGGGACCATTAGCCTGTGGCTCCGTAGTGATGGTGAGACCGAATTCCGGGGTGTTGGTTTTACCTAGAACTAGTAATCCTGCAGCAATATATTTATCGACGATCTGGGAATTTCGACTGGAGACGTGGCCACTATATAAGTGGCTGCCGAATGAACTCGCTACTCCTTCTACCTCACTTAGATCTTTTATCAGGAAGGGTAGGCCCGCGACCCTGCTTTGCATTGATAAGTCAGGGTTATTGTCGAAATTCACAGCTTGAGTCAGTGCATTGCCGTAATTCTCATGAACAATCGCATTGATGCCAGGGTTTACTTCCTGGGCCCGGTCTATGGCGCACTGAGTAATTTCTGCCGCAGTAAAATCCTTATTTCGGATTCCTTGCGCAAGTGAAATTCCATCGAGCTTGGAATAATCTGAATACTTTATCATGTCGTGGAATTACGCAATGTTCAGACGCTCCTTAGAAAATATTGTCTTGACCATCGTCTGTCTGCACCAGGGACAAGCCGCCTGAATCATCATCGTTATCAAGTTCAGTTTCGTCGGCATCCTTTCCTTCGGATAGTTGAATGCGCAGACGTAAATTATTTTTGGAGTCCGCATTTTTCAGCGCTTCTTCGTAACTGATCTTGCCATTCTTATAGAGATCGAACAGTGCGGAATCAAAAGTTTTCATTCCTTGCTGCTCGCTCTTTTCCATAACTTCCTTAATCTCCAAAACCTTGCCCTGTTTGATAAGGTCACAAATACGCGGAGTACCAAGCAGTATTTCAATCGCTGCCGTTCGTTTGCCGTCCACTGTGGGGATGAGGCGTTGCGACACGAAGCCTTGCAGGTTTAAGGATAGATCCAGAAATAATTGTTTGTGTCTCTCTTCCGGGAAAAAGTTAATTATGCGGTCCAGGGCCTGGTTGGCATTGTTAGCGTGAAGGGTAGAAAGGCAGAGATGGCCTGTTTCGGCAAAGGCCAATGCGTGTTCCATTGTTTCCTGGCTGCGAATCTCGCCGATAAGAATAACGTCTGGCGCCTGTCTTAATGTGTTCTGCAGTGCGTCTTCATAGCTGTTGGTGTCAACACCTACTTCCCTCTGGTTGATAATAGATTTTTGATGCGGGTGAACAAATTCAACTGGATCTTCGATTGTGATTATATGCCCATCACAATTCTTGTTGCGATGATCAATGAGTGCGGCCAGAGACGTGGACTTTCCAGACCCAGTTCCGCCAACGAATAACACTATGCCATTTTTCTGCATAATCAGGTCATTTAGAATAGGTGGCAATCCTAAGGAGGCGGCACTGGGTATTTCGGTTTTGATATTACGAGCTACGATTGCAAGCTCTCCCTTTTGTTTAAATATATTGACGCGAAAGCGGCCAATGTCGGGGTCAGATATGGCAAGATTCATTTCCGGACTTTTTTCAAAGTCTTTGATCTGTTCCTCATTCATTATTTGATAGGCGATTTTTTTGACCATACCTTCGGGCAGCTTCTTGTCGACTAAGGGTGTAAGAGTACCGAAAGCCTTCATGCTCGGCGGGGCGCCCGTGGTTAGAAATAGATCCGAGCCTTCCTTTTCGATCATCATTTTTAATAAATCATTAAAACCCATAGTCATATTCCTGCCTGCTTGAAATTCTGAGATTTTGTTTGTTACGTGTTGTTGTTATTGGTTGCTTCTAGAATCTGCCTCCGGTGTACCAGCCTACATCGCGGGCGCTATCATCCACTTTCTCAGCCACACCCAATATTAGTGCGAATAACGCCATACGGACTAATACCCCATTGTCTGTTTGCCGAAATATAGCGAGGCTGGGGTGCTGATTGAGGTCATTGTCCAATTCATTAGCCTCTGCACGGGAATCACGGGGCAGCGGGTGCATTATCACCGTATTAGGCTGACAATAACGTGTGTAGATCGACTGATTTAGCCGAAAACGGCCACGGTAGATATCAGCTTCCAGCTTTGTTGTAAAACGCTCTTCCTGGATGCGAGTCAGGTATATCGTATCGTTATCATTAAGACCCGCCTCCATGTCCTCGGTTTCTATGACGGTGTGGCCCGCCTGCTTCAGCTCGGAAACAATAGCCTCAGGCATGCGCAGTTCGGCGGGCGTGATCAGAGTGAAGGTTATATTGTTGTAGAGCAACAGCAATTGTGAGAGGGAGTGCACGGTTCTACCATGTTTTAGATCGCCAATCATAGCTATATGCATGCCATCAATTTGTCCATCGTTAGACTGCAATTCCTTCTTAATCGTGTAGAGGTCTAGCAAGGCCTGAGAAGGGTGTTCATTGGGCCCATCTCCACCATTAATAACAGGCACACGACTGGCTTTGGCGAACTCAGCTACCGAGCCAGTTTGTGGATGCCGCATAACAATAACATCGCTATAACCACTGATAACTCGAGCCGTATCGTACAGAGACTCGCCTTTTGATATAGAGGACGTTTTTACGTCGGTAGTTTCTCGTACCTGGCCGCCAAGTAAATTGAAGGCGCAACCAAAGCTGACGCGGGTTCGCGTGCTGGGCTCGAAGAACATATTCCCCAAAATAGCGCCTTCCAGAGCCCTGGTGGCTCTCTGTCTATGTGCATAGGGGACCATGGCATCGGCAACCTGGAAAACGCGATCGACATCGGTCCTTTCAAACTGTTTTACGCTAAGTATGTGGGCGCCGCGAAAATCCATGAATCACTGTCGTTAGTCGCTATCTTGTTTTAATTCAGCACTAGCAAGTTGTCTGAATGGCCTTCCTGGGATGGCGTATCTGCGAGGTGCTACTGAGTAATGCTAATAAACCATAGCGATACTACTACAAATGGGTATTTGGAAGGAATTGTTAAGTGCTAGAAGTAGGCAGAGATCGAAGTCCAAATCTACGCGTACTGGACAGTCAGACCCGCTATAATCGATGTTGTAGTCAATCGGAGCCTGTCGTCGTGCACGGGAATAGGATGAAATTGAGAAATGCCGAATAACACTATTTATTGGTACGATTTTGAGACTTTTGGAAAAGATCCGCGCAGAGATCGGGCCTCCCAATTCGCAGGAATTCGCACGGATGAAAATTTGAATATTGTCTCTGAGCCGTTGCTTTGCTACTGCAAGCCGGCAGATGACTTCTTGCCCGATCCCATGGCCTGCTTTATCACCGGCATCTCGCCGCAGAAGGCATTGGCCGATGGGGTGTGTGAAGCAGAATTTATAAGACGAATCGAACAGGAGTTTTCAGTCCCGGGAACCTGTGTAGCAGGGTATAACAATATTCGCTTCGATGATGAACTCACCCGGCAATTGTTATATAGAAATTTCTATGACCCCTATGAGCGTGAATGGAAAAACGGAAATTCGCGATGGGACATCATCGATATGGTTAGACTCTGCGCTGCGACTCGGCCTGATGGGATAAATTGGCCGAAGAAAGACGATGGTACAAACAGCTTTAAGCTGGATCGACTCACTATAGCCAACGGAATAGAGCATGCCGATGCTCACGATGCTCTGGCAGATGTCATCGCAACAATCGAGGTCGCTAAACTAATAAAACAGAAGCAACCGAAGTTATTTGAATATATTTATAAACTCAGAAACAAGCGCGCGGTGCAATCCGAAATAGATATGGTAACTCGTAAACCAGTGCTGCACGTATCCATGATGTATCCTGCAGCTCGGGGCTGTATGGCCTTGGTAATGCCACTTTGCCAGCACCCGACGAATAACAACGGTATTATCGTAGTCGACCTGCGCGAAGATCCAGATACCTGGCGGACATTATCAGTAGAAGAAATTAGATCGAGAATTTTTACGGCTCGAGAAGACTTGCCAAAAGGTGTTCAGCGAATTCCGTTGAAGACCATACATATTAATAAATGTCCCATAGTGACTTCACCGGCGGTTTTGTCCTCGGAACGTGCAGGCCAATATGGAATTGATCTGACGGCCTGTAAGGTGCATTGGAATACACTGCAATCTGACCAGGAGTTGGCAGGAAAGCTGGCCGAAGTATTTAGTGAGGAGCATGCTCAACAAGAAACTGATCCTGACTATATGATTTATAGCGGTGGTTTTTTCCCTGAGTCGGATCGCCACCTCATGGCTATGGTTCGAACCGCGCCAAAGGAAGATCTGTCCAGGCTTGATTTACCGTTTCGTGATCAACGGCTCTCGACCATTTTGTTTCGCTATCGAGCACGAAACTATAAAGAGACCTTAAGCAGCCAAGAGCTCGAAGAATGGAATGCATTTAGGCGGCAGCGCTTGTTTTCTGAACAGGCGCAGGAGAATTATCACAATAGTTATGCGCAAGCCAGACGTCTTTCAGACGATAAAGATCAAGGTTTGTTCGATAGCTTGGATGAATATATCACTTCTATCTCTCATTTCGCTAAGATGAACGAGTAGGCCGAAACCCTGAGCTACACAACAGACCACAAAGCAGATAGAATCCGAATCCCGATCCAAAGAGGCGGTTTGGCTCTGTCTAGTAACTGATTGATATAAAAGAATAATTAATGGATAAATTCAAAGAGATACGGCCCTACCATGACGATGAGATTCGACCGGTGCTGGATCGGCTAATAACTGACCCTGAATTTCTGTTCAGTATTGCTAGCTTCTACTCGCCAAAATTGTCCCGCCTGTTTCCAGCTGCCACGCGACTTGTTGCTCAGAAAAAATTAAAGGGACAGCTTGCGGCTGTGCACGATGTCGCCAGTATGCAGGATGTGATAGCCGAGTACATGTATAAGATGATCGAGGATACTACTACCAGCTTGACGCACTCTGGTATTGAAAATCTAGATCAGCAGAGAAGTTATCTCTTTATCAGCAATCACCGCGATATCACAATGGACCCTGCATTTGTGAACTACGTGCTTTATTACGCAGGGAATCGCACAGTGCAGATCGCTACGGGTGATAACCTTCTAAAAAAGCCATTTGTTTCAGATCTGATGCGATTGAATAAAAGTTTTATCGTAAGAAGGTCCTTAAAGGGTAGGGAGTTGTTACAAAGCCTAACGCTGTTGTCAGAATACATCCATTTCTGCATTGAACAGAATAATAATGTATGGATAGCTCAGAGAGAAGGCAGGGCGAAGGACGGTATAGATAAGACAGATTCAGCATTATTAAAAATGTTAGCGATGAACCAACGAAAATTACCCTTGAGCGAAAATCTAGAGAAGTTGCACATAGTTCCGGTATCTATTTCTTACGAATATGATGCCTGCGATGTACTGAAGGCCGAAGAACTATATCAATTAGAAACTACCGGTTCGTTTACTAAAACAGATCAAAGTGACATTGATAGTATTGTGGCTGGGATGATTGGTTTTAAAGGAGCAGTGCATGTCGCTTTCGGAAGTGAAATGCGTTACGACAGCGATGATCCTGAAATCATAGCAGCCGCTATAGACGCACAAATATGGAAAAATTATAAGCTCAGAGATAGCAATTTCATTGCCTTAGAAATGCTTAGAGAAAGAGCTCAGTTGCCGGAACGGGCGACGGGAATGCCTAGGGAGGAATGCGAAGCTACGGCCGCATCGAGAGAAGAATTTCTAAATAGGCTGCAAAAAGTCGACTCAATATTGCAACGACATTATTTGCTGAGTTATGCTAATCCAGTCATTAGTCGTATGACTCTTTAGTTCATCTCAATTTCTGCATAGCCTGGCTTATCCTGTTGGCTAGCAGTTCTCGGGTAGTGCCATCAAGTGGTCCAAGAGTATAGCTTAGAAGTTCGGTTTCCAGGGCGTATTTAATATTTTCCTTCGGTTCTGGCTTGGCCTTTCCGAACCCGCTTTGCAGTTGTTCTAGCTGAAGCTTCATGCGCAGGGGTTTGTCTTCGACTGGGGTTTCAATACTCGCTCTTATTTCAGCGCGTATACAAAGTTCTCGAAAGCGAGCTTCGCTCCTGTTTGCAAGTTCCAGAATATCGCTGGTAGATTTTGCTCCCAGCACAGTTTTTAATCTTGTATCCAGTTCCTTATCTAATTCTGAATTACCGCTCACTCCAATTTCTTTCCAGGTGTCTAGTTTCAAGGCCTGTTTGCAAGAATCGAAGCGCGATTGGTCTTTCTCCGCCAACAACGAGTTTTCAAGCTGTTCCAATATTTTTGTCTTTTGCAGAATTGTATTTCTTAACAGCTGCTGCTTTTTGTCTGGTAAGGATTTATACCTAGAATCAATCTGACGCTTAAGAGTGTTAAATTGGTCCAACAGCCGCTTCCGTTGCGACCTCAGGCGAGGATCGAGGGAACTAGAAAATTCCTGAGCGAGGTCTTGGTACTCGGTTCTGGCTTCGCGAAAGCAATCTTCATCTCTACCTAATAATTCACTCATAGAGAGTAATAGCTTGTTTAGATGAGCTTCTGCCTGTTTCAAATTTTCTCTTAGACCTTCGGATTCCTGATTTCGTTTACTAAACACTTTGTCGCAGGCAGCTCGAAATTCTTGCCAATATTTACTATCTTCTTTGTAGGAAGTGGGGCCTATTTTTTTCCATTCCTGCTGTAAGCGTTTGGCGTCATTCATGGCGCTATTATTATCTGCAAGGACGGCCAGTGCCTGAGCTTGTTCTATTAATGCTTGTTTCTGTTTTCCGTGCATGGACAAACTGCTCTTTCGGATCTTTCGTATTTGGTTTACTGTCGCGTAAAAACGTTTTTGAAGACTCTTTATCTTGTTTTGTTCAATTGGAGCATAGCGTTTCCAGTCCTGCTCGGCCTGATGCAGAAGTTTATTAAGAGCGCTAATATTTAATTCTTCTTCTTCGAGTAAGCGTTTATGCTCTGCCTCAAGTGCCTCGCAAATTTCCCGGCGTTTTTGTAAATTTTCAGCCATAAGCTGTTTTCTTTGCTTGAAGTACTCCTTGCAGGGTTCGTACGCCAAATCAGAGAGTTTTTTAAATTGCTTCCATAAGGTTTCGTTCTGGTTCGAGCGGCCTAGTTGCTTCCACTCTTTATGCATCTTACTAATGTGCTTTGATCGATCTGAGGCATGCATGCGTGACTCAGTTAGATGCTGCATTTGAGCAATAAGCTCCTTCTTCTTTTCGGTTGCGGCAAAAATTTTCCAATCGCGTAGCTCGGTCAGTTTGGCTTTATACACATCAGCCTGATTTTGCAAGCTTGAGCGTACTTGGTTGGCAGTGTTGCTAATATTACCCTGGATTTTGTCCCAGCACTGAATAGCGCTTTCCGAATTGCCTGCTTCAAGCGCTTCGCTGAGAGTTATCAAAAGGATTCCAGTCTTGCTTTTTAGTTGTTCTTGATAATCATTATTCGAATTCACTTTTTCAGAGATGCTATTGTGCAGCTCTTTAGCATGCCCAAGCAATTTAGTTTCTGAATCCGCTATTCTATTGAGCAGTTTTCTTAACTGAGCGCGCAGTTCATACAAACGGATTGTATTTTTGTGACTAAGCTTGCTGGCTTCTTTCTCAATGGCTGTGAGCTCGATAGCTGGTTCTACTATCTTTTCTGGTTTGCTGGGATCTTTTTTGAGCTTGGTTTTCTCTGGTTTTTCTGGCTCTGTGGTCACAACATTAGTTTCAATTTTCGCTTGAATGTCAGCTTCGAGATTCGATGGCTTTTCCACATCGGCACTTAGACGTTCGTTAATAACCTTCGTTACGGTCTTGTCTTTTCCCGTTACTTTGATTTGTATTTCTTTAAGCAGCTGCACATCGTTAATATTCTGAGCGGCACTCTTGCGTACATGCACACTACTTGCGAATAGACAAAGGTCGGCAAGGTCTTCAGCTTGTTTGATTCCTTCGAGAGCGTTGCTGCCGATAGTTTTTGATTTAGTAATCAGCGCGATTTGTTTCCTGGCTGGTACTTTGAGTCGTTCTATTATTTTTTTTCGTTCATCTTCTGTAAGTTCTGTCTCAATAATACCTGCCAGGATTCGGTAGCTCTGTTGCAGGGCACTTTCTTTGACCAACCCGCCTAGCTGTTGTAGTTTTTCCAGCTCCCCGAGGTCGGTAATGCGCATTGTGGCACTGCGGCGAACCTCTTCGAATTCGTCGTTATGGGCGATTCGTTTTAGAAGGTCCTGATTGCTGTTATTTTGAGCTTCGAGCTTTTCGATGGTGAGTAGACGTTGCTTGGTATCTTGATTGGCCCAAGTATTGTCTATTTCTGTTGGTATTTTTGAGTCTGTGGCAATTGACATGTACTACTAACCGAGCGCTTGATTGAATTCTTGGGATTGACTGTATTGCCCGAATATCAATAATTCGGAATATTAACTATAAGACACAAGTGTAGCAGATGTTGTTTCAATCGAAACAGCAAAGAATTCTGTTCAGTCTCACTCATGTCACATTATTTCGAGGGCATATTCTGGGTAGATGCTATAATTTGGCTATTCTACTTTATTGACCTTGCAATACCCGAGGACCGTGCTGAATGTTGGCAGATGATGTAAAAGACAGCATTCAAACTGCCTACCGCCAGCTACTTGAATCTCGCGAACTGACGCCCCGATATGGGCAGCGCCTGATGATCGCCGAGATAGCCAAGACTCTGTCAACTCTTGCTGATGATGGTGCAGCACCGCCTATCTGTGTAGTTGAGGCAGGTACTGGTACCGGAAAAACCCTCGCCTACGTTTTGTCGGTAATGCCCCTTGCCAAGGCGCTGGATTACAAAGTTGTGATAGCGACGGCCACAGTAGCTCTACAAGAGCAGGTGGTGCAGAAGGACCTGCCAGAGATTCTTGAGGGTTCAGACCTCAGCTTTAGCTATTCGCTTGCCAAGGGGCGTGGCCGTTATCTCTGTTTAGCGAAGTTGGATATGTTACTACGTGGAAATGACAGCATGCAGGCCATGATGGATTTATATGGGGAGGATTTAGATGATCCCTCTGATGGAGATCATGCTTTGTACGAAAAAATGCTGGAAGAGCTCAGCGCAGGTAATTGGAAAGGGGATAGAGACGATTGGAAGAGTGCCCTAAGTGAGGAGGATTGGAAGCCGGTTACTGTAGATAATGCGCAGTGTATGGGTCCCAAGTGCAGTCATTTCCGAAACTGTTGTTTCTATCAGGCTCGCGACTCCATGGACAAAGCCGATTGTATAGTCAGTAATCATGATTTGGTGTTATCAGACCTGGCCTTAGGCGGGGGTGTTATTCTGCCTGAGCCGGCAAAGTGTATCTACATTTTCGATGAGGCTCATCACTTGCCTCTAAAGAGTAATAATCACTTTTCAGCTTTTACACGAATTAAGGCCAGTAACACCTGGCTGGAACGGGCTGAAACACTGTCTTTGCGGCTGCAGAAAGATGACTTTCTGGACGCGACAGCTCAGCAGTCTCTGCAGAAACTAATAGCGAACACTAGAGAGCAGCTGGACCATGCTTGGCTTCTACTTGAGCAAATATTGGAATCATTGGACCAGGCGGACAGTTACGATAGCCGAATTCAGCATGCTTTTGAGCTCGGCGTGGTACCTATGGAGATACAGTCCCTGGCAGCCACTCTTGCTAACCTTTATGCTCGAATTGCATCGGCCTTTCAAGATATCAGTGATGACCTGAAAGATGCGATGGAAGATGGTGCCGATGTAAAGCGTAGGCAATTAGCGGAGCAGTGGTACCCGCTAATAGGCAGCCAATTGAAAAGGGCTGAAGCGAATTTAGGTCTCTGGCTGAGTTATGCTACCAGCGATCCTGATGATAAGGCTCCCTATGCACGCTGGTTGAGTTACAACATAAATGAAAGCTTCACTGATATCGGTCTGTCTTCAAGCCCGGTTCTAGCCGCTGACAACCTGCAACAGCGACTCTGGGAAAATTGTGCTGCAGCCGTACTTACCTCGGCAACTCTTTCGGCTCTCGGAAATTTCGATATGCTAAAGATGCGCGCTGGCTTGCCTGAACACACGCATTATTTGAGTATTTTGAGCCCATTCGATTTTGCCGGGTCGGCGAGTTTAGTGGTTCCAAAGATGAACTGTGATCCATCAGACTCGGAGAGACATACGCAATTGATTGTGAAGGCATTGCCTGAGATGGTAGATAAATCTGGAGCTTCTCTGATGTTATTCTCCAGTCGTCGTCAGATGCAGGATGTTATGCAGCTACTCCCCGCTCAGTGGCGGGAATTGATTCTTTGCCAGGATGACTTTCAAAAATCGCAATTATTGAAGTTTCACCGCCAACGCATTGATAAAGGTGAGGGCAGCATTATTTTCGGTTTGTCGAGTTTCGCTGAAGGTGTGGACTTGCCGGGGAAATATTGTACCCATGTACTCATCGCAAAAATACCATTTGCAGTGCCAAACGATCCAATCGAGATGACATTGTCTGAGTGGATAGAACAAAAAGGTTTAAATTCCTTTATGACTTTGGCGGTCCCGGATGCTGCCTTTCGGTTAGTTCAGGCTAGCGGCAGACTGCTGCGAAGTGAAAGCGACAGAGGCAAGATTACACTTTTCGATGAGCGCATAGTCAATCGCCGATACGGAAAAACTATTCTGGATTCAATGCCCCCCTACAGGCGTGAAATTTTCCAAAACGAAATAGAGTCGTTTCCAGTCGAGGAATCCGGCGTATAGTCTGGGACAATGCCCCTCACTGGAAACGGCTTAGGGTTTTCGTTTCGCTTTACGGTGGTTGAAGGCGTATGCCGTCAAGGCTCCAGCGATTCCGCCGATTACTGTTGTTATCAAAACACTGCCTAGCAGTGGCCCCAAACCTACTCCAACAATTAACCCTATAGTAATGCAGAGTGCGTAGGTGCCTTGCTCGGAATTTCTTTTGGCTTTCTTCTTGGACATGGGAACTCCAAAAAATTTGCAATATTACTTTTAAAGAGCCTCTGAACAAGTCTATGGCCACTCTGCGGGAGTCTGGCGCGCGCTGAAGCAAGGCGTCGTGCGCACCAAGCGCGACAACGCCGTAGTACGGCGCCTGCGTAGGCCCCGCCCAGAGGGGCCTACAGCCAATCCCGCTCTCTGCGTTGCACTTTCTTGACAGGCCGACGCATGCTGGCGAAAGTACGTCTTGATAGCAGAATTGGCTGTAGGCCAGAGTGGTCATAGACTTGTTCAGAGGCTCCTTAGCTAATTCGCCTTTCGCACCGAATAGATTAGAGTGCTTAGACGTGAAAAATGCTCTGGATCGATTTCGGTTTGTCCAATATTATCCACCACTTCCTGACCGTCAACAACTCTACCAATTACCGTGTACTTGCCGGTCAACCAATCTGCGTCAGTTAGACTTATGAAAAATTCCGGTCCATTGCTATTTGGTCCGGTGTTAGCCATGGCTACAATACCCCTGTTGATTCTGCGACTACTCAGATTGGAGGTATAACGATAACCTTGATTTTCATAGACAGACTTCACACTTAACTGCCGTAATTCATCCAACACTTGGTACTGTTTAGATAACAAGCTTGTGCTATCGAGTATATTTTCTCGGTCATAAAGAGGTGTCAGGATGTCTCGATGAAAATCAGATTTACTCTCTATATTCAGTATTTCGGCAAAGCTACCGTCTGGATTCAATGCAGAAATCTGATCTAGTCCCAAAAAATCAGCATTGATTTCGTCAGCAAGTAAATCTGTCTGTGCTCCGAAGGGATTATAGGCGGGGCTACCCGCCTGTATTACAAAACCAGGAATGACTCGGTGGAAACGCATGCCGTTGTAATAACGAGCTTTATTTATATCGCCTGTGTCCGGATTAACAAACTCAATTTCTCCTTCCGCCAGCGCTATGAAATTGGCAACGTTGTTAGGTGCTTCTTGCGGGAATAGCTCAAGATATATTTCCCCCTGTGAGGTACTGATAAGCATTAATGGATTTTGCGAGTCCTCCATGGCCAGCTGTGCACTAGCTATGTCAGCGAATGCCAAGTTCGCCCCATTGAGTAATACAGCGGTGAATAAAATTAAAACTTTGAAGCGTGGTGATTGCATAGGATGGCTTATTGCAATAAGTGATGATCAGCTGGTAGGTTCTTTGAAATCCATATTGCTAATTTATGTCTCATATTGAGAAGGTTTTCATCGTTGGTGGCTAGAGGCTGGATAACAGCGTCTTTCACCAATAATAAATAGATGGCACGAACCTTTATATCGACGTGATCGGTGGCCTCAAATTTACCCGCTCCGCGCGCTTCAAAATAGCGGGTACCGACTCGTATCGCTTCCTTGAGTAGTTCGCCTTCATTTTTGATTTTCTTCATAGCAATCCGATCGAATGTAATGGAAAGATTGTAGGGCTAAACCGGTCGATCATGCAATAAATCAGCAGGGCAGATTCTGTTTGCGCAAGCAGGCTTGGGCGCATGGATTATTGATAACGAGAAAGATCTGCCTCGGTGTCGATATCCTGCAGAATCCCGGGGTCATTTGTCGCAAGCCTTATTAGTGCATTTGGGTGCGCCCGGATAATGCTTTTGCCTCCAGAGTCTCCAGTCAGTTGCGAAAGTTCGGAGAAGAATTTTTCTCCAAAAGCGACTGGATTGCCTGCCTTCGAGTTGTATGTGGGAATTATAATAGCGTCTTCCGCAAGTTCTCTGGCAATCTTGCTATAGGTTTCAACACTAATGAATGGCATGTCAGCGAGGCAGATCAAGCAGCCAGCCCAATTTTCTATATGCTTGCTGGCGAAGGCGAGGGATGCCCCCATACCTTGCTCGGCATGCTCAAAAATGATTACTTCTGCTGCAGCTGGAAGCTTATCGAGTAGTGTTGATGTTTCCGGGCGAGTGACCACCACTATTGACGGTATAGCCTGGGAGATTCTGTCCAGGCTTTGTGCGAATACCTTGTTTCCATTGTGCAGTTGCGCCAATAGTTTACCGCTAGCAAATCGGCTGCTGAAACCCGCGGCCAACACTATGGCACCAACTTGCTTAGTCATTACAGTAAGTGCAAATCATCGGCATGTTGTTTCGCAGGACAAGCGACTTAGTGAAGAATCTTGGTGGCTTTGCGAATGGGCTCCGCTTCTTGTTGATTAATTTCAACCACAAAGCTCTCTCTCTGTGCCTGCCTTTGTTTTTGCTGCGCGGAATCATGAGTAGATTTTCTCTCTGCCTGATGCTCATTTGTGGCCAGGAGCGATTCTGAATCCACGGATTCGCTACCCACGTCAGGAAAGCTTGCCGATTCTTGTGCATCCAATTGAGCCTTGATTTGATCACTCAAATGACGACGTAAACGATTCACCACGCTGGTCATGACCTCTATAGTCTGGCTGAGTTGATCCAGTGTGACGAGGGTGCGTTCGGGGTCATCGTCCGTGTACTTCTTTTCGCTCATTCAATTGCTCCTGAAAAGCCTGCTTGTGGAGGCCGGCATCTGGCATTAATCCCAAGTGAGGGCACCACCAGTTTGATACTCGATTACTCGAGTTTCGAAGAAGTTTTTCTCTTTACGCAAATCCATTATTTCAGACATCCATGGGAATGGATTTTGTACATTCTGAAATTGCTCTGGCAAACCAATCTGCACGAGTCGTCTATTCGCAATGAATTGCAGGTATTCTTCCATCATCGCTGCATTCATGCCGAGCACGCCTCTAGGCATGGTGTCCCTAGCATATTCAATTTCCAGCTGTGTTGCTTGAAGAATCATCTGGGTTGCCTGTTCCTTCATTTCATCGGTCCACAGCTGCGGGTTTTCCAGCTTGATTTGATTGATCATGTCGATTCCAAAATTTAAGTGCATCGACTCATCCCGCAAAATATATTGGAATTGCTCGGATGTGCCCGTCATCTTATTGCGTCTACCCATGGAGAGTATTTGGGTGAAACCACAATAGAAAAATATGCCTTCCAGGCAGCAATAAAAAGCAATAAGGTTTTTAAGCAATGCTTGGTCGTCTTCCACTGTTCCGGTGTCGAATTTAGGGTCGCTTAATTCTTGCGTGTACTTAAGACCCCATGATGCTTTCTTTGCAACCGAAGGTACCTCATGATACATATTGAAAATCGCACCCTCGTCCATAGATAAGGACTCTATACAATACTGATAGGCATGGGTGTGAATGGCTTCTTCGAAAGCCTGTCGTAATATGTATTGTCGACATTCAGGATTGGTTATAAGTCGGTATACCGCAAGTACCAAATTATTGGCAACCAGTGAATCAGCGGTAGAGAAGAAGCCCAGACTACGTTGAACAATGAGTCGTTCGTCATCAGTTAAACCATTGGGACTCTTCCACAGGGCGATGTCTGCAGTCATATTTATTTCTTGTGGCATCCAGTGATTGGCACAACCATCCAGGTATTTTTGCCAAGCCCAATCGTATTTGAAAGGCACCAATTGATTCAGATCAGCGCGGCAATTAATCATGCGCTTGTCATCGACCTTAACTCTGGCCGCAGAACCTTCCAGTTCCTCTATGCCAGCTCTTACATCCAGTTCTTCTAGATCGTCAATTGCTTTTTGTAGCGCGCTCGCGTTTTGTTGCTCATCTGCGACAGCAAGCTTTGTTTGGAAATTGGCTAGTTGATCATTGTCGCTAGTTGCAGCAGTTGCTTGTGCATTGACCTGATCGACAACTTCTTTTTCTATTGCTTCAGGTTCCCGGGTGCGCGCCTTTATTATGGGTGCGGCTCCATCTTCCTGCTCGAATTCGTCCCATGACAACATAGTTATTCCTCAATCTCTTTTGTATTCTTTACTTGTTAATTCTTCAGTCCAGGGGTTCAGTAAATATCGCTGCCTTAGCTCTGGCTCAGGGTTCACTGACACGCTTCGCAATCAGGATCATCTAGCGAGCAGGCCAACGGCACCGCAGCGGATTCGTTTGATACCTTGTTCATCCTGCTATCAGACACCGTAGATTTCTCAGTAGTGGTAGCTGCTAGCGCTCTCAAATAATAGGTAGTCTTTAAGCCTCGCAGCCAAGCCATGCGATAGGTGATATCAAGCTTCTTGCCGCTGGCACCTGCGACATACAGGTTTAGCGACTGTGCTTGATCGATCCATTTTTGACGGCGGCTAGCGGCATCGACTAGCCAGCGTGGTTCAACTTCGAAAGCTGTTGCGTAAATGTGTTTAATTTCGTCTGGTACTCTATCAATTTTCTGCACACTGCCTTCGTAGTATTTCAAATCGTTTACCATCACACTGTCCCAAAGGTTCGCCTTCTTCAAATCACGAACCAGGAAGGGATTAACCACCGTAAATTCACCGGAGAGGTTAGATTTTACGTATAAGTTTTGATAAGTAGGTTCGATTGATTGTGAAACACCGCTAATGTTGGCGATGGTAGCGGTCGGCGCAATAGCGAGTACATTGGAGTTGCGCATACCCGTTTTTTGAATGCGTGCTCTCAGACTGTCCCAATCGAGGCGCTGTTCCATATTCACGTCCAGATAGTCATCTCCGCGTTCCTCTTGCAGGAGCTTAAGAGAATCGATAGGTAGCTTTCCTTGGTCCCAAAGTGAACCTTCGTATGACTCATAACGGCCCCGTTCTTCAGCGAGGTCGGTGGAAGCCTGAATCGCATGATAGCTAATCATCTCCATGGAAACGTCGGCGAATTCTACGGCCTGATCTGATGAATATGGGATGCGTTGTGTGTAAAGCGCATCTTGAAAACCCATGATGCCCATGCCTATAGGTCGATGCTTCAGATTTGACTTCTTGGCTTGAGGAACAGAGTAGTAGTTGATATCGATGACATTATCCAGCATACGCACGGCTGTCTTAATGGTTGATTTCAATTTTTCTTGATCTAGTCCGCTTTCGGAAACATGGTTCAGCAAATTGACTGAGCCTAGATTGCAGACAGCGATTTCTTCCTGATTAGTGTTCAGGGTAATCTCGGTACACAGATTAGATGAATGAATAGTACCAATGTGCTGCTGTGGTGAACGTACATTGCAGGCATCTTTAAAGGTCATCCATGGATGTCCAGTTTCGAACAACATGGAAATCATTTTCCGCCACAAGTCACTGGCCTTAACTGTCTTGTAGACCTCAACCTCACCAGCCATAGCCTTTCGTTCATATTCTTCATAGGCAGTTTCAAATGCCCTGCCGTGTAAGTCATGTAGTTCAGGTACATTGTTTGGGGAAAACAAGGTCCAGTCTTGGTCGTTGAACACCCGCTTCATAAAAAGATCAGGGATCCAATTCGCGGTATTCATGTCATGGGCGCGACGTCTCTCATCCCCTGTATTTTTGCGTAGCTCCAGGAATTCTTCGATATCCATGTGCCAGGTTTCTAAATAAGAACACACGGCCCCTTTGCGTTTTCCTCCCTGATTGACGGCAACTGCAGTGTCGTTAACTACTTTCAAGAAGGGGACAATGCCTTGGGACTTGCCATTGGTGCCTTTGATGTGCGCACCTAATGCGCGAACAGGGGTCCAATCATTGCCAAGGCCGCCGGCCCATTTGGAAAGCATGGCGTTATCTCTAATGGCTGAGTAGATTCCATGCAGATCATCGGGCACTGTAGTAAGGAAGCAGGATGACAATTGAGGCCGTAGCGTGCCGGAATTAAACAGTTGTGGAGTCGATACCATATAATCGAAGCTGGATATCAGATTATAAAATTCTATAGCGCGCTGCTCACGGTTCTCTTCATTGGTTGCCAAGCCCATCGCGACGCGCATAAAGAATACTTGTGGCAGTTCAAAACGTACGCCATTGCTATGGATAAAATAGCGGTCATACAGGGTCTGTAATCCCAGATAGGTAAACTGCTGATCACGGTCTGCCTGCAAGGCCTCGCCTAATACGCCAAGGTCATATTCCAATAAGTGAGGCGACACCAGACCCAACTCGACACCTTTTTCTATATAAGGCTTAAGGGTTGCAGCATAACGGTAGTGCATTTCAGATTGCGTCGCGGCTTCGGCAATTCCCAGAAAGCCCAAAGCTTCGGCTCGGATGGTGTCCATCAATAGACGAGCGGTAACGTAAGAATAATTCGGATCTTTCTCCACCATGGTACGGGTGGTCATTACCAGAGAAGTACGCACGTCTTCCATTTTTACGCCGGGGTAAAGGTTTTTTAAGGTCTCCTCGTAGATATCTTCCGCAGATACCCCTTCCAGACCTTCGCAGGCTTCGTTTATTACAGTCTGCAGGCGTTGTCTGTCTAAAGGGCCTTGTTCACCATTATCGAGAGTGACAGTAATTTCATTCAGGCTTGGCTTTTCTTCTTCGTGCTTCTGTTGGCGTATGCGGTTGTGCTCGGCACGGTAGATCACATAGCTTCGCGCGATTTTATGCTCGCCACTACGCATTAAAGCGAGTTCTACCTGGTCTTGGATGTCTTCAATGTGGATGGTGCCACCAGAGGGCATGCGTCGACGGAAGATTTCAGTAATCTGCCGGCCCAATTGCTGCACTGACTCGTGAATGCGTGAAGAGGCGGCCGCATTGCCGCCCTCAACAGCCAGATAGGCCTTGGTAATAGCTACTGATATCTTTGACTCATCATAGCTGACTACAGCTCCATTGCGCTTGATGACCCGTAACCGCCCGGGCGCGGTTGCGCTTAGAGTCGCAGATTCGTTGTTTGAGAGAGTAGCGGGGGATGAAGAGTCACCTGTGGTTTGTACATCAGTCTGCATTATGTGCTCCGAATTTGCTGTCTACTGCTAAGTATTCTTAATGTATTGTTATTTTTGGCTCAAACTTGCAAAGCGTCTTGGGTTTAAACCTTGTTGTTTAGATTTCGCTGAATCCGTATTTAGCAGCGAAACAAACCCCGTCTGGCCAGATTCGGCGACGAAATCAATATAACCGGATTTCGTAGCTGATAATCAGAAAGCCATATACTATATATTGTGTTTTTGCGGCTGGACTTTAGTTGTTTTTTCGAATTTTGTCGGGATTTTCGATATTCCCTGAAAACAAGCCCAAAAATAGGACGGAAACGTCCACAATGATCAAGCGCTTTTCTTATTATTGGACGGTGCGGCTATTTCAACCACCCGACTTTGCAATAATTTTTATTAGAATCTCAGAGAGAAGCAAGCCCTTGATTTACGCTTAACTAATACAATATATAGACAAGCTATAAATCGAGAACACAAGATAATGCGCTTGGCGGCTGAATGCAAGTGATTTCTTTGTGCGTAATGTGTGAATAAATTGTGAATAGGTTGTTGTTGTTTCAAGGAAAAGTCTGAAGCGGGACTGCGCAGATTGAAGCTACGGTAGCCGACTGCAAAAAGTGCAAAATTGCACTCAAACTGGGCTCCAAATCAGCCCTGGTCGAAAAGTTGGCTACCACTATATATTGTGGTTGACCTTTTCAGGTGGAATCCCGCTTTATTAGTGAGATAACAGCGTTTCTAACAAGGCTTTTTGCGAATGCATGCGGTTCTCTGCTTCATCCCACACCACGCTGTTCTCAGCGTCCAAGATTTCTGCACTAACTTCTTCTCCGCGGTGCACTGGCAGGCAGTGCATGAAGAGGGCGTCAGGCTTGGCCTGGGACATTAGTTCTACATCAACTTGATAATCGGCAAAGCTGGTGTTCCGCTGGTTTTGTTCGTGTTCCTGGCCCATAGATGCCCACACGTCAGTCACTACAAGGTCCGCTTCTCGAACGGCAGATTTCGGATCTTGGCTTAGTGAAACGCGGTTCTTGAATTGCTCGATTAGGGCGGGTTTTGGCTCAAAACCAGCAGGACAGGCAATTCTCAGCTCGAAATCGAACTTGTCCGCTGCATTAATATAGGACTGACACATATTGTTGCCGTCGCCGATCCAGGCTACGGTCTTGCCGCGAATATCACCCCGATATTGGTGAAATGTTTGCATATCTGCCAGTAACTGGCAGGGATGGTAGTCGTCAGTCAGGGCATTGATAATTGGTACTGTTGAATACTCTGCAAAATGCTGTAGTTTTTCATGTTCAAAGGTACGGATAGCCACGCAATCAACCATGCGTGATAGCACTCGCGCGCTATCTTCAATCGGCTCGCCTCTGCCTAGTTGAGAATCTGCGTTGGCTAAAAATACAGTAGCTCCGCCTAATTGGGTCATGGCAACCTCAAATGCCAGTCTGGTGCGAGTCGAGGATTTTTCAAAAATCAACGCCAGTGTCTTCTTCTGCTGTGCAATCGCCAATTCAGGATTATTCTTCAATTCAATGGCGCGCTGAATAATATTGCGCAATTCATCGCTGCTCAGGTCCTGCAAAGTAAGGAAATGTTTTACACTCATTAGCGCTATCTGCTCGAATTTAGGCTTTATCCATCTGTCTACAACAAAACCTGATTGCCAAAAATAAAAAAGGCAGCTCGCGCTACCTAGTGAATAGCGCTATTTTAACCAGAACTGATCGGCGGAGCAATTGCCGTGATTATCAATTGCTTGGAACGGCACTACATGAACTCCATAGAACTCAAACTCTTTTCCAGTCGTGTGTCTTCAATATGTGATGAGATGGGCATGGTTTTGAGGCGCACCGCGTTTTCACCAAATATTAAAGACCGTTTGGATTACTCTTGCGCGCTATTTGCAGCTGACGGAAAACTGTTTGCACAGGCTGCCCATATTCCAGTTCATCTTGGCAGCATGGCCTTTGCCATGGGCTCGATTGTGAAAGATAGAGATTGGTTTGATGGAGATATGTTGGTCTTAAATGATCCATTTCTCGGTGGCACACATTTACCCGATGTGACTCTGATCGCACCTGTGTTTGTAGAGCAGGGGCGGAAGCTAGTTGGTTTCGTCGCCAATCGGGCACACCATGCGAACATCGGCTGCGATACCCCGGGCTCGATGCCCATTTCGTCGAGATTGGAAGAGGAGGGGCTGATCATCCCACCGACGCTTTTGCTTTCCGCGGGTAAATTGCAGCAGGCGGCCCTGTCACTGTTGGAGCTTGAGGGAGATTCATTTGGTGGAGACTTTGCTGCTCAAGTTGGTGCAAACAAGTTAGGAGTACAAAGGCTTGGCGCTTTGATAAAGCGCATGGGATTGGTTGACTACCAAAACGGAATGATCGAACTGAATGAGTACGCGGATCGAATTACTGCTGACACGATTGATCAACTGCGAGAAGGCAGCTACAGTTTTATCGATTATCTTGATGATGACGGCTGTGGATCTTCAGATATAAAACTAGCCCTAGAGCTGAAAATTAGCGCTGAAATCATAGAAATGGATTTTAGCGAGAGCTCAAAGCAGGTCATTGGAAACCTGAATTGTCCAGAGTCGGTAGCTGCCGCCGCGGCCTTTTATTGCATTCGCTGTCTTCTGCCCGAAGACCCTCCGGCCTGTGAAGGTTTGTTTAGACGGATTCGGCTGAAAACTAAGCCAGGTTCTATTCTTAATGCTAGCCGGCCAGCAGCAGTAGCCGCAGGAAATGTAGAAACTTCGAGTCGCCTCGTCGACTTGGTTTTTGGCGCACTTGCTATGGCCCAGCCAGATAGAATTCCAGCGGCTAGCCAGGGGACTATGAATAACGTGGCAATGGGGCATATCGATCAGAACACGGGAGCGCGCTGGGATTATTATGAAACCCTTGCCGGCGGAATTGGTGCGGGTCCTACTACGTCAGGTATGGATGCCGCTCACAGTCACATGACCAATACTCTCAATACCCCGGTAGAGAGTCTTGAAATGCATTATCCTCTGCGGGTCTGCAAATATGCGATTCGCAGAGGTAGTGGTGGCGAGGGACTGCATTCTGGCGGCGCTGGAATTGTCAGGGAATATGAATTTCTTGAGCAGGCACAGATAAGTTTACTAAGCGAACGCAGAACCCGTCGTCCCTGGGGTTTGCATGGAGGTGGAGACGGAGTGCAAGGCAGGAACTCTCTGAACGGTCGCGCATTGCCAGGTAAATGTTCATTTTCTGTGGAAAAAGGCGATCGTCTCTTAATCGAAACGCCCGGTGGTGGTGCCTGGGGGAACAGGGCAAATTCTTGAAGTTTCCAATTTCAACACTATTAAGAAATTCGGCGCTACTGACAAAGGTGTTCTGTCGTTGTAAACTTGCGCGCTCGCAGCCGGTGAATGGGACTGGCGAAGAGTTAGGCGGCAATAACTAATCAGGCAATCGAGGCAGTTTTAATGAGTATTGAAGAAACCATCAAAGAGCAAATTGATTCCAATAGTATCCTGCTTTATATGAAGGGTAACCCGGAGCAGCCGCAATGTGGCTTCTCAGCGCAGGCGACTCAGGTATTAATGGCCTGCGGTAAGCGCTTCGCCTATGTTGATATATTGAGTAATCCAGATGTGAGATCGACACTTCCATCGATATCCAATTGGCCAACTTTCCCACAACTATTCATCAACGGTGAGTTAGTAGGTGGCTGCGATATCATCACCGAGATGCACGAGAAGGGTGAGCTACAGGCTCTGGTCGACACGGTAGAGCTTGATTCTGACACTTAGCAATTTGATGGCTAGACCCCAATTTAGAGAAAGCGCGCTGGTCTAATAAAGTAAAAAATTGTTTTAGTTGCTATCAGCTATTAACAGGCCAGCCGCCAAGATCTTGCCATTTATTTACAATTTTACAAAAAAGCTCGGCGGTCTTCTCCGCATCATATCGAGCAGAATGCGCTTCCTCATTATCAAATTTTATTCCAGCTGCTTCACATGCCCGAGCTAAAACAGTCTGTCCAAAGGCGAGCCCACTTAGCGTGGCGGTATCGAAACAGGAGAAAGGGTGGAATGGGTTTCTTTTTAAGTTATGACGCTCGCTGGCCGCATTCACGAAGCCCTGATCGAAATGTGCATTGTGACCGACCAAGATGGCGCGCTTGCAGTGATTCGATTTCAGCGCGTCGCGCACCAAACTGAACATGGCCTGCATAACTTCTCGTTCGGAGCGGGCAATTCGCAGGGGATGATAGGGGTCTATTCCAGTGAACTTGAGCGCTGCGTCCTCAATATTCGATCCCTCGAAAGGAATGATGCGATGAAAATATGTCTGTTGGATGCCCAGGACACCGCTTTCGTCCATGCTCAAAATTACCGCAGATATCTCGAGAATTGCATCTGTTTTTGAATTGAACCCGCCGGTTTCTATATCAACCACAACAGGAAGGAAAGAGCGAAAGCGGTTGGCGAGTAAGCTGTTGGTCTCTTCCTCTAAATCGATGTTACTCATTGAGTAATCTCATCAACGTGCCATGCTATGGTTTCGTTGGCGCGCATAGGAATAAGCGTTCCATCTCCTAGTTTAAAATTTGCTGGCACTGTACTTGTCCTTTTGCTCAACGTTACTCGCGCCTTATTGCGGGGTAACCGATAAAAATCGGCGCCAAAAAAACTGGCAAACCCTTCCAGTTTGTTCAGTGCTCCATGTTTTTCGAAAACTTCTGCATAGAATTCCAGCGCGGCGTGTGCGGAATAAATACCGGCACAGCCACAGGAGTTTTCCTTTGTCTTAACGTCGTGTGGTGCAGAGTCTGTACCGAGGAAAAACTTGGGATTGCCGCTTGTTGCTGCCTCAATCAGTGCTATCTGGTGGGTATTTCTTTTCAAAATCGGAAGGCAATAAAAATGCGGCCTGACCCCAGCTGCTAACAGGTCATTTCGATTGAACATTAAATGATGAGGCGTTATCGTCGCGGCAACGTTCTCTGATTGCTGCTTTACGAAATCAACCGCGTCTTTAGTGGTTATGTGTTCGAGTACTATTTTCAGTTCAGGAAACTTTAGTGTTAGTGGCTCTAGTATAGTTTCGATAAAGACTTTTTCTCTATCGAATATATCGATTCGAGGGTCCGTCACTTCACCATGAATTAGTAAGGGTAACTCTACTTCGGACATAGTTTCCAAACAGGCGTAAACCGATTCCAATTCTGACACGCCACTTTCGGAATTAGTGGTTGCGCCCGCGGGATAATATTTGATGGCATGTATACGGTCTTGAGCTTTGGCCCGGTGAACTTCTTCTGGGGTCAATTGCTCGGTCAGATAAAGAGTCATTAATGCCTGAAAGTTATTACCCAGAGGAATGGCGGCATTAATCCTGTCGTAGTAGGCAAGCGCTTGCTCGACAGTTGCAACAGGCGGCTTAAGGTTTGGCATGACCACAGCCCTGGCAAAAACCCTGGCAGTGTGTGCCACCGTCGTGCTTAATGCATCGCCATCTCGCAAATGCAGATGCCAATCGTCTGGTTGGCTAAGGGTTAACATGGTGGAGCTCATTACTGTTTGCTTCTACAATTATCGGGGTCGGGACACTGGAGTATTGTAACGGAATTACGCGGCCAGCTGAATTGCCTATTTGTAGGGATTTAGCAGGCTCATTTTCTTGATCCTGTAATAATTTGATTTTCCCTAATAGTAGTGAAGATTGGCAACCGTTGGTGCTAGAATACGCCTCCTTTTTCATGCCGGACTAAATAGGTTTCTGTCCTTGGCGCTTCCACAGTCATATTTAGATGTGGGGTTTTTGTAGGTGAAGCACATTCAGGAGTTATTTCGAACCTCCTGCCGTGTCAATCGGGGTTAGGAGCTCTGTTATGTCAGAAATAAACAAAGTTGTATTGGCTTATTCCGGTGGACTGGATACTTCGGTGATCGCGAAGTGGCTGCAGCAGACTTATGGCTGTGAAGTGGTGACATTTACTGCTGATATTGGTCAAGGCGAAGAGGTTGAACCAGCTCGAGCGAAAGCCGAGGCCATGGGAATCGAGGAAATTTACATAGAAGATCTGCGTGAAGAATTTGTGCGGGATTATGTAAACCCCATGTTTAGAGCTAATGCCTTATATGAAGGCGAATATCTATTGGGCACCTCGATTGCGCGCCCCCTGATTGCCAAGCGATTGGTTGAAATCGCCAGGGAGACCGGAGCAGACGCTATTGCACACGGTGCAACCGGCAAAGGTAATGATCAGGTTCGATTTGAATTGGGCGCTTATGCCCTCACCCCTGGTATAAAAGTAATTGCTCCCTGGCGTGAGTGGGACTTGAATTCCAGAGATAAGCTGTTGGCCTATTGTGAACAGAATGATATTCCGGTTGAGAAGAAACGCGGTAGCAAATCACCCTATTCCATGGACGCAAATTTATTGCATATCTCCTATGAAGGGGATGTTTTGGAAGACCCGGCAGCGGAGCCGGAGGAAGCCATGTGGCTGTGGTCGGTATCACCGGAAGCTGCACCCGATGTTGCCACTTACATCGAATTGGAATATGAGCGTGGTGATGTTGTAGCTGTCGATGGTCGGCGCATGTCGCCTGCCGAAGTGTTGGAGCGGCTGAATCGCGTGGCCGGTGACAATGGAATCGGTCGAGCAGATATCGTCGAAAACCGTTATGTGGGAATGAAATCACGTGGTTGCTACGAAACGCCCGGCGGTACGGTGATGCTAAGAGCTCATCGAGCCATCGAGTCTTTGACACTGGATCGGGAACTAGCCCATCTTAAAGATGACCTCATGCCTCGCTACGCGACACTTATCTATAACGGTTATTGGTTTGCACCTGAACGTCAGGCTCTGCAGGTTCTAATTGATGAATCCCAACGGTACGTTAATGGCAAAGTTCGTCTGAAACTGTATAAGGGCAATGTAATTGTAGTTGGCCGGGAATCGGAAAACTCCTTGTTTGATGAAGACATTGCCACATTTGAAGACGATGCCGGTGCCTACGATCAAGCAGATGCCGCTGGCTTCATTAAGTTGAATGCCTTGCGACTTAGAATCGCCGCCCAGAAGGGCCGTCACTAGTCAGGATTGGCGTGCAGTCTCCTGGGCTATGCGCTGACGACCAGAATCAAGTGTCATAAACTTTCTTGCGAAATTCACAAAGGTCTTCGATTACGCATGCGCTACAGCGTGGTTTGCGTGCGAGGCAAATATAGCGACCGTGCAATATCAGCCAGTGATGTGCATCGAGGAGGAACTCCTCGGGAACCAAGCGAATTAGGCGTTGTTCCACCTCGACCACGTTCTTTCCCGGTGCGATGCCAGTACGATTAGATATTCTAAATATATGTGTGTCTACAGCCATCGCAATCTGGCGAAAAGCCGTGTTCAAGACCACATTTGCAGTTTTTCTTCCAACCCCTGGAAGAGCTTCCAGCTCTTCTCTGGTTTCCGGCACCTGAGAATTGTGTTGCCGCATGAGTATTTCGCAAGTCTTAATAATATTTGCAGCCTTGGTATTAAACAGGCCAATTGTTCTAATGTGTTTCTTCAGTCCCGAAACCCCGAGGGCGAATATCTGTTCCGGAGTATTGGCTAGCGCATACAATTTTTCAGTGGCCTTATTGACGCTCACATCGGTTGCCTGGGCCGACAGGATTACAGATATCAACAATTCAAAAGTACTGTTGTAGTTTAACTCCGTTCTCGGCTCCGGATTTTCGGCTCTGAGTCGGGTAAATATTTCGGTTCTCTTTTCTTTATTCATTACTGTGCTTCAATCTTTAACCTCATCAGGTAGCAGACGACCGGTCACCCTGGCACGCTCTACAAGGACAATGTTTTCTTGCTGCTCGTCATTTTTCGAGTTGAAACTATTTATAAGCGCGATAATCAACCCTAACAGAATCAGAGCGCCTGCTTGAGTTCCGGCAAATTCAAATACCTGACTGCCTTGATTTATTAATTCTTCGCTGACGCTAGCGGATGTAGCCGGTAGTAACAAACTCCATTGTGTAAGAAGTGTGCCGCTAATTAATATTTCTCTTACAGCTGAAAATAGTAAAAGAGCAGCCAGATAGCTGGTTCCTGTTTTAATCGAGTCTCCGGTCGCTGTCTGCCAACTGCTGTGAAATGCCTTCGTTTCCAAGCGTATTAGGATTGCGACATTACAACATATCAGAGGGGCATAAATTCCCAATCTCAAGTAAAGAGGGAAATAAAAAAGTTGCAACAATATTTCGATGATCGTTGTATAGCTCGCGACAATTATCATGAACCATAGTAGACGCCAGTTATTATTTATCTGACGCTTGAGCAAGGAAACGGTAAGGCAGGAGAGAACGAGAACGATGAATGTAGCTATACCTAGACCGATTCCGTAAGTCAGGGTGGATGAAACGGCTAGCACTGGACTAAGACCCAGCAGCTGAACCAAGACAAGATTATTCTTCCAAACCGTTTGTTCTTCGCGCGCCTGATTATTGAGATTACTCATGCTCTGGAGCGCTCGGACCGGGATTCATTCTGCAATGGCTTCAGTGTTTTTCCATGGCCAAAGACGCGTGGTCGGCAATAGTAATCAAGTAGAGGGGCGCAAAAATTTCCAAATAATACTGCCAAGGCGATAGAGTCTAGATAACTGCCCCAAACCCGTATGCTGTAAATAGCGATACCAATAATAATCCCGTAGTAAATTTTACCTCCGTTGGTAGTGGCGGCACTGACTGGGTCGGTTGCGATAAAGAAGGCGCCGATCATGGTGGCACTCCCGAACATGTGCAGATAGGGCGATCCATAGATAGCGACACTGCCGGGTGCGTAGAATATTACAGACAGAGCAAAAATCGTTGCGATAATGCTCAGCGGTACATGCCAGCTAATGATTCGCTTATACAGCAAGAATAAACCACCAATCAAATAGCTAATATTTATTAGCTCCCAAGCTGTTTCCGACTCACGCGCGAACACAGCCGCGTCAGCCTCCCAGGCCGCAAAGAGGGCACTATGTCCGGCCATTTTGAATTCGATGAGTGGAGTGGCCATTGCCAAACCATCAACCAAAGCTTGGCTACCTTGGAGATTGTTTGCAGCGAATGGAAAACTGAGCAGTAACGCTTGCTGTAGTCCAATCCAGCTTAAAGGGCTGATCACCAGTTGTTGTGGGTCCGGTATCCCTAAACTATCAACCCGTAGTGGTCCGATTATTACTTCGTTCGGCACATGCCAGCTGGTCATTTGCAAAGGAAAGGCCAGCAGTAACATGACATAACCGCACATGGCCGGATTGAAAGGGTTTTGCCCCAGACCGCCATATAGATGTTTTGCGATTACGATGGCAAACAAAATGCCACTGACAACTATCCACCAGGGAGAGCCAGGGGGAATAGTAATCGCGAACAGCACCGCGCTAACGACTGCGCTGCGATCCGCAAGCCGTGAACGAATGTTCCTATGTCTCAGATGAAGCACTGCGGCCTCGGCGGCGATCGCAACGCCAGCGGCGAGTAATATATTGATAAGAATGCCAAAACCAAAAAACCATAGCGAGGCGCAAATGCCTGGGCACAATGCGTACAACAGCAGCTGCATAAGCTGTTCAACGTTTCTGCCACTATGTTGGAAAGGTGAATTGATGGGAGCGCTGGTCATTTAGTTCGAATCCCCAGAAGGTGGTTCGTCCTTGTCAGGGTCGCCGTTAATGATTTTGCTTCTTCGAGCCTTTACCCGTGCTACCGCTGCAGCTATCTCACGACTCGCTTTTTCTTTGGAGAAGGATTCCTGTTCGGCAATTGTTTCTGTTGCAAAGCTCTCGGCAAATTCGACAGACTCCTGGGCGGAAATAGAATCCTTGCTGCCTAGCGCCTGATCTTTATCTTTTTTAATCCGATATTGATGATATTGGAATCGTTGCTGCCACTGTTGGCTCCTTTCCATGCTCAATCGGTGGGCGTTAATGCTGTTCTTGCTCTGGCGGAAATGACTCACTAGCGGGATGTGACTTGGACAGACATAGTCACAGGCCCCGCATTCGATACAATCAAACAAGCCGTGTTGTATGAGTTGATTGCTATCTTCATAATCTGAGAAGGCATATAGCTGTTGCGGAAGTAAATTGACCGGGCATGCATTGGCACAGTATCCACAGCGAATACATGCCTGCTCGGGCTGTATGCCAGGAAATTCTTCTACAGTTCCAGCGATTAGGCAATTAGTTGTTTTGTTAACGACTGCGTCATCGTTGAAAAGTTCATGTCCCATTAATGAGCCACCAACGATGCTTTTCACTTTCGTAGAACGGTTAATTCCACACAGATCGAATAAAAAATTGGTAGATGTGCCGATCAGTACATCAAAGTTTTTAGGAGTCTGAAGTGCGTTGCCAGTCAAGGTTGTTATGCGACTAATACAGGGTTTGCCTTCAACCACTGCTGCAAAGACAGCATGGGCTGTACCCGCATTTTGCATAATAATTCCAATATCCGTAGGGTATTGGCCTGCGGGCACTTCCAATCCTGTTAGACATTGAATTAGCTGCTTCTCTGAACCAGCGGGATACTTGCTAGGAACGATTCGCAATTCAACGTTAGCATTTTCGAGTAAAGGGCTATTTATTGCGTCTTCCAGTGCTGCTATGGCATCCAGTTTGCTATCTTCAATGGCTAACACACAGCGTTTTGCTGCGCAGGCTAATTTTATAATATCGCTCCCTAGTAGCACGGCCACCGCTCGTTCCCGTATTAATGCTTCATCTGCGGTGATATAGGGTTCGCATTCGGCAGCATTTATAATCACTAAGTCTACTTCTTGCTGCGCTGCCAGATGTAATTTTCTTGCCACGGCAAAGCCTGCTCCCCCCATACCGATAATTCCTGCCGCGGCGATTTTTTGAAACAGTTCGGGCGGAGTAAGTGCGTGGTAGTCTTTCTCTGACTGCAACGGCAGGGCTTCATCTAGTCCGTCAGACGATAGATGTATGCAAAGTCGCTCTTGGACTGATGCCTCTGCGACGGCGGCCATTGCAATCGCTGTGACTATTCCGGAGGTAGGTGCATGTATCGGGACAGCGAGCTGGCCGCTTTCATCGCCGGTTAGACCAGCCTGTTTGTAGCGGGAGAGCATCTGATACTTAAGAACACGCTCGCCCACTTTTACTCCGGTAGCGGATAGTCCGCTCGGAGCCGGGCCAATTGGAATCGCCAAATGCTCAGGAATAGGGGTGGCCATTATTCTGGAACGCAAGGAATTATGTTTATGCGGAGGAGGCTTAATCCCTCCCATTGTTGTTCGTGCATACACTGCATCGCCTTGCATAAATTTTGCTAGCAATTTCCTCAAGGAACTCAAGGTCTGGCCCCAGGGGTAGTGATTCGTGCTTCATGCAACTGACAGGACTCTGGAGCCAGATTGTCTGTGCCGGCGGTCATGTCAATACAGTCTACGGGACACGGTTCAACACAGAGGTCACAGCCGGTACATTCAGATTCGATAACCGTATGCATGAGTTTTGGTCCACCTAGAATCGCATCGACGGGGCAGGCCTGTATGCATTTAGTACAACCAATGCATTCGTCCTCTCGAATAAGGGCGACACTGAAGGGTTTGAACTGTCCGTGTGCCGGGTCCAGAGATCGAACCGGCTCATACAGTAAATTTGCCAATTCAAGCAGTGTGGTCAATCCTCCGGGAGGACATTTGTTGATAGCCTCACCAGTGCTTATCGCGCGTGCATAGGGTAGACATCCGGGGTGACCGCATTGGCCGCACTGTGTTTGCGGGAGTATTTTGTTGATTCGATTGACCAGTGATTTTTGTGCCAGCAACTGGCATTGAAAATAGTGATATATCTTGCTTAGCAGAAGAATAGAAACTAACAAAATTGCGGCGCTTGCTGGAATTTGCACAAACCAGGATGAGGACAGGGGTAACATGATCTTAGCTTATTCCTGCAAAACCGAGCAGACACATTGCTACTATCCCAGCGGAAACTAGCTGTATTGCAGTGCCGCGAAACGGTGTAGGTACATCAGCCAATTCCAGCCTAATGCGCAGTGCGGCAAAAGCAACTAATAGTAGGGAGTAGCCTAAAGCCGCTCCAAAACTAAAAGCGATACTTTCTGAAACGGTGTAAATACTATTGCTGCTCAATAGACTTGTGCCCAATACCGCGCTGTTGCCTCCTGTGAGGAATAATGCCAAGCCTTGCTGCCTCGCGGTAAGCGGAAGTCTTGCCGCGAGCAGGTTTAACAAAACTGTTGTTAGCAAAGCACTAGTTGCTACAAACGAGAGTAGCTTTAGGAACTCCAGGCCGAAGGGGACTAATAGAAAGCGAAATATTAGAAGATTGCCCGTGGAGGCAAGAAACAGAACCAGGAAATTGAAAAGCGCAAATTCTATGGACTGCTGTAGTCGACTTGTCGAGTAGAAAAGCGAGGAAACGCCGAGTAATTGCACCAAGACAAGATTATTGACCAGGGCGGCGGCCACAATGATGCTCAGATAATTAGTCACGGAGCGTCATTCTCCAAGATCGATGTATTGATTGCTGGGACATAGGAGCAAATTCTAACACGCAAGCTACTGGCAAACAGCTACGCCAGGCTCAAGCTTCAGCGTAGCCAGTAGGCTCCTGCAGAAAGGTTTTATTCTTCGAATAAGTTGGCGGAATGGGCAGATGGGATTTGATATAGGGTAAGAATCTCAGCCTCGCTGGCCAGTGCCTCATCGTGGTTGATCACCAGCTGGTAGCCATTCTTATTTTCCATAACCACATTGTCGTCCTTGTTATTCTTAATTAGCTGTGAAAAATGCGCGAAATCTCTCACCGCTTCGCCGTTAACAAAACCAACTATCCAATTGCGCCAGTCGTGATAACCGAGATTCACATCGGCCGCCATTACCTGGAGAGCGACGACTAATTGTCGTCTCTCGGGGGAACTCCATTCGTTGCGAGCTTGTAACAGGCTTACCGGTGCGGTGCGACTCCAGTCGTTACCCCAGCGCTTAATCAGGTTCATATTCAAAGGCACAAACAGTATTCCGCCATAAATATAATATTCAGGAATCTTATCAAACTGCTCGCCGGTAACCAGACTATAGCTATCGAGGGCTTCCCGTGCCTCGAGAGTGGTGGTGCTAACTCGACCTGCTCGGGAATAGGTTATGGAAACTGATTCTCCTACATGATGGAGGTCTATCGCGTGTTTGTAATCGGTAAGTATGTCTTCCGACAATCTGATACTCCCGTCCTCAGCGATATCGTAGTCATCTATCTTGATAATGACATCGTTTTCCTGCAGCACACCCTGTGCTGGCGCATCATCGAATACTTTTATTACCAGCACACCATTTTGGTCGTTACTGAGGCCGTAGGCTTTTTTGGCGGATGGGCTGTCTAGAGTTTGAGTTCTAAAACCTAAATCCGGGAAGCCATCCTGTCTGCCATCTTCGCTATCGGCCAACACATGGCGGATCATGCTGGGAGGAACGAAATATCCGAGGTTCTCTGCCCGGCCTCCACTGCTCGCCTGCATAACTACGCCAACAATTTGTTGGTCTACGATCACAGGACCACCGCTATTGCCCGGATTAATGGCGGCATCAATTTGGCCGGCGAGTAAATAGGCTCCGGCATGGGCATAAACTTGCTGCTCTACGCGGGAGAGTATTCCCTTGGTGATGCTTAGAGATTTCCCGCCGATCGGGTAGCCGTATACCGAGACTTCTTGTAGGGGAGCCGGCAGATCGCCGATAGTGAGGGCTTTCAGATCACTAAAAAACCCAGGCTGGTCAACTGTAATCAAGGCTAGGTCAGCTTCGTGAGAGATAAAGGTAACTCTTGCCAGATAGCGCTGAGGGTCGTTGTGTTTCTGTGCCTGCACATAACTGGCATTAGCAACCACATGTGCGTTAGTCAGAATTTGGTTACCCGAAATTACCGAGCCAGAGCCACTGCTTTGTCTTGGCGTTAGCAGCCGCCAGGGAGTGAAATAATCCGGTGCGGACTGTGTGGTATAGATCTTAATGACAGAGTCTTCGATGGCTCTGATTTCACTGTTCTGAGCTGATAGCGTGGAGCTGGCTAGAAAGGCGAGTAAGAATATTAACAGTGAAAAATGCTGTGAGGGTTTGCCAATTACACTTCTAGTACAATTCATAGCAGAAAAAAGCCTCTGGGTCTGGGTTAGTATCACTAGCAACAGACCGCGCAAAAACGGCCGAGCAGGAATCGATGGAGTATCGAAGCTTATTACTTTACCGATATCAGCGCCAGTCGGGCAGGAGTAGATATTCCTGCCGACTAGACCTGAAAGACAGCAAAATTCGTCCAGCTGATAAACATTGGCAGCCTAAGTTATGCGCATGCCTGCTTGAGCGCCGCTATGGGGTTCTAACAGCCATATCTCTTCGCCACCAGGACCAGCGGCAAGAATCATGCCTTCGGACATGCCGAATTTCATTTTTCGTGGTTTGAGATTGGCTACAACCACAGTTAGTATTCCCACCAAGTCTTCAGGTTTGTAGGCAGATTTTATGCCGGAGAACACCGTCCTATGAATTTGTTGGCCTAGCTTATCGCTGCCTAGATTGAGTTCCAATTTCAGCAGTTTGTCTGCTCCGTCTATCTGTTCTGCGCTAATAATTTCAGCAACGCGAAGGTCTACCTTGGCGAAGTCGCCAAATTCTATTTCCGCCTCAAAGCCAGAATCGTCACTGGAGGATTTTGCCTGGGCAGTGGTCTTGGCTTTTTCCTGATTCTCGAATTCCTGTTGGGTAGCGTTTACCATAGCTTGCACCTTGTCTGCTTCCACCCGAGTCATCAATGCTTGAAATTTATTAATTTTATGTGCAGTCAAAAGTCTGTCAATGTCACTCCATTGCAAAGGTTCGATCGCAAGAAATTCTTCGGTCTTCAATGCCATTGCCGGTAACACCGGTTTCAGATAGCACATTAATAGTCGGAATGCATTGATGCCGGTGCTGCAGATCGCTTGTAGCTCGATTGAATTAGGTTCAGTTTTAGCAATGACCCAGGGTTGCTTGTCGTTGATGTACTGATTGGCCTTGTCAGCTAATGCCATTATTGAACGTATGGCCTTGCTGTATTCTCTTGTCTCGAAGTGATCAGTTATTTCCTTTTTTGCAGACTGAATCTCGTCCAGTAGCTTGGGATTGTCCAGCGTCTGCGATAAATATCCACCAAATCCTTTGGCAATGAATCCAGCGCAGCGACTGGCGATATTCACTACCTTACCGACCAAATCAGAATTGACTCGCTGCGCGAAGTCTTCCAGGTTGAGATCGAGATCATCGATGCCACTGGACAATTTTGCTGCCAGGAAATAGCGCAAGTATTCGGGGTTCAGATGATCCAGGTAGGTGCGAGCATTAATAAAAGTGCCACGTGATTTTGACATTTTTGTGCCGTCGACGGTAAGAAAGCCGTGTACGTACACCGCAGTCGGCGTACGATAACCGGCGCTGCTTAGCATTGCGGGCCAAAACAAGGTGTGAAAATTGATAATGTCCTTACCGATGAAATGGTAGAGCTCGGTATCCTTGCCATTCTGCCAAAAGTCATCGAAGTTATAGTCGCTGCGATCACACAGATTCTTGAAGCTGGCCATATAGCCAATTGGCGCATCGACCCAGACGTAAAAATACTTATTCGAGGTTCCAGGAATTTCGAAGCCAAAGTAGGGAGCATCCCTGCTGATGTCCCATTCCTGCAGATCATGATCTAGCCATTCACTTAATTTATTGGCCACGGATTCCTGAAGTGTGCCGCTGCGAGTCCATTGTTTTAGCATGTCTCGAAATTCGGGCAGGGCGAAGAAGAAGTGTTCTGAATCTTTCTCTATGGGTGTGGCACCTGATATGGATGAGCGAGGATCGATCAATTCTGCAGGGCTATAGGTGGAACCGCAGGCCTCGCAATTATCACCGTACTGGTTTTCGGTTTTACACTTGGGGCAGGTGCCGGTGATATAACGATCGGCGAGAAACAATCCTTTCTCTGGATCAAATAATTGGGTAATACTTCTTCTTTTTATATGTCCGTTGTTGTCCAGGATTTTGTAAATGTGTTCGGATAATTCTTGGTTTTCCGGCGAGTGAGTTGAGTGATAGTTGTCAAATTCAATTAGGAAATCAGAAAAATCTGTCTGATGTTCGTTACTCACATGTTCTATTAATTGTTCTGGGGTGATCCCCTGTTGTTCCGCGCTGAGCATGATAGCTGTGCCGTGGGCGTCATCCGCACAAACGTAGATACAGTCATGCCCGCGTAGTTTTTGCAAACGCACCCAGATATCTGTCTGAATGGCTTCCATTAGATGTCCAAGATGGATGCCCCCGTTTGCGTAGGGCAGGGCAGATGTAACCAATATTCTTCGTTGACTCACCATCAATCCTTTCAAAATCCTTTCAAAGTTGATTTGTTTTGCGCAGTAGCACGAGGTGTCTATTAGATTTCGATCATTTCGAAATCTTCTTTACCAACACCACAATCGGGGCACATCCAATCATCAGGAATATCATCCCAGATGGTACCGGCCGGGATGCCGTCCTCCGGCAGTCCTAAAGCTTCTTCATACACGAAACCACATACTAAACATTGCCACTTTCTCACCGCATTTCTCCAGGTAAATTAGTTTCTCTGATAGGTGAGGTCACGAGATTCACATTGGCAGTCGGTCGCTTAAGTCTGAACAGAACCAGTAAGGGAGTCCCTGATTCTGTGAGCCCGAGCCGTTGAGTCTCAGTCCTGAAATCGAATGACGAAAGCCATCCCGATAGGCGCCGCATAATACTCTAACCATTGATTTATTTCAGCTTGTTTTTACGGTGTATTCAGAGCCAAAGAATGTCGCTGCCCCATTTATGGACAAATAATGGATGATTCAGCGGGCGATTGGCTCTATCATTCGCGTTCTCTGAATAATGGGAGCGTAAACAGAGGCGTGGTGGTAATAATATTCAATCAAGCGAAAGCCAACAACTGATACGCGGATAGCAAATTATGAGCATCAAATCTGATCGTTGGATTAGGAAAATGTCTACGGAAGAAGCCATGATAGAACCTTTTGTGGCTGATCAAGTTCGTTACGTGGATGGAGAAAAAGTGATTTCCTTCGGCACCTCGAGTTATGGCTATGACGTACGCTGTGCCAGCGAGTTTAAAATATTCACCAATGTTCATACCACAAGTGTGGTTGATCCGAAAAACTTCAATGAAACGAGTTTTGTTTCTATAGACGAGCCTTTTTGTGTTATTCCGCCGAACTCCTTCGCTCTAGCAAGAACAATAGAATATTTTCGCATTCCCAAGGACGTTCTAACTGTTTGTTTGGGCAAATCTACCTATGCGCGCTGCGGTATCATTGTCAATGTGACACCTCTCGAACCCGAATGGGAGGGGCATGTCACCTTGGAGTTTTCGAATACGACCCCACTACCCGCTAAAATTTATGCAAATGAAGGTGTGGCGCAAATGTTGTTCTATCAATCTGATGAGCAATGCGAAGTCACTTACAAGCAACGAGGCGGCAAATATATGGGGCAAACCGGTGTTACTACTCCCAAGGCATAACTGATTTGCTTTATATTTGTTGCGTTAAATCTGTCGCGTAACGTTGGGAAATAATTTTAGGCGACAATTTTTTTGATTATTTCTGCAACATTTCTTAATAGGTCGTTGGATTTCTGGCGCTATCTACGCTAACTAGCTAGAAAGAGCCAAAAATCTGGCGCTATTAGAGTGCTTCTTAAGCCTGGTCAAGAAAGTAGAACACCGCTATAGCCCTTACCAGTCCTGCCTTTCACTACATATTTTCAGCAAAAACCGCAGTTTGGAACAATTATTGCTCTGTATAGCTGCAGCGGTCCGCCTTTTATCAGCGTGGATAGCGATGCTTATACGAAATATTAGTAGTCAAGGGACTTTGTGTAAGTGATTTGGTGATTTATAGAAAGCATTTCAATCATCAAATGGTAGATAGCTTGGAGAAATTTTGCGCGTGTCCTTGGGCAATAAGATTATTTAATCGCCTATCGAGTAAATCGTCAGAATTAGTATTTAGTTTAAAAAGTCAAAATTAAATGGAATTACAGAAGTAAAACAAAAAAACGGAGCATGCTAAGGCATGACAGCTATTAGTTTTTACGCAGTAGATGTATTAAATAAGTTTGGGAACTTGAGCCTACTCCACGGTTGGTTCAGGAAGTCTTTCGTTATCCCTGAAAATTCGCTGTTGCGTGAATTTGTCGAAACTGTGGTCAATAGCCCCGGTGCTGTAATTCCACGTACCCCGCGAATTTATCTTCAATTTATAGCGATTAATTCTAATATCGGGTCCAGGTCTGTCGCGAAGTTTGACTGCATATGCTGGAATGCTCACGCACTGTTAATCAGGGCAGCTGAGACCGGCAAGAATCGAAATTATAATAAACGGGATGACAACAATGACTTCGGCAACTGAGGCTAAAGTTTACGAACAGGTTTTGCCAAATGGTGAGGCAACGGATGAAAACCTTACTGCTGTAGTTGAGAAATATGCCCCTCTAGTTAAACGCATAGCCCACCATCTCCTACTTAGAATGCCCGCCAGCGTACAGATTGATGATTTAATTCAGTCGGGCATGATTGGTTTGCTGGAAGCTGCGAAGAAATACGATGTTTCAAAAGGCGCAAGTTTTGAAACTTATGCAGGCATTAGGATTCGCGGTTCAATGCTGGATGAAGTAAGGAAAGGTGATTGGGCACCTCGATCAGTACACCGAAAATCACGAAAGGTCGCCGAAGCCATCAAGGCGATTGAAGCACGTACCGGCAAGGACGCGAAGGACCAAGATATAGCTAAAGAGTTAGATATTGACCTAAACGCCTATTATGCAATTTTGCAAGATGCTAGCGGCAGTCGCTTATTCAGCTTTGATGACATCATGGAAGGTGATGATTCGGCGATCGAGCTGGCTGCCGGAGAACTACCAGGTCCCTGTGATGGTTTGCAACGAGCCAGCTTTAAGGCTCACCTATCTAACGCGATCGATGGTCTTCCAGATAGGGAGAAGCTGGTATTGGCGCTTTACTACGATGAGGAACTCAATCTTAAAGAAATTGGTGAAGTAATTGGTGTAAGTGAGTCTCGTGTGAGTCAGATTCACAGCCAAGCAGCCATGCGTTTGAGATCAAGACTATCCGATTGGCACTAAGCTGAAACCCTTGTAATTTATCTGATGGCTGCCTCTGACTCAGATCGCTGCGCAGAGCTTTGTGGCAGAAATAGCGGTGTTTCTTCGATATAATCCGCAGTCCATACAGCGGGACCAACTAGTTCATGTCATCTGTTATTTCAGAGAATTCCAAATCATTTGGCGAGGAGACAACGATGTTGACAGCGCATCGGTTGTTCTGCGCGCGAGACGATCGAGTTTTGTTCAAGAACCTGAATTTGGAATTATCTGAAGGACAGATAATGCAGCTGCGGGGTAGCAACGGTAGCGGAAAAACCACTCTGATGCGTATTTTATGCGGTCTCAATGACAGCTATGAGGGATCAATAAAATGGTATGGGCAAGAGATTGCAGATCAGGCCGTGAATTTTTTTTCCTCGCTTCTATATATAGGTCATCGAGTTGGTGTAAGTAAGGTGTTATCTCCCGTTGAAAACCTTCGCTGGAGTTGCAGTCTCAAGCAAAGGGTGGACGATGAGGCTATATATAGGGCATTGGCAGAAGTTGGATTGCGCGGATTCGAAGAGTCACCCTGCTACACATTATCGGCAGGACAGCATCAACGCGTGTCTCTGGCTCGGCTCATAATCAGTCCCGCGCGTTTGTGGGTGTTGGATGAACCATTTACAACATTGGATGCAAAGGGAGTGGCACAATTAGAGAACCTGTTGCAGAGGCAGGCGCAGGCAGGCGGTGCAGTTTTGGTAACAACCCACCACAGATTGAACATCCCTGAATTGACTGTTTTGAGTTTGGGATGAGATGGTAATGAGCGCAAAACAGACCACAACCTCTGCTGCCTTCCTGGCCACACTAAAGCGAGATTTACTGATTGCGATCAAAAAGAAAAACGATATCGTAAATCCCTTCATGTTCTTCATTATTGTGGTTTCATTATTCCCCATAGGCATTAGCCCCGAGAGTGACAGGCTCAGAGAAATAGCGGCTGGGGTAATTTGGATTTCCGTGTTGCTGGCTTCGATGCTGTCTATGGACAACCTGTACAGGTCCGACTACGAGGATGGCTCTTTAGAACAATTATTATTGAGCCCTCATCCCCTATTCTTTCTTGTGTTAGCAAAGAATATCAGCCACTGGTTGGTGAGTGGTCTACCGGTGGTTCTGGTATCACCACTTTTGGCCTATATGCTGAATTTACCTGCCCAAGCCTACGGAACGCTGATACTAACTCTGTTACTGGGCACACCAATAATGAGTCTAATTGGTTCGATTGCGGTGGCCTTAACCGTGGGCTTGGGTAGCAGAGGCTTAATTTTGGCAGTAATTACCCTCCCGATGAGCGTGCCAGTCCTTATTTTCGGAACTCTGGCTGTTCAATCCACCTTGAACAGCCTTTCCCCGTTGGGATATCTAAGCCTGATGCTGGTAATGCTGTCAGTCGCCATTAGTTTGGCTCCCTTGGCCTCAGCTGCAGCACTTCGTATTAGCGTGAATTAATGAAGTTTGATGCGATAACGGTATTACCGCGTAATTACAATGAGTTACAATACGTAACACGGTAGCCGTCTAGCTACGTGCTATATTTTGTATTGCCAAGAGAAGAGGGTAGCGGTTCGTCATGTGGTTATGGTTCTCCAAATTAGGTTCCCCAAAGTGGTTTTATGAACTCAGCGGGAGATGGTTGCCCTGGCTAACGGCTGCAATGATTATCTTTATGACGATTGGCTTGGTTTGGGGTTTGTTATTTTTGCCTCCAGATTACCAGCAGGGGTTTACCTCTAGAATTTTGATCGTGCATGTTGCCGTTGCAGGAACCTCTTTGGCATTTTTCCCGCTGATGTTTGTAGCCGGAACAATTACCTTGGTTTGGAAGATGAAATTGGCGGACATGGTGGCAAAAAATGCTGCCATACTTGGAGCATGGTTTTCCTTCGTTACTTTGGCTACCGGCTCTTTATGGGGTAGTGTCATGTGGGGAACATGGTGGGAATGGACCGATAGCAGACTGGTTTCTATGTTGTTTCAATTGTTTCTGCTGATTGGTGTTATTTCTCTGCGCTCTGCCTTGGAGGATTCAGAGACCGCGGCCAAGGCTTGCGCACTGCTCTCGATCGTGGGCTGTATTAATGTAGTTATAATTAAGTATTCAGTGGAGTGGTGGAACACTCTGCATCAGGCTTCTAGCCCCATTTCTACAGACTCGAGTAGCCCAAATGGTCCAGAATTTTGGATAGCTACCCTGATCATGATTGTAGCTGTGTACCTGTTTCTTTCAGTGAGTTTGATACTGGCAACACGTAATGAAATTCTTGAGCGAGAACGCAGGTCACAATGGGTTCGAGATTTAGTATTAAAAAGTTAGATCAGCAGGATTAGTGGGATAGTAGATGTTAGATGCGATACAGTTTGCAAGTTTTGCAGAGTTTCTCGATATGGGCGGTTACGCATTCAACGTGTGGTCAGTCTACGCGATCTTCGCAATCTTCATAACCGCTAATTTAATATTACCGATGAGAAAGAAGCAAAAAATTATTCGTCAACTAAAGCGGCGAATGGCTGTAGACGCTGAAATTCAAAGCGAATCTGACGAAACATAGTGAGAAAGCTTCGGTTGCGTAGTGAATTATTCGGAGTAGTTAATGAAACCTCATAGACGTAAGAAACTCGGCATTATTTTGTTTATTGCCGCAGGCTTAAGTATCGCGATCGGTTTTACAGCTTTTGCCCTAAAACAGAATATCAATATGTTCTATACGCCAACGCAAGTTGCCGAAGGTGAGGTTGGTGCCGGGCAGCATTTTCGAATCGGCGGCATGGTAAAGATGGGAACCGTTGTAGGCGATCAAGGTAGTTTGAAGGTCAATTTTGTAACAACTGATTTCGTGAGTGATGTGCCTATTCAATATGAAGGAATTCTTCCCGACCTGTTCCGTGAAGGGCAGGGTATTGTGGCTGAAGGCGAAATGGACACGGCGGGTGTATTTCAAGCATCAAGAGTGTTAGCAAAGCACGATGAAAATTTCATGTCACCAGAAGTCAAGGCAGCACTAGATGCTTCCGGGGCATCTGCAGAAAATCATTCCCCAATGGCAAACAATAAATGATCCCAGAAATAGGTCAGTTCTCTCTAATTCTCGCATTCAGCTTAAGTATTATACTTGGTACTTTGCCTCTACTGGGTGCACACCAGAATAATTATCTGTGGATGAGCCTTGCTCGTCCGCTTTCAGCTGGTGTGTTTGTATTCCTGGGTATTAGCATAGCGATATTGGCCTATGCTTTTATAACAGATGATTTTTCGGTGCAATTCGTAGCCCAACATTCAAACTCTCTGCTACCCGATCGCTATAAATTAACTGCGGTTTGGGGTGGGCACGAAGGCTCTTTCCTGCTTTGGACTTTTATGTTGTCCGGTTGGATGTTGGCTGTCGCCATCTTTACCAAGAGCATGCCATTGGAATTTGTAGCCAGAGTGCTAGGAGTGTTAGGTTTTCTAATAAGCGCTTACATATTATTTATGCTTGCGACGTCGAACCCATTCGATCGAATCGTTCCACTTCCACCCGCCGATGGCGCGGATTTGAATTCGGCTCTGCAGGATTTTGGTTTCATCATACATCCGCCAACACTTTATATGGGGTATGTAGGTTTTTCGGTGGTATTCGCCTTCGCAATGGCCGCATTGCTCAGCGGGAAGATGGATGCCGCATGGGCACGTTGGTGTCGGCCCTGGGCTAATGTTTCTTGGGGAATACTGACACTAGGTATAGCACTTGGCAGCTGGTGGGCCTACTACGAATTGGGCTGGGGAGGATGGTGGGCCTGGGATCCAGTCGAAAATCCACCATTGATAACCTGGCTATTTGGAACCGCGTTGATTCATTCGCTTGCCGCAACAGAGAAACGCGGTGTATTTAAGGCCTGGACAATTTTATTGGCGATTCTGGCCTTTGCTGGCAGCCTGCTTGGGACCTTTATCACCAGGTCCGGTTTGCTTACTTCAGTGCATGCGTTTGCCAGTGATCCCAGCAGGGGATTCTTCATCCTCGCGATTCTAGGTGTTGCGGTAGGCGGCTCATTGTTGTTATTCGCATTTCGCGCTCCGCTAATGAAGAGTGAATTCGGTTTTGATCTCATTTCCCGAGAAATATTATTACTCGCCAACAATGTGATTCTGGTGGTGGCAGCCGCTTCAGTATTTTTGGGCACTTTGTTTCCCATGGTATATCAAGCTCTAACCGACGATCTTATCTCCATAGGACCTCCATACTTTAACGCGATTTTCATTCCTCTAATGGCATTGTTGGTAGTGTTGTTGGCAATTGGTCCCTATTGCCGATGGAAGCGCACATCTTTGTCATTTTTGCTGCAGCAATTGAGCAAAGTGGCGTTGGCCTCGGTAGCAATAGGTATCGTACTACCGTTAATAATTACTTTGCAAATTTCCATCGCCGCTACAATAGCAGTGACGCTTGCAGCCTGGATAGTGTTGTCTATGCTGCAGGACTTTTTAGGTAAAACCTCCAATAAGGCATCGAGGGTACAAGGGCTAAAAGCATTATCTTTAAGTTACTATGGTATGCAGACAGCACATTTTGGTATGGCGGTGATGTTGATTGGCGTGGCTCTGACTAGCAGTTATAGTTCAGAGAAGAGTGTTCTGCTATCAGCGGGGCAGAGTGTTGAATTAGGCGATTATGTTTTTCAATTCGAAGGAACGGCACCTGTAAATGGTCCTAACTATGTTGGCGATGAAGCAAGTTTTCTTGTGTCGAAAAGCGGTAAACAGCTAAGCACTTTGAAACCACAAAGAAGGATATATTTGGCAACCGGCACACCGTCCACGGAAATGGCGATCGATGCAGGCTTTTTGCGAGATTTGTTTATTACATTAGGTGAGCAAAAAGAAGGCAATTCCTGGTCGATGACGATTTATGTAAAACCATTCGTGCGTTGGGTATGGCTAGGGGCCATATTTATGGCGTTGGGCAGCTTCTTGGCGGCAGCCGATAAGCGTTATCGCCGCCTTAGACGGAGACAAACCGAACCTGCCCGCGCGAAAGTCAAATCAGAGTCTTTGGGAGGAGAGCTGCAGCCAAGCTCCTAGTACGAGACGATGAATAAGCTAAAATTTTTTATACCTGTACTAGTGTTTGTCGCGTTAGGGATAATTCTCTGGCGTGGCTTGTATCTCGATCCAAGAACGTTACCCTCTATGTTGATTGATAAGCCAATGCCCGGGTTTGAGCTTACAGCGGTAGACGGAGCTGAAGTGAGTAACGATGACTTGCCCGACCAAATATTTTTACTGAATGTGTGGGGTTCCTATTGTCTTCCTTGTTTGATAGAGCACCCTACGTTGATGCGGTTATCGGAAGAGGGTGAAATTCCTGTGGTGGGAGTTAACTATAGAGACCGACAAGACTTGGCGGCAAATTGGCTGGAGGAAAACGGCAATCCTTATGCCTTCAGTATCTTGGATGAGAGCGGTCGATTTGGCATCGATCTAGGAGTCTACGGCGCACCGGAAACTTATTTGGTAGACAGCAATGGTGTAATCCGCTTTCGACATGTCCGTGTTCTGGATGAAACGGTTTGGAAGCAACAGTTCCTCCCTGCTATCGCAGAGCTCAAGAACGAAGGAAGTCAACGATAATGACTAGCTGGACATTAGAAAATCTACGCAAAGGGGTCTGCCTTGGGTTTGTGTCGATGCTGTTGTCTGGCATGTTTTTTTCCACTGCTACCATAGCGCAGGTGGATACGTTTCAGTTCGATACTGCGGAACAGCAGCAGCGATTTCGCACGCTGTCGAATGAACTGCGCTGTCCCATGTGCCAGAATTCAAATCTGACCGGATCTACGGGTGGAGTGGCAGAAGATTTACGGCGTGAAGTTCATAGAATGATTATTGAAGGCATGACAGATGATCAGATCATTCAGTTCATGTTCGAAAGGTACGGAGATTTTATATTGTTTCGCCCAAGGCTTACCGCTGCGACTACCTTGCTTTGGTTTGGCCCACTAATTTTCCTGTTAATCGGCGGACTCATAGGCTTTGGAATTTGGCGGCGCGCCAGAAAAGTAAGTATTAAAGACATTGCATTAGACGCATCGCAGCAACAGCGTTTACAGCAGTTACTGGGCAATAAACCGTAATTCACACTCATCTCACTTTGGAATAATCCCTTGTTCTGGTTACTTACTGCATGTCTATTTGTTCTCGCTGCCGGGTTTGTATTGCTGCCGCTATGGTTGCGTAATAAGGCTGAGTCCTTTGAAGAAGACGCATCACGTAAAAATGAAAATATTAATCTGTTTCAAGAGCGTAGTGATGAACTTGAAAATGAATTGGCTTCCGGAAATCTTGAGCAGGCACAATTCGACTTACTGATACTTGAATTGCAACAAAGTTTGTTGGCCGACGTTTCGATTGATGAATTTTCCAATGGGTTGAAGTTGGAAAACAAGCGGGCGGCCAGGAAGAAATCTCGTTCAATGAGCATCGCCGCCCCACTAATTTTTTGTCTGTTGATGCCAGTATTCGCCTATAGCTTATACAGTCAATGGGGATACTTTGATGACGTGGAGCTGATGGGTCTGTTTCAACGGACTGTGGACAATCGTGACAATCCTGAGGAATCGCAGAATCTGATTGTTAGTCTGGGACAAATTGTACAAGAAGATGACGATCGCCCCTGGGCCTGGTATTTTCTGGCCGAAAATTTTGCCAGTCTTGGGATGTTTACTGAAGCAGAAATAGCCTATCAACAGTCCGCCGCGCGTATGTCGGACTCACCTGAAAAAGCGCTTGTGCTTGGCCGGGTTGCGATGGCGAAATATATCCTTGCCGATTTCAAATTCACCGAGCAAATACTTGAGGTAATCGAGCAGGCACGCGCTATTAACCCAAACGAAATATCTATCTTGCAACTTTTAGGCGCCGATGCAGAAGAGCGCCAAGATTATAGCGCCGCGATCGAATATTGGCGCTTGATTATTCAAAGTAACCCAAATAGCGAACAAGCCCAGGTTTTGAGGCGCAGTATCGCGATGGCGCAGCAAGCGCTGGCAACAGACGGACAAGACGTCGGTACCGGTCCTGTTATACAAATAGATTTGAGGCTCGCCGAAGGCCTGGCGCTAGATGAAGACCTGCGTGTATTTGTCGCGGTTCGCAATGCTGAACAAGAGGGATTGCCGCCGCTAGCCGCTACGGATCTTACAGTAGCTGATTTACCAGCGAGTATCGTGCTAGACAACTCATTTGCCGTGGGTCCATTTAATCTCTCTTCGGCTGACGCGGTATTCGTTTCTGCCGCTGTGTCTTTCTCCGGTTCGGCTACACCAAGCTCTGGAGACTATCGGGTCCAGTCAGCAAATTTCGCTCATAATGGTCAGCGAGCAGTTATTAATCTGGAAATTGTTGATAGGCTGCCTTGATAATAATTTGGACGACGCAGCTCTGAGTTGGGGCATGAATGTACTGGGCTGAATTTCTGACCATTGCGATCGCGCATTTGCTTGCAGTAGCCTCTCCAGGGCCAGATTTCGCAGTGGTGTTGCGACAATGCGTATTTGCTGGAACTCGTGCGGGGCTATGGACCAGCTTTGGTGTTGGCACAGCGATACTGCTTCATGTGGCTTACTGCTTGCTAGGTGTGGCTTTTCTGCTGTCACAATCAGCGGCACTTTTTAATACCATGAAGTTAGTTGCCGCTGCCTATCTGTTCTATTTAGGTGCGCAGTCAATTCGCAATTCACTGAGGTTTGAAGGAAGTGCTGATAAAACGTCGGAAACTCCGATTCTACAACCACGACGTGCTTTTGTGCTGGGTTTTTTAACCAACGGATTAAATCCCAAGGCGACACTGTTTTTCTTAGCCCTGTTTACAGTAGTTATAGATACAAGCACTCCTACATTGATTCAATTTTTTTATGGCCTGTATTTGGCGGCGGCGACATTCATTTGGTTTGCATTATTGTCTCTGGTTCTAGGTATTGAAAAAATCAGGCTATTTATTCTGCGAATGGGGGTATGGTTGGAAAGAGCCATGGGTACCATATTGTTGTTGCTGGCTCTGCAGATCGCGTTCAATGTTTGACGGCTTATAGCCTTTTTAGTTGTGTGGATATTGATGTCTTGACGAATTAAACGGTGGGATATCAGTGCATTATGCCGCCTATCTGGGGTATAGTTGCGCTATTGGACGGAGTCATATGAGCAGTAGTAAGCAAGCGACAGAACTGGTTGATAAGTATGGCAGGCGAGTGGATTATATTCGCTTGTCGGTTACCGATCGCTGTGATTTTCGTTGTGTTTATTGCATGACTGAAGACATGACTTTTCTGCCACGCGATCAAATATTATCACTGGAAGAGTTGTACCGAGTGGCCAAGGTATTTACCGAGTTGGGCGTGAGGAAAATTCGCCTGACCGGGGGCGAGCCGATGGTGCGCACTAACGTCATGTCTTTGATCGAAAAGCTGGGTGCACTTCCCGGGCTGGAAGAGCTGTTGTTAACCACAAACGGTGCGCAGCTTGTAAAATTTGCTGGCCCATTAAAGGCGGCCGGAGTTAACAGGATAAATATTAGCATCGATAGTTTGGATGCGGAGCGCTTTAAAAGAATATCTCGGGTGGGGAAGCTGGATAACGTATTGGCGGGAATCGATGCAGCCAAGGCAGCAGGTTTTGACCGGATACGATTAAACTCCGTTGTGATGAAAGGCTACAATGAAGATGAAGTCATAGACTTAACCGACTATGCGGTAGAGCGAGATATAGATATAGCGTTCATAGAGGAAATGCCTCTGGGTGAGGCATCTGATCACGATAGGGAAGATACCACCTGCAGTAATGCATGGGTTAGGGAAACCATTTCGCAGAAGTATCAATTAGTGGATAGTGCAGAAAAAACCGCAGGTCCTTCACGCTATGTAAAAGTCAGTGGAAAGAAAAGTCGTATAGGTTTTATATCTCCAGTCACTCATAATTTTTGTGAGGACTGCAATAGAGTCAGAGTTACAGTAGAAGGGCGCTTGCTTCTTTGTCTTGGCAACGAGCACTCCGTTGACCTACGCGCGATATTGCGGAACCCGAACGGCGATGATGTGCTGTTGAAGCAGGCGCTCATAGATTCGATGGAAATAAAACCAGAGCGACATTTCTTTTATGACAAAGATCATGCGCAGCCCATTCGCCTTATGAACATGACTGGCGGTTAGTGGCAGCATAAGAAATGACTTAGGTCTGTGTGGTTAAGCATTAAAGAAAAGAATCCTGGTAGAGAATCAAGATGGTACCCCAAATTTCGTTGAATATTTCTGTTGTGACAGTCTCCGACACACGCACAGCGGATACAGATAAATCTGGTGCGGTCTTGGTAGAGAGATTGCAAAACGCAGGTCATCAGCTGTATTCCAAGAGTATAGTCAAAGACGATGTTTATCAGTTGAGAGCAGAAGTTTCGAGTCTGATTGCAAATTCGTCAGTGCAAGTCGTGTTGCTAACCGGCGGTACAGGATTTACAGCGAGAGATAATACAGTCAGAGCTATTAGGCCTTTGCTAGATATCAATATTGAGGGTTTTGGTGAGCTTTTCCGCCAGCTTTCATTTTTGGAAATTGGCAGTTCAACAATTCAGTCCAGAGCATTTGCTGGTCTGGTGAATGGCACAATAATATTTTGTGTACCAGGTTCGCCAGGTGCTTGTGAAACAGCTTGGGATAAGATTATAGCTGAGCAGCTTGATAGCAGGCATAGACCCTGTAATTTTACAGACAAGCTTGATTTGAGTTAAATCGATTCAGTCAAATAAGAGCGTAGTGTTGCAATTTTCCCTAACGGTTTTTGAAGCCTGGATTGGATTTTCGCTGTTTTTAGAAACTTTTATGTTTTCAGTTTTTCGACTCCACATAAAAAAACACCAGTCTAAACTTGCTGTTTAAACTGGTGCCTAGTCATCACATAAATCAATTGAAGGGCTTTGCATAAAGCCTCCTTTTAATATTAGGTTTAGACGGTTGCGAAAACGATCGCTGCGGGTACTGCCAGTGCAGCTAGTACCAGTAAAATACTGATAACTGTCGCTTCGATAATAGGTCTCGCTCGTGTGAGTGCCTTGCTCATTACTTTCTCCTTGATTAAACGGTTGGTTACGAGTTGATGGGAGTTGTCCTCTCAACTACGGGGCGCATAGTAACATAATATGTGGTGTTAAGTAACACATAGAGTGAATTTTTTATAATAGAGGGGAAAGGTAACGAATTGCTGTTTTAACTTAAAATGCCTTTAATAACATTAAGATAGGATTGATTATCGGTTGGGTGAGCACGGCAGATATTGGTAAAATTTAGCGAAAACGGTGCTTAGTTGTGGCTAATTGATTGAAATGTGACGCAAATCACATATGTAACCATAAGTAACATATTGTCGAAGGCTGCTAATTCAGACGCATAAATCACCGTTTCCTGCTCATTTACCCTGGTCTAGGTCCTTGGCAGTCCGTAAACTTGCCCTGAGCAAGTGGCAAGGCTTTGCCAGGTAACTAAAAGGAATATACATGCGTGTAATGACATTCAATTGCAATGGTATTAGGGCAGCAGCCAGGAAAGGTTTTTTCGACTGGCTTCCTGAGGCAAACGCAGATGTAGTTTGTTTACAGGAAACGAAGGCTCAGATCGATCAGCTTGCTGATTCCGTATTCCATCCGGAGCAGTACCATTGTCACTATTATGATGCGATTAAAAAAGGATATTCCGGTACCGCACTATTTTCGCGTATTGAGCCGAAAAAGATTAGCCGCGGGCTCGGCTTTGAGCTTGCGGACTCAGAAGGGCGTTACATAGAAGCCGATTTTGGTAAGCTAAGCGTAGCCTCATTGTATATGCCCTCGGGTTCCAGCGGAGAAGAGAGGCAGGCGAGGAAATTCAGCTTTATGGGTGATTACATGAAGCACATGAAAAAACTTCGGAAGAAGAATCGAGATATAATTGTATGTGCGGATTGGAATATCTGCCACAAGGAAATTGATCTAAAGAATTGGCGAGCTAATCGAAAGAACTCTGGGTTTCTACCAGAAGAGCGAGAATGGCTAGACGCCCTGTATGATAAAGTTGGCTATGTTGACGCTTTTCGCTTGGTTAACGATCAGCCTGATCAATACTCCTGGTGGTCTAATCGAGGACAGGCGAGAGCTAACAATGTGGGGTGGCGATTGGATTATCATGTGGTAACAGAAGGCATAGCTAAGAAGGTTAAGGCTGCGGAGATTTACACGGCGCAAAATTTTTCAGACCACGCTCCAGTAATACTTGATTACGATATATGATTTGAACAGAATAAATGCGTTAAATTACTGAGTTGAAATAGCAGGACAGATTAATGTCAATAAATTTTAGGTTTAGAAACCCGTTGAAGTTTGGATTCAATCTACTTGTATTGGGGATTTTTTCCTCTATTGCGCTGGCCGCCTATGCACAGCCGATAAGGGCGATAATTGATACATCTAAGGGTGAGATAGTAGTGCAGCTGAATGAACGGGCTGCACCCACGACTGTAGCTAATTTTACAAACCTGGCTATGCGTGGTTTTTACGATGGCTTGGTTTTTCATCGCGTGGAACGAAATTTTATGGTGCAGGGAGGCGATCCCCTGGGCAATGGAACTGGTGGGCCGGGTTATGTTTTCCAAGGAGAGCTTATTTTAAACCATAACCAGCCGGGAATTATCTCGATGGCAAACTCAGGTCCAGGAACCGAAGGCAGTCAGTTTTTTTTGACTCACTTGGCCACACCTCATCTAAACGGTAAGCATTCTGTTTTTGGCAAGGTGGTGAGTGGTATGGCTGTGGTAAATCAACTGCGCCGTAGAGACAGCATTAATAGTATTGTCATTGAAGGCAACACCGCGGCCTTGTTTGCACGCAAACGTGAACAGCTACAGCAGTGGAATAAAATTCTGGATGTAGATTTTCCAAATCTAAAAGCGGCGCCAGTATTTTCCAGCAATTAACATCTAGCTGGCGCTTTAGTCTTAAAGTACTCGCTTGAATGGTTTTACAGTGACTTTTTGATAAACCCCTGCTGCCACATAAGGGTCGGCATCGGCCCAGGCTTGAGCTTGTTCCAGGCTGTCAAATTCGGCAATTACCAAACTACCGCTAAATCCTGCTTCTCCCGGGTCAGGAGAATCGATTGCGGGGTGTGGGCCCGCCAGCATTAGCCTGTCTTGATCAGCTAAGTTATTAAGGCGCCCTAGATGAGCAGGACGAGCGGCTTTTCGTTTCGAAAGGCTATCTTCCACGTCTTCACTGATGATGGCGTAATGCATAGCTTCTCCTCTAAACGGGCTTTTTGTTACTCGGTTCAGTTTTTGGCTCTTCATCAACCTCAATATATTTCGCTAGAATTGGCATTTGGCCTATAACGAAAGCGAAGGTCAATATCAAATTACCGAATACTTTAAATTTTATCCATAGGTCTTCGCTCAAGGTAAACGCAACAATCAAATTGATCGCACCAAGTACAATGAAATATAAAATCCACATAGTGTTAAGTTTGTACCAAACTTCCTTGGGAGCTGCTATCGCATGCCCCATCATATGTTCTATGGCCGGCTTGTCTCCAAAAAATCGAGATGCAAAAAAAACAGTTGCGAAAATCCAGTTTACGATTGGCGCCTTCCATTTTAGGAATTCGGTATTTCGGAAAATGATGGTTGGAATGCAAAATAGTACTACCGCAACCAAGGTGATCCACTGAAATTTGTCCAGCCTTTTTTGATAGAAAAACAGAGAACCGTAAACAATTATGGAGGCGGCTAGCAAGAATTCGGCAGCACTGAAAATCCCACCTATGCTGTGTTCATAACCGGCGATGCTGACCACACGTTCGTCTATTGTCCAAACGCCGAAAAATATCAGCAATGGGATATAGTCTATAAATTGTTTCATTTGGGTACTTCTCGGTGTCATTGAACGGGTTGAAGTTGAGAAATTCTATGCTGGGTTCCGCTTATCAATATATGACAAAACTTAATATTTAACGGAATATTTTGTCGCTAGCCGTACATGGTAATCGATTTAAAGAAATGTGTCTGCTTTTGTAAGGCAATGTAATAGAATCACGGTTTTCTAATACCCCACCAGCAGGGCATGATTCGCAGCTGTGATCGCTTGCGACATGGATTTAGAGTTCATGAGCGAATACTTACAAGTTCATCCGCATAATCCGGAAGAACGGATTATAAAACAAGTGGTAGATGTGCTTTTGCGGGGCGGAGTTATCGTCTACCCAACTGATTCAACCTATGCGCTAGGCTGTCATATAGGCGATAAAAATGCCTTGGACCGCATTCGTCGCATACGCCAATTGGGTAGTAAGCATAATTTTACCTTAGTATGTGAAGATCTATCTTCACTTGCCAGTTACGCCCTGGTGCATAACAGTGCCTATCGAATACTTAAGGCTTACACACCAGGGCCCTATACATTTATCTTAAAAGCTACGCCGGAAGTACCGAGACGCTTGATGCATCCAAAGCGAAAGACGATAGGTTTGCGCGTTCCGGATAACACTATAGCGCAAGCAATCCTGCATAAGTTAGGTGAACCAATCATGAGTACCAGCTTGATACTTCCTGATGAAGATCAGCAATTAGTCGATCCATATGAGATGAGACTGAAGCTTGGAAAGCTTGTAGACTTAATCGTTGACGGGGGCATTTGTGGCCTGGAACCTACAACGATGGTTGATTTGGTCGAAGGCGTACCTGAAGTATTGAGAACAGGCAAGGGTGATCCCGAACCTTTTCTTTAGCTATTAAAACGCAAGTTATAATCTTGGCTGCTCTTGGATCGGCCAAGTCTAAACCATAGACAAAAAGGAGAGTAAGTTGTCAACGGTGGATTCAAAGCAACGAGTATTATCAGGAATGCGACCTACGGGTCGCCTTCATCTCGGGCACTTGCACGGGGTACTTAATAATTGGGTAAAACTTCAGCATGAGTATGAGTGCTTCTTTTTCGTTGCCGACTGGCATGCCTTAACCACCCACTATGGCGACCCAAGTATATTTGAGCAGAATGTCGTCGATATGGTTATCGATTGGCTGGCGGTTGGGGTAAACCCCGGGTCTGCGGCGCTATTTGTGCAATCAAGAGTGCCGGAGCACGCGGAATTGCATTTACTGTTGTCCATGATTACGCCGCTTGGGTGGCTAGAGCGTGTACCAAGCTATAAAGATCAACAGGAAAAGCTCCATGAAAAGGAGTTAGATACCTATGGTTTTCTAGGTTATCCACTGTTACAGGCAGCAGATATCTTAATCTATCGAGCCGGCTACGTGCCTGTAGGCGCGGATCAAGTAGCCCATGTAGAGCTAACCCGAGAAACTGCGCGCAGATTCAACCATATTTATGGGCGTGAACCAGGGTTTGAGGAAAATGCCCAGGCAGCAATTAAGAAAATGGGCAAGAAGTCTGCCAAGCAATACAGTCATCTGCGTACTGCTTACCAAGAGCAAGGTGACCACGAAGCCTTGGAGAAAGCGCGCGCACTGCTCAAGGAACAACAGAATATTTCCATAGGCGACTCTGAGCGTCTATTCGGTTACCTGGAGGGTGGTGGCAAGATGATATTGGCTGAACCACAGTCGCTACTTACACCGGCATCAAAAATGCCGGGTCTCGACGGGCAGAAGATGTCGAAGTCATACGACAATACAATCTGTTTAAGAGAGCCGCTCGATCAGGTAGAAAAAAAAATAGCTACCATGCCAACTGACCCGGCAAGGGTGAGACTGACGGATCCGGGTGATCCGGAAAAATGTCCGGTGTGGCAGCTGCATCAAACATATTCTAGTCAGGGTACGCGGGACTGGGTAGTAGACGGATGCAAGAACGCGAGTATAGGTTGTCTGGAGTGTAAAAAGCCCGTTAGCGACGCGATCATCGCTGAATTGGAGCCCATTCAAAAGGAGGCAGCCCAATATGAAAAGGATCCAGATATCGTAAAATCCATCATTGCGGAGGGCTGCGAAACTGCTCGCGAGTCTGCCAAGGAAACGCTACAGGAAGTGCGAGATGCGATGGGGCTAAGTAATTGGTAACTATGGCAGTCTGAGGTGAGCTTTTCCGCCTCACATGAGGTAAAATTTCCGCTATTACAAGAACTCAAAGCAGACCAATAGATTGACCATTATCGGTACCGAAGCAGACTCAGAAAATATTGAGCCACAGGGGGTTCCTGCAATCCCCGAAATGCACGACCCCAACGCTCCGGAACAGCAAGAACTGCCCTTCGCTTTTGTTGCAGGGGAAGCCATTACAGAAGTCCCCAAAGACCTCTATATCCCACCCGATGCGCTGGAAATTTTTCTGGAGGCTTTCGAAGGCCCTCTGGATTTATTGCTGTATCTGATAAAACGGCAAAACATCGATATTTTAAATATCAACGTAGCCGACATTACCGATCAATATATGAACTACGTTGACCTGATGGAGTCCTGGCAATTTGAGCTTGCTGCGGAATATTTAGTTATGGCGGCTATGCTCGCTGAAATTAAATCTCGTATTTTATTACCCAGGCATGTTGAGGATGAGGTGGAAGAAGATGATCCGCGTATGCAGCTTATTCGTCGCCTACAAGAATATGAGCGCTTCAAACAAGCAGCGGAAGATATCGATGAATTACCGCGGATGGATCGCGACATTCATCGCGCGGGAGCAGCATTGCCAGAGCTGGAAAGAATTACCCCTGATCCTACAGTTGAGCTTAAAGAAGTGCTTGTCGCCTTGTCACGCGTGTTGAAGCGCGCAGACAATTTTGGTCATCATCATATTCAGCGGGAAACATTGTCTACGCGTGAAAAGATGTCGGAAATTCTGGTGCGAATCTCTAATCAAAAATTCGTACCTCTGGTGTCGTTACTCATTCGTGAAGAAGGAAGGTTGGGCGTAGTGGTAACTTTTCTGGCAATAATGGAATTACTAAAAGATTCTATGATTGAAATAGTTCAGTCAGAATCTTTCGGTCCCATTCATTTGAAATCTAGAAGTTAAAAGAAGTATGGGTAAGCACGCAGCATGAGCAATGTCGACAATAAAGTAAAAATGGTGGTGGAGGGCTTGCTGCTAGCGGCAGGCCGTCCGCTGACACTGGATAATATTATTCAAGTGTTCAGTAAAGAAGAACAGCCGGATCGTAAAGAACTAAAAGTCGTGATGGAGAGCATTGAGGAGGATTGTAAAGACCGAGGTTTTGAACTAAAGGAAGTAGCTTCCGGCTTTCGATTTCAGGTAAAACAAGACTTAAGCGATTGGGTCTCGAAACTGTGGGAGGAGCGTCCGCCACGTTATACCAGGGCGTTGCTTGAAACACTGGCCCTGGTTGCCTATAGACAGCCGATAACACGCGGAGATATTGAAGAAATACGCGGTGTTGGTGTAAGTTCAAATATCATTCGGACCTTGCTTGATAGAGAATGGGTTAGAGTAGTAGGTCACAGGGACGTACCGGGACGGCCGGCTATGTTCGCAACTACGAAACAGTTCCTGGATTACTTCAACCTAAAAAGCCTTCAGGACCTGCCCCCACTTTCAGAAATCAAAGATCTGGTAAAAGAAGATCCTGAATTCGATCTTGAGGATGACATAGCGAATCAAAGAATACTGGATTTGCCTGAAGAAATAGTCGATGAAACCAGGGTCGAATTAAGTGATGCGGATAAAGCGGAGCTATTAGCCGAAGAAGAAGCTATAGCCCTCTCTAAAAAGCCGCTGGACGAAATCTTGCAATTGCCGCCAGAATTGCAACATCCTACTGAAGCGGATGATGAATACGAAGGTGACGAAGAGGATGCTGAATTTGAAGAAGAATTCGGCTTAAAAGAATTGGACCAAACATTGGATTCTTTGGAAGCGGTTGATATCAAAATTACCGAATCCGAGTCGCAAACTGACACCGATTCAGCGCTGGCATCGGAATCAGGTCATGGTAAAGAATTGCCTGATGATGACGCGGCGTCAGCCGTTCCGAATTCCGACGATATCGAACGTCGTAGTGATGTTGACGAAAACGAAACTCATGATTAGCCTGTAATCTGGCAATTATGCCTTAGTGATTTAACAAGCCTGCACACTAAATAATGAATGTATTATGACTGAGAAGTTGCAAAAGGTACTGGCTCGGGCAGGATTTGCCTCGCGTCGAGAAATTGAAACATGGATCGCCAAAGGTCGCATCACGGTCAATGGTAAGGTGGCCGTTGTCGGTGCACGAGTAACAGATGATGACAAGATTGTTGTCGATGGTAAGAAGCTCGCACCACAGAAAAAAATCCGCGAAGAGCGTCGAGTATTATTGTATAACAAACCAGAAAATGAAGTCTCAACCCGCAGCGACCCAGAGGGGAGGAAGACTGTGTTTGATAGTTTGCCACCTTTAAAACACGGTCGCTGGGTTTCTATTGGTCGCCTCGATCTTAATACAAGTGGACTATTGCTGTTTACCACCGACGGTGAACTAGCCAATCTGCTGATGCATCCCAGCTCACAGATTGAACGTGAGTACGCAGTACGTGTTTTAGGTGATGTGACCCCGGCCATGGTTCAAGAAATGCACAAGGGTGTGTTTATTGACGGAAATTTGTGCCGCTTTGCCGACATACAGCACTATGGCGGGGAGGGAGTTAATCAGTGGTACCACGTAGTATTGATGGAAGGTAGGAATCGGGAAGTACGGAAGTTATGGGAGTCCCAAGGGTTGAAAGTAAGTCGACTCAAAAGAGTCAGGTATGGGCCACTGTTTATTCCAAGTACCGTCAGCAAGGGTAGATTCAGGGAATTAGGAAAGCCCGAAATAGAGAAATTACTTAAACTGGTTAGCTAGACTTGTTCAGAGGCTCCGCAGTCTTGCTTGCCAGCTATGCCTGTGCTTTAAATCCTCTCACATTCAAAGCTTGGCCATGTATAGTTCGCGCTTCCGGACTCATCAAATAGAGATACACTGGCATTATGGATTCGGCGCTAGGTTGTGTCTCGGGATTTTCTGCGGGATAGGCGTCACGGCGCATATTTGTGCGAGTTCCGCCGGGATTCAGGCTATTTACCCGAATACCTGTGGTGTTTTCTACTTCCTCCGCCAGAGTTTGCATTAAACCCTCAATAGCGAATTTTGATACGGCGTAGGCTCCCCAGAATGCTCTTCCTACTCGTCCGACACTGGATGAAGTAAAAATAATTCTTGCATCGGAGGATTTGCCTAGAGCAGGCAGCAGTACTTGTGTAAGTCGAAATACAGCATTTACATTGACCTGCATTAGATCGCTCCAGTCCTGATCGGGATAGAATTCGATTGGGCTTCGCGCTCCTAGCAATGCCGCGTTATGAATCAGGCCATCCAGGCTGTTGAATTGCTCGTTCAAGGAGGCAGCCAGGGTTTGAAAATCATTTATGGCTGCAGTTTTAAAATCAAGGGGATGGATAATAACCTTGCCCGGTTGAAGTTTTTCAATCTCGTCATAAACTTGCTCTAGCTTGTTTTGATCTCGCCCTAACAGAACGACAGTGGCTCCATAATTAGCGAAGGTTTTCGCGCAGACTTTACCTATGCCATCGCTGGCACCGGTTATTAATATTGTTTTATTAAGCAACATGTTTTTATCGGCGCTGTAGTTAAAACTCATATTTAGGCAAACTTCAGTATATTCAATAGGGAGATGGCTTGATCGGGGGAATGCAAGATAAAGTCTGCATACCATTCATCCACCTTGGCGTCCTCTGATAAATATCCATAGGCTGCAGCGATAGCAATAACATCGGCATTTTTTGCAGCCTGGATATCTCGAATGTGATCTCCTATATAGACTGCGCGCCCGCTGTCACGCTCCAGTATTTGCAGAGCCAGGAGAATTGGTTCTGGGTTGGGCTTGGTTTCACTTACATGATCAGGGCATACCAGAACGCTGCAGCGGTCAGTCAGGTTTAATTGCTGTAATAGCCGAGTGCTGTATTTTTCAGGTTTATTGGTAATAATCCCCCAGGGAATTTTCTGTGATTCCAATTGCCGCAGTAAATTGTCCAAACCTGGATACAGAGCTGCTTCGGTGGAATTTAATTGCTCGTAGTAAAGCTCTAGCAGGCGTTGGTGCAGTATAGAAAAGTGGCTATCATCTTCTGCAATTTCAAATGCAAGTTTGACTAATGCTCTTGCACCGTCGGAAACAGTTCTGCTGATTACTTCTGCGGATATGGCAGCCTTGTCGTACTCATGTAATAGTTTGTTTACTACAAGGGAAAAATCGGCCGCAGTATCGATAAGAGTCCCATCGAGGTCGAACAACACACATTCGATTGAAGTTTGAAGCTGGTCACTCATTGTTGTAACTCGGGGCGTGTATAACAGGCGATATAGTTAACATCGACGTTGTTTTCTAAACTGTATTTACGGGTTAGGGGATTGTATGCCATACCTATTTGTTCCTGCAGACTAAGCTCACTGCTTCGGCACCAAGCTGCCAGTTCTGAAGGTTTAATAAACCTTGCGTAATCATGTGTGCCGCGGGGTAGAAGATTGAGTATGTACTCTGCACCTAGTATGGCGAACAGATAGGATTTAGGATTGCGGTTAATAGTCGAGAAAAATACTGTGCCTCCGGGTTTGACCAAATCGTGGCACGCCTGTACCACCAGGGCCGGGTCAGGCACATGCTCCAGCATCTCCAGGCAGGTCACCAGATCAAATTGCCCTGGATGATTTTCTGCAAACAGTTCCGCTGAGGATTTTTGATAATCGATATCAAGTTTGCTTTCGAGTTGATGCAGTTTCGCCACCGAGAGAGAGGCATCAGCCATGTCTATAGCGGTTACCTGGGCTCCATGATGGGCCATCGCCTCAGCCAGAATGCCACCTCCACAGCCCACATCGAGTATTTTTTTCCCAGCCGGGTTTATTATTCTGCTGATGTAGCTCATGCGCAGTGGATTTATCTGATGCAGGGGTTTGAATTCGCTGTCAGGATCCCACCAACGAGCAGCCAGGCTTTCAAATTTTCGGATTTCAACTTCGTCGACGTTTTCCATAATTCTATTCATTTATCCAGGTTGGGTGCGCAACTGGGACGCGGCCGCAATTTTGTTTCGCCAATGCTCGGTATCGGTTCTGATCGCGTGCACATCAAGACTAGTGAATTCTCCCTCTTCAAGCAGAAGCTGACCAGCACACCACACATGAGAAACCTGCGATGCCTGGGTGGCATAAACCAATTGTGAAACAGGATTGAATGTCGGCATACTATTTAATGCGTCCAGATTGATGGCGGCGATGTCGGCGTATTTACCAATTTCCAGGCTACCAATTTGCGCATCCAGTCCCAGTGCCTGGGCACCATTAATGGTGGCCATCTCCAGGGCTTGTTGGGCAGGCAGCGCACTCGCGTCTGCAGCTACGGCTTTGGCAAGCAGTGCGGCTGTTCGCATTTCCGAAAACATGTCCAAATCGTTATTGCTGGCACAGCCATCAGTACCGAGAGCTACATTGATGCCGGCTTTGCTTAGCTTGCCCACCTCGCAAAATCCACTTGCAAGTTTTAGATTCGATTCCGGGCAGTGCACCACATGGCAGCCCGCCTCAGCCAGCATTGCAATATCTTCATCTGAAAGTTCGGTGCTATGGACACATACCAGCCTGGGGCTTAACAGGCCCAGCTGCTTCAGTCGTGCAATCGGAGTACGCCCATCTGCTGCCACGGCATCGGATACTTCTTTGGCGGTTTCATGGAGATGCATATGTATAGGTATATCCATCTCTTCGGCTAGCGTTGAAAGCTTTAGAAGAGGGGCATCAGACACAGTGTAAGGGGCATGAGGCCCAAACGCGGTGTGAATCAGCTCGCTATGCCTATAATCGTCATGAAGCCTTGTCGCTTTCGAGATGTACTCCTCGGCATCTTGAGCCCAGACCGTGGGGAAGTCCAGAACCGGGCTGGCGAGCTGCACACGTATGTTCGCTGCAAGTGCCGATCTTGCAACTTGCTCAGGATAGAAGTACATGTCAGCGAAACAAGTTGTTCCTGAACGAATCATTTCGGCTATGGCAAGGTTTGCGCCATGGCGAACGAACTTCTCCGATACGAACTTTGCTTCAAGTGGCCAAATCGAATCTTCCAGCCATTCCGACAAGGAAATATCGTCCGCTATGCCCCGTAATAGGGACATCGGGGAATGACCATGTGCATTGATCAAGCCTGGAATAAGCGCATGGCTGTCGAGTAGCATTTTTTCTGCTGCATTGATGCTTGTTGTCACTTCTTCAGCGGGGCATATTGCGACAATTTTATTAGCCCGTATGGCAAGGCAATGATCTTTAAAAACCACACCTTGCGGACGCACTGGAATTATCCATTTTGCCTGTATCAATAGATCGGCTTCAATAATGCTTTTGGTATTCAAATTTTCCTCGAATGTTTGTGCTCGAATCGGGTTTTATGAGTGAAATCAGGGCTGGAATTATACCCAGAAAAATGCAAAATAGCGCCCTGCAAAAATCACCTGCTTAGAGGTCGGAAATTACTGATAAAACAGGGGATTTTTATGTGAGAAAAAGGCTATTTGACTGTCCAAGAAGGGCCGGTTGATGGTACAATCTACAGCTTTTGCGAAGTCAGGTTTCGATCGTAATATAATCCGCAGTTTTAGCATCAGAAAAGCATGGAATCGGCCGCTAAAAGTATAAGGAATTTTAAAAAAAACCTGTATTTTTTATGCTAAAACCATGTCTCAATCACCCTGTAGTTTCCCCATATTAGGAATTAGTTAGTCTATGACCGAGTTTGCAAAACAGGTCTTGCCTGTCGCACTAGAAAGTGAAATGCGTGAATCCTATCTCGCCTATGCAATGAGCGTAATTGTAGGTCGGGCATTACCCGATGTGCGTGATGGCCTGAAACCTGTTCACAGAAGGGTATTGTTCGCAATGAGTGTGTTGTCGAATGATTACAACAAGCCTTATAAGAAGTCTGCTCGTATTGTTGGCGATGTGATTGGTAAATACCATCCTCATGGCGACACTGCGGTGTATGACACTATCGTAAGGATGGCTCAGCATTTCTCGCTTCGCTACCCGCTCGTAGACGGTCAAGGCAATTTCGGATCAATCGACGGAGATTCCGCCGCAGCCATGCGTTACACAGAAATACGCATGGAAAAAATTGCGCACGACTTACTGGCGGATTTAGACAAAGAAACAGTCAATTTTTCTCCCAACTATGATGGTACAGAACACATTCCGGATGTAATGCCGACTCGCGTTCCAAATTTATTGGTCAACGGCTCCTCGGGCATCGCAGTAGGAATGGCTACAAATATACCGCCGCATAATCTTACCGAGGTGATAGGTGGTGCTATAGCCTTATTGGATGATCCAGACATTGATATCGATGGCTTGATGGAACATATTACCGGCCCGGATTTTCCCACAGCCGCAATCATCAATGGCAGGGCTGGCATTGTTCAGGCCTACCGTACCGGCAGAGGGCGTATTTATATGCGTGCCAAGGCCGAGATCGTCGATCAAGAGAAAGCAGGCAGGCAAACCATACTTGTCACTGAGATTCCTTATCAACTTAACAAATCCAAGTTGATTGAGAAAATCGCAGAACTGGTAAAAGAAAAGAAGATCGAAGGCATTTCAGAACTTCGTGATGAGTCAGACAAAGATGGATTACGAATAGTCATCGAACTACGTAAAGGCGAAATGGGTGACGTGGTACTGAACAACCTTTATGCGCAAACACAGATGCAGTCCGTTTTTGGCATAAACATGGTTGCTCTTGTCGATGGCCAGCCCAGGTTACTAAACCTAAAGGACATGCTGGATTCTTTCATCCGTCATCGGCGAGAAGTAGTATCCAGGCGTACCAGCTTTCTGCTGCGGAAGGCGAGGGAACGCGGCCATATCCTGGAAGGCCTGGCAGTGGCCTTGGCCAATATCGATGCAGTTATAGCATTAATTAAAAGCTCGCCTTCCTCAGCTGAAGCCAAGGAAAAGCTGCTGGCTAGGTCCTGGAAATCAGATAGTGTTTTGGAAATGCTAGGAGAGGTTGGTGCAGATGCCTGTCGACCCGAAGGATTGGACGAAGTATATGGACTGAAAGGAGATGAATACTTCCTGACCCCAGAGCAGGCGCAGGCAATACTGGAGCTGAGGTTACATCGCTTAACCGGATTGGAACATGAAAAGCTAATCAACGATTATACGGAGTTGCTAAAACAAATTGCTGATTATCTGGATATATTACAGAACGAACCTCGTCTGCTTAGCGTTGTTCGTGAAGAGCTGGAGCAGGTTCTGAAGGAATACGGCGATGAAAGACGTACTGAAATAGTTGGATCGCAGTTAGACCTGACCACGGAAGATTTGATTTCAGAAGAAGATCGTGTTGTTACTATTTCTAAGACAGGTTATGCCAAGTCTCAACCGCTGGCAGATTACAGCGCGCAGAAACGGGGCGGTACAGGTAAGGCTGCGGCTTCGGTTAAGAATGAAGACATAGTAGAGCATCTGCTTATTGCCAGTACCCATGACACCTTGCTTTGCTTTAGCAGCAGCGGAAAAGTTTATTGGTTAAAGGTTTATATGATTCCTGTTGCCAGTCGAACGGCTAGAGGAAAACCATTAGTAAATATATTGCCGTTGGAGGAAGGTGAGCGCATTACTAGCATGTTGCCTGTACAGGAGTATTCAGAAGACCACTTCGTGTTTATGGCGACAGGAAATGGCACGGTGAAGAAAACAGCTCTTACTAACTTTGCCAGACAGCGAAGTGTTGGCCTCAGGGCTATCGAACTGGATGAAGGCGATGAGTTGGTTGGAACTGCACTTACTGATGGATCAAAAGATGTCATGCTATTTAGTAGCAGTGGTAAAACTATCCGCTTTAATGAGACTGATGTGCGCGCCATGGGCAGGACAGCACGGGGCGTACGGGGGATCAAATTGGCCGAAAATTTCAATATGATTGCACTCATTATTCCTGAACAGGACAAACAAATATTAACAGTAAGTGAAAATGGCTACGGTAAGCGAACTCTGATAGACGACTTCCCCATTTATGGGCGCGGCGGACAAGGTGTAATCGGTATGCAGACTAGTGAGCGCAATGGTGCTGTTGTAGGTGCTGTGCAAGTTGTCGAATCTGATGAAATTATGTTGATTTCTGATAAGGGCACACTAGTCAGAACCCGAGTCAACGAAGTTTCCATCCAAGGTAGAAACACTCAAGGTGTTCGCTTGATTCGACTCAAAGAAGGTGAAAAATTAGTTGGATTAGAACAAGTAGACGAGCCTGACGATGTTGACGTAATCTATTCTGAGCACGAAACTGAGATTGTGGTTGAACCTGAATTGAGCACAGATACAGATAAGCCAGAGCCTGAGTAGGATCAGATTATCTGTTTGTATATGCAGTACACTAATTGCTCGTGGACGCTCGCACCAATAACGAATACCCTCAGACTGCTGTAGAGATCCATGACTCAATCCGCCAATAACAAAATAGAAATAAACGTAGCTTATCTGGGCCCCGCGGGGACCTATTCGCAATTGGCTGCTATGGAATTCTTTGGAAGCGACGTGGGTTTGGTTGATTGTTCCACCATCGACGACGTATTTTCTGCAGTAGAAACCGCACAAACAACACATGGGATTGTGCCTGTAGAAAATTCTACTGAGGGTGCGATAAATAATACTCAGGATTGTTTAGTAGACTGCAGCGCGAAAATTATCGGTGAACAAATCGTATCCATAGAGCATAGTCTTCTTGCGCAATCTGGTACTAAGAAATCAGATATTAGGAGAATCGCATCTCATAAACAGTCTCTGGCGCAATGCAGAAACTATCTCAGTGCAAATTTTCCGCAAGTAGAGCAACTAGAATGCTCGAGTAACGCAGAAGCTGCAATCCTTGCTCAATCGGATGCTAACACTGCAGCCATAGCCAGTGGATTTGCAGCGACAATCTACAAACTACATTGCTTAGAGGATCATATACAAGATAAATCCAATAACCGCACAAGATTTCTGGTGTTATCACTAGGTGAAACTGAGGCTACTGGGGAGGACAAAACCAGCATATTAGTCTATACCGAGAACAAACCAGGAGCCTTGTTTCGAGTGCTGGAACCGTTCGAAAAATATCAACTTAGTTTAACCAAAATTGAAACACGTCCATCGAAGAAAGAAGCTTGGGAATATGTATTCTTCATTGATTTTGAAGGTCACGCAAAGGACAGGATTACCATGGAATTATTCGATGTCTTAAAAGTTTGTGGAGCGGAAGTGAAACTTTTGGGCTCTTATCCGGCTTCCAAGCTGGTTTAACTCACGCTTTAGACAAATCAATTTACGATCTGCAATGAATGAATCCAGCAACAAGATAGTGCTTATCGTCGGTTTGGGTATGATCGGCGGATCGATTGCGCGCGGATTAAAGAAAGCAGTGGCGCATAGAAAGGTAGTAGCCTGTGATCAAAATGCCACGGCGTTGGCCAAAGCTATGCAGGATAAGATTATAGACGCCGCTGGTAGCGTGGAAGAACTGTGCCCCCAAGCCGATATTATTATCCTGGCAGTACCAGCTCTAAGTATTTGCCGCATATTCCCTGAAATCGCTGCCTTGATGAAGAATGATGCAGTCATCACTGATGTGGCTAGTGTCAAGTCTCATCTTTTTTCAGCAGATATGGGCTTAGCCGAAGAAGCAATGAGCAGATTTGTACCAGCGCATCCAATCGCGGGTTCAGAGCAAAGTGGTTATGCTGCTTCGGTCGATGACCTATTTCAAGATAGAAATGTAATTGTCACTCCACATGTCGGAAATTCATCGGAAGTAGTGGCGGTGGTAAATAATTTGTGGCGGGAGCTAGGCGCGAATGTGTTGGGCATGAGCTGTTACCGTCATGACGAGGTACTAGCGGCAACAAGTCATTTGCCTCACCTGCTGGCCTATGCAATCGTTGATGTCTTGTTAAAGCAAGAACAGAGCGAAGATATTTTCCGTTACGCAGCAGGTGGTTTCGCAGATTTCAGTAGACTAGCCTCTAGCGATGCAAATATGTGGTCAGATATTTTTGTCGCAAATTCGACTGCCGTTGAAAAAGTTTTGGATGACTATATCCAGAGTCTTTTACAGTTTAAGAAAGCAATACATAAGCGAGACCGAGATTTTTTGAAAGAATCGTTTAGTCACGTTAAACGGGTCAGGGATAATTTCATTAGTACACACTATGAGCCAAAGAGTTCTACAGAAATGACAAGCAGCTTACGCAGTTTCAATGTTAAACCTGGTGGCCATGTAACCGGCTCAATTCGTGTTGCGGGTGACAAATCTATCTCGCATCGCTCGATTATACTTGGCTCCATTGCTAATGGTATTTCTCGTGTGAGTGGTTTTCTGGAAGGCGAAGACGCACTAAACACGGTCGCGGCTTTTCGAGAGATGGGTGTAACGATTGTTGGACCTGAAAACGGTGAGCTGACTATTTACGGTGTCGGGAAAGATGGATTGCAGCAGCCACGTAAACCCTTGTATATGGGTAATTCGGGGACAGCGATGAGATTGCTTGCTGGTTTGCTAGCGGCGCAGCCATTTGCAAGCGTGTTGACTGGCGACAAATCGCTAATGGAACGTCCGATGAATAGAGTAGCCGTTCCCCTGCGCGAGATGGGGGCGGTCATTGAAACCGCATCCTCCGGGAGGCCGCCTTTGAAAATCACCGGCACCGCATTAAGCGGAATTCGTTACCAAATGCCGATTGCCAGCGCACAGGTAAAATCCTGCTTATTGTTAGCCGGATTGTATGCAAGTGGGGACACTGAAATTATCGAACCCGCTAGTTGTCGTGACCACACCGAACGAATGTTACAGGGCTTTGCTTATCCGATTCTCTGTGATGCTGAAAAAGGGCTATGCAAACTGCAGGGAGGTCATGACTTGCAGGCCTGTGATATCGATGTGCCGGCCGATATTTCTTCAGCGGCATTCTTTTTGGTTGCAGCGGCTATTACCCCTGGCTCGGATTTAACACTGAAACATGTGGGTGTTAATCCAACGCGGATTGGGGTGATTAATATCTTGTTAGCTATGGGTGCAGATATTGAAAGAAGCAATGAAAAACTTGTAGGAGGAGAACCGGTAGCAGATTTGCGGGTTCGCTATCGAAGCCTGTCTGGCATCAAGATAGATGAAGATCAAATTCCCTTGGCGATCGATGAGTTTCCTGTGCTTTTTGTTGCCGCTGCATGTGCAAGAGGCGAAACATTGCTACGAGGTGCGGCCGAACTCCGAGTGAAGGAGAGTGACCGCCTTGAGGCCATGGAAAAAGGCTTGATTCAACTGGGTATTGCCGTAGAAGCGTTCGATGACGGTATCCGCATAACTGGTGGGCAGATAGGCGGGGGTTCTATTGACAGCTTTGGTGACCATCGTATAGCCATGGCTTTCACCGTTGCTGCCCTGAGAGCCCGGTCAAATATTCATATAGCGAATTGCGCCAACGTTGCGACTTCTTTTCCCAATTTCGTAGAACTGGCGAAGAGTGTCGGCATCCAGGTATCAGTAGCGCAAACATAGGAAGTTAGGAATGAGTAAGGCTCCCGTAATAGCCATAGATGGACCTTCCGGCTCGGGCAAGGGCACAATAGCGTCCAGGGTCGCCAAAACACTGGGTTACTCCCTGTTGGATAGCGGGGCGCTTTACCGAGTCCTTGGCGTGGCTTGCAACCGTAAAAAGCTTGATCTTACTGACCATCAGGCAGTGGCAAGCTTGGCCAAAGACCTGGATATAGAGTTTGGACGTAGTGGCGAAGGCTCAGTTTGCCTAGATAGTATTGAGGTAAGCCTAGACATCAGAAGTGATCTGGGTAGTGACATGGCATCCAGAGTGGGTGCTATAGGCGCCGCACGTGAGGCTCTGTTCGAACGACAGCTGGCCTTTCGCCAACCGCCTGGACTGGTTGCCGATGGCAGAGATATGGGCACTGTAGTGTTCCCCGATGCCGAGCTTAAGATATTCCTCACGGCAAGCCCTGAAGAAAGAGCGAAAAGGCGATATAAGCAGTTGATAGGTAAGGGTATTGATGCTATTCTGCCCGACCTTTTGCGAGACCTAAAAGAGCGGGACAAGCGCGATACTGAGCGCGTCATCTCACCACTTAAACCCGCTGAAGATGCCATCGTTATAGATACAACCGACTTAAGCATTGATCAGGTTGTTAACCAGGTCTTGGAACTATACCGCTGCGCATAAGCAGCAATAATGCGTAATTGGAAACGGTTTCTAGACTGTATCGCCAGAATTGGCAGTCCAGGAATTAATCTTAATCACCCCGCAAAACTGGTATGCGGTTAGTTGTAATTCACATGCAATGTGGTTTATAACTTTTTGAAACAAATGGAATAAATAATGAGTGAAAATTTTGCAGATCTATTCGAACAAAGCTTAACTGAGATAGATATGACCCCTGGTGCCATCGTAACTGGTACTGTTATAGAGATAGATTCGGACTGGGTTACAGTCCACGCCGGCCTCAAATCTGAAGGCGTTATCCCCCGTGTTGAATTCCTGGACGAGCAAGGCAACTTCTCACTAGAAGTGGGCAATGAAGTTAAGGTGGCTCTGGAGACTGTCGAAGACGGTTTCGGTGCTACTCGATTATCCAGAGAGAAGGCCAAGCGTGCTGAGTCCTGGATGGAGCTTGAAGCAGCCCACGAGAAGAATGACATCGTTACTGGCGTTATTAATGGCAAGGTGAAAGGCGGATTTACCGTTGATTTGAACAATATACGAGCTTTCTTGCCGGGTTCCTTGGTCGATGTTCGACCAGTAAGAGACACCCTGCATTTAGAAGGCCAGCTATTGGAATTTAGACTGATCAAACTGGATCGAAAGCGAAACAATGTTGTTGTTTCCCGACGTGCGGTTCTGGAATCAGTGAGCACAGAAGAAAGAGATGCCTTGCTAGAGAAGTTGCAGGAAGGTATGTCAGTTAAAGGTATTGTTAAGAATCTAACTGATTACGGCGCCTTCGTTGATTTGGGTGGCGTAGATGGCTTGTTGCACATCACGGATATGTCCTGGAAGCGGATCAAACATCCAAACGAAATTGTGAATGTGGGTGACGAGATCGACGTTAAGGTTCTTAAGTATGACCGCGATCGAAATCGCGTGTCGTTGGGATTGAAGCAATTGGGTGAAGACCCCTGGGTTGCTATCAAGGCCAGATATCCCGAAAACACTCGGGTTAAGGCGATTGTCACCAACCTTACCGATTATGGCTGCTTTGCCGAGTTGGAAGAGGGTGTCGAAGGATTGGTTCACGTATCCGAAATGGACTGGACAAATAAGAACATTCACCCATCTAAAGTGGTAAATCTAGGTGATGAAGTGGACGTAATGGTTCTGGATATCGACGAAGAACGTCGTCGAATCTCTCTTGGTATTAAGCAGTGTTTCCAGAATCCTTGGGACGGCTTTGCAGAGAACTTCAAGAAAGGTGACAAAATATCTGGGAGTATTAAATCGATTACAGATTTTGGTATCTTCATCGGTCTCGATGGAAACATTGATGGCCTGGTACATCTTTCAGACATTTCTTGGGACGAGCCTGGTGAAGAAGCAGTGCGCGAATACAAGAAAGGTGATGAGATTGAGACTGTTATTCTTTCTATCGATCCCGAACGTGAGCGAATCTCATTGGGTGTAAAACAACTGGAAGATGACCCTTTCATGAACTATGTAAGTGAGTTTGAGAAAGGTAGCATCGTAAACGGAATCGTCACTGCACTTGAAGCTAAGTCGGCCACTATTACCCTGAAGGAGGGAGTGGAAGGCATGCTGCGAGCGTCCGAAATCAGTCGCGACAAAGTCGAAGACGCACGTAATGCTTTAACAGAAGGCGCCGAGATTGAAGTGAAAATTGTTAGCGTAGATCGAAAGAACAGAGTGTTGAGTCTTTCAGTTAAGGCTATAGCTCTTGATGATGAAAAGAACGCGGTGAAAGATCATAAGACAGAAGCCGCTGATGTTTCACCCGGCACTATTGGTGATCTCATCAAAGCTGAGATGGATAAGAGCTAGTCTTACGGAGTCTCTCCTGTATTGACGCACCCCTGTGGCGCGTCAATACATCTGGCTTCAATCTTATAATTGGATTGTGTTAGGCTTTAACTAGCTGCACGATAAACCGAATTACGACAGGACCGCGTTGTACTAGGACAGGGGACAATTATGACCAAATCAGAACTTATAGATCGTATTGCTGGAAAACAAACTCAACTGTCTTCTAAAGACGTTGAACTTGCAGTGAAGGCGATTATTGAATATATGTCTCAGGTCTTATCTGAAGGCGGTAGGATCGAGATCAGGGGTTTTGGTAGCTTTTCCCTGCATTATAGAGTGCCCCGTATAGGAAGAAATCCCAAAACCGGAACCCCTGTAGCGCTGAGTGGGAAGTATGTGCCACACTTCAAACCCGGTAAAGAATTACGTGATCGTGTAAATACAAGTATGTTGGTAGAGCAGCACAGCTAAATCTACTCAATGGCTTTTGCAAATAACGGCATAGCCTTTGAGGTTATGCCGTTTTCGTTTCTGACTGGTAATATTCCGATTAGTAGCAATGGTTCCGTAACGGGGCCAAACAGCTTGGATGACTCCTTCGATGCGCCAAATTACCCAATTACTTTCAGGATTCTTTCTTCTGCTGGTATTTGCAGCGAGCGTTACTTTTTCTTATTTCAATTCTACTCCGGTAGGTATTGGAATTGGTTCTTGGCAACTTTCACCACAACCTGTTTCTGTCTGGATAATCGGTGCATTTGTATCGGGAGGCTTGTTGGGTCTATTACTGGGTTTAGGAATTTTTAGAAATCTAAAATCTCGAGCCGAAATTCGTCGGCTTCACAAAGCCCTTAATGATGCCGAGTTCGAAGTATCGCAACTGCGCTCTCTATCTATAAAGGATATTAAAAAATAGAGACGATGCTTAATGGATAGTATGAATTTCTACATTCTTTTACTTATCGCCGTTATAGCTGGATGGCTTATGGGGCGCTTTGGCTCTGCTGCTAAGGTTAAAACCAAGCCAAACGGTAGAGATATTTTTCAAGACTATTTTGTTGGGCTTAATTACCTGCTCAATGATGAGCCGGATGAGGCCATAGACACATTTATAAAGGCTCTGGAGATAAATAGCGACACTGTAGAGACTCATTTGGCCTTAGGTGCGTTGCTGCGTAGAAGAGGTAAGGTTGATAAGGCTATAAATGTTCATCAAGCTTTGCTGGCCAGACCCAGTCTCGAGCGAGCATTCTCCGACTCAGTGAGATTGCAACTAGCGCTGAACTACATTGCTGCCGGACTGCTGGATAGAGCGGAAAGATTACTAAACGAGGTTCTTAATGAGGAATCCGATGCAAGGTGGGAGGCGTTACAGTATCTGATAACTATTTATCAAACGGAAAAAGAATGGAGCAAGGCGAGGTCTTCTTGTATCAAGCTGCTTGAAAGCCCTCGTTATAAGAAGGATGCCGAGATACGTGCAAGCGCAGCACATTTCTGTTGCGAAATCGCGGAGCAATTGTTAGAGACAAATCAAGACAGCCAGGCTAAAGCTGAATTAAAACGAGCCTTTACTTTTGAGCGTAAAAATATACGGGCCTTGTTGTTATTGGCAAAAATTGAACAACGTCAGGGTAATTTTCAGGGAGCCATTAAGGAGTTGCTGCGAATTCGTTCAGCTAATCCTGGGTTTATTACGCAAGTACTTGAGCCCCTTAATCAATGTTACCAACAGCTTGGTTCCAATGACGAATTCGAGAAGCTTCTTAGAGAGATAGTCAGGGAAAACACTAATACAAATGCGGTGCTACTTTTGGCAAAAATAATCAAAGACAAAGCAGGAAGTGCCGTGGCGATAGCGTTTCTAAGTGAGCATCTAGACCAATATCCCACCTTAGACGGTTTGGTTGAGTTGCTAAGCCTGCAGATTCACAATGTTGAGTCTGAGGTTGCGGCTAGCCTTGAATCATTGTTAAATCTAATTCATGAGCAGGTGAGTAAAAATTCTGAATACAGATGTCATCACTGCGGGTTCGAAACTAAGAGCCTTTTTTGGATGTGTCCAAGTTGTAAAAAATGGGACAAAATAAGGCCGATTTCAAAAACTGCGGGCGGCGAGTCAAGCTTGGCGAGAAAATAAAAACAGGTTTTGGAGTATCAGTGGATAAGAGAATAATTGTAGCTCTGGACTTTAATTCGGCCGAACAAGCTTTGAAGTTGTTAGATAAGTTGGATCCCAGCTTGTGTCGAGTAAAAATTGGCAAGGAATTATTCACCGCCTGTGGTCCTCAGCTTGTTAAAAAGGTTGCAGCCCACGGCTTCGAAGTGTTCCTCGATTTAAAATTTCACGATATTCCTAATACTGTATCGAAGGCGGTCAAGGTTGCAGGTGATTTAGGTGTCTGGATGTTGAATGTGCACGCATCCGGTGGCCTGCCAATGATGGAGCAGGCGCGGGCGGCGCTGGGTGAATTTGGTAAGGAACGACCCAGGTTAATAGCGGTTACTGTGTTAACAAGTTTGGCTGAAGATGACTTAAGACAAATAGGGATTGAATCAAGCCCCGAAGAGCAGGTGAGTAAGCTTGCGTTCTTGGCGCGAGAGGCAGGCCTCGATGGTGTTGTTTGTTCTGCGGCTGAGACCCGATTGTTAAGGGCTCAGCTGCCTGATGATTTTTGTCTCGTTACACCCGGAATACGCCGTGCGGAAGATGCTACGGGCGATCAAAAACGGATTTTGGGCCCGGCGGAGGCGGTGCGCTGTGGGAGTAACTATTTGGTTGTCGGTCGTCCGATTACCCAGGCCGAGTCACCAAATGAAGTACTTGAAGAATTTAATTTGGCCATAGCTGGCGTTAGTTAATTTCTTTGCTAAGCTTTTGTAGGCAGCGCGACGCTGCTTTCAATGAACCTAGCGATAAGGATATTACTATGACTAGACTAACTGTCTCTAAACTGGCCGTGGCTGCCATAATGTTGGCACTTTCCCCCATAAGCTTTGCTGTTGAAGCGAATCCAGGCGTTACTCAGCAAATTTCAATGCTGGATATTAACAATGCCGATGCGACTGCGATTGCAGCCGCCCTGGACGGTGTTGGCTTGAGCAAGGCACAGGACATTGTCGCCTACAGAGAGATGTTTGGGAATTTTCATTCAGTCGACGAATTAGCTGAGGTCAAGGGAATTGGTGTGGCTACTGTTGAGAAAAACAGGCAACGGATAATCATCGTCAATAAATAAGAAACATGCCCGATAAGGCACTTTCACTATCCTTTGAAAGTGTCTGATTTTATTACTGAAAATTTCTAGAAGCTCGTTATAATAGCGGCATTGCCAAGATGATTTAAAAGCTGGATGTCGATGTCGCTATTATTCCTAAGTTGCCTGCTATTTATAAGCTCGGCTATCGTAACCGGCCTGTTCCGCATGGCGGCGGCGCGATTTCATCTAATAGATATTCCTGTTTCCCGAAGTGCCCACGCTAACCCAATCCCAGTGGGGGGAGGGGTGGGGATTGCGTGTCTGGTACTTCTTGTGGTGGTGTACTACTACCACAAGGGTTTGATTCCAAGCCAGGAATTTGCCGCCATGATGACGGCGGGAGTAATAGCAGTTATAGGCATCATCGATGATATTCGGCATTTAGATATTAGATGGCGCATCCCAGCACAGTTTCTGGCTTCTGCGTGGGTGGTTTATTGTCTAGGAGACGTGCCGGCAATCGATTTTGGGTTTATGCAGTTGCCGGAGTCCTTGTTATTGAACGTGCTAGCAATTTTTGCGCTGGTATGGCTGCTCAATTTATTCAATTTTATGGACGGAATCGATGGAATAGCTGGAACTCAATTAATCTTTGTAAATATTCTGTCACTCATTATTGTTATAAATAACGATGATGTACTGGTCCTTTTGTCAGCCACATTTGCCGCCACGGCAGCGGGGTTTCTACTGTGGAACTGGCCCCCAGCGAAGATTTTTATGGGTGATGTCGGCAGCAGTTTTATTGGTTTCGGTCTAGGCGTGATGGCACTGTTCTCCATGCATCATGGCAGCATGACGGTGTGGACGTGGGTGCTGCTTTTAGGTGTATTTATTGTGGACGCAACGCTGACATTGGCTCTGCGATTTAAGCGAAAGCAGAGATGGTACGAGGGGCATGCATCTCATGCCTATCAAAATGCTGCTCGATACTATAAGAGTCACGCTAAAGTGACGATAAGCTTACTACTAGTCAATCTTCTGTGGTTGGGACCCTTAGCCTGGCTGTCGGTGCAATATGTTAGTTTGGGACTATACATCACTATTGTGGGGCTGATACCGTTGATATTTTTAGCGCTGCGCTTTGATGCTGGAAGTGAAAAAGTCAAGCAATGATTTTGAGTGGGTAAACACATTAATGAAAGCTTTGCTACGAATTGATTTTAAACGTAAATACGGCGAGCTGGTTTCGGCTCAAAACTGGGGAAAGTTATGGATCTAAATACGATCCCATTGTCACGTTCCATAAAACAAATTCTTATGATGTTAGCAGATGCGTTAATGATCGTAGCGGCGCTCGCATTTTCATTCGCTTTACTGGGCAAAGATTTTTTTGCGCAAGACCAGCGCTTCTACTTTTATTTCTCGCTCGCAACCACTGTCAGCATTTTGGTTTTTATCCGAATTGGTTTGTACCGGGCACTGGTTTTGTATATGGGCCTGCAGAGTGGATTTCTGATACTGCAAAGCGTGACCATAGCTAGTTGCCTCTTGGCGGCTTCGTATTTTTTCTCGCAAACCCCGGATTCATCGGACCTGTCCGTTCTGCCCATTTTTTGGATGATTGCTTTGTTGTTAATAGGCGGCACGCGTTTTCTTGCAAAGGTTATGCTGCAGAGCCTGATCCAAAATTTTCGACCAAAAGAACCGGTTATTATCTATGGTGCGGGAAGTTCCGGCATGCAATTGCTGGTTGCACTACAGAGCGGAGATCAATACCTGCCAGTGGCCTTTGTCGACGATAGTCATATTATGCTCGGTAATACTGTTCATGGAATTCGAGTCTATAGTCCAAACTCCTTATACGAACTGGTTGAGAGTTACTCCGTTCGTCAAATATTGTTGGCGATACCATCGGCCACTCATGCCGAAAGAAAAGAAATCTTGAATCGACTGGAGCATCTGCCGGTACATGTCAAGACCGTACCGGATTTATTCGATATGGTTTCCGGTAAAGTGGGCGTTGATGAAATTCGGGATATAGACATCGAAGACTTATTGGGTCGTGATATTGTCCCACCAAATCCAGAATTGCTAGGTGCCTGCATTAGTGGTCAGTCGGTTATGGTGACTGGTGCAGGAGGGTCCATTGGTTCAGAGCTTTGCAGGCAGATAGTTTCAATTAGTCCTTCGCGGCTGGTCTTGCTGGATTCTTTTGAGTTCGGTTTGTACAAGTTAGAGGCAGAGTTACTTGAGAAATTACAGAGCATCGAGAACGGTAGTGGGATTGAGATAGTGTCACTATTGGGTTCAGTTGGCGATAAGCTGCAAATGGAAAACGCAATTAAAACCTTTGACGTTGATACTGTCTATCATGTTGCTGCCTACAAGCAGGTACCTATGGTAGAAAAAAATATTGTCGAAGGAGTGCAAAACAATATTTTTGGTACCTTGGTTTCTGCGCAGGCAGCAGAAAAATATGAAGTCAGAAATTTTGTGCTTATTTCAACGGACAAGGCAGTGCGACCGACCAATTTTATGGGAGCTACAAAGAGATTTGCTGAACAGGTATTACAGGCATTGGCACAAAAAAATAGCGCGACGCGGTTTAGTATGGTGCGTTTCGGGAATGTACTAGGCTCTTCAGGATCGGTTGTTCCACTATTTCGAAGGCAGATCAGCGCTGGAGGTCCAGTTACGGTTACACATCCAGAAGTAACGCGTTACTTTATGACGGTGCAGGAAGCGGCGCAATTGGTTATTCAAGCGGGCTCAATGGCAACGGGAGGCGATGTGTTTGTTTTGGACATGCACGAGCCGATTAAGATCATCGATCTCGCTAAAAAAATGGTGCACCTGATGGGCTACGAGGTCAAAGATGAAAATTCGTACCGCGGCGATATTGCGATTGAGTATACGGGATTGCGCCCTGGGGAAAAACTCTACGAGGAATTACTAATTGGAGAATCTGTTACCGGCACCGAGCATCCGAAGATCATGCGTGCCAAGGAAGAAACTCTGGCTTGGGACGCTCTAGAAGGGCTGCTTAGCAGACTCGATTTAGCCTGTAAACAGATTGATCTAAAGGGGATTCGTTCGCTGCTGATGGAGGCAGTGGATGGTTTTGAGCCGAAGGAAGAAGTAAGCGACCCATTGTGGGACTCCGCTGAATCGCGCGCGGATAAAAATTTGGGAACAAAGATCACGCCGCTGTTCAAAGACCAGCATAAAACCATAGATTAACAGTAATACGCTTGATAACTTAAACCCGCATTTTATCCTCTGCGTTAAGGATTAAATACGGGCGTCCCAGGTATGTGTCTTGTTGCTTCCTAGCGGCTTCGGAAACTATTCCTGGCGTCTAGCTGAGGTAATGATTACCGGTTCCATTGGTACGTTTTGATGACCACCCCGTCCCGGGCCTGTTTCGACAGCTGCGATTTGATCTACTACATCCATTCCTTCAATCACTTCGCCAAATACAGCATAGCCGAATCCACGAGGTGTTTCATCGGTGTGATTCAGGAAGGCATTGTCCACCAGATTAATAAAAAATTGGCTGGTGGCACTATCCACAACATTGGTTCTAGCCATCGCCAAAGTGCCTCGATTGTTAGCTAACGCAGCACTCGCTTCGTTCTTAATTTCTTCGTAGGTAGACTTCTGCACTAGTTCGGGACTAAAGCCGCCTCCCTGTATCATAAAACCTGGGATAACCCGGTGGAAGATCAGCCCATCAAAAAAGTTGTTGTCCGTATATCGAAGGAAATTGGCTACGCTTATAGGTGCTTTATCTGCCCAAAGTTCAATCTTAATGGTGCCCTTATTTGTTTCCATAACAACGACAGGGTTGTCCTGGGCCAATAAATTCGTGCTTATCAGCAGAGGAATGGTCAGTAGTATTGAAAATAGGGTTTTGCGCATAACTTATCTCCTGCGATATATGGAAATGGCTGATAATTTGAGCCGCTAACTATACATTATTTGATCCAGGCTTAACCACAGGTGAATTGATGTTGAGCGGTCATGGGCGGGTGGGGGATTCATCGAAACGAGAAAAATTGGCTGCCCAACCTGGACTCGAACCAGGAACCAAGTGATTAACAGTCACCTACTCTACCATTGAGCTATTGGGCATTAATTGCTGTTTACACTATATGACAGTATAGCTGTAAACCGCGCGTATACTAATGAGAAAAGCTGACTCGGTCAATACTCACTACACGCTTAGCCCTTATCTGTTGTAATCTTAGGGGTTTGCTTAGCGCCGGATTAGCTGTTAATGGAAACTCAATTCAAAATTCATTCAAATTTCAAGCCAGCGGGCCACCAGCCTGCAGCCATCGCCAGCCTGGTGGAGGGTTTGGAAGACGGGCTGCGCGCTCAAACCCTGCTTGGGGTCACAGGCTCTGGAAAGACGTTCACCATAGCCAATGTGATTGAGAGAATGCAGCGGCCCACGCTGGTTATGGCGCCGAATAAGACACTGGCAGCTCAGCTATACGGTGAGTTCAAGGAGTTCTTTCCGAACAATGCCGTAGAGTATTTCGTCTCCTATTACGACTACTATCAGCCTGAGGCCTACGTACCTTCCTCGGATGTGTATATAGAAAAAGACGCATCGATTAACGATCATATTGAACAGATGCGCCTGTCTGCCACGAAGGCGTTACTAGAGAGGCAGGATGTAATCGTTGTTGCAACAGTTTCTGCAATCTATGGTCTGGGAGATCCTAACTCCTACCTGAAAATGGTCGTACATCTGGATCGCGGCGACAAGATTGACCAACGAAACCTTATCCGCCGCCTAACGGACCTTCAATATACCCGCAACGATATGGAACTACGCCGCGCAACTTATAGAGTTCGAGGTGATGTAATTGATATCTATCCCGCAGAATCAGAGCGCCATGCTATTCGCATAGAGCTGTATGACGATGAAGTCGAGAAACTGTCATTCTTTGATCCATTAACCGGAAAACTAATCAAGGAAGTTCCGCGCCTAACTGTATTCCCAAAATCCCATTACGTTACGCCGCGTGAAACCCTGCTGGGAACCCTGGATGATATTAAATTGGAACTTAAGGATCGTTTGCAGCAGCTACGTAGCAACAATCGACTTGTCGAGGCACAGAGACTGGAACAACGCACGAAATTTGATCTGGAGATGATTCAGGAGCTGGGTTATTGCACTGGCATCGAGAACTATTCTCGCTATCTCTCAGGAAGAGGAGCGGGAGAGCCTCCACCCACACTTTACGATTACCTGCCTACGGAGGCTCTGGTAGTTGCTGATGAATCCCATGTTTCCATTCCACAGCTGGGTGCCATGTACAAAGGTGACAGATCACGAAAGGAAACCTTGGTGGAGTACGGTTTTCGACTGCCATCTGCACTAGATAACCGGCCGCTACGCTTCGAAGAATGGGAGAATCTGACGCCGCAGATAATTTTTGTGTCCGCCACTCCAGGTAACTATGAGGAGGAACACGAGGGGAACAGAGTGCAACAGGTAGTCCGGCCAACCGGGCTTATCGATCCTGAATTGGAGGTTAGGCCAGCACGTACACAGGTGGATGATTTGTTGTCAGAAGTTCGTCGGATTGCTGCACAGGGGGAACGAGTCCTGGTTACCGTGTTGACGAAACGCATGGCGGAAGACCTAACTGACTATCTGGCCGAACACGATGTACGTGTCCGCTATCTGCATTCGGATATTGAAACTGTTGAGCGCTCAGAAATTCTGCGAGATCTAAGGTTAGGCCATTTTGACGTGCTCGTAGGTATTAACTTGCTAAGGGAAGGCTTGGATATACCTGAAGTCTCTCTGGTGGCGATACTAGATGCGGATAAAGAGGGGTTCCTACGCTCAGAGCGTTCCCTGATTCAAACCGTCGGCAGGGCTGCACGCAACCTCAATGGTAAAGCTATTCTCTATGCGGATCGAATTACAGGATCCATGGAGCGGGCTATAGGGGAATCGGAACGGCGTCGGAATGTGCAGTTGGAGTACAATAAGGAGCACGGCATCACCCCAGCAGGGGTAAAAACCAGAGTGCTTGATGTTATGGAGGGCGCTTACTCGAATCCCGCAACCAGGGTGAGACAGCGAGGTAGAGGGCCGGGCGAGAAAGGAGGTGCCTACTCTCGTATCGACTTCGCTGATCCAGTGGCGCTTAGCAAAGAAATAGTACGGCTTGAATCAGTGATGTATGAGTTCGCCAAAAATCTGGCGTTTGAGGAGGCGGCTGATACGCGCGACAGAATTGCCGAACTTAAGAATCAGCTGTTAAAGCAATAACTTAAATAGCATAAACCCATCGACACCTAGCCCTGTGATTCCGTATAATCGCCAATCTTTTCTATCGAGTGATTCTAGGCGCGTAGCTCAGTTGGTTAGAGCGCTACCTTGACATGGTAGAGGTCACCAGTTCGAATCTGGTCGTGCCTACCATTCCTTAGAACTAATACAAACGTGAAATCACTAATTGATTGAGGGCGAAATGGTGACTCCTAGTCAGTTTCACTGTTCTCCTTGTTATTGAACAGAGCTAATTGGACACAAGATGCCAAATATAACCTTACCCGATGGCAGTAAACGCGACTACGACAACCCGCTTACTGTGATGGAGATAGCTGAATCTATTGGTGCTGGACTAGCTAAGGCTGCTCTGGCCGGCCGTGTGGATGGTCTCTTGGTGGATACTTCATGTCTTGTTTCCGTTGACGCTGAAGTTGCCATAATTACAGAGCGTGACCATGACGGGCTCGAAGTTATTCGACATTCCTGTGCTCATTTGATGGCACAGGCGGTACAACGGTTATTTCCCAAGGCTCAAGTGACCATAGGTCCAGTTACTGAGGACGGCTTCTTTTACGATTTTGCTTTCGAGCGTGCCTTCACTCCCGATGATTTACAGGCCATTGAAAAAGTAATGGGCGAAATAGTGAAGGAGAATTTGAAAGTAGAACGTTCAATCCTGAGTCGTGAAGACGCCATCGCCATGTTTAAAGAGATGGGTGAGGACTACAAAGTACAGATTATTGAATCGATTCCCGGTGAGGAAGATCTCTCTTTCTATCGTCAGGGCGACTTCATTGACCTGTGCAGAGGACCTCATGTCCCCAGCACTGGGTCAATCAAGGCTTTTAAACTTACTTCGGTTGCTGGTGCCTATTGGCGCGGCGATGCCAATAATGAAATGTTGCAACGAATTCACGGTACAGCATGGGGTTCGAAGAAAGATTTGAATCTCTACCTGCAGAGGTTAGAAGAAGCCGAAAAAAGAGACCATCGTAAGTTGGGCAAACATTTGGACTTGTTCCATTTTCAGGAAGAAGCGCCGGGCATGGCATTTTGGCATCCCAAGGGTTGGAGAATTTATCAAGCCGTACAGCGCCATATGCGCCAGGTGCAAGACGCAAATAACTATAAGGAAATAAATACACCGCAGTTGGTCGATTACTCTCTGTGGGAAAAATCAGGGCATGCGTCAAAGTTTGCTGATGAGATGTTCAGTGTCGAGTCGGACAATCGCATGTACGCCATTAAGCCAATGAATTGCCCCTGTCATATTCAGGTCTTCAATCAAGGCCTTAAGAGCTATCGCGATCTACCTCTGCGACTGGCAGAATTCGGCTCCTGTCACAGATATGAACCCTCCGGTAGCATGCATGGATTGATGCGTGTCCGCAGTTTCGTACAAGACGACGGCCATATTTTCTGCACGGAAGAGCAAATACAGGCTGAAGTAGCCGATTTTATGGATTTGCTGTTCCTGGTCTACAAAGATTTCGGTTTTGATGAGGTAATTTTGCGCTTGTCTATGAGGCCAGAGAAACGTGTCGGCTCCGATGATCTCTGGGACAAAGCCGAGCAAGCACTGAAAGATGCCTTAAATGCAACCGGATTGCCTTGGGAATTAGTGCCAGGTGAAGGGGCTTTCTATGGCCCTAAGATCGAGTATTCTCTGAAAGATTGTATGGGTAGAGTCCAACAATGCGGGACCATTCAGGTGGATTTCTTTACCCCGGGTCGGCTGGGCGCGCAATATGTGGCAGAAGACAGTAGCCGAAAGACTCCGGTGATGCTGCACAGAGCTATTTTGGGATCATTTGAGCGATTTATCGGCATTTTGATAGAGCATTATGCCGGCGCTTTACCCGCGTGGTTGGCCCCGGAACAGGCGATGATTTTGAATATTACCGATAAGCAGATCGATTATTGCCAGAAATTCGAAGAATCCTTGAAAAATAAAGGGTTTAGAGCGTCTATGGACTTGAGAAATGAGAAGATCGGCTTTAAAATCCGCGAGCATACTTTACAGAAGATTCCTTATCTCTTGGTAGTTGGAGATAAAGAGGTGGAAAACGGTACTGTGGCAGTTCGCAAACGCGGTGGCGAAGACTTGGGAACTATGACATTCGACGACTTTTGCACCCACTTAAGTCAGGATGTCGCCAATTTTGGCCGAAGTGACTCTGCACTGATGACAGAGAATAATAGCAGTGAATGAGAGAGGAGAACCCAGAATTAATATGACATCGAAGAGGAATGAGCGTTCGCGCATATCATGAGGAGTAGTTCTAAGAAGCCCATCATTAATGAGTTTATCGAAGCTGAGGAAGTTCGTCTGGTCGGAGAGACCGGAGAGCAACTCGGAATTAAATCATTAGAGGAAGCGCGAGCGGCTGCGGCCGAAGCCAAGCTTGATCTGGTGCTAATAGCGCCTGATGCAGTGCCACAGGTCTGCAAGATCATGGATTATGGTAAGCATATATTCGATCTCAAGAAAGAAAAGGCTGCGAATAAGAAGAAGCAGCGAAGAACTCAGGTTAAAGAAATCAAATTTCGACCAGGGACGGAAATAGGGGATTATCAGGTAAAACTACGCAACCTGATACGTTTCCTCGAAGATGGGGACAAGGCCAAGGTATCGTTAAGATTCCGCGGTCGGGAAATGGCCCATCAACATCTTGGTATGGAGCTAGTTGGCAGAATTCGTGAGGATTTAGCCGAGTATGGCACCGTAGAGCAGGAGCCCAAGATGGAAGGCCGGCAAATCGTAATGGTATTGGCACCGGTCAAAAAGCGCTAGCGAGTATAAAGGGTCAGTATCCAATGATCCGCTGGGTTCATTGGATACTGACCTTTTTGATTGTTAGAAATTATCAAAAGCACACACAAAATCTTCAGATAGATTCCAGTGCAAATGCGGAGTTAAGAGTATGAGTGGTAAATTAAAAACCCATAGCGGTGCCGCGAAACGGTTTAAGAAGACTGGTTCCGGTTTTAAGCGCAAGAGCGCTTACAAGAGTCATATCCTGACCAAGATGACAACCAAGCGAAAGCGACAGCTGCGTGGCACTAGTGCCGTACATGCTGCCGATGTTCCCGCAGTTAAACGTATGCTGCGCGAAAATTAGTCGCTAGTTAAAATCAACAGGAGATAAAAAATGGCTCGAGTAAAACGCGGCGTCGTAGCTAATCGACGTCACAAAAAAGTATTAAAGAAAGCAAAAGGTTATTACGGCGCTAGAAGCCGGATATACCGAGTAGCGAATCAAGCAGTAACGAAAGCAGGCCAGTACGCCTACCGTGATCGACGCGTCAAGAAACGTGTATTCAGAGCATTATGGATTACACGGATCAATGCTCAGGCTCGCGAGAATGGTATGAGCTATAGCCAACTTATCGCTGGCTTGAAGAAAGCGAATATCGAAATCGATCGTAGGGTATTAGCCGACTTGGCAGTACACGATAAGCTCGCTTTTAACGCAGTTGTAGATCAGGCGAAAGCCAGCCTCGCAGCTTAACCCTTCTTCACGGAAGTGGCTCATGGCAGATCCGGATTCCTTACTTGCAGAAGCCCTGCAAGCAATTGAAGACTCTAGTGATGAAAAATCATTGGAGTCTTTGCGTGTGCACTATTTAGGCAAGAAGGGCAGTCTTACCGCATTGCTGAAGTCGCTGGGAAAACTACCTGCTGCGGAGAGACCGGCAGCCGGCGAGCGAATTAATGTCGCGAAACAGCAAGTTCAACAATCCATTGAAGCTAGAAAGTCGTCACTGATTGAGGAGAGTCTTAGTGCTCAGCTTAGTGATGAGATTATTGATGTAACTTTGCCCGGTCGGCGTCAGAGTCAGGGCGGTTTGCATCCCATCACGATCACCATCGATAGAATTACTTCGATATTTGAAAGCAGTGGTTATGATGTGGCCGAGGGTCCAGAAATTGAAGATGAATATCACAATTTTGAAGCGCTCAATATTCCTAGCCACCATCCGGCTCGGGCTATGCATGATACCTTTTATGTGAGCCCCGGCACCGTTCTTAGAACTCATACGTCGCCAGTTCAAGTCAGAGTGATGGAAGGTGGCAAGCCTCCATTTAGAATGATTTGCCCGGGCAGGGTGTATCGCTGCGATTCAGACCTAACCCATACGCCTATGTTTCATCAGGTTGAGGGCTTGCTGATCGATGAGAACGTGAGCTTTGCATATTTGAAAGGCACGGTTATTGATTTTCTTCATGCCTATTTCGAAGAAGAGATGCCGGTACGCTTCCGTCCTTCATATTTCCCATTCACCGAGCCTTCCGCAGAAGTTGATATGGGCTGTGTAAGCTGTGCGGGCAAGGGCTGTCGTATCTGCGGTCACACGGGGTGGTTAGAGGTTATGGGCTGCGGCATGGTGCATCCTAGCGTGCTGGAAATGTCGAAGATCGATGCGACGAAATATAACGGTTTTGCCTTTGGAATGGGCGTTGAGCGACTGGCTATGCTGCGCTACGGCGTAGGCGATTTGCGCACTTACTTCGAAAATGATTTACGATTCTTGCGTCAGTTTAATTAGGTTTCAACTTTTCAAAGAAGTGATATAAGCGATGATATTTAGCGAACAATGGCTTCGAGAATGGGTTAACCCGCAGTTTGGAACTCAGCGTCTCATAGACGAGCTAACTATGGCTGGTCTTGAGGTTGATGGGTCATCTGCGGTCGCTAGAAAATTTTCAGGCATAGTTGTTGCTTTAGTCGAGTCTGTTGAGCCTCATCCCGATGCCGATAAACTCAGTCTCTGTAGTGTTAGTAATGGAGAGGAATCTTTTCAAGTTGTATCCGGCGCACCCAATGTTCGTATTGGCTTGAAGGTGCCATTCGCAACCCTGGGCGCTGAGATAATCGAAAACGACAATTCAAAGCCCTTCAAGATTAAGAAAGCAAAAATACGCGGAATCGAATCCAATGGCATGCTTTGTTCAGCAGAAGAACTTGGCTTGGCTGAGAGCTCAGCAGGCTTGCTTGAGTTAGCGGAACAGGCTGAAGTTGGAACTAACGTCCGTGAATATTTGAAACTGGATGACACCAGCATAGAATTAGATCTGACTCCCAATAGAGGCGACTGCCTCGGTATGATCGGGCTAGCGCGCGAAGTAGGTGTAATAGGCCGCCAAGACGTAAAAAAACTCGATGTAGTGGAAAACATCTCGACGCTGAAAGATGAATTTGCTATTTCGATTACAGCTAAAGATGCCTGTCCGCGTTATTTAGGACGAGTTGTCCGAAACATTAACCTGAATGTGGTATCACCATTGTGGATGCAGGAGAAGCTGCGACGTTCAGGCTTGCGTAGCATTGACCCGGTAGTTGATGTAACGAACTATGTGCTGATGGAATTAGGCCAACCCATGCATGCATTTGACCTAAATAAGCTGGATGGCCAGATAGACGTTCGTTTTGCTGCCGAGAATGAAAAACTGATCCTGCTCGATGGAAAAGAAGTAGAGCTGACCCCTGATACTTTACTCATTGCCGACACCAGCAAGGCAGTGGCTATAGCTGGCATCATGGGGGGCTTGGCAACCGCGGTTAGCAATGAAACAAAAGACGTCTTCCTGGAGAGCGCCTTCTTTGCTCCATTGGCAGTAGCGGGGAAAGCCAGGTCCTATGGCATGCATACAGACGCGTCTCATCGCTATGAGCGCGGAGTGGATTACAATCTGCAAAGAGCGGCGATGGAGCGAGCTACTCAGCTTTTATTGGAAATTGTCGGAGGAGAGGCCGGACCTATTACTGAGGCGCTGGGTAATCTTCCCGAGGCGGCAGAAGTTCGACTTCAATATAGCTCCATCAAGAACCTGCTGGGTGTTGAGATAGCTCGGGATGAGGTCAAAGATATCTTGCAGAGACTGGGTTTTGAGTTGAACGGCGATGATGGTGAGAGCTTGCAGGTTTTGGTGCCATCATTTCGCTTCGACGTGAGTATAGAAGCTGACCTCATAGAGGAACTTGCAAGAATCTATGGCTATAACCGTCTGCCGCAAACCGCTGGACCAGGCAAGCAGAGTTTTCGCTCAAAGCCTGAATCTCACAGCAGTTTAAGTCGTATTCGTCAGCAATTAGTGGCTCTGGGCTACCAAGAAGTGGTTACTTACAGCTTTATTGAGCCAAGCCTGGCTACAATTCTCTTTCCTGAGCAACAGTTCATTGCCTTACAAAATCCCATTTCGGCAGATATGTCTGTAATGCGAAGCAGTATCTTACCGGGGCTATTGAGCACCTTGAAATACAATGAAAACCGCCAGCAAGATCGAGTACGAATCTTCGAAACAGGATTGGTGTTCCGACAGAAGCATGGCGATATTGAACAGACAGCCATGCTTTCCGGTCTTATTTCGGGAAAAAAACTTCCAGAAAATTGGAATAGTAACAATGTAATGAGTGACTTTTATGATGTAAAGGGTGACATTGAGACTTTGATATCACTTGGACTCGAAACTAATGGTTATGAATTTGCAGCAGCAGATTACAGCTGTTTTCACAGTGGGCAGTGCGCCCGCATAGAGAAGGATGGGGTAGCAGTAGGACATGTAGGTGCTCTGCACCCAGCAATTCAGCGCAAACTGGGCATTTCATCCAGTTGCTATCTGTTCGAACTGGAACTGGCTCCGCTGCAAGACCGTATACTGCCATCCGCCGCAGCTCTGTCCAAGTTTCCAGAAGTAAGTCGCGATTTAGCCATCGTCGTTGATAGGCACAGCCCCGCGGCAGATATTTTGGATAATGTCCGGGAAAACGCCGGTGAGTTCCTCACCGACCTACGAATATTTGATGTTTATCAAGGGGATGCAGTCGCAAAAGACAAAAAAAGTATCGCTTTGGGCTTGACGTGGCAGCATCCTTCCCGCACTCTTAGCGAAGACGACATAAATACAATAATTAGTAATTGCGTCAACGGACTACAAGATAAATTTAATGCAAATTTGCGGAATTAGTTGGGGATTTTGATATGGCGGATGGAGCACTCACTAAAGCCGATATGGCTGAACGCCTTTTCGAAGAACTTGGACTGAACAAGCGTGAGGCCAAGGAAGTGGTCGAGCAGTACTTTGAAGAGATCCGCCTCTCTCTAGAGCGCAACGAACAGGTTAAACTCTCCGGATACGGCAATTTCGATCTCAGAGACAAGAAACAGCGACCAGGACGTAATCCGAAGACAGGTGAAGAGATCCCTATCAAGGCCCGCCGGGTTGTAACATTTCGGCCAGGACAGAAACTGAAAGCAAGGGTAGAGGGATATGCTGGAACCGAAGAATAACGACGAATTACCACCAATACCCCCTAAACGTTATTTCACCATAGGTGAAGTTGGTGAGCTTTGTGCCGTTAAGCCTCACGTACTTCGATACTGGGAAGCTGAATTTCCCCAGCTAAAACCAGTAAAAAGACGTGGCAATAGACGTTATTATCAACGCCAGGATGTCATTTTAATCAGGCAAATCAAGAGCCTACTCTACGAGCAGGGCTATACGATTGGCGGCGCCAGACAAAAGATGAGTGACAATCCGGAAGACATGGCCAAATCCAACGTGAATGCCAGTGAAATCAAATCATTGGTAAAAGATTTAGAGGGCGTAATAGCTCGATTGTAGGCTTTTCTGCAGCAATATTTCGTTGAATATCCAATCTAGATACTCTATTCGGGCCGTAGCGCAGTCTGATGGCGCACTACACTGGTGGGATGAGGTAAACAATAAATACACTGAAGTAGGCCGTTGTAAACTTTCTGGCTTTTGACTTGCAACAAGATATTCGGGGCGTAGCGCAGTCTGGTAGCGCACTACACTGGTGGGATGAGGTAAACAATAAATACACTGGCGTAGGTCGTTTTAAACGTTCTGGCTTTAGACATGTAACAAGATATTCGGGGCGTAGCGCAGTCTGGTAGCGCACTACACTGGGGGTGTAGTGGTCGTCGGTTCAAATCCGGCCGCCCCGACCAATTCACAAATATTCGTCATTTACTTCACCGTGATCTGCGTAGTTTCAGTAACGAGTAATTTCAGTCTTGCAAATCATACTGATCCCCAGAGCCATCTTCGCTGATCCTGTCCATAGCCAGATATCTCTCCTCAACTTCATCGATATAATCGAGAATCGCTTCTCTTGCGCAAAACTGGACTGTGCGACCGGTGTGCATGGCGAGTACCAATAGCCGTCTTTCAATTTCTTTAGGAAGATCTAAGGTGAACATGAGTTCAGGCCTCCAATTCCTTTTGCTGCGCAATACGACGCAGATGTTAGTCGCAGCAATTTAAGTGCCGCATTCGATTGGGATTATGAAGCGAGGTTACATCCTTGTACCTCGCGATAGCGTTCCATGCTGTGTATAAATATAGACAGAATTTCTGGGATTACCAGTTAACAAAAGATTTACTTTTGGGTAACAATGGTTAACAAGTTGGGCTGGATTTGGCGAATTGGAAAGCTGAGCGTCTACTCAAACGTCGTTGGCGAAGCCTGGAATGGGACTATCTCTGCGCTAGAAATAATTAGTTTAGTACCCGATAACCTCTGCCAAGCAAACAACGCTTAATTACTCTCTCCCTTTCACGGATTCCCTCACTAACGCTCCGCGCGCCACCGCCAACGGCGCCGACTCCAGCGCCTTTCTTGGCGGTGTCACTGTCTCCGACCACAGCGCCGAACACGCCACCCACAACGGCGCCAGCTACTGCGCCTGAACCTGCTTTTTGCGCGATAGCCACCTCGTCAGCATATCTCTCGCATTGAATGAGATCCGTATCGTATTGGACTAGATTTACTCCTTGGGTATCGATAATTGGATTATTACCGGTCAAGTCTTCGATACTGGCGCAACCTGTAAATGTCAGAAGAAGGGCAGAAATAAGCAGTAGAATTCGCATAATAGGCTCCCATAAGAATCACAGCGGTAGACTAAGTAACGCAGCAGCACAATTTGCGTTTACACGACTTAGATCGAAGTTGTATTTTTTATAAGAGAATTACTAGGCACCATGCCCTGAACTTAATGGTATTAGGCGACCTGCGAAAAGGCTGGACCAGTGGATTTTGGAGTTGCTATTCTCTAATTGGCCTTGATTTTGTCAGAGAACAGGAAGTACAGAAAAAACAGCCCTATAAAGAGTTGGAACATAACAGATTCGCTGGCTCCTGTTGAAATACCTATAAGACCAATACCGCCAAACACAATAGCGATACCAGTAATTACAATTACAACCTGGCTTACAGAAAGCCCACGACTCAATAAATTGTGGTGCAGGTGATCCGTGCCGGGGGCAAATGGCGACCGACCGTTGAGTGGCCTCTTGATTAATAAGTTTACGGTATCAAACAGAGGAACAGCTAAGAACCACAACGCATAGACTGGAGCAAAAATCATGTCCTCACCCTGCGAGTTGCTAACCATCAACCAGGCAAGCACAAAACCCAACATGGTGCTGCCCGCATCACCTAAGTACACCAAAGCCTTTTTATGCCAAGGTCGGCGAAAATTTAAGGTAAGGAAAGCCAGTATTGAACAGATTACCAACAAGCAAAAAGTCGCGGTATTTTCGTGGCCAGCAGAATAAGCAAGGATTGCCACGAGTGAGAGGCTGACAATTACCAGTGCTCCAGAAAGGCCATCGATGCCATCGGCCATATTGACGGCATTGATAACACCAACTATCGCAAATACCGTAACAGGAATACTCAGGATTCCAAGATCGATCGCACTACCAAAAAATATGGCGCCGAAGGAGTTAAGCTGTACTTCGGCGACTATCGCGGTTGCAAGGGCCACTAAGGCGTGTCCGGTCATTCGCACTGCAACTGTTAATTCCTTTGCATCATCAACCGTGCCAATAAAGAGAATAAGAGCAGCCAGGCTCAGTAGAGGTCCATAATCGCTAAACACACCCGGAGTAATAAGCGACATAAGAAAGATGCCGAGAAAAATACCAAGGCCTCCCACCAGCGGGGTAGCACTTAGATGTGTTTTACGACCACCAGGGATATCGACCAGACCGACTTTGAATGCGACAGGCTTTAACGCGAACAGGGAGAGTCCGGTAAGTAGAAAAGCGCTTAGTAGGTTGGCGTAAATCATAAGAAGCAGAGTGAGTGACCTCAGATCAACACTTGTCAGTGGTGGCAAGTGTTGATCAGGCCAGATTCACTTAAGGCAGGCCGTAAACCGTTTGCAAACCATCAACCGTAAGAACCTGGTAATCGGTAACACCGTCCCCATTAGCATCCACGGCTCTGTAGGCGACTCCATTAGCGTCTGCGTTATTGGCCAGGAATATCGAGTCCAATACTGCTAGGGGAGTTAAGAAATAATCTGGTCTGAAATTAAAGCCGTCAATTTGAATCGTTCCGTCGCTGGTATTAGTGCTGACCTGAAAACCGAAGTCGGTAACAGATTCGAAGAAGGACTTATCGGCAATCGCTGGCAGAATATTCTGTCTGGTTCCATCTTTGTCCTGAACCACAAACAGGTAGGTGCTCAGTGCCGGATCGCCACTGGGAGCTTCGAACACGGTTTCGCTGGTGCCGGTTCCTGCAACTAAGGCGTCAGATGAAAACAGCGAACTAAAGATTGCGCCCGATGCGGTTTCAGTCAGAGATACGACTCCGTTAGGCGCAACGGATGTGGTAAACGCACCAGCACCGACAGTTTCGATGGCTAGCGCGAAATCATCGATGGAATCGGAAGTGGTGACTAAGACAATCGCCACTCCGTCGCCGATAATTACCGCAGAACCATCAGCTAATGCGAATGTACCTTCTGGGAGAGCGGCTGGGGCAGGTAGCACTTCTTTCACCAGTGCGGCAAACGCGGTTGTAGGGTCGGTGGTATAACCAAGCACGCCAGTTATGCTGCTGACATCAATGCTGGTCAGTCCCAGACTGGATGTAAGCCGATCGGCTACTGATTTGTCGCCAGTGCCGGAATCGAAGCTGAGATCATCTGCCTTGGTAAAAGCGGAAAGATCTGCAGCGAGTGCGGCGGCGGCTGTGGAACTCAATCCAGCAGAACTTAACGACGTAGTCGTGGCAGCAGCATCGATGGAGGTCGCTGCCCCTACATTTATTCCAACCAGGTTAAGAAGACGATCAAGTAGAGCGGGATTGCTACTTAACAGAGCCTGGGTAGCGGCATCACTTTGATAATTTTCAGTCAATCCAAGTTCGGCCCCAAGCGGATTCAGTGTTCGCTCTATCGCTGCCTGGGATAGGTCTTTGAGTAAACCGTAAGTGGTGTTATCCAGAGTGATTCCAGGAAAGCTTAAAAAACTTTCCTCCAGGCGTTCCACAGATTCCAAAAGTTCGGAAACACGTTCCACGGCACGGCTGGTGTTAGTCGAAATGGCGTTTGGTGACTGAAGAATAAGAATAAGATCGTCGCTAGTCAGGTCACTCTGACCTACAACGATTGCCCAGTTATCTTGCATGCCATCGTTGCCCATATAGACAAATGCATTGTTATTGGCAGTATCATTAATAATGGGAACATCGGTCGTGGTTGCGGTAGTAAGTGCATTAAATACATTCGTCAGGCTGTTAGTGGTACTGACCATACTGGATACAAGGCTGTCGACAGTACTTTCGTCTGCGGAGCTGGTTAGGCTAGCTATTATTGAGATGGCTGTAGCTTGACCCGCCAGGTTGTTGCTCATACTACGGACAGTATCAACACTACCTGATCCAACTAAGATGTCATCCACTAGTGTTTCTACAACGGTGGAGGTATCAGCAACTAGTGTGGTCAGTTGAGGTACGGTATCTTCGCTAACACCATTAAGGGTTAGCTCTGCCACAAAATTGTCAGTACTTGTTGTCGTTGCAGCTACAGCTGTTGCTGTTGTTGTTGGGCTAGGGGTTGATCCACCGCTAGAGATAGCAGTAGTACACGTTGCTGAAAATTGGGTTGGCGGTGCGCCATTGCCGGCGCCGCCTGTGATGTCAAACTGCCCTTGAAGACCGAAGCCGCCGGTGAAGTCTGTACTGCTAAGCACAAATGTACCACTAGGCGCACAACCTAAGGCCGAGAATCCACCTGTTTCTGTTCCGAAAGTCAGTACTTCGGTACCTGCCGTTTGTTTTAACACCACCGCGTAGGTGTAGGCGCCAGTTATACCAAGAGCTGAGACAATATTACCGAGGACACCGCCCTTGCTTTGAATTTCAGTCACTTGCGTGCCCGCGGTAAAGCTAAGACTGGCACCGGAAAATGAAAACAAGCCATTACTCAAAGAGGCATTTAGTTGGGTAGTGTTATCGGAAGCACGTGCGGATACGGTTACCGCACTTCCCGCCGGAACCGAGCCGTTAAGTACGGTTCCGCTGCTGCTAAAGGTCATCGTTATAGATGGAATTGTAACTTCCAGGCGACTCGCTGAATTGTCATCGTCGATAACGATTCCGGCCCTGAAGGTATAGGCACCGTCAGCAGGAGCGGTGGGTGACTCCAGGGTGAAGGTAAAATTAGGAATTGCGGTTCCGCCCGATATTGCGGCGGCTGGAATGGTGAGCGCAGGAAGTATTCCTGTTGTTGGATTAATTACCCGACTTTGGTTAAACCCTCCACCTGAAGTTACATTTACGGAATCACCGTTAATATTCAGATCAGCCGCCAGCGTAGGAGTCATGCTACAAGCTAGGGCCACGCCAAGCACAAGGGATTTAGGGCTTAAAGTTTTTATGGATATCGCTCGCATATGCTGCCTCATACATTGTCCGTTTATGTGTCTAAGTCGTTGTTTTTCTTCTGTTATCTGCGTCTGGCGTAGCTCGATTCAATAGCGAAAGTCCAGCAAAAAATAGTTTGCTCTAGCCAAGCTGTATTCAAGCTAACGAAAATAACACGAAATAGTCTCTACGCTAAGCATTTTTAAGGGGTTCCTGAAATTTTATAGCTAAGTTCAATTCCCGCGAACCCATAGGGTGTATCGGAGAAGGATCCGCTTAATGGATTGTTATAGTGCGGCAGTACTCCGACGAATTGATTGGAATATAATTGCCCGGAGACACTAAGGTTAATACTAGGTGTTAGCCAATAAGCAAGGCTGGCCTTAAATGTATGATTGTCATCTACATTTGATTGGCCACTTGATGTGAAAAAACTGGGCAATTCGCTAACAGGCGTAGGCGGAAATCTATTTAACTTTGAGTCGCTTAAACTAATATATTCATAATTTAAACTAGCTGAAAGGCGTGGGGTAATCTGCGTATTCAAGCCAGCGCCGAAGTAGAGATAGCTTTCCTCCAGCTCGAAGCTTTGTTCGAAAAACTGGCTAATAGTCGCCGATTGTAAATCGGTGCTTGTTCCAGAAGCCGCAGAACTCTCGCCGTATCCAGTCCAAACGGAACCGATTGCGGACTCAGTGAGTGGCCAGCTATATATCAGTTTTGCCTTCCATCCCTCATCTTTCATGTTGGAGACCGAAAAAGTTTGGGGTACACCAAAGATGATGGTGACATCATCAAAGCGTATTTCATCCAGCACGACATCAAAGTCGTTACTCTCGCTTGAGAACCCAGTTAGCTCCAGTGAAGCAGCGGTTTGCCTGTTGTCGGGGTTTAGTAGATTGGCTCGGTAAAATGTCCATTTGATACCCGCCGATTCCGCTACGGTATCCAGAGATTTATCGATATCTCGCACATCCACAGAACTGATTTCCCCCAAATCGAGTGTTAGTGACTGTTGCTGTCGACGATAGAAGACAGACAGGTCGGTAGCAATACCGTAATTCAATTCAAGCCGTGAGCCGCTTAGATCACCACTATCGCCTTCTAAACTGCCACTGGCTGCGATCAAGTCGTCCCGATAGTTGAAGATATCCAGCGAATCGTTTACGGCTATTGCCGCGGCGCTGATTTCCAGCTCTCCCTTGGTGGTCGTATATGCTGCAGGATTCGAGGTGTTAATCCAGCCCAAGGGTGTATCCGCCATAGTTGGAGTGATTTCTAACAGCAGAGCCGCCGGCAGTGAAAGAAGAAAGACGAATTTCATTTTGTCGGTCATTTAAATTCTTGTGTATCCAGATTAGCTGATACTGTTGCTCAAAAATTGCGCGAATATTTTATTCTACATTAACTAACGCTCAGTCGACTGCGCAGTTTACACGGCTCTAATTAAAACAGTTAGGGGAAAACTAATCACTTTCTCTCAGTCCAAACAATCCACTGCAAAGCCAAGTTTTATCCTGTCATTAAATGTTCAAATCGGCTAAACTTTGGCGCAATTATTACTCGTGGATTTAGCAATAGAACACAGCGTGAATGAGTGCCAGTGTCAGTCTTTAGTCCGATTCGTTTTACACAAGAATAAGTAACTTTCAGAGACCTTCATGCGCCTGAAGTGCATCAAATTAGCCGGTTTTAAATCCTTCGTAGACCCCACCACTATCGATTTCCCTTCCAACCTCTGTTCCGTGGTTGGTCCGAATGGCTGTGGTAAATCCAATGTCATCGATGCCGTGCGTTGGGTGATGGGCGAGAGTTCTGCCAAGAACCTGCGTGGCGAGAACATGACCGATGTCATCTTCAATGGCTCTGGAGGCCGCAAACCCGTTGGCCAGGCCAGTGTTGAGCTGGTGTTTGATAATCACGATCACAAGCTTACCGGTGAGTATGCCAACTTCGACGAGGTATCGATTAAGCGCAAGGTGGACAGAGATGCGCAATCCACCTATAGCCTGAATGGCACCAAGGTGCGGCGTAAAGACATAACCGATATTTTTCTCGGTACCGGTTTGGGTGCCCGTAGCTATTCCATCATTGAGCAGGGCATGGTGTCCCGCCTGATCGAATCGAAGCCGGAAGAATTGCGAGTATTTATAGAAGAAGCGGCGGGTATTTCCAAGTACAAGGAAAGACGGCGTGAAACTGAAAATCGTATTAAGCGCACCAAAGATAACCTGGAAAGACTTGAAGACATTCGTGATGAATTAGGTCGCCAGCTGCAACACCTGCAAAGACAGTCCGTGGCTGCTGAAAAATATGCCGAGTTTAAGAAAGCAGAGCGCGAAACCACTGCCAATCTAAACGGGCTCCGTTGGCGCGGTCTTGATGAGGAGTTAAAGGAGAACCAGGAGGCGATAAAAAGCCTGGAAATTAAAATAGAAGCAACTACCGCAGAGCAGCGAGCAATCGATGCGAAGGTGGAAGAGCATTTATCTCACAATAGTGAGCTTGCCGACGCCTTCGGTGAGGTGCAGGCGCGGTTTTATAGCCTGGGAAATGACATTGCCAGGATAGAACAGTCTATAGAGCACCATCTTGAACGCATTGATCAGTTTAAACTGGATCTGTCCGAGACCGAGGAACTGTGGTCGCAGACGAAGGAAGAACTGGATGTCGATCTGAAGAAGATTACCCAGCTTGATGCAGAAATGCTTTCCATTACTCCCGCTCTGGAGGCAGCCCGCGAAGCAGAGCAAAACTCATCTGCCTTATTGGCACAGGCTGAGCAAGATTTAACACAGTGGCAACTGGATTGGGATGAGTTTAACCAGCGTGCTGAAGAGCCACGTCAGACAGCTGAGGTGGAACAGTCGAGAATTCAGCAGCTGGATAATATTGTTGAAAGAGGGCTGGAGAGAAAACGTAAGCTGGAAGACGAACGAGAAAACCTGGCTGAAGGACCGGTTGACGAGACAGTTGGTGAAGCTTCGGCTGAGGTGCTGATTCTTGAAGAAAGTATCAATGCTATGCAGCTAAGCAACAAGGACCTAAACCTGGTTATTGAAGAGCACAGGGCGGCGCTAAGCAAAGGCTCCGATGACCTTAATGAAATTCGTAGTGAGCTGCAGGCCGCCAAAGGAAAACAGGCGTCCCTGGATGCTCTGCAACAGGCCGCATTGGGTCAAGACAATGAGTCGCTGAACCAGTGGTTGGGCAAACAAGGTCTGGATAATCAAATCCGGCTGGCGGAAGGGATCAAGATTGCCGAAGGATGGGAGCGGGCCGTCGAAATGGTCCTGGGTGACACTTTACAAAGTATCTGTGTAGAAGGCCTGGATAATATCGAATCCATGTTGGCAGAGCTTCCGCAGGGAAAACTGGCCTTGATCGAAGTAAAGGCTGGCGATAACAGCGCGGCTAATTCCCAGCTGCCGCTCACTGCCTTAAACGAAAAAGTCAGCAGTGAATGGGGCTTGAATGACATGCTGCAGGGTATTTTTGTGGCGGATAGCCTTGTGCAGGCCCTAAGCCACCGTGCTCAACTTGCTCCCCAAGAGTCAATTATTACCGCGGATGGTGTGTGGCTGGGGAGCGCCTGGCTGCAAGTGAGTAATTTCAGCAAGCAGGATTCGGTTGTAGAAAGACGTGGTGTAATTGCTGATTTATTCAAAAAAATCAAAAGATTAGAAGAAGAAGCTGCTGTTTTACATGGAAAACAAATTCAGATTAAAGAGTCGCTCAGCAAGAACGAAACGGAGCGCGAGAAGCTACAAGGTGACTTGGCGGAGAAAACCCAGCTACACAGCGAACTTAAATCTCAAGTAAGTGCACAAATGGCGAAGATTGAAGAAGCCAACTTACGCAAACAGCGCATTCATCATGAGTTGCAAGAATTGAATCGGCAACTGGCTGTGGAGCAAGAGAACACGGCGGCTTCACGCGCCAGACTGCAACGGGCTTTAGACAGCATGGAGCAGGATGTTGGCGGGCGTGAGCAGCTTGAAGCACAGCGCGAAGAGCGTCAACTGGGTCTGGAAAGCTGCAGAGGAAATTCCAGAAAAGACAAAGACTTGGCGCACGAACTGGCGTTAAAACAGCAATCCGTGCAGTCCCAGCTGCAGTCCACTCGGGAGACTATGGATAGGATGGCGACGCAAGTTCAGCGTAGCCGTGAGCGCATGGATTCCCTTACTGTGCAGATTGCCGACTCCGACGAGCCTCTGCTGCAGATGCGCACTGACCTTGAAGCACTGTTGCAGCAAAGACTGGAAGTTGAGAAGGAATTGGCTGAGGCAAAGGCACGAGTGGACGCGAACGAGCATACTATCCGCAGCTTGGAGCAGCAGCGCAATCAAGTGCAGGAACAGCTAAACCAGGTTCGAGAAAACCTCATGCAGAAGCGCCTGAAGAGCGAAGGCGCATCGGTAAAGCGGGACGGCATTCTGGAGCAATTACAGCAGGCAAAGTTTGATTTGGATGTGGTGCTAGCCAATTTACCCGAAGATTTGAGCCAACAGCAATGTGAGCAAGAGCTGGAGAAGTTAGGCAATCGAATCCAGAGACTGGGACCGATAAATCTGGCTGCCATCGACGAATACGCGCAGCAGTCAGAACGCAAGGTCTATCTTGATAGTCAAAATGATGATCTCGAAAGGGCACTGGATACACTGCAGAACGCGATTCGGAAAATTGACAAGGAAACGCGAACCCGGTTCAAGGAGACTTTCGATAAGATCAATGCTGGTTTACAGAACTTGTTTCCCAAGGTATTTGGCGGTGGCCATGCCTATCTTGACATGACCGGCGAAGACTTGCTGGATACTGGTGTTGCGATCATGGCGCGTCCTCCTGGTAAACGGAATAGCACTATCCACCTGTTATCGGGTGGGGAAAAAGCAATGACGGCTATAGCCCTGGTTTTCTCTATATTTCGCCTTAACCCTTCGCCATTCTGTATGCTGGATGAGGTTGATGCGCCTCTGGATGACGCCAACGTTGGGCGTTACGCAAGTCTTGTGAAGGAAATGGCAGAAAATGTTCAGTTTATTTTCATTACCCATAATAAGATAACCATGGAAATGGCCAGCCAGTTATTGGGGGTCACCATGCACGAACCTGGTGTGTCCAGAATCGTCGCCGTGGACATTGACGAGGCTGCCGAATTAGCGGCAATGTAATTTCACCCAGCTCACTCCTGAAAAAGCCCGTTTCTTCGCTAAAGAAAATGCGGTAACTGTAAGATAACATTAATAATTTTTAAGTTTTTTACAGCACCATAACCAGGCTTTGTTATTTTCTTATGAGTGGACGCGAATTAGTAATTTTACTGCTAGGTTTGGCTATTGTGGCCGTCATGCTAAGGGGCCTGTATGTGGCCGTAAATGCGCGACGTGGCCAGATCAAACTGGCAATCGATAAAAACATTCCAAAGGATGTCGATTTAGAAGCGCTGGAATTGGCGGAGTTGCCCGGTGGTGGAGCGCGTATCGTGAATCGCTCGCTGGAGGAAGTTAATCGCCAAAATAGTGCTCTCGATATAGCCGAAACGAAAGCAAAAGCCTTCGAATTGGCAGATGAGGACGAGCACAGTCATATACCGGTGTTGATGGATGCGGTAGAACTGTCTGCGGTGAGGGCAGAAATCAAGCCGCACACAGAGCAAGCCACAGAAATTGAAAATGACCCCTCCCCTTATCAGGACAACATCGCCAGTTACGAAGATGAAATCGCTGAAGAGGAACTCATACAACAGCAAAATCCGCGGGAGCATCGCCTGGGAGATGACTGGGGTAATGAGGAAGATTCAACAATTAACGAAAATACGTCTAAGCCTAATGTCGGCATCGCTAATCCAGAACGGGAATTCGAAGATGATGCGGAACAGCATGATGATCCTGATGCCGTGCTCTTTGACTACGAAGAAGAGGAATATGAACAAGAAATTACAGAGGAAGTGGACCCGCTGAGGGCAGTTGCTCCAGATTACATCGACGAGGTGGTAGAAGACGAAGACATTCTTTCTCAGTTCGATGAAGGAGAATCGGCGATTCAGCATTCAGCCTTGGATGACAGTCCAGCACAAATTCAAGATGACGATGACTATCAAGACCTAACTGCTGAAGATGAATATGAGGAGCAGGAGGAAGGAGCAGAAGAAACTGTTGATCCAGAAAACAACATGGACGATTTTTCAATGACGGCAGGGGAGCGAATTGGTTACAACGCCCCTGCAGTAGAAGGAGGCAAACAGTCCAGTCTGTTCGACACAATAGACGAAGCTGAGCAAGAAACTGCGCCCAAGCCTAAGAAAGGACGTTCACTATTTTCTTTGTTCAGGCGAAAGTCTACCAAGCAGGAAGAAGCTGTCGACTCTGAATCAGATGCCATTACTGACGTCGAATCTGCGCGTGCATCTGATGAAGTTAATCAGTCAGAGCCAGAGGATGTGCTTCTTGAGGAAGAAATAATGCAAGAACAAGGTTCAGAACAAGTCGAAGAGATTGTCGATGAACTGGAAGAGATTCGAGTAGCACCTACACAAGTCGAAGAGCCGGACCAACAAAGTGTTGAATTTGAACACTCCGAAGTGTTAGTGATTAATGTAAGCGCAAGGCAGGGTCGAGTTTTTGCTGGTGAGGATTTATTACAGATTCTAATTACTGCCGGTTTAAAATTCGGCGATATGAATATATTCCACAAGAGATTGAGCAAGGAGAACCAGGGAGCAGTTATTTTTAGCGTGGCGAATATGCTGAATCCAGGCACCTTCGATCTCAATAATATGGACGAATTCACTACCTTGGGTATTAGCTTTTTCCTTGCTCTGCCTACGCCTATAAATAATCTCGATGCATTTGAACAAATGCTGGACGTCGCGCAGGACATACGTGATACCCTTGATGGAGAGCTGAAAGATGATCATCGCAACGGCATGACCGCGCAGACCATTGAGCATTATCGGCAACGAATTCGGGATTTTGAATTACGCCGCCTAAAGGCTGTAGCGGCAAGAGGCTAATTCTTCAGAACCACTTTCTTCAGAATCAAACCCCTATGGCAGTTCCTGATAAAATTCGACAGGAAGTAAATAAACTTCGCGAGCAGATAGAACATCACAATCGCCTCTATCATTCTCTAGACGCACCCGAAATTCCAGATGCTGATTTTGATGCCTTGGTAAATCGACTCGAACGGCTCGAGAAGAAATACAATTTGGTTGATGTAAAATCACCAAGCCAGAGAATTGGTGGTGAGGCGCTCTCAGAGTTCTCTCAAGTAACCCACGAGATAGCAATGCTATCGTTGGACAAAGTCTTCGACGAAGCTGACTTGCAAGCCTTCGATGCGCGGCTTAAAAAACGATTGAATAAGGATTCGCCTATTCGATACTGCTGCGAACCGAAAGTTGATGGCATAGCCGTAAGTCTGCTTTATCGAGATGGCATATTGGAGCGGGCCGCAACCAGGGGCGATGGGGTAACGGGTGAGGATATTAGCCATAACGTAAGAACTATAACAAACGTTCCCCTCAAACTTAAATCCATCAAGAAAAAATCACTGATTGAAGTCAGAGGCGAAATATTCCTCGGCAAACAGGGATTCAAATCGCTTAATGAAAGGGCTGAGCTAGAGGGTAGCAAGGTATTTGTTAATCCACGCAACACCGCTGCTGGCACGATTCGTCAATTGGATCCGAAAAAGGCAGCGAGAATTCCGTTGCAGATGTATTGCTATAACGTCGGATTAATTGAAGGAATTGAGCTTCCGAATACTCTAAGCGGCATTTTTACCCTTATCGAGAAATGGGGGCTTCCAGTAAATCCGGATCGAAGCGTACAAACTGGAATAGAAGCCTGCTTGGAGTATTGCCTGCGGCTGCTTAGCAAGCGAAATTCGCTGGCTTATGAGATTGATGGCGCGGTGTTGAAAGTCAATGAACTTAAACTACAGCAAAAATTAGGAAACAATGCAAGAAGTCCGCGCTGGGCGATGGCGTACAAGTTTCCTGCTGAAGAAAAATCTACCACAGTTATCGATGTCGAGTTTCAAGTGGGTAGAACTGGCACCATTACACCAGTTGCGAGACTGGAGCCGGTTTTCGTTGGTGGCGTCACTGTCAGTAATACCACACTGCACAATATGGATGAGATCGACCGACTGGGACTGCGCATCGGTGATAAGGTTGTAGTGCGCAGAGCTGGAGATGTAATTCCTAAAGTGGTTAAAGTTATTCAGCCGACCAATGCGAAAGAAGCGAAGAACAGGAGAGTTATTAAGCTGCCTGATGTCTGTCCTGCTTGTGGTTCAGTAATAGAGAAAGACGGTAAGGTTCTTTACCGCTGCAGCGCGGGCATAATTTGTCCAGCACAGCGGAAGGAGTCTATTAAGCATTTTGCCTCCCGCAGCGCTATGGATATTGAGGGGCTGGGAGATAAACTCGTCGATGTGTTGGTCGATGAGGAAATAATCAGTAATGTGGCTGATATATTCACACTTACAGCCGAACAACTCGCGGCGCTTGACAGAATGGGCGAGAAATCGGCAAATAATATTATTGCTGCAATCAATAAAAGCAAACAAACTACACTGCCGCGGTTTTTATTTGCGTTAGGCATCCGAGAAGTGGGCGAGGCGACTGCTCTACAATTGGTAAACCATTTTGGTGATTTGGATAAGATTAAAGCGGCAGGGACAGAGAGCCTGGAGCGGGTTTCGGATATAGGGCCAAAAGTGGCTGAGCACATATCTGTGTTTTTTAACAACAAGGAGAATCTTGCGCTTATTAGAAGTCTACAGCAGCGCGGTATTAGCTGGCCCAAGGTAGAAATTGATAGTCAGGCCAGATCTCTGGAAGGGCAAACCTATGTTCTGACGGGCGCCTTGGAGCTAATGGCCAGAAACGAAGCGAAAGAAAAATTGCTAGCACTGGGAGCAAAAGTGGCTGGTAGCGTGTCGAAAAACACGTCCTGTGTGGTGGCAGGGCCTGGCGCAGGCTCCAAACTGACTAAGGCGGAAGAGTTGGGTGTAAATATAATTAATGAAGGGGAATTTATTGCCCTGCTTGATGATCTAACTAACTAGATTCAGCTAGAGGCCGGAATTTCGAGTTGTCATGATTAATCCAGTAAATAAATTAGTTTGTGTGCCCCTGTTGGTTGTTCTGGCTTCTTGCGTAAGTTCGCCACCGGCCAGTGTGGCTAATATTTGCGAGATATTTGACGACCGCCGTGCCTGGTATAAGGCAGCCAAGAATGCTGAGCAGAGATGGGGGATACCGGTGGCTGTTAATATGGCTTTCATCTATCAGGAATCCTCATTTAGGGCCAAGGCAAAGCCAGCGAGAAATCGATTTCTTTGGATCTTCCCTGGGCGCAGACCATCCTCGGCGTTCGGGTATGCCCAAGCTCTCGATGAAACTTGGCAAGAATATGAAATCAAATCTGGGAATAATCGCGCCTCACGTGCAAATTTCTCCGACGCCATCGATTTCGTTGGCTGGTATAACGCCAATTCCACCCGAATTAGCAACATTTCAAGAGACAATGCAATGCATCTGTATTATGCCTACCATGAGGGGAATGGTGGCTATCAAAGAGCCTCTTATCGCAGTAAGCAGTGGTTGCTCGACGCTGCGGGCCGAGTCCAGACAAATTCGAGTAGGTTCTCCGCTCAGCTCGACAGTTGTAGACATGAGTTGGACAAGAATTGGTTTCAACGCCTTATTTCCTAGTAGACTCAAACTTTGAAAGACGAAAGATGCACTCGCGCTTAACCGGCCTGCGTAGTTGGCGTTGGCGAAAAATCCGACATCTTATTTTTAACTAATATTTAACAGACAGTAGCAGGGCAGACTATGAGTTGGTGGGGAAAAGTAGTAGGGGGCGCCTTCGGCTTCATGATGGGTGGACCTTTGGGCGCGGTTCTAGGCGCGGCTCTGGGCAATTATTTTGATGGGGGATTGGATGGCCTGAGCCTGGACGATTCCCTGGGTCTGGGTGCTACCGAACGAGTGCAGTCGGTTTTCTTTACCACCACTTTCGCTTTAATGGGCTATGTCGCGAAATCTGATGGGCGGGTCACCAAAGATGAAATAGCCATGGCTGAACAAGTCATGCAGCAGATGCGTTTAACTTCTCAGCAGCGCACTGTGGCCATGAATTTATTCAATGAGGGAAAGAAAGATAGCTTTCCAGTGCACGAAATACTTGCTCAATTCAAGCGAGAATGTTTTAGACGTCGCAATCTTATTCAAATGTTCCTGGAAATTATTATCGCTACGGCCTTCGCCGACGGCCGACTAGACTCCCGTGAACAAGCTTTATTAGAGAGTATTGCCAGAGACCTAGGTTATTCTGCTGCTGATTTTAATGCTTTGCTCAGCCGACTCTCTGGTCAGGCGCACTTCGCCAACGAAGAATCTTCCGCAGATAATATTCAAGCAGCGTATGAGCTATTAGGTGTGTCGACGAACTGCACTGATGTGGAATTGAAGAAAGCTTACCGCAAACAAATGAATCAACACCATCCGGACAAGCTTGTAGCAAAGGGTTTGCCGGAGGAGATGATAGACATAGCGACACAAAAAACGCAGTCAATAAAAGCAGCCTACGATTTGCTTAAGGCTCAGCGGAAATAAATTTTCTAGCGAAATGTACTGTTTATATCACGCAGGGCTTCGCTTCCTGGGCATAGGTCCTGCACACCAAGGCTATTGAAGGGTTTGTTCACCGTATCCTGTAGTTCATGCAGGTCAGACGTGGTCTGATTAATATAGAGCAGCCCCGTGGCTATTTTTCCCTGCTTCTTATAGGCGTTTATGTGATGCAGAGCATTCTCTTTATCTGAAGGGTCATAGTTATTCCCTGTCTTGTGCAGGTGTACAACCGAGCCATCATGCAGGGTAATTTCCTTTTCTTTTCCAGGAGCATAACTGGTAGTAATTTCTTCCCGCATTGGAACGAAATCAATTTCACTCAATGCGATATTATTTTCCCAAGTGTTTTTATAGCCATGGGTAGAAAAATCAGTGTTATTGAAGGTGACACAGGGGGAGATGACGTCTATAAAGGCGAAGCCCTTGTGGGTTAGGCCGGCTTGCAGTAAAGGAACTAGTTGTTTCTTGTCGCCTGAAAAGCTGCGAGCAACAAAGCTGGCACCCAGTTCGATTGCCAGTGTTGCCATATCTATACTATCAAATTGGCTTTCCTCGCCCGACTTTGTCTTAGAACCTATATCTGCTGTGGCGGATAACTGGCCCTTGGTTAATCCGTAGGTACCGTTGTTAGCTACTATATACAGCATGTTGATGCGACGTCTGACTATGTGACAGAACTGACCAAGACCGATGGACGCACTATCACCATCTCCCGATATTCCAATATAATACAGATCTTTGTTAGCAATATTAGCCCCGGTGGCAACAGAGGGCATTCTTCCATGTACAGAGTTAAATCCATGGGCCTTGCTCATGAAATATGAGGGGATTTTTGAGGAACAACCGATGCCCGATATCTTCGCAACTTGATGAGGCTGTAACGACATTTCCGATGCGGCTTGGATAATAGCTGCACTAATAGAATCGTGCCCACAGCCACCACACAGTGTAGTTAACGTGCCTTCGTAGTCTCTTCGTGTTAAACCGATATCATTGGTTCGCATCTGTGGATGCTTAAATTTCGGTTTGCTTATATAGCTCATAATTTGTTTGCCACTTAGTTATGCGGGCACTTCGCCGCTTGCATCCAGTTTTTGCATGGATTCCAGAATAGACTGCTCTATAAATTGTGCGGTAATCAGGACGCCGTCATAGCTTAGGATTGAGTGCATTTTTTCTTCGTGGGTATTGCATTCAATTTTAAGCAGGCTCTTCAATTGTGCATCTCGATTTTGTTCGATGATATAAACCAATTCGTGGTTCTCTATAAATTCCGCCACGCTGTCGTGAAAAGGAAATGCTCGAACACGCATGGTGTCCATTGTTATTCCTTTTTTTGCCAAGTTATCCAATACTTCATTTACTGCACTTGCCGTTGTGCCTATATAAAGCATTGCCAGCTTATTTGTCGTCGTTTCGGACACTTCCGGCTCTGGTAAATAATTAACCGCCGTTCTCATCTTTAAGGCCAGTCTGTCCATGACTTCGGCGTAAACTGTGCCGTCTTCGGTGTAGGCGGCATAGGAATCGTGTGAGCTGCCTCGCGTGAAATAGCTGCCTTTTTCTGGGTGTGTACCCGGGTAGGTGCGATACGGAATGCCATCGCCGTCGGTATCCAGATAGCGGCCGTACTTCTCAATTTCTTCGAGTTGATCGGCTGTTAAGACTTTGCCTCGATCATATAGTCGTTTGTCATCCCAGTTTAGAGGATCACAAATTTGTTCGTTCATGCCGAGTTCCAGGTCACTCATTACGATAACGGGAGACTGAATTCGGTCTGCCAGGTCAAAAGCGTCCGCGGCGAATTCGAAACATTCCTTGGGTGTTGATGGCAAAAGCAACACGTGTTTGGTGTCGCCGTGTGAGGCATAGGCACAGCACAGTAAATCGCCCTGTTGCGAACGAGTCGGCATGCCGGTCGATGGTCCTACCCTCTGAATATTGAAGAGCACTATCGGCACTTCCGAGAAGTAGGCGAGGCCCAAAAACTCCTGCATTAAAGAAATACCGGGGCCACTGGTGGCGGTAAATGCACGCGCACCATTCCATCCTGCACCGATAGCTATTCCAATTGCTGCTAATTCATCTTCCGCCTGGACAATAGAATACTTTTTCTTGCCGGTGCCGGGGTCTATTCGAAGCCGCTTGCAATATTTACCAAAACTATCCACCACCGAGGTGGAAGGCGTGAGGGGGTACCATGCTGCTATGGTAGCTCCACCGTAAACACTGCCTAAACCAATCGCTGTGTTCCCATCCATAAGTATCTTGTTGCTGTTTTTGTTGCTTTTTTCTAATCTCAGAGTCAACGGGCACTCAAAATTGTCACTGGCGTAGTGATGCCCGAGCTCAAGCGCATGGATATTGGGTAGAATTAATTTTTCCTTGCCCCTGAACTGGTCGCCAACCAGACCGGTTAGCACCTTGAAATCGATGTTTAGAAACGCCGATAAAGCTCCAACGTAGACGATGTTTTTAAACAATTGTCGCTGCGCTGGTTTTTCAAACTCTGTCAAACATATATCTTTTAGAGGGATAGGCAAGTAGGTGACATCATCACGCAGCAATTCATTAGCTAACATCTTAGATGAGTCATACAGAACATAACCCCCGGGGACCACCGAGGCGATATCCTTGCCGATAGTCTGTTCGTTCATGGCAACAATCAGGTCAACTCCCCCGCGTCTGCCAAGATAACCTTGCTCACTTATTCTTACCTCATACCAGGTGGGCAGGCCCTGAATGTTTGAAGGAAAGATATTATGAGGACTGATGGGAATTCCCATGCGAAATACGGCTTTAGCGAACATGCTATTTGCGCTGGCAGAACCGGAACCATTCACATTCGCAAACTTAACCACAAAGTCGTTGGTCTTGGTGATAGTGCTGACTTTGGAGCTTTGAATTAACTCTGGCATGCGTTTTCCGCTTTAGCAGTATTGAATAAATATTTTTGCATGTCCCAGGCATTGGTTGGGCAGCGCTCGGCGCATAGACCACAGTGAAGACACAAGTCTTCATTCTTCGCCATAATGCGGCCAGTAGACAGGATGTCGGATACATACAGATCCTGCTCGATGTTCTCAGCTGGGGCTAACATGCTCAGTCTGAGCTCGGTTTCACCTTGATTTTGCGTGAAGCTAATACAATCGGTAGGGCAGATGTCTACACAGGCGTCACATTCGATACATAACTTATCTGTAAATACAGTTTGCACATCGCAGTTCAGGCAGCGCATAGTTTCGTTAAAGGCCAACTGCTCATCGAAACCTAGTTCTACTTCGATATTGATGTCGTTCAGCGTGAGTTTTTTATCTGCATGAGGAACAGCAAAGCGGAAGTCGGCACTGATGTCGTTGTCATAGGACCATTGGTGAATCCCCATTTTCTGGCTACTTAAATTTGTAAGGGGGTCAGGTCGCTTAGTTATATCTTGCTTTTCACAGAGCATATGAACAGAGACCGCAGCATCGTGTCCGTGAGCTACTGCCGTAATTATATTGTCTGGCCCAAGTGCGGCATCGCCACCAAAGAACACTTTTTCGTTAGTGGATTGAAATGTGGACTTGTTAAGAATAGGTACTTCCCATTTATCGAATTCAATACCCAGGTCTCGTTCTATCCAAGGAAAGCTATTTTCCTGTCCTATGGCGCACAACACGTCGTCACAAGGCAGAATAGCGGGTTCTTCACCGGTGGGAACTAGTTGACGTCTGCCATCGGCATCGATTTCCTTGCGTACTTTTTCGAATTCCATAGCCACTAATTTGCCGCCTTCAACGATATAGCGCTTTGGTACGTGAAAGTTAAGAATAGGTATGTCTTCGTTCATCGCATCTTCAATTTCCCAAGGAGATGCTTTCATTTCATCAAAACCGCTGCGAACCACCACGGTAACATCTTCACCGCCAATTCGTTTTGAGGTGCGACAGCAATCCATTGCAGTATTACCGCCACCTAGAACCAATACCTTTTTGCCAACACTTGAAATATGCTCGAAGGCAACATTTGCAAGCCATTCTATTCCGGTGTGAATGTTGTCGCTGGCTTCTTTGTGTCCTGGCAAGTCTAACCATTTTCCCAGGGGCGCGCCTGTACCAACAAAAATGGCGTCATAGCCTTCTTGCAGCAGGGATTGCATACTGGAAATTTCCTCACCGAAACGACAATTTACACCCATATCCAGGATGTAGTTTAACTCTTCTTCTAATACTTCTATTGGCAATCTAAAACGAGGAATTTGTGTTCGCATTGCACCGCCGCTGACAGCGTCACGCTCAAACAAGGTAATCTCATATCCTAGTGGTAATAAATCTCGGGCTACTGTCAGGGAAGCCGGGCCTGCGCCAATCAAGGCAATGTGTTTGCCATTTTTTTTCTTTGGCGCTTGTGGGAGACGGTCTCTAATATCCGATTTATAATCTGCGGCTACTCGTTTGAGACGGCAAATTGCTACCGGCTGCTCTTCAACCCTTCCTCGTCGGCAAGCAGGTTCACAGGGTCGGTCGCAGGTACGACCAAGAATTCCTGGAAACACATTCGAGTGCCAGTTGATCATATAGGCATCAGAATAGCGCTTCTCAGCAATCAGCCTTATGTATTCGGGAACTGGTGTATGAGCGGGGCATGCCCACTGGCAGTCAACAACTTTATGAAAGTAGTTCGGATCGGCGATATCAGTCGGTTTCATTGCTAACCGGATTTCCTTTTATATTCTAATTCTAAGCTCAGCGTCCCGCCGTCGTCGATGTTTGTAGGGCCCTAGTATAGGGAAATGCCCGGCGTTTGTAAGTAATTATGTGCAGTCGAATTTTGCTCTAGGTATTGGCTTAGACTAATTTGTTATCAGGCTTGGATTCGTACATTTTATTGAAAATACGTAGTCGTGAAATATAGGGCACAAATGCTATCGCTGCTTGTAAGTTTTCTGCCAGAGAAGGCGAAAATTCATCGACGTTGATAACTAAGTCCACCTCGATCACACCGTCCAAATAGTGAAGATCAATCGAGGCAAAAGCTTCCTCACTTAATAAATTTTGCCAACTACTCTTAATGGTTTGAATGACTTGTGCGCGCTCTGGCAACTGGGTGGCACTCTGAGGAGTGCCATCTTCAGTATGGTGATGTGTTGGGTCTATGTGAACCAGTACTTCAGAAATATCACTGAACTGACCTATCAATGACTTGCTAACAGTCTCTCCGAGTTGATGTCCCTCGGAAACAGATATGTGAGAGTTAACCAGTAATCGCACATCAAGAATGATTTTGCCACCGGAAGATCTGCTCCTAAGATCAGTGATACCGAGGATGCCATTAACACCCAAAATGCAAGCCTCAAATTGCTGCCGACGCTGCTGCGGGACGGCCGTATCAACCAATTCCATGAGGCTGTCGGCGCATAGCTCCCAACCTATTTTTGCTATGATCAGGGCCACGAACATGGCGGCGACAATGTCCATCCATACATAGCCTTGTCGAGCAGCGACAATACCTACTAATACAGCGATGGAGGAAATGGCATCGCTTCTGCTGTGCCAAGCGTTTGCCTTAAGAAGATTGGAATTTAATCTTCGTGCGACTCGCATGGTGTACTGGAAGATCCATTCTTTGGCGGCGATAGATATCAGCGCCAAGACTATTCCGGCAAAGGCGGGGATAGGAATGGGTTCACTGACTCGTAGTCGGTTTATGCTGTCATACAGGAGAATTGCGGAAGTAATGAAAAACACAATTCCCATGGCAATAGTGCCAAGGGTTTCAAAGCGTCCATGTCCGTATTGATGTTCAGCATCGGGAGCAGCATGGGCACGCCCAGCGACGATCAACACGAAGATATCGGTGACCACATCGGTTAGGGAGTGGATGCCATCGGTTACCAGGGCGAAGGACTGGGTAATTACTCCGCCGATGATTTTCCCGAATCCCAGTGCAAGGTCCAGCCACATACCGACCAGAGTGACCCGTGTCGCCTCATTCTTCGCGTTTTGTGCATCCATAGGGTTTTGAGGAGAAAGTATTGTCTTTAGCCGAAGGCAACTAAATGTATGGTCTGGGACAGGTCGCAAGTGCGCTGGCTGTATAAAAAGAAAGCCCAACGACCAGAGGTTGTTGGGCTCAATATACTATCAAGGGAGAGATAAATGAAACAAAACCCACAATTTTGTATGACATCTACCTACACTTATTCAGACTAGGGCGTGTACGAAAAGTTCCCGCGAATTAAGAGAATTTTTTGTATTCTTTTCATAATCAAGTGAGATATTATTAAACAAACTTAACCTATTGTAATAACTAAAGATTTACTATCTTTAACTGATCGCTTTTTAAACTATCAGCAGATTCCTTGTTGCTTATTATCCCTATGCTGGCCTGATCTGGAAGCAGATATCTCTCGGCGACGCGCTTTAGGTCATCTACTGTAGTCGCCAAAACTTGCCTTCTGAAATTCATTCTATGCTCCAGGGTTCTGCCGAAGAGTTGATTAAAAAAGGCTTGTTTCGCCTCTCCGGCGGGTGAAGCTGGTTTATCTAATCCGCCGATGACACCCAGGATGGCTTCTTCCACTTGATGAGGGCTGTGTTTACTGGAAATAACCCAGTCTATTGCTGCATCAAAGTCAGCAAGGGTCTCCTCGAGTCTAGGATCACGGTAGGAGAAAAACCTGAATGATGCGGAATTAGCATCCTGGCTTGCTCCTCCACCATAGGCTCCGCCTTGTTCGCGGATGGATCTGTGCAAGAAGCCATTCCTCATGAAGCCGGCAAGCACTTGCAGAGAGGCGTTATCTTCGTGCCCTGAGGCTACCGTTGGGTAAGCTTTCGCGCAAAAGTTTACTTGTGTCGACGTGGTCCAGATTTGCCTCACCGACTCCCTGACCGGGGGTAAAGATAGTGTGTTGTCGGCCTTGCTGTCGTCGTTCATTCGCCATGCTGCATCGATATCTGCGATAAGATTTGTCTGATGCTCAGGTTCAGCAATTAGCAGGAACTCTTTCTCGGCGGACAGGATTAAAGCGTGTAGAGATTGGAACTTAACTAATAGCTCTGTGCGGGCTGTTTTATTCTGTAGGCGATCTCTTAATAGTTTAAGTTGTTGAATGCCCTCTAGCCCTCCGAAACGGTGCGCGAGTAGTGCAGTAGGGCTCATTTTGCTCGATGCCAGGCTCATTGCCAGACTATGACCCTGGCCGGTAATGCTGTTTTCTTTTCGAGCACATATTTGCTCGATGAGTTCTTGCAGACGCTGGTCTTCGTCAAATCGTACTTCCTGAATTGTCCGCTGTAGTAAATCTGAAAGCGCCCTATGGTTACCTCGAAGGCATTTTGAGGAAAATGAAATTACTGCCTTACTGGTTTGTACATCGTGCAAATCACTTCGAATGCTGCTGAAACAGTTTACACCTCCACTTACCTGAGCCTGCCAGGCCTGAACTTCGGTGTAGTCTTTGTCGGCAATGCCAAACTCGGTGAGGCAGCTGGTGTAAAGCGGTAATATTTCTAACAATTCCTGATTTAGCGCGGGGATTGCCATGACAATTTGCTGGTAGCATAAGCCATTGGTTCCCTGCCCGTAGAAACTGACTCCTGATTTGCAGTTGCTCAAAATCGCGCTCTGTTTCTGCGGTTCACTAATATATTCCGGTACGTCTTCAAGGCCGACTTTTGGCAACAAGGCTGGATCATCTTCTACCATTTGCCGTTCTGACAACTGCTTCGCGCGTTCAATTATTGCCAGAGTTTCACTCTCGCTAAGGGAGTTCTTAATCGCAGCTAGCTGATTAAGCTCTGCCTCAATTTTGCGATTGGCTAATTCTGTATCTGGTTTTAGAGTCAGGGTCACTCGGTGCGGGTTATCCAGTAGTAGTTCTTGTATGAGATCGGGAACGAATCGATCATTCTTAATTAGGCCACGTAATTCCGCCAGGACAGGATCAATATCCAGTAACTTGATTGGGTCGCCCCGATGCATAGCTGTAGATAGGCCAGCAAGAATTAGTTGCAGGCCATAGGGATAACTGTCGCCTGAAATTTCCCGTTGGCTCAACTCCAATTGATGTAAGGCCGCCTCCACCTGTTCAAAAGGAATGCCGTTCTTCACAACATCTTTCAGGGTTTGAATGATTAAGTCCTCAATCTCCTGGCTAGATTCTGCCGAGCAGCCTTCGAGCCCGGCCATTAGGCTCATCTCCCGGTTGGAATCTTCCAATCCGCACATAGGCGAGGGAGAGCTGCCCAGTTCTGTTATCTCAAGCGCTCTAAGTAACGGACTGGCACTATTGTCTAGTAATACACTGGAGATTAATTCGGCTTTAAATAGATCACTTAGTTCTGTGCTGCGGCCTAGTAGCCAGGCCAGAACCACATGACTCTGAGGTTTTGCAGACGCTTCAGCGGCGTATGATTCTTCTACACGCAGGGGCGACGAATATCTTTTTTCGTCCTGAACTTCGATTTTAATATCGAGCCTGTCGAAGTTGGCAAGAGCGAGTTCGTGAAACTTTTCATGATGTTCTGCTGCAGGAATATTGCCAAATGTCATGAATACAGAGTTGCTGGGATGATAGTGGCTGTTATAGAAATCCAGTAGTTCTTGATAACTTAACTGGGGAATGTTTTCGGGTTCACCGCCGCTGTTGTAATGATAAGTTGTGGTTGGAAAGACATGCTTGCTAATAGTTTGCCAGAGAACGCTATTTGTGGAACTCATGGCGCCTTTCATTTCGTTATACACTACGCCTTTGTATTGAAGTTGGCTATTGCTATCACCCGGATCTGCAAACTCTAGTCGGTGACCCTCCTGCGCAAAATCCAACTCATGCAAGCGTGAGAAGAAAGCAGCATCAAGATAAACACTCAGTAAATTATTGAAGTCTTTCTTGTTCTTGCTGGCAAATGGGTAGGCGGTCCAATCACTGCTGGTAAATGCATTCATGAAAGTGTTCAGAGACCGACGAATCATCATGAAGAACGGATCACGAACAGGAAATTTCTTGCTACCACAAAGTGTAGTATGCTCAAGAATATGAGCTACTCCGGTTGAGTCCATAGGGACGGTTCTAAAGGCAAGCAAAAAGACGTTTTCCGAATTTTCGCTACTTAGGTGGAAATGTTTAGCACCGGTGCCCTTATGTACATATTCCTCCATGACTATGTTAAGGGAATTAATCTCTTCACTACGTTGCCACTCGAATGCATGATGGTGGCTGGGAGTAGGGAGTGGATGATGTTGCTTGCTGTCGGAAACACTGACTTCTGTCATGCTAGTTGAATGCCTTATATCACTAAATCTTCGTGTAACTACCTGGGAGAAACTGCAATGCGATCTGACGCGTGTTACGAGGGAGGTACTTCCAGGCTGAATTTGCCTAGTTTACCTGAGCGGAAGTCGTTTAGTAATATTTCCGCTGTTTTGTTCATGTCTGGAATGCCACCACGGCCCAAGGAACCTCTGAGTTTGGCAAGCTGATTGAAGAACTGCTCAGGATCAATACTGGTATTTGCCAACTCATAGCGTGCAGCCAAGCGATCGGGATAGTCGGCCAATAATAGTTCCGCGAGAAACCAGGCGATATCCGCTACCTCCACGGCTGTATTGCGGATTGTTCCTGTTACAGCCAGGCGATAGGCGCTGGTCTGATCTTCCAGTTTCGGCCACAACATCCCTGGGGTATCAACGAGGTACCAACCTTCTTGCAGTCTTACACGTTGCTGGCCCTTGGTAACTGCTGGCTCATTGCCGGTCCTGGCTAATTTCCTGTCGGCCCATTGATTCAATAAGCTGGATTTACCCACATTCGGGATACCATCAATGACTAGTTGACCTTGGATTAGCAGGGATTCATCGGTGTTACCGATCAGTTTCTTCGCCACTGTTACAATGTCAGCCTTGGTAATTTGCGTGTCACGCCCGTTTATAAGGCATTCGCTATTGCCAAGCCTTGAAAAATGCCTGGCCCAAGCCGCAGTAATCTCGGCGTCAGCTAAATCCGCCTTATTCAGGATTCGAATGCAGGGGCGTTGCTCCCGAATATTGGCTAGCAGGGGATTCGAACTGGATTCGGGTATGCGGGCATCCAGTACTTCGATGACAGCATCGGTTTTGTGCATAACTTTTACCAGCTCTTTGCTGGCTTTATGCATATGTCCAGGGTACCAGGAAATGGCCATCGTAGGGCTCCATGAGGGCGACAGTGTAACCAGGCTGGGCCCGCAAGACCACTTCAAATTCACGGTAGTATATGGGCTATACTTGTAAGGGCTAAAGCAGGTTGAACTGAGTATTGCTCAGGACTAAGGATTAACATATGACGGTACAAGATTCGATTGAAAAAAAATTGACCGCTGGTTTGCAAATTGCATTACTTGAGGTTATCAACGAAAGCCATATGCACGGAGGTCCGGCGACAGAGTCACATTATAATATCACCGCTGTGGCGGATGACTTCCTGCAGTTGGCGCCAGTTCGCAGACATCAGGCTGTATATAAATTGTTAGAACAGGAGCTGGCAGATGGGGTGCATGCACTAGCGCTACATTTATATACGCCTGTAGAATGGAAACAACGACAGCAGGGTGTTCCATCGTCTCCTGATTGCAGAGGGGGTAGTTCGGCTGGCTGATGGGCAATCTGGGATGCAGCCCCTCGATCAATTAATTATTAAATCACTGCCCGAAGATAATCTATTTACTCGCAGGTAGCGTACTTAATGGGTAGGTGTGCATAGTTTCGTGGAGTGTAATTGATATAGAGGAGGGTCTCTTTTTTGTTCGCCCGATAGTAAACTCTTATCTCTATATATTTCAGTAGGATGCATATCATAGCTAATGCAAGTGTTAGCAGCTGGTTAGTTGTAAGGATGGAGTTATCGTTATGAGGCTTGCCCCGAGCTACTTCTGACTTGATGTTCTTTTGTGATTGCTATCACTTAAACTATTTCCTACTGAGTCAATAATCAGCATACTCAATTCATATTTCGAAGTTAATGAGACTAGAGATGACAGCAGGTTTAGAGTCGTTTGATCAGAAACGAAGACTTGAGCTGATTGCCGCCGGAATTGCGTCTTTTGGCTTGCTGCTATTGACGATTCTAGTTACTAAATTTGCGCCCCCACATCAGGCTGCCACGTCCTTAGTTGAAATTCCCACGCCTATTGTTGTTTTCCCCGACTTCGCGTCAATTTCAGATATAGAGGCTAAAAAGCAGCAGTTTTTTGATTTTTTGCAGGACTATGTGCGTGATGAAAATCGGCGCATAAGCGAATATCGCGGACAATTATTGTCTTATTCCGAAATTGTGGACGGTGGCATAGTGCTAAGTAGTCGGGAAAAAGAGTGGTTGTTGGATCTTGCCAGCAAATATGATGTCGATGCCAATCTACAAAGCGATAGACTGATCTTGGCGGAACTATTGCTAAGAGTTGATGTGATTCCCGCGTCACTAGTATTGGCACAAGCCGCCAATGAGTCGGCGTGGGGAACCTCGCGATTCACCTTGGAAGGAAACAATATTTTTGGCCAATGGTGTTATGAGGCAGGTTGCGGCATTGTCCCAAACCGCAGAGTCGATGGTGCTACTCACGAGGTTAAAAGCTTCGATACAATAGGGGCTGCCATTGAAGGATATTTTCTGAATATCAACACCCACCACCTTTACGATGATTTCCGAGCGCAGCGCGCTCAGCTTCGAAAGCTTGGCCGAGTTCTTGATTCAATCCTGTTGGCGCATGGTCTGGATCGATATTCCCAAAGGGGTGAGAATTATATTGACGAAGTACAAACCCTGATTCAGCAAAACGATTTGGAGAAAAGAGATAGGCGCTGGCTGGAAAACTAGCTAACACTATTTCAGCTGAAATCCAGCCCATAGCTTCGCGTAAATCAATCCAAATTTATCCACTGTACTGAATGCCAGTAAAAACGGTCTGAATTGGGATCCGGTGCAGTACAAATATAACGCCAGCGTCTGCCGCTAAAACTGTCTTCAGGTTTTAATTCCATTACACCCTGCTGCTTATCCAGCCAGGTCATTGCAATCGGCTTGCTGTCCGCAAAGCAAGCGATCTGACCGTAGCTATATGCGCCGGGTTCAAATTTTAGGGTAACGCTGGGGTTGCGCAGGGAGGTTACAGGAGAATCTGGTTGCAGCTGATTAACCGTGAATGGTAGCGTTGAAAACTTGGTTCTAGCTGTAGCAAGATTTGCATAGATGCTAGCCAGGGGAAATCGAGGTAGTGCCAAAAAATCGGAGTTAGGCCCTACCGCGCCAGAATTTTGTGCCAATCCAATGAAATTCAGATCCTTAAGCATGGACTTGATGGCAGGATCGTATTCGCCATAGGGGTAGGCGAGATATCGGTGGGATTGCCCAGTTTCAGTTTCAATTCGCTGTTCGGCCAATAGAAGATCTGCACGCAGTCGAGCTAGCCACTGCGTCGAATCTTCGTTCTCCAGCATTTCCAGCATGTAGGGGTGGTCCACCATGTGGTTGGCGATAATGACGCCGGCATCCGACATTTCGCGAACCTGTTGCCAATTCATATAATTGGGCTGTTGAAGATCTATGGGTTCGGTGCTGAGAAAAAGCGTGAAAGGAAAATTAAAGGACTTGAGTAGCGGGAAAGCCACATTGTAAATCGAGCGATACCCATCGTCGAAGCTGATGACCACCGATTTTTCAGGCAAGGCTTGGCCTGAACGCAGGCTGTCTATCACTTGATTCAATGGGACTACGTTGAAACCATTGTCTCTCAGATAGGTCAGGTGGCCTCTGAAATCCGCGGGCGAAATACTGGTTGAGGGAGGTGTATCTTCCGCAACATGGTGATATAGCAAGATCACGGCACTGTCTGCTGCTCGCGCGGCATTGCTGCCTAATAGCAAGATGCAGCAACTTAGATAAAATTTGAATAAGAGCTGCAGAAATGAGTAACCGCCATTTCGATCTAATTGTCTGTCCATGCTCCAATAATAACCCAGAATAGGGACTGTAACCGCATACAGCGTGACTTCTTATATATGCTTAGCAGCGTTATAATGCGCCGCTCAAGACCTGCCGCGGGTCCACACCACTGGAGCGACATATGATTTACACAGGCAAGACGCTGAGCGTCGATGTATTGCCTTCTGGCATTGCCCACTTGGTCTTTGATCTGGAGGGCTCCTCAGTCAATAAGTTTGATCAAAACACTCTGCGAGAACTGCAGCAAGGGATAGCTTCTTTGGCACTAGCCGATGTCTCAGGCCTGATTCTGTCAAGTGCCAAGTCTTCATTTATCGTCGGGGCGGATATTACTGAATTTACAGCAAAGTTCAGTGAGGGCGAGCAACAGGTATTGGCTTGGTTGGTAGAGGCCAATAAGATTTTCTCAGACTTGGAAGACCTGCCATACCCAACGGTAACCGCAATAAATGGAACAGCCCTCGGCGGCGGTTTTGAACTGGCGATAGCAACGGATTATCGCGTGGCTACGGATTCGGCGGTGGTCGGGTTTCCAGAAGTAAAATTGGGCATCCTGCCCGGATTTGGCGGGACTGTCAGAATGCCGCGACTCATAGGTGCAGATAATGCCAATCAATGGATAAGTAGCGGTTCACACATTAAGGCCAAACAGGCATTTGCAGAAGGTGCCATAGATGCAATCGTAGATGAAACGATTCTGCTCGAAGCCGCAGAGAAAATTATCCAACAGTGTAATGAAGGGAAACTCAACTACAGGAAGGTGAGGGCGCAGAAAAAATCTCCGCTCACGCTTACACCCATTGAATTGAATGTTGCATTCGAAACAGCCAAGGCTCTTGTAGTTGCCCAGGCCGGGCCAAATTATCCAGCTCCGATAACGGCGGTGCAGGTAATGCAAGACGCGGCAGGTTTGGACCGTGCTGGTGCGCTGGAGCTTGAACACAAGGGTTTCATAAAGCTTGCCGGGACAGATGTAGCGGCAAACTTGGTGCAGATGTTCTTAAACGATCAGTTTCTGGGAAGCCAGGCGAAGAAATACCTGGCCTCTGCCAAGCCGATTGCAAAAGCCGCCGTATTAGGCGCGGGCATCATGGGTGGCGGAATTGCCTATCAGTCCGCACTGAAGGGTACTCCTATATTGATGAAGGATATTGCGCAAGAAGGCATAGATTTAGGTATGGCGGAAGCCAGAAAACAGTTAGATAAACAAGTCCTAAAAGGGCGCATGGACGGGAATAAAATGTTCGCCGTTCTTTCCAGCATAGAGCCAACTCTAAGTTACGACAGCTTCAAAGATGTAGATATTGTGGTTGAGGCGGTAATTGAAAATCCTAAGATTAAGAAGTCGGTTCTCGCCGAGCTGGAATCACTGGTAAATGAAAACACCATAATAGCAACCAATACTTCAACAATTTCAGTGGATGATTTGGCTAGCGTACTTAAGCGACCTGAAAATTTCTGCGGCATGCACTTTTTTAATCCTGTGCCGGTGATGCCATTGGTAGAAGTTATTCGTGGGGCGCTCAGCAGTGATGAAACTATTGCCACTACCGTGGCTTACGCGAAGAAGATGGGGAAAACACCTATAGTGGTGAACAACTGCCCAGGCTTTTTGGTGAATAGAATCTTATTTCCCTACTTCGGTGCGTTTTCCAGATTGCTCCATGATGGCGCGAACTATAAACAGATCGATAAAGCCATGGAGCGCTTTGGTTGGCCTATGGGCCCAGCCTATTTACTTGACGTGGTGGGCTTGGACACAGCGGTACACGCTCAGGCAGTTATGGCAACGGGTTTTGATCGTATGCGCTTGGACTTCGATACCGTGATTGATAAATTATACGAACAAAAAAACCTGGGCCAAAAATCCGGTAGCGGTTTCTATCTTTACGAAATTGACAAGAGGGGTAAACCGAAAAAACTAGCTAATACAGAGTCTGAACAGTTGGCTGCCTCTATGGCTGTTAACAGCAGAGAATTCGAAGACCAGGAAATTGTAGAGCGTATGATGGTCGCCTTGTGCCTGGAAACTGTTCGCTGTCTGGAAGACGGAATCGTAGCGACAGCTATCGAAGCGGACATGGGCTTGGTTCTAGGTTTGGGTTATCCACCATTTCGAGGAGGAGCTCTTCGCTATGTGGATAGTATCGGTCTAAGCGAATTTTGTGATATTGCGGATAAATATGCTGGTTTGGGTGCGCTTTATCAACCGACCGAAAAGATGCGCAACATGGCAAGTGCCAACGAAAAATTTTATAACTAGGCGAACTTGAATATTTCCAGCTTTCGCTCGCTCTGAACCTTACAAGATTTCTTAGGAGACAACATGAAGTTAAATGGCAGAGACGCCGTAATTGTGGATGGTGTTCGTACCCCAATGGCTAGGTCCAAAGGAGGCGCGTTTCGACATGTACGAGCAGAGGAACTCTCTGCTTTGCTGATCAATGCCCTGTTCGAGAGAAATGCTGACGTACTACCGGAAGAGGTTGAAGACGTAATTTGGGGATGTGTAAACCAAACATTGGAACAGGGGTGGAATGTGGCGAGGAATGCAGCGCTTATTTCTGTCCTGCCACACTCTACTTGTGCGCAAACCGTAAACCGACTCTGCGGTTCGTCGATGTCGGCGTTACATACTGCTGCCATGGCGATTCAAAGCAACAATGGAGATCAGTTTATCGTGGGTGGTGTTGAGCACATGGGACATGTGGGTATGGTTCATGGAATAGACCCAAATCCGAAGGCGTCAAAGCATATAGCCAAAGCTTCCTGGATGATGGGTGTTACCGCGGAGGTGTTAGCGAAGATGCATGGTATTAGTCGTGAGGCACAGGATCAATTCGCGGTTCGTTCGCATGCCTTGGCAGATAAGGCTCGTTGCAACGGTGGTTATGACGCTGAGATAGTTCCTATCGAAGCACACGATGCCCAGGGTATAAAGATTCTTCTGGAGCAAGATGAAACAATTCGCGCCGACACTACCTTAGAAGGTCTGGCACAACTACGTCCGGTATTTGATCCGGTTAGTGGCACGGTTACAGCGGGTACCTCTTCACAGATATCCGATGGCGCCTCCGCCATGTTAATAATGAGTGCAGACAAGGCGCAAGCTTTAAATCTCAAAATTCGAGCGCGTATCAAGTCTATGGCATACGCTGGGGTAGATCCATCAATAATGGGCTATGGGCCAGTACCGGCAACGCAGAAGGCGTTGAAAAAAGCAGGGCTCAGCATCGGTGATATTGACTGCGTTGAGCTGAATGAAGCCTTCGCCGCACAATCATTACCGGTACTGAAAGATTTGAAGTTAATGGATGTTGTCGAGTCGAAAGTCAACCTCAAGGGCGGAGCGATTGCTCTGGGGCATCCTCTCGGTTGTTCTGGTACACGAATTACGACAACATTACTTAATAATATGGAACAGAACGATTCCACTCTTGGGCTAGCGACTATGTGTATAGGCTTAGGTCAGGGAATTGCCACCGTGCTTGAGCGAGTTTAATTTCGATGTTGAACGAAGACTCCAATGAGAATGCGGAGACGTCAAATATGCAATTTGCAAAGCTGACGTCAAGAAGTATAGATTCGGGCAAGCATTCGAAACTGAATCGCTCACGCAAGAATTTAAGGAGAGATGTTGGGCGGGCGATTTCCGACTTCAACATGATCGAAGATGGTGATCTTGTCATGGTCTGTTTATCGGGTGGCAAGGATTCCTATGCAATGCTGGATATACTGCTTAATCTGCAACGGCACGCGCCTATTGATTTTCGTATTCATGCAGTAAACCTCGATCAAAAACAACCTGACTTTCCCGAGCAGCTGTTACCAAATTATCTTACTTCTCTCGGCGTGGATTACACTATTATCGAGAAAGATACCTATTCAATTGTAATAGACAAAATTGAGGAAGGGAAAACTTATTGTGGTTTATGTTCTCGATTGCGGCGAGGAATTTTGTACAATCATGCGCAATCAATAGGCGCAACCAAGATCGCATTGGGGCATCATCGAGATGATATTGTTGAAACGCTTTTTCTGAATATGTTCTATGGCGGCAAGTTAAAAGCAATGCCCCCTAAGCTGTTGAGTGACGATAAACGAAATGTAGTTATTCGTCCTCTGGCTTACTGTAAAGAAAAAGAATTAGCACGATATGCGCAATTAAGTGATTTTCCCATAATTCCTTGCAACCTCTGCGGCACTCAAGACAATATGCAAAGGCAGGCGATAAAAGCCATGTTACAGCAATGGGACAAGAGTCATCCTGGGCGAGTAGAGAGCATTTTTCGAAGTATTGCTAATGTGTCGCTATCGCAGTTGGCTGACACAAGTAATTTTCCGTTTACGGAGTTGCGTGCGGATATCGCCGTTACTGAGAAACTGAATATAGTGGAGATTATATAGTGAGTGTGGATTCTGTGATCAGTTGCTGTGGTATTAGATTACGATTGTTAGCAAGCTTAGGATGAAGATTCCCCATCAAGAGCTTGCGGAAGAGACGCTACGAGCTATTATCGAAGAATTCATCAGTAGAGAAGGCACGGACTATGGCGAGCGGGAATATAGTCTGGAACAGAAGGTTCAGCAGGTTAAAAATCAACTGCAACGGGATGAAATCATAATTAGCTACGATCCTGAGTCTCAAAGCTGTCATTTGCAGACAAACGTTCCGATTACTGACAATTAACTTAGCAATCACAAAAATGCCCGATTCATCTCATAACTCTAACACTGATGACCCTCAATCACGCGCCACTGTCGAGCTGGATGCCTGCGGACTATTCTGCCCAGAGCCGGTAATGTTATTACATAATAAAATACGGGATATGCAGGCAGGAGATTTATTGCGACTTACAGCAACGGATCCATCTACCAGTCGTGATGTGCCGAAATTCTGCCACTTTCTTGGTCATGAGCTTTTAGAATCTAAGGAAGACGGCGATAAATATTCTTACTTAATTCGTAAGACTGGTGGTTGATAGCACCAAGAAATACCGATTTAAACTGTAAGCAAGCACTTTAAAAGGGCGGTGAAATTGTCAACTTTAACGAACGAGAGTAGTACCTACTATCTGGTTGACGGCTCAATTTACATATTTCAATCCCATTTCTCTCCCTATGTAGAATGTTTCGATATCGATGGAAACGATCTTAGCGCAGTGTATGGTTTTACGCAGTTCTTATTGCAATTTCTGCGGCGAGTTAGACCTCGGCTGATCGCTGTCGCCTTAGATGAAAGTCTGTTTACGGGCTTTCGTCATGATCTGTGTCCGGATTATAAATCCAATCGCGAGCTTCCTGATGACAACTTGGCCATGCAACTGGGTGCTTGTAGAGAAATATGCTCAATTGCCGGAATTGCTGCCTATGCAAGTAAAAAATACGAAGCGGACGATATTATCGGTACGCTTTCTAGGAGGATGTCCGCACTAGGTGAGGGTAATACGACTCTTTGCATTGTATCCAGGGATAAAGATTTGTCCCAATTATTAAAAACGGATAGGGACCATGTTTGGGATTACAGTGGGAACAGGAAGAGGTTTCGAGCCGATATTGAACGGGAATTTGGTGTCAACCCGGAGCAGTTTCCAGACTATCTGGGTTTGGTCGGTGATGCGGTAGATTGCATTAGTGGAGTGCCAGGAGTCGGTCCGGTAAAAGCGAAGGAGTTACTCAGAAATTTTCACGATTTAGACGGCGTGTACAAGAACCTTGATTCGATTGCACAGCTGGCCTTGCGTGGCGCTAGAGGGATTGCAGAAAAACTGGAACTACATCAGCAGAAGGCACGATTGAGTAAGGTTTTAGCGACCATTGTTTGTGATGCGCAAGATAGGCATGAAGGTTTTGCCAATGCATCGCCGCGTTCGCTTGAATTGTCTAGCTTTGACATTGAATCCTTCGAAAAATTTCTTGGAAAGTACAATTTCACACTCGACGATAGCTCGCATCTTCTATCTATTGCTGAACGATTTGAGCATAACTAGTCAATGACTCTGCATATTTTCGCTGATAAGGATATTCTTGCAGTTCAAAGCAGCTTCTGCCGCTACGGAGAACTTCATCTTTTCGATGGTCGAAGCATAGGGCAAGTTGATTTGAGCGAAGCCGATGCGCTGCTCGTTCGTTCTATAACCCAAGTTAATGAATCAGTTCTGTCTGGAACAAATATCCGTTTTGTAGGTAGCGCGACCAGCGGCACGGATCATATCGATCTTGCTTATTTGCAGCGTAAAGGAATCAATTTTGCCGACGCCAAAGGGAGCAATGCCAATGCGGTAGTGGACTATTGCTTCGCGGCTATGGCGTATGCGGTGCTGTATAAGGACTTCGAGTTTGGCAATTGCACGGTCGGAATTGTTGGTGGTGGTGAAGTTGGTGGGCTCTACGCGCGTAAACTCGTTGAAATGAAAATGCCAGTTCGACTCTGCGACCCGTTTCTTGCCGACAATGCAGTAGCTGGCGAGAATAGTGACGGCATGCAGTATTGCTCGCTTGAGGAGGCGCTAGCTAGCGATGTGGTGTCCCTTCATGTTCCTCTAAGCGAAACCGGCCCGCATCCTACGAATCAGCTGATTGGCGCCAGAGAGTTGGCATTCCTACCCGCGCATGCCTTGTTAATTAATGCATGCAGAGGTGAAGTGGTTGACGAAGCAGCGTTGAAACAAGTTCTTTCGAAGCGAGATGATTTGGTTTGTATTTTTGACGTGTGGGCAAGTGAGCCGATGATCGATCTCGATCTGGCTAATGCTGTGGATATAGCTACTCCTCACATAGCGGGGTATAGCAGGGAAGCGAAGTCGGCTGCCACGGCACAATTACTTACAGCATTCGAGCAACACTTCGCTCTAGAGCCAGAGCCCGGCGGCATAGAACATCAACAGCAAACGGTGGATTTGGCAAGTTTGCATACGCCTAACGAAGAGTCGCAATTCACCGCATTGCTGGCCGCCTTGCCACTGCCTCAGTTAAGTGATGAGTTTAAAATTGACTTGAATGCTGGTCTAGGCAAGGAGGCCTTCGATGCATTTCGGCAGAGACTCTTGAGCAGACAGGAATTTCGCAGCAGATTGCTACTTAAAAGTAACTACACGCAAGCCCAAACAGAATTCCTTTCTATTTTAGGCTTTCAACTGGAATAACTAAAAACCCATTATTATCGATATTGTTCAAGTACCTTGGATATTTTCGCCATAGCGGGAATAAGCTCATCTTCTCTAGGCAGAAATACCAGGCGTAGGTGCTGCGTATCATCGATGTTGAAGGCGCTGCCTTGCACAAGGAGTATCTGTTCCTGATGCAAAATATCCAATATTAGTGCGACATCATCTTTTATCTTGTAAACCGCCGGGTCCAGGCGTGGGAACATATAAATCGCGCCGCTGGGTTTTACACAGCTGACGCCGGGTATTTGTGTGAGCAAATCCCAGGCAGTGTCTCTTTGCTGCTTTAAACGTCCTCCCGGTAAAATGAGTTCCTTAATGCTCTGATAACCACCTAGTGCAGTCTGTACTGCAAACTGTGCGGGAACGTTGGCGCACAGGCGCATATTGGTAAGTATTTCCAAGCCTTCAATATAGCTGCTGGCTCTTTCTTTGGGGCCGCTGAGAATCATCCACCCGGAACGAAATCCTGCCAGACGGTAGGATTTAGAGAGGCCGTTGAAACTCACTATGAATACGTCCTCACACAGCGATGCAACGGGAACATGGACGGCGTCATCGTAAATAATTTTGCTGTATATTTCATCGGCAAAAAGAATCAGGTCATGCTTTCGGCACAGATGTAGTATTTGTAATAAGATTTCTTTGCTATAAACGGCACCGGTTGGATTATTCGGATTAACAATTACAATTGCGCGGGTGTTACTAGTTATCTTGGATTCCATATCCGCAATATCTGGAAACCAGTCAGCCTGCTCATCGCAAAGATAATGTACAGCTACACCCCCACTAAGACTGACGGCAGCAGTCCAAAGCGGGTAGTCGGGGGCAGGGATAAGTACTTCGTCGCCATTGTTTAACAAGGCCTGCATTGCCATTGTGATCAGTTCGCTGACACCATTACCCAGGTAGATGTCATCCATTTCGACGTTTGCAATATCTAGCCTCTGACATTCCTGCATAATGGCTTTTCGGGCAGAGAACAGGCCTTTGGAATCGCTATAACCCTGCGCAGCTGATAAGTTGTGAATGACATCGTACAGAATTTCGTCCGGGGCATTAAAGCCGAAGGGGGCAGGGTTGCCGATATTCAGTTTCAATATTTGATGGCCTTCTTCTTCTAGTCTTTTTGCCTCTTCCAAAACTGGGCCTCGTATGTCGTAACACACGTTTCCAAGCTTGTCTGATTGGAGAACCTTCTTCATTTAGGAATACTCTGAGTAAATATATTGTCTAATCAATTGTCGGCAGTTTCATGAATAGAATAACCACTTTATCTGGTCCTGCTAGGGGGCTATGCTGCATAAGATGAAGTTCCAAGCAGGCAGCTTGGCGCAGAAAACCGGATTCTACAGCAAAGAACTGAGAAGACCAATTTCGAGTATGGAAACAAGCTACTTCCAGAACTAGGAGCATCAGACAGTGAGTAAGTCAGAGAAAAGTAATGAGCAATGGAAGCAGGAGCTCGATAGTGAAACTTATCGAGTAACCAGGGAAGGGGGCACCGAAGCTGCTTTCACGGGTAAATATTGGGATTTAAAAGACAAAGGTGTGTACAACTGTGCGGTCTGTGGTGAGCCACTGTTTTCCTCAGAAACCAAATACGATTCCGGTTCTGGTTGGCCTAGCTTTTATGCACCTGCCAGTCCAGAGGTAGTTAATGAAAACGATGATCTTTCTCACGGCATGATACGAACAGAAGTGGTCTGCAATAAATGCGATTCACACCTCGGTCATGTATTTCCCGACGGCCCTCCCGAGTCTGGTTTGCGTTATTGTATTAATTCGGCCTCACTCGCATTTGAAAACAAAGAGGAGTGAGCATAGGCATTGTAAGTAACAGGAAACATTTAAATTCCTATGTTCTAAATCTTTGCGGAGTTTCAATGGACATTTCCATGCGAGATAAAAAAGAGACAAAGCGTCTCGTCTCCCTTTTCTATCCTGCTAGCTTGTTACTCATACAGTGCGGCTATTCAATCATCGTTCTATCGTATAAAGGCCGTCGACTTGATTAAACTGATTGAGCTCATCGATCAAATCAAAGCCACCTACGAATGCCTCGGCACCAGTACCGGTGAACACGCCGCCGAGGTTTGCTTCGATAGAGTTGCTGATTATTCCACCAGGATCAGAGAGTGTTCCAGCAATGGAATTAATATCGACCAGTCCGTTATTGATGGAACCTGCAAAGTCGATTTCCCAGGCTTGTGATCCCGCGACCTCGACTTGAAGACTGCCGTTTGAAATCACACCAGTATTGAAGTCGACATCAAGGCCTGCAACCACCTGCGTTACGTCACCTGCGCTACCACTGCCGATATATGAAGAAGCGGCGCTGCTGCCATAGCTTCCAGATCCAGTAAGGTTAGCTACTGGTGTCGCGTTAAGCATAGCTATATGGTTACTGGTTTGTAGCTCTGTTAAACCATCATCCGCGGGTGAAACAATTACCCAGTTGTCTTCCAATGGATTATTCCATGTACCCCAGTCGATGTTGTGTTCCTCGACTGTAGATTCTGGCAGTGAGAATGGGATTAATTCATCGTCGTCAAGCGCAACAGTTCCGACCAGGACCTGAGCACCTCCATCTGCAGTGGTGTTTTCCAGGTTAAAACCTAAAACAATTCCATCAATGGCCGAAGTTCCCACGAGATAACCATCGATATCTCCACCGATTGCACCATTTAAATCTGTTGGCGTGCCGGTAACATCGCTGAGACTGCTGCTGAATGTATTAGTGGAGTCCATTGCGTCAATAGTTGCTTGCAGGAAAGCGCCTGTTGCTGTCCCGCTGAAGTAAGCATCCCATTTGATGTCTAGAGCACCGATATTGCCGGTAGCAGCAATCGTCGCATTGGCTACCAGATGGCCGTCAGTGATTGCTCCAGAACCGAAATCCAGATCAAAAGTAAAAATGTCAATTGAGCTAATTGATCCTTCTTTATAAAGGATGCCCGCATCCTGGTTCGCTTCACCCTGGAAATCTATAACGTTGTTATAAGTAAATTTTCCAGTTGTAGGTAAGCTTGCTTTGGATGGCTCTGCCAGGAACCAGTATGCATTCTGGTCAAACACTATATTCGTGGTAGATGCGTTTTTCTGCCTGAACGTCGAGCTACTGCCGAGCCAGCTACCCCACTGAATACTTGTGCTGCCGCCCGGAAGATTAACTGTCTCGAAATTACTGGTATTGGCGTCATCTGCAACAATGATGGATTGAGTCCCTACATCGTAATCGTCTCCAAAAGTTGAGGTGCTAAACGCGGTTGCAGCAAATACCGGCTGACCGCTGCTGGAAGGAATAGCCACTCCACCAAACCGGGCTGCCAGCGAATTATTCGAACCAGATAGCGATGAACCGGTAAAGAACATGCCTGTTGAGTTAAAAGACTGGATATTTTCAGCACTCAAGAAGCTGTTTTCCTGTAACAGGAAGGCGCCTCGGGCATTGATTGAAGCGTTCGAAACGTCTCTTAAGTTAAATCCACCAGTAAATCCATTCGGCCCGGTGGTCGTGTTTTCAGATGAGAAGATACCAACGAGCTCGCCAGTGGGAGTGCCAATCGGGGAGCCATCATAGCTAATGGAGCTGTTACTGGAGTCGATGGTAAAAGTGTCCAGGTAGGTATAGTTTTCACCAGGCATAGACGTGTTGCCGAATACCTTTGCATTGCCTGTGAAGTTAACCTTCCATTCCTGCAGTTTGACGCTGTCATCCTGGAAAGCGATTTCAAGATAGCCGTTGCTTAATGCGCCACCGGTGTTCATATCGAGCGTAGTGTCGAAGAAGCCTGTAAAACTATGCACCCCGCTGGAGAAGGACCCGTTAGAAATGCCTATGATCGATCCATCCAGATTGCTTCCTGATCCGCCAATGAAGGTGCGGGTTGATCCTGTAAGCTTGGCAATGTCCAGTGGAAGAACTGCTACTGTCACCAGTTCATCACTAATGGAATCGAACAGAGAATCGTCTTCAAAATCGGAATGGAATTGGTGTTTTCCGCTGCCGTCCGTGTCATAGATCGCCCAGTGGACATCGTATTCCGCTGCGCCAACAGGGTGTTCCGGTCCAGTAGAAATTGAGCCAGTGTATGGGCGCACGAAGTAAGACGGATCATCGTCGAAAAACCCGCTGAATGACCCACTCCCTGCAAAACTTATTAAATCCTGGCGAGGATAGCTGTCATTGTAGATTGCATTGCCATAGATCGCCTGTGGATTGCTTGCTGAATCCAGGAATAACGAGAACCCAACTGCGTTGAAATCTGCCTGATTAAAAGACTCCGTTAAGGACACTGGTGTCTCAGTAAAGAGGGCAGCACCAATCAGACTTCCTGTCACCTCGGAGCCTCCGGCGTCGAAATCGAAGCCCAGCACGAAGCCTTTTTTCCCATTATCCTTTTCAGTCACAAAGCCGTTGATTAATCCGGTAAACGAACCAGCCTCACCGCTCGTATTTATGAATCCGCTCACGGGGGTGGATTCCAGTATGCCCTTGCCGGCGATAGAGGTTGAGCTGAAATCTGGCCCGCCTTCTCCCGTATCAACCACCCAGTTAAAGTCAGCACCGGCGCAGCTAGAGCCTACTTCACCGCCATAGCAGACTTCCAAGGAGTTTAAGGTGAGGGCGCCTGTGCCAAAATTCAGATCGAAGCCGCCAGTCACCAAATCGATAGCTTGAAAGGAGCCGTCGTCATCGTGTCCACCGATGAAATCCGCAACCAGGTCGAAAGTTGCCGAGCCTGTTAATAAACCTCCGGACGAAGTGTAGGAGGGCGGGGCGGAGACCAGAAGATGCAGGCCACTTATATTGATGTTGTCCTCATCATTAATTAGGCTTGCTTCATCGAATACCTTCTGTTGATCACTGTCGCCGTCCCATATACCCCAAAGAAGGCCAAAACCATTCACATCGGATTCGAATGAGCTATTCTCGCTGTTTGATGCAAGGTACTCGATTGCAACATCGAAGCCACCTTCGCCTACGGCTGGATCAAGATTTCCAGCACCGTTTAATAAAGTAGACTTACCTGATATATCGTTGGTTACGAACAAGGCATCTGTTTCATCTCCATCGGCTGTGCTCCAACCCCAGATCAGGTCATCGGCAAACCTTGAATCGAAGAACACACTCTTGCTAATGGCGAAACCGAAAGCGTCATTGCCGGTTACTTCATCCAGGTCGGCCTGGCTTAAGTTCTCCAGCTCATCAAACAGGATCAGTCCAGAAACGAAATCATTAGTGCCTGCGCCTTCGCCGCCAATGGTGAATCCGGCGGAAATCGCTTCACCGTCAGTTCCCACGAAATATCCTTGGAAAATACCATCGAAGCTAGGGGTAGAGGGTGAGCCATTGGGATCTTGGGTAAGAGTACCGCTAAGATCTGCCCTAAAGCCCCGAGTGCTAATGCTTGCGAAATCAACTAATCCAATAGTGGCATCCCACTTCTGCTTAAAGTTGCTCCCGGTACAATCAGTATCGCAGACAAATATTTCAAGGCCGCCACTTAAAAAGCCAGCATCTAGCTTAACTTCAAAATCTGCAGTAAATTCAAAATGCGTCCATCCGTTATTGGATACCATTTCAAATCGATTGTTTGTATGACTTGCTTCGAACCTCTTGTGACCGGTAAGTGCGGTAAAGTAGCTTATGTTGGTAGCGCCGCCCACGGAAAACCAGGCATTATCGAATGTTAAGTTTTCGGTGATGCCGTCGCTACCCTGGCCCGCGTCTCGAAGAAACAAGGGGTTCTCAACTGTATTTCCACTTTCACCGACGGACAGCCAAAGACCCCAATTTAGTCCATCGTGTCCATCCACATCCAGCCAATCAGTCTCTTGGCGCAGGTCGGCGTTTCGACCGCGAAGCAAGTGATAATTGTCGCCTGAATCACTGGTATCAACTAGTGAATTAGGGGTATCACTTACGTTTTCAATAACTACCGGATACTTGCTATCGATATAGGTAGCTGAGCCATACAGTCCCCTATAACCGCCCTGAAAATCTGGGTCGCCTGGAAGGATGCCGAAACCAATTTGGGTGGCGGCAGCGGATTCTGCGGCACCCAGTTCGGTAGTAGTGGTGAATAGAGCGGCACCATTTACTGATTTTGTACCGGGCGTGTTTTCAACAAAACGAAAGCCGGCAACCAGGCCTTCCACAAAGCCAACAGAGCTATTATTACTGGTGCCGGAAATGAAACCGCCATTTATTTCCGCTGTAAAAGAGTTGAGTACACTGTTTAAGGATCCTTGCACACTATTGGCGAAGAATATGCCATCGCTGGCTACTGATATGTCGTCTATCAAATTGGTGATCCAGTGGTCGGTAGGGCTTGTACAGCCGCTTGCACCCACGCACACTTCCAATTCGAAATCATCGATCATGGCGTTTTCAAAATCAAAATCGAAGGAGCCCGTAACCACACTGCCGGCTACAGCGTTTACAAGAAACTCTTCTACTTCAAATTGTCGAGACCCTCTTAAATTTTGCCTGGCCTTGGGTAAGAAATTGGCAACTACTATATCGTCATTCACTACAGTGCTATCACTGGCAGAATTGTCTTCGTAGGCGTTGGGATAGAATGCTGCCGGGTATGATGAATCTGATTGCCAGAGTCCCCAGCTAAATGGGAGACCATTTCCGTCGTAGAAACTCGCCAGCATTGAGTCACCTTGGCGTAAGGCGGAAAAATTCCCGCGGCTTAGGCCATCGTTTAACGTCGAGGTTGTAGAGGTGATAAAGGAACTTAAATTGTCCTCAGCATCAAGGTCTGTGTCTCCATCATCAAGGCCTTGTGTGGCTCCACCAAAAATAAACCCGCCAGATGTAACGACAGAGTCGGAGCTGATTGCAAAGCCGATTCTGGCCAAGGTTGAGCGCTCATCGGCACTGATGACGTAGTTAGTGTCTGCGGGATCAGAAAAAAGAATTGAGCCACCAATAGAGCGTAGCGGTTCGATACTGGAGTCACCAATAATTTCTGCGTGTCTTGTATTGATATTAGTGTCGTCATCCCAGAAGAAACCACTGGACTCGAAAGTAAGCACGAAGCCTGAAGCGGCGCTGCCTAAGAAGAAGCCGGTAGCATTTGCAGTGGTAATTAAGAAATCGTTGGCTCCTGTTGGAACGCTAAAACCTGATTGATCGAAAATCAGGTTCTGGAAACCTGGTAGGACCAGGGAACCAAGACCACCCTGAACCGGCCAGTAGTTTGTGCCAAAATTACTGGAATCGCAGGTACCCGCGCCAATGCAAATGTTGACGAAGGCATCAGAAATGTAACCGATGCCCAGGTCGACATAAAAACCAGCGCCGAATGAGGTAACTGTATCGCTACCGAAACCCCTTAAAGCGAATAGATAATCAGAATTGGTTTTGTCGGCGGTGAAATGCTTTTGCCCAATCAGGCTGCTTATATTTGTGGGTAAAGCAGTGACAAGTATTATGCCATGTGGGTCCGAAACAGTACTTCCGGCACCAAACCCGGTGGATACTGGACTTGTGTCACTACTGTTTGCGTACTTTGCAACAGCAACTCGATCGCTGTCAGTCGCTTCCCATAGACCCCAGGATAAATTGAACTCACCAACACCAGACTCTGTAGATGTGGGTGTAAATCCAGCGAGTCTTAAAACTTCTGCTGGGCTAGACAGAAACAGAGTGGTCGGAGAATTTTTGTTAGTTGAGAGAAGAATAGGATTGATAGCGTCAGCTCCATTAGAGACGCCACCAATGAATTTCCTATTGCCTAGTGCAGCAACACCGAGCCTATTTAGCGAATTGATTTCAGAACTATCTAAACCAAATCTATCTGGCTCGGGTTCAGGAACAACTACGGGCTCGGGTTCTGGCTCTGGCTCAGGTTCTGGCTCTGGCTCTGGCTCGGGTTCTGGCTCGGGTTCTGGCTCGGGTTCGGGTTCAGGCTCGGGTTCAGGTTCAGGCTCAGGTTCAGGCTCAGGCTCGGGCTCGGGTTCAGGCTCGGGTTCAGGTTCAGGCTCTGGCTCTGCATCTGGCTCAGGTCGGCACACTGGGTTGTTTGTATTTAGTGTGCAGTCTAGAGTGCCATCCCCACTTGTCTCGTTTGGGTTTACCTGAATCGCGTCAGTTTGCTGCCCGGAAGCGTTCGTTGTTGTGTCAATTCCCAATGTGGCTGCCAAGTCCTCGAGGTCAAGCACGGGAGCGCTCTGACCAACTCCAGTACCGCCATCGTCGTTTCCGCCGCCAGCACCACCGTCGTCTCCACCGCCAGCACCACCGTCGTCTCCACCGCCAGCACCACCGCCAGCACCATCGTCGTCTCCACCGCCAGCACCATCGTCGTCTCCACCGCCAGCACCATCGTCTTCTCCACCGCCAGCACCATCGTCGTCTCCACCGCCAGCACCATCGTCGTCTCCACCACCAGCACCACCGTCGTCTTCCTCTTCCTCTTCCTCTCCGAGATCGGCAACCGCAAGAACCGGAATATTACCCAGCTCCGAGGGTTGCAATATCAATCCTTCTGGAGGAGTTGTGTTGTCCAGCGCACGACCAAAGTCGTAGTCAGCACCTAAACCTAAGTCCAGGGAACCGCCGTCATTACCCACAGTGGTACCACCATCGTAGACACCCGTATAAAGAATGCCACCAGTGATTACTCCTTCGTGGTCGGTACCACGAATACCGATGGTCGCGAATTCTGTCTCTACCGTGTATGCATCTCTGTTCTGCGTGCCTATATTACCTGTAATGGTTCTAAAGCCACCTTCTATTAGACGCATCGTTGATACATCGGTTTCGGGATCTTGTTCATAGGTATAAGCGATAATTTCGAATTGTGTGGATTCTTTAAGAGAGATAATTGCGGTGTCAGTCATGCGAATCTGAGCGAAAGACGCAGGCTGAGTAACAATAGTTTCTCCGATAAAAATTTGTGAGCGACGGCTTAGTTCTCTCGAACTTCCCGTGCTGTCAACAGCCGTAACTTGGCCATTAACGGCAACCACACGTCCGGCTAATTCTTGCTCGGCTGCGAAGTTTGCTGGTGAATACACGCTTATGCACAGCAATAAAAAGTTAAAGCACAGCTTCTCAAAAAAATTTAGGGTTTTATTTTTCATATTCGTCGCTCAGTTGAATATCGATTAATAAAAATTTGTCAAAATTGGTATCTAAGGCCTGCCTGATATTTAAATCTTGAATAATCAAACAGAGTGATATTACTGTTGTTATCTGTGTACGCAGCTTCTCCAGTTACCATCAAATTTCTGGCGATTGACCAGAACCAGCCCAGAGTTAAAGAAGTAGTTTCGCCACTGCGTTTAGTGTTGAAGAAAACAGGGTGCTCAGAGTCATGATCTACCTCTTGATATGAGGCTCTTAAGAAAGGCGTATGTTGCGAGTTCATTGAGTACAACAGACTATAAGCCAAACCGGTAAATTCTCGCCCGTTGTGGTCCCCGGCGCCGGAAGCTTCCGGAGACTCATCGGCGCGATACACACTTAGCGTGTGCGTAAGTGGACCGGCTATTTTCGTAATGCCACCAGTAAAAAGAAGCTGGTCAACATCTCTTAAGTCGTTCAAATCGCCATCATTGTTCGTGTCATAGCGGACTTGCGTGTAAGAGGCAGACAATGATTGATACCACCCGTTAGCACCAGCTCTTTGCCAGGAAGAATTTAGGGCTAAGGATTTTTGGAAGCCGTTTTGATCTAAATTCACCTTGCCACTTGAAACTCCGTGTCTGAAACGATGGACTTCGTTACCCCAGTTATAGGAAAGCTCACCACGTGCATTATCGAGGTCAAACTGATCCGTGTCGAAATTATTGAGATGACTGAGATTCAGCGTAAAGTTTAGCGATCTATCTCTGGTAAATGGATATTTATAGGCCATCGCCATGGTGGTATTTGAAAAATTATCTTCGGTTTCCTGCCCAGCCGGATCCAACTCAATTTGTCCGATTAAAGGTGTGTCTATCAGCCCGTTGGATGTCGCGCTATTGGCATTACTATCAGATCCTATGACGGAAGATATGGTCCAATTAATAGTTGGCGTCTGTGAGTTTCGACGTGTTTCGATTAGCTGCAGAAACGCTTGGACATTTTGTTGCACATTTGGCGGAGGATTGGTGGTTAGGACTGCATTGAATAAATTTTCCGACGCGGTCAGGTTGTTGGTTACGAAATAGGCCCGCGCGAGTTCTAGTCTTGCTCTAGAGCGCAAAACCGCATCGGTAGATGTGGCTGCCACTCGTTCTAAAGCGAAAACCGATTCGTTGGTCTCTCCAAATTCCAAAGCCGCTAGGCCATATAGAAAGTCGAATTGCGGATCACCCTCCCAGTCATCCAGGAACTCTTTCCCAAGTTCATATGCCTCTTCATACTGCTGATTTGAAATAAAATTATCCATCTCGGGACTCGGTGATTCGTCCTCTGCCGCGAACACTGGGTTCTGACTTGTTAATAAAATAAAAACAAAGGCAATAGGTGTGAGGCAGAGATGCTGCTTTTTCATTTTTTTTCCGTTTTGGCAATAACGGTTATTTTGAAATCTAAGCTGCTTCAGACTTGAGCTGACGGCGCTTAGGAGCATCAAGTATTGTACCAAAAAGCCTGCCGATGTCTTACTTTACCCGCTGATTTGTCCTACACAAGTAGGTTCCTGCGGGTCAGGGTGGATTCTGTGAACTGCGTCAAGATTCTCTGTAACAATTTACCTTGTATAATGCGGCTGTGGTGGGTGCAGGTAATAGGCGATGGGAGTGGGAGTTCACCGGTTTTACTTTTAACGCGTACAGACTAGAATCCGGCCACAACCCACAACCCACAACCCACAACCCACAACCCACAACCCACAACCCACAACCCACAACCCACAACCCACAACCCACAATCTGAAGACAACGACCGATGAAGAAATTAAATATAATCGTGCCACACCAGCTCGCTGTGATCGCTGCCCTATCCTCGACTCAGGTACTTTCTCAAGATTATAGAGATATAAAACAAACTCTTAGTGTCGCTTCTTATTACAGCAGTGGTGATTACGGCGAGGATTCAGATACAGATATTCTTTACTTTCCTCTTAGCTACGGGGCCAACTTTGGGAAGTGGGGGCTGCAAGTTACGGTACCGCATTTGCAGGTTGAGGGTATTGGCAATGTGCTCGTCAATATCGGGGGTATTAGCCGCGCAGTCGCAGGGACACAGCGGGAGCGAAATAGCGGCATAGGTGATTCCGTGGTTTCCTTTAGCTACCAAACTGACCCCGTTTCAGAAAACAGCCCATTTATAGACTTTCGTTTGGACGTGAAAATACCCACTGCCGATCGAAAAAAGGGTCTGGGCACGGGAGAAACAGACATTAGTGCGCAGGTGGACATTTCACAAAATTATGGGAGTTCGGTGCTTTTTAGCACAATTGGATATACCTTTCGCGGGAAAACAGACTTTTATGAAGGTTTGCAGAATTCGGCCTTTGTCCAACTGGGGCTAGCACGGCCAATAAATTCTCAGTGGAATCTGGGCGTATTTTACGACTATCGAGAGGCAGCATCGTCTTTTTCGCCCGAGATACATGAAATTGTGCCTTATTTTAGCTGGCAAATTGCAAGCAATTGGTCATTTACCGGGCTGGCTGCTTTCGGTTTTACCGAGGCTAGTGCAGGCACTGCTATTCTCGGACAGTTAAGCTATAGCTGGTAAAGCCCTTCAGGGGCGCAGAGCTTGCACTCTTGGTGGGAGGATCAATGCTCTTTGAATTGTCTGTGCACGGTAAGGACGTGGTAGTTGAGGCCGCTGAATCTTATCGGGCCGGCTAAAAAGTCTATCGGATTCAGTACCGTTCACGGCTATTTCATGAATAGGGAGCTTTGAAGCAGGGTCAGTTGATGTTATTTTGTTGGGCATTTCTGAATCTGCAATAGTCGCTAGAAGCACTGAATCATCCAACTCGCTAGCGAAGAGCTTGAAGGTCGTAAAGTCTTCAGCGCCCACGTCCTGTTTAAGCTCGAAACTTTCTCTTATCAGTGTAGTAGGAATTGAAACCTTCGCCTCATTATTGGCTAATAACCAATTATCCAAAGATTTTTCTCGAAGCCGTAGTCTCTTAAACTCTGGAAGCCAGAGCTTATCATCGACTGCGGGTAACTCGAAGTCAGCTAATAGGACTGTGGGAGCGACGTTAAGATCAGTTTCAAGCTCCCCAGGTGAGGTCGTTTGCTGCTCATTTTCCGTAGTAATCAACGGTTTCTCAGGTTCAACAGAGGGGCTGTTCAAATCTGCAGTGACTATTTCACTGAAGCCAGGAATGGACAAAACTTCACTTTCATTAACCGAATTTCCAGTTACCAGCGGACCGCTGTTGGTTTCTCGAGCGCTGATGAGGGGCTCATCTGCACCGCTCGCATTTCCAAAGCCAGAATAATTTGTCAGCAACAGCCAGCCGAGGACGAAGAAGGTCGCGCCATAGCTAACCGATTCAGCGGTCTTAGCGGGACATGCTTCCAAGGCGACGGTGTGTTTGAATAATTGCATAGTTAATAACTATATCGACTAAGAAAAACTTCCTGTAATTCTAATACGCATGCTACAGCTTAGCCAGCATTGACGAGTTGATCTATAGCAAGTTTAAATGGCAATTCGACATCCAGAAAACTTATTTTTACCAGCTTCGAAAATCCATCTAATTGACTGAAATAAGTGGCAGTTACTTGAACAATAGTATCGGTTGTTAGCTCGCAACTTTGGGATGCAAGTCAAGTTTATGGAAATAGGACAAAGAAGGGGAGTTTGAAGCCGCCAGCTCAAAAATCAGGGGTGTGATTAGATCCTCTAGAATTTTCGATCGCCTTAATCGTGCTGATGTAAGTCGTGATCACAGGGATGGTTGCTGGTGCTGGCTGAAGGGGTAGAGCTTGAATTCTCTTTTGTGTCTATACAGTGGAAGACTTTAGCATCTATAAATATCTGCACAAGATCGTTGTCTAGATAACCTTGCTTGGATTCCAATAGTAAAATGTCGATTGCTTTTTCAGTACCCATGGCCCGTTTATAAGGTCTGTCCGAGGCCGTAAGTGCATCATAGATGTCACAAACAGTCATAATTTTAGAAGGCAAGGGTATTTGATCCGATGTCATCCCGTAGGGGTAGCCGCTACCGTCAAGTTTTTCATGGTGTGCGCCGGCGATTGTAGGAACATTCTGAAACTCTTTGGTCCAGGGAATGTGGTTCAGAAAGCTCTGTGTATGTACCACATGTGATTCTATCTCCTTTCTTTCGCTGGGAGACAAGCTGCCTTTCTTGATTGAAAGTAGATTGAATTCTTCTTCTGTTATTATTGATAAATCGTCATCTAAGGTATCAAAGTTATAGTTGTTGATTTTGTCGAGCATTCCCTTGTTGTCTTCCTTTAAAACGCTTGGTTCATTGACTTCAACAATGGTGGCATAGAACTCATTTAACATTCTGATATCAGCTTCTAGCTGCGCATTGATTAAGTGTAACTCGGACTCTATGGCACTGCCATTTCGATACATTTCTAATTGTTTGCCAAGGGCGAGTGTGCGTAACTTTTCTTGAGCAAGCCAAATTCGGTATTGAATGTTTTCCAAACTTCCAGAGGTTAATTTTTTCTCTTTTACTAGTACAGATTCCCGAACACCAACTTTGCCAAAATCATGAAGCAGAGCTGCATACTTCAGTTCCCTGACTTCAGCGTCGGTAAAATGCACATTACGTAATCGTGTAATGTTCGAAGCTGAGACGGATTTGGCGAGACCTATACAAAGGTCGGCTACTCTGAATGAGTGGCCGCTAGTGGTTGGATCACGTTGTTCAATCGCGGATACCGAGGCGTTTACAAAACCCTCAAATAGCGCTTTGATATCGTTCTGCAAAATAGTATTTTCGATTGCGATTCCGGCTTGGCTGGCAAGCGCCTGTAGCAGGACATTGATGTCGCTATCGAACGGTAGGGTATAAGCTAGTGCAGACTTCTCATCAGTTACTTTTAATGAGCGGGCCTTTTTCCTGTTAATAAACTGAAGAACCCCAATTACTTCTTTTTGTTTATTTGCAAGTGGGATAGCAAATATTGATTTGGTTCTGTAGCCGGTATTTTGATCGAATGACTGGTTAAATTTGTACGGAACATCTTTTGATAATTGATAAGCATCAGGGATATTGAGTTCAGTATCAGTGTGCGCAACATAGCCCGCAATAGAAGAATCATCTAACGGGAAACGTAATTCTTCGAACGGAAACTCCATCGAATCGTTCTGAGTGAGTTTGAAAACGAGATCACGCTCGTGGTCATTAATTTCGTTAATGAGGAACAAAGATGCGGCATCACAACAGGCTATGTTTTGACCTTCATTCAGAATCTTTCTCAACAGAGTCATTAGGTCGTCTTCAGAAGAAAGAGAGATGCTGATATCAGCAAGCTTGTTTAAGTACCTAAAACTGGTATCGCGCATTTTAGCGCGCTCAGTTTTCTCACTCTTAAGAACCCATTGATAGCATGCCATCTCCAGTAGCTTGCAAGTTTGTCGATAAGGCAGACTATTGCTGAGAATAAGATCGGCATCCAAATCCATCGACTCAGTGCACAAAAAGATGGCCTCAGGAAATTCTTCTACCCATTGCGTATGGTTCATTTCTCGAATTAAATGATGATCCAGTAGAATTAGAGCCGGATTGTAGCGCTGAGCAGCTGTAATGGAGACTATTTCAGTGGGGATGATCAATTTGGATTTAAGATCATTCCAGACTTCGCTGTTGGCATATCCAGGGCCATAACCGATGGTTATGGTGCGTTGCGTATTAGTGAATGAATTCATTGGAGTTATTGCCATACAAACATGCTGCTGGGGAGTTTAACGCACAGCGGCTGGATATGCGATAGCCGCTAATCAGGTTCGGATAGCCTAGGACAGGGCATGCTTGCATGGAGTAATTATTAGTCGACAAGCAAAATTCGCAAGAGCGATGAATGCGAGCTTAGGGAATATTCACTTTGAAAAGGGTAAATAAAGCTTATTGAGAAGATTTCAATTTTTCTTCTAATTGTTCCATGAATCGCTCCAGGTTGCTTTGGGCTTCAGAGCGATATCGGAAGGGACCAACTTCGTCACCTTCACGAATTTTGAAGTACCACAAATTTTGCTGACTAAATATTCGTTCACTGCGATTTACAGAAGAGTCATTCGAGGAATCTTGGCGTCGGGAATCAGACATTGCTCAGTTTTTTCTCTTATAATTATTTTTTTCAGTATACCCATCTCACGAGAAAGATGAAAAGAGTAAGTTGTGGTCTCCGCCAGCCTAGGGTTACTGCTGATTGTTTTGTCAGTCCAACTCAAGTGTCGGTGAGTAACCCTAAGCTGACGAGTAAGTGCACAATAATCCCAGTTATAAATTTTTAGAAGAGCGCAAAAAATATGCCATATGCGTTAGCTAAAAATAATTAGCTTCAAATTCAAAAGTATTGAAAATCCATAGAAAACAACGGGATGCGGATTCTTTTGAAAAATTAGGCCTCTGCTTTTCTTGTTCTTAAACAATAAGATACGCCTCTCTTCTAAGAGTAAAATTTTTCCCAGTTGAACAAATATTGAGCACTTCTATTGGATTTATTTTTCCAAAATCGTTCGCTCTGCCTGATGGAGATCCGCAATCGAGTTTATGTTTAGAAAACTGCCTGGTCGACTGGAGCGTATATCTACCTGAACATTTTCTATGTCACCGAAAAGCAATTTGGGGCCGAAGATTCCGCGATCGATCGCCGCCTTGATTTCAGGAATAAGCTGCATGTTCCAAACAGAGAACAGTGGCTGAATATGATCCTGAATGCTGCAGTAAGCTATTTTTACTGAGCCGCGATCAAGATGTGTAGTTAACAGCTTAACAAAATCAATTGGAAATTCTGGGACGTCGCCTGCAAAGCAGGCAAGGTATTTCATGTCCTGATTATTCATTGGTTTTTGGAACCAACACATGGCGCTATAGATACCCACTAAGGGGCCTTCGTAGCTATTAGTGACATCTGCAACTAGCGGTAAATTAAGCTCTTTATAGCGCTGTGGGTTGCGATTAACACTAATAAGCAGAGAACTGACCTGTGGTTTAGCGCGATCTATGACATGCTGAATGATAGTTTTCCCGTGCAAATGGAGCAGTGCCTTATCGCGGTAGCCCATTCTTGATGCCTTGCCACCAGCTAGAATAACGCCGCCTATTTGAGAAATATCAGTCATTACCAGAAAACCACCTTTCACCTGATAGGCATAATGCACTGATTTGAGCCGATTATAAATTCCGCAGCGTTTCAGCAACTAATCATGACCCTAATCTGTGATTGAAACTCCGATATCGATATGGGAAAATCGCGCACTTTGCGGGCAAGCGGATAGTCCGTTAGTTTGTTGAAAAGTTGTAAAATCAATAAGTTGCCCAATCAGTTAGTCAAGCTGTCGCTAACCAATATCCAGATTTATTCAGTACAATATCTCGATACTGCTCGATATTAACAATTCTGAGTTAATGCTCAGAAGTGAAGAGGTTCATACATGCAAGTTTCCGTCGAAACTACACAGGGATTAGAAAGAAAAATGACCATCGCTGTTCCCAGCGATCAGGTTGATTCTGCTGTTAATAACCGTCTGCAAGAAGCTGCTAGAAATGTGAAGCTGAATGGTTTTCGGCAGGGCAAAGTACCTTTCAAGGTTATCAAGAGCAAATTTGGCGCGGGGGTTAGACAGGAAGTAGTGGGTGAGCTGATGAGTCAATCGTTCTATCAGGCCATAGATCAAGAGAGCCTAAAGCCAGCTGGCCAACCGAGCATTGACCCTAAGAATCTGAAAGAAGGCGAAGACCTTGAGTTCGTTGCAACTTTTCAGGTTTATCCTGAAATCACCCTACCGGATTTTTCCAAGATTGAGCTGGAACGTCTGGGAGCCGAAATTACCGACACAGATGTAGATGAGATGATTGAGACCCTGAGGGAGCAGAGACAGACTTGGGAAACAGCAGAGCGAGCCGCGGTTAGTAAGGATATGGTCAATATTGACTTCGTAGGCCGTCTGGATGGTGGAGAATTTGAAGGTGGCAGTGCCAAGGGTACAAACCTGGTGTTGGGGTCCGAGAAAATGATTCCAGGTTTTGAGGCTGGTATAGAAGGGAGATCAGCTGGAGACATATTTACTCTCGACCTTAAATTTCCCGAGAAATATCACAATAAGGATTTTGCAGATAAAGAAGTTGTCTTCGAAATAACTCTAAATTCGGTTAGTGAACAAGTTCTTCCTAAGATTGATGACGAGTTTTACAAAAGTTTTGGAGTTGAAGCGGGTGGTGACGAAGCTTTCCGTGAAGAAGTCACTAATAATATGCGACGCGAACTGAAAACAGCGAGTCGAAATAAATTGAAGACCAAGGTGATGGATAGCCTGGTTGACGCAGTCGAGGTCGAGATACCGGATGCATTGGTTGCTGGCGAGATAGAGCAATTACGTCAGCAGGCACTGCAACAATTTGGCGGAGGGCAAAACATCGACGCGAATATGTTGCCCGATGAATTATTTAAGGTTCAAGCGGCGCGGCGAGTACTGTTAGGTCTGTTACTAGGAGAAATTATCCAGCAGCGAGAACTGAAAGCAGACCCAACTAAGGTGCGCGAAGCCATTGAGGAATTGGCCTCAACTTATGAATCGCCGGATGATGTGGTTAATTGGTACTACGGGAACAAGGAACAGCTTGCCACTATCGAGTCGTCAGTCCTTGAAGATCAGGTATTTGACTATATTATTGAAGAGTCATTGGTCACCGAAAAGCAGGTGAATTATCAGGAGTTAATTAAACCGGAAGAAAAGCCAGCGGCTGCAGACGCTGAGACTGAGTCAGAGGACTAGTAGTCCTAGAGTATTAATTAGTTTTGTCGAGCCCCCGAAAATAAGGGGTATTTGTTTGGATATCAGAGGAATATGAATTAATGTCAAACCCCTTCATTGAAACCACGGCCGCCCTGGTGCCCATGGTTGTTGAGCAAACCGCACGCGGTGAGCGTTCCTACGATATCTATTCCAGGTTACTGAAAGACCGAGTGATATTCATGACCGGGCAGGTTGAAGACCATATGGCCAATCTGATTGTTGCTCAGATGCTATTCTTGGAGTCTGAGAACCCCGACAAAGACATACATCTATATATAAACTCTCCGGGAGGGTCCGTTACGGCGGGGCTTTCCATTTATGACACCATGCAGTATATCAAGCCAGATGTGAGTACCATGTGTATCGGACAGGCTGCGAGTATGGGGGCAATGTTGTTGGCCGGTGGCAAAAAAGGGAAAAGATTGGCCCTTCCTCACGCTCGAATGATGATCCATCAACCCAGTGGAGGAGCCCAAGGACAAGCATCAGATATTGAGATACAAGCTAATGAAATCATAAAGATGCGCAAGAGTCTTAATGTTCTGCTTGCAGAACACAGTGGTCAATCGAAGGAAACAATCGCAAAAGATACGGAGCGAGATAATTTCATGAGCGCCGAAGAGGCCCGTGATTATGGCTTAGTGGATAAAGTAATTGAGCGAAGAGTAGATAATAAGGGTGTAGAGAGCATAGGTGCTTAGTAGAATTGGACTTGCAATTCAGTCTAAACGGCTCCATTTTAGGTATTATCTGGATTTCAGGAATTCAGTGAGGTGGCCGTAGTATATAGCGGTCTTGAACAGTATAGAGATACCCTGTGAGATTGGGGTTTCGATTAATAGAGCTAGGTTGTAGTTGAGATGTCAGACGATAATTTCAATAAAGGCGATGATAACGGCAAATTGCTATACTGCTCCTTCTGCGGCAAAAGCCAGCATGAGGTTCGTAAGTTAATCGCCGGGCCATCCGTATTCGTCTGCGATGAATGTGTGGATCTATGCAACGATATCATTCGAGAAGAGATTCAAGAAAAAGACACAGAAACCAGCACACGCAAGCTACCTATTCCTGAGGAAATCAAGAATACCCTGGACGAATACGTAATTGGTCAGGAAAACGCCAAAAAGGTTCTTTCGGTTGCTGTATATAACCACTACAAACGGCTGAATTACGACAAATCCAAAGGTGAAGTGGAGCTCAGCAAAAGCAATATCTTGATGGTGGGCCCCACAGGCACGGGGAAGACACTGCTAGCAGAAACTTTGGCTCGTTTGTTGGACGTTCCCTTCACTATTGCTGATGCGACTACCTTAACTGAAGCAGGTTATGTAGGTGAAGATGTTGAAAACATTATTCAGAAGCTGCTGCAGAAATGTGACTACGATGTTGAGAAAGCACAAATAGGAATTGTTTATATCGATGAAATCGATAAAATTTCCCGCAAGTCCGACAACCCCTCGATCACCAGAGACGTGTCCGGCGAGGGCGTCCAGCAAGCATTATTGAAGTTAATAGAGGGCACTGTTGCCTCCGTACCTCCGCAGGGAGGGAGGAAACACCCTCAGCAGGAGTTCCTGCAGGTAGATACAGCAAATATCCTGTTTATTTGTGGTGGTGCATTCGCCGGTTTAGACAGGATTATAAGAGATCGCTCAGATAAGAGCGGAATAGGTTTTTCGGCCGAGGTTCGATCCAAAGACGATGAGAGCAAGGTAGGTGAAACTCTGCGCGCAGTGGAACCGGAAGATTTGGTTAAATATGGCTTAATTCCTGAATTCGTCGGCAGATTGCCGATGATAGCAACCCTTGATGAATTGGATCTCGATGCGCTGATGCGCATAATCCAGGAGCCTAAAAATTCGTTGACTAAGCAGTATTCGAAACTGTTTGAAATGGAAGGCGTAGAAATTCAATTCCGCGACGATGCCTTGAAAGCAATAGCGCGAAAGGCGCAGGAGCGTAAAACCGGTGCTCGAGGTTTGCGTTCTATTATGGAAACAGTTCTACTGGATTCTATGTACAAGATTCCTTCACTGGATAGAGTCAGCAAGGTTGTTATCGATGCGGCGGTGATCGAAGGCGAGTCCGAACCCTTGTTGATGTATGAAAATATCGAGCAGCAGAGCAAATCTGCTGGGGATGAATAAAGAGCTGATAAAGTTCCGTTAACGCCTTGATATTTTTAGCGTTGGCTCCATCTCTTGAAGCAGGCTTTACGGACCGGCCGGATTCATCTTAAATGCGCAGTTGGTATGCGTATCCATAAATTCTTAGAGTAGTATATGAGCATATCTGCGGTCGATTCCAACAACACAGTTTTCCCACTCCTGCCTTTGCGTGATGTGGTGGTATATCCACAAATAGTCCAGCCCCTTTTCGTCGGTAGGCCTAAATCCATAAAGGCTCTGGAAGTGGCCATGACCAGTAACAAGCAAGTGTTATTGGTTGCGCAAAAAAATGCATCGGATGATGAGCCGGCAGCAAATGACTTGTATCAAATTGGTACTGTCGCGACCATTCTGCAATTAATACGCCTTCCGGATGGCACAGTTAAAGTGCTGGTTGAAGGCTTAGATAGAGCCCAGCTTCGAAACGTCAGTTTCGACGCGGATCATTTCCGAGCAGAAACTATTGTTCTACATTCAGAGCAAGTACCCGAGAAAGAATCTGCACTCTTAATTCGTTCACTACTTTCTCAGTTTGAGCAGTACGTGCAGCTTAGCAAGAAGATCCCACCAGAGGTTATGACATCAATTTCCAGTATCGATGAGCCGGGGCGCTTAGTGGATACGATAGCCAATCACATGACATTGCAGCTTCAGGAAAAGCAAAATCTGTTGGAGCTGGTTTCTCTTCAGGCCAGAATTGAACATTTGATGGCGTTAATTGAGTCGGAAATCGACCTGTTTCAGGTAGAAAAACGCATCCGCGGTCGCGTTAAGAAGCAGATGGAGAAAAGTCAGCGCGAGTACTATTTAAACGAACAGATGAAAGCCATCCAGAAAGAAATGGGTGAAATGGATGATGTACCGAATGAAGCGGAAGAACTGAAATTACGTATCGATGATGCGGGTATGCCAAAGGAGGCGAAAGAAAAAGCAATTTCTGAGCTGAACAAGCTAAAACTCATGTCGCCGATGTCATCGGAAGCATCAGTGGTGCGCACCTACCTGGATTGGATGGTAAGTATTCCGTGGAAGAAGCGATCGAAAGTCCGCATGGATTTAGTTAAAGCGGAAGAAATACTAGAGAATGATCACTATGGTCTTAAAGAAGTTAAGGAACGAATTCTAGAGTACCTCGCGGTACAGAAACGCGTTAAGAAACTTAAGGCTCCTATCCTCTGCTTGGTTGGCCCTCCCGGTGTAGGCAAGACTTCACTTGGCGAATCTATTGCAAGAGCCACAAATAGAAAGTTTGTACGTATGGCTTTGGGCGGCGTAAGAGATGAAGCCGAAATTCGTGGCCATCGAAAAACTTATATAGGCTCTTTGCCGGGTAAGTTATTGCAGAAACTATCAAAAATAGGCGTCAAAAACCCGCTATTCCTGCTAGATGAGATTGACAAAATGGGCATGGATAATCGTGGAGATCCTGCGTCCGCATTATTGGAGGTGCTGGATCCAGAGCAAAACCACAGCTTCAATGACCACTATCTCGAAGTCGATTATGACCTGTCTGAAGTCATGTTTGTTTGTACCTCAAACAGTATGAATATACCTGAGCCACTTTTAGACCGTATGGAAGTAATTCGGATTCCAGGCTATACCGAAGAAGAAAAGATCAATATTGCGGAGCGTTATCTAATTCCCAAACAAAAGAAGAACAATGGCGTGAAGGATACAGAATTGCTTTTTAATGAGGAGCCGATTCAGGATCTGGTACGGTACTACACCCGAGAAGCGGGTGTGCGTGGTTTGGAGCGTGAAATCGCGAAGATCTGCCGAAAAGTAGTAAAAGAGAATTCTTTGCAGAAAGACGGGAAGACTATAGATCTTAATTCTGAGCTATTGGAGCAGTTTTCTGGTGTACGCAAGTATGATTATGGCAAGGCGGAAGAAGAAAACCTCATAGGACAGGTGAATGGGCTTGCCTGGACATCAGTCGGAGGGGAGTTGTTAACCATTGAAGCGATGGCAGTGGAAGGGAAGGGTAAGACTACAAAAACGGGATCGCTTGGCGATGTCATGCAGGAATCAATTCAGGCCGCTTTAACTGTGGTCAGAAGTCGCGCCAGATCACTGGGACTCGCTGCAAATTTTCACGAAAAATTTGACTTGCATATCCACGTTCCGGAAGGAGCCACACCAAAGGATGGACCAAGTGCAGGTGTAGGTATGTGCACGGCTTTGGTTTCGGTGCTTACCTCAATACCCGTACGTTCCGATGTTGCGATGACCGGGGAAATAACTTTGCGCGGTCAAGTACTAAAGATAGGCGGTCTTAAAGAAAAATTACTTGCTGCGCATCGAGGAAATATTAAAACTGTGATAATTCCTGCCGACAACGAAAGAGACTTGAAAGAAATTCCAGATAATATTAAGGCGGATTTGGAGATCATTCCTGTGCGCTGGATTGATCAAGTTTTGGAACATGCTCTTCAGTATCAACCTACGGCTTTGAGTGATGATAAAAACCCGCCATCAGAAAAAGAAGCAAAGCAAGAGGATATTGATAAAAGTAATGATGAAAAGCACATAAATACGCACTGATACCGCGTGTTTTCTGTTGACATGGCTTTCAGGCAATTGGTATAAAGGCCAGGTAATACGGCAGGTTTACGTCATATTTTTGGGAATAGAATTAGATTAAACCAGAGCTTAGAAATAGTGTATTTTGACTCTGTAATTTGTCACTCATACACCAGCATTTTTTAGGCATTCAATGATAAGAAAATCACTTTCAATTAAGAAAAAGGGGATAACGTGAATAAATCAGAATTAATAGATGCTGTTGCCGCAAGTGCGGACCTTCCTAAAGCTGCTGCTGGTCGTGCTATTGATGCAATGATTGATGCAATTACGGATTCATTGAAGAAAGAAGATCCAGTTGTGTTGGTAGGTTTTGGTACTTTTGCAACCAAACACAGAGCGGCTAGAACTGGTCGCAATCCCCAAACTGGTGAGCCAATTCAAATTAAAGCAGCTCGTGTACCCAGCTTCAAGGCGGGTAAAGCACTTAAGGATTCTGTCAACTCTTAATAAGTTGATTGGACTGCGAGTTCAATAATATTGCCTGAAATTTTATTTCGGTAGTAGGTCTGATCACCGCATGGATATTGCTCTGGTGAATCAGATATTGATCGGATATGTCATTTCTTATCCACGCAGTTCCCAATAGTTTAGTAGGGCGCATCTATGATGCGCCTTTTTTGGTTTACGAATAACACTACTTAACTCACTAGTGAGTTGATTATATTGATTCATGATATTGTGAATTTTAGGAAAAACTATGCTGCAAGATATACGAGACAATTCACAGGGAGTAATAGCCAAAGTAATAATTGGATTTATCGTTGCCATTTTTGCTCTGTTCGGGGTGGATTCGATCATGACTGGATTCAGCACTTCTCCACCGGTCGCCGAGATCAACGGCGAGGAGATCTCAGAGGCCCAATTGCAGGCGAGCACCCAAAATCTGTTGAATTCCATAGGCGGCAGTGCAGATGCGCTGGATCAAGGCTTACTGGAACAAATTGCCTTAGGGCAAATTATCGAGGAAGTGCTTTTGCGTCAATCCGCTCAAAATGCCGCACTTTCTGTATCCAGTGATAGGATAGATAGGTCAATTGTAGAAAACCCACAATTTCAGATCAATGGCGTTTTTGACGCGGATTTGGCTGTTCGTACAATGGCTAGCCAGGGTTTCAGTGTTCCTCTGTATAGAGAGACCTTGCAGCAGCAAATGCTACTCTCTCAAGCCGCCAACGCCTATACCAGCTCGGCCTTCGTTACTGACACTGAGCTTGATCGAATTGCTGGTTTAGCCGCACAAACAAGAGATTTTCGATATTTATCAATTCCCATGGGCACGCGTACACTTGGCACGGCAATAAGCGACCAAGAAATTCAGTCCTACTACGAGGCAAATCAAGACGATTTCACTGAAGAAGAAACCGTCATGGTACGGTATGTCATGTTGGATAAAAACGTAATAGCCGAAGAGTTAGAGTTGGATGAGGGAGTAGTAAGAGCACAGTACGAAACGGAAAGAAACGCTTTCGAAGGCTCTGCAGAAAAACGGGCCTCTCATATTTTATTCGAAGTAGGCGATGATTTGTCTGAAGAAGCGGCATTAGAACTCGCCGCCAGTGCGAAACGACGTATTGACGATGGCGAGGATTTCGCCGCTATCGCACTGGAACTGTCAACCGACACCGCTTCGGCTGAAGAGGGTGGCGATATTGGATACACGGATGGTACGGCTTTTCCCGAAGCCATAGAAGCGGCGCTTCTGGCTTTGTCTCTGAACGAAGTCTCAGAGCCCGTAGTATCCGAATTTGGTGTTCATGTGGTCAAATTGACAGAAGACTCTGACAATGTTTTTCAAGGTTTCGAAGAAGTGGCAGGACGCATCGAAAGAGAATTGAAGAGCTCGGAAGTGGAACTTATCTATGCTGAACGCCTCGAAAATTTGTCTAATTTGGCTTTTGAAACCGGCGATCTGGACACTATCTCAGACGAACTCGGTATGGATATACTAGTAAGCGGTGCCTTTGGTCGAACTGGAGCCAGCGGTATTTTTTCGAATCCAGAAATTATCGCCGCCGCATTCTCCGAAGAAGTACTAGTAGAAGGAAACAATAGCGAAGTAGTAGAGCTTAACCCGTCCCAAGCGGTTGTATTGAATGTCTTAGAATTTATCGAAGCTAGTGTGCTGCCCTTGGAAGAGGTTGAACCAGAAATCGCCGTATTGCTGCGCACGCGTATGGAGCGTGAAGCGGTACAGCTGCTTAGTGATCAAATCGTGACGGCTATCGAAAATGAAGAGCCCGTCGATCAGCTGTTAGCAGATAATGAGCTGGAATGGTTGACTGAAGAGGGTGCCGGTAGAGCTGAGGGCAGCGTGAACAGGGAAATCCTCACGCGGGCATTCGCTATGTCATTGTCTGATCCCAATGTGCCGGTGTACGGCAATCTTACTCTGAGCAACGATACCGCGGTAATAATTGAGCTTAACAAAATAACGGCCGGGTCAATCGAAACCCTGGCGCAAGCAGAGCGCGAGAGTATGATTAGTTCAATCATTTCTGATCTTGGCAATAGTGACTTTCAGGCCTATATGAGTAGCCTGCAAGAAAATGCGGACATCGAGACACGTATTTTGGAACAGTCTTTATAGGCGGCCTAGCTAGTTTCCGAAGACAGGTCATTTAACGACCCCATGGCGGTTGTATTAAAGCCGCCGTCTACGTAGAGGATTTCTCCACTTATACCTGATGCCAGGTCTGAGCAGAGAAAGCTTGCCGCATTCCCAACTTCCGCGATTGTCACGTTACGTCTTAGTGGTGTCTGCTTGGCGTTGTGCTCGAGCATTTTCCTAAAGCTTTTTATACCGGCTGCAGCCAGAGTCTTGATTGGCCCCGCCGAAACGGCATTGACGCGTGTACCCTCCGGACCGAGGCTGGCAGCCATATAACGTACATTCGCTTCGAGACTGGCTTTTGCCAACCCCATAACATTATAGTTAGGCAGGCTGCGGATTGCGCCGAGATAGCTGAGAGTAAGAAGTGAGCCATTTCTGCCCCGCATCATTGCTCTTGCCGCTTTAGCCAAGGCAACAAAACTGTATGAGCTGATTTCATGCGCAGTGAGAAACCCCTGTCTGGTGGTTACATCCACATAATTGCCATCGAGCTCATTGCCGGGAGCAAATGCCAGGCAATGTACAATACCATCCAGTCCATCCCAGGATTTCGCGAGCTGTGTGAATAAATCAGATATTTCCTCATCGCTGCATACATCACAGGGGAAAACTAAATTTGAATCCCAGGTTCCTGCAAATTTTAGAACCCTTTCTTTTAATCTTTCGTTCTGATACGTAAAAGCGAGTTCTGCGCCTTCGCGGTGCATGGCCTCTGCAATGCCCGAAGCTATGGATAACTTGCTTGCTACTCCGAGAATTAATATTCGTTTTCCTGTTAAGTAACCCATACCTCAATCCTGTTAGTTTGCCTCTGCTGCCGGGCATTTTACTGTATTTTGTGGGGATTACCCATGCCTGTTATCTGCCACTGCTTCTCAAGGCTGGGCGACTCTGATTCTGAGATATTCCCACGAAATCTTGGAAACGCTGGTTTTGTTTTATTTAAAATTTAACGCTGAAGTAAGCCCGCTGTAACGGAGATGTTTCCTGGGAACAACAGCCGAGTCTCTGGCTCATTGTTTTTTGGGGATATCTCAGACTCTGACTGCTGTAGTCTACTTAATGCCGTGCATAAAGTGGGTCAGCACTGGCACCAAGAAAATTGCTAACACGCCAATGCCTATGCTGTAGATACCAGCGGTATAGTAGACGTCCATGTAAGTTGCAAGCGCCGCGGCCGGGTCGACGACCTCTCCGCCGACGGTATCTGAGCCGGTCATAGCGGCAATGGTGCCAGATATATAATTGCCACCTGCCATAGCCAGAAACCAACAACCCATCATCATTCCCACTACGCCAGGGACTGACAGCTTGGTCGTCATGGACAAGCCTACCGGTGAAATACAAAGCTCCGCGGTGGTGTGTAATAGGTATAAAAGTACCAACCAAATGAGTGCAATTTGAGTTGGATCTGTTGCAGTGGAGGCTCCGTATACGAGAAACAAGAAGCCTAAACCTAATTGAATCAGGGCTAGTGCAAATTTCATTGGGGTTGCCGGTTCCCAACCGCGGCGATAGAGGTAAATCCATAACATATTGAAAACTGGTGCCAGTGTGATAATGAAGAACGCGTTGACCGATTGAAACATGGCTGCGGGGAGCTCAATCCCAAGAATAACCCGGTCGACATTTCTATCCGCCATTAAATTTAGGGAGCTACCTGTTTGTTCCCACAGTGACCAGAAAATTATTTGATAGCTCATCAAGAATAGACAAACCAGCATTCTGTTGCGATCCAGGGGTTCGCATTGGGTGAAGGCATAAATGACAACGGTAAGTGTCATTGCCACCAAAGTAACGCCTACTAATCCACCAATCACGGGTGGAAATTGCATTAATTGCCAACAGACTAAAACACCAACAAAAGCTAGTAGATATATAAGCGCTTCACGGTTCACGCCAGGAAGAATATTCTGCTTTAGCGCGACCGGATTCTTAGGCGCTCCGGCAGTACCAAATAAGTGATGGCCTTTGATGAATACCAGTAGGCCAAACAACATGCCAATGCCCGCTGCACCAAAGCCCCAGCTAAAACCCTTGTACTGCAAAAGCAAACCGCAGATTATCGCACCTAAGAAAGAGCCTGCATTGATGCCCATGTAAAACAGAGTAAACGCGCCATCTCGGCGAGGGTCTTCCCGCTCATACATTGAACCGACCAAGGTTGAGATATTGGCTTTCAGAAATCCGACTCCCATTATTATCAGAGCCAAAGAAAAATAAAATATCTGTAAATAGAATGGGTCCCGCTCAACAAAGGTTTCTCCAGCAACCGTAATTTCCACGGCCTGGGAACCTTCGATTGCCATGCCTAAATGTCCAGCCACAAGCAATATCGCCCCCAGAATAACTGCTTTGACTGGTCCGAGATATCGATCGGCGACAACGCCACCAATAACGGGAGTTATATAAACGAGTGAGATATAGGCGGCGTAGATGCTGGAGGCAGACTGATCAGAAAACAGAAAGTGCTGGGTTAAATAGAAGATAAGTAAAGCGCGCATACCATAGTAGCTAAAGCGCTCCCACATCTCTGTAAGAAAGCAAATCACCAGCCCCTGCGGATGGCCAAGAAACTCTTTCGCTGGTGCAGTACTACTAAGAATGTCAGTCATGGCTAATTAAGACTCGCTTCTTGAGCTGCTATTTGAAGAATTTGACCGGGAAAAATTAGCTCACCGATATTTAGCTTGTTCCATTGTAAGAGATTATGCAGTTCGATGTTGAATCGTGAGGCAATTCTGTCCATGGTGTCTCCTCTGCGAATGATATACACAGCGGGGTTGTCGGTGAGCAATACCTTCGGTGTGTCGTCTTTGTCCTGCCTCGCATACTGCAGGTCCAGAATCAGACCGGGCTGCAAGATTTGATCCAGCGGAATTTGATTCCAGCTTGCTATCTCTATCGATTTCAGGTTGAAGCGTCTGCCGATTCTCCAGAGGTTGTCGCCTTTTCGCACCGTATATTGCTTTGGGATTTTCTGCTGTGGTTGTTCCGGGTTTCTGTCGATGCGGGGTGCAGCCGCAAGCAAAGCAGCATCGTTAGTGCGTGGAATCAATAATGATTCACCCGCCACAATTCGGCTGTCGGGCAATGAATTGAATGATTGCAAGACATCAACCCGGGTGTTGAGTCTTCTTGCAATCGCTCCAAGGGTGTCGCCAGGCCGTATTTCATAACGATCCCAGGTCAATAGCATTGTTTCATCGAGACCTACGAGAGCTGCTTCGAATATTTCTGCATTTGCGAAGGGAAGCAGTATCTCCTGCGGCTGTTCAGGGTGAGTTGCCCACTGTAAATAACCAGGATTTAACGCCCTAAGTAGTTGGTAATCTATCTTTGCTAAACTTGCGGCTTGCGAAATATCGATTTGGGTCCCTACATTGACCGATCTCAGCACCGCTTTATTCGCGAGAGGTTGCAGTTGTATTCCCCATTTTTCGTTATCGGAAATAATGGCGGCTAACGCCAGTAGTTTTGGTATATGCGCTTCGGTTTCACTGGGTAGATTGAGGGTCCAAAAGTCAACTTCGTCTTTCTCATGGCCGCTGCGACGAATGGCGCGGCGCATATTGCCATCGCCGGTATTGTAGGCCGCAATTGCCAGCAACCAGTCTTGGTTAAATTGTTGATAGAGCTCCTCCATATAGTCTAGCGCAGCTATAGTCGAGGCACGAGGATCACGCCGACCATCGAACCACCAGTCCTGCTGCAGACCAAAGCTTTGTCCAGTGGCACCCAGGAATTGCCAAAGCCCAACAGCGTGTTCTCTGGAATAGGCATTTGGGTTAAAGGTGCTTTCCACCATAGGCAACAACGCAAACTCCTGAGGAAGCTTGCGTTTATCAATTTCCTCAACTATCCAATACAAAAAAGGGGCGGCCCTATCATGCATTAGGTCAAAGTATCGTTGTTGCTCCGCATAAACCGCAATCTGGTCCCCGACAATTTTCCGGGAGTAGTATTCATTCAATTGGAATCCGTCTCGTATTCTGGCCCATAGATCGTCATGGCTTATGGCTTCGGGAATGATACTGCCGCGTGATTGTAGCGAGAGGTCACTTGAAGTTAACGCGGAGGATTCTGAAACTGATGATTCTGCTTCATTTGCCGATTCAAGAGCCGCCTGCGGCTTTTCAATCGTGGGAGTCGGCGAATTAATATTTTGACAAGCACTAAGCAGTCCAAAGATTAGAACTAGAAAAAAGTTTTTAGCTGGGTTTTGCAAATTTTCGAAACCTGGGTAGTGTGAATTTAGGTAGACGCTAGAATGTATCTTTCCAGGCTCTTAATGCAGAGAAAACCTCCACTTCGTTTTTGGGATCTCTACCAAGTTGTGCGTAGGCACTCCTGATCACCGTCTGCTGCGTACAACGCAGGAACGGGTTAGTCGCTAACTCCAGTTCCACACTGGATGGGAGAGTTGGTAAATTAGCTTCTCTTTTCGAAGCTTCAGCCTGATTTCGTCTTTGTAAGGCAAGGTTGTCGGGTTCAGCCGCTAAGGCAAATTTTAAATTTGCCAAGGTATACTCGTGAGTACAGTAAACATTTGTACTTGGGTCAAGCGCGGCAAGTTTAGACAAGGATTCTTGCATCATGATCGGGGTCCCTTCGAACAACCGACCGCAACCAGCAGCGAATAGTGTGTCCCCACAGAAAAGAATGGGCTTATCTAATTCCGTATCAGCACAATAAAAAGCAATGTGGTCAAGAGTGTGACCTGGCACTTCGATTACAGAAAATGAATGACCAAAAAGCTCTACCAGGTTTCCCTCAGCTACGTAGTCTGTTATACCTGTGATAGCGCTCGGTTTTGGACCCGTGACTCTAGCAGGGTAACGCCTAGTCAGCTCGGCAATGCCCCCGGTGTGATCGGGGTGATGGTGGGTGATAAGGATATCGGAGAGAACGAGGTGGTTGGCATTCAAATACTGAATGACTGGAGTGGCATCTCCAGGGTCAACCACGCAGACATTATTGCTACCTGTTTCACTGACCGCCCATATGTAATTATCCGAAAATGCCGGTATTGGATGAATTGTACTAATCATAGGGTCGCTACGCGTTTGAAAACGACATAATATAAGGAAACTCACGTATTACAAGCTCATTTCGGGCTCTGCTGCGGGCAGAATGAGCATATTGCTTAAAATTTACCAACAATGTGTTTAAAATACTAAGTCCTTAAACAGCTTGTATGTATAGAAGAGCCGAATTGTCGTAATGAACTTACTCTCCAAACACGAGACCCGCCGTCGATTGCTACGTGGGCTACCAGATGCGGATCTGCTTAGTAGCCAGGTTGCGCAATGGCTACAGTCACCACAGGGAGAAGCGGTATTTAAGGCAGAGACGGATGCAATTCAGCCCATCCTTGAGAAGCTCTTTGGTTACCATATATTGCAACTTGGGTTCAGCGACGAGCACTTACTGGTTAACGATAGCCCAGTCGGCCACAAAATAGCATTCGCGCCAAGTTACAGGGCTGGATCAGTAAAACCGGTGGCGAGTAATGAAGAGCTACCATTGATGAACGACAGCATTGATGTTGTAGTAATTCATCACGCACTGGACTTCACAACAGATAGTCACCGCTTATTGCGTGAAGCCACTCGCGTGCTCCGTCCTGGTGGTCATATGTTGATTATTGGATTTAATCCCTATAGCACCTGGGGCTTTTGGAAACTATTCAAACGTAAAAAGAACATACCCTGGCGTGGACGGTTTATATCGAAGGGGCGTGTTTCAGATTGGTTAAAGCTTTTGGATCTGCATATAGATTCAGTTTCATATGGTTTACACTTCATGCCATTAACATGGTCCAGATTACTGAAGCACGCACATCGCCTTGAGAAAATTGGTAATAATATGCGCAGTCCATTCGGTGGCGTATATTGTATTCACTGCATTAAGCAGGTGGTGCCATTGACTCCGGTGCTGCCACGTTGGAGGCCCTTGCGTGCAAGACCTTCTGTTATGCCCGCCACCGAAAACGTGCGGGCCAAGGTCAAGATTCACTGAGCCGATGAACCCTCCTGCCTGTTTGGAATTCCTGTGTCGCAATTAGTTGAGATGTTTACTGACGGAGCTTGCCGTGGAAATCCCGGGCCGGGCGGCTGGGGTGTATTGCTGCGCTACGGTGATGTGCAGAAAACCCTGCACGGCGGGGAAGCCATGACGACTAATAATCGCATGGAACTTACAGCAGTCATAAAAGGCCTGGAAGCATTAACTAAACCCTGCAAGCTCATTATCACTACAGATTCGAAATACGTACTGACAGGGATTACTGAATGGATGGATAGTTGGAAGCAAAGGAATTGGCGAACAGCAAGCAAAAAACCTGTATTAAATGTCGAGCTGTGGAAGCAGCTTGATGAATTGGTCTCAAGTCACTCTATTGAGTGGTGCTGGGTAAAGGGTCATAGCGGTCACGCGGAAAATGAAATAGCCGATCAATTGGCGAATTTGGGTATCGATGAACTGCTTTAGAGTAAGGCGTTTATAGATCATTAAGAGGGATGTATGCGGCAAGTTGTACTAGATACAGAAACTACCGGCTTGGACCCGGCGGCAGGACATCGAGTTATCGAGATTGGTTGCGTTGAAATCGATAACCGACGTCTCACTGGGAAACACTTTCACTGTTATCTGAATCCAGATCGCGAAATTGATGCCGGCGCTATTGAAGTGCATGGATTAACCTCCCATTTTCTTGCGGATAAGCCTCGCTTTCATCAGGTGGAGTCTGAGTTTTTGGAGTTCATCAAAGGCTCAGAACTGGTCATTCATAATGCGCCCTTTGATGTGGGTTTTCTCGATAATGAACTTCGCAATACAAAGTCCGTGGCTACAAATATAGCGAGTTTTTGTGGTGTACTGGATAGCCTTCTGTTAGCCCGCGAGAAACACCCAGGTCAACGCAATAGCCTGGATGCTCTGTGCAAGCGCTACGGGGTGGATAATACCCAGAGACAGCTCCACGGCGCATTATTGGATGCGGAAATTCTCGCCGATGTGTATTTAACCATGACCAGTGGGCAATCCAGCCTGCTGCTGGCAGAAGAACAATCGGAACAATCCAGCCGTCGCCGTGAAGCCAAAAAACGCGATACCAAGCGAGAGCGGATAGCTGTCATCAAAGCCCAGCCGGATGAACTGGACGCTCATCAACAAAGATTAGAAGAAATAGCACAGAGCAGTGAGGAAGGTTGCCTTTGGCTGCAATTAGAGGCTGAGCACTCGGGTTCACTGTAGGCTATACCGGAGCAATATATCTTGAATAGACTACCCAGAAGCTATAGTATCTAGCGCCATTGTGCCAATTAATATGAATTAAAATATGCAATAAATACAAGGCACTGTGGTATAGATCGGCATATTACATCAGAGTATGGTACGAACGGATTGTGGCGATCCTTGGTAGTACTGTTACGAAGAAAAATAATTAGTAACTCGATGAGGAAATACAAATATGGAAACGCTTGTTTGGAATACCGAAATGATGGTATCCGGAATTATTCTAGCTCTGACATTCATTGCGATATTCACAGAAGGCATTCATGGAATACATCGAGTAAAATGCGGCATGGCTGGCGCTGCCGTCATGATCGTGGCCGGTCAGATTTTCGGCTTTTATCACCCTGAACAAGCGGTTGAAGCCATCGATTGGAATGTTGTATTTCTGCTGGGTGGGATGATGACAATAGTAGCCATCATGATACCCACCGGCGGGTTTCAGCAGTTAGCCTATGCAATTGCTGATTATAGTAAGGGCCGGCTTTTCTTGCTATTGGCACTGATGGGTACTCTGGTCACCGTTCTTTCTCTACTTCTTGATAATGTCACCACGGTGGTTATTTTTGGCCCACTGATTATATTGATCTGTAAATCGTTGAAAGTTAGCGCCATACCATTCCTGTTAGCCGCAGCCTTGCTATCGGATACCGGCGGTGTTGCGACGCTCGTTGGCGATCCACCCAATCTTATGATTGGTTCGGCTGCAGGAATCGGCTTCAATGACTTCGTTATTCACATGGGCGCGATGGTGGCCGTTGCTTGGGTAGTCATACTGATTTTCCTTAGATATCTGTTCAAAGAAGAATTGTCCGTTACACCGCAGCCACTAAGCCTGGAAGATAGAGAACCTCTATCCGATCCTAAGACATGGTATGGCGCTCTGGCAGTTCTGGGCATCATGGTGATCGGTTTTATATTGCATGGCAGATTGCATTGGGAACCCTGGTTCGTTACGGCTCTCGGTCTCACCGCTCTAGTATTTGTTGGCAAAGACATCGATATGGAGGAGGCATTCGCCCATACCGAGCTCGCGTTGCTGATGTTTTTCATCTCCTTGTTTATCATTGTCGGTGGTGTAGAGCACAGTCAGTTCCTGGAATATATTGGACAGTTCATCATTCCGTTTGTGGAGAGAGATTTATTGGTGGCCACAATTATGTTGATGTGGGTATCTGCAGTTTTGTCGGCCGCAATAGATAACATACCTTTTACCGCTGCTATGATTCCGATCATTCTAGGCATGGAAACTCAGGGTATAAACGTCACTCCCCTTTGGTGGGGCTTGGCTGCTGGTGTGGGCATGGGTGGCAATGGAACACATTTGGGCTCAACCGCGAATGTGTTTATCGTTACGATTTCGGAGAAGATGGCCAAAGATGCAGGTGATCCCAGTCTCGCTATTACGCCAGGCTTGTGGTTCCGGAAGGGCCTTCCTGTAATGCTCATCACCTTGGTCACTTGTTCGATTATTATGGTTACGTTCTTTGACTTTTTTGCCTTCCACTACCAAGGCTAAGCTAGATAGGTGTTGCGTCTTCTGGCGCAACATCTTTTCTTTTCTCAAAGCAATTTCGAAAACATTAACTATCGCTATTGAGGTTTAAGTCAGCCTCATCAATACCGAGTAAGCATGCCTCAGCGGAACCACTTTCTTAAAATAGAACAGCTGAGTGATTCAGATACATTTATCCTGTTTTTTGATGCACAAATACTGGTTCGTGATGAAATATTCATCTGGCCCAGGCATCAGCTTAGCGAATCATTGTTGGAAGCATCTGAAATGGTATTGCTAGAGCAGCGGGGAGATTCTGCAGTCATTGCTGTGAATATGCAGGCAGACCTTTCCGAATACCTACAGGCACAGATTAGCCCATTGCGCAGCCTGCTGTTTTTTTCGGATCAAGATGAATTTTCCTTGGCCGGTAGGGCGAGTCAACTCCTGGATTGGTACAATACACATCGTTTTTGCGGCCGCTGTGGCAACACGACACAACCCCATGCCGAAGAGCGCGCACTTGTTTGCGTCGGATGCTCACATCACTATTTTCCTCGAATCAATCCCTGTGTCATCGTGTTAGTTGTGAAAGACAGACAGTTACTACTTGCGCGTAGCTCCAGATTTAAGTCTGATTTCTTTAGCTGTTTGGCCGGTTTTATTGAAATTGGAGAAACTCCTGAAGAAACAGTAATTCGAGAGGTCAAGGAAGAAGTGAATATAGATGTATGCAATATTCGTTACGTAAAAAGTCAGTCATGGCCCTTTCCATCTCAGCTGATGCTTGGATTTTTGGCCGATTACAGCGATGGTGAAATAAAACCAGAGGCAGCAGAAATTGCTGAAGCCAATTGGTACGAAGTAGACGCGCTCCCCAATATTCCATCGTCGAAGATCAGCGTTGCTGGTGAGCTTATACAATATTTCACTGCTCAAGTTAGAAGCGGGGAGATTGCACAGTTTTGAATTCCTTATCTATTAAAGGCAAAATGCAGCTTTCAGCAGCCACACAGGAGATAGTCACTTGGAATATCTGATTCAATACGGCATGTTTCTAGCGAAGGCAGCCACCATAGTGATCGCTATCATTATCGTATTCGGGGCCATCGCCGCTAGTGGAAACAGGCAACGGAAAAGTGGCAAGAAAGGCCATATCAAGGTGACCCATCTGAATGAACATTTCGACGAGATGAAGGATACTCTACGCCATACTGTTCTGGCTAAGGATCAGCTGAAACAAGTACATAAGAGTGAAAAGAAGCAGGCAAAACTCGAAACTAAAGAACAAGCTAAATTAGAGAAAGAGGCCTTAAAGAAGACTGAGACTGATTCCCCTGCAGAACAGGAATCAGATGTGCCAATTCGTAAAAAACGGGTTTATGTGCTGAATTTTACCGGTGACATAGCGGCTGAAGAGGTAAGTTCTCTGCGCGAAGAAATAACAGCCGTATTGTCACTAGCCGAACCTAGTGATGAAGTGTTGCTGCGCTTGGAGAGTCCGGGTGGGATGGTACATGCTTACGGACTGGCTTCTTCGCAGCTTCTCAGAATTAAGAGTAAGCAGATACCACTGACAATTTGCGTAGACAAGGTGGCTGCCAGCGGTGGTTACATGATGGCCTGTCTGGCGGATCGCTTAATAGTTGCCCCTTTTTCCATTATCGGATCGATAGGTGTATTAGTGCAAATACCAAATTTCTATAGGGTATTGAAGAAGCATGAAATAGATTATGAAATTATCAGTGCAGGTGAATTCAAGCGTACTTTGAGCCAATTTGGTGAAATTACTCAAAAAGGCAAAGACAAGGTGCAGGAAGAAGTTGAAACAATGCACGATATTTTTAAGAAATGGATTAAAGATCATAGACCTAGCGTTGATATAGACAAGATTGCAACCGGAGAAACTTGGGTCGGCACCCAGGCTAAAGAGCGTTACATGGTCGATGAAATCAAGACCAGCGATGAGTGCATAGTTTCTGCCTGCGAAAACGCAGACGTGTTTGAGGTAGAATTCGAGATTCAAAAATCTATTCAGGACAAGATAGGAAGTGTTTTCCAGGGTACAGTTGAGAAGCTCTTCTCAAATTGGCTGGGAAAATCCACAACTAATACCTATCAATAAGTAAAATCAGTTCGGACTTCAGGGCAAATTCCATTTACAAGAGCTCGAAGTGTTGAGTACTAAATACGGATGTGAGGAATAATTTTGCAACAATTTAAAGCAATGCAAGTAACGGAATCGGCTGACGGAAAATTTCAGGCGGCGATAGTTGAGCGCGGCGTAAACGAGTTGCTTGAAGGCGACACCTTGATTAAGGTTCGATACTCTTCACTGAACTATAAAGACGCCTTGTCTTTTAGTGGCAATAAGGGAGTGACACGGCAGTATCCTCACACGCCGGGAATCGATGCCGCGGGAACAGTAATTAGCTCAGACAGTTCTAACTTCAAAGCTGGCGATGAGGTTATTGTAATCGGCTATGACCTTGGTATGAACACCAGCGGCGGCTTCGGACAAGCTATTCGTGTACCAGCCGAATGGGTGGTGAAACGTCCCGAAGGCTTAAGTCTAAAGGAAAGTATGGTGCTGGGTACCGCCGGTTTTACCGCCGCTCTGTGTATAGAAAAGTTAATAATAAATGGCGCAAAGCCGGACGATGGCAAGGTGTTGGTAACCGGCGCTAGCGGTGGGGTTGGTATGGTCGCTGTTGCTTTACTAAGCAAGCTTGGTTACAGCGTGTCCGCCAGTACCGGCAAAGAACAGGCACATTCCATACTTAAACAGCTAGGAGCAGATGAAATTGTAGATCGCTCAAGTTTAAGTGAGGAAAACTCGCGCCCCATGTTGAAAGAAGACTGGGCAGCTGCGGTGGATGTAGTTGGCGGGCACACCTTGAGTAATGTGATTAAATCTCTTCGCTATGGAGGCAGTGTTGCTGCCTGTGGCTTAGTGCAGTCGCCGGCATTTGAAGCGACAGTGTTACCCTTTATTTTGCGTGGTGTTAATTTGCTTGGAGTTGATTCAGTGCAGTTGCCTATTACAGTGAAGTTCGCTTTATGGCACAAGCTCGCCGTAGAATGGAAATTAGATAATCTGGATGAAATTTGTACAGAAATTGGTTTCGATGATCTCGAATCTAGTTTGAATCAAGTGTTGAACGGCGGCGCGAATGGTCGTTTTGTACTCGATTTGAATTCTTGAGATAGGATTATTACTCATTTACCCTTTATTTTACGTGGTGTTAATTTGCTTGGAGTTGATTCAGTGCAGTTGCCTATTACAATGAAGTCCACATTATGGAACAAGCTCGCCGTTGAGTGGAAACTAAATAATCTGGATGAAATTTGTACAGAAATTGGTTTCGATGATCTCGAATCTAGTTTGAATCAAGTGTTGATCGGTGGCGCGAATGGTCGTTTCGTGCTCGATTTAAACTCTTAATGCAGGATTAGTAAATAATCTTCAGTCTCTGCGTAGTTTGGGGTTTATGGCTATCGGGGTTGGGCAGAACAATACGACGATATAGGAAGATATCAAAAAGGTGAGTATTGCCGCTCCTTGAATTGTCAGCGATGCTAGCTCGCCAATCATCCCGGATTGAGTCGCGACGAAGGCTATCAATAGAGAGAATTCGCTAATTTGCCCCAGACGTAATCCGGCATCCCAGGCCAGACGGTCTCTCTCGCTGAATTTTTTCAATAAATAACGGAACACTATCGGTTTGATTGTTAGCACGACTGCAGCCAAGACGACCGTGGCAACAATGATATCCGGTAATAAAGATAGATTAAATTGTGCCCCCAAAGTAAAAAAGAACAAAATCAGGAAAAAATCTCTAAGCGGCTTTAGTCTATCAGCGATGTAAACAGAGATAGGGCTGGTGGCCAGGGCGACTCCCGCAACAAAAGCGCCAATTTCTGCAGACAAACCCAGCGCCGCGGCCAAAGCTGACAAGCCTAAGCACCATCCTATGGCCAGCAGAAAGATGTATTCCTTGAAATGGTCAAAACGCGCAATCAGCCAGATCAAAATGTGTGCAGTGGTGAAATAGGCAAACACTAGTAACAGCGGGAAAGCGATCAATACTCTTAGTGCGCCTGATTGTTGTAGATTTCCTGCATCTAAAAAGGTAAGTAAAAATATCGCTATGAAGTCTTGCAGCAGCAATATTCCAACCATCAATTCGCCCATGTGTTTCTGATGCAGTACGGTAGTCGGCAGTAGTTTGATACCGATGATTGTGCTGGAAAAGATCAGGCTGAAACCGATTACCAGGCTCTCTAATTGGCTAAATCCAAACAGTAAACCCGTGCTGTAGCCAAGCAGTACGAATACTATAGAGCTGGCCAGTGTGACCAGGAAGGTCTTTCTCAAGGTTGAAAGAAGCTTCTTCGGCTGCATATCAAGCCCGAGTAAGAAGAGCAGAAATATAATGCCGAATTCAGCGATATCTGTGAGCAGGCTCGCGTCGGAGATGTAGGCCATACCATAGGGCCCGAGCACGGCCCCCACACAGATATAGGCTACAAGCAGAGGTTGTCTAAGGAAGAGGGCGATCGTCGAGAGTACTGCCGCACCGCTGAAGATGAGGAAGAAAGAAAATAATAAGGAATCTGATTCCATGATTATGGGCAGTTGTTAGCGGTTTGGTCTCGACTATAACGAGTTAGCGCCGCCTGAACAAGGGAACTGGCTCGGCTATAGTGGCTTGGTAGCCAGTTTTAAAATCATTGAATGCTTGCAAGCAAAGTTCACTGTCTTGATCCTGTCGTAAATCGAAACTGTCGAAACCGCAGCGAGACATATAATACAGCTGATCTCTTAGAACATCTCCTATAGCGCGTATTTCACCTTTGTAGGCATAACGTTGTCGAAGTTCTCTGGCATTGCTATAGGAGCGGCCGTCTGAGAATACGGGAAAGTTCAATGCTATCAGTGGTAACTCGTGTAATCTTTCGCCTATTTGCTCAGCCTGCTCATCTGAGTCCAGCCAGATCGCAACATCGCCTGCGTAATCAAGCAACTCTTCGCTAAACTGTTTCCAAAACTTCAAGGGTACTATCAGATTCTTGCCTGGGACAGCCTGGAGAATTTCTGGACCTGTCGCCACTTTTAAAATGGTCCAACGATCGTCCATAAGCGAATCTTTGCTAATTAACTTTTGCATAGACTTTTTCCTTAAAAGGCTCCAGACCAATACGATTGTATGTGTCGATGAATTTCTCGTCTTTCGCGCGGTTCGATTTATAGACGCCGACTATATTCTCAATTACATCGGGGATTTCTTCTTGCGCGAACGAGGGGCCAATTATCTTGCCAAGGCTGGCATTATTTTTAGATGAGCCTCCCAATGATATCTGATAGTACTCTTCACCTTTCTTGTCAACACCGAGAATGCCAATATTGCCTACATGGTGATGACCGCAAGCATTCATGCATCCTGAAATATTAATATTTACTTCACCTATGTCTAATAGTTCTGCGTGATTATCGAACTGGCGCTGAATTGACTCTGCGATGGGTATGGACTTGGCATTTGCTAAGGCGCAGAAATCTCCGCCTGGGCAGCAAATCATGTCGGTTAGAAGACCGAGGTTGTTACTTGCCATAGCGCCAGCCTTAAGCTGCTTCCACAGGGCGTACAGTTCATCTTGCCGAACGTCTGCCAACACTATGTTTTGTTGATGGCTGATGCGAATCTCGCGAAAACTATATTGATCTGCGAGGTCGGCTAATTGTTCTAGTTGCCGGTCTGTTACATCGCCTGGTGCTACACCTGTTTCCTTAAAGCAAACAGTGACAATAGAGTAGCCCTTAATCTTATGTCTTCGCACATTTTGTTGATACCAGTCGGCAAATAATAAATCTTGTTGTAGTTGGTTCGCCAACTCCACTGGATTGTCGCTTAATTGTTTGTAGTCAGGAGCATAAAAATATTTTTGGCAGCGCTGAATTTCTTCTTCAGTTAAGGCCAGGGCTGAATCTTTGATTAGTTCCCATTCTTGCAAGACTTTTTTCCTAAATTCGTCGACGCCAGTTTCCTTGACCAGAATCTTAATTCTAGCTTTATACTTATTGTCTCTGCGACCTTCGCGGTTATACACCCGAAGTATTGCCTCCAAAGCAGTGAGTAAGTGTTTTTTCTCTACATAATCAAAAATTTCTTGGCCGATTACCGGTGTGCGACCGAGACCGCCTCCAGCCAGGATGCGGAAGCCCACATCAGCATTGGGACCTGCCACCAGGTAAACGCCAATATCATGGACCTGCGTTGCAGCCTGATCGATGGCTGTGCCACAAACAGCGATCTTAAACTTGCGTGGTAAATAGGCGAACTCTGGATGGAATGTTGACCATTGCCGAATGATTTCGCAATAGGATCGACTATCTTCCAGTTCATCAACGGCGACACCGGCGAACTGGTCTGTAGTTGTATTGCGAATACAGTTACCACTGGTTTGAATCGCATGCATCTCCACTTCGGCCAAGTCTGCAAGGAGTTCGGGGACGTCCTCCAAATGCGGCCAATTGAACTGGATGTTTTGCCTTGTAGTGAAATGGGCATAGCCCTTGTCATAGTGATTGGCAATATAAGCGAGCTTTCGAAGCTGTGTCGATGACAGCATGCCATAGGGCACAGCGATTCTTAACATCGGTGCCAAGCGTTGAATGTAAAGACCATTCTGTAATCGCAGAGGTAGAAACTCTGTATCGCTTAGCTTCCCATCCATGAAGCGTTTGGTCTGATCGCGAAATTGCGCCACGCGATCTGCCAACATCTGGTGGTCATAAGCATCGTATCTATACATAGTGAGTTCTATCCTCGCTGTTCATTTGCAATACTGGATAACACTCATTCCAAGTTTGGTGTGAGCAATTTTGTCATTTCTGCACAATCTTTGCCATTTCTGAAGGCAAGATCATCCACCTGTTCCTGAGTTATTTTACCGACAGAGAAATACTTGGCTTCAGGATGCGCAAAATAGAAACCGCTCACACTTGCCGCCGGGCTCATTGCGAAACTCTCAGTAAGCTCAATACCTGTTTCCTCAGCCGCATTCAGCAGAGAAAAGAGGGTGCTTTTCTCTGAGTGATCGGGGCAGGCTGGGTAACCTGGTGCTGGTCGAATGCCTCGGTATTTTTCTTTAATGAGTTCCTCCGTAGATAATTCTTCCGCCGGTTGATAGGCCCAAAATTCTTTGCGTACGCGCTCGTGCATATGTTCGGCAAAGGCCTCCGCCAACCGATCTGCCAGAGCCTTAACCATGAGTGCGGTATAGTCGTCGTTCTGCGCCTGATACCGGGAGGCCAGCTCGTCTGCTCCAATTCCCGTGGTAACAGCGAACCCACCCATGTAGTCGGTAACGGTGGAGCCGTCATTAAAAGGTGCAACAAAGTCCGCGAGGCAAAGATTCGCCAGACCTTCGTCCTTTGGTATCTGCTGGCGCAGGAAGTGTAGTGTATGCAGTGGACTACCAGGATCATCGGTTTTGTAGAGTTGTACGTCATTATCCGCCTTTCTATTGGCCGGCCAGAAGCCGACTACAGCTTTTGCGGTGAGCAATTTCTCGTCAATAATTTTCCGCAACAGAGATTGAGCGTCAGCGAATAGATCTGTAGCTGCCTCTCCAACTTTTTCGTCAGTGAGGATTGCAGGATATTTACCGGCTAAGCTCCAGGTAATAAAGAAGGGGGTCCAATCGATATAATCGAGCAGCTTCTCTAGAGGATAATCCTCAAATACCCTGGTTCCCAAAAATGTGGGCTTGCTTGGCTGGTAGTTTTCCCAATCGGCGACGAAGGCATTAGCGTTAGCTGCTTCGTAGGCGAGCAATTTTCTTCTGCTACTGCGGTTCGCAGTCCTCACTCGTATTTGCTCATATTCAGTTCGTAGAGATTGCGCATACTCGGGCTTGTTTTCAGTGTTTAACAGGGTGCTAACCACCGACACACTCCTGGATGCATCGGGCACATACACAGTGCTGTCATTCCTGTAATGTCGCTCGATTTTAACCGCAGTGTGAGCCTTGGATGTGGTAGCTCCACCTATCAATAAGGGAATATTAAAACCCAGGCGTTGCATTTCGCCCGCCACATGCACCATCTCATCCAGCGAAGGGGTAATAAGCCCGCTTAGGCCGATCACGTCGACATTCTCATCTTTCGCCACCTGCAATATTTTTTCACAGGAAACCATTACGCCCAGATCTATAACGTCATAGTTATTGCAGCCGAGTACCACGCCGACAATATTCTTGCCGATGTCATGCACGTCACCTTTAACCGTGGCCATTAAAATTTTACCTTTGCTTTGAATGGTGTCGCCTTTTTCTGCTTCTATATAGGGCAGCAGATAAGCAACTGCCTGCTTCATAACTCTGGCACTCTTAACCACCTGCGGAAGAAACATCTTACCACTACCGAATAGGTCGCCAACTTCGTCCATACCCCTCATCAAAGGGCCTTCAATAACGTGAATTGGTTTGTCGGCGTTTTGTCTGGCGGCTTCTGTGTCCTCTTCGATGAATTTGGTAATGCCTTTTACAAGTGCATAGGACAGACGTTGTTCTACGCTGGCCTCACGCCAGGCCAGGTCTTCTGCTGTTTGTTGGCCGCCGCTGCCGGTGTAGGGGATAGCGGCTTCCATTAGACCTTCGGTCGCGTCAGCACTGCGATTGAGAATTACATCTTCTACCGCCTTCTTAAGCTGTGCGGGAATATCGTCATAAACAGTCAGTTGGCCCGCATTCACGATACCCATGGAAAGGCCAGCTTTTATCGCGTGATACAGGAACACGGAGTGTATCGCTTCGCGTACAGCGTTGTTTCCACGGAAAGAAAAGGAAACATTACTAACCCCACCTGAAATTAAGGCGCCGGGCAAATTTGCTTTGATATAGCGACAGGCATCAATGAAGTCCACCGCATAATTATTGTGCTCCTCAATGCCGGTTGCCACCGCAAAAATATTCGGATCAAAAATTATATCTTCAGCAGGGAATTTCAGTTTTTGTGTCAACAGGTCGTAGCTACGTTTGCAGATAGCGTTCTTTTTATCCAAAGAATCAGCCTGACCATTTTCATCAAAGGCCATAATAATTACCGCTGCACCATATTCCATGCATAGTTTAGCCTTGGCCAGGAAATCCTCCTCGCCTTCCTTCAGGCTAATCGAGTTTACAATAGCCTTGCCTTGAGTACACTTAAGCCCGGTTTCGATAATTTCCCACTTCGAGGAATCGATCATTAGAGGAACCCTGCTAATATCTGGTTCGGAAGCGACTAGCTTTAAGAATTTTTCCATGGCGGCTTGGGAATCGAGCATGCCTTCATCCATGTTGATATCTATAATCTGCGCTCCGGCTTCGACCTGCTGCAGAGCGACTTCAAGTGCTTCGTCAAAATTCTCATCAATGATTAAGCGCGCAAATTTTGCGGAACCGGTTACGTTGGTTCGTTCGCCGACATTGACGAACAGAGATGTTTCATCAATATTGAATGCCTCCAAGCCACTAAGTCTGCAGGCGGTTTTGCGTTGCGGTATTTTTCGTGGGGCAATTCCCTGTATAGCCTGAGAAATTGCCTCGATATGCGCTGGCGTAGTGCCACAGCAGCCACCAACAATATTCACGAAGCCACTAGTGGCGAACTCGGCAATAATGGCCGCCATATCCTCGGCTGACTGATCGTATTCACCGAACTCATTCGGTAGCCCTGCATTCGGGTGTGTGGATACAAGGCAATTTGCTATGGAGGAAGTTTCCTCGATATGTGGGCGTAGTTGTTCCGCTCCGAGCGCACAATTGAATCCTATTGAGAGCGGGTTCGCATGAGCAACGGAATTACAAAATGCGGCCACCGTTTGTCCTGACAAGGTACGTCCGCTGGCATCGGTAATAGTGCCGGAAATCATGATGGGCAATGACAGGCCCTGCGCTGCGAAACACCTGTTGATGGCGAAAATAGCGGCTTTGGCATTGAGGGTATCGAAGGCTGTTTCTACCATAATGATGTCAGCACCACCCTCTATAAGGGCATTGGTGCAGTTGCTGTAATCAGCGACCAGATCATCGAAGCTAATATTACGAAAGCCAGGGTCATTTACCTTGGGCGATATCGAACAAGTCTTACTGGTGGGGCCGAGAACACCTGCCACAAAGCGGGGTCTGTCCGGGGTAAGTGCCGTAGTTTCATCACAGGCCTGCCGGGCAAGTTTTGCTGCCTCTAGATTCAGCTCATAACTAAGCTCCTGTAGATGATAATCAGATTGTGAACTTCGGGTGGAATTGAAGGTATTAGTTTCCACGATATCTGCACCCGCAGCCAGATAAGCCAGGTGTATCTGCTTGATAACCTCTGGCTGGGTCAAACTTAGTAAATCATTGTTGCCAGCAAGCTCATGGGGGAAGTTGGCGAAACGTTCGCTGCGAAATTGCGCATCAGACAGCTTGTAAGACTGAATCATTGTGCCCATGGCGCCGTCGAGTAACAAAATTCGCTGCTCGAGTAGACTGCGTAGGAGTTGCTCTGATGCCTTCGTCTTCATATCTTTTTACCTGTCTAGCAAACCTCGTCCGAAGCTGGTTAAAAAAGCGGTCAATTCTAGCAAAGACTGCCTGTTTGAGCATCGCTAAAATAACCTAGTGTTTCAGTCGGGTATTCTAATTTCTCGTTGAATAGAGTATGATTACCGGAGCCTCAAACATAAGCGCGAGATAGTCATATGGTTAACATCACAGAATCTGCACAAGAATACCTAAAAGAACTGCTTAATAAGCAAGATTGCGAGGGTATAGCAGTGCGAATTTTCATTCTGGATGCAGGGACACCTAAAGCCGAAACCTGCATTTCATTTTGTCGGCCAGGAGAAGAAAAAGAAGACGACGAAGTGAAACAATATGAAGGCTTCAATGCCTTCATCGAGCAGCATAGTATACCTTTTTTAGAAGAGGCGGTAGTCGATTTTGCCAAGGACTCCATGGGTGGTCAACTGACCATCAAGGCGCCAAATTCACGCCTTCCCAAAATTTCTGACGATAGTCCAATTGAAGATCGCGTGAACTATATCCTCTACAATGAAGTTAACCCCGGACTTGCTGCACATGGCGGCCATGTCACTCTCGAAGAGATGTTTGAGGAAACTGTCGCGGTGCTTCGCTTCGGCGGGGGATGTCAGGGTTGCGGTATGGTCGATGTGACCCTCAAAGACGGCGTGGAGAAGACTCTTCTAGAGCAAATTCCGCAGCTTAAAGAAGTGCGGGACGTTACAGATCATACCGTCAAAGAGAACGCCTATTACCAGTGAACCTTGCTTCGATATTTCCCTCAATCAGGATAATGAGCGACGAGAGCTGAGTATAATTTGTCCTGATACTGAGCATCCTCAGCGTCCAACCGGGCCATAATATCTACCAGGTACTCATTGTCCTCGCGACCATTCCATATTTTTTGATAGCTTCCTTGTTTGTAACCGTGATCCTGACGAAAAAAATTGAGTACGTTCTTGCCCACGTATTGGCAGTACAGCTCAGTCCAATCCATTTCGCAGTTCTTCATAATCGCGGCAAAAACCGACAAGTGGATGCGTCGTCCTGCGGAAAGTGCTATTAGAAGTTCAAGCTGTGTCAGTAAATCGATTGCATCCAGATCGTGCACTTTGGTGTCGAATTCAATGCTGGGTGATTGTTCAGCTTCGGCTAGCAGCTGAAGTAATACAGCTAGGCAAGCGGCCTCGTCTCCTTTGTTTTGTAGTAACAGCTCTGACAGAATGAAATGCCAAATATCTATGAGCTCCATTTGTAGTTGAGCGAGATCCTTGTCTTGCTTTTTCCACCATTTCCAGCCGTGGTGCTCGATAGCTTCCGCGGCTTCAATGACTACTGCGCGCAAATAGGGATAGCACGCGTCAACCCAGTCTGGGTCAACTTTAGTATTCATGGCTGCCTGTAAAGCCAGCATGGTTCTTGCCTGTTGCTCTGACAACATGGGGATCACATCTATTCTAGTGGTTGAGGACGGGGTACGGCGAACAGTGATACAGCGTAAATGATTTGCGTTGAGGCCTAGTCGCTGCTCACGGCTTGCAGTTTGGCTTGTTTTGCCAAAGTACTCAGCATTTCCTTACGGCTACTAAGCATGTCCTTATAGGACTTTCGAGCTGCCAAGGTTTCAGAGTTTTCCTCATCAGATGAGTCAAGCTCAAGTAGCCAAGCCTCTAGCACCTGAATCTCGCTATTCAATTGCGCCGTGCCTTCTTCGATCAATTTCTGATCAATGCTGACGCTATTGCCATCATCGGCATTGGTCTGATGCTTTTCGTTCATGGTTGGTTTCCTAGTATCCTCATCAGCCCCTTATGGTGAGGCTCTATTCCTAGCAGGATCCTGATTTAATCGGCTGATTTGCTCAGGTCTGTAAATTCTAATACCTTCTTTAGCAATTATTATTACTTAGACTACGACGAGAAGCTGAGGATGGCATAGACAATATAGAGGGTCAAGATAGGGCAGGAACAGAGCCGTCGTTCAATCATCGAATTCGGGACAAAGAACTGGCCAGGGGCCAATTTTGACTAAAATGACCATTGATCAGCGGTCTGGATTTGAATATGCTAATAATTCGAAGTTATTCCCCGAATATTAAGGCTTTGCTCTTGACTGTGCAGGCCAAGCTTCTTAGAATCCCCCGCTGCTTGAATTAGCAGAAGAAAGTCCAAGTCCCCTTCGTCTAGAGGCCTAGGACACCGGGTTTTCATCCCGGCAACAGGGGTTCGAAACCCCTAGGGGACGCCAAATACGAGAGCCCGGTTAGCACCGGGCTTTTTTATTTCTATGACAGGAAAAACCGGAGGCTCAAGGCTGGCCCACAAGCTCATCAAGTTGCTAATCGAAGTGACAATCGACATACTCCAGCTGCCATGCAGTTTGTCTTACAAGGCTAGTTGTTACTACGCTGCATTGCCAAGTAATCTTAATACATGAAGACCAATTCACAATGACAATAGCAATTTCCATTAAAAATCTGGCGAAAACCTATGCCAACGGATTCGAGGCGCTTAAGGGGATTTCACTGGAAGTAGAGCAGGGTGATTTTTTTGCTTTATTGGGGCCTAACGGCGCAGGTAAGTCCACCACCATCGGCGTGATCTCCACCTTGGTAAACAAGACTTCCGGCTCAGTAGAGGTGTTTGGAAAAAATGTCGATACCCATGTGTTTGAAACAAAATTGGATTTCGGCATTGTTCCTCAAGAAGTAAATTTTAGCCAATTTGAAAAAGTTCAGGATATTGTAATGACCCAAGCCGGCTATTACGGTTTGCCACGAAGAATCGCTAGGGAAAGATGCGAAAAATACTTGCGAAAATTGGGTTTATGGGAAAAACGTGGAGAAAGATCGAGGAACCTCTCCGGCGGTATGAAAAGGCGCTTGATGATTGCGCGGGCTCTGGTGCATGAACCTCGTTTATTAATCCTTGATGAACCCACTGCCGGAGTAGATATTGAGTTGCGCCGTTCTATGTGGAAATTTTTGACAGAAATAAATAACAACGGCACTACCATAATACTTACCACACATTATCTGGAAGAAGCCGAGCATCTTTGCCGAAATATAGCGATCATCGACGAAGGGGAAATAGTCGAGAATACCAACATGCGTAAATTATTAGCGGAACTTGACTCTCAGACTTATATATTAGAAACATCCGCCCCAGTACCCAAAGGTTTCGTTTTTAGCCTGCAAAACTCTAGCCATAGTATCGTCGATGAGAACTGCATCGAAGTGACTGTATCTGGAGGATTAAGTATAAACGATGTGTTTGCTAAACTCAGCGATAGCGGAATCAAAATCGACAGCATGAGAAACAAGACAAACAGATTAGAACAACTATTTCTTTCCAAACTTGAAGGGAATTAGAGACAGGACCACGCCGTGTTTGCAAATCATAAATACATAGCTTTTGAGACAATCGTAATCAAAGAGGTAAGGCGCTTTGCTAGAATCTGGTTGCAGACGCTTGTGCCTCCGGCGATAACGATCGGGTTGTACTTTGTTATATTTGGAAATTTGGTAGGTAGGCGCATAGGGGAAATGGGTGGATTTCAATACATGGAGTTCATAGTGCCGGGCCTGATAATGATGTCTGTCATACAAAATTCCTATTCGAATGTAGTCTCGTCTTTTTTTAGCCACAAATTCCAACACAGTATTGAAGAGTTATTGGTATCACCGGTTCCCAATTACATAATATTGTCCGGGTTTATTGTGGGCGGGATGGCTAGAGGTTTGGCAGTGGGTACCATAGTGACAATTATGTCGCTATTCTTCGCCGATCTAAGCATACAAAATCTGAGCATTACCATTGCTGTGGTGCTGCTAACTTCGATTGTCTTCGCTCTTGCAGGTTTCATTAATGCATTATTTGCTAACAGCTTTGACGATATATCGATCATCCCAACCTTTGTATTGACTCCGTTGATCTATCTCGGAGGTGTGTTTTACTCTGTTGAGTTGCTGCCTCCTTTTTGGAAATTCATATCTGCACTGAATCCAATTTTCTACATGGTAAATACTTTTCGATACGGTATTCTAGGGAGTTCCGACGTAGACATAACCTGGGCATTTTTTATACTCGGAGTGTTTATAGTTATTTTGTACAGTGCTTGCATCATACTCTTAAGGAAAGGAACTGGTTTAAGAAACTAGTAATCATTCAAGACAAATGACAGAAAGCCCTCTAGGAAACCAAACCGAGAACCCAAAGCAATATCAACCTGGTATCCTCTATCCGATACCGCGATGGGCTAGTAGGTCATTGTTGGATATCGATAAGAAAGTACTTATGTATGGGCTGGATCATTGGCAGGCCTACGAATTGTCCTGGCTGGATAGCAGGGGAAAGCCTCAGGTCGCTATCGCCGAGTTTTATTTTAATTCGGAGTCAGAGAATATCGTAGAGTCCAAGTCTGTTAAGCTTTATCTGAACTCATTGAATCAAGAACGTTATGAAAGTGTTGAAGCTATTCGAAAAATTGTAGGAAAAGATCTATCCAGTGTTAGTCGATCGGAGGTGAAGGTGGATATTCATTTCCTCGACGAGATAGAAATGCAATTCTCGCAAGTGAGAGCAGGCAGGTCACTTGATAATTTGCAGATCGAATGTGGATCGCTACAGATTGATCCAGAGCTACTCTCAGTGGAGAGCAGCGATGTCGATGACGAACAACTCTATTCCGATTTATTCAAATCAAATTGCCCTGTTACCGGCCAGCCGGATTGGGCCAGCGTGGAACTGCGCTATACCGGTAAAAAGATCAACGAGCTTGGCTTATTGCAATATCTTGTTTCCTATAGAGGGCATCAGGCCTATCACGAAGAATGCGTGGAACGCATATTTCGTGACATCATGCTGAAGTGTCAACCTACTGAGCTCAGAATCGGAATGAATTTTCTACGCCGTGGCGGCTTGGATATAAATGTTTACCGCAGCTCAACCCCTGTGACTTCAGATTCAGTAAGTAGCCGAACGGTAAGGCAGTAAAAGGCGAGCTTGAATTCAGACAAATGGTAAGCTAAGGTTACGCCGCTTTTGAGCGGTGCTTGAAAGTTTATTTTGCGAAAGAGTATTACGGTGAGGTGTCCGAGTGGCCGACCCGCAGGGCGGAGGGCAGGACGCCCGGAGTAACGAGCACGCCTGGAAAGTGTGTAAGTCGTAAGGCTTCGACATCGAAAGGAGCGTCAGCTCCGCAGACGGCTGAAAGCCGCCCGTAGGGCGAAGAATTTGTCTGAGATAAATCTGAATCACAAGCGCGAAGCGCGCAGGACGGCTGAAAGCCGCCCGCAGGGCGAAGAATTTATCTGAGATAAATCTGAATCACAAGCGCGAAGCGCGCAGGACGGCTGAAAGCCGCCCGCAGGGCGAAGAATTTATCTGAGATAAATTCTGAGTCAATCCCTTTTGCAAAATTGCGAAGCGGGCTCAATATAGATGCAGGTAATATACAAAAAGAATAACGGTGAGGTGTCCGAGTGGCCGAAGGAGCACGCCTGGAAAGTGTGTAAGTCGTAAGGCTTCGAGGGTTCGAATCCCTCCCTCACCGCCAATTTGTACTCTGATCTTAATACGACGAATCTACTTCCTAGTACACTGAACTTACATGACGTCCCAGTGAGGGAGGTATGAGATCCCTCGCGGTTCGAAAGGAGCGTAAGCTCCGCAGACGGCTGCAAGCCGCCCCGTAGGGGTGAAGAATTTATCTTGGATAAATTCTGAGTCAATCCCTCCCTCACCGCCAATTTCTACTCTGATCTTAATGCAACGAATCTACTTCTCAATACACTGAAGATCGATGACGCTCAGGTGAGGGAGGTATGAGATCCCTCGCGGTTCGAAAGGAGCGTAAGCTCCGTAGACGGCTGCAAGCCGCCCGCAGGGCGAAGAATTTATCTTAGATAAATTCTGAGTCAATCCCATCTTCACCGCCACGCTTGTGCGGCTAATAACAGGATTTCAATAGATCGCTGTGAATCCCTCCTTATATCTCATTCAATGCTATTCGGTATTGCCAATCGGCGACCATAATGTAGTATCAGTACTACGAAAATTCTTTTGCCGCGGAGGCATCATGTTGTCACGATTTACTCGATTTTTAAGCTTTTCCGCTTTACCTATCCTTGTTTCCATCAGTAGTGAGGCGGCCGATTGGCCCAGCTATGGTGGCGATAACGGTTCGCAAAAATATTCGACGCTTGATCAAATTAATGCCAGCAATGTTAATCGTCTGGAGAGTACTTGGGTTTGGGAGAGTGTCGACAATGCGACAGTGGCAGATAACGTTGCTAATGATAACGCCGGGGCCGCTCCTGCCGGCTACAAAGCAACGCCAATCGTAGTGGGTACCACCATGTACATACCGACATCTTTTGGCAGAATCGCTGCTCTTGATGCGGCCAGCGGTGATGAAAAGTGGATATTTGACACTAGAGCCTGGGAAGCAGGGCGGCCGACAAATCTGGGTTATAACACGCGAGGTGTTGCTTACTGGGAAGCAGATGGTGAGCAACGGATATTCTTTGCAACGAATGATTCCAAGTTATGGTCAATCGATGCCGAAACAGGAGAGCCTGATACAGATTTTGGAAACAACGGCAGGATAGATTTGTCGTTGGGATTGGGCCGGGAAATCGACAAGACACAATACGGCGTTGTTTCACCTCCACTGGTTACCAATAACAGAGTAGTGGTTAATTCCATTGTTCTTGATGGTGGCCGAACTAAGGAGATGCCCCCGGGCCATGTGAGAGCATTTAATCCTGTCACTGGCGAACTTGAGTGGATGTTCAAGACGATTCCGCAGGCGGGCGAATTTGGCAATGAGACTTGGGAGGATGGGTCATGGGAATACTCAGGTAACACCAATTCCTGGACCATCATGAGTTCCGATGATGAGCTCGGAATCGTTTACATTCCTATAGGCACCCCAACCAATGATTGGTATGGCGGCCTGCGCAAGGGTGACAATTTATTTGCTGAGAGTTTGGTCGCGGTTCGAGCCGAAGATGGCGAGTTGCTGTGGCATTTTCAGATGGTTCATCACGGTGTTTGGGACTATGACCTTCCTGCAGCGCCGACGCTCGTAGATATCACTGTCGATGGCAGGGCAATTAAAGCGGTTGCCGCAATTTCTAAACAAGGCTTCACCTATGTATTCGATCGAATTACTGGCGAACCGGTTTGGCCAATTGAAGAAAGAGCGGTTCCTCAAAGCAGTGTGCCTGGTGAATCGCTATCTCTAACACAGCCATTCCCGACCAAACCGGCAGCATTCGAACCACAGGGGATATCTGACGAAACACTTATTGATTTTAGTCCAGAATTACGTCGAGAAGCGCTGCAAAATATAGAAATCTATGACTATGGTCCGTTATTTACTCCACCCTCGTTACGTGGAGCTATACAATTTCCTGGCTGGGGCGGAGGAGGCGAGTGGCATGGTGCAGCATTCGACCCGGATACCGGACTGTATTACATACCGTCAGCTTCCGCGCCAATTGTAGTTCAGCTGCGAGAGTCTAGCCCTCAACGTTCAGATCTGGGCTATGTAAGAGGTGGTCCGAGGTCAGTAGGTGGTCCGCAGGGCTTGCCACTCACCAAACCACCCTATAGTCGAATTACCGCGATAAATCTAAATACTGGCGAGCATGAATGGATGGTTCCTCATGGTGAAGGGATTCGTCAACAGATAATCGATATGGGAATACTCGACCCAGGTCCAGTGGGCAGCCAGAGTAGAACTGGTCCTTTGTTGACCAAGACTTTACTTTTTATTGCTCAAACAGATGGTGACCGAAATTTGCTTAGAGCCTTTGACAAGGCGACTGGAGAGATTGTTCACGAAGAGGAGCTACCTCTACCTCCTCAAGGCACACCCATGACTTACTCGGTAGATGGCAAACAATACATTTCGCTGGCCTTGGGTGGTGGGCAAGACGCGAGGGTGCTTACGCTGTCATTGCCAAAGGATTAGCTGGCATCCGCAGCGTTGGATTTTTGATAAACAGGTCAGAATTTCTGATAATCTGGCGCTGTTTCGGGCTCTGTCTATGTTATTATGCCCTCTGGTAACTCTTGTCGGTCCCCGCGCAATGATAGGTTATAAACCCCGCCAGGCCCGGAAGGGAGCAACGGTAGTAGCTGACTCATGTGCCGTGGTGTGGCTGGCAAGAGCTGCCTCCATTCGAATCTCCACGAAATCAGATATCTCTAACAAGAAAATTCTTACTTTGCAGTTTGTCGACGAAATAAACCAATGAGCTATCAAGTATTAGCCAGAAAGTGGCGGCCCAGTAATTTCTCTCAAGTAGCGGGCCAAGCTCATGTTCTCAAATCCCTCATTAATGCGCTGGATAATCAGCGACTGCACCACGCCTATTTATTTACTGGCACACGAGGTGTAGGAAAGACGACCTTGGCTCGGATACTGGCAAAGTGCCTTAACTGCGAGGAGGGGATTAGCTCTGTACCCTGTGAGAGTTGTGATTCCTGCAGGGAGATTAATGAAGGTAGATTTATCGACTTAATTGAGGTTGACGCGGCATCACGTACCAAAGTCGAAGATACTCGGGAGTTACTAGACAACGTTCAATATGCACCATCCAGAGGGCGCTTCAAGGTATATCTGATTGACGAAGTACATATGTTATCCAACCACAGTTTCAATGCTCTGCTAAAGACCCTGGAAGAACCTCCACCCCACGTGAAATTTCTTTTCGCCACTACCGATCCGCAAAAGCTGCCCATTACGATTTTGTCCAGATGTCTGCAATTCAATTTGAAGAATCTGAGTCCGCAGCTAATCACAGAATATCTGCAATCAGTATTGCAGAAGGAACAGATCAAATTCGAACAGGAGGCACTTTGGCAAATCGCTGCAGCCGCCGGGGGGAGTATGCGCGATGCGCTCACATTGGTCGATCAGGCAATTTCCTATTGCGAAGGGAGTGTTGTGGCCAGCGGTGTAATTGAGATGTTGGGAATTCCTCCACAAAAACAGGTTTATGAATTATTAAAAGGGATGTCGTCCAGATCTGTAGCTGTAATTCTTGATCTGATTCGCGACATATCTGAGCAGACTCCGGACTATGGGCACACACTCGATAGCTTGCTGTCTGCTCTGCATAGAATCGCCCTAGCCCAGATTGAGCCGAAGGCTGTAGATAATAGCTATGGCGACATGGCCGAGATTCTAGAACTTGCCTCACTGTTAAGCGCAGAAGATGTACAGTTATACTATCAGATGGGGTTAAAAGGCAGAGAGGATCTACGCCTATCGGCCGAGATACGAACCGCTTTCGAAATGCTTTTAATTCGTATGCTGGTTTTTTCTCCAGGCTATGTTGAGCCAATCGATCCCGAAGTTGATACCCAGGTTGAAGATTTTGAAGAAACGACTACGGTAAGCCCTGAAGATGAAAAAAAAAAGAGTAACCTAGATACCGACATTGAGCAGCTTGAAAGCAGCACAGAAACCTCACCCGTTTCCAAGACAGCAGTAGAGCTTTCACAAGGTCCGGTGGTCAAAGAAAACCGCGCAGCGAGGCAGCCAGAAGAACTCGAACAGATAGCTATAGACCCACTGGATGAGGAGAAGAAGTTAGTTTCTTCGGATTCAATTAATATCACCTCTGTTGATCGAGCAAGCTGGCTCAACATCTTTCCGCAGCTAACAATAAGTGGAATTGCTGCCAATGTTATGGCTAATTCAGATTTTCTTAAGGCCGATTCGCAGAATATATATTTTATCCTCGACCATTCTCAGAGTGCAGTGTATAGCGCAGAGTTGCTGCCTAAAATATCTCAGGCTATCAGCGATTTCTTCGGTACCGCGCTGACGGCTCACATAGAAATAGGCGAGACAAAGAATGAAACCCCAGCCTTATTAAGTCAAAGGCTAAAGGAAGAACGACATACAGAGATGGTTAACGAATTCGAACAAGATAAAAATGTTCAGGAATTACTTAAGCATTTTTCCGGCACTCTAGCAAAAGAATCAATTGCGCCAACCAAGGATTGACAAATAGCATGACCGATCTAAACGAAATCATGAAACAAGCGAAGCTGATGCAAGAGCAGTTTCAAAAAACTCAGGAAGAGCTATTAAAAACACATACCGAAGGTGAGTCTGGGGCTGGTCTGGTCCGAGTTACCATGAACGGTAAACACGATGTAATAAATATTAGTTTAGACGACAGCTTGCTGAGTGAAGAGAAAGCGGTAATTGAAGATTTGCTTGCAGCGGCGGTAAACGACGCGGTTCGGAAGATCGAAGAAAAAAATAGAGACGCCATTGGCGGTATGGCTGGCGGTATGAAAATGCCGGACGGCTTTAAGTTCCCCTTTTAGGACTAATAGTGAATTCAAGCCCATTAATCGATCAGCTCATTGAGGCTTTCCGCTGCCTTCCCGGAGTAGGACCCAAGTCAGCGCAACGCATGACCTTGCACCTATTGGAGAGGAATAGGTCCGGAGGTCACAAGCTAAGTGAATCTCTTGCTGTTGCACTGAAGGAGGTTGGAAATTGTTCTCAATGCCGCACCCTCACCGAGGAAGAAACCTGCCGAATATGCGCAAGCAGGTCTCGTAACCACGATATTTGTTGCGTAGTGGAATCTCCTGCCGATATTTTTGCAATAGAGCAATCGGGATCGTTTCGAGGCGTCTATTTTGTATTAATGGGGCATCTGTCCCCAATAGATGGGATTGGACCAGAGCAGCTGGGTATTAATCAATTACTCGAGAAGGTAGAAAAAAATAATATAGAGGAGGTGATAATAGCCTGCAATCCCAATGTAGAGGGAGATGCGACGGCCTATTATATTGCGGAACAACTGAAGTCATCGAAGGCGATTGTTTCGCGCATAGCGCACGGAGTCCCGGTCGGCGGTGAACTGGAATACGTTGATGGTAGCACGCTCACCCACGCCTTCGCAGGACGAAAGTCCATGGATAGATCTTGAGTACAAATAGATTCAGCGACGGCATGCCTATTGAGTACATAAGTGACTCGGCGACATTGAATTTACTTTGTCGTCAATGGCAAAAAGAGAGTTTCCTTGCCATCGATACCGAATTCGAACGAACGAATACTTTCTATGCGCGCGTGGGTTTATTGCAAATTGCCGATAGGAATAGCTGTCATATAATTGACCCATTGTTGATCGATGATTGGTCGGGGCTTTCTGAACTGTTAGGGAATCCACAGTGCACTCTGGTAATGCACTCCTGTAGTGAAGATCTAAATCTTCTGCAAACATTTTTAGGCTGTGTTCCTGCATCCATTTTTGATACACAGCTGGCCGCTGCTTTTTTGGGCATTGGATTTAGCATTAGTTATCAAGCCCTGGTTGAAAACCTCTTGGGAATCGAAGTGGCAAAAGATGAAACGAGGTCTGACTGGATCAAGAGACCGTTGTCTGAGAAACAAATTCTGTACGCCGCGACCGATGTGCGCTATTTGCTTCAGATCCGAGATTTGCTGAATCGCCAACTTCAGCAGAGAGGAATAACTGATTGGCTGCGAGCAGAGTGTGATCAACAGTTGCGCTCAGCACAAAAGATTGAGGATGAATCCCTGTGGGAATCTTTCTATGTTGGAATTAGTAATGCTTGGCGCCTCGATGCGGAGGGCTTACAAGCCTTGCAAGTTCTTTGCTATTGGCGAGAGCAAAAGGCCAGAGAGCGTAACAAGCCAAGAAGCTGGATCGTTAAGGACGGCGACTTGATGAATTTGTGCAATGTTATTGCAATTCACCTACGCAATGAGACGCTTTCCCTCGATGTTATATTTAATGCGGAAGGGGTCGACCGCCGCTTTCTATCGCGTAATGGTAGTGAGATATTGACATTGTTATCTGCTGAATCCAATTTGCAGGAAGTTGATCCTGAATTGCTTAACAAACCGTTAAGTGCTCCACTTAGAAAGAAGCTGAAGCTCTGCCAACAGATTGCAAATGAGAAAGCAGATGAATTGGAAATCTCTCCGGAATTATTGGGTAGAAAGAAGTATTTGTTGGAATTAATTCGAAGTTTTGATCGTAGTGGCGAAATTCAGTGGGGTGGTGAACTTTCTGGTTGGAGACGAAAAATACTAGAGCCGGAACTCACCGTTATCATGAATGGAACTAACTCAGTCACATCGCAATGAGCGTAGCCGATTCGCAAGGTTTGTTAAGGGAGAGGTTTTGGGAAAAACCTTTGTCGGAGTTGAACGCCGAGGAATGGGAAAAGCTCTGTGACGGTTGCGGCCGCTGCTGTCTAAAAAAATTCAGCGATACAGATAGTAATGCAATAATTTATACCCGTGTCGTATGTCGATATTTTGAACAGGAAAATAGCAGTTGTGGTTGTTATCGAGAGAGAGCGGAACTGGTATCTGATTGCCTGAATGTAAAGAACATGGACTTAGAGTCCGCAAGTTGGATGCCCGACACTTGCGCCTATCGCCTTCGTTTTGAGAATAAGCCTCTGTTCGATTGGCATCCCCTCCTAGCAGGTTCGCGGGACGCCATGTTGGTCGCTGGCTTAGCCATTAGCGGCAGGGTGATTTCCGAGGAATATGTTCACCCCGAAGGCTTTGAGGAACACGTAATTCGGTGGGTTAGCGCCTAATGGAGTCGATTGCAAACTATTGGCTATTCTGGAGCCTCTACCTGGTAGCTGCATGCGTATTTTTTGGCCTATTCTGGAAGCTCACAAAATTCCAGAAAGCGATTTGGTCCTCGTACAGCCTGCGTGCTGCAGCCGCAGCGCTGATATTTACCCCCTGGTATAGCAGTCCACAAGACAGTTTTATGGCTCCGGCTCTCATGGTGGCGACTCTGGACGCAATTACGCTGGGCGTGGATGAGGCTTTCAGGAGCTTTGTGCCCTTGATACTGGCTCTGTTGTTCGCCTTATTAGTAGCTGGGCTGCTGTCATTATTGAAGAAAAGAAGAAATACTATTGTAAATAAAAACAAATAGTTATAGATGATAAATAAAGTGTTCTATCGAAGGCCCGTACGGTTTGACTTCCCCCAGGCTCGATTTTCTGTTTGAATTTGCCTCCCGATACCCGTATTAACTAAATTTACTAATTTAAAACAATAGCTTAGCAAGAAGAGGTTTACCATGACTGGTCATTTTGTTTCCCTGGTTTTCACCATGCTTTTAGTAGGCGCAGCTGGTGGTGTTATTAACTATTTCACCCTTTCAACTCGTCATACATCCGATACTGGGCTGCTTGCGCGCTGCATAATGCTCGGTGTGCTGATGACATTTTTAGTGCCTTTCGTTCTCTCAGTGTTTGGCAGTACCTTGATAGTGGACAGCGAAGGTAGCCCGGCAAATTTGTTGAATTACGTCGCTATTTGCCTTGCGATAGCCATCTCTCCACGTTTTTTTCTCGCCAATGTATCAGACAGTGTTTTATCAGAGACCAGAGTCACAAGCACTAAGGTCGATATGCTGCAATATCAACTCAAGCAATTACAAGAGGAATTGCTGCCTCTGATCGATACCGAAACAGAGGACGACAATCTGACGGAAATGTCGATGGGCAATGACCCTGATCCAAATGAGCTCGATACTACCTCTTCCAAAGTGCTTAAGACTCTGGGCTGTGGGAGATTTATCTACCGTTCCCTGCAGGGGCTATGCCGAGAAGCGGATACTGATGAATCGACCATGGTGAAGACTTTGGGTTTTCTCACGCTTAAATCACTGGCAGGTCGAATTGGCGGTAGGAAAGGAGTGCGTTGGTACATAACGGAAAGAGGCAGGAAACTTATTGAAATAAGAGTATAGGCAATATCAGTTAATTCATTGGCAAGGCAGACTATGCTGCACCCAGTATAGCCAAGTTAAACTATTCCCATGTATTCAACGTAGTAAAGCGATACGGGGCTGGAGCTTGGTTTTTCTGTATTAATTAAAGCCTGATGTTTACAATACGCGCACCCAAAATACGCAGTGGAATAGATTGATGAATTTTACCGGTACCGAAGAATATGTGGCAACCAATGAGCTACAAATGGCTGTTAATGCAGCGATTGCATTACAAAAGCCCTTGTTAATTAAGGGAGAGCCGGGCACAGGCAAGACCATGTTAGCAGAGCAAATCGCCAAGTCCCTGGAATTGCCACTAATTCAATGGCATATAAAATCTAGCACGAAGGCGCAACAGGGCCTGTACGAATATGACGCTGTATCGCGCTTACGAGATTCTCAGCTGGGCGATGATAAAGTTCACGATATATCAAACTACATAATTAAGGGGAAAATTTGGGAGTCATTCGAGTCAGATCAAAAATCAGTACTGCTGATTGATGAAATTGACAAAGCAGATATTGAATTTCCCAATGACTTGCTTCTCGAGTTAGACAAGATGGAATTCTTTGTCTATGAGACAAAGAAATTAATAAAAGCAGAAACCCGACCAATAGTAATCATAACCAGTAACAATGAGAAAGAGCTACCCGATGCATTCTTGCGTCGCTGCTTTTTTCACTACATCGAATTTCCAGATACTCTGACGATGGAAAAAATCGTCGATGTGCACTATCCGGACATCAAGAAACAGTTACTGACGCAAGCCATGGATGTTTTCTTCGATGTACGAAAAATTCCCGGCCTGAAGAAGAAGCCTTCCACGTCTGAACTAATAGATTGGCTGAAGTTACTGATGGCCGACGACATACCGGAAGAGGTACTAAAGAATCATAGTGCCAAAAATGCTATTCCGCCACTTTATGGAGCACTGCTGAAAAACGAGCAGGATGTTCATTTGCTGGAGAAGTTGGCGTTTATGCATAGAGCCAAGAGCTAATGCTGATCAATTTTTTCATGACCCTCAAGGAAGAGCGGTTGCCTGTCTCCTTTACCGAGTTGTTCTCGCTGCTTGAATGCCTAAAGCAGAATGTTATCTTCGCCAGCGTCGAAGATTTCTATCACTTGTCTCGTATGTGTTTCGTGAAAGATGAGAAGAACTTCGACAAGTTTGATATAGCGTTCGGCAAATACTTTGAAAACGTCGATGTGATAAACGACCCTTCACTGTATCAAATTCCAGAGGATTGGCTGCGCAAGCAGATGGAGTCGATGCTTAGCGATGAGGAAAAAGCGAAGATAGAAGCGCTTGGCGGTTTAGAAAAACTCATGGAAGAATTTCGAAAACGCATGGAAGAGCAGCAGAAAAGACATCAGGGTGGTAATAAATGGATTGGCACCGGGGGCACATCTCCATTTGGAGCGTACGGTTATAACCCCGAAGGAATTCGAGTCGGTCAACAAGAGGGCCGCAATCAGAGTGCCGTGAAAGTTTGGGACAGACGTAATTATAGAGACTTGGATGACTCGGTTGAGATAGGTACCAGAAATATCAAGATGGCACTGCGTCGCCTAAGGAAGTTTGCAAGAACCGGCGCTGAAGATGAATTAGATATAAATGACACCATTTCCTCAACGGCGAGGAATGCAGGTTTGTTAGACATAAAAATGGTGCCGGAGCGGCACAATTCCGTGAAAGTATTAATATTTTTCGATGTAGGAGGATCTATGGATCCTCATGTGAAGCTCTGTGAGGAATTGTTCTCAGCGGCAAGATCTGAATTTAAGCATCTTAAGTACTATTACTTTCATAATTTTATTTACGAGTCGGTATGGACCAAGAGCCATAGGCGTCATGCTGAAACCACTTCAACATTTGAAATACTTAATAAGTATTCCAAGGACTATAAGGTGATCTTTGTCGGCGATGCAACCATGGCGCCTTACGAAGTAACTCATGTGGGCGGCAGCATTGAGCATTATAACGAAGAGCCAGGGGCAATCTGGATAAAGCGTTTGGCTGAAGTATATGATCACATGGTTTGGATTAATCCTACTCCGAAAGATTTTTGGGAGCACAGCTACTCCATTGAAATCGTAAGAGAGCTTCTAGATAATCGAATGTACCCCTTGTCTGTAAAAGGTCTGGAACAAGCCATGACCCTGCTAACAAAGTAAGCCTATATGATTGAGCAATTAGCAGAAGACCTGCGTCCCGAAGAATTTTCAAGCCTGCCTCAGTTAATTAAGCATTTCTGTACAGAACATGCAGAGTTGCCTGCGTTTACCTGTTTCGGATGCACTTTGACATATCGTGAGGTCGATGAGTTAAGTGATCGTTTTGCTCATTACCTAATCTCCCGGACCGATTTAAAACCAGGTGACAAGATAGCTATTCAATTACCGAATATTTTACAGTTCCCCATAGTTTTTTATGGAGCTGCAAGAGCGGGATTGGTTGTAGTTAACACTAATCCGCTTTACACCGTTACGGAAATGGCTCATCAATTCAAAGATTCTGGTGTAAAAGCTATAGTCATCTTGTCCAGTTTTTGCGACAAGCTAGAAAAGATCATCGACCAGACCTATATCGAAACGGTAATCGTGACACAGTTGGGTGACTTGCAGAAACCCTTAAAGCGTCTGCTTATTAATTCTGTCGCCAAGCACATCAGGAAAATGGTGCCAAGGTATTCATTGCCCGGCGCAATCGATTTTCAGCTGATGGTAAACACTCCGACTCCCAAATTTGAATACCCTGGCAATGGCCGCGATGATGATCTTGCGTTAATCTTGTATACCGGCGGTACAACCGGTTTTGCCAAGGGTGCAATGTTAAGCCACCGTAATTTGATCGCGAACTTGATGCAACTACGTTCCCGCTGCCTGGTTGTTATTAATGATAAGGTAGAGAACATTGTTGCCCCATTACCTCTTTATCACAGTTATGCTTTCCTTCTGCACTGTCTGACCATGCCGTTTGCCGGCAATCACAACATATTGGTCACTAATCCTAGAGACATTGCGGGCTTAATCAAGTTGCTAAAATCCTGGCCGATCAACGGCTTCGTAGGAATTAATACTTTGTATCTGGCGTTACTTCGCCATAAAGACTTCGCCAACATCGATTTCAGCCAAATGAAGTTCTGTGGAGCTGGCGGTATGGCCATGACATCCTCAGTCAGCGAGGAATGGCTAGCAGTAACTGGCTGTGAAGTTTACGAAGGTTATGGTCTGACTGAGTGTTCTCCGGTGGTGGCAGTTAATATCCCCGGCAGGCTTCGAGCCGGCACCGTCGGTACCGTGGTGCCGGATACAGAAACCAAGGTGGTCGATGACAACGGACATGAAGTGGCAAGTGGCGAGAGAGGCGAGCTATGGGTGAGAGGGCCTCAGGTCATGCTGGGCTACTGGAAACAAGAGCAGGAGACAGCCGATGCCCTTACTAAAGATGGTTGGTTGAAGACTGGAGATTATGTACAGATAGATGACGATGGCTATATATCCATAGTTGATAGAAAGAAGGATATGATTCTCGTGTCTGGCTTTAATGTATTTCCCAATGAAGTCGAAGATTGGGTTAACCGACACCCTGGGGTGATGGAGAGTGCCGCCATTGGTGTTCCATCCGAAAAAACGGGTGAAACGATTAAATTATTTATAGTTCCTAAAGAAAAAGGCCTAGATATAGATTCTGTAAAGGCCCATTGTAAGGACGGCTTAACGGCCTATAAAATACCCCGAGAATTCGTACTGGTTTCCGATATTCCGAAGTCTAATATAGGCAAGATTCTACATCGGGAATTACGAGAATAAACTTTTCTTGGATTGCTTCTACAGAATAAGAGTTCGACCTAAGATCTGATCCGATCAGTGGAAAATTACCGTGTTAGATTCCCTAAAGCAGAAACTTACTAGTTGCCAGCTAGCAGATATTCCTCGGCTAAAAAAATCTATCACTGCGCTAGAGCGTCAGCATAAGCCTGCTAAAGGCTTTCAGTCTTCTCTAAGTGTCCTCGAATCAGCGATTCTCAAGTCGCAGCAAGCCTGTGCTCGCAGACGTAGCTCGATACCAACAACTCTCAACTACCCAGATAAGCTGCCGGTAAGTTCTCGGGCCGCGGAAATCGTAGGTCTATTGCGGAGTAATCAGGTATTAATCGTCGCCGGTGATACAGGGTCTGGTAAAACGACTCAATTACCCAAAATTTGTCTGCAGGCTGGCTTCGGCATCAGGGGATTAATCGGCCACACGCAACCGCGTCGACTGGCGGCAGTTTCCGTGGCAAACCGAATCGCGGAAGAACTTGGCAGCAAACCTGGAGTAGGGGTTGGCTCACAAGTGCGCTTCAGCGACAACACCAGCGACCAGAGCTTTCTGAAACTAATGACCGACGGGATTTTGTTGGCTGAGATTCAGCAAGACAAATTCCTCAATAAGTATGAAGTTCTCATCATAGATGAAGCTCACGAACGGTCTCTAAACATCGATTTCCTGTTAGGGTTTTTGAAACAATTACTAGCGAAAAGACAGGACCTTAAACTTATAGTTACCTCGGCCACAATAGATGTTGAAAAATTTTCGGAGCATTTTGGAAATGCACCCATTGTTGCCGTTTCAGGTAGAACCTATCCGGTAGAAACACGCTATGCGCCGTTGTCTGATTCCTCAGAAAGCCAGGTGGATGAAGATATTCAAATAAACGGGATCATTAAGGCGGTTGCTGACATATCGAAAGCTGATGTAAGGCAGGGTAAGTTCAGCGGTGACGTATTGGTTTTTCTTAGCAGTGAGCGAGAAATTCGGGAAACCTCGACAAAATTAAGAAAGCAGAGACTAAAAGATACAGAAATATTACCCCTGTATGGAAGATTGCGTTACTCGGAACAAGCGAAAATATTCAAGCCCGGGCGCGGGCGAAAAATTGTACTGGCAACCAATGTGGCAGAAACATCGATTACCGTACCCGGAATAAATTATGTAATCGATACAGGCTTGGCACGAATTAGTCGCTATAGCCTACAGAGCAAGGTGCAAAGGCTTCCCATCGAAGCTATCTCCCAGGCGAGTGCAAATCAACGGAAAGGACGTTGCGGTCGTATGGCAAATGGGGTCTGTATTCGTTTGTACTCGGAAAGCGATTTCCTGGCTAGACCGCTATTCACAGACCCGGAAATAATGCGCACTAATCTGGCCTCCGTCATTCTACGAATGAAGTATCTGAAGTTGGGTAGCGCCGAAGAATTTCCGTTTCTGGATGCGCCGGAACAAAAAGCGATTAACGAAGGTATAAAACTTCTTATAGAACTGGATGCCTTAAGTCATTCTCGACGATTGACAGAATGCGGCCGAAAGATGGCTATTCTGCCGATTGATCCTAAATATGCGCGTATGCTTATTGTCGCGCAATCTCAGGGCTGCCTGCGGGAACTTCTAATAATAGTTAGTGCGCTTAGCATTCAAGACCCCAGGGAAATATCAGCTGAGAATAGACATCTGGCGATGCAGAAATTGGCAGAGTTTAATAACCCAGACTCCGATTTCCTGGGCTTTGTGAATCTCTGGGATAACTACGAACTGAAGCGACAAAGCCTTACTCAGGGACAACTAAGGAAGCATTGTAAGAACTACTTTCTTTCGTACATGCGCATGCGTGAATGGCGAGAGGTGCACCGCCAATTAGTGCTCTCTTGTCAGCATTTGGGCCTTAGAATCAATCAAGAAAAAGGTAGCTACGCGGCCATACACAAGAGTCTTATCAGCGGCTCCCTGAGTCAAATTGCCAAACGCATCGATGGCAGAAATTACAGAGGGAGCAGGAACAAGACTTTTTCCTTGTTTTCCTCTTCTGTGTTGGCGACAACCGGTGCGAAGTGGATTGTCACCGGTGATCAGATCGAGACCTCGCAGACTTTTGCAAATCAGGCAGCAAAAATTGAACCGGAATGGGTTCAAGAAATGGCATTACACCTGGTGAAACGAGAATATTTTGAGCCTCATTGGAGTAAAAAACGCCAGCAAGTAATGGTCTATGAGAAGGTCCAGTTATATGGCTTGGTCATTATCGAAAAGGCACTGCATAGTTATAGCAAGATTGATCCTGTAGTTTGTCGAGAGTTGTTTATACAAGAGGCTCTGCTGGCGGGGCAGATCACTGTTAATTTTGCTTTCTATAGGAAAAATCAGGAATTTCTCGCCGTGCTTAATAAGCAGGAAGAGAAAATGCGAAGGCCCGATCATTTAATAAGTGAGCGAGACATAGCTGGATTCTACGAGCAACGCCTACCAAGCAGCATCAGTTCTTCCAGAGATTTGAGCACCTGGTTAAGAAAAGAAGGGGGAAAGGCTGAGCAACTACTGACGATGAATAGCGAAAATCTACTCAGCTCCTCGTCGCTGCTGGAGGCTGTTCAGGCCTATCCCGATAAGACAGCAATACATAAAAACTCGCTCGCTCTGGATTACCTATTCGAACCGGGCAGCAAAGAGGATGGCGCGACTTTGGAAGTGCCTCTGCTAATGATTAATCAGCTACAACAATCAGACCTGGACTGGGCCGTACCGGGAACGATAGCGGAGAAGTGCACGGCCTTGATCAGGGGCCTACCTAAATCTCTGCGCAAAAATTTCATACCGGTGAATGCCTTCGTGGCGCGGGCCCGGGAGCAAATGATGAGTGCGGATGGAGACATAATAGACTCGCTGTTGGCACAGATTCGTAGCTTAAAGAACATGGATATTGAGAAGCATATCTTCCAACAGATCCAACTTCCCAGCCATCTGAACACAAAGGTGAGGGTGTTGAATGAAGAAGGGCAGGAAATTGCCTTTGCCGAAACCCTTGCTGCAGTAAAAGCACAGCTTAGAGAGAAGGGGCTAGTGGAGAAAAGTCACCCAAGTAGAAATGCTAGTGATGGGGATCACAAGCTCGGTGGGAATTCTGGTTATAATCATCCGCTCGAAGTTACGGGCCTTACTGACTGGACCATAGCAGATCTACCGAGGCAAGTAGAAGTTGGTGAGTCTCTGAAGCTGATCCGCTATCCAGCCCTGGTAGACGCGGGAGAATCTGTTCGTATCTGTCTCTTTCCCGACCAGGCCATTGCCCGCGAAAGCAATTTGCAGGGAATGGTGAAATTATTTCAGTTACGCAGTGTCCAGCAGCGAAATCATTTAAGGAAGAAATTTGCACGACTAGCGGACAGGGTGGTTCTAAAAGCCCCTTTCCCACTGGCGAATTTCGCAGAAAATGCGCTGTGGCTATGCTATGTTTCGGCATTCGAATTAGAGAGTAAGGTGCCTAGATCTAAATCTGAATTTGCACTAACGCTGGATCTGGGTAAATCGCAAATAGTATCTATTGCTGACAAGATCGAATCCTTATTTGACGTTGTGTTAGATGAGTACTATCAAATAGCTCAAACCTTACAGAAATTAAAAGACGGCCCTTTGACCTATGTAGGAGAGGATGTAGGAGATCAATTGAACCGACTTCTGCATGAAGACTTTCTTTCAGAGACTGGTCTGGTATGGTTTACTGAGTATCCAAGATACTTGAAAGCTATTACGGCACGCTTGAGTAAAGCGCCGCATATGGGAGACAAGGATTTGTCGAATACTGAAATGCTGGCACAGTACCAGTCCAGGTATCAAAGCTTGCTTGCAAAGTTTGCTAGCGGCCATAAATCTGAACTACTCGTCCTACGTTGGATGCTGGAAGAATTTCGAGTGTCGCTTTTCGCGCAGAATCTTGGAACACGGATAGCTGTTTCCAGCAAACGTATCGACAAACAGATTGATAAATTACTTTCAGGTAGCAATTAAGAAAAGATCGAGACTGTGAATCAATTATTTATCCAACAATTCTGCCGCACAAGCGGCAAATTTCTGTGCTACATCCTGTTAGCTGGCATGTTAATTTCCAGCCCCTCTTATGGGCAGACGAATGATCCCTGGGAAAACGCAAATAAACGAGTATTTAGGTTGAATGACTATTTCGATCAATTGATCGTCAGACCCGTTGCAGCTGCCTATAATCTATTTGTGCCGAGGATTGCGCGCCAGGGGATCGGCAATTTCTTCAGCAATATTGATGACATCAATGTTTTTGCCAATGACTTGTTGCAGCTCAAATTCGATGCTGCCTTTAATGACTCCAGTAGGTTTGTCATTAACTCTACACTGGGAGTAGCTGGACTAATAGATATAGCCAGCGGCTTTGGAATGCGCAAGAATGAAGAAGATTTCGGCCAGACTTTGGGTTTCTGGGGAGTGGGTGCCGGGCCCTATGTAATGCTCCCTGTGTTTGGTGCCAGTAATGTGAGAGATTCCTTTGGCCTGGTACTGGATACTCTATTTAATCCTATTCAATATCACGACGATGCCTCTCTTCGTTTAACGTTGTTCCTGTTGGAAGAAACAGATTCCAGATCAGGCTTGCTTGCACTGGATGAGTTGATTACAGGGGACCGCTATCTGTTCGTGCGTGAAGCTTACGTTCAGCGCAGAGCCTATTTGCTGCAAGACGGACAGGTGGAAGATGAATTTGGAGACTTCGGTGATTTCTAAGTCAGTGTTTCCATCTTAACTGATTTGAGCATTTCTCACTTTTAATTTGGTCTTGATAAAGTCACTATGCGACACATAGATCAATTCTGTGATTTTTCTGATCAGATGGTCTTCGTATTTATCTAATCTTTCGTCAGAGAATGCAATGCGCCACATATTTTCTATCAGCGATATTTTTTGTTCATAGTCGTAGTTGTCGTTTATTAGTCTTGTGAATTCGTAAAGAGACGTGGCTTCGCGAGCTTCAGCTTTTGCTAATTCTGTTAATTCGGCAAGATCAGCATCTTCAATATTGTAGCTTTGTTTTAACACTGCCATGAACTCCTGATTTTCTCGCTCATCAAGTTCATGGTCGGAATTTATTACTTCGATAAGCAGTGCGGCGCAGGTGAGATCCACCTTGCTCATGGTCGAACCTGGGTGTTCTTGCTCATCGCCTTTTATTAGTTTCTTGTCGAAAAAGCTCTTAATCGAATCGAGCATGCAATTAGCTTCCCATTTCAGATATATCGAAACTTAGTTTACGTAGGAAATAGCGTCGAGTAAAACACCAATATTAGAGTCTTTTCCATAACTATTTTCACTCAGATACCGGCGAAACTGCTTGCCCCCTTTCTGCCCTTTGAATAAACCAAGAATATGTCTAGTCATATGGTGCAGAGGAGTGCCCTTATTTAGTTCCTTTTCGATATAGGGAATGAATTTCCGCAGACAATCTAAACGAGAGCGTTGGTTTTGTTGATCGTCGAAGAAATAGTTATCTACCTCATTTAGTAAATAAGGGTTTTGATACGCTTCACGACCCAGCATAACGCCATCTGTATTTTGTATTAGAGAACTCGCTTCGGTCAGCGATTTTATACCGCCATTTATTATTATGCTCAAGTCTGGAAAATTCCGTTTTAACGTGAAAACACTCTCGTAATTCAAGGGTGGTATTTCACGATTTTCCTTCGGGCTAAGCCCTGACAGAATGGCCTTGCGCGCATGCACTATAAACAGTTCGCAGCCAGAGTCTGCGACAACCGCAATGAAATCTTCCAATTCTGCCTGGCTATCGCGATCATCTATGCCTATTCGACACTTTACGGTAACCGGCACATCTACTACAGACTTCATGCTCGCAATACAGTTTGCGACAAGTGGCGGGTCTGCCATCAAGCAGGCACCAAAGGCGCCAGACTGCACTCTATCGCTGGGGCAACCTACATTCAGGTTTACCTCATCGTAGCCGGCCTGTTCGGCTAGCTTCGCTGCCTCAGCCAGTTCTGCTGGATTGCTGCCTCCCAATTGCAAGGCAACAGGGTGCTCTTCGGGACTATGCTGCAGCAAATAATTCGCATCTCCGTGCTTTAAGGCCGCACTGGTAACCATTTCGGTATAGAGCAGGGCATGGCTTGAGAGCTGGCGAAGGAATACCCGGTCGTGCCGATCGGTCCAGTCCATCATAGGCGCAACACAGAATTTGTGGCTGAGCGACGAAATCCGACAATCGATCTCGATTAATTCAGAGGCATTGTTCACTACTGATTTTGGCATAATTGCAGATAAAGTTATCTCGGGATGCAGGTTTTAACGAATGGTAGTTCCCATGTCAAGGATTGTTGAGACGCTGTTGTCCAGTGAGGATGATGGGAATTGAAATCGATTCGCGTATAATCTTCGCCTTCTAAGACGCTGCCGATTAAAGACTCTCTGACCTTTGTTAGAGGAGTCTCGCACGGCCACTAAGTTACAAGAACCCTATGAATAAAGTTCGTACACGTATAGCACCATCTCCAACCGGAGATCCCCATGTAGGCACCGCTTATATTGCTTTGTTTAATCGCTGCTTTGCACACCAACATGGTGGTGATTTCGTACTACGTATCGAAGATACTGATAAGCAGCGCAGCACTGATAAATCCGAGCAGGATATTTTAAATTCCCTGAAATGGTTGGGTCTATCCTGGGATGAAGGCCCCGGTTGTGAAGGAGAATTTGGTCCTTATCGCCAGAGCGAACGCTCAGATATCTATGCAAGTCATATAGAGCAACTGCTAAACAGAGGTTCTGCATTTCGCTGTTTTTGTACTGCCCAGCGATTGCATGAGTTGCGCGCCCAGCAAATGCTGGATAAGACCCAGCCAGGTTACGACGGCCATTGCCTTGGCTTGGCCGAAGAAGATATTGCGTCAAGACTGGCGGCTGACGAGCAGCACGTAATTCGTATGAGAATCCCTGAGCAGGGAGATTGCCAGTTTCAGGACATGCTGCGCGGCACTGTTAGCATTAGTTGGTCTCAGGTTGACATGCAGGTCCTTATCAAATCCGATGGTATGCCAACCTATCATTTTGCCAATGTGGTGGATGATCACCTAATGAGTATCTCCCATGTGATTCGAGGAGAAGAGTGGATTAACTCGACTCCCAAACATATTTTGCTGTATCAGTATTTCCATTGGGACGCTCCTGTTTTCTGCCATATGCCACTGCTCAGAAATCCGGACAAGAGCAAGTTAAGTAAGCGAAAGAACCCTACTAGTATTGGCTATTATCAGGCCATGGGCTACTTACCTGAGGCTCTGCTGAATTACCTGGGGATGATGGGTTGGACAATGCCCTCTGGAGACGAGAAGTTCTCGTTAACAGAAATGACAGAAAATTTTGATATTAGTAGGGTATCCCTAGGGGGACCAATTTTTGACATAGAAAAGTTGGATTGGTTAAACGGGAAATACATTCGCGAGGATCTTAGTGACCAGGAATTTGCTGAGCGATTTGCCAGATGGGCCTTCGATCCTGTTAAGACAGCTCAAATTGTTCCCTTGCTTAAACAGCGCGTCGAACGTTTTAGCGATGTTGTCTCGTTGGGCGGATTTTTCATTAGCGGTGATTTGGGCTTGGCTGAAGCAAACTTTGCACATAAAAGCATTGATGCGTCGATGGCAATTAGGATTCTGCAATTTTCGCTATGGAAACTGGAACAGGTTCCAGAATTCAGCAGAGACAATATCGAGCCGGAGCTGCAATCATTAGCGGCTCAGTTACAGCTCAAGATTCGAGATTTCCTGTTCCCTCTGTTTATCGCCATTAGCGGTAGGGCGGTCTCTACTTCAGTTATAGAGTCCATAGCGATTCTTGGAATTGATATTACAAGAGCCAGGCTACGTTCTGCTATTGATGTTCTCGGGGGTATCTCGAAAAAGCAGCAGAAGTCACTTGAAAGGGAATTTCGCGATTTCTAACAATTTTGCCATTGCCCGGTGGGGTGCTGCGTTGACAGTCTTACTGACTGTGCTTAGAATGCGCCTTCCTTCCACAGCGGTCATGGGGCCTTAGCTCAGCTGGGAGAGCGCAACGCTGGCAGCGTTGAGGTCAACGGTTCGATCCCGTTAGGCTCCACCAATTCCTGTATCCTGATTTTACTATTCCCATTGCGGGGCCACGAATCGAAGCCAGGGCTAATTTGAGACCGTATTATTGCAGCAGTTGGCTGCATCCACAGCAGGCTACAGCCAATTTGAATTAGACCAGAGTTCTACGTGATGTCTCGTTTGTTATGACCTGTGTATAGTTGACGCGGCCTGCCGATTCGAAACGGATTGCTGAGCATTTCGTCCCAATGGGCGATCCAACCAGGTGTTCGGCCGGTTGCGAAGATCACGGTAAAAAGGCTAGTCGGTATGCCGATGGCCTTTAGAATAATACCGGAATAGAAATCCACATTCGGATACAGCTTACGCTCGATGAAATACTCATCTTCGAGTGCAATTTTTTCCAACTTCCTGGCAATTTTAAACAATGGATCGTCTTCTACACCTAACTCATCGAATACTTCGTTGCAGATCTCACGCATTACAGTCGCACGCGGGTCAAAGTTCTTATACACCCTGTGACCAAAGCCCATAAGCCGGAAGGGATCATCCTTATCCTTGGCACGCAAGATATAGTCCTCGATATTGGATACGTCGCCAATCTCGTGTAATTGCGCCAGCACAGCTTCATTTGCGCCACCGTGCGCAGGTCCCCATAGCGCCGCTATTCCCGAGGCAATACAGGCATAGGGATTCGCCCCAGATGAGCCAGCCAAACGTACAGTCGACGTAGACGCATTCTGTTCATGGTCGGCATGCAACAAAAAGATGGTGTCCATAGCTTTGGCCAAGATCGGACTTACCTTGGGAGGATCGCAGGGTGTCCCGAACATCATATGCAGAAAATTTTCAGCAAAGCCCATATCATTCTGTGGGTACATGAAAGGCTGACCAACCCCGTGCTTGTAGCACATAGCCGCTAATGTGGGCATCTTTGCAATTATTCTGTGCGCTACCGCTTTACGATGTTCAGGATTATCGTTATCGAGATCGTCGTGATAGAAAGCAGATAGGGCACCGACTACGCCAACCAGCATGGCCATAGGGTGGGCATTGCGTGGAAAGCCCTGGAAGAAGTGATGGATCTGTTCATCGACCATGGTGTGGTGGCGAATGCTGTATTCGAAGGCTTCTTTCTCGCTTGGATTTGGTAATTCGCCATTTAGTAATAAGTAACAGGTGTCCAGGAAGCTAACTTTTTCTGCAAGCTGCTCTATGGGATAACCTCGGTGTAGGAGAACGCCTTTTCCGCCATCGATATAGGTAATTTTGGATTCGCAGGCTGCGGTTGACATAAAACCAGGATCATAGGTAAAGACTCCTTCACCTACCAAACTACTCACGTCCACAACATCTGGGCCAGTACTGCCTTCATAAACGGGTAGCTCGATAGTCTTATCAATACCGTCAATGGTTAACTGGGCCTTCTTTGCGCTCATGCGTGACTCCTGTAGTCAAGTTTAAACTGGAAATTTATAGGGGAAACAACTGCTTAGCAGTTCTATTCGCTATTTTATTATGACCCGTCCAGTACATGGCAGGGACGGCAATACTAGGTAGAGAGCGTGCTATTTGTCAAATTTTTCGTATCAGTAGCTCTCGCCTGAGGACGGCTAATACACACCAACAGGTCTAAAGTATTGAACCTCTACACCCGTAGTTTACTGGAGAGTTGCGAGCCAATGTAATCAGAAATTGCTCGCTGTTCATACGCTGCTGGCATTAATGACAAAACATTGTCATTAATGTGGTATTGAGGCCTGGATTCGTTGTATTCAGGGGTTTTACGGCATATACTTCCGGCGGTTTTGAATTCTTAATTAATGTAAGTATTTCAATCAGTTTGGGCAAGTTCGAAGCAGTCAGAATTCGATTTGCCTAACTCTCATTGGCCAACGCGACGGGCAGAAAGTGAACGATAATAGACCAAAAAATCTCGATATAAGCACCTTCAAATACCCCTTGCCAGCAATCACATCATTGTTACACCGCATTTCAGGCGCCTTTATTTTTGTAGGCGTCGGTCTAATGCTGTATTTGCTGGAATTATCCCTGCAATCTGAATCTGGTTTCGCACTGGTTCAAGAGCTTTTAAGCAATGTGTTCGTCAAATTGCTCGCATGGGCAGTGCTTTCAGGCCTGCTCTACCATCTTATTGCTGGCTTAAAACACTTGCTGATGGATCTCGGATACGGGGAAACACTTAAGGGTGGTTTTGTTGGCGCCTGCATTACCGTTGCTCTTTCGACAGTGGCGATAATCGTGGCGGGGGTGTGGATATGGTAACGAATGTAACTAACCTGGGACGTTCCGGGCTCCACGATTGGATTATCCAGCGATTCAGCGCAATCATCCTTGCCGCTTATTCGCTCTGCATTCTGGCTAGCTTCGTGATCAATCCCGAAATGGATTTTGAAAAATGGAGTTCAATCTTTGACAACAACGCCATGCGTTTATTCAGTTTGATCACTCTATTCGCGTTGTGTGCTCATGCATGGATCGGCATGTGGACAATTTCCACCGACTATATAACGTCGCTTCAGTTTGGCGGGCGAGCTACATTTCTTCGTTTAGTGTTTCAGGCGGCTTGCGTTCTATTGATCGCAGTATATCTGCTCTGGGGCATTCAGATTTTCTGGGGTAATTAGATGACGGGCATGCGCACACTATCTTTCGATGCAGTAATAGTTGGCGGGGGTGGAGCAGGTATGCGTGCCGCTCTGCAACTTTCCCAGTCTGGTTATAACACTGCGGTGATCACCAAAGTTTTTCCGACCCGTTCACATACAGTTTCAGCCCAGGGCGGAATAACCTGTGCTATTGCAAGCGCAGATCCCAATGATGACTGGCGTTGGCATATGTATGACACGGTCAAAGGCTCCGACTATATAGGTGACCAAGACGCCATAGAATATATGTGTAGCGAGGGACCACAAACAGTATTTGAATTAGAGCATATGGGCTTACCATTTTCGCGCACGGAAAACGGCCGCATCTATCAACGACCTTTCGGTGGTCAATCAAAAGACTTCGGCAAAGGCGGGCAGGCCGCTAGAACTTGCGCGGCTGCAGATAGAACTGGGCATGCATTACTACACACTCTGTATCAGGGAAACCTAAAGAACAATACGGTTTTTTTTAACGAATGGTATGCCACCGACCTGGTTAAAAATCAGGACGGTGCAATAGCTGGCGTCATAGCAATCTGCATCGAATCCGGAGAAACGGTTTTTGTAAAATCGAAGGCAACGGTTTTTGCAACTGGAGGTGCAGGTCGCATCTATGCTTCAACAACAAACGCGCTTATCAATACCGGCGATGGTGTAGGCATGGCTCTGCGCGCCGGTTTTCCAGTACAAGACATCGAAATGTGGCAGTTTCACCCAACCGGTATTTATGGTGCGGGCACGCTTGTTACAGAAGGTTGTCGTGGTGAGGGCGGCTATCTAATAAATAAAGACGGCGAACGTTTTATGGAGCGTTATGCTCCTAACGCCAAAGACTTAGCCGGTCGTGATGTGGTTGCACGTTCCATGGTCCTGGAAATTCTTGAGGGACGTGGATGTGGTGAACACGGTGATCATGTAATGCTGAAGCTCGATCATCTGGGTGAGGAAGTATTGAATTCCAAGCTGCCTGGCATTCTCGAGCTTTCCCGAACCTTCGCCCACGTTGACCCGATTAAGGATCCAATACCCGTAGTGCCTACCTGTCATTACATGATGGGTGGCATTCCTACCAATGTGAATGGTCAGGCTCTCAGTCAGAACGAAAAGGGTGAAGACCAAATTATCCCAGGATTATTTGCGGTGGGCGAAGTAGCTTGTGTTTCTGTGCATGGTGCGAATCGTTTAGGTGGTAATAGTTTATTGGATCTTGTGGTATTTGGTCGAGCTGCAGGCAAACACATAGAAGAAATGCTGCGACAAGGCATTGAGCAGCGTGACGCTTCCGAAGATGATATTGAAGAGGCGCAAAATAGATTGGCGCGCTTAAATGAATCCACATCGGGTGAGAGTGTTGCGTCTTTGCGAGCTGAGTTACAGGGCATTATGCAAAATCATTTTGGTGTGTTCCGTCGCGGTGATTTCATGCAGGACGGTATTCAAAAACTGAGTGAACTTCGTGAGCGTATCGCTAATGCTCACCTTGAAGACAAGAGTCAAACATTTAATACCGCTCGAATAGAAGCTTTAGAGCTGGAAAATCTTTTTGAAGTTGCGGAGGCAACCGCGATAGCGGCAGAAGGTAGAAATGAAAGTCGAGGAGCACATGCGCGTGATGATTTTCGCGATCGTGATGATGAGAACTGGTTGTGCCACTCGATGTATTTTCCAGACGATAAACGAGTTGGCAAACGCGATGTAAACTTTTCTCCCAAGACAGTGGATACATTTGAGCCTCAGATTCGATCTTATTAGAAGCATAGGTGAGTCAACCAAGCTGGCAGTACCAGAAAGCAAACAGAGTGCATGACCACAGCGGTTTTCATTGCACAAAGTCAAACGTAATTAGGAATGAGACGGCGACGATTAAGTCGCCACAAGAAGGTGAGCCGTGTTAGTTAGCATATATCGCTATAACCCTGATACCGATGACAAGCCGGTAATGCAGGAAGTTGAAGTGCAATTGCCCGAAGGTAAAGACCTGATGGTGTTGGACGTATTGGAACTGGTAAAGCGCAAAGATCCCGGTGTCGTTTATCGTCGTTCGTGCAGAGAGGGTGTCTGCGGTTCAGACGGAATGAATATTAACGGCAACAACGGGCTCGCCTGTATTACCCCAATGTCAGAAGCAGTTAAGCCGGGCGGCAAATTGGTTTTGAGGCCTTTGCCCGGATTGCCGGTGATACGCGACTTAGTTGTCGATATGTCTATTTTTTATAAACAGTACGAAAAAATAAAACCGTATTTGATTAATGATTCTGCACCGCCAGCAATTGAACGCCTACAATCACCGGAAGATCGAGAGAAGCTTGACGGATTGTATGAATGCATACTCTGTGCCTGTTGCAGCACTAATTGCCCATCTTTTTGGTGGAATCCAGATAAATTTATCGGTCCCGCCGGACTACTGCAAGCTTACCGTTTTCTTGCCGACACCCGAGACACCGCGGATGCCGAAAGACTAGCCGAACTCGATGATCCATTCAGTGTTTTTCGTTGCAGAGGAATTATGAATTGCGTAGCAGTTTGTCCTAAAGGGTTAAACCCGACACGGGCAATTGGACATATTCGCTCCATGTTGATTCAGCATGGGACTTAGTTAATTCCAGTTAACGAAGACAATCACTATATAACCTTGAGGTTAACGTCGCCGTTCTCCAGCGAAGTTAAGAAGAAGTAGTATGCAAGACAGCTTATTGGAAATAATGAAGAGTACTGGACACCTGTCCGGCTCCAATGCGGCTTATGTAGAAGAGTTGTATGAGAGCTTTCTCGACGATGCGGATTCTGTGCCCGCTCAATGGAAGGATTTCTTTCACTCCTTGTCTGGCGCAAATGGGAGTGAGTCACGCGATGTCTCCCACAGCTCTATCAAAAATGAATTCAAGGCCTTGGGTAAGACCAGTCGCTATGCACCAGTGCTTAGTAATGACGCAGTGGTACATTCGGAGCATGAAAGCAAGCAAGTCCAGGTTTTGCTTCTTATTAGTTCTTATCGCGTGCGCGGCCATCAAAAGGCCGATCTCGATCCATTGTCGCTAATGTATCGCGAGAGAGTCCCGGACCTGGAGCTGGAGTTTCACGATTTATCACCCTTAGATTCTTCGACTATTTTTCAGACCGGGTCTCTTTTTATCAGTAAAGAGCGGGCACCGCTGCGTGAAATTGTTGACACGCTCGAGCGCATTTACTGCACTTCCATAGGCTATGAGTTCATGCATATTGTGAACCTCGAGGAAAAGCAGTGGATACAGCAACGAATTGAAAGTAACGATGGGTTACCTGTTTTCGAGAATGAAGTTAAACGCCACCTGCTAGAGAGATTGTCTGCTGCCGAAGGTTTGGAAAAACATCTGGATTCTAAATATCCCGGCACCAAGCGCTTTGGCCTGGAAGGCGGAGAAAGTCTTATTCCTGCTTTAGATGAATTAGTACAAAGGGCAGGAAAGTATGGCGCCAAAGAAATAGTGCTAGGCATGGCTCATCGGGGTCGCCTCAATGTACTGGTAAATCTACTTGGTAAGAACCCTGCAGATTTGTTCGATGAATTTGAAGGCAAGGCTGTTTATCAAAGCTCTGGTGATGTGAAATATCATCAAGGATTCTCCTCAAATATTATGACCGCCGGCGGCGAAGTACATATGGCCATGGCTTTCAACCCCTCGCATCTGGAGATTGTCGCTCCCGTGGTCGAGGGTTCAGTTCGTGCCAGACAGTTTCGACGTAAAGACAAAGATGGACACCTCGTACTTCCTATCATTATTCATGGGGATGCGGCGTTTGCTGGCCAAGGAGTTGTAATGGAGACATTTCAGATGTCTCAGACCAGGGCTTACAAAACCGGTGGCACCGTACATATCATAATTAATAACCAGGTGGGCTTTACAACAAGTCGGCAAGATGACGCTAGGTCCACCGAGTATTGTACTGACGTTGCCAGAATGATTCAGGCACCCATTTTTCATGTTAATGCCGATCACCCTGAAGCTGTGTTGTTTGTAACGCAACTAGCACTGGATTTTAAATACAAGTTTCAAAAAGACGTAGTCATAGATCTCATATGTTACCGGCGCAGGGGACATAACGAGACGGATGAGCCAGCGGCTACGCAACCACTCATGTACGCGGCGATTAAAAGACGCAAGTCGACTCGCGTATTGTATGCGGAGCGATTGGCTCAGGAAAATGTTGTATCAAACGAAGAATCCGACGCCATTAATAAGAACTATCGAACAGCATTAGATACCGGTGAACATGTTGCTAAGAGTTTGGTTAAAGAGCCATCGGTGGAATTGTTCGTCGATTGGAGTCCCTATTTAGGCCACGATTGGAGTCCATACTTTAATACTTCGATGCCATTAATGAATCTGCAAGCCATTGCCAAAAAACTCGCGGAGATTCCAAAAGACTTCACGCTACAACGGCAAGTAAAACGAGTAATCGATGACAGGGCTAAGATGGCCGCTGGAGATATCCCTGTAGATTGGGGCTTTGCCGAAACACTTGCCTACGCGAGCATACTAACCAGCGGGAACAAGATAAGAATTACCGGACAAGATGTGGGTCGTGGCACTTTTTCTCACCGACATGCGGTGCTGTTTGATCAGAATACTGGTGATACTCATATACCACTGTGCAATCTGGTTGAGGATCAAGAGAGCTTTGCTATCTATGATTCACTCCTTTCGGAAGTTGCTGTGCTTGCATTTGAATACGGCTACGCGACTACAATGCCCAACGCCCTGGTTATATGGGAAGCACAGTTCGGTGATTTTGCTAACTCGGCGCAGGTCGTGATCGATCAATTTATTACCAGCGGTGAACACAAATGGCAACGCTTATGCGGATTGACCTTGCTGCTTCCGCACGGGTATGAAGGTCAGGGTCCGGAGCACTCTTCTGCTCGACTTGAGCGCTTCTTGCAACTTTGTGCAGAACACAATATCCAGGTTTGCCTGCCTACTACCTCGGCGCAGGTTTTTCACATGCTAAGAAAACAAGTGCTCTGCCCGTTGCGAAAGCCACTTATTGTAATGTCTCCAAAGAGCCTGTTGCGGCATAAGGAAACTGTTTCTAGTCTACAAGAAATGGCGGAGGGTAGTTTCCAGGTTGTATTAGATGAAACGGATGAACTGAAGGTAGAAGGTATAAGAAAGCTGGTTATTTGTAGTGGAAAAGTCTATTACGATTTACGAGCAGAAAGGCGATTACGTGAAATAGATGATATTGCCATTATCCGACTAGAGCAGCTATATCCTTTCCCTCATGATGATTTCGAGAAATGCTTAAGTCAGTATAAAAATTTAAACTCGATAGCATGGTGTCAAGAAGAACCTATGAATCAGGGTGCATGGTATTCAAGTCAGCATCATTTACGGCGCGTCATACACGAACATTTTCCAAGCATCTATTTGGAATATGTGGGTCGCGACGCGTCGGCGGCAGCGGCGGCGGGCTACCCGGCACTGCATCTAAGCCAACAAAAAGAATTCATCGATCAAGCTTTGAGTTAGTGTGCCCACGCCACGTGAAAACGTATTAGCAAGGACAAATTATGACTATTGAAATTAAAGCCCCCACGCTTCCTGAATCGGTTCCCGATGGAACGATTGCGAACTGGTATAAAAAGGTAGGTGATACGGTCGCTAGAGATGAACTACTGGTTGATATAGAAACCGACAAGGTGGTTATCGAAGTAGTTTCACCAACAGATGGAACGCTGAAGGAAATTTTAAAAGACGCTGGAGAGACTATAGTTAGCAATCAAGCCATAGGCAGTGTAATAGCAGGCGAAGACAAAGCTCCCACGCCAGCCGCGAAAGTTGAAGTGAAAGCGGAACAACAGGCCAATGCCGAGCAGACTGGCGGCACAAACGAACAGATTGTGAGCCCTGCGGCGAAAAAATTGATCGAAGAAAACAGTTTAACAACAGCCGCCATTGCCGGCAGTGGGAAAGATGGAAGAATAACCAAGGAAGATGTGTTGCGTAGCATAGAGGCGAAATCTGCGCCATCCTTAGAAAATGCAACCAGCAGCATTAATGTTTCTGAAGAAGGACGTTTGGAAGAACGTGTACCAATGAGCAGGCTTAGAGCAAAAGTTGCTGAACGGTTGTTGCAGGCCAGCCAATCTACCGCAATGCTGACAACTTTTAACGAAGTAAATATGCAGCCCATTATGGAAATACGGAGCCGCTATAAAGAAGAATTTGAGAAAGCTCATGACGGTGTGCGTCTTGGTTTTATGTCATTTTTTGTACGCGCATGTACCGAAGCGCTGAAGAGATACCCTGCGGTAAATGCTTCGCTAGACGGTTCAGATATTATTTATCATGGCTATCAAGATATAGGTGTGGCTGTTTCTTCTCCACGGGGCTTAGTGGTTCCGGTTTTGCGTAATGTAGACTATATGGGCTTAGCGCAAATCGAAAAAGAAATCAGACAATTGGGGGAAAAGGCCAGAGACGGAAAGCTTGCAATAGAAGAAATGTTAGGTGGAACTTTTACTATTTCTAACGGTGGCGTATTCGGGTCGTTACTCTCAACCCCCATACTCAACCCTCCACAAACAGCAATATTAGGTATGCACAAGATTCAAGAGCGACCAATGGCCGTAGCTGGTGAGGTTAAGGTATTGCCCATGATGTACTTAGCACTTTCATACGATCATAGAATGATTGATGGAAAAGAAGCAGTGCAGTTTCTCGTTACTGTAAAAGAGCTACTGGAAGACCCAACGCGATTATTGCTGGAATTATAAATCACAACAATTGCGTTAGTTATTGTAAGAGCGTTGATGGTGAAGGCGCTCAAATTATCCTTAAATAGTTTTGAGAAAGCCTTATGACAAAAGAATATGACGTTGTAGTAATTGGATCGGGACCAGCTGGCTATGTCGCCGCTATTCGTTGTGCGCAATTGGGTTTTAATACAGCCTGCGTGGAGAAGTGGCTGAACAAGGATAACAAGACTGTTTATGGTGGTACTTGTCTGAACATAGGTTGTATTCCTTCCAAGGCCCTATTGGATAGTTCGCACAAATTTATCGAAGCACAGAAGCATTTTTCTGCCCACGGTATAAGCGTCGGTAAAGTTGCGATGGACGTACCCGCAATGATTAGCCGCAAAGACACGGTGGTCGACCAACTCACATCGGGCATTAAGGGATTATTTACCGCAAATAAAGTTGCTGGCATAGCCGGTACCGCCAAGGTCGTTGGCAACAACAAGGTAGTAGTAACCGATAGCGATGGCAGCAAAGAAGAACTTGCTGCAAAACATATTATTATTGCGGCAGGTTCAGTACCGATTGATATTCCGCCTACCCCTATCGACCAAGACACCATAGTCGATTCAACGGGGGCACTAGAGTTTCAAGAAGTGCCAAAACGTCTGGGCGTAATAGGTGCCGGTGTTATTGGTCTCGAGCTTGGCAGTGTATGGGCCAGACTTGGATCCAAAGTCACCGTGCTTGAAGCCCTGGATGATTTTCTACCTGTAGTCGACAGGCAAATCGCTAAAGAGGCGATTAAAATTCTAAGCAAGCAAGGCCTGAACATTAAGATGGGCAGCCGGGTAACGGGCAGCAAGTTAGGCAAAGGCACGAAGAAAACTATCACGGTCGAATACACGGACAGGGATGGCGAGCAGAAAGAGACTTTCGATAAACTGATTGTTGCCGTAGGTCGTAGACCTTTTACTGAATCCTTGCTCGACGAGTCCGTAGGTGTCGAACTGGATGAGGGCGGTTTTATCAAGGTAGATGATCAGTGCGCCACCAATATTCCATCTATTTTTGCCATAGGGGACGTTGTTCGTGGACCTATGTTGGCGCACAAGGCAATGGAAGAGGGTGTCATGGTAGCCGAGCGATTAGCAGACAAGAAAACACAGGTAAATTATGACTTGGTGCCATCGGTAATCTATACCCACCCCGAAATTGCCTGGGTTGGGCAGAACGAAGAAGAACTTAAGAGCAAAGGAATAGAATGTAACATTGGTGTGTTTCCCTTCCTTGCAAACGGCAGGGCCTTGGCTGCCAATGATACGGAAGGCATGGTTAAGCTAATAGCCGATGCGAAAACCGACAGGATTTTGGGCTGTCACATAATTGGGGCCAGTGCAGCTGATTTATTGCAGCAAATGGTAATTGCTATGGAATTCAGTGCAAGCGCAGAAGATATAGGACTGACTATGTTTTCACACCCGGCCCTTTCAGAAGCGGTGCATGAAGCTGCTCTCGCAGCTAACGGGCATGCTATTCATATTGGAAATCGTAAGCGTCGCAGTTAGTAACCCTGGTTAATAACACAACAAGATAGGCAGCATTATAAGATGATGGAGCATAAATGAACTTACACGAATATCAGGCCAAGCAGTTATTTGCCGAATATGGATTACCAGTCTCTCAAGGCATAGCTGTAGACACGCCAGAAGATGCTGCCGCCGCTACGGAAAAAATCGGCGGCGATAAGTGGGTGGTCAAGGCTCAGGTACATGCCGGAGGCAGAGGTAAAGCTGGCGGTGTTAAATTGGTAACTACGTCTAAAGAGGCTCAAGCATTCGCGGCGCAGTGGCTAGGTAAGCGCATGGTTACCTACCAAACCGATGCCGGCGGTCAGCCTGTTAGTAAAATTTTGGTAGAAACCTGCACCGAGATTGCGCAGGAATTGTATTTAGGGGCGGTTATTGACCGTTCTACGCGACGTATCGTATTCATGGCCTCGGTTGAGGGCGGAGTAGAAATCGAAAAAGTTGCTGCAGAAACGCCAGAAAAAATTCTAAAAGCAAGCATCGACCCACTCACCGGAGCGCAACCCTATCAGGCTAGAGATCTTGCTTTTCGGCTAGGCCTCGAAGGGGGGCAGATCAAACAATTTACTAATCTGTTCCTGGGCCTGGCAAAGCTATTTCAGGATATGGATTTGGCGCTGTTGGAAATTAATCCTCTGGTAATTACCGAAGAAGGAAATCTGCACTGCCTGGACGGTAAAATCAATATCGATGGCAATGCCCTGTACAGGCAACCTCGCCTGCGAGAAATGCATGATGTAAGTCAGGACGACGCGAGGGAATCTCAGGCGGCCGAATGGGATCTCAACTATGTGGCCTTGGACGGAAATATCGGCTGCATGGTGAATGGCGCTGGTCTGGCTATGGGTACTATGGACATTGTTCAATTGCATGGTGGGAGCCCGGCTAATTTCCTGGACGTTGGAGGTGGTGCGACCAAGGAAAGAGTAAGCGAGGCCTTCAAGATAATTTTGTCAGATGAAAATGTGGCTGCGGTACTTGTAAATATCTTTGGTGGGATTGTGCGTTGCGACCTAATCGCAGAAGGCATCATCGGCGCTGTCAATGAAGTAGGAGTTGAAGTTCCTGTGGTTGTAAGGCTAGAGGGTAACAATGCCGAACTAGGCAGAGAAGTCTTGGAAAAGAGCGGGCTAAATATTATCGCCGCCAACAGTTTGTCCGACGCAGCTGAAAAAGTTGTCGCTGCAGCCGGAGGTGCACAATGAGTATTCTGATAGACAAGAACACGAAACTCATATGTCAGGGATTCACTGGCTCACAAGGTACTTTCCACTCAGAACAAGCTATCGAATACGGTACGAATATGGTTGCTGGTGTGACACCGGGAAAAGGCGGTCAGATCCATTTAGATTTACCAGTATTCAACACAGTAAAAGAAGCCTATGACGAAACTGGCGCCGATGCATCGGTGATTTATGTACCAGCCCCTTTCTGCAAGGACTCGATTCTTGAGGCAGCAGCTTCAGGTATCAAGCTCATCGTGTGCATTACGGAGGGAATTCCAACTTTGGACATGTTAATCGCAAAGGAAAAATGCGACCAGCTTGGGGTAAGACTTATAGGTCCAAACTGCCCCGGTGTCATTACACCGGGAGAATGCAAGATTGGTATTATGCCAGGCCAGATCCATCTGCCTGGTAAAGTAGGCATTGTTTCTCGTTCCGGCACCTTGACCTATGAAGCGGTAAAGCAAACTACAGATCATGGCTTTGGCCAATCTTCCTGTGTGGGTATTGGTGGAGACCCCATTCCCGGCTCAAATTTTATCGATATCCTGTCGCTGTTTCAGGCGGACGAGCAAACCGAAGCCATCGTCATGATTGGTGAGATAGGTGGTACCGCGGAAGAAGAAGCGGCGGCTTATATAAAAGCCAATGTAAGCAAGCCGGTGGTTGCCTACATAGCGGGCGTAACCGCTCCTCCCGGCAAACGCATGGGGCATGCCGGGGCCATAATATCCGGTGGCAAAGGAACTGCTGATGAAAAATTCGCGGCTTTGCAAGACGCAGGCGTTAAGACCGTAAGAAGCCTTGCCGAAATCGGCAGCGGTTTGAGTGAAATAACTGGCTGGTAGTATTTGCTTAGTTATTTTGCTGCAATTTTCCTCCTCTAAATCTCTCTCATTTAGCATCAGCGTCGCGCTTAATTTTTCTGTTTGAAAAGGTTCTAAAAGCGCGATGTAGTGTGATAGTCTTAGTCGAAATTCATGCATAAAATGCTGAATTTAAGGGACTATTTAGCTATAGATTTCAGGATTCATAGCAAGGTCAATCGATTGGTTACGAAGCGTCTCAAACTTTTGGGTTTTGAGTAGTTTGGTAACTAAGGGTCGGCCTTATTTCAGGGAAAACTGCTAGTCACGAGAGATTAGAAAAATCACGGAATTCTCAGGCAGTTTATTTTGGTATCAGATATCTGGTATTAGGAAAAAAATAATAGTTTGTCGCGTCCGATGTATCGAGTGCTGAAATTAGAACAACAGCAGCAGTTCGGTAAATTGGATCTGATTATTTAACAAGAAAATAGGATGGCACATGAAAAACCGTCGAATTACGAATATGAGTATGACTGCTCTAGCATTGCTCATGTCTTGCATCATGGCTTCGGCTCAGGCTGCGGAAATTCTCGTAGACAGCAGTATTCTTGATCAGGCAATGGACGTTATTGGGGTTAAGAACAGCGAATTGGCTGCAGCGCAGGACGAGATAAACCGATTAGCAAATTCAGCGAGCTCTACGTTCGAAGAATTTAAGCGACAAAACGACTCCCTGGAAGCGCTAGTGGTGCTGAATGCAGGTTTTCGCAAATCAGTCTCTATCCAGCAAGAGAATATCGCCACTCTGGATGAGTCTATTGCCAGCGTTGAATCGATCACTAGAGAAATTCCTTTAATGATGGAAAAAATGCTTTCCAGCATTGAGCAATTCGTCGAACTGGACTATCCCTTCCAGGTTGATGAGCGTGCCAACCGACTGCAATTTGCCAGGGATGCCATCGACAACCCAGACGTTTCCATCGCCGAGAAATTTCGGCAGGTATTGGTGATCTATCAGACAGAAGCGACTTACGGGCGAACCAATGCAACCTATCCTGACATCATCGAAATCGACGGTGTTGAACGAGACGTGAATATTGTTCGCATTGGCCGTGTAGCACTGATGTATCAAACAACAGATAGACAGGTTACTGGTGCCTGGGACAACAATACTCGCCAGTGGGTTGAACTACCTGCAGGTGAATACCGAACAACTGTACAAAAAGCTATGCGTGTTGCCTCAAATGTAGATGCACCGGATATCATTGAACTGCCTGTATTGGCTCCGGAGGTGGCACAATGAGAAATTTTCTGAAAATAACCGGCCTAACTGCGTCAGCATGTGCAATGGGGCTGACCGCTAATTTTGCTGCTGCACAAGCGACTACTTTATCTGGTTTGCTGGACCTGGTTGAGAACGACCGAGTAGCTGAATCCGCAGAATACCAACAACGTCAGCAAGAATTCGAGCAGAACGCTAATCGTCAAGAACAAATTCTGCAGACAACAAATGAGAGAATCACAGAGCAAGAGGCGGAACAGGCGCGGCTTAGTGACCAGTTCGAAGCGAATGAAATCATCATCCGTGACAAGCGCGACATCCTACGCGATAGACGCGGTGATCTAAATGAGTTATTCGGCACGCTGCAAGGTGTTGCTGGTGATTTTTTAAGTAACTTTGAAAACTCCTTGATCAGCGCCCAGTACCCTGGACGAAGCGAGTATTTAGAAGACTTTATTGCGAAAGCGGGCAGCACCATTGAACAGTTGAACCCTGAAGAAATAGAGCGCTTCTGGTTTTATATGCAACAAGAAGTAGTCGAATCGGGGCGTGTTGTTAAATACAACGGCGATATTTCGCTTCCTACCGGTGAAACGATAAATCGCAGTATTACGCGCATCGGCCTGTATAACGCTGTCTCCGAAGGTGAGTACCTTAGTTATGACGGTGATATCGGCCATCTACAGGTTCTTCCAAAGCAACCAGCTCGAGGATTGTTGTCAGCAGCGTCAGCCTTGGAAAATGCCAGCAGCGGCTTTACCAGAGTTGGAATTGACCCCACCGGCGGCGTTGGCGGACAGGTAATGGCCAATCTGGTTAACTTCCCTTCTGTGGAAGAACAGGTCAGAAATAACTCAGGCATAATTGGCTTCATCATTATCGGTGTAGGTGTGGTTGGTATTCTGATTGGCTTTCTGCGTCTGCTTATATTGTCCCTGGTATCTATAAAGGTGCGAGGTCAACTTAAGAGTGACAAGCCATCCAAGAACAATCCTTTGGGCCGTGTACTGTTGGTAGCAGAATCTAATCCAACTGCAGATACCGAGACATTGGAATTGAAGCTCGGGGAGGCAATCTTGCAGGAAACTCCTTCATTGGAGAGCATGCTAACGCTTATCAAGATGATCGCAACTATTGCTCCTCTTGGCGGATTGCTAGGTACAGTTACCGGTATGATTCAAGTGTTCCAGCAGATTACCGTATACGGCGCGGGCGACCCGACAATCATGGCGGGTGGCATTTCATCTGCCTTGATGACTACGGTGCTGGGTATTGTAGTGGCGATTCCTACTATCTTTATGCACACAGTAGTGAAGAGCCGCGCCGACAATATCATTCATATTCTGGAAGAGCAGGCAACTGGAATGATCGCACAGAAAGCCGAGCAGTCGGCAGCTGGTTAATCCAGTAAGCAGAGGAAGATACTATGTATTTTGCATTTCTGGATATTATCGATTCCGTGTCACTATTTATGTCACGCGGTGGACCTGTACTTACATTCATCGCTGGGCTATTACTTGTTAAGTGGTCGCTGGTATTCGAGCGAATCTGGTATTTGAATACTACTCATAAGGCCAATGTGAAAAGCACCTTGGCCGAGTGGAATGCGCGCGCCGATACCAAGTCCTGGAGTGCGCATCAGATTCGTACCATGATGATTTCTAAAATCTCATTGGATGTACGAAACACTCTGCCGATTATTGAAGTGCTAGTGACCATTTGTCCTCTATTAGGATTAATTGGCACTGTAACCGGCATGATTAATGTGTTTTTTGTAATGGCTGTAACCGGTGGTGGTGATGCCAAGTCAATGGCGGGTGGTGTGTCTATGGCAACCATTCCAACCATGGCCGGAATGGTAGGCGCTATTTCTGGAATTTTTGCTTCTAATTACCTAAAGGCGAAAGTTGATCGTGATCTGGAGCTGTTAGAAGACCATTTACCATTGAGTGATTAATCACAAACCAAAACGGAATCATTCTTTATGTGTTGTAAAGTTTGATCCCACATTTAGGTTTAGTTATTTGATCAAAGTTATTTGAATCAAGGTGACATAATGAAATCAGGTTTAATGAAAAGGAAAGACGAAGAAGAGGCGGGTGAGATTGACCTCACTCCAATGCTGGACGTCGTATTTATCCTTCTCATCTTTTTTATCGTGACGTCTGTATTCGTCACAGAGGCAGGTATAGACGTAACCAAGCCTGAAGCTTCCACTTCTGAAAGCAAAAAAGGTGATCTTATATTGATAGCTGTGGGACCAAACGGTGATATCTGGATCGATGGAGATCAGGTGGATCCAAGATTTATTCGTTCTCGTTTTGAATTGCGCTTGGCGGACGCCCCAAATTCAGCGGTAATAATTCAGGCTGATGCCAATGCCGCTAATGAACAGGTAATGATTATATTAGAAGCAGCCAGAGAAGCGAATATACTAGATGTATCAATTTCAGCGGAGGTATAGACTATGATCGTAATTAGATGGGCTCTATCCATGGTGATGGCAGCCGGAATCACCCTAGGTCTGTTCTATTTCATGCAGGCTTTGATTGCTACTGGTGCGTCTTTAGATCAACGTGTTTCGGTGGTAAAAATCGTTGATGCTACGATGCCAGAAATTGAACTGGAGGTACTTGAAGAAATCGACAAGCCGGAACCAATTCAGGATGACACAGATGTTGTCGAAGATATTCCAGATCGGCAGGTTAATTTATCCGATGGCCCTTCGCTAAATATTGAACGTGCTTCGGTGGAAATTGATACCGGCCTACAACTGAGCAATGCTTCCATTTCAGCAACAGACGGTGATTTCTTGCCTTTGGTGGCTATCGCACCACAATACCCAACTCGTGCCGCTCAGCGAGGCATTGAGGGATGGTGCCTTGTAAGCTTCACTGTAAACGGTCTGGGTAATGTGGTTGAGGAAACCATTGAGGTAGTTGACGCGGAACCCGCCAGCATCTTTGATCGATCTTCCGTACGTGCAGCTGCAAGATTCAAGTTTCAGCCACGTGTTGTTGATGGACAGGGCGTAGATGTGGAAGGCGTGCAGTATGTATTTCGCTACGAACTCGAGGACAATTAGAAATGAGAATACTCAACAAGCTTAAGCTGGGATTCCTCGTAGCTGTGCTAAGCATAACTTTGCTGCCAACACAATTGCTGTTGGCAGGCGAGGAGCAGCGCGCACCGCCTGAAGCGAGATCCTCTGGTACATTAGGCCCCGCGGTACTAAGGGCGATATCCGCAATTCAGGAAATGATGCAACCTGAAGACGAAGAAGATGAACCAGATATGGCGGGTGCCAAAGAAGCACTGGACGAGCTATACGAGCGCCGCTATGAGCGTATGAACGACTTTGAGAAATCGACGACGCTTAGCTTCTATACAAACTACTATCTAAATACGGAGAACTATCCGGAAGCTATCAATATCTTTGAGCAGCTTCTGACCATCGAAACATTGCGTATTGACCAACGCGTACGCACCTTGCGTTCTTTAGGCCAGCTTCATGCCTCGGAAGAGAATTGGCAGGAATCAATAAATTACTATCAGCAGTGGCGAGACATATCGGAGACAGAAGACGAGATAGTTTATCGCGGTCTGTCCTACGCACACTATCAGCTTGAACAGTTTGAAGAAGCCAAACCCTTTTGGATAGCCAGAATGGAGTTAATGCTGGCCGATGGCGAAGCCTTGGAGCGAGATGATTATACCTACCTGAATGGCTTGTATTTCACCCTTGAAGATTTTGAGTCAGCCTTGGAACTCACCAAGACCATGATCGTGTTATTCGACCATAAGACTGATTGGCAAAATCTCAGTGCCATCTACTCAGGCCTGGAAAATGACGACCGAGGCGTTCAGGCTTTGAATCTCTATTATCTGCGCGGCTTAATGGATGACGATGCTCGCTTCATTAACCTTGCGCAATCTCTCGCCGGCATGGACCTTCCCTACACTGGTTCGAAAATCCTAGCCGAAGCTATGGACAAGGAAATAGTGGTACAAGACGAGGAGAATTTGACACGCCTCACGCAGATGCATTTGATGGCTAGCGAATACGAAAATGCCTTGCAGCCCGCCGTAGCCGCAGCGGAAGCCGATGAAACGGGCAATGGCTTCGATACGCTTGGATACATTCACTACGTGTTACATGACTATGAAGCAGCTGTTGAAGCATTTCTGGCTGCATTAGACAAGGGTGACCTGAATGATCGTGGTGACACATTGATGTTCCTGGCTAGGGCTCAACTGGAGTTACGCGATTTTGATGCTGCCGTAGCGACGGCCGAAGAGGCAGCAAGAATCGGAACCGTGGCGGAAGACGAGCGCGCTACTAGATCTGCTCGGGATTTTATCCGCGCGATCGAAGGCAGGCGCACTTTCTACACCACAATCGCTGGGCGTAAGGCAGATGCCATCGATTTCTATCAGCCCTATCCGCCTCTGCAGTAAACATATCGGAGCCTGTTCTAGCTTGAAATATTGAGCAAAGCCCCCATTGAGAACCCAGTCCTTCAGCTAAACCGTTGAGGATTGGGTTTTTTTATGGGCAGGATTCATTATCCCGAATCAGAGATAGAGGTAAGATAAATGGCAGCTAAGAAAAAGGAAACGGAAACCAGGGGGTTTGAGACCGAAGCGAAACAATTGCTTCACTTGATGATTCATTCCCTATACAGCAACAAAGAAATATTTCTGCGAGAACTAATCTCGAATGCCTCCGATGCTGCGGATAAACTGCGCTTTGCCGCTTTGTCACAACCAGAATTGCTTGAAAAAAGCGGAGAGCCGAAGGTTCAAATTGATTTCGATAGCAAGAAAAATACCCTGATCATCAGTGACAACGGAATTGGCATGACTCGAGATGAGGTAATCAGCAATCTCGGCACTATTGCCAAATCCGGTACGGCGCAATTCCTAGAATCCTTGACCGGTGATCAGAAGAAAGATTCACAGCTAATAGGACAATTCGGCGTTGGCTTCTATTCCGCATTTATCGTCGCCGACGAGGTTAAAGTACTCACCCGTAAAGCAGGCACTCCCGAGAATGAAGCAACTCTATGGACATCAAAGGGAGAAGCAGATTACTCATTGGAAACGACCAGCAAGGCAAGTCCCGGTACTGAAGTTACTCTGCATCTGAAGAAAGAGGAGAAAGAGTATGCTGAAAGCTATCGCTTACGAAGTATTGTGAAAAAATATGCCGATCATATTTCCATTCCTGTGTTAATGGAAAAACAAGACAATTCTACAGAAGACGAAGCCGGAGAAGAGGGCAAGAAAAAGAAAACTAAAGCCAAGGAATACGAAGCCATTAATGAAGCAAAAGCCTTATGGACTCGATCAAGGAAAGACATAAAGGCAGATGAATACAAAGAATTCTATAAGACTGTCAGCCACGACTTCGAAGACCCGCTGGAATGGAGTCATAACAAGGTTGAAGGCAAGCTGGAATATACCAGCCTTCTGTATGTGCCAGCCCGAGCCCCTTTCGATCTGTGGAATAGAGATTCGGCACGGGGACTAAAATTGTATGTTCAGCGTGTATTTATCATGGATGACGCCGAGCAATTTCTGCCCCTGTACCTTCGATTCATGAAGGGCATAGTCGACTCTAACGACATTTCTCTGAATGTATCTAGAGAGATATTGCAAAAAGACCCAGTTGTGGATTCCATGCGCAGCGCTCTCACCAAAAGAGCGTTGGATATGCTGGAGAAAATGCGCAAAAAAGACAAGGACAAGTACAATAGTTTTTGGAATGAGTTTGGCCAAGCGTTGAAGGAGGGACCGGCGGAAGATTTTGCGAACAGGGAAAAGGTCGCGAAACTATTGCTGTTTACCACTACCCATTCAGAGACTGATCAGCAAGATCAAGGTCTCGATGACTATGTGTCGCGAATGAAGGACGAGCAGGAAAAAATCTATTATTTGGTAGCCGAGTCGGCGAAAGCAGGCCGTAGCAGTCCTCATCTGGAAATATTTCGCAAAAAAGGCATCGAAGTAATACTGATGCATGACCGTATCGATGAATGGCTAATGAGTCATTTGCAAGAGTTTGATGGCCACCAGTTCCAGGACATAAGTCGTGGCGAATTGGATCTCGGCAAATTGGAAGATCAGGAAGATAAACAGGAAAAAGAGAAAACAGAAAAAGAGTTTGTAAACCTTGTAAGTCGCATAACAGATAACCTTGGTGATAAGGTTAAAGAAGTCAGGGTGACCCATAGACTTACAGATTCGCCAGCTTGTCTTGCCGTTGATGATCACGACATGGGTATGCAAATGCGAAAAATAATGGAAGCTTCGGGGCAGGCGGTGCCAGAGAGCAAACCGATCTTCGAGGTGAATCCAAATCATCCATTGGTAATCAAATTGGACAAAGAAGCCGATGAAGACAGATTCGCAGACATAGTCTCTATCTTGTTTGGCCAAGCTGGATTGGCTGATGGTGTTCAGTTAGAAGATCCTGCGGATTTCTCAACACGACTGAATAAATTGCTGTTAGAGCTGGTTGATTAAAAATGTAGAAGCCACAGCGGCCTCACCGCTACTGTGGTTTCTTTCTACCTACGTGCTACATCTGTTCGAGTGTTTGTATGCCTAGCAGGTCCAGGCCCTGTTGTAGTGTTTCAGCCGTTAGAGCGGACAAAGATAGCCGGGAGTTTCTCAACTCGGTATTGGCTTTTAGAATAGGGCAGGATTCATAGAAGCGCATGAACAATCCGGCCAGTTCATAGAGATAGTTGCAGAGTAGGTTCGGATAGCAATCCTTGGCCACCATATCAACGATCTCTGATAGTTGAAGAATTTTGAGCAATAAACTTCTTTCGGCCTGTTCGGAAAGCGAAGTAATCTTGTAATCATTAAGGACCACTTCTTGCCTGCGTAAAATACTGCGAATTCTTGCATAGGCATACATTAGGTAGGGCGCGGTATTGCCTTCGAAAGAAAGCATACTGGCCCAATCGAATATATAATCACTCGTTCTATTCTTCGATAAGTCCGCATATTTGACGGCGGCAATGCCTACTTTCTGCGCAATCGCAGTACAGCTTTCTACATCAAGGTGCGGATTCTTATCGGCTACCAATTCCTGTGCCCGCCTAACAGCTTCATCGAGCAAGTCTACCAGCTTGATGGTGTCACCTGAGCGGGTCTTGAAGGGACGGCCGTCGGTTCCCATCATGGTTCCATAAGCCACATGTTCCAGCTTGATTTTATCTGATGCAAATCCAGCAGCCTGAGCTACGGCGAAGACCTGCTGAAAATGTAGAGACTGCCGCGCATCAACTACGTAAAGTGAACGCTCTGCGTTTAATTCAAAGGAACGATATTGCACAGCGGCTAGATCAGTCGTGGCGTAAAGGTAACCGCCATCAGATTTTTGTATGATGACTGGCAGAGGATCGCCATCCTTGCCGGCAAACTCGGGCAGGAAAACACAGCGAGCCCCGTCAGACACTGATAGTAAAGACGCTGCTTGCAGCTTCTTCACCACGCCTTCTAACTCATCGTTATAGAAACTCTCGGCTTTAAGGTCTTTCCTGGAGAGAGTAACGTTGAGTTTGTTGTAGACGGCCTGACAGTGTTTCAAAGACTCATCGATAAATTGCTGCCACACCGCCAAATATTCGGCATCGCCACTCTGCAACTTCACCACACTGGATCTTGCCCTGTCAGCAAAAGCCGGGTCAGCATCGAAACGTTCTTTTGCAGCACGGTAAAAAGATTCCAGATCAGCTAGCTGCCTGGGAAGGTCAGCTGCATCGCTGGAGATTTCTTTCATGTAGGAGATCAACATTCCAAACTGCGTACCCCAATCTCCCACATGATTCTGCCTGATGATGTGATGACCCTGACGCTCCAGCACCCTGGCAAGACAATCCCCTATAATAGTGCCTCGCAGGTGGCCAACGTGCATCTCTTTGGCCAAGTTAGGAGAGGAATAGTCAACTACGATTTTTTCAGGAACGGTGGCAAGAGGAATTAACTGCCTAATATTCTGTTGAATATGGTCAGCTCTATTCATCAGTGCGGAATCCGCCAGGTGAATATTTATAAAACCTGGCCCGGCTACCTCTAACTTGTCAATTAGCTTGTTTGTCCTCGAGCTCAGATTTTCCACTACCGCGCTGGCGAGTTGCCGCGGATTGTCCCCGATTTTTTTAGCAATCGACATCACGCCGTTAGCTTGATAGTCGCCGAACTCAGGTCTTGAGCTGGTGATTACATTAGCATTGCACTGGACAATGCCGGAGACTTCGGCGAGACCTTCGCCAACGAATTGATTAAGAGTTTGTTTAAGGGTATCCATCGAATTCGACATGCGCAAAAAGGAGAGGATTGTACACCATTATGTAGACCGCAGATTGATGTAAAATAGCGGATTCCTAAAATTTGTCCCCGTCTGAGCCAGACTAAGGCTATGAGTAAGCAATATGAGTGTCAGCGAAGGAGTACAGCTCGTTAGAGTTGAGAAGGCCCATATTGGTCAACGACTCGACAATTTTCTTATACGCCACCTTAAAGGCGTTCCCAGGACACGTATCTATAGGCTGATACGTCGAGGCGAGGTCAGAGTTAATAAGAAACGCTGCAAACCAGAGCGTAAGCTGGACATGGGCGATGAGATTCGAATACCACCCTATACTGGCAACAGCAGTACGAAGCCAGGCAAACCCAGTCCCGCGCTCAAGGACTTTCTCCTAGAAAGTATTTTGTTCGAAAACGACCAGCTTCTGGTGATAAATAAACCTGCGGGACTTGCCGTACATGGAGGGACCAGCATCCGCCTGGGCCTGATCGAAGCTCTGCGTCAATGCAGAGCGGAATGGTCTGACCTGGAATTGGCCCACAGGCTGGATAGGGGTACATCAGGCTGTCTAGTGGTATCTAAAAACTCTATTTTTTTAAAGCACATACAGCAAGAACTTAAAGTCAAAAATGTGAAGAAGAACTATTTAGCTCTAGTCCATGGTGTGTGGCCCGCGTCCCTGGATCACATAGATGCAGCCCTGCTAAAGCAAGCGGTGGGCGATAATGAACGAATTGTACGGGTCTCAGAGGCCGGCAAACCCTCTAGTACACGATTTGCCCTAAAACAACATTATCGCGGTGCCAGCCTGATAGAAGCCATGCCAGAGACCGGTCGCACCCATCAGATAAGAGTCCACTGCCAACATGCGGGGCATGGCATAGTGGGGGACGATAAGTACACTTTTAAGGCCACTAACGCTGTGCTCGATAGCGTAAAAAGTCTGTGTCTGCATGCCTGGAAAATTGAATTCAGCCTACCGCAGCAGCCGGCACCGGTAAAAGTGCAGGCGCCACTGGATAATCATCTTGAATCTTTGCTGCAGTTATTGGATAAATATTAATAAATACAGTATCTTGAGAGGATTTCTTGATGTCCGGACTATTTTATAAATCTTTGACAGAAGGCGGACATCCGCCTATTATGCGCGCCTGATGTTAGAGAGCGTTATTCCAGCCTATGTTGACACCCGTAAAATCTTCTTGCAGCAAGGGGATATCCGCGGGCAACTAAGCTTGGAGAGATTGCCGCGCTTTATTAATTGTCTGGCAGATGAAAAGGGCTCAGTAACAATAGACCTAAAATTTCGCCTCAATGATGCCAGGCAAGGACTTATATCAGGTCGATTGCAGGCTGAAGTCAATGTTATCTGCCAGCGTTGTCTAGAACCTCTAGCTATACAGTTAGCGGACGACATAAGGCTGGCAGTGGTAAAAGACGAGGATGCGGCCAAGCAGCTAGAATCCGAATTAGATCCGTGGATTTGTCAGGATCACAAGTTAAATTTGGCTGAACTTGTGGAAGAACAATTGATCCTCTGTATGCCTCTGGTCAGTTATCATGATGGTGGAGAATGCATTAACAGAAAGAATTATGTTTCCGGCGAGTCGAAAGGCAACGAGGAAGCTAAGTCAGCTTCAGCTGAAAGCCCTTTCTCAGTGCTTATGTCACTTAAAGAAAGTGACGCAACTGATTGAAAATGAAATTAAAGAATTTGTATTAGGAGATTGAAAAATGGCAGTTCAAAAGAGCAAGGTCACCCGTTCACGGCGTGACAAGCGACGAACTCATGACTCCCTCACTGGACCAACACTGTCCATTGACAAGACTACCGGTGAGGTTCACCGACGCCACCATGTTACGGCAGATGGCTTCTACAAAGGCAAGAAAGTATTGGACCTCGGCGAAGACTAGGATAGTTCGTCTTGAGTTCGACTAAACGCATAGCAATTGATGTTATGGGTGGTGAAGGGGGAGTACAGGTGACTTTACCTGCTTGCCTGCATGCCTTGGAATTAAATTCCGACCTTTCAGTTTATCTAGTTGGTGATGAAAGTCAGATTGAGCCCTACCTGGCCTCGATCCCAGCTTCACTTGCCCATCGTATACGCATTGAACATACCCTGGAAGTTATCGGGGATGAGGAAAAGCCAGGCAACGTTCTGCGCAATGCCAAACACTCTTCCATGTACAAGGCCGTCGAATTGTTAAGAATGGAAGAAGTTGATGCCATGGTAAGCGCCGGTAACACCGGCGCATTGCTCATGATAGGCCGACACCTGTTGAAAACGATCAGCGGCATACAGAAACCGGCTATTGTCGCCCGCATCCCGGGTAGTTCAAAACCCTGCTATCTATTGGACGTAGGGGCTAATCCCGAATGTGATGCCCAACAATTGTTTGAATTCGCTGTAATGGGTTCGGTGTTGGTTGAATCTCTGGAGGGGAAGGTGGCCAGGGTCGGCCTGCTCAATATTGGATCGGAACAATTCAAGGGCACAGATGAGATAAGAGAAGCTGGCACCTTGATGAGTCGCTGCCCGGCATTCGAGTATGTTGGTTTTATAGAGGCCAACGAATTATTTGAGAGTTCAGCAGATGTTGTGGTTTGTGATGGTTTTGTGGGCAATGTGACAATCAAGACCAGCGCCGGAGTTGCCAATATAGTCAAGAAACTGCTTTCTTCAAAGTTACTCGCTGACAGCAGTAAAAACAAGGATGTGGCAGAGCTGGTTCATGGCTTGACTGAGCAAATTAATCCCCATCGCTTTAATGGTGCCAGTTTACTTGGTTTACAGGGAAGTATCGTTAAGAGTCATGGCAATGCTACGGCCGAGGGTTTTGCTTACGCAATAACCCAGGCTATTAGAGAGGCAGAAAACTCCGTTCCTCAATTGATCAGGAAAAAAGTAGCTGCCATCATTGAAGCAAGTTAAGTGGGCGAGCCGGTTACTTTTTGTTTGGCTCAGGCACATCGAGAGCAATATCAGGCCCAGGCCGCAGAGGTTAGACAACAACATGCAAAAATATGGATTTGTTTTCCCAGGACAGGGTTCCCAAAAGCTAGGCATGCTGGCGGAATTAGCTTCCATTTTTCCGGTGGTTGAGCAGACTTTCGCTGAGGCATCATCCACGCTGGACATGGATTTATGGGGAATCACTCAGCTTGACCAGGACAATAAACTGGACCAGACTGAAATAACACAGCCAGCACTGCTGGCGTCTTCCGTCGCCATATGGCGAATCTGGACTGCCACACAGGCTGCAAAGCCTGCGATCTTAGCCGGACATAGCCTGGGCGAATACTCGGCCTTGGTGTGTGCTGGGGTTCTCGCGTTCGAGGATGCTATAAAATTAGTGCATCAGCGCGGCTTATTTATGCAATCTGCAATTAGCGTCGGCAGTGGCAAGATGGCAGCCATAGTAGGTTTGGACAATTACAAAATTCACGAGCTGTGCCAACAAGCGTCTCAAGGACAAGTAGTATCTGCAGCGAATTTCAATTCGCCCGGGCAAACCGTCATTGCCGGCGATTTAAATGCTGTAGAAAGGGCAATGGTATTGTGTAAGGAGGCGGGCGCAAAACGCGCATTGCCCCTTAACGTGAGTGTACCTTCACATTGCGAGTTAATGAGGCCCGCTGCTGAACTTCTGGCCGCAGAATTAGATAAAGTACAATTTAACCCGGCCTCGATCCCCGTGGTGCAAAATTCCAGTGCTGAGATCAATGCAGATCCTGAACAGATAAAGGAGAACTTAATAAAGCAGTTATATGCTCCTGTACTGTGGGTGGATTCTGTGCAGCTAATGCATAAAGCAGGAGTGAACAAGATTATTGAATGCGGCCCAGGTAAAGTTCTCTGTGGATTGATCAAGCGCATACAACCTGAATTGATCTGCTTTGGTAGCGATGACACTCAAAGCCTGGAAAGTGCCATTGCTGAACTAACAGCTTAATGACCGAATTCACTGCTATGACGTTCGAAATTCGATCATAAGGGAGAAAGAAATGAATGATTCAGCTGCGGTTGCTCTGGTTACAGGGGCAAGTCGAGGAATAGGGCGCGCCATCGCAATAGATTTGGGCAAGCGAGGATTCCAGGTAATTGGCACTGCCACCACAGAATCGGGTGCCGCAAGTATCAGCGCCTATTTAAGCGATCAATCGCTTACTGGTGAAGGCATGTGTGTAGATGTTTCCAAAGACGAGTCAGTCGCAGCCTTATTGAGCGCGATTGACGAGAAGTACGGATTACCCGCAGTACTTGTTAATAACGCCGGTATTACCAGAGACAATTTACTGATGCGCATGAAAGCGGACGAATGGGCAGACGTGATCGATACCAACTTAAGCTCCATGTATAGACTTTGCAAAGCCTGCGTAAAAGGTATGATCAAGGCTCGTTGGGGTAGAATTATAAATATCAGCTCAGTGGTAGGTTCCAGCGGAAACGCAGGGCAATCTAACTATGCCGCGTCAAAGGCTGGCATTGAAGGCTTCAGTCGTGCCTTGGCAAAGGAAATGGGATCCAGAGGGATAACGGTAAATGCCGTCGCACCTGGTTTTATAGCCACTGATATGACCAAAGACCTGCCGGAGAAACAGGCAGAGATTCTCCTCTCATCAATACCTCTGGGGCGACTGGGGCAGCCAGAGGAGATTGCGGCCGTGGTTGGATTCCTGGCTTCAGACAGCGGTGCCTATATAACCGGCGAGACCCTGCATGTCAATGGTGGCATGTATATGGGATAGCCTTGTTTTAGCCTAAGTAATTGAGTTTTATCGCAGTTTGTGGCAGGCAGCTAATTTTTGAATTTAAACATTACATCGCATTGAAATAGAGGTAAACTTGCGTCCTGAAATATTCGCTGGGTATCTGCGAGGCCCGCGAAGAGAACATAATCGATAAATAGATCGATTACGATTTATCTGAACGACCGATAGCAGGGCTGATAGATAGGCCACTGGCAACACCGCAAGAATACAGTATTAGGAGCTAATAAAAGATATGAGTAGCATTGAAGAGCGCGTTAAGAAAATAGTCTGCGAACAGCTTGGCGTAAAGGAAGACGAAGTAAAACCTTCTGCTTCATTTGTAGAAGATTTAGGCGCTGATTCTTTAGATACCGTGGAATTGGTAATGGCTTTAGAAGAAGAATTCGAAACCGAAATTCCTGATGAAGAAGCTGAAAAAATTACAACTGTTCAATTGGCCTGTGACTATATCAACTCACACCTGTAAAAAACTGAACAATACTAATTAACTGAGCTACTCTGGTTTATTCTTGAGTAGCTTTTGTTTATCTGGCGATAAGTATTTTTAGTCAGGAGAGCAGGGCATTGAGCAGCAGAAGGGTAGTAGTTACCGGACTCGGTCTTATCACCCCTGTAGGGAATGATGTCGATACGGCCTGGAACGCTATCAAAAATGGTCAATCTGGCATTAACAGGATTGAGCTTTTTGATACTTCCGACTTCAGTACTCAAATTGGCGGCACAGTCAAAAACTTTGACTGTAACGACTATATGTCCGGCAAAGAAGCCAGGCGTATGGATATTTTTATGCATTACGGCATCGCTGCCGGTGTGCAGGCAATGCAAGACGCCGGCTTGGACGAATCCAATCTGGTCCCGCAGCGCGGCGGCGTAGCAATTGGTTCAGGTATTGGCGGCATAGCCAGTATTGAAGACACCACGCTAAAAATTCAAGAATCAGGCCCGCGAAAGGTTTCCCCATTCTTTGTTCCCGGCTCAATCATCAATATGATTGCAGGCACGCTGTCGATACGGTTTGGACTGCAAGGTCCGAATATTGCCGTGACCACTGCCTGCACAACCGGTACACATAACATCGGTCTGGCTGCAAATATGATTGCGAACAATCAAGCCGATGTAATGGTGGCTGGTGGGGCTGAGATGGCTACTACACCAGTTGGGCTGGGAGGCTTCTGTGCCGCCAGGGCACTGTCCACCAGAAACGATGATCCGATGCGCGCCAGTCGTCCCTGGGATAGGGACCGAGACGGATTTGTACTCAGTGATGGTGCGGGAATCATGGTGCTTGAAGAGTATGAACACGCTAAAAATAGAGGTGCTGAAATCTACGCCGAATTAGTTGGTTTTGGCATGAGCGGCGATGCTTATCATATGACCTCTCCGGCAGAGGGTGGTGCGGGTGCGGCGCTATGCATGCAGAACGCATTACGAAGCGCGAAGCTGAATGCTGCGAACGTGGATTATGTAAATGCACACGGCACTTCAACCATAGCTGGAGATATTGCCGAGACACAGGCTATCAAAACAGTGTTTGGTGCTCATGCGACGCAGCTGTGTGTTAGCTCTAGCAAGTCGATGATCGGCCATCTATTGGGCGCCTCTGGGGCAGTGGAGGCAATTATTTCAGTTCTTACCCTAAGGGATCAGGTTATTAGTCCGACCATAAATCTGGATAATCTCGATGAAGGTTGTGATCTTGACTATGTGCCCAATGAGAGTCGTGAGAAAGCAGTGAATACAGTGCTTTCCAACTCTTTCGGGTTCGGCGGGACTAACGGCAGTCTAATATTCTCGCGGCTAAGTTAAGCCACTACCCCATGTCAGAAGGTCTCTTGCAGAGTTGGATCAACGGACAACAAGCGGAGCTAATTTCAATACAGGATCGCGGCTTTCAATACGGTGATGGCTGCTTTGAAACGGTCAGACTCTGTTCAAATTTCCCTGTGCTGTTACCGGCTCACCTCGAAAGATTAAGAAACTCCTGTCAGCTATTGAATATCGCTGTGGACTTCGATTTACTGCAGTGGGAAATTAAGCAATTACTGCAAGTAGACATGTCGACCGACCATGTTCTGAAGATTATGATTACGCGAGGCATTGGTGGTAGAGGATACAAACCAGACTCTAACTCTGGTAACTCTCGAATTCTTCAACTGTTTGACTACAACGCCGATTCGGAGAAGAAAAAAGACGGCGGTGTTAATGTCTTTCTGTGCAAGCACCGTCTTTCCTCCAGTAATACCCTAGCTGGAATTAAGCACTTGAACAGATTGGATCAAGTACTAGCGAGCCAGGAAATACCGGCGCACTATGACGAAGGCATTTGCATGGATCAGGAAGGTCATATTGTTGAGGGTTGTAAGAGCAATCTAATTTTGACGGTTGACGGACAGCTATGTACGCCCGATCTCTCATGCTGTGGGGTAGACGGCATAATGTTGAATTATTTAATCAGTAATTTTGCTAAGCAAAGAATTGATATAAAGAGAAGGAAGGTTTCACTTGAAAATCTTGCTGAAGCCGAAGAAGTATTTCTCTGTAATAGCGTCTACGGTGTCTGGCCAGTGATAATGATGCAAGCCAATGCTACTGCACTTTCCTGGAAACCAGGCGCGCATACTTATTCTGCGATTCAATTTAAAAATGAAATATTTGGCATTCATAACAAACACTAATAAACGGATGGTTATTTTGATCGCAAGCAGTGCATTCGCGGTCACCATGATTTCACTCGTGTACGTGTATCTAGCACTGTATTCACCAATTAAGATAGATAGCTCAATTGCCCACAGCAACAGCCCTACGGTTGTCGAAGTTACGGAGGGCAGCTCGCTTTCGCGAGTCGCATCTGAGTTACAAGAGCACGGGTATTTACATCATCCTAACTTGTTTAAGTTACTTGCGCGGTTTCGCGGAGTCGAAAATGCAATTCGAACTGGCGAGTTTGAATTGGAAGCGGGCATGTCTCCCGCACAGTTACTTACAAAACTTGTACAAGGAGAGTCATTGCAGTATCGAGTCACCCTTGTCGAAGGCTGGACATTTCAGCAGGCCCTCGATGCGATCTGGGAGAGTAACAAGATAGTAAAAACACTGGGGTCGTTAACAAGCGAGCAGATTTCCGAGCGCATGAATCTGGACCAGGGCAATCCGGAAGGTATGCTTTACCCAGATACCTATTTCTATATCAAGGGAACTAGTGATCTGGATTTACTGAATCGAGCAAGGCAAAAACTGAGCACAGTTCTGAATAAGATATGGGAAGATCGTCTTGGGGCATTACCTTATGAGACGCCCTACGAAGCTCTTATCATGGCATCAATTATTGAAAAAGAGGCTACCAGCGACAGTGAGCGAGGTCTCATCGCAGCGGTATTTTTAGCGCGCTTGCAGATAGGCATGCGTCTTCAGTCTGATCCCACGATTATTTATGGCATGGGAGATCGCTATGCAGGAAACATTAGCCGTGAAGATTTATCTGAGGAGACTGCTTATAATACCTACCGCATCAACGGTCTACCGCCAACCCCTATAGCGCTTAGCGGTGAAGAATCAATCCGGGCCGCGCTTAGCCCCACGGCATCAGACTATTTGTATTTCGTCGCACGCGGCGATGGCAGCCACCAGTTCTCAAGAACCTTAGAAGAACACAATGCGGCAGTTCAACAATTTCAATTGGCTCCAATCAACTAGGTATGTGCAACAACTATCAGAATCGCGATAGTGCTGTAGAAGAGAAACTACAATGAACAAGAAGCGAGGACTCTTCCTGACCCTGGAAGGCGTAGAAGGGGTTGGTAAGAGCACTAATATTGAATTTATCACACAATACCTGGAGCAACGGGGGATTGAATTTATCTTAACTAGGGAGCCAGGTGGCACACATTTGGCCGAAAAAATTCGCGGCTTACTGCTTGAGGTGCACGATGAACCCTTGACTGAGCTGAGCGAACTATTATTGGTTTTTGCGGCGCGCGCCCAGCATTTGGAGAGGCTAATTAAACCTGCGTTAGAGCAAGGAAAATGGGTTGTGTGCGATCGCTTTACCGATGCGACATTTGCCTATCAAGGAGCGGGAAGGGGCTTGGATCTGGCTAAGATTAGTGTATTGCAATCCATGGTCCAGGGTAAGCTGCGGCCGGATCTGACAATTATTCTGGATCTGGATCCGGCAATTGGCATGCAGCGAGCTATACATCGAGGTAGCCTCGATAGATTTGAGCAGGAAAAGCAAAGCTTCTTTGAAAGAGTACGTACAGCTTACCTGAAGATTGCTGCAGCGGAACCTCAACGCTGCCTTGTTATAGACGCTTCCAAGCCTTTGCAGGATGTAAAGACGGATCTACTGGCTGCACTTGAGAGGGGTCTGGCTGCTATTAACTAGCGGGCAACTATGAGACAGATATCTAATGCACACGCCATATGATAACCGCAATTCCAATTTTCGTGCTCCGCTACCCTGGCAAATTTTCCAATGGCAGCGATTAAGCAGTACATTCGAGTCCAATCAGCTAGCCCATGCCTATTTGTTCAGTGGCAATAAAGGCCTCGGGAAGGGTTTGTTCGCTAAGGCCTTTGCCAATTTAATGCTATGCCAAGAACCGCTTGAGAGTAGCACTACGTCGCTCACTTATCCTGTCCCATGTGGTCATTGTACAAATTGCAGGAAAGGGGGTTCCGATCATCACCCTGACATTATTGAAATAGAGCCGGAAGAAGGCAGCAAGAATATAAAGATCGACCAAATACGCTCCTTGTCCGATTTCGTTATACGCAGCAGCCACGCTGGCGGTGCAAAGGTTGCTATTATTCATAGTGCGCACCTATTGAATGGCAACGCCGCGAATGCCTTACTGAAAACCTTAGAGGAGCCTAACAATAATACCCATGTATTCCTTATCACAGATTTTCCCGGCAGGTTAATAGCCACCATACGCAGTCGCTGCCAGAGGCTGGATTTTGCGAACCCGGACCATGATCTAGCTGCTAACTGGCTACATCAGATTTTAGGTGAAGGGAATATCGAAGCGTTACTGAAAGCTAGTAACAATAGCCCGCTGATTGCATTGCAACTGGCCGAGGGCGATTCTCTGCAATTTCGTCAACAATTTTTGCAGAGTATCTGTGCAATACAACTAGGTCGAAGTTCAATTCAATCATCGTTGCTACTAGCTTCCAAAATTGGAGAATCAGAAGTTTTACAGCACTTCGCCGCTTTCTTGACTACACTTACCAAGTATACGCTCACCGGCATTCAGGGAAGTGAAGGTGACGCGGCCGCTGAGAGCATGTACGCGGTATTGAAACCAACAGACGATATCGCTAGAACCCAATTTATCGCCAGCGCCTTACTAGATCTCTATACGGAAGTGGAGACATCCAGAAAACAATTGTCATCAAGTACCAATCCGAACCCTCAATTGCTGATGGAGTCTTTGCTCTGGCGGTGGAGCAAACTACCACTACATACCGCAATGTCATAATGTGTAGTTAATTCCAATTTGGTAGAGAGAACGGGTGCTAGAGGAGGGTGCCGCCGAAGTGCTAAACAATAGAATACTCCCTATAAGAATTGACGACCTTTCTGTACTGCAAAGTGCCTACATGCCCTTCTTAAAAAACGGCGGCCTGTTTATCTCTTCCGGTAACACTTTTCAGAGCGACTCTAATCTGCTGGAAAAGTTTCAATTAAACAGCAGAGCTTTCTTGATCTTGCAACTATTGAATGAAACTGAAAAATTAGTCATTACCAGCAAGGTCGCGTGGATAACCCCTGTGCGAACGAGAATTGGACAATGTAGTGGCTTGGGCTTTCAATTTGAGAACGCCAACTCAGTTATTAAGGCGCGTATCGAGAGTTTACTTGTCGGGAGGATAGAATCGCCAAACCCCGCGCAGACTTTGTAAACGACATACTATTTGTTACAAATCAATAACGGAGCCAGCTACTTTTTCTGCGATCGCCAAGCTTGCTGTTAATCCAGGTGACTCAATTCCAAACAACTGTATCAAACCAGGCAGGTGATGCTCAGAATACCCCTGTATCATAAAATCGGCGGCGGGATCGCCCGGGCCTGCCAACTTAGGTCGTATCCCGGCGTAGGCTGGCTTCAACTTATCCGCGGTGATGGAGGGAAAGTAGCTGGCTATTTTTTCTGCAAATAGCGCAGCTTTGTCGGCAGAAACCTCGTAGTCGAGTGAACTCACATAGTCGCTATCGGGGCCAAATCGAAGTTGTGATGACAAATCCATGGTGGCATGAATTCCTAAGCCTGCAGTATTTGGATCGGGTAATGGATACACGAGATGACTGAACGGATTCTTAGAACGGTATTCGAAGTAATCACCCTTGCAATAGTACAAGGCTGGAATGATTTCTTTGGGAACAGCATCGATACTATTGGCTACTGATTGCGCCTGCAATCCCGCACTGTTAATCAAATGCCTACATCGAAATTGATATTGTTCCTGATTCTTAGCTCCGTCTAACAGGCAACGCACCAGGAATCCCGACGCCTTCACAGCTATTCCTTCAACTCTGGAATAAGGAGAAAAATGTACCCCGCGATTCTGCGCCAAATGCAACAAGCTTTGCATATAACTATGGCTGTCGATGATTCCCGTTGAAGGAGAAAACAGTGCCACATCAGCTGTTAGCGCAGGTTCGATTTTCCCTGTTTGCGCCTTGTCCATAAGCTGAAGATCAAACACTCCATTGTTTTTTGCATTCTCTTGTAGCTCCAACAAAGCTTCGAGTTCATTTTCTCTGCCCACAATCAGCTTACCAATTTCCCTATAGGGAACCTGAAACTGTTCACAGTGTTGATACAACAGCTCTTTACCACGCACGCAAAGTTTTGCCTTGAGACTGTTCGCGGGATAATAAATGCCCGCGTGAATTACTTCAGAATTACGGCTGCTGATATGCTGGCCAAAACTGGCTTCCTGCTCGAGCACCAGAATATCCAGCTTCTGCTGTTCGAACTTCCTTGCCAGAGCATAGGCAATAGCTAATCCGATTACGCCTGCACCTATAATGCAAATATCAAAACTATCCGTGTCATTCATTTGCTCTGCCATATCAAGCTTTACTCGGTGATTGAAAAACTAGTCTTGCTGTATGGAAACAATATTTCGAAATGTCAGATTAATTCGAGCTTGGTCCAGGCCCTGCATCTTGGGCAATTGGTGTAGCCAATTTTGTTGTAGGGTCTCACCCATTAATAGCAGACTGCCATTTCTTAGCTGCAGCTGGTACTTGTGTGGTGGATTTGTGTGTTTATGTTTTAACTGAAATTTTCTTTCCGCTCCTAAACTGACTGATGCAATAACCGCCGCCTTGCCTAATTCGGCTTCGTCATCGGCATGCCAGGCAACGCTGTCTTGACCATTGCGGTAGTAATTAATGAGTACCGAATTAAATTTTTTGCCGGTAAGTTCGCCGATGCGAGCGTGAATGTCGCTTACAGTTTTATTCCAAGGACAGGGTGTTAGTCTTACCCCTGAATAACCGTACAGACTAGCCTTATCTCCCATCCAGCATTGTAATCGCGGTACCGCTCGTAATTTACCAGCAATCCGGAGGTACTCTTGTTGCCAGGGGATTTCTGTGAGGAGGGTATTGAAAAGAGCATCGGACTGGACGGCGTTGAAGGCGCGGGGATACTCCAGTAGTTTTGCGTCCTGCAGCACATGCTCGACACATTGGTCTGGATGATCGCCTTGATCGAATAGACTGGCTTGCATTTGGGGTCTTGTGTTCTCCTGCGGTTCGCTGATGCATAATGCCGCATTGCCCGCTAACACGGGGCCTTCTGTCGCATGACACGGTTTTAAAAGGATACAGGAACTTGGAAGATTTTGATTACGATTTGTTTGTTATCGGTGCAGGATCCGGTGGCGTAAGGGCCTGCCGAATCGCAGCCAGCCTGGGCGCTAAGGTGGCGGTTGCCGAGGAACGTTATTTTGGTGGCACCTGTGTCAATGTGGGCTGCGTTCCCAAGAAACTGTTTAGCTATGCCGCACATTACCATGACGACCTGCAGGACAGCATGGGCTTTGGTTGGCAATTCGACAATTTGCGCTTTGACTGGGCCAAACTTAAAGAAAATAAAGACACTGAAATCAGTCGCTTAAATGGCATATATAAATCGATACTCGATAATAATGGCGTTACGGTATTTGAGGCCAGGGCCAGAATTAAGGGGCCTCACGAAATACTGATAGAGAACAAGCTGGTCACGGCCAAGTATATATTGATAGCGGTTGGAGGTTGGCCATGGATACCCGAGTTTCCGGGCAGCGAGCACGCCATAAGCTCCAACGAGATTTTCTCCCTGCAGCAGCTTCCAGATGAGATTGTGATTATGGGCGGCGGTTACATAGCTGTGGAATTTGCCAGTATTTTCAGTCGTCTGGGCTGTAAAACCACCTTGGTTTATCGTGGAGAACAGCTGTTACGCGGTTTTGACCATGATATTCGTCATTTCATCAGCACCGAGATTGGCAAGTCTTTAAACCTCAAGCTCGAAACAGACATCAAGGAAATAACTAAACAAAGCAATCAGTTAAGGGTGAGTCTTAATAGTGGAGAAGAACTAGGCTGCGGCATGGTCCTGTCTGCTACCGGTAGGCGCCCTTTGACCTCGGATTTGGGCCTGGATACCGTGGCCGTTGAGACCACTGAATCCGGCGCCATTCGTGTAAATGATGATTTTCAAACCGCTGAGCCCAGTATTTATGCCGTGGGTGATGTTATAGATAGAGTTGCCTTAACTCCAGTAGCGCTAGCTGAGGGCCAGATCGTCGCGAGATCGCTGTTTTCCGCGGTTAAACCGGATATGAGCTATCAAAACATAGCTACGGCGGTGTTTTGCCATCCAAACCTGGCCACTGTTGGCTTAACCGAGACCGAAGCAGAAACCCAGGGTTATGACGTAGATATCTATACAGCCACGGTAAAGTTGCTCAAGCACACCCTAAGTGGCCGTGACGAGGCATCCATGATCAAGCTGGTGGTTGATAGAGTCAGCGATCGTGTTATCGGGCTGCATTTGGTGTCACCGGACGCTGGTGAGTTGGTTCAGGGGTTTGCCGTTGCCATGAACAGTGGCGCTACCAAAGCGGACTTTGACAGGACCATTGGCATACATCCAACGCTGGCAGAGGAATTCGTCACCATGAGAACTAAACGCGAGTCGTAGACGAAATAGCTTAGAGCCCTGTAGATTAAGCGCACGCGGTCAGTTTGCCGTCTATGCGTCCTATATCCAGTTATCTTGCTATTTCCGGTAATAAAGATTACCGGAAATAAAATAAATGATTGGTGATTAAGGAAAATCCAGGTATTCGTCCTGCCCCAGCCACCGTGATCCGAGCCAACAGCAGACTCTATTTCTAAGCTACTGCAGAAATTACTCGACCCAAACGCCGCGAATGGGGCCAATTCCACCCCAGTTACGGCCCTCTTACAGCTTTTTTTCTAGTAGCGTGGCATCCTCTCGGCCAGGATGAGCTGCGCTTAGAGCAGATGTGTAATATCTTTTGACGAACAACAACCTGGCAACAGCACCGTCAAGCTAACCCTAACTACAAATATAGGCTGATTGAAACTTTCAAGCACCCCTCTCTGGTTCATATGATTAGGGATGAGGCAAAACTAGAAGACCCGCGTATTTAGGGCTAAGAGGATTCTAATGAGAATAGAGATTTAAACAGGTGCAGCCAGCCGAGTAATTCGGCCACTACCGCCAGCGCAAGTATCAGCATCATAGGGAGCATTAGCTCCAAAACAGCGAATAAGATGGCTAGGCTCAAAAAGGCAATTCTGATGGCTGATTTTTGCATGAACTTTAGATTACCTATTTCCTGGGAAGAATGGTACTGAATATTCGTCGTTATAGTTTGGTAAATGTAGAGACCACAGGTATTTACCAAGGACGTAGAAACTGGAGAATTCGAGACTCAACACCCTTTGTGTCGCCGGGCGCTGGGTAAGCCAGAAAGTCGCCAACTATCTAAGTGGTGGTGCTGGAATCGAAGTTTATAGCCTGTAGGGTGGTCTTGAAGCCTGGGATCAACTGATCAGTACAGCAGATGCTGCCAACTAGGTCATTAGTCATCGGCAAACAACGCAGTTAGACCACTGCTATTTAGAACTGTCTGGGCCAGCAGCTTCTGCTCTGCTGCCAATTCAGAATATTCCTCTCGTATCTTCTGTAAGCATTTGACTTGGTAAGGAAAAGGAGTTTGTTCCCAGGGCCTGCCGTCGAGCTCCAGCTGTAATCGCTCGCTATTTTCTGCAATCGCTTTCGCATTTGCCAGCAAGTAAGGCGCGTACAGCCGCCCTACTTCATGCAGAATATCCAATAGGGTTTGGGGCAAGGATGGGCTTTGCAGCCAGTCGTTCGCCAGTAGCTCATAACCGGAAAGATCCTCGACAACTTCTGTCCAGGCGTATACTCGTGGATAGTGCTGCAAGATTAGCTGCTGTGGTGTCGGATCAAAAAGAGCCAGACAAGTAAGCTGTCCGAACACGGCAAAGTCGCAACTCGAGGGTCGTTTTCCCAGAATAAAAGGTAATTCAGTCAGATGCTTATCGAGTAATCCAATAAACCGCTTGAAACTTTTCTCGATAGTGTCTTTAGTAACAGAGTTGGAGCCCACATAATGCAGGCGGGAAATCGGCAAATCCCGAATGGCAGCACTACGCGCCATGATTTCCTCTTCGGCTGCACAGATATTTGTCCACCGGGGCAGAATATCTCCCGCTTTTTGAATATCGGCCGCGTAGGTCCAACGGTAGTGGAACATAGCCTTGGTAAGCCATTCATCAGCATAATCCTCGATGGTGGAATTAACTAAAGCCATCAGGGGGTCGTCAGGTATAACTGAACGTTCTTTGAAACTATTCTCTAAATCGCGCAACACCGGGCTGCTATCACAAACCGCTTGCTCCTTCCCCTCTTCATCTTTTATGTAGAAGGTAGGCAGCAAAGGCACCTTAGGCTCTGCGCGCCTGCGAAAGCGAGTCTCATCTTGGCGAATTAAATGGCGCGATCCTGGCAGTAATCTATAGGGTATTCTTCTGTAACGCAGCAGTCCCAGCATTTTTCGGGTATACGGGGACCCAGGAACTCCCATAAGTTCTAACGGAGACTCAGAATCTATCGTAAACATCTTCTGTAACTGTTTGTATTTAAATAAATTGAGAAGACATCCGCATTAGCTAATGGCGTGGTGTGTGATTTTAGCCTTCTGGGCCATCAATAAACGGGGCGCAGACTTACTACTAACCGGCTACGACCCGATTCACTGCTGTTCTGCGGCTGCCTGCTGCTCCAATCGCCTGGCTCCGGCGAGGATTCCAGGCAGAGCATAATTGCCCTCATGGCATGCATACTCATACATGGACTCATGGCTTGGCCTTGCGTTCATCATTAACTCTCCGGTGAAGGTCTGGCTAAAAACCGTTGGGTCCTCAACGGTGAAGCGATACAGTATCTGGCTGTCGGAGTAGCGGCTAAAGCGCTCGGTAACCTTTAAATTGGCGGAAGCACCTCTAAAACTCTGCTGCGGATTAAAGCCTTGGGTAACCACAACAAGCGTATCTTCCTCCCAGTGCCCAACTGAATCACCCATCCATTTGTTCATTTCCGGCAGATGCTGATCATCGTTGATGCGGATAATACGCGCGTCATGCGCCATCTCCGCCAAAATCATTACATAATCATCGGTTTGTACTAATTGATAATTGTTGTTGTACATCACCGGCAACATCGGCGGACCGGAATGGGAACCAAAAGCCAACAGACAACGCTCGGCAAGCGGCCTCCCCTCTGGGCCATCAGAAGCCGCTGGAGCGTTAGGGTCACGACGAAAGCGTGCCCGTGGGTCACCCTCGTAGGGAATCTGACCATTAGCCGGTTCAATGATAATCGAAGAGCGATATTCACCGTTGATCATTTGAATCTGGGTGCCCAGATCTTTCCAAAATTCGTTGTAACCATCATCAGTATCACCGTCATCGCCCGCCTGCGCGCCAACTCCGGCACCGCGATTCGGGTCACTATCGGCGAATTCCGCCGCCAGATATTCTTGGTGCCCCTGCTCCAAACGACTTGCCTGTTCGGCAGATAAGGCCCTGATTTCGGCAAATTCTCTGGGTCTGGTCAATGGAGTAAGCGTCTTGTTAGTCCACACGCCTTGCAGATCGGGCTTGCCGCTGGCTGTCCGTGGAGGTTGCCAGTCTTGAGCAGCAGCGAAGGTGCTAAGCAGAGGCAGCGCTGTGCAAAGCAGTCCGCTAAGTATGGCTTTGTGCATTTTCTCATCTCTCCTAACAAATTAGAGTAATCTATTAATGTTCTTTCTAACTAATTGATAGCTAAGTATAAATTTTCCTAACGTTACCTTAATTTCCGGCCACTGTAAAAGCGTCTGATAGATTTAACTCAGAAGGGCCGGCCAGGCTGGGCTTCTGCCCTTGGCTGCCAACATAGTTCAGGCATAATGCGCTATGCAGAGATTATTGAGGACTTTCCATTGGCAACCTTAGAGGGCCAAATATGGCTGGCCGAAGAAGCATCGAAACGCTTGATGCTGGACCAGATTGACTTACTCCAGGCCATAGCAGATAGCGGATCTATTACCGCCGCAGCAAAAACGGCGGGCATCAGCTACAAAACTGCCTGGGACAGACTGGAACGATTAAACAACCTTTCTCTATACCCGGTGGTCGAACGCAATGCGGGAGGTTCCAAGGGCGGAGGCTCTGCACTCACCGCCTATGGCGAGAAAATGCTGAATGGATTTAAGCAGTTACAGGAGCAACATCAAGTATTTTTAGAAGGTCTGAATCAAAAGTTGAATTCTCTCGATGATATTTCTAATTTCATGAAAAGCACACTTCTACAGACCAGTGCCAGGAATCAATTTTTGGGGGTTATTTCCACTATCGATAGTGGTGCGGTTAATGCCGAAGTGGTTATTCAGCTATCTGATCAGCAACAGATAGTTGCTATGGTGACTGAACAAAGTCGCCAGGATATGGGCTTGAAGCCAGGCGCGGCCATTATCGCCATAATAAAAGCATCTTCGGTAACCCTGGCGCTTGACGCAGATTTACGGGTCAGTGCCCGCAATCTATTGAGCGGCTCAATAGCGAGATTAAATCGTGGAGCAATTAACACAGATGTCTCTATTACCCTTGCTGAAGGCAAGACCTTGAGCGCCATGATTACCAATACCAGCGCAGCACAATTAGCGCTACAGGAAGCAATGTCAATTACGGCTTTCTTCAAAGCATCCAGCGTGATTCTGATGCAACCCTAATTTTCGACTCTCATTTAAGTACCATAGTAGATATTATTTCTATCCCTTTGATATGTTTATACTAACTTAGCAAGGCAGCGGACTTTATTTGAGCATAGACGGGAAGACCTTTATGTAAATTCAGTTGCTGCACCGAGTATTCAGAGACCTTGGACAGCAGTTGTTCGCCAGCTACATCCAACTTGATTATGCGGCTGCCCTCATGCGGCTGTGTACTCATGTCCGAGATTATGGCAGGCAGTATATTCAATATACTGCTGCCTTTGGGTTGCTCCAGACAGAGGCTAACGTCTCTGGCGCGAATTCGAAGTCGCACCCGCCTTCCCAGCACCGACGCGCCCCCGGCTTCCGGTATCTGCAGGTCAATACCGCAGCTACTGCGTACAGTGGTGAGGCTAGGTAAATCTTGCTTCGCAATTTTACCCTCTAACACGCTAAACGCCGCATCACCGCTACTTAGTACAGTTTCGATGGAGCCTAATACTTGCTGAATCGGGCCGTAACCGCTAATCTGCCCGCCGTTCATCAGAACCAGGTTATCCGCCAATCTTGCTACTTCTTCGGTGGAATGCGTTACATAAAACACAGGTATATCAATCTGTTGAAAAAAATTCTCTAGAAAAGACATTAATTGATGCCTTGTGGCTTGGTCTAATGCAGAGAGTGGCTCATCCACCAAGAGCAGTTTTGGCTCGGCTAGCATAGCCCTGCCTAGGGCCACTCGCTGAGCCTCACCGCCGGAAAGCCCTTGAATAGAGCGAGCCAGCAGACTTTTAACCCCCAATACGGTATAAAACTCTTCTAAATCAAAGAGCTTTGAATGTTTTTTCAAGCGTTTCCGCCCGTACAGTAAGTTTTGCTCAACGCTGAGATGTGGGAACAGGCTAGGGTTCTGAAAAACCACACCAACCCGCCGTTCATTCACATTCATGCAACACTCTCGATCAAGCCATATTTCACCAGCTATGTTGATCTCCCCCACAGCGCCCTGCTCCAACCCTGCTAGCGCTCGCAGCAGTGTGGTCTTACCACAGCCTGAAGGGCCAAAAATTGCAGTTACCCCTTTGGCTGGAACCGAAAATTTAGCCGCCAACTGGAACTCTGCTTTGTTCAGCTGTATGTCGATTTCTATCATGGCGTTTTCACCAGACTGAATCGCTTGTTAGCACTGTAAATCAGTAACAGCACCAGGAAGGACACAAGCAGTAAACTAGCGGCAAGCCAGTGTGCCTGGGAATACTCAAGCGCTTCCACGTGGTCATAAATGGCGATTGAGAGAACCTGGGTTTGGCCAGGTATATTGCCACCAATCATGAGAACCACACCAAATTCACCCAGCGTATGTGCAAACCCCAGTACCGCTGCCGTCAGATAACCTAGTTTAGACAGCGGCAGCACTACACTGATAAAGCGGTCGATTGGGCCCGCTCCCAGACAGGCGGCTGCCTCTAAAGGCCTGGATCCCAGCCCGATAAAACTGTTCTGCAGAGGCTGTACCACGAATGGCATCGAGTAGATAACCGAACCCAATACCAAACCCCAAAAAGAAAATGCCAGAGAAGGCAAACCGGATGCGGCCATAACGCTTCCTATAGCTCCCCTGGGTGAGAAAGCCAGGAGTAGATAGAAACCCAGCACCGTAGGCGGTAACACCAGTGGCAACGCGATAACCGCTTCTATGACGCTGCGCAATCGAGATTTTGTACTCGCAAGCCACAAGGCAAGCGGCGTGCCAAGTACCAGTAAAATGGCAGTTGTGGTGGCAGCCAGCTTGAGGGTTATTGCCAAGGCGCTGATATCCGAGGGAGAAAACATTTAGCGATCACCACCCGGCAGAAAATACCCTGCTTCCAGTAAAATCGCATTTACCGCGCTACTGGACATAAATTCGCCAAATTCTCTGCTGGCAGGCGTTTCCGTCAACAACACCATGTCCTGCTTAATCGCCTGGTAATAGCTATCCGGGACCAGCCAATATGAACCAATGTTTCTGACCTGCGGTGACAACACCTGGGAATAGGCTACTAATCCAGCATCTGCATTACCACTAAAAGCAAATTGGAAGGCTTGCCCGACGTTCTCCCCCATTACCAATTTACCGTGAAGTCGATCATTGAGATGTAACGCTGTTAGTAATTCCATCGCCGCTTGCCCGTAGGGTGCCAAACGCGGGTTTGCTATTGCAATGCTGTTATAAGCCTTTGTATCCAGGAGATATTGAAGGCTGGGAATTTGCTCCTTGTTTGCTGCCCACAGCGCCAAACGGCCGTGCGCATAGGTCTTTAAACTGCCAGCTACGGCATAACCCTCCTGTATCAGTAGCTTCGGCCGCTGTTGATCGGCAGACAGGAACACATCAAAAGGAGCCCCGTTACGGATTTGCGCATAGTGTTTCCCACTGGACCCCCGGATAATGCGGACATCATGCTCAGAATTATCCTCAAAAACCTGTTTTATGGACTCAGCTGCAGTGACGAAATTCGATGCTACAGCGACATTTAGGGTATCCGCCTGCAACTGCAAACATGGCAATAGGGCTAATACCGCCATACATTTGATTAGTTTGATAGCAAGTGTTTGAATTTTCACAGTTTCTGGGCAGTCAATGATTCGTTATGTAAAAGCTTATATAACGCTACATTGTAAGGCCCGAATAAGTAAAAGCAAGAAACCGTGGCACCTGGATGAGAGATCACCTTGCATTTGGCTATCGAGTAAAGAGCTATCAAGTAAGTTCGTAACTCACCGACTACCTAGTAGCGAGCTAAAGTCTTTTAGTTCCGTCTATATAACGCTCGAAATTGAACAATAATTTCAATTTCTGATAAAATATTTCCTTTTTAAAACAAATTAATAAAGTCACAACTTAATGCCAACAATCAGCCCCCCCCCTGCCTTCTTCGATACCCTGGATGAAATGCCGAATCCTTTCAAGCAACCGGTGAAATCGCTACACCATCTGCTATCTGAGCCTTCGGACGACGCGCTGGCTGACTATCAGTACGCCAGTGAGTTTATTTATAGCTATCGTGGCAGTCCGGACACCTTCAGCACCTATAGACGGGAGATAGAACATTTTCTGCACTGGTGCTTAGTAGTCTCAAAAAAGTCGCTAAATCAGATAGTTAGAGAAGATATCGAATCTTACGTAGAATTTTCCAAGCAGCCACCGGACAATTGGATTGGCAAGAAGAACGTGGCCCGGTTCCTGCTGCGGCAAGGCGAGCGCATACCGAACACAGATTGGCGCCCCTATGTTCACTCCAGCGGGGAGTTCGTCGTCTCTCAGGCCGCCATACAGTCTCTATTTAGCGTACTCAGCAGCTTCTTTAATTTCCTGATACAGGAAAAATACCTGGCTGCCAATCCAGTGGCGCAGATTCGGCAGAAGAGCAAATTTCTGCGAAAACAGCAAAGCCAGGGCAAAATACGCCGTCTATCTCCCTTACAATGGGATTTTGTCATCGAAACTGCCGAGTCTATGGCGGCAGAGCAGCCACTGCTCCACGAACGCACGCTGTTCATCATGAATGCCCTTTTTGCCATGTATTTGCGCATCTCTGAATTGGTGGACACTAGTCGCTGGCAGCCGCAGATGGGGCATTTTCAGGCGGATCAGGAAGGTGATTGGTGGTTTAGCACCGTCGGCAAAGGCAATAAGGAGCGCGAAATATCTGTCAGCGATGCCATGCTTGAGGCCTTAAAGCGGTACCGCTTGTCGCGTAGCTTACCTGGGCTACCGGCGCCGGGCGAATCAACCCCGTTAATTCATAAAACCCGAGGCAAAGGCGGAATCGGTAGCACGCGACAAATACGCGGCATAGTGCAGAAATGCTTTGATCAGGCCGCACAAAAGATGCGTGACAATGGCTTCGTCGAGGATGCAGAACGTTTGGGAGCGGCTACAGTTCACTGGCTACGTCATACGGGGATTTCAGAGGACGTCAAACATCGCCCGCGCGAGCATGTGCGCGACGACGCTGGTCATGGTTCCAGCGCCATAACTGACCGGTATATCGACGTAGAGCGAGCTGAGCGACATGCTTCAGCCCGACAGAAGTTAATTAAATAGTTGTTCCGCTCTGGTAATCCGAAAGTCGGACAGCTTGCGACGGAATCTGGATATTTTCTAGACACATAATAAACAGGAAAGTCCTTCTCAGAAGCGCGAATTTCGCTTAGTCTCTAATTTCGCAAATGGGCTATCGGAGTGTTGCCCAATTGAAGTATGTTATCGCGCGAACATCTTTACCATAAGGAACAAAGTGGAGAACTATGAATATCAGCTCACCGAAATTCAAACGAAATCGACCTATACAAAATGCAATGCTAACTGCAAGTTCCTTTCTTCTAGTTAGCCTGAGTTCATCTCTATCTGCCCAGGTGGATCCGGAGCAGCTGAACACGGTTCTGGATATAGATGCTCTCTATGCACCACTGGTTAGCCAACCGGTACACGGGCAAACGGCAGTTAGTCTGCTGCGCGAGTTAGAAACCAAACACTATTCCTCGGTAGAGATAGACGACAATTTTTCTTCTCTGGTTTTCGACAGTTATATCGACGCCCTGGATGGCTCCAAACTCTATTTCATGAAAGATGACATCGATCAGCTCAGTGCTTATCGATATACCTTGGATGACAGCCTTAAAGACGGCAGCGTAGAAGTCGGTTTCGAAATTTACAACCTCTACTACAAGCGTATTTTGGAGCGCATGATCTATGCCGTTGATCGGGTAGAAAATCACATCGCAGAAATGGACTTCAGCATTGATGAGTCTATAGAAATCGATCGCGAAGACGCGCCCTATGCAACGTCACTGGCAGATTTGGATGAGCTGTGGCGGTTACGGATCAAAAACAGCGTGCTTAGCTTGAAGCTGACAGGCGATGACGACGAAGAGATCAAAGACAAACTGAGCAAGCGTTACCGCAATCAGTTAAGTCAGATTTTAAAGACCAATGATAAAGACATTTTTCAAACCTATTTGGCGACGGTAGCTACTGCAGTCGATCCACATACCTCGTATTTTTCTCCCCGGGATTCTGAAAATTTTAATATGGGGCTATCGCTCTCTTTACAGGGTATAGGCGCGCAACTAACCACGGAAGAAGAGTACACCAAGGTCGCCGTATTAATTAAAGGTGGCCCGGCAGAGCGAGGCAAGGAATTACAAGCAGGCGACCGCATCATAGCAATCGGCCAGGGCGTCGATGGAGAGCTTCAAGATGTGGTCGGCATGCGCCTTGACGATGTGGTTGCGCAGATTCGTGGCGAGAAAGGCACGGTGGTACGACTAAACGTGATCCCAGTCGACTCGATCAGCGAGTCAAATGCAACCGTCGTTAGCATCACTCGCGATACAGTTAAACTGGAAGACCAATCGGCTAAGAAAGAAGTAATAGAACTCAGCTATAACGGTGCAAATTACAAGATTGGAATTATCGATCTGCCAACATTTTACTTTGACTTCGAAGCAGCATCACGCGGGGATTCCAACTATAAGAGTTCTACCCGTGACGTACACGCATTATTGGATGAGCTAAAAGAAGAAAACGTAGACGCCGTGGTAGTTGACCTGCGCAACAATGGCGGCGGTAGCTTAAGTGAAGCGAATCAACTCGTCGGTTTGTTTATCGAGACAGGCGCCACCGTACAAATTCGATATTCGGGTCTTCGTAACGGTTTTACTCGACCCTTTGGCGACAACGATCCCGAAGTTGCCTATACCGGCCCGCTTGCGGTTCTGGTGAACAGAACCAGTGCATCGGCTTCAGAAATTTTCGCCGGAGCAATCCAGGACTACCAGCGGGGTATCGTGCTTGGTGGTCAAACTTTCGGTAAAGGAACTGTGCAGGAAATCATTCCCATGGACTACGGGCAAGTGAAGCTTACTCGTTCTAAGTTCTATCGCATCTCAGGTGCCAGTACCCAACACCGCGGCGTGATTCCCGATATTACGTTTCCCGATTTCTATGATGCCTACGAAGATATAGGTGAAAGCAGCTTGGACGGCGCCCTACCCTGGGATACTGTTCGTCCGGTTGAATATCGACCTTATCACGCGATTCAGGCTATGTTGCCGCAGTTGAAACAGCTGCACGATGAGCGTGCTGAGAACTCACCCGATTTTATCTACCTGAAAGATCAAATTGAGCGTACTCGTGAATTGAGACAGAGAGATCAGTTGTCTCTCAATGAGCTAATAGTTAAGGACGAGCGCGAACAGGCACGCCGCGTTGAATTCGATGCAGAGAATATGCGAAGACTACTTAAGGGCTTGCCGCTTAACGAATGGATTGAAGATATAAACGAAGAAGAGGAAGTTGAAGAACCTCTGCTGGCGAACAACGACGTAGATACAACTGAAGAAGCTGAGCAAGAACTGGAAGCTGATGACGAGGGTGATCCATTGCTATTGGAAAGTGGACGTATTCTTGCCGATTTCATTGCACTGAACTCTAACCGAGTTAGTGCTATTACTGATCCTGCCTCACGCCAAAACCGCTAAGAACCTCACTAATCTCCTCCCAAAAAAAGGCCCTCTCTGGGAGGGCCTTCAAGCGGGGTCAAGCTCTAGGAGGATTCAATCAATTTGTAGTTGATTGAGTCTTCATTTAAACAAGTAAATCTAACCACAGTATTCTGCAATTAGGGCGATGTAGGGGTTAATTGTGGCTGGAATGAGGCAGTGGCCTATTGCTGAGTTGGGCACGCTCTATAGAAAATGATTTCTCTGTCTTTCCTGGAGTTCGGGGAAGTCGGGCCGGAGGAGAGCCAGAATAACCTCCTAACCTATTGAATAATAAGAAGTATGTCTTATTATTGGTTGTCAGTGTTACCTGGGAAGAAAGTCAGCCGCTATTTTGGCCCCCGTTTCTCGACTTCTGGGTAATTCTTCACGATCAAATATGCCTGCCTCCGAATAGGAGGTACTCCTCCCCCTCCCCTAAATCTTTTTGACATTATACGGGACTCCCGTATATTCCTTGTATGAAGACCGTAATCGAAACTCCTACTTTTATCAATCAATCTGAGAAAGTATGAGGCGAAGAAGAACGGGATGATTTTATTGAATACATTTCCCTTAACCCGACCGCAGGCGACTTGATTGCTAATTCGGGGGGGAGCCAGAAAGGTACGCTGGGTTGTAAAGAAGGGTTCTGGCAAAAGTGGTGGAGTGAGAGTTATCACACTGATTCAAACAGAGGACACAGTAACCTTGATCGCCATTTACAGGAAAGCATCCGTGGCTACCCTAAAGGGCCATGCAATTAAGAGGCTGGAAAAATGAGCAAAACTATCAGTATTGACAATATGGTGAAGGCAATTGAAAAAGACGCCGGACAAACAATACCTGGGCTAGCAGAATCCATGGCCGAAGCTCACGCAGGAGCTGGAACTATCCATACACCTGATCAAATCATACTTAAAACAGCTAGAAAGATTGTAGACATGACACAGCCACAATTTGCTGATTGGCTTGATATGCCAGTAGGCACTTTGCGAGATTGGGAGCAAGGGAGGTTTGAAATACCCGGGCCAGTGAAAAAACTGCTACAAATTACTATAGAGCATCCTGAGATTATTGCTGAACACGTCTAACTCTGCTCTGGAAAAGGGCGATTCGGGCTTTTCTGAGCATTCAAAGATAAAAGAGAATCTACGCTACAGGAAAAGGCTTTGAGTGTTAGATGGGTCATTCTTGATGTGTTTTGGCGGGTGTTAAGCAGACGTAACCCATATGTCACTTTGCATAGAACGCCGGCCTGTCACGCCGGAGGTCGCGGGTTCGAGTCCCTTCCGGTCCACCATTTTTACTTAGCTCCAAATTTCTATTTTTAATCAGTAGCTTAGAGCGGTTCAAACTTTCTCCTTATGGACACCCTCCAAGCTCAAAAATAGAACAAATTCACCGGCGACTCGGTGCCAAAAGCGATCTGCGTGAAAAATCCCTCCCGACGAGAGGGCTACTATAGCTTCCTAAGACCGCCTCCCCCCAAAAGATGGGTAGACCCTTATGAAAAATCAAACTATCCTATCTATGTCACGATGAAGACTGACTGCCAGATTAAGTGGACTGAAAAGTAATATTCTGTTTGCTTAAAGTTTGTGTAATGGGGGCAATGTTATCAATAATGAGACAATCAGCGGGCGTGGCCCGATGCGGTTTCTCAAGGTGGCGTTGCTCATCACTATGGTTGCCCTTTTTGGATCGGGGTGGAACGCCTACAATTCTCACCAACAATACTCGAATGGAACTCAGTACATAATTCGTGTGCAGGAACTGCGTAGCCAGATTACTCTCTTGGATGAGATTCTCACAATGTCCGCGCGCATGGCAGTATTGACAGGTGATCTCGAATGGGTGCAGAGATATCGGAGCTTCGAAGGGAACCTTGTTGCAACGAATCAGGAAGCAAACGCCCTTGTGCCGGACCTTGGCGGCACGGAGCCATTTTTCGCGGCAAACGACGCACTCATTGAAATGGAGAGCAATGCATTCAGGCTCATTCGAAATGAAGAGCTCGAAGAATCGCGCGAAATCCTGTTCAGTGAAGAATATGCGCGGCAGAAAGTGATTTTCTCCGAGGGATTGCAGCTCCTCGATGGGGAACTCGTATCATTAATAGGCTCTTCCCTTCGATCACAGCGCCAGCAGATGCTAGTACAGGTCTTCAGCATTGCTTTGGTTATCCTGATCTTGGTGATCAGTTGGCTCGTCGTGATTCGGATTATTCATCTCTGGCGGGACGAATTGGCACAAAGCGTCCAGCATCATATCGATCTTAATAGGGTTCTCGATCACAAAGTTTTGGTACGTACGGCCTTTGCCCAGCGGTCGATGGAGAAAGCGAAGCAAGCAAACAAATTCAAGAGTGAATTTCTGGCAAACATGAGCCACGAGTTCCGCACGCCGATGAACGTTGTGTTGGGTTACCTTGAAATGCTGGGACATACTTCTCTGGACGAGGAGCAGAAAATGTTTGCGGGAACTGCTCGTAAAGCTGCCACATCATTGTTAGATATTGTCAACGATATCCTGGATTTCTCCAAGATCGAAGCAGGTCAACTTTCACTTGAGAGTATACCCCTTGACTTGAATGAAGTAGTCGAGGAAGTAATTGCCCTACTTGAACCGCTGGCGTCTGCCAAAGGCACTCAACTACAAAGCTCTGTATCCAAGGATGTGCCAAAGAACTTATCAGGTGATCCGTTGCGTATTAGGCAGATATTGATTAATTTAATAAACAATGCCATCAAGTTTACGAGCGAGGGTGAAGTCAGTGTAAACGTCGGACTTGAGAAAGAGACTGAAAATCATCTAGTTCTGCGTTTCGATGTTCACGACACAGGTATTGGTATTTCAGCTGACAAGCAGGAAATGCTTTTTGAAGCATTCACTCAAGAGTACACTTCAACCGCGCGCAAGTTCGGCGGCACTGGACTTGGCCTAGCAATTTCAAAGCAATTGGCAGAATTAATGGGTGGCGAGATTGGGGTCAACAGTACCGTGAGAGAGGGAGCAACCTTTTGGTTTACGGCAAAAATTGGAAAAATTGATAAGCCTGTCTAGTGGTATTCTTCACAATTAACTCTCTACAATTTCGAAATAAGCAACCTATCAGGAAATCCCCTTAGGGCTGCTTTGGTTTGTGAGTTCAACCGGTCAGTGCAACACACAGGCAGTAAATCTAGCAGCCGGTGTTTCGTATTCCAATATTTTTCTTGGCGTTTTAGCTTAGAGTTGATGCCGCCATTTGAGACCTCATCACCCTCTATTTAAGGGCGCAATTCGGGGAGAACACCTTCTAAAACTTCCTCCCACTCCCGAAAAACATCAAACAATTGGTTCAAACTTTGTACGTTTGCCTCCGCCATTTAATTCTACGTCAGACAGATGCTCCCTGAGTCTCCGGCGGAACCTTCTCACTCTAACGGCCATCAGTGAAAATAATTATGGGCATGGCGACTTGTCGTGATAAAGGGAGGCTTTTTCAGAGCAGCATTCCACTTTTCCAAAATCTCTAATCGTTGCTTTAAACTTTCCCCTGCCAAGTTCATAATTTAAAAAACCATTAAACAAGATTTTGTCACCAACTCTTTCTTGGGTAGTCTTTCATGCTTTCTCAAGCAAGCCGAACACCCAGATCAGCTAATACAGGTTTGATGGGATGGGCAACGCCAACACTGCCACCGCCCACTGTGGTTACGGCGTAGTTCAGCCCTACAATTCCATTCCGGAGATAAGCCAAGATTATGAACATTACCATTACCCGATCTCGCCGTGGAAGTGCCGACACAAAGGTTGAAATTGCGCTATTGATAGGTGCTCCAAAATCGATAGAATTGAATGAGTGACCAAGTAGAGATGTGCTTCCACTGTCGCCACCAGACAAATAGGGCGATCCGCCTAAGCCGGGTGGGATTGGCGGAGGATTTACTGACTGACCACCCATGAGCATATCTGCAGACCCAGGTTGTGCCGGGTTAAGTGCAAAAGTTCCGAGAATACTCGAATTGGTTAATCCGGTCGCCGCTCCCGATTTCTTTACAGTCATGCCCACAATTGGGTCTAAAGCGAGCGGTGCGGGACCGAAGCAATGGAAATTGGGTGTCGGCAAATTAAAGTTAGGTCCTTCGGGGCTCTGGACCTCGGCGATCCCCGCGTCAAATCGAGTAGAGACAGCCACCGTCCCGCCTACTACTCGAGTAGACCAAGGTTGGGTGATGTTAATATTCCGCGCTAGAAGAACATGTCTTACAGACAACAAGTACATAGCATTAGAACTCGGACGGACGACGAAACAGCCTCCGCTTCCACTCGCTAACGGGATGCCTGAATTGGGATCGACAGATTGAATGGCGACATCAGGTGGGATGGGATCGTGTGCTAGATGTTGAGTATCCGGCACATTTAGTGAACATAGGGGCTGAATGTCAGTAATTTTCTGCACGTCGATTCGATAGCGTTTTCCCCGATAAGTAATGTTTTTCGGTATGGTTTGAGATTTTTTTAATCTCCCTAGCGAAACCTTTTTTGATACATAAACCACAGGTCCAATACAGTCAGAGATTTTCTTGCCCTTTCTGTGATAGCCAACGCCAACTCCTTTTACGTTCGGCATATCTAGGATTTTAGGCTTGCACTTACCCAGTGCACGGGTCAACGCCTGTTGCTGGTTATATAATTGAGATATTTCTTTAGGTAGCTCCAGCTCTATGAATTCGCGTGCAATGCGTTGCAGCGGATTATCTCGGTTTTTTGCCATTTTTGATTTCTCCTTTAGGTTTTCAGAACTGCTTACAAGGCTCTTGTGGCCAGTCTAGTCCCCGCAGAAAGTGGCTACGATCAGGGTGCAGGATATTTAATTTTCTTAGTCGATTGTAAAACTCCAGTTCCCGTACACAAGAGTAATCCTGGGTAAAATAGTGGAGCTAAAGAAAATTTCATCTTCTGAATTTCGTTAAAGTGGCGATGAAAAATAATATATCACGAAGTTTTGGGCATCAGATACTAATCTCTTCAAAACAATTCATATGACGTCTGCAACTAAAAAAGTAAATGCTATTCAGTTTGTCTTGATGTTATTGCCAGCATTTGAGGTAAACCGACGCAGCAGATTATTCCAGTAGGGGGTAACAAATCTTATAAAAAATAGCCTAACATAAGTAGCGGTTATAGCATGGTTACTGGGGTGTAGTGGCACTTTGTATTAGGCTAAATGGGGTTAAGTACTTGATGTATAAAGATTTCATGTAGCCCTGTCACGCCGGAGGTCGCGGGTTCGAGTCCCGTCCGGTCGAAGAGCAGTTGGCTTTTAACCAGTTGGTCCTAGACTGTTAGATGGAGTGCTTGGCTACGAACTAGGGGCTCGCTCGTTCTATATACCGTAGCGCGCTACACTGGGGGTGTAGTGGCCGTTGCGTGACAAACTTACAAGTCTAGATACCCTCCAATTGAGCAAATAGCAGTATGGGAATGACTGCAAGCCAAACTAAATGGGCTGCAAATCAACCTGAAATGATCTATTTGCGCCCCCACCTTCACTCAAAGCTAATAGTGAGCTACATTCAGAACCTTCACACGCTAGCGCCGCAAAGAATTACAGAGGAGTTGCAACACCAAATGTTTAAGGTACCCACTACAATCGTCCTTGGAGCAGGTGCGAGTCATTCATATGGGTACCCTATTGGATGCGGGCTAATAGCCCAGATGATTAATTTATGCTCACCTACTTCCGATGAAAAGAGAGGCTTACGGAGTGGGTTTCGAAGCAATGTGAGCGAAGGAAAGAAGAGCACAACTTCGACTTGGAGAAAGCCTGCAGTTTTACGATCCTGTTAGCATAGATTCATACTTGCAACACTATCAGCATGACACTGAGCTTATAGAACAGGCGAAAAAACTGATAGCTCAAGTCCTTTTAACCACAAACAATAAAGACCTTTTTTCTTATGGTGCTATGTCCCGTCCTGAAATAAGTTTACATATCGAAGACGGATGACAGCCCAACTCACTGGTACCGATTCCTCTGGGATGCAATAGTCAGCGAACTAAGCCCTGAGGAACTAGCGGAGCCTGGTCGCGACTTGAGGTTTGAAATAATTACATTTAACTACGATAACTCCCTTGAATATTTCTTAACTAGTTGAGTGTATTCAAGAAACTAAATGTTTAATGACGAACAGAAAACAGACTTTCTAAAGAACTTGAAAGGTAGAATTCATCACGTATATGGCTCTTTAAATGATCACGCAATGATTCCTTCAGCAGATGGTAGAGTCGCAGAAATTTCCTTTCCTGACAAAGATGACTGGGCACACTCTACTCATGTTGAACAAAGTTTCGAAAATATTAGACTTATAAGCGAAAGGACTGAATCAGAATTTGAAGACGTGCAAGCTGCGTTGAAGAATAGAATTCAGATTATTTTCCTTGGTTTTGGTTTTGAAGAGACAAATATTGGCTCTGGTGCTTTAGATCTAGAAAACGCTTTTTTAGCTAGGCAGGTGAATTCTCAATCTGGTCACCCTGTATTTCCTGTAATCAAATACACGAATCTTGGAGACTCAGAAAAAATAATAATTTGAGCACACTGAACCAAGTCCTTTTCGATCAAATCAACCGCCTCAACACTCCTGACCGGAAGGGCGATCTCAACCGTGCGAGACGTAGTTGGATTCATGCCATTCGATAGATTCAGAGTTCTACCCTAACTCTGACGGCTGCGTCATTGATTGCTTCGCAATCGATCAAACCGGAGAGTTCTCATCTTCCTCCTCCGCCCTCGGGTTTATTGGACAGGCTAATAAGGAACTGCATAGAGAATTTGGAGGCCCACGGAGAGATTGATTGACATCGCCTTAGGACGATCTCAACCGTTGCAAGATGTAGTTAGATCGAGTCGGACGATGGGTTCAGCGATTCTCTCTAACTCTGACGGCTGCGTCATTGATTGCTGCGCAATCGATCGAACTGAAGAGTTCTCATCTTCCTCCTCCGCCCTCAGGTTTATTGAATAGACTAGATAGGAGTATTGTATTGAGAATGAGCGG
>JAJFKE010000002.1 GCA_021773355.1 Gammaproteobacteria bacterium | reverse complement strand
TTCCCTCACCCCCTAAAGGGGGCCGCTACGCGGTCTTAAATGCTGCCGCATTTAATCAGGCGTCCTTGATGTAGCAAACTTACGAGTAGGCTGGGTCTCAAGAAGAACACGAATGTCGCGCCAGGGATGGCTATACCGTTCAATCTTACACCTAAGTATCAGGCATCGAGTTAATGGGACTCACCTAATCGGGGAGGGCCTTTTTTATTGGATGCTGTTATGACACCGTACCCAGGCAGCTCACATCAGATCGGAGCTGGAATCCACCTGCGGCGTTTTCAGCGGACAATTCGGTTATCATGGAGCTCTGGTAGACAATGACGGGTTCTTCCAATCCAGAGTTAACAATTTAAGCTTTCATGACGTGCTGAATAATTGGCTGTTCGGTAATCCAGATTCGCTCACGACGGTAATAGAAGGTGGGGTGATCGCTTCCTGCGATAATTCATCACACTTGCAAAAGCCGATTCCGGCAAATTCAATCTTCCAGGTTTTCCTATGATGTAATTGAAATCAACAAGCTGGAAATAGAATATTATTCCACTATCTGAGCCTTTCAGCCCCTGCAAACCTGAGCAATAGAATCCCGTAAAAACCTCTTGCTATTGATCCGGATACAATACATCCATTAATCTACTCACAGTAAACTGCTTCTCATAGTCATTAACAAATAATTGAATCTCGTAGTCTCCCGGGTTCGGATTGCGGCCATCCGGGTTGCTGACGTTTATTTTTAGAGCGTGAGTCCCAGCCGCAAGGTTGATTGCTGATAAAGCTTCGGGAGCTGACATGGCATCGTGCACAAGCTCGGAATAAAATTGCTCATCAAGGAAAACAGTGCCGTTAAAAATTGAGATATTGCGATTGCTGTTTGGAGAATAAGGGACCGTAGAGTCACCGTCTGTGGAATACATAACCACGGAGACGACAGCGGGCTCATCCAGGGTAAATTGAAAGACATCTTCATCGTTATTATCAGAGACGCTGGCATGTATTGCGGCGGGAAGTGTAATCTGCAACTCACCTATATCGCCAGTTAGCTCTGTGTATACATTCTCGTCCACCAACCCATCCTGATTATTATCTTTGCCATCTACTAATTCCGGGGCGTAGGGATAGACACTGCTGTCACTATCATCACGATCGCCATGCAGGGGGGATACTCCATCGCCATCGGCGTCCTCCATTTTGCTGCTGAGAGGGTAGCGCGACATATAGCCGTCGAGACTGGCAATGGGAAACTTCCAATAGGAAAAATAGTCACTCACATCTAATTGCAGCGCATCGGCAACTACCTTCATAAAGTTTTCTGCACGAATAAGCGGGTCATTGATACTGTAGCCGACACCATCGCGCCATTCAGGATGATCCAGAAGCAGGGCTTCAAGCTCAAGAAAAATACTGCGTAGCCCCTCCTGGCCATGCATATTAAACAAAGACACGAGCAGCCCGCCTTGCACGAGCATCGCTTCCTTGTTCTCTGGAATGTTTTCATCTTCGTAGGCTATAGCCTGGAAAGCTTCGCTATAATAGGTAGACCAATTCAATTCGGGGCGCTTTAGATAGCGCTTCAATTCCACGCGAAAATAATGATTAAATAGAAACTCCGGCGAGAATAGTTGCAGGGCATTTTGATCGCCTCCCCAACTGCTGATTCCCTGCCCCGTACCTAGCAAATAGGAAATAATCGGTTCCATTCCACCGGTAAGCGCATGGGCGCTATCTTCACTGCTGAGCCAGGCGCCGCGAAAATCCCAGGTATGGATAAACTCATGCACAAAGTCAGGAAAATCATGAGTATCGAAGGAATCGCCTACCGGTGACTGAAAATCACCGGTGTTGAGAAAGGTACCAGAAGCTCCGGTTCCTCCACCTGCTATTGCACTACAAATGTAAATATCTAGTGCTGGAACCGTGGGCAAATAGTCCCAGCCAAAAATTTCACTGTAGGATTCAAACAGGTAGTCGGCGAACAATAAACCACCAACAATGCGCTCCCTAGGCGTATTGGCGTTGGCGTGATCCTCGATCCATAGTTTAAAATATTTTCCCTGGTATACATGCCAATTCGGATCGCAATCGTTCCAGCTAAAATCAACGTTTTCAAGACTACTGGCCGCAAAATCAGTACCGGCCAATGGATAGACCGTGTCTTCGAGCACCCTGCCGATATTGATGTGGTGATAGCTTTTATTGGGCAAAATCTTGCCGTCAATCTCGGTAGCGACCTTAACCAAGTAGCGATCGGGAACGGTGAATTGATGCTCTACCTGCTTACCCGTGGCGACGCTGCCATCATCGAATTCCCAATGGTAAGTAGCCCCGGGTAAATCATTCTCCAGATTAAGTAGAAAGCTAACCGTGCTGGATGCGGCCGCCTGGATAGCTGCGCTAATGTTCATGCCAGAAATGGCAGGATTAAAGTAGAATTCACTATCGGTCTGCAAAATGATGCTTTTGCTGCCGGGAGCGGTTGCCCTGAAGCGCCAGGTGTAAGTGCCACTGGGTTCACTGCCGCCAAATGGATAATTGAAAATTGGCAGCAATCCGGTATCGGTGTTCGGATCGAGCTGAAATTCTGTTAGCGTAGGGACCCAACTGGATGGATCAGAACTTGCAACTACAGCATCGATAATCCCGTTTTGAACTGTGATAAAAGCTTCAGTTTCACCATCGGGTAGTATCAGTGATAAATAAAGGTCTAAACTCAACGGCTCGCTCAAACCAGGAGCCTGCAGACCTGCAAATAGAGACAGTGTATCGCCGCTTGAAAATTGCGCATCACCAACCTCAGCGATTAAACCCCAACAAAAGTCAACATTCGTAATGGGGACTTCGATACCGGCAAGCCAATTAGCCAGCTCTGCATCGGCGACACAAAGGTCTCCCGTGTCGAAACCGAGCGATTGTAGACCTGAGTTCCCATAGGCGGCTGGCAATTGGCCATTTAGTGGATTGTCATTAAACAAAAGTGTGCGCAGCGCGGGCAGAAACGCAAAGCTCTCGGGTGGCGAACCGGTCAACTGGTTGTAACTCAAGTTCAAGTAGTTGAGGGCAGGCAGGTTCATGTAAGCGGGAACTGGCCCACTGAATTGATTTAGTACAAAGCTCGCCGACTCCAGCTTGGTGAGACCGCTCAGGTCGGGGAGCGGCCCCGTCAGCTCATTGAAATCCAGATTAAATAGGCGCACATTGCCTAAGCCAGAAGGATTTGGCACGGTTCCGGTTAGCCCGTTGTCGGCGAGGTACACGCGGTCCACCGAATTGTTGACACAGTCCACGCCAAACCAGCTGCACGGCGAGTCATTTAGCCAATTCGTATTATTGATCCAACTGCTACCAGCGGTGGACTGATAAATTTCTACCAAGGTGCTGCACTCGGCCGAGGAAATCTCTGTTTGCGAGCCGCAATCGGCTAGTGCATTTGAGCTGTAGCCACAAACTAACAGCAGCAAAATAACTAGTGCTGTACGTGAAAATTGAATGGATTGAACAATCATAAGAAAAGTTCAGCAGGTAAAAATAACTGAGAAAAACGCTTGTCGATCTCGGTTGAGAGCGAATCGTTTGCACATAGAGATATGTATAGGCTAAAGAATATCACTCCAATTTCTAGACTCTTTACCAATATTTTTCCTGGCAATTTCCGGGTAGGTATTTATAGTTTGCCAAGGGCACATTGCCATCTTGCCCACATCGCCAACTGACTATTCTTCCGTTTGAAATTTGAGGCTCAAGCTGCATTTCAAGTTGACCTGTTATACCCAGGTTTGATTCCTTAAATTCTACTTCAATACGCTGGTCGTTATGCCAATCGACCGTATCCACATAGTCACTGTCATAGTTTTGCTGAAACCCTGCAGCGACGTTATCACCACCGGGAGGCAAAGTGCCGTATCTTTGGAAATATATGGTCACTGCAGTTCTTGCCGGGCCGGTAGCCACGACCCCCTCTGTTACCTTCGCCTTTATCATGAATGTTTGATAAGCTGGAGCTGCAACACTAGCCAGAATGCCAATTATAGCAACGACTATCAACAATTCGATGAGCGTAAAATGCACTCTGTTTGCTTCGAGTCATGATCAGAATTTTCTCTACAACTCTCTGAGCAGATTGGTGTTTGTGTTGCACATTATTTTTGGAATCATATTCCGTACTAGCTTCGTTTATAGAGACCTATTCACCTGCTCTAATTGTGGATAAGACCAGCCTATCCTATTGTTGCCCATTACCCTAGTTAGAAATCGATCCTGGTGAATTCAGACCAGCTTGTAGGAACATTCTGCAAAGGCCACACGCATATCCTTCTTTTGATACCATCCTTTATCTCTTGATTTCAAAATACTCTGATCCTTATTCCTCCATTTCCTCAATATTTGCACATTTCCTCCCCAATTCTTTAAAACTTGGCTGTTAGCATAGCTCGGACTCCAATTTGGACAAGTCTTACGGCCTAGCTCAGTTCAGGAGGTGCCCAGGCAGGCCAGCCATAGATAATTTAGAGAATTTTATATGGACAACTTAGTTAGAAAAATTAGAATCGAATTGATCGATCAAATAGAAAATGACCAGCTCTCATTACAACTGCCAGCAGACTTCCTTCGCGAGATACGGCAGATGGCTCAGGACCCATCAATCGCCAATAATAAACTGGCCACTCTAATTGCCGGTGATGCTGAACTAAAATTGGGGGATAGGTCACGGGTAATCAGTAAGGATAGCCCTGAAGTCTTTGCTGTCCCGGCTCACGATCCCGTACCTGAGCCCAGTTATCACGATTTGACATCTGTTTTTGCAACAGATTCTGCTCGTTAAGTAATTCGTTATTCTGATTCACATCGTTTAGAAAGAATAAACATAAAGACAGTAGCGGACACTCATAACTTAGCATCTTAAGACAAGGTTTATTTTTTCCGGAGCGGAGAATGTATCAACTTCGGCATCATTGCCGTGTTTGTGAAGGGCTCCCTATTTATTGATTGTTTTGATTCCAAAATAGTAATCGCCTAACCGTAAGCCTGTCTTACATTCAACTTATCTGTCGTTGAGTTGTTCAGTTATCAGTGCCCCCAAAATCCTTTTATTGAAACGATGGGTGGGAGGATTGGATTTGATAGCGAGTCGGAGAAGGGAAGCCTTTTCTGGATCGAGCTACTGCTGGAATCATAGTGAAGCATTGGACGCCATGCATCTGCCTGCTAGCAGGCGTTAGTGCGTGGCACCTCGGTTTCAGTTCATCATTGTGCTAGTAGCTGTTCGAGAGGCGTTGTTGATATCACTTCTATTGCCTTGCTGCCGCTAACAGCTATCAAGCGCATGCGTGCGGATGATTCCAGGTTGAGGAGGGACTCGTCCATGACTATTAGAAACCCGGAGTTTTCCAATTCTGGATTGTTTAAATTAGTGGAAACATCGGGTCTTGAATTATTGCTGCCACCGAGATAGAGGAGTTGTTGGTCTATTTGTAATAGAAAATACTCTGCTGTTTGATTGCCTTCATCATTGATGGCCCAGCCAGCTATTTTCACAATGCCATCGCTAAGTTCGGCCCTGTCAATATGACCTGTTGATTGTTCAGTCGTTAATTGGATTGTTTCTTCGTTCGGACCAACAATCGCCGTGTCGCTGATTAGGCGGAAATTATTCGCAGCTGTGGAAGTAGGAGCTATTCGATCCCCTTCGTTCGAAATGTAGCTAAACGAAGCAATACTCGAGGCATAGGAATCGCTGATAGCAATGAGGTCAACACTTGCTGGTCCGGGAAAATTAATCCTCGAACTTGGAATTTTGAAGGAAAAACCCGACCTCAGAACAGCATTACTATTATCAAATTCCTGCACGATATCCTGTCGATCAATGTTAGGGTAGCCTAGATAGAATAGTTCACCAGCCACACTCAGAAGAAAGAATTCAGCAGGGGCTTGCCTTTCATTATCTACGGCCCAGCCATTCAGTTGCAGATAATTGTCATCTGGCTTTTCCAGATTTATTGCCCCGCTGATACGCCCGGGCGCAAAAGTAAAGGTGTTGTCCTGCTGGTCGCTGATTAGAGCCGAAGTTTGATCAGTCTTGGCAAGATACCTATAGTAGCTCGCGCGTAGATCCAGTAATTGTCGCAGCGAGGTTCCATTGTCGGCTGTAGTATCAACACGATACATTGAGACCTCATTGCTGCCATCGACAAATACACTTTCCGGAACCATGACTGAAAAAAGCTGATCTTCGCCAGACTTGTACGATCTCGTCGAGGCCACTGTCTTGCCATTGATTGCGATCAGCAATTCCAGATTCTCAAGCGTCACCATATTCCCGGTTATTTTGCCTGTCAGCCAGGAAGGAATTGCTCCTTGGGTGAGGTCCACCTCATCCAGATAACCTTGTTCAGATATCTCAAACATTAATGAATCATCAACAGCTGCCACAAGTCCTGCAGTGGACAATCCAAGCAGTTGGGGTACGGAACCAAATTCGTAGATGCGTTCCATCTCGCCAGAGCCAAACAGCATTAGTTTGTGTTCCAGAGTCAAATTGTCATCATAGATGGTCGAGCTGCTTCCCAATTCCTGGTGATTTAAGGAGTCCGTTGCAAAAAGATCCTGACCGTCGACGCGACTATTCAGAGTCAGGTTAAGCTGTCCTGCCAGGGTTGGAACAATGTCCACAGTCTTCGCCGGTTCTTCATGGATTACCCCATCTTGTTGATTGGGTAACTTTATAAACATGGGAATGCCGGAAACATCGAGCCTTTGCTCATCTGTTGCTAGTTTCCTGCGTTGTTCATTCGGCCAAAAGTTTGCGCCGTGATCGCCTACTACAACAATTAGTGACTTATCATAAAGACCTTCTGCTTTTAATCGATCGATTAATAAACCCAATAGCCGGTCGGTAAATCCCAGCTGTAACAGATGCCTCTGATAACCCTGAGCCACCAGAAAATCATTGTCGCCCCATCGGTCCTCAACTGGATCAAGCTCAAGTGCTTGATTGCTTGTTAAGGAATAGAGTTTTCCAGAAGGTAAATATTCCCAAGGCCCATGAGGTAACAATGCGTGGTAAAAATACAGAGTAGTAGCGTCGCTGGCATCAATGGAATCAACAAAAGCCAGAAAATTATCATATCTGGCTTTGGCTGAAGTCTGCCATTGAATGCCTTCAGTCTCGCCCGAAGTCGTGATTCTAATCCGTGAAAAGTTATTCCAGGATTGGCTGACGACGGGTAAGTGCCGACTGAGACCAGGAGGCGCCGCAATATGCAAATAAACAATAGAGAGATCTGTTAAAAACCCCCTGAGGTTTGTCTCTGTACTTGGGTCTTCAGGGGTATGGGAACAGAATCTTGGCGGACAAAGATCGGAGACCACCTCAGTAATTTCCAATTCGTGACTAGGCCCCAGCAGCGTAAACAGGTTTTGTGGATAATCCGTGAGAATGGGGATTGCTCCAGGTTTGGTAACGCCACTGATAATGGCCGGCGCAGCAACCGATGTCGTGCCGCTTTCCGATTGTGCGCTCCGAAACCAGTGGCTGCCAGTTGCGATGGCACTGAAATTTGGATATCTGATCGAATCAATCTGAATATTTTCATCAAGTAGTGAGATCAGGGGAAGTTCATCGAGCAGTAGCATAACGACTGGGGTGTCTGTAGCTGCAAAACTCGTACTCAAATTTCCTGCCGCTTCTACTTCGGCCTCGGATTTATCAAATGCAATTCTGGAGACGTCGGAAACAAATAAAAAAATTACTGGCACCGCTATCACGGCGGGTGAAATGAAGGAACAAAACATCCGCAACGAGAGCCGCCTAGGATAGAAGAAAGCGAACGCACCACCGCCTAACAATGCGATTGCTATCAATATAGTATCCGCTAACGGGTACATGTTTTTAAGCATGATTAAAAGCAGAAGGCTTACCAACAGCCCCATTGTGCTGGTTAGTACTATCACGCCGAGTTTTTCAGATTTTCGTTGCAGAAGTGAGCCAGGGAGGTAAAGCAAAATTGGAATGCTAAAGGAAACTAGTGCGATAAGAATTGACAAGTCAGATAATGTCGCTTTTTGTGCGACCAATAATTCTAGATTCTTTGAAACAATATCAAACAGCGGTTGCGCGATAGCGAAGCTACTCAACGCAAGAAAGTGCAATAAGTAGCGACGGTGATCTTCAACTGCTCTCTTCACTTGTAACCTCAACTTCAAACCGCCAGGTAATTTGATTGTTACTATCGGGAGGCACGTCTTTTCATTAGGTATAGAGTGCGTTCGCTATCTTGAATGTGACTCTGTTTTTCAGTTGCATAGAACTCGGCGAACGCTTTCTCGAATCCATCCTGTGTATAGTGCACGAAAATATCTTTGCGAGAAGCCAGTAATCTTTTTACCTGAGAATCATTTTTCGGTACGAACTCGATTATCAGATACTCTGCCATATTACTGAAAAACCTTGCGATCAATCTCAGTGGGACATTATTCGAAATTGCCAGATGGTGGATCAGTGCCAGCGCCATCACGATCTCTCCATCTATTCGTTCCATCAGCGACATTCTTTCCTGCAAGGACCAACCGATAGAAGGGCTCGGGTTCGTGAGATCAAGTAGCAAGGGCAACATTCTTGAGTCCTTGTTTTCCTTGCTTTGCAGATAGTTTAACTGGACAGCGACCGGATCAATGTCTTGAGCAATTACGCTAAATCCCAGTTTGGTACCGATGCGACTAAAATGTCCGTTGTTAGCGCCGAGATCGTGAACAGCCATGGATGTTTCTCTTAGTAAACCAAGATATTCCTCCACCAGCTGTTCCTTATGTTGCATCGACTCATCCCGGTAATTAGTGGCTGAGTAATATACAGCCCATTCGGTAGCTGGTTGTTTCCATTTGAGCCCTTTGACTGAGGAATGGATTCCCTGTAGAAATGCCATGTAGGCCTTACGGCCAATTTTTGGCATTTGTTGTTTCTTACTATTTTCTTCGGCGCTGTTGGCATATTTTTGCTGCGCCTTCGCGTGTAAATGTATGTGAGTTAGCAGTGAATACTTGAGATAGCTTCTTTTGGGGAGGAGTCGACTCGCCAAATCAAGCGGAACGCCGTCGATGAAATTTCTAAGAAGTTGTGCCAGGCGAATGTCCGTGTAGCTCATTAGTGCCAGCGGCGCTATGAATTGTTGACAAAATTGTCGATAAGCAACCCACGGTTCACCCTCTCTATACTGCGAGAAAGAAAGGGTGTCGATAAACGTGGCGGCGCCCTTGTGAAATTGAATGTTGTACGCGGAAGCATCTTTTAACACCATGCCGAACTTTAGCGCGATTCTTTGAATCTTTATCGTTACCAGTGCCGCATCCTGCAATTGGCTAAAGCACCATTCATAAGGGTAAGAAATGTAATCGATGACATCTGGCCTAATTACTTTATAAGCCTGGTCAGTTGCCGCCAAACCAAGTTCGACTTCCTCGTGGGGCACCAATAATCGGGTCTTGACTAAGGCCGCATAGAGGCCACTGTTCATGAGCAAATCATAGTCATCCGCATATTCTGAATTGATCTGCCGGTACAGCGTCTGATTTTTTTTGTAGAGGAACCCGGCCGGGTCCCGAAATGAAGACTGCAGGGCGTCTTGTCCTGACATTATTACTTCCTGTGTTTCGTATTAGCTGCTGCTTATTGGTGCGAGTAGTAAGGGTACTGCAGTTCCAGTATACTTGCATTCTTGTTACGATTTCGAAAAGATTCTGTAACAATCATATGGTTAGTACAAGAAAGACCTAATAGGGATTCTCCCATGATTTCAAAACTCAAAGTTCTACCCACCTTGGTTGCCGTTATCAGTATCTCGAGTTTTCACTGGAGTGCAGATGCTTACCTGAATCCAGGCACTGGCAGCATGATACTTCAGGCATTAATAGCCGGGATCGCTGTAATCGCAGTTACTGTTAAAATGTACTGGATAAGGTTGGTGGCTTTTTTGAAAGGCGAGAAACTGGATCCAGAAGAAGATCTTCTGGCCGGTTTGGATCTGGAGTCTGACGAAACCAAAGATTGAAAGACAAGATCAAGGCCGTCATAAGAACAAAGGTGCCAGCCGACCTCTTTCCTTCGTGATAAGGTTTCATTGGCCTCTGCGGTTCGTATTGAGCTATATATGCCGTACATTGAATCGCTTGGCAAAAGTATTTCATCGAACATCTATTACTCTGTCCGCCACAGCCTCTTGCGTTTGAACCTGCTTTAGCTCCTGTTTAAATATCTTAGCCGCGAATAATCAGTAAGGACAACCCTGAAGGCTTGGCTGCCCCGGCTCTCAATCCGGCACCTGAGCCCAATTATCACGATTAGGCATTTGTATTTGTGGCAGATTCTGCTGGTTGAGTACTTCGTGATCCTGAATAACATCGTTTAGAAAGAATATCTTTGCTGTGTTTGCGTCCTCTATCAGCCTTGTCATGTTTAACTGCTGGGTCGTGTCGATCGAGCCCTTTCCTGTGCGGCTGGGCGATATCTCGCTTGCCTATGTCGGTCATTTTCACCTCACCTTTCTGGAGCTGTTCTTATAGGACTAATTCCAGAGAGCGACACTGATACGCGCCAAGTTCCCTCCCGGAAGGGAAGGTCATAATCTCCTGCCATATCGGCCCAGTGCAGGATATTGACCAAACTAGCGCCCAATCCTCACCTGCACCAATTGACACAAGTCACTAACTAGTCTTCCTTAAAAGCTTAAATTGTAATTTGCAGATTTGAGTTTAGCTATTGAGGAACATCAGATGCAAGGTATTAGACTATTAATAGGCATGCAATTGTTGTTGATTCTACTAGTCGTTAGCCCAGGCCATTCTACGTATGCACAGGAAATGCTAATCGAAAATTCTGACTGGTTACGTAAGGTACAGGTCATGGCCTGGAAGTCTTGGGCCACTGACATACCAACGTCAGGAGCAAGCTGGGGATTCGAGTTCAATATCGAAAACTGTCCAACGTGTTTGACAGCTGCCGTGGATTACTATCATCAGAAGAATGAACTCTATATGTCGGCGATGCAGTTTACACCGACTCAACAGACTGCTATTACGGCGGCTGATCATGGCTGCTTCGGTCTTGATGGTGAGGTCATTTTCCAGGATGAAAATGCCACCAGTGAAAGTCGCGCATTCGCTATTAATCTGCATCACCCCGAAGTGGCGGACATCATAAAGGGTTCACTGGAGGGGGTGATTGACGCCGGAGCCGATGGCCTGACCATAGATGGGTACAATCCAAATGTGCAGGGATTTCGACTGGGTGGCTGTTTCGACCAGTACACGAATGAATTCTTCAGGGAATACCTGGCTGAAAAATTTACCACTGGGCAATTGCAGAGCAGTTTCTCTATTAGCGACATCAGTTCCTTCAATTTCAAGCAATGGATACAGGACAATAATCGTGAGAACGACTGGAATGCCGCGCCCTATACGGACCTGAGTGCGGAGTTCTACATCGCTGAGTGGCTGTATGCCCGGGGCTTCCTGCAAGCCTTTATTGATCATGGCAAGACCTACGCGCTTTCCCAGACGGGTCGGGATTTCAGCGTCACAGAAAATAATGCCGGTTCCCACTGGATCAGCACAGATTTGGAGGACCTGGTTTCCTCGGAGACGTTCTACTACCAACGAGGCGGACAATACGTGACGGATTACGCGGCTACCAATATCAAGATCAGCAAGGCGTTTAATTCAGCCGTGGCATTCTTACCGGAAGTTTGTAGCTCGACGGATTTGAATGGTGAACTGGTTACACTCGATATCCCGCTACAGAATCAAAACCTGCTGAAATACATCATCGGCGATATTTATTCTGCCGGTGGTTGGCTAAGCGTGCAGGAGTATGTGCTGCCCCGCTTACAAGCCTGTGGTTCCTTCGCAATCAGCTACTTTAATCAAAACGAATGGATCGATGTGAGAGCTGCACAGGCCAGCTACTTTCCATTCATCCTGAACAATCGATATCTATTTGAAGACCTTTTCTCCGATGCAAAGCTGGGGCTGGTGTATTCCATAGCTTCAGACATCAATGTGGATATTAAGTACAGTGACAGCAATGTGGCCAACAATTATCGCGACAGTCATGATGGATTCAGCAAGATTCTGCTGGAAGGCAATATTCAGCATAATAGCGTGGTGCTTGGAGACGGACGCTTTCACGAATTTGATACTAGCCTCGAACAGATGAGCAACTATGAAGCATTACTGCTGGCCGATGTCTATGCCCTATCAGATTCACAAGTGGAAAATATTATCGCTTATGTCGAAAACGGCGGCACCGTATTCAAGTATGGAGATTTCGGCATTACCGATGAGAATGAAAACCTGGTCAGCCGCAGTGAGATACTGCCTTGGGCCAACCCGGGTACTTACACAATGGGCAACGGAAAAGTCATCAGTTTTGCTGACAACGTCGGTAGTAACTATTCAATTTTTTATCAGGAGAGCGACAAGCAGACTGCGCTGTCTGCCATTACGTCTGAAATTACACCGATATTAGATTTTGCCGAGGATCAGATGCTGATGGCTGTTTTCTATGACAAACAAGACAGCAACAACAAGATAGTTCATATTCGAAATAACGACTTCGATCCGGAGGCCGATGCATTCACTGCAAGTAATCCAGTTGAATTGTCATTCTCCGGCGTCGGTGCTGGTTATGATGCGATCCTGTTCAGTCCCGACCAGGCAGGACCGATTCAGTTAGACGCCACCGTCGTCAATAATTCGCTGATTGTGTCGCTACCGTCAATCGAAGCCTATGCCGTGCTGCTATTAGAAGAACAGACTTCCAACGAAGTCGAATCCTGGCAAGCTCGATTCCTGCCAGCCAGCAATGAACTGTACTTGCCCGCAGTGCAGGCTCTTGATAATCAGTTCTACGATTTAGTGCTGAGACTGGTAAGCCAGGAACCGTACATCTTTGAGCTGATTTCTGCCGAGGTCAGCCAGCAAATTCTTTCCACAGCGACTTACGATGTTGACAGGGAGGAACTGGAGATTCCGAGTACAGCTCTTGATGATGATCTTTATTCATTGACAATGGGATTGTTACCGAATATCAACCCGGTTCAATTCCAACTTTTTTCAGCCGCACTGGTTCAATAAGCGGTGCCGGGTGATTGGGCCACGTTGGTTGGATAAAAATCAGCCCGAGGATTTTTGACTAACGGTAAACAAGTGTTACTTATTTGTCGCTTTGCAATGCGTATTATTGACTTTCATCAATCCGAATATGAAATAGCGGGGACAATAAAGTGCAGCAGTGTCTTTGATGACCTAAAAGGCATGCGAAGTGATTTTTTTCGCGGCTGCTGCGACTGTAGCTTGCCTTGTCGGAATGGCGACTTAAATCCAATCAAGTTTCCAGAACAGCGATGGTGACCAAAACGCAAACCAATTGCCGTAGACTTTTATGCCATACGTTCAAAATTGCATGGAGGCAATTTTTCGCCCGTATTTTACTCTGTTGCTCATTCCTGCTAATAGCCCCAATTGTCACTGGCAGCGAGAACGAGCAACGGATTATTGATCAAGGCGTCATGGAAGTTTTTGTACGGGAAGGTTGCCCGCATTGTGCTGATGCTAAGGAGTTTCTTCAGTTGTTCGCCTCACAGCGGCCAGGCCTGCAGATTATATACAGATCACTGGATTCCGAACCCACAGCAATAACTGACCTGGTGAGGTTGTATCAGAATGCCGGGATATGGCCGCCCGGTGTACCGACTTTTGTCATTGGCGACAGAATCTTGGTAGGTTTCGATAGTGTTGAACGTTCCGGGCCTGAAATAGCCTTATTCGTTGAACAAAATTTAAAGCCTGTAGAGACCCTCGAAACCTCGCTTTTTGGGACGCTCAGTGTATCCCGATTGGGACTACCGCTGTTTACCTTGTCCCTGGGTCTGCTCGATGGCTTCAATCCCTGTGCAATGTGGGTTCTGTTGTTTCTGCTTTCTTTGCTGGTCCACTTGCATGACCGCAAGCGTATGGCAATGATTGCGGGTACTTTTGTGTTAGTTAGCGGTGCAATCTATTACGCATTTATGGCGGCCTGGCTCAATCTATTTCTGCTGGTAGGTCTCTCTACTACCCTGCTATGGGGTCTCGGGGGCGTGGCGCTGGTAATAGGTTTTATTAACATCAGATATTTTTTGCTGCAGGGGCAAGGGTTCTCATTGTCAATTCCGGACTCGGTTAAGCCTGGCCTGTACCAGCGTATGCGTTCAGTAATGACGGCAAATTCCCTTTCCTCCTCATTGGCGGGAGTGGCCCTGCTTGCGGTCATAGTGAATTTTATCGAATTGCTGTGCACAGCGGGTTTGCCTGCTATTTATAGTGCTGTTCTTACCCAGCAGAACCTTAATCCCTTAGCTCACTATGCGTATCTGGGATTGTATATTCTTGGCTATGTAGCGGACGACGGACTCATGGTCACCATGGCGGTAGTGGCATTGAGTAGTCGTAAACTGTCAGAGGAAACGGGGCGCTGGCTTAAGCTGCTAAGCGGTGTTGTTATGATAACTCTTGGTGTAGTCATGATTTTGCGTCCTGAATGGCTGAGCTAGAGACGGGGAGAAAGTTGCATAACGAGCAGCTGCAGCTAATAACATGACTATGATCTTGAATCGAGAAAACGCTTAAGCTAAGCATAAGTGCAAGTATAAAACCAAGGACGACGATGACGGCACTTGAAAGGATGGTGACGAAGAAAAGAATAAGGGCAAAGGCAAAGACAGGCACAAATAACTGTTGCCAGTGATGGGACAGACCCATTTAAGCGGCATTGTAATGCGTCTAACTGACAGTGCCAAAACACATTCAGTCTATTTGGTAGGGCTGTTTATAATGAGCGACCATTCCGGAAATTACTGAACCACTATAGAGCAGTGTATCCAACAGCTGTTTAAAAATTATAACTGCGAGAAATCAGTAAGGATAACCCTGAAGCCTTGGTTGCCCCGGCTCCCAATCCGGTACCTGAGCCCAGTTATCACGATTGGGCATTTGTATTTGTGGCAGATTCTGCTCGTTGAGTACTTCGTGATCCTGAATGATATCGTTTAGAAAGAATAAATAGGCGGTCAGCGCGTAAACCTCATTGACCGTAAGACTTCCTTCTGCACCTAGAGGCATGGCGCGATTAATGAAATCCCAAACTGTTGTTGCGTAGGGCGAGCGTATCGGCAGTATTCGCCCGAATGCCCAGGGATTGGCAGCCGATCCGTTATCTCTCTTTACCAATCTGGGTGCAATGCCCCCGGTGCCCGTTGTGCCGTGGCAACCGGCACAGCCTTTCGACAGATAAAGCTCTGAGCCTTCATCGACTGTCCCACTTCCCGCCGGGAGCTCTTCTCCGTCAGGGCTGATGGAAATATCCCAGGCACGGATTTCTTCGGCGGTAGGCGTTCTTCCCACACCGTAGGTAGGTGACTGTGCTTGTGCTGAGACCCCCAACAACATCAGCAGTGGCAGCAGCTTAAGCAATCGCATTGTGAATGCTCCCGTCCGCATCAACCCTCCAGGGCTGAATCGAATTATCCTGACCTTTAACTCTGGGTGGCTGACCCACCGGCTGTTTCCAGAACTCGGCTGCCTGCGCGCGAGAAGGTTGAATCTGACCTAATTCGTCAATACAGCGTGATTGCAGCTCGCAGGCTGTTCCATCCCAAGTCCAGGGAAAGGTAAACCGGGTATGTGCATGGCGATGTGCTGTGCCGCGAATTTCTGCGTCAAACCAAGAGTGACCACCGTCAGTGGTTACTTCCACCCGCTTGACTGCGCCACCACCGGACCAAGCCAAACCGCTGACCTCGTAAAACCCAGGCCCCGGCATTTGTTGCCCGCCGGACGGATGGGTGATAACTGACTTAGGTCCGATTTGATAACCCAAGGCGGCGCCATCTGGATCCTGAGTAAGGTGGCCGAAGTCGTTGTAGGTCATGTAGTACTGATCCACCACCTTGATGCGCCGCAGCCACTTCACGTTAAAGATGCCTTCAAAACCTGGAACCAGTAACCGTAACGGATATCCTTGCTGGGGACGCACGGCTTCGCCGTTCATGCCGTAACAAACTATGCAGTCTTCCATCGCCTTGCTCATTGGAAGGCTGGAAGCACCTTTTACTTCCTCGACGCCCTCGGCCACTAGCCAGTCTGCGCCAGCCTGTACACCTGCTTCTTTAAGCAATGTAGACAGCAGCACTCCAGTCCATTCGGCGCAGCTGGTCATGCCATGGGTTTCTTGAACCGTGGTATGTCGCTTGTTCGAGCGGTTCCCCGCGCATTCGATGAAATGAAGCCGGGTCACGGAGGGTAGGCGTTTCAACTCATCCATGGTGAAAACTATGGGGTTGTCCACCATGCCGTGGATCATCAGTCTATGTTTGTCTGGATCGATATCCGGAACAAAGGAGCCGCGCGTGGTTCCCATATAGTGAAGAGAGGATGGGGTGATTACCCCTACGGAATCTTGCAGCGGCGCTGCAATATGAAAGTCTAGCCCAAACGCATCGGGCGAGGCCCGGCCGCCATGGGGAATACGTTCCGATGTCACGAATCGGGAGCGTTTACCATAGCCGACTATTTCAGGGCTGCCTCTGAGGAATGCTTCAGGGCCCTCTAGTTGGCCTAGTGCGGGCTTCGCCGCTCCCAAGCCCAAACCACCGGCTAAGGCGACACTGCGTTTTAGGAACTTCCTGCGCTCAGATTGTTTCGGGTCCATTAGTTTCTCCTTCTAAAGTGAGATTAGACAAACAGCGTCATCATATTGCTCAAAAGTATACGCACCGGATTCTAGGCCAGCAACCATCTCTCCGTAGTTTTTACATTAGCGATACGATGCCCCGTGTTTAGGGTCCAGCGCGGATCACTTCAATATTTCTCTCAATATCTATCAAATTATGGAGTTGGAGTCTGAGATATCCCCACGAAATCTTGAAAACACTGGCTTAGTTTTATTTTAAATTCAACGCGAAGAGGTATTCTGTCCAGTCCAGCCGCCAGAGACGGGGCTGTTGCGTGGCTCACGGACCTTCGGCCCTGATTGTTCGCAATCAACAGCCCCGTCTCTGGCTCATTGTTCAAATCTAAGGGCTGAGCAGAAAACAGCAGCTCAATACAAGTTAATCTATTGAGTTGGCTCAATATTTTCTGGGCATATCTCAGAGTCAGAGTAAAACTACAGTACGGTTTTCTTTACTCTGGCCTGATTTTATTTACGGCAATAGTGGTAGGTTTTTATGCCAAGCATTCAAATAACATAAAAATACACTGCCATAAAATGACAACTACTGCCAATCAGCACAAACACATGAAAGATTGCATGACTGAAGTCAATGTTCTTGAACCCATAGAGCACGGCACCTGTTGTATAAGCAACACCGCCAGCCACAAGCCAGTTTAATCCCGCAGCAGGGAGCATCTCGATCAGAGGTCCAATGGCAAAAACAATTATCCAGCCCATAAATACGTAAAGTAGAGTCGACAGCAGGCGGAATTTTCCGGTGAAGAACAGCTTTAGAATAATTCCTGCTAGCGCCATACCCCAGGACACTGCAAATATAATCCAGCCGATATCGCCTTGTAAGGTGATCAGCGTGAAGGGCGTGTAGGTTCCGGCAATGAGAATATAAATACTTGCATGGTCTGCAATGCGCAGCCTGCCGCGTAATACGGGATCTTTTGAGCAGTGGTAGATCGTCGATGTTGCGTAGAGAATCACCAGACTTAGACCGAATATACCAAAACTAATAACATCCAAAGTCGAACCAATGCGGCTGGCATGCAGAAGCAGGGCTATAAGAGCAGCAACACTAAGCACCAAACCAAATGCGTGAGAAGAGACATTAAGACGTTCTTCGGCAGGGGAGTATCGCGATGCATTGGCACTACTGCGCATGTTTTTAGGTCTGTTTGGCAAAGGCCATAAACGGATTCAGTTACCAGGAATTATACACCAGCCAAGGGCGGCTGTTGCTTGTAATAGGCAATTGCCCGATTAACAGATTCAGGCTTTAACAGAATTCGAACGGCGAACGACTCTGGTCCCCGGAGGTATCTATTCAACAACTACAGCAACCGATGAATTGTTGGCCTAAGAATAGTAATACAGTACGGCATTTTCGCTCTTAGGCCAAAAATCTAATCTGCTACCCATTCTGTTCACGCAGGCTTTTGATATCACCGTTGTGCAATCGCGATTGATAGCTGTTGAATTCTTGTTTGATTATCGGTGCGAGGATATACAGCCCTAAAATATTTGGCAACGCGATTACGAAAATCATGGCGTCGGAAAAATCCAGTACTGCGTCTAACTGGATCATGCTGCCCAGAGCGCCAAATGCACAGAATATTATTTTAAATATGATTTCTGTCTTTCTCGATTCACCCAGCAAATAAGTCCAGCCCTTTAATCCATAATAGGACCAGCTCAGCATCGTGGAGAATGCAAATAGGATGGCGATAAATGAAACTGGCACTGTAGACCAGCTCAAGGTGCTGCTGAAGGCTTGGGAGGTGAGTTCAATTCCCTGCATACCTTCTCCAGCCATCCCGGGTTCATAGATAGTGGTCAGGATTACCAAAGCGGTCAAAGTACAGATGACGACGGTGTCGATAAACGGTTCCATCAACGCCACATAGCCTTCGGTTACCGGTTCGCCGGTGCGCACTGCAGAATGGGCGATGGCGGCAGATCCCAGGCCTGCTTCATTGGAGAATGCAGCTCGCTGAAAACCCAGAATCATAACGCCAAGCATACCGCCTGTGGCCGCATTTGGGCTAAACGCTTCAGTCACAATAGCTGTCAATGCCCATGGTAGGCGATCGGCATTGAGCAGGATCACCAACAGCGCACCGAAAAAATAAGCAATAGCCATGAACGGCACCAATTTGCTCGTCACCCGGGCAATGCTCTTAATACCACCGATGATTACTACAGCGACAATCACTGCCAGCACTATACCGAACAACCAACCCTTATCGATGAAGAAGCTGCTACTGCCGCCAGTGGCAAATACGAATTGCTGGTAGGCCTGATTGGACTGAAACATGTTTCCAATACCAAGACAGCCAATCACAATAGACAACGCATAAAAATAAGCCATTGGTTTTCCCAACCAGGCGAGGTTTCGCTGTTTCAGTCCCAGTTCCAAATAGTACATGGGACCACCAGAGATGCTGCCATCAGGGTTCACCTTGCGATATTTCACACCAGCTACACATTCGGCGAATTTTGTAGACATACCCAACAGTCCGGCCACGATTAACCAAAAAGTAGCGCCGGGGCCACCTATAGAGATTACAATTGCGACGCCCGCCATATTGCCTATACCCACCGTCCCGGAGACGGCGGTCGCTAAGGCCTGGAAGTGACTAAGCTCTCCACTGTGATTTGGGTTACTGTAATCACCACGTAACAAATGAAAGGCATGCCTAAAACCGCGCAGGTTTAGAAAATTGAAATAGAAAGTGAAAAATACAGCCGCGCCAATTAGCCAAAGAATAATTAAGGGTAGCTGGTTTCCAAAAATACTGACCTCAAAGAAAATAAACCCAGCAACGGCTTCGGTGATGGGTTTCATTGCGGCATTAATGGATGCATCGAATCCGCCAGCGGCGGCGGGCAGACTGAATATTAGCATCAACATTCCGAGAAATGATTTAAGCAGGACTGTCGGTCGAAGGTGTTCTCTGCGTAGCTGTTCTATATAATGTTTCATTTTTCCTTCTTTTATTGTGTTGGAATAGAATAAGCCATTCCATGAATCGAGCCCAAGATGCCGCCTGCCTACAAACCATATCGCCTGTTGACGGTTCGATCTATGTGGAGCGCCCTTTGGCAAATGCAGAAGAGATAGCGCAGTCTATTGCTTTATCTCGGTCAGCGCAAAATCGGTGGCAAACAACCAGTCTTGAAGAACGAGCTGCCATTTGCGAACTAGCGGTTCAGTATTTCGAATCTAGAGAACAGCAAATCGCAGCAGAAATTACCTGGCAGATGGGGCGCCCCATAGCCTACAGCGGTTCAGAGATTAAAGGCCTGGCTGAACGTGCACGGTATATGATCGGCATCGCCGAACAGGCATTGACAGATGATGTCCCCGTATTAAAGAATGGATTCAAGCGCTTTATCCGGCGCGAGCCGCTAGGCATAGTGCTCACTGTGGCACCTTGGAACTATCCACTTTTAACAACAGTAAACTCGGTATTGCCAGCTCTGATGGCAGGTAATAGCGTCCTATTGAAGCCCTCGGCTCAAACACCACTTTGTGGCGAACATTTTGTCAGCGCTTTTCGTGCAGCCGGTTTGCCAGAAGGTGTACTGCAATGTCTATATTTGGATCATAACAGCACAGCCCAGATGATCAGTGACGCTGCGGTAGACTTTACTTGTTTTACTGGGTCGGTTGCGGCAGGTCAGAAGATTGAACAGGCGGCAGCAGGTACATTTCGCGGTCTTGGTTTGGAGCTAGGCGGTAAAGATCCGGCCTATGTTTGTGCCGATGCGAAATTAGATTACAGCGTGACTGAACTGGTAGATGGTGCATTTTTTAATTCTGGACAATCATGTTGCGGTATTGAAAGAATCTATGTAGATGAAGCAGTATTTCCGCAGTTTGTGGAAGCCTATGTTGAGCAGGTCAAGAAATACAAATTGGGCAATCCTCTTTTGTCTGATACAAGCCTGGGACCCATGGTGAGAACAGCGGCTGCGGACTGGGTACGCCAGCAAATCAACGACGCAGTAAAGCACGGTGCAAAGCCGTGTATTGACGCCGCCCTTTTTTCTGAAGACCAACCAGGTTCACCGTATCTGGCACCGCAGGTATTACTCGATGTCGACCATAGTATGTCAGTTATGCGAGAAGAAAGCTTCGGGCCCGTGGTTGGGATAATGTCGGTAAAGAATGACGATGAAGCCTTGAAGTTAATGAATGATAGCGACCTGGGATTGACTGCCTCACTGTGGACTCAGGATCAGGACCAGGCCGAAGCCCTGGGTAACCGGCTACAAACTGGCACTGTATTTATGAATCGCTGCGACTATTTAGATCCCTCACTTGCCTGGACCGGCACTAAAAATACTGGCCGTGGCGCCACCCTTTCAAAACTTGGATACCTTCAGCTAAGTAGAGCCAAGTCTTTTCATTTGAAAACCGTTTGAAGGAAGTGCTAGCAGCATGAAAATTGGGATCTTAAACACCGATGCCGTAAGGCCAGAATTCGTGGCCGAGTTCGGCGAATACCCTGATATGTTTTCTCGTCTTCTGCTTAGCGCGAAACCCGATATTGAGTTGATTACTTATGAAGTAGTAAACGGGGAGTACCCGGAGGAAATCGACGAGGTTGATGCTTATTTGATAACAGGCAGCAAACTTAGTGTCTACGATGACATACCGTGGATCAATGAACTCAAACAGTTTGTCAGGAAATTACATCAAGTAAAGAAAAAAACTATCGGTGTTTGTTTCGGCCATCAGCTGGTGGCAGAAGCATTGGGTGGCAAGACCGGCCCGGCGACACAGGGGTGGTGCGTAGGTGTTCACCGCGCAAAACTGACGGTCGACGCATCAGCTTATGGACTTGCTGATACAGAATTTCAACTATTGTCTAATCACAAAGATCAGGTTCAACAACTGCCTGCAGGTGGAAAGCTACTTGCCAGTAGCCAGGCCTGTCCGATAGCGATGATTGCGGTGGATGATCATATTCTGAGCCTGCAAGGCCATGCGGAATTTGACAAGGGTTATGCTTTAGCCCTGCTCAATATGCGCAGAGAAATTCTTGGGGAGTCTGTTTACCAGACTGCCGTCCATTCTTTACAACAGGATACAGACCACCCGCTAGTAGCGCGCTGGATAGTGGATTTTATTGCGAAGTGATGGTACCGGCACAAGCCTAGTAGGGTGTATCGCCGTCGATGGTAATCCGTTCCAGCCTTCTATGGGCAGGAAAGTAATCGTTGATCGGTTTATGTTGCGTGCTACGGTTGTCCCAGATTGCAATCGAATTTGGTTGCCAGTGAAATCGGCAGCTGTACTCTGGCGTGGTCACATGTTCAAACAGAAAACTCAGCAATGCCTCACTTTCATTCTTATTTAGATCGAGGATGCGTGTTGTAAACAGCGAGTTTACAAACAGAACTTTCTTTCCATTCTCCGGATGAGTTCGAATCACTGGATGCTGAACCGGCGGATTGTCTGCTACAGCTTGAGCTAGACGTTCTCTCCCTCCTGGTTCCGCCAGGCTCTCCTTAAAACCGTAGCTAAAGTCGTGTTCTGCGGTTAGGCCGCAGAGAAAATTCTGCATCGACTCGGAGAATCCATCAAATGCTGCCGTCATGCTTGCCCACAGGGTATCTCCACCCTGTGCAGGGCAGATTTTAGAGCGCAATACTGCACCTAAGGGAGGGTGTGAACGGAAAGTCATATCAGTATGCCAAGCTTCGATTTTGCTTGGATTCTCCGCTGTGCTTTCCAGGATCGTAATTTCGGGAAAGCCCTCGATGGTGTCGTAAGCGGGGTGGGTTTGCAGTGGGCCGAATGATTCGGCCAGCGCCTTGTGCTGAGCAGGACTGATATCCTGATCGCGAAAGAAAATCACCTGATGCTCTACCAATAGGCGTCGAATTTCTTGATAAACTTCAGCGGACAAGTCTTGACACAAATCGATACCGTGGAGTTCTGCGCCAAGCGCGCCTCCCATAAGATTGACTGTGAACATTGGGTACCTCGATACAACTTTGAAAACCGAGAGTCATTTTAGTCTTCTTTTTGTTGGCTGCCTAGCTGCCGGATCAGGAATAAGGGGCAGGAGGAAATAGCTCAGAGGCATCAATTTTTCATCATTCCATCACTTTTCTCGCGCTGTCAGATTTACCCCAGTCTGCTACACTGTGCTGATAAACTGAGTTTAGGAGGTGACTATTATGCGTCGATTGAACTTTGTGGCTGCAGGTTTCCTGGTACTGTCCAGTTGTGCCGGTTTAGATAACGAGCCTTCTTTCGAGAACATGACTGCAGGTGAGTTGGCTTTACACAATTCCACCGTCTCTGCCGATCAAATGGTACTTTGCTTTGAAGATGTTCGAATTGGCAGCCATATTCGACAAACCTATTGCGCAACCGTAGAAGAACTTACCCATGCCCTTGCCGAGGGTGTCAACACACTGGATACGCTGAACTATGGCCCAAGATCTGACGTTTTCGGCTTGCGTCCGAATTAGAGAGAATCACGCCCTAAGCAGTGCTTATTCCACAATCCTTGCCTAGCCTGTTTCTGACCAAGATCACGCTTTGGTTTTTCAGCTTGGGAAAAGCTGAGCGGGGAAGCTAAACAAACATGTCTTATTACTGACATCCACCGAGGCGATCTTCGGCCACGGCGTTAACACCAAATCTAAGTTCGCTATTCTTGCCTTCGAAAAATAGGCAGGGATTGAATGTCCAACGCTTGAATTCGGCTATAGCGCTTAGATCAATGTCGGCCGGGTGGTATTCATCACTTTTGTTATAGGATGCATAAAAAGGAAAAGGGGCCTGAGCCCCTTTTCCTTTTCACTGCGAGAAAACAGTTTAGTCAGCCGGTTCCAGTCGCACAACTGAAGTAGGCTCGCCGTTACGATCTGAAATAGCCAGGTAAATATAGCCATCCTGGCCCTGACGCACATCACGGATTCGACCCAGGGTATAAGCTAGAGTTTCCTCTACTACAACGTCGCGATAATCGTCAGTCAATTGCAAACGAGCAAGTTGCTCGCCAGCCAAGGAGCCGGAGAAGATATTGCCATACCACATCGGGAATTTATCGCCCGTGTAGACCATCAGGCCTGAAGTGGCAATTGACGGTACCCAGAAACGAATAGGTTGAACCATACCTTCTTCACTAATGCCAACATGGATAGGCCTGCCGAAGGCACCATAATTAACACCGCGACCAACAACTGGCCAGCCGTAATTGTTGCCAGGCTCGATGCGGTTAATTTCATCTCCACCCTGGGGGCCGTGTTCAGATTCCCAAAGATCACCGGTCTCTGGATGAATCGCCAGTCCCTGTGGGCTGCGGTGACCATAACTCCAGATTTCTGGAAGTATGCCGCGTTGACCGACAAATGGATTGTCGTCGGGTACGCTGCCATCATCATGAAGGCGAACAGTAACGCCCTGGTGATTGCTAGTGTCCTGAGCAGGATGGGCGGCCAGGGCGGCCGCGTCTCCAACAGGGGGAGCCATGCGATCACCCAGAGTCAGGAACATATAGCCGTCATTATCAAACACGATCTTGCCGCCGTAGTGACCGAAACCAGAAGCCTGAGCCTCAAAAATTTCCACTACATTGCTTAGTCGGTCATTCTCCAAACGCCCTCGGGCTACTGCAGTGGCAGAGCTGCCTTCGGTCTTCTTCGAGTAAGTCAGGTAAAGCCAACGATTATCGCTGAAATTTGGATGAGGTAAGACATCAAATAGTCCGCCCTGACCCTCATAAAAAACTTCAGGAACACCGGGTACGGCTTCTGGCAGCAGTTGTCCGTCGCGGACAATTCTCAATCGGCCAGGTTTTTCTGTAATCAGCATGTCACCGCCGGGCAACCAGGCCATTGACCAGGGTTGCACCAGGTCATCTGCAACGGTCACAACTCGATAATCGTGATGGGTTGAGCTGAAGGTATCGGATTGTGCACTGGCAACGGCTGTAGCGCTTACTAGTAGGCCGGTCCCAACAATCTTTAATAAATTACGAAACATAGTTATTCCTCTCTATTACTAATCAATGCAGGTTCTCATATTGGGTGAAAAGCTGCCAAATCAAATGCCCTCTTATTCTTACTATCGAAGAGGACTGATCTCGACACTGTCTCCTTAGGGAAACATCTCTGCCAACTGCGCCTTGGCGCCAGCACTGGCGGTGTGGTTGATGCTTGCAATAATGCCTGCCAGGGTCTTGGCGCGATCAGGTGCCTCGGCATTGTCCTGGATAGCTGCCATTGCAGATTTGCCTTCCGCATTAGCGGAGTGCTGGATATTGGCGACTGCACTGGCCATATCGCGAACTCCTTGGGCCAGTTCACCATTAGCCGTGATCGCAGCCAGAGTGGCCTTGTCGGCATCGGAAGCGAAGTGGTTAAGGCTGGCAACAATGTCGGCGATTTGCTTCGCCGCAGCGGCATTGGCGTCGTTTTGTGCCATTGCAAACTGGGAAAGCAGAGCGATTGTGATAACCAGGATGAGTTTCCTAAAATTTATTGTATTCATGATTATGATGGTCTCCTTAAAACGAGCGTTGTGTGAATGCATTTCAGCGAGTCTATCTCAGTACCCGGCGAATAAATAGCTGCTTGCGACAGAATGAAATTCAAGCGATTTTATCCCCTGCGGCGTGGGGCGCATGTAGTTGCGAGTTTTTACCAGGGAAGAAAGAATTGCGCTTAAAAAAGAACTGGCCAGTGAACCAGGGACGGCAATAGTGCGTCTAATTAGTACACGCATAATGCATCTAAGCCGCAGTTTTGCGGCAGGCTTTTATATTGAGTGCCAGTTAGCGGCTTTCCCAGTTACAAAGAATTACAAAAACTCCTACCCCAATAATACGTTAAGCGATTGATATTGCTCTGAGTTTTGCAGACGCCTGGAAGTCCTATACTTGATTGTGGAGCATAGATTGCTTATCCTTCGACCTGCCCGTCCCTAAGCAACTATCACACCTTATTTTTTTTCACTTGGTGTAGCCTCGGTGGCTGGATTGCGTGGCCGGTCTGGCCGGCAGTACGCAGGAATTAAAGACTGAATATCTGGAGAATCCAAGATGATTACTACAAAAAAATTGATTTCGACCGTTGTCATGAGTGCCGGAATCCTTATCGGTGCCCCAGCTGCGTGGAGCCAATCAGGCACCAGTGTAGACGCAGGGGATTGGCCGGATATCCACGGCGGTAAGGGGGCTCAGCGCTATTCCCCGCTAGACCAGATTAATGCGGAAAACGTAGCCTCTCTAGAGATCGCTTGGCGTTTTTCGACAGAAAATTTTGGACCCTCTACCGACTTCAATAACCCATCTACACCACTGGAAATAGACGGTGTGTTATATGCCGACATAGCCTCCACTCGAAATATCGTAGCTCTAGACGCCACTACGGGTCAGGTATTGTGGCTTTGGCGACCAGATGAAGGCGAGCGATTCGATCACGCCCCACGCAAGGGCGCCGGGCGCGGCTTGTCCTATTGGCGTGACGGCGACTCAGCGCGCATTCTGGACATTACACCCGGTTTTCAATTGATTTCTCTGGACGCAGAAACTGGTTATCCCGACCCCAACTTTGGTAGCGGCGGCCGAGTGGATTTATTCGGCGGGCTGCGCAATTCCGACGGATTTGAAGATATCGATATAGGCTCATCCGCTCCACCCTTTGTCATGAATGACGTAGTAGTTGTAGGACCGGCGCACCGGGTAGGTATGCGGCCGCGCTCTAAGTCTAATGTTAAAGGTGATGTACGCGGCTACGACGTGCGTACAGGCGAGCATCTTTGGACCTTCCACACTATTCCCGAGCGCGGTGAAGTGGGCTTTGAAACTTGGCTCGATAGCGGAGTAGAGTTTACCGGCAACGCCGGAGTCTGGGCACCCATGTCCGGTGATCCAGAGTTGGGTCATGTTTATCTGCCGGTCGAATCTGCGACTGGTGATCGCTTCGGTGCCGACCGGCCCGGCGACAACCTTTTTTCCAGCTCCGTGGTCGCTGTGGACATCAAGACCGGTGAGCGCCAATGGCACTATCAGTTGACCCATCACGACATCTGGGACTGGGACATTCCATCTGCTGCCGTTTTGGGGGATTTGCCCAATGGCCGCAAGGTGCTCATGCAGGTAACCAAGCAAGGCTGGGTCTATACCTTCGATAGGGTGACTGGCGAGCCAGTCTGGCCTATTGAGGAGTTACCAGTTCCGGCTGGGGACGTGCCTGGTGAATGGTACTCGCCTACTCAACCCATTCCTACGCGACCCGCACCTTTCGATCGAGGGGGCTTTACCGAAGATGATTTGATCGATTTTACGCCGGAACTTCGCGCACTGGCTCTGGAGGCGATTGCGGACTTTCGCCTTAGCCCAAGCGTGTATTCGCCACCATCTCTGGCAGATGCGGCAGACGGTACCCGTGGTACTCTGTCTTTACCATCTTCCACCGGTGGTGCCAATTGGGAGGGTTCTGCCCTAGATCCGGAGACTGGGATTTTATATATACCGTCCAGGACTGCCCTGGGTGTGTTGTCGATAGGAAAAGATGAGAATTCAGATCTCGATTTCAGCCAGTCTTTTGGTGTGCGCGTACCGCGAGTCCAAGGCTTAGAAATCGTTAAGCCGCCCTATGGTCGAATTACGGCAATAGATATGAACTCTGGTGACCATCTTTGGCAGATTGCTAATGCCGATACGCCAGATTCCATTGCCAACCATCCGGCATTGGAAGGCGTTGATATTCCTCGCACCGGTGTGCCAACACGGGCCGGTGTGGTGGCTACCAAGACTTTGCTGTTTGTAGGCGAAGGTGGTGGTGGCCCTGGAGCGAGTCCCATTCTGCGTGCGGTGGATAAGCAAACAGGCGAGATTCTCGCGGAAATCGAATTGCCCAACACTCAATCCGGACTGCCCTTTACCTACGAGCACGATGGCAAGCAATACCTAGCCATGTTTGTCAGTGGCGGCGGCATGCCCGCAGAACTGGTGGCCTACGCACTGCCATAACTTTAGAATCAGGAGTAAGAATTATCATGCGAATTTTGTCTTATAGAACATTACTGGCGCCACTATTATTGATCGTTGGCTTGCCAGTACAGGCCGCCACCTTTGTCATCGAGCCGGGCGAATCCCGCGTTCTTTTTCAGTACAAGTATGGAACCGACCCTTATGAAGGTGAGTTCAAGAACGTACAAGCGACCTTCGAGATCGACCCCATGCGACCTGGCAGTTGTGATTTCTCGGTAACGATTCCTATCGGCGATATAAGCCTGGACTCTCCAGAGGCTCTGGATTATTTGCTCGATTACGAATTGTTCGACGTGGATACCTGGCCAACAGCTAGTTTTAAGGCGGAGAAATGCAGTTTGGAGTCGATGAATTCCTTCGTATCTGAGGGCACCCTCACCATCCGTGATCAGACTAAGCCCTTAACTTTCCCGTTTGAATTCGAAATCACAACAATTGACGGCCAGGTAGGTTTTCATTTGACCAGTGAAGTGACCATCCAAAGATTGGACTACGGTGTGGGTCAGGGTTACTGGGCGAATACGGCCGAGATACCCAACGACGTGGTCATCAAGATCGATGTCTACGCAGTTCAACAGTAAATCAACAAGTTCAGTCATAAATAGGTTATAGCAATGTTTTCAAGATTATTTTTTAAAGGCTGTCGGTTTTCACTAATCCTGCTCAGTTCCGTTTTCCTGGTTTCATGCGATCGTATACTGACGCCTGATTTCGAGTCCGAAATAACTGAGCTTAGCGCTGGTCAGTTCACGCTAGATCCCGATCACGCGACGCTGATGTGGAAATTGAATCATCTGGGATTCTCTACATTCGTTGGCCGTTTTAACGAATTCGATGCATCTCTGGACTTTGATCCAGAGAATGTTGGAAATTCAAGTCTGGAAGTAGTCATTAATACTACCAGCCTGGATATAAACAATGCTGAATTCGCGGAGGAATTGAAGGGTTCAAACTGGTTTGATACGGAGATTTTTCCACAAGCTGTGTACAGAACAACCTCACTTTTAGAGTCGAATGACAATTCATTTGTATTTGGTGGCGAACTAACCTTATTGGGAGTTACAGCTCCGGTGAATCTGAATGTAGATTTTCACGGTGGTGGCCGTAATTTTCTGACCCGCAGTAATACCATGGGTTTCTCAGCCGATGCTACTTTTCAACGTTCAGTTTTTGGCCTGGATCGTTTCACTTCTTTTGGTGTTGGCGATGATATTGACTTGGAAATTCATGTTGAGTTTATGGAAAATTAATTTTCGTTAGGGGCAGCAATAAATCAGTATCAGGCATGAATTGAAGAAGGCTCACCCGAATTCCGGATGAGCCTTTTTTATTGGATATCATTATGATGCCTGGCCTGGAGTTCTGGACAACTGATTCATTGGCCTAGTGTTGAAAGCTTAGATAAGTATAGGGTGAATCGAAATTTAAAGAAAAGCGCTATGCTGAATCTACTCAACTGGACAACTGCGCACGAGAGGGATACCTTTTACTGTTCCTACACACCCTAAGCGCGGTATTACTACCGGGCTATGCGTTACCAACTAAAATTTAAATCTGAGGGATTACATAATCCTGGAGGTGCATGATGTTAATCCGTACTAATCATACTGTCGGTGCAGCTTTGCTATTACTCTGTGTCTTGGTTAGCAGTTATCCCGCGCTAGCCCAGACATCCGAACGGCCGGATCTTGAAGGAATCTGGACCAATGCTTCACTGACCAAGCTAAATCGTCCGGATGGTGTGGATACTCTGGTTGTTACTCCTGAGATAGCACAGGTTATTGCCGCTAACACGCCGATTGCAGGTCTGGAGGGTGGTCTGGATGAAGGCGGGGCAGTGGCCGCTGTGCCTGACGCCAGCGGCGACGATTTTGGCACGCGGGCCTACAATAATTTCTGGGTCGATCCGGGTTCCAATCTTGCTTTGGTCAAGGGTGAGTTTCGTACCTCCTATGTGGTGAATCCCGAGAATGGTCGGGTGCCGCGGCGCGAAAGCCCTGAATATGACTTCGAGCGCAGAAATTTCGGCTCGCGCTATGCCACCGGTATTGGAGACGCGCGCGGCCCGGAGGCTATACCCAATGCGGAACGCTGCCTGCTGGGATTTGGTAATAAGGCAGGGCCGGGCATGATGGGGGCTCTATATAATAATACTTATCAATTTGTTCAGACACCCGATCACGTCATGATTCTCGCTGAAATGGTTCACGATGCTCGCATCATTCCTGTTTTCGATTCTCGAGAAGAGGCTTTAGCAAACCGCCGACCGGTTGCACTGGAACAGTGGTTTGGCGATTCTGTTGGTTGGTATGAAGATGAGGTCCTTGTTGTAGAGACTGTCAATATCAATCCCATACAATTGGGTCAGAGCTCCGTGCCTATAACCAAACAGGGTCATATAATTGAGCGATTCAGTCGCTACTCTGAAGGCGAAATGTTTTATCAATTCACAGTAGAGGACAGCAATATCTATCTCCAGCCATGGACAGCAGAACTAAGCTTTTACGCCACAAATGATGGCCTGTACGAGTACGCCTGCCACGAAGGCAATTACGCGATGCCAGGTATTCTCGCCGGTGCGCGTAGGTTGGAGAAAGAAATGGAAGCAGAACAAGACGCTACAAATTAATTTACTGAGTCAGGGTGGCCTCAGAGCAGGAATTAAAGGAAGCTGGTTAAGAGAAATAAGTAAGGGGTCGTTGGAACTCTTCGTTTGATTCCAACGACCCCTTTTTGTTATTCACACAAACGCCAACGCATCAGTCAATGATCAGGCCGACAGCATTTTATACAGTTTGTCTTTTAAGTGTACCCGGCGCATTTTCGCTTCTTCTTCGGTGTGTGTTGCAACCGGGTTAACTTCCGTTTCCATATTCTCAATATCCTTGGTCAGCTCATGATATTCGTCAAAAAGCTTACGGAAATGATTATTGCTGATTTTTAACTCATGAATGCGATCGCGAAAGTGTGGAAACTCATGTACTAAATCGTGATGTTCTATGGTCATTGTCTATCCCAAGTTTGTTCTACTTAATGTTTCCATGGTAAATCTTTAAAACAATTTCGTTATGATCTGGATCATCTATTTGCTTTCCCAATCCCTGTTAAATACTATGTGATGAAATAAGGCTTCCTTTGCTAACACCAGTATTTGTCGATGAATTCCAACTCTATGCTCGCTTTTCCTGCCAATCATTGCACCCTCGAAGCTGCTAAAAAATCTCATGCCACCGTGGCTGGCTATCTTCTGATACTAAGTATAGCTTTAGGGGCTGTGGGTACCGTAGCAGCCGACAGCAAACGTGCCAGTTCAGTTCAACCGATACTTGGTGGCGTAGAATCTGTTGCCGATGCACAGCCATGGATGGTGGCTCTGGTTCGAAATACGAGTAGTGTCGGTATTCCAGTTAGAAGATTGCAATTTTGTGGGGGCACATTGATTAACCCTGACTGGGTACTTACAGCTGCCCATTGTATGCTAGCTCGATCCACCACCGACATGTCAGTGATTATCGGAGAAACAAATATTGATGAAGGCATGTCAGGACAAGAAGCCATTTCTCAAATAGTGGTTCACCCAGACTACGATGCCAATACTTTCGAGAACGATATTGCTTTGCTGAAGCTAGCCAGTCCTAGTCAGCTCGAGCCGTTAGAACTTATTGACAGAGTAGCTGATGCATCCTTAGCGAGTCAAAACGTTAGAGTATTTGGCTGGGGGCAGACCTTTGTTGGCAATGATGAGTGTAAGCCTGAATTTTCCAGTGATCTGGAGAACCTGTCAGACTTTGAGTGCAAGATTTATGATTTTGATCCAGGTTCCAGAGAATTTCAGGCTACCTTGTTGCAAGCGGATCTTAGGCTTATTTCCACGGTAGATTGTAATGCTCGTATTGCAGATCTATTGGTATTTCTTGAAATAGTTCAAAGTGATCAGGACAATTTGGGCGATTTTGTCCTTAGTTCTCAGATCTGTGTCTATGATCCGCTAGAGCAGAAGGGAGTTTGTTTCGGCGACAGCGGTGGCCCGGTCACGATTGAGCAAGAAGGGAAACGAGTTCTCGTTGGTACCGCAAGTTTAATCTATGGCAGTGGTGGATGTGCGCGTAAATTGGCCACGGATGTGTTTACCAGGACCGCTTCTTTTCTTGAATTTATAGATGATGTAGTACATCGGGACTACAGGCTAAGCTTCGAAGATTTTTGTCCTCCAGCGATCATAGCTTCCGTAGAATATTCGGATTTAGATAACGGTAAGAGCCTGGTTCGTATCTACTGGAATCCCTATGACCAAGCAACTAGCTATACTCTGCGATATTATTCTTATGAAGTTCCCGACAGTGTTATCGATGCAGTGCAATTGGACGGCATGCTAAATGAAATAATGGCTGAGCTTAGCCCTGGTGCCAGCTTCTATGCGTCGATTCAGGCTGAGAACGATTTTTGCAGCGGTCCCAGTTCGGAGGTGATTACTGTGCAGGTGCCCAATTCATGAAAAGATTATGGTGTGTCGCCATTTATTTTTGTTTGCTTCAGCTGTTTCCAGTCTTAGCCCTGGTGAGCCCGGAACAAGCGGATATTCAGGAACAGGATTGGATGGCGAACATTTTAATAAAGGGCTCTCTCTCAGAACGTTACTCCCTTTTCTGCAAGGGCTCACTTATAGATGCGTATTGGGTGCTCAGCTCTCCTGCCTGTTTCAATGATGCTTTCGGAATCATAGATCGAGCGGTAGGTTCTGACAAAGCTGAGTATGCGGTTGCATTGGGAAATCTGGGTGGATTATTTAGAGTCGAAGAACGTCTTATTTCGACTGACGGTAATGCCATGCTACTTCGATTGGAGAGACCAGCGGACAATACGCCAATTAAAGTTCTTCATTATAAACCGGCACAATTGAAAGGAGTGCAGATTCGAATATTCAATAATGAATCGACTGCATCCCTCGCCGACTCAGTGTTCAATCCTGTAGGTGATTTGCCAGTTACTTGCAGAATAGGCGCCAGGCTTTTCTTTGACGACGGAAAAATGTGTTATGTGGTTTCGAAGCAAGAGTATTCAATATTCCTGCAGATGGCCAGGGGGCGTATTATCGATCCACTTGCTGCCGATGCGCCTGTTAGCCCTTTAAACTCAGCTTTCATACCGGACACATCAGGAGATAGGCTGTATGTCGATTTTTCTGAGCGTAACAGTCATCCCTGTCATGAAGATTTAGGATCGCCAATAGTGGCGACCTTAAATGGTGAGCTGGTGCAGGTTGGGCTCGTTGTGGCGGCAGGAATGGCCACGGGCATTCCCCTGTGCAATGGGTCTTTCTTCAATAACCTTATTAGTCTGGATGAACAACGGGACTTTATAGAGTCGAGTATCAGCAAGGGCAAATTTGCGCAGCAATGTCCTGCAAAAACTGTATTGAAACATGAAAAGTTATCAAAGACCCAAGTGCGCTTTTATTGGGATGAAATCTATCAAGCAGAAGGTTACAGGGTTTTATTCACAACCGCTCTTGGCTACGAGCCCATTCAATCGGTAGATCTGGGCAATATCACCGAAGTGTCGGTGAATCTTGAGCCTGATACGACTTATTCGCTCGCCTTGCAGGCTTACAACTCAAGTTGCACGGGGGTCATGTCGCGCCCAATAAGTGTAGTGACGTCAATCTAGATCAAGTCCCAGTCCCAAGCGCTTTCGAGCTTGGTCGACTAACTGGTCAATGCAACAAATACCAAGTTATCGCCTTCTATTAAATCTCAGTATTTGATTATTAACATTGGATTGAGCATCAGCGTTTTGAATAACTATTGTCAACACCCTGCCATCGGGCGAAATCGACTTGGCACCTAGTTGCAAAGGATTGCCATCGACGTGCACCGTGTACTCAACTGTCTTCTCATTGTCCCTTCTATAAGAAATAGTGGTCGAATTATTCTGGTTTAAGCTAGCGATTGGATATTCTTTGCGATCATACCTGTAAGTAGCCGAACTGCCGCCGATGCTTTCATCGGCATTGATGGTGACAAGTAAATACATAAAAGAGCCATCGCCAAGGTCCTGATATGTGCGAATCATATTCGAAGGTACGGGAGCGCTTCCAAAATTTGAAGCTGCTTTATCGAGGTCCCAGGTGCCAACGAAAGGATTTGCGTCTTGCGCCGAACTACTAATCGAGATTAATAATACTAATGCTAAGAACATTTTTTTCGAATTATGCATCATTGCTTCCTATATTCTTGTTAAAAATTACTCGCTACTACACGCTTGGAAATATTATAGACACTATTCGAACAATGCTGACTCAAAAAGTTCTAGTACGCATAAAAAAGGTGAAGGATTTCAACTTCTGAACTTTCATTGTCAGCCAGAACTATCTACAAACGATAGCAAAGGCTACCTATCCTTCTTCGCTCAAAGTACGCCTAAGCTGAGGGAAGTCAATAGATGTATAATAATATTAAGGCGGAAACCTTTGTATTGAGTTCTAATATTGGAGTCTGCACAGCTCGAAGAGTCCGGCCTACGGTGCGAGGATATCGCAGCAGGACTCAATATCTCCGAAACTCTACGATCATCGTCTACTGATAGTAAATTAGCCTTACAAGCAGATTGGCGACTACCCATTTTTTCCTAGTATTGTGAATTCTGCCAAGTTATCTACCTTATATTTCAGTAATCTGAGTACTGGACGAAAGCTTACTAAACGCAGTGACCAAGAATTATGAGAAAGGTCTAATGATATGAATGCCTTAAACCTCACCGACGGTGATATCACGCTCAGAAAAGAGATTGTGCAGATTCTAAAGATGGCGCTCACGCAGAACTGGGCGCTTTCCTATGTGACCACAGTAAAAAACCGCGTTAGCTCACAGCCACTGCAATTTGTCTCCGTAAACGCTCAGGAGGGTACCTTTTGTGTGGGCTTCGATCCGGTGATTTCTCAAATGGACACGAGTGATTCACTCATGTTTCGCGCTCAAAATGGAGGAGTTTCAATTATATATCAGAGCCGGTTGCTGGAGTTTCCCGGTGATCCTTCTTTAACCAAGATTTCATCTCTGCATCATTTTGAATTACCCTACAAAATTGCCTGCACTCAATTACGAAAAACGATTCGTGTAAATTTGGAGTCGGTGGCGAAGGTGCCGGTAACTCTTTATTTGGTGAACGGTGCGCTTATTGAAGGAGTGGTCATGGATATTTCTACATCCGGTGTCAAACTTATAGTCAGTCAAGATTTAGGGCAAGAATCCAATGACCTGCAGATTGTTGATGCATGTAAAATTAGCCTCCCTAACGGACAAGCCCTGCAAACAGCGGCCCAACTAATCGGCATGATTAATGACGAGGAGAGTAATATTTCTTTTTTACGCTGCGAATTTGTACAGATGAGAAGTCAGGATGAAGAAATGTTGGATGGCTTTATAAACGATATGCTGCGCGAGGTAGAATCATCCGACAGCAGGTAGAAAATCGGTGTCATAGGGAAGAACACTTATACAGAAGTTAGGGAAGTCTTTGGTACTAAACATCAGGTGGAAAGTGTATCCATCCGGTGATGATGTACTTGGTTCCAGAGTTTACAATGTTGCCCCTATGCGCATGAGTCCATTCGGCGGGCCATATTAGAGTCTTCCCTTTTTCTGGCTGCACGTCCAAATTTTGATGCTCAAAATGTGTTGAGCCACCATCATCTACATCATTTAAGTACGTCATCCAGGCCAATACCCTATGAGACGTGCCCACCGTGGTACGCTCGGAATGAACTTTCAAGAAATGTCCACCTGGTTGATAACGTTGTATATTAAACGAACTTATTTCGACTCTAGGCATAATGCCTTTTAAGAATGGCCATTGCTCAAGGTAGTCTTTATGACAACCATATAAGGCATCGATGTATTCGCGAACGGGTTTATGATCAGCTTGTTCCAGGTCTCTCGGGCGTATCGCGAGATCTGTGGAATTTTTTGATTCTGCATTGAGACCTCCCGCTGTCTGTCCCTGGGTTTGATTATCGGGATGGGCTTCAAAAAATTTGATTAGATCATCGCAGAGAGACAGAGGTTCTATAAACCAGCTACCAATAAAATGCGGCTTACTGAGCGAAGCGCTAAGGTCAATACGTTTCATTTCCTAGTTCCATAAGAAATTGTTACCCCTCGATCAATATCGAAGTCAATAACTCCAAAGCCTACTTGTTCCATTTCTAAGCCTTCCTTGAGTTTACCCAAGGCAAGTAAGGTTGAGCCCAGCGATCCGGCTGCCTCGGCATCATCGGGTTCGATTGAAAGAGCCCTGCGATAACTATCAGCAGCTTCTTCTAACCTTCGCATAGCCAGCAATGCACTGCCCAGATTGCAATGGGCATGGGCATAGTCGGGATTTATGGCGAGAGCTTTGCTATAACAGGCAGCTGCTTCATCCAGCTTCCCCATTTTTTGGAGTGCAGTACCAAGATTGTTATGGGCAGCGATATATTTGGGGTTTAGGGCGAGGGCCTTACGATAACTATGCATAGCCTCCTCGGTCTTCCCCTGCACCTTAAGCACGGTGCCTAGATTGCCATGCACCTCAGCGTAGTCGGGTTTTATAGCGAGGGCCTTACGATAACTGATGGCGGCTTCATCCATCTTGCCCTGCAGCATCAGCACATTACCAAGGTTGCAATGCGCATCGGCAAAATCGGGCCGGATGGCCAGTGCCTTGTGGTAGCTGTTAATAGCTTCATCTAGCTTGCCCGAATGCTGTAGCGCCGTACCGAGATTGCCGTAGGCCGCGAAGTAATCGGGTTTGATTCTGATCGCATGGCGATAGCTGTTAATCGCCTCATTCAACCTACCCATATCTTTGTAGACATTGCCCAGATTGTTATGTGCTCCGGAGTAATCCGGTGCGTTTATAAGGGCTGCCTTGATGAATTTAACTGCTTCTTCACTGTGTCCCGCCATATGAGCAAGAATGCCGAGCCGATGCAGGGCCATTGGCTGATTTGGATCGGCCTGCAATATTTGCCGATAAATTCTCTCCGCCTCGGCCAAGCGACCAGCTGACTGCTGTTGCATCGCAATAGCCAATCCTTCTTGGATGGACATTTCCGGCTGCCCAGCAGTGGGGGTAGTCGCTTGCTTTGGCTTGGAATCTTTAGGGGACATTTCCCAGATACGCTCCGAGGTCGATTAATACTTGAAAAGGGACTTTCAGAACCCTAGTCTACACCGCCTCTTTTTTTCAGGAAAGGCGCGGGAAAACTTGAGCCTCCATATCTAATGTTGGATTTGCTCCAGGCATAATCGGTGGCCTTCGCTACTTGCTATTCATTCTCCTTACTATCTGATGTGGCTCTGATTTTAATCTTTTACTCAATTACTTCTGGCCAGTTCACATTCGGTTGCAATAGGACTTTTGCTATACTGGCTGTTGTGCTAAGAGTAGGGTTCTTAGTACTATTTGTAATAATTGTATGAATATTCTGACACCGATTAATGAGATGAGTGAATTCGTTCCACCCAACGCTGAGAGGTTGGTGAAGGTCAATGCCTCGGATATTAAGGTAGGCATGTATATGTCCTTTCCCGATAGGCCATGGCTAGAGACGCGTTTTCTGTTTCAGGGGATATTGCTGACTACAGACAAGCAGGTCAGCGAAGTTCGCGGCCAATGCCAGCACATCTTCGTCGACAAGAATAAAAGCCGCGCTATCCAGACAGCGCGCGAGCCGGTGCCAACGGAAACGGTTCCCCCGCCAATTCTAAAACCTGTAGAAAAAGAGTTCGCATCAGCACAAAAAGCGCATATTAATGCAAAGGCTGAAATAGAAGAGAACTTGAAACGTATGGCCGCAGGTGAGGGCATTAACGTCACTCGCATCCGCAGTTCTGTTAAATCCTGTGTAAAGAGTATTGTAACTAATCCGAACGCACTCATGTGGCTGGGTCGTTTGCGTTCCAAGGATAATTATATTGCTGAACACTGCTTAAATGTGGGAATTCTGGCGATTGCCTTTGGTCGCCATCTCGACATGAGCCTCGATGAACTGGAAACCCTCGGTATGTGTGGCATGTTGCATGACGTTGGAAAGCTCAAAGTAGATCAAAAGATTCTCGACAAACCCTCTAAATTAAGCGAAGAAGAGTTTTCCCTGATAAAAGATCACTGCCGCATCGGTAAAGACATCCTTTCTAAGGATGAAAATATGCCGAAGGCGGTAATTGAGGCTGCATTCGGCCATCATGAGCGTATGGATGGTTCGGGATACCCCAGAGGATTGCGAGCGGACTCGCTTAATCTGTTTACCCGCATAATATCAATCGTTGATACCTACGATGCCATAACAACCAATCGCTGTTACGACAATTCACGGCCCGCCACCGAGGCGATTAAGATCTTATTTAATTGTCGCAGCACGCAGTTTGAACCCATTCTTGTAGAGAAATTTATCGAATGTCTTGGCATCTATCCAACAGGATCTTTGGTGGAGTTACACAGCGGCGAGGGTGCAGTGGTAATCGATTCTAATAAGAATAGCCGTCTCAATCCCAAGGTCAGCATTGTGCTCGATGAAGAGAAGCATTCTCGTGCACCGCTTATTGTAGACACCTCATCTGACAATAGCGATGCTACAGAAAGGACTATCAAGCGTGTGCTGGACGAGAATGATTTTCCTGTGGATCTGGCGAAGGTTTTCTCCTTCTTTCAGGAGCAGGGAGAAGCTCTAATTCGTTAGTATTCTGGTCAGTGGCCGTAAACGAAGCTCAGTGCCTTACTATTCGTAAGTATATTCTCGGCATTCCAATCTATTGCCAAATCCCACGAATTTCCTAATCTTACCCCTACTTATTCCCTATTTGTCCCCTTATCGGGGCTGACATAGCAGCCCATTTGTGAGAAATTACCTACTCCTAAGATCGCAGTTAATACAATACCAAAATAGGAACTACCATGATTATTAAGAGATTCATCACCCTCGTGATAGCTCTGAGCCTTGCTTTCTCCGTCAGCAGCGCCGTGGCAGGAAAAAGTGACAAGAGCGATAAGAGCGCCAAACACAGCGAAAAGAGTGACAAGAGCGGAAAAGGCAAAAAAGGTAAGGGCAAGCGCAGCGGTAAGAGTGGAAAAAGTGGCAAAAGTGGCAAAAGTGGCAAGCCACCACCACCATCCTGCACTTCCGATTGGGAGTTAGTGGTTACTGCCACTGATCCAACAAGTGAAAATAATGTCCCCACAGCTGCTGAAATAGTTGGTACAGCATGTACATTGGCTGAGGCGGAGGAGATTATCTCCACAGGCCATAGCCCAGATGGATTTCCAGATACGGTGTGTGAAATTGACCCAGAAGTTGGAATCGAACCGGATTTATCCGTGCCAGGTCCCTACGAGTTCAATATGGAGCTGAGTTGTAGCACAGGTGGTACGGGTAATTAGGCATAATATTAAAATTGCTTGTTAAAAAAACGCAGCTCTGGCTGCGTTTTTTATTTCCACTATACAATCAACAAATTGCTCTCTACTATTGTTTATAAACAACCAAGACGCTTTTCGATAGGCTCATGCAGCACCACAGCATTCATATTTTGGTTCGTGACTATGCAGCTGCACTGTTTGCACTCGCTGCTGTATTTGTCTGCATTCATCTAGGGCTGTATTTTTACAATTATCATGTGGAAGAGCTGCCTTGGTTGCTATTGCAGTTATTCGATCTTGATGAAGAGAATAATCTGCCGACCTGGTTTTCCAGCTTTATTCTGCTAAATAATGCGTTCTTCGTTTATGTCTTGAGTCACGGGGCTAATCTGCAAAAGAAGGGGCATTGGCGCTTTATTGCTTTTGGCTTTCTGCTGCTGGCGATAGATGAGGTAGCAGGTTTGCACGAAAGTTTTAATTCATCTATCGAGATTAACTGGGCGATACCAGGCGCTATATTAGTGCTTTTTCTGGTAGCGGGCTATGTACCTTTCCTAATGTCTTTGCGGCGAAACCTGGCACTGTTGTTTATTTTGTCAGGAATATTGTTCGTATCCGGAGCGATCATTACGGAATTACTCAGTGAAGACATGGACAGCGACAGTTGGGCTTATGCCTTAGCTGTCGCTCTTGAAGAAAGCCTGGAAATGTTTGGAGCCTTACTGTTTCTAACTGTAAACATGAGAGAAATGTCGGAGCAAGGTAAGATAGCCGTGAAGGTTCAAATGGCAGAATAGGATAAACAGTGGACACCCCTAGTGATGTGCTATTGGATCCTTACCTTCGCACGGTACTTCTATCAGTCTGGCAGAAGATTTGGCCCCAGCCCAAATTAACCTATAAACCATTTATCTCGCGTAGTGTTGATGCTGTACAGTAACTTTTCAATCTCGGGAATCACTGCCATGAATACCTTCGATCAAAAACGGATCTCGTTCACACTGTTTATTTCGACCTCCTTTCTGTTTGGACTCTACATCCCTACGGCCTCGGCACAAGCCGTTTCAGAAAACCCCTATCAAGTTATATTCCACTGGGGTGAACTCCCGGACGGCCGCAAGATGGGTGTGGTAACGGGTGTTCATCCGGATCCCGATGGCGAACATATGTGGATTGTGGAACGCTGTAGTAGTAATCAATGTGCCGGTTCTGATCTCGCTCCCATTCACAAACTCGATAAAGAGGGGGTGGCAGTGAAGAGCATTGGAGTAGGATTGTTCGCCTGGCCGCACGGCTTTGATCTGGATAGCGAGGGCAATCTTTGGGTTACAGAAGGAGCGCCGGCAGGCGATGCGCGAGGAACCGATGGTTTCGCCTTAGGCATGGGCCATCAGGTTCTAAAGCTGAACCAGGACGGTGAAGTGTTAATGCGACTTGGAGAAGCCGGTGTCGCTGGCGATGACGCCACCCATTTCAATGGCCCCTCGGCGGTTCAAGTGGCTGCAAACGGCGATGTGTGGGTAGCCGACGGACACCGCGGTGGTAATAATCGCGTGCTCAAATTTTCCAGCGAAGGTGAATTGCTGCTGCAGTTAGGTGGTGGCATAGATTCTCTGAGTCGGGAAGTTGGTATGTTTAATGATCCCCATGATTTGAAGATGGATTCCCAGGGGCGATTATTCGTCGCCGACCGTGGCAACAATCGACTTCAAATATTCAGTCAGAACGGCGAACTATTATCGATTTGGACTCAATTTGGTCGACCCAGCGGTATCTGGATCGATGCAGATGACAGAATCTACGTGGCAGATGGTATGTCGGGCGATCAATGGAATCCCGGTTGGCAAAGAGGCATTCGCATCGGTGATGCCAGAACTAGTTGGATAACTGATTTCATTCCGGATTACGAAATGCCTACCGGAAGTGGCATTGAATTTCTCGCGACAGATGCTGAGGGTAGTATCTATGCTGGGCAAGTCGGCCGTCAGCGCTTTGAAAAATATGTGCGGATGCGGCCGTAACTGACGTAGCTTAATAAATGGGCGTTTCTCTAAGTTTCTAGTTCTTCCGTCCAAGTCATGCATCGCCATAAAAATTTTAGTGAGATTCATCGCTCTTTGAGTGGCTGTGTATTCAATCCTGGGTGGCACTTCGGCATAGACCTTACGTGCAATCAATCCATCTTTTTCCAATGCCCGTAATTGATTGGTCAACATTGTTTGCGTGACAACGATGTTGCTGCGGTAATAGAAAATGAGGGTCGAGAAAGAGCGGTTATTATCGGGTATGACTGGGGCGGCGGTATTGCCTGGAGCTTTGCGGCGGCGAGACCTGATCTGACTTCTCAGCTGATTATTATTAATCTACCACATGTATAAAACCTGGCTAGAGAACTAGCCAGAATGGACCAACAACACAGGAACTCGCAGTACGCACGCAATTTTCACGACCCAAATTCTCATGAGAAACTAAGTGCTGAACGTCTCGCTTCTTCTCTTTCTCGAGGTGACGCGACACTACACGCGAAGTATCTGCAGGCATTTGAAAATTCCAGTAGCGAAGCAATGATGAACTACTATCGAGCGAATTTTCCAAGAGAGCCATACACTTCAGGTGCATTTCTGGAACTGGATCGAATTAAAATGCCAGTACTGCAGTTTCATGGACTTAACGATACTGCCTTGTTGGCTGATGCCTTAAATAATACCTGGGACGAACTGGATAAGGACTGGACCTTGGTAACTGTGCCAGGAGCGGGTCATTGGCCGCATCATGATCGACCTGAAAAGGTGACGAATATGATGAAGGCCTGGTTGGCACTGCAGCAGTAGATTAAATCCCTTACTGAGCGTGAAGAAGTGCGAATACCCTGTCAGCACTTCCACGCATTCCCAACAGATTACTTCGGTGGTGCCACTATTAATCTCGAATTGATGGACTGCACCGGTCGTGCATTATTACCCATAAGCTCGATCATCGCGGATATTTGGCTTGGGTGAGCTGCAACTGCATCCTGTGCCACGTGCCAGTTAACTCCCTCAGAGCACGGCGGCGTAGTCAACGAACCCATATAACGGTAGACCCCCAGATCATTCGGAAGTAACGCCCTTGGATCAAAATCTAGACCTTCCACGTGGACTGGATCCGCGCCAACCTCGGTGGAGGCATCGATCAGTTTCTGTATCTCTGGGTTGGCGGCACCTTCCTCAAATAAAATCCCTAATACAGCAAGTTTGCCCTGAGCTGATGCATGGACAAAATGTGCAACCATGGGGAACGGTTCATTCGAGAAGAGATGTTCGCTAGGAGTATGAAAGTGTACTTGCAATAAGTTGAAGGTTTCGCCACCACTGACAAAATTTGATCCTTGTTCAAAGCCAACCTGAACGGTCTTGCCATTGTTGCTCATTAGCAGCGGGCTTGGGCTCCAATCTACCGCTACCCGTATTTCCGCTGCCGTTATTGGTCCGTCAAAATCGATGGGCGATTGCATCTGGCCATGCTCGCACAGCCCATAGTCCTCGCTGATTACTCCCCAATTGTGAGAGCCGAGTTCGCCATCATATTCCCAACCGGCCCCTTCACCTGCGCCATAGGCGGAGCCGGCAGCCAAAATGGCGATTGAAGAAATAATGGAAAAGCGTTTGATCATAGTATGTCTCCGATTGGATTTAATATACGAATTGATTTATCGGTGTGTTAAACCCGGAGGGCTTAACGGTCAGTGCCGAACACTCGATATTGTTAAGAATTTTCTCTGCAGTATTGCCGATAAAAAAGCCGGCGATCCCGGTGCGGGCTACTGTGCCCATGACCACGAGATCGACGTGGTGTTTTGCTGCTAGGGAGAGAATTAAATTGCTGGCCGAATCTTTCTCTATATGAGTTTCATAGTCGATGCTGCTCAGGTCCCATTGGCCCAGTAATTCATCAACTAAATTAACTCTTGTTCGTCGTGTTTGTTCAATGGTGTCTTCCAGCTTGTCAGTTTCAAAATTCATTCTTCTGTCACGAAGCAGCGATTCATGTACAACGGACCAGGCATGGACGATATGCAGTTTACTGCTGCTTTCCTGGACCAGTGATATCGCCAGATCGAGAATCAGTTTGTTTAGCTCGGGGTTCGCGGCAACAGTTGGATCTACATCCACTGCAGCCAGAATTGATTGGTATTCACCAAGAGTTTCCGAATTGGCAATCCACACCGGACAGGGGCACTTGCGCATGAGGTGGAGGTCGATTGAGCCGAAGCGACTGCCCAATCGACCGTCAGCCTCAACGTCTTTTATTAGCAGGTCATATCTGCCTATCTGCACTTCCCGAATAATCTCTATAAACGCCGTGCCCTCGAGTAATTTCATGTCAACGGAAATATCGCTGTGATCTACGTCTTTAAGCAGGTCCTGGATTCTGTCCATGCGTAGTTTCTTGAAAGTTTTCTCCAGATTGGTGAGGGACCGAGGAAGCTCCTGAGCTACATCACAAAAGGTGACGCTGGCGCCGTTAGCTCTTGCCAGGTCAATCGCCGCCTGAGGCGTGGTGGAGTTCACTGTGCCTGGCTCATTTACGAAGAGGATTTTCTTAAATCGACGCATGACTGTTTCCATTAGGTCATTAGCTCTGTATGGCTATAGCTTAGTCGTTTCCAAGGCTTAGTCTATTCGAACTTATCTTGTTGAAAGCAAGATTTACCCGATGTATAAATATTCGGTAATACCGAACTAAAACACCGTTTAAATCGACTTTTCCATATTATCCCCAGAGCGTTATGTTAGTTGTCGGGTTCTATTCAGCCCCCAAGGACTGCATTATCTGGGAGGATGTCGTGATTGTTTTCACATTGTTCGTATTTGTCTTTTTGATGTTTCTGAGCTGCCTGGGCTTGCTTAGGCCGCCAGAAAAAACAGAGTCAGCGAAGCTCGCCTATGCTGTTATCCCAGTGAGAGCGGCCCGGACGCGTAAACAGGGAAAAACCTGAGCGAGCAACAATGGGTTTAAGCAGCCGGTGCGATAGGCGTTGCAGAGCGGAGTACAAAAAGCAGTAAAGAAAAGTATAGACAAGACAGTTCCACAACCGAAGGCAATCTATGAAACATCTGAATTATAGTCATCTCCTGTATTTCTGGACTGTTGCGAAAGAGGGAAGCATCACAAAAGCGACAGAGGTATTGCACCTGACCCCCCAGACGATCAGTGGCCAACTCAAATTACTGCAGGAGTCGATAGGAGAGCCGCTATTTTCTCGGGTGGGCAGGGGTTTGGTATTAACCGAAACCGGGCATCTGGTTTATCAGTACGCGGACGAAATATTTACCCTGGGAGCCGAGTTAAGCTCGCGGATCAAGTCGGGACAACCTGGTGTGCCGGCCGCTCTGACAGTAGGTATAGTTAATTCCATACCGAAACTGATCGCCTCCAGAATATTGCAGCCTGCGCTAGACGCCGAAATTCCGCTACGGCTTATTTGCAAAGAAGGTGAGTTAGAGAGCTTGTTAGGCGATCTTGCCGTGCATAAATTGGATCTGATTTTGTCTGACTGCGCCGTTCCGGCAGGTCTAAACGTTAAGGCTTTTAGTCACGGATTGGGCCATAGTCATATTTCTTTTTTCGCCAAGAATAATTTGGCACGTAAATTCACAGCCAAGTTTCCTGCCTCTTTGAATCAGGCGCCTTTGCTATTGCCGATGAAGGACAGCCCGCTTAGACGAGAGCTGGATGATTGGTTTGACAAGCAAGGGATTGTGCCCACCGTTGTGGCTGAGTTTGATGACAGTGCCTTGATGAAGGCATTCGGAGAGGAAGGAATAGGCATATTTCCATCGCCGGCGGTTATTCGTGACGAAATAGAATTCACTTACCATTCCCGAGAGATAGGTTCATTAGACTCTGTTAAGGAAAATTATTTTGCGATATCGCCTGAGCGTAAATTAAAGCATCCTGCGGTGCTACTCATTATTGAGGCAGCCAGAAAGCAATTATTCAAGTAAGGCTGCAGGCTTGTTGTTGGCCCGACCTCTGCTAAGCTGCCGATGTCTAACGACGCTGCGTCTAAATCTGGATATCGCAGTGTCAATTGCTGTCAGTCCGTCAGGGTGCTCTATTGCGACTTTCTCCCAGCCTCCTCCTGGTAGCTTTGCTATCACTTCGCATCTGAAGCGATTACCGGTGAATTCGTTTGTGCGAATATGAAAGAAAGGGATTTGAGAATATTGAAGGTTTAGCATTACTGAAGATAAGAGAAAATTTACTTTCTCCTCAATTGTTCTTCGCCATTCCGATGGAGCGTCACTTTCAATAAAGATTTTTAGCATAGGACGAATGTGGTACCAGAGTAACTGTAACGTGATTTCGATGGGCAAGGACGAATTCTATTCGGCTAGATGGAAAAGGAAAATCTGGAAAAACATTCCGCTTACTTCGGGATTTCAGTAGAGATGGTTTCTAGCTGGTGTGAAGGTAATATGGGAAGCAAAAGAAGTGGCGGCAAGGGATTTTTAGTTGCTGCGGTATAGGCTCCGGGCGATACACTGATGCCGTACAGATTGTCACTGCAGAGAATGCCATGCATCGCACAACAATCAAGCCGTCGCTAGCCTGGTTTACACGGTCACCCTTGTTGGGGAGTTTTATAGCAGGCTCGGAGGATCGTATAGCCTACTGCCCCGGAAGCTATGGACCCTAGAATTATTCCGAGCCGTTCATCGAACAACAAATTCACTCCGGTTTCCTCAAAGGCAAGTGAGCCAATGAAAAGGCTCATGGTGAAACCTACGCCACAAAGAGCGGCTGTCCCGAACAGAGATCCATAACTCATGCCTTCTGGTAATTCTGTAAATCCTAGTCGAATCGCCAGCCAGCAGAGCGTGAAGATTCCAATCTGCTTGCCGAAAAATAGCCCCATGGCGATGCCCATTGGAACCTGGTGAAATATTTCATCGACACCGATGTTGGATAAACTAATGCCCGCGTTGGCGAAGGCAAATACCGGCAATACAATGAAAGCAACCGTGCCATGTAGATCATGTTCCATACTTTTAAGCATGGAATAGCCGGGCTGTTGGACAGAGCGTATGGGAATGAATAAGGCCAATATCACACCGGTTAATGTGGCGTGAATGCCTGATTTGAGCATGGCGATCCACATAAGCGTGCCCACAAAAATGAATGGGAACTTTGAATCTGAACCTTGTTTGTTCAAGTAAAACAGTACCGGCAGGCAGAGAGCTACGAATCCCAGTGAGAGTGTTGATATGTTGGCAGTGTAGAAAATAGCGATGATTACAATGGCGGCGATATCGTCGAATATTGCCAGAGAGGTTAGAAAAATCTTTACACTCAGTGGGACTCGAGAGCCCAGCAGCGACAAAATTCCCAAGGCGAAGGCGATATCCGTGGCCGTAGGAATTGCCCAGCCCTGCATTGCCACACTATCTCCCCAATTGAACCAGGCATAAATCATTCCTGGAATCGCAATTCCACCGACGGCGCCCACAGCTGGCAGAATCAGATTCTCAACTTTGGAAAGTTCGCCTTCTATCAACTCACGTTTTAGTTCCAGGCCGACCAGGAAGAAGAAAATCGCCATGAGGCCATCATTAATCCAAAGCAGCAGGGGTTTGGCGATTTCAAGACTGCCAATCTGCACCTCGACCGGGGTAGAGATGAGTAGGTTGTAATACTGAGAAAGGGGGGTATTGGCAAGAATCAATGCTGAAAGGGCAGCAATAATAAGAATGATTCCCCCTGCAGCCTCAAGCTTTAGAAACTCGTTGAAGATTGAACTTTCTTTTTGGTTTGAATTGATCATTGAAGTTAAATGTTTCTACTTAAACCAGTTGTCAGATCGCTGTTTCTGATGCTGCACTAAAAACGGGATTGAGGCAGGCTTAGATATGGGGACGCTCCGTGAATTTCCAACAGCCATAACAAAGGAATTTCCATTCAGGGTAAGTCTAAGCATAAAAGTCTTCACAGGTGTTAATATAATTAAAGCTGAAATGAATAGTCTAACTAGTTCTGAAATAAAATACCCGCGAGAAACTTCGCTAATGCCTGTGATCTTTCTTTTTCGTTCGGCTAATTCGCTAAGGCCAATTAGTGCAGACTGCAAATTCATGAGTTTGTTCGCACCAACTCAACGTAAAAACTGGAACTAATCAGATTTAGAATTGGCGAAGTCTAAGAATTTTCCGAGCAACCTCACCCGGAGTCATGACCCAAATAGCTGGCCGCAGTTCGCTAGAAACAGCTTTGACAAAAATACATTGAGACGGGTTTCGAAATCGAGAACATCTCTCTTATGCCGCTAATCTCGTAGGTTTCGTCATCTGTACCTTCGCTTTATGTAGACAATACCCATTGAGATTTGGTAAACACTCAATTGCTGATAAACAATAATAATAATTTCGGAGGTGTATTCATGAGGAATCTATTTCCCGTGCTGTTAACCTGCCTACTATTGGTAGCCTGTGTCGAAGCAGGGCCTAAATTTGAGCACATGAGCGAACTGGAGTTAGCGGCCTACAATAATACTAAGCCAATAGCACAAATGATTGTTTGTACCGACGAGAGCAGATCCTTCAGTCGCGTCAGACGCTACAGGTGTATGACGGTGGAGAAGATGTACGGTTCTGCCGAACAGGCAGCACAATTGAATGTATTGAACTCGGTGCAGGGTTACAGTGACGGTGGCAATTTCTAGTAATATTCCCTACATGCTTGAGCATCGGAAATTCACGGGAAAGCCCAGACCTTTCACCTCGCAATAAATATTGCGCTGCATTTTCAAGCCTATGGCCGGATGCTATGACTTCATTGGCTACTTGTGGACTTGAGGTGAGATAGCTTTTATTCTCTGTCTAGTCACTTCTTATATAACAACATATCTAAACAAGGAGCAGTCATGTCTATTTCAAGATTTTCTTCCTATACCGCACTCGCTTGTGCCAGCGCTGTATTAACCGCTTGTGTTGGGGCCGGCAACCCAATTTCCAGTGATGGCTTGCCCAATCCGGCTCCGGTAGTGACGCAAAACTGGGGTGATCTCCCAGCCGGCAGAAATTGGGGTTCCACGGCGGGTATCGACATCGATCCAAGCGATGGGCATATATGGGCCTATGAGCGTTGTGGCGCAGGTACATTCGGCGGCGGCACTCCTGTTAACTGCGATACCAACCCAGTAGACCCAATATTTAAATTTGACCGCAATACTGGCGAAGTATTGGCCAATTTCGGCGGTGGCATCATGATGACGCCTCACGGCATACACGCAGCTGCCGACGGCAGCGTGTGGGTAACGGATTTTGCCAACAACGCTGCAGGCACTAAAGGGCATCAGGTTCACCAATTCAGTGCTGATGGTGAATTATTGATGAGTCTGGGAACGGCAGGAAAACCAGGCAGCGGTCCCAACCAATTCAATCAGCCTAACGACGTCATCGTAGGGCCTGACGGCAGCATCTACGTCTCAGATGGCCACAACGGTCAGGGCATGACCAGTAACCAGGCGATGGCAGAGGGCAGAGCCGCAGGATCAACCGCTAGAATCATCAAGTTTTCGCCCGATGGGAGAAGGCTCAAGGAATGGGGACAGATAGGCGTGCGTCACGGTGAATTTCGGACCCCTCACGCGATGGAATTCGATTCTCAAGGACGCCTCTGGGTGGCTGATCGAGGCAATCACCGCATCGAAATATTCGATCAGGAAGGTAACTATCTCGAATCGCGTTATATGTACGGTCGAATCAGTGGTCTATTTATCACGGCAGATGACATGGTCTACGCGATCGATTCAGAATCAGGCCCAACCAATCATGTGGGTTGGAGAAACGGAGTCCGCATAGGACCTCTGGACGAAGATCGAATTGTGGGCTTCATCCAGCCGTTTGAGCGGGAAGACCGGATTTATCAGGGCACTGCAGGCGAGGGTATAGCGGTTGACGCCGATGGCAATGTATTTGCCGCTGAAGGTCCTAACTCGCTATCGCAAGCCGGAGGCGCATTTACTAAATACTCTGCACGTTAAAGAGTATTGCGAATCAAAAAAGGGCCAGAGGAAGCTGTTTCGCCTTCTCGGGCCCTTTTTTATTTGTTCTCGTGTCCCGTCCTGAAATAAGTTTACATATTGAGGACTTATTAATGGATAACTCTACGATTACTCGGAGAAAACGCACCCAGCGTGATTATCCTCTTCCCTTTAAATTTTCGGTCGTACAGCAGATCGAACAAGGCGAGATGACTTATTCTCAAGCACAGTCTAGCTATGGTATTCAAGGTAAGAGTACTGTTTTGGTTTGGCTACGTCGGTATGGTATTTTAGATTGGTCTGCTCCCCGGGATCAGCTTATGACCAAACCCAAAGAAACCCCAACCCAAACAATCAAACGGCTCGAAAAAGAGCTAAAGGACGAGCGGCAACATAATCTGTTACTCAATAAGATGGTTAACATCATTGATACAGAATATGGGGGAAACATTCGAAAAAAGTATTTGTCCAAGGAGCTAGACAGCTTCAAGCCAAAGGCGAGCTGAGCCTAGCTAAAGCCTGTAGGTTCTTTGGAATAACTCCCCAAGCTGTGTATCAGCAGCTAAACCGCCAGCAACAACGGCGAACAATACTGGCTCCTGTAGAAGGCATGGTACATAAAATCCGGCGTCGACTTCCGCGGCTTGGAACCCGAAAACTGCACCATCTGTTGAAGCCGCAATTGGAGTCGCTAGGGATCAAGCTGGGGCGTGACGGACTGTTTGAGTATCTTCGTCAACACAAGATGTTGATCCACCCCAAACGTAGCTATACCAAGACTACATACAGTAAGCACTGGATGAAAAAGCACCCGAATTTAATGAAAGACTTAACACTTGGTCGACCTGAGCAAGCCTTTGTCAGTGATATCACTTATGTTGAAAGCGAAGAAGGTGTGCATTACTTGTCTCTCGTAACGGATGGGTACTCTCGTCGGATTATGGGCCATGAGTTGAGTCTTGAAATGAAGGCCGGCGATACCGCTCAAGCTATGCACAAAGCGATAGCAAATAGGGTGGCTAACAAACCACTACTGCACCACTCTGATCGTGGATCACAATACTGCTCGTCGTTATATCAGTCGCTCTTGAAGGCCAATAATGTCACGCCATCAATGACTGATGGGTATGATTGTTACCAGAATGCTATGGCGGAACGGATCAATGGCATACTCAAGCAAGAGTTTCTGCTCTATCGATGCAAGAGTTTTGATGATCTGAAGTGTTTGGTGGCAGAATCGATTGAGGCTTACAATCAGTTAAGGCCGCATCTGAGCCTGGGTATGCAAACACCCGAAGAAGTGCATAAAAAAGCCAGCGGCAAAATGCAGCTGGCTTACTCATAAAACCGTCAACGTATTTTAGGACGAGACATCGAATTGCTTGACTATGATCAATCGCTAAATGCAAAAACCGCGTAGGGCTACCTACTTTCCAGCTCTTCCCTTAGGGCAGCAAGAATACTGTTCAATTCCCCAAAGTACTGACTTTCTTCCGCTACCTTATTCATGGCTGCGGTTAACTGTTCATATTCCACAGCCAAATCTCTCTGCAAACTTCTAGGAGTTAGCAGTATATCGATGCCTAACCTCGAGTCATTGGCATTGCTTGCACGCTTATCTATAAGAAATTGCGGTTCACAGACATCTTCCTTGATGTTGGATCCAGTGGGTAGGTGCTCATAGCAAATGATGGCCAATTTCTTGTCTTCAACGCTGGCATTGAAAACCCGGTAAAATTCGGTCTGAATTTTCTCAATTTCAGCACGTAACTGAGAGGGTGTCAGGTCTTCCAGAACGATTTGTTCTTCAGCAGCCAGCAACGTGGATGATGAATTCACGAAAACAGAAGCTATGAAAAGCCCGAATAAAAGAGTCGACTTTAATTTCTTCATAGGGGGTTCCTTAGTCTCAGAGGCACAATACCTCAGACTACGAGTCATATTATATTCCCATTAATTTGACTGTACAGCGTCATTGTCGTGCGTTCCCATGAATTGGGTGTTTGTTGCGTTCGAGGACGTGATATTTCTATTATTTATGAAATTAAGTTTTGGTGAAGTATTGCAAGAGTATAACGAACGATCGTTCGGATAACTAAAATATTATTTCCTCAATCCGCCTTAACCCCTTGTTTTACAAGAATATGTTTTTACCTCAGAATAGCACATGAACAGAGTTTTGCCTCCATAATTCAACAGGCACACAATATTCGGCTAGTTTTCCCCCATTCTTGCGGAGACAACTCCAAATTTGTAAGAAAAGCCTGAAATTAGGGCTTTTTAAGCACTATTAAAGTAGGTACACTCGGTCGATTGCCGAGTACTTATTTTTATTTGGCAATTGGATGAAAGATCAATTTGATTGAAAAAATTGACTATTTGTCTAGATAGGTTAGTCAATCATTCCGGAAATTCTGATTGCCTTAACTTATTGTTTTTACTCTAATTAAAGCTTTAATAAGATTAAATAACTTGAAAAATACGGAGAGAAATATGCAACGAAGAATCCCACATAGGCGCAGTTTACTGTGCGCAGCGATTTCGCTTTCATTGCTTCCCCTGGCAAGCCAATCCTTTGCTCAACAGGATACAGTGGAAGAAGTAGTCGTAACCGGTTCCTATATTCGACGTACTGAAGGTTTCACAGGTGCGTCATCTATTGTTCAATTGAATGCTGAGGACCTCGAAGCCGAAGGAACTCTTAACATCGGCGAAGTAATATCGAACCTTGCATTCGTACAGGGCAATGCTTCTGCTATTACCAATACCATTCAGGGTCAAGATTCCCGCTCCACCAGCGTCGATTTGCGCGGTCTCGGTGCACGATCTACTCTGACTCTGCTAGACGGTAAGCGTCTGGTAAACGAAAATGTAAATGCCTTGATTCCTACCATTGCTATCCAGCGTCTGGATATCGTGGCTGATGGAGCAGCGGCATTGTACGGTAACGAAGCGGTGGCCGGTGTGGTCAACTTCGTTCCTTATAAGTCCTATGACGGTTTTAAGATGGACAGCTTCGCCGAGCAGGATACACGTGGCGACTATGACGAGCACTCCGTACAGATGATGTGGGGCGGCGAAATCGGTCCTATTGATGTAGTTGTTGCTGGCCAATTTCGTGCCAATAGCCGTTTAGAATGGGCCGAGCGCAGCGACCTGGCCAATGCCGGTCTGGTTTTCTCATCCAATGCGCCAGGTAACTATTTCGTACCTCCTCGCGATGCAAACGGTCTGTACACAGGCGCAGCCAATGCACGTCAGGCTGATCCAAACTGTGCTCCAGCCTCCGAGCGTACAGACTACACACCTGGTCAGGCTGCGAATCAATTTGGTATGAACCGTGGTGGCACTTGCTGGTTTGATTTTGGTGATAACCGTAGTTATCGTGAGCCTACTCAAACTTCTCAGTACTATGGGAATGCCACCTGGGAAGTCAACGATGACTTGACTCTTACTGCGCAAGCCTTCCGTACACGTCAAGCTGAGATAGCTTACGGATCAACTTCTAATCCGGGTAACTCGCGCATTGGCTCGCTACCTTCTGTGAGAGGTGAAATTCCGGGCAATCCATTCCGCGCCGTAGATGCCAATGGTAATGCACTATTCGGTATCGATGCCAATGGTGACGGCATACCAGATCGCGGAACAGCTGACTTAAACAACGACGGTACTTTGGATGCATTGGTATTCGGTACCACGGACAACGGTGTGCCTCTCTATGAGGACGTAAGAGCAAGAACATTGCGTCCTATTAACAAGACTCACACTACCAGTGCTGGCCACCGCAGCGACGGTGATAATATAGAGAGTAGTTCCGACTCTATTAGCCGTTGGTATGTGCAGGCTGATTTCACCGTGCCCTTCGTTGAAGGTTGGGAAGGTGTGGCGTCTTTTACTCGTAATGACCGCTTGAGAACTTTTACCTCAGCCCAGAACTACGATATCACCGAGATGATTAAGGGCCTCAATTGTGATGTCGCCAACGATCGCGACGCCTGTTACAACCCTTTCTTCGTAGTAGATCAGGCGGACAACAACTCATTACAAGTGATGGACGCAATTGCCGCCCGTGAACACGAATGGGTAGAAGACAAGCTTGATGTGATCGATTTAGTGTTAAATGGTGAAGTGCCCCTTGGCGGATTCGAATTGCCCGGCGGTCCCATTGCTGCGGCCGTCGGCTACCAGTATCGGGAAAACAAGTTCACTAACACGCCTGCGGCGGTGGAACTCGCTGGTAATACCTGGATCGGTGGAACCGAACGGGAAAACGTTACCTCCGGTACTCGTGACGTAGATGCTTTTTTCCTCGAGTTATCAGTACCAATTCTTTCCAACCTGGAAGCTGAACTGGCGGTGCGTCGCGAGGAATTCAGTACTGGTCAAGAGTCCACAGACCCAAAATACGGTCTAACTTGGGCGGCCACTGACTGGCTAACTCTGCGAGCTACAACTGGCGACGCGTTTATCGCGCCGACCTTGGAGCAGTTGCTGAATCCGATTAGTTGTGGTCTGTCCACAGTTACTGACCGATTCGGACCACAATCTGGTTTCACTACAGCCTGTGGCGGTGGTAATAAAAACCTCGAGAACGAGATTGCTGAATCCACACAAATCGGTATCGATTTGAACTTTGGTGACTTCGATATGTCCGTTAGTTGGAACAATACGGAATTCGACAATCGAATCATTAATATTAATGGCCAGGATTTGATGGAGTTTGATTTCGCCAACTTCAAACAAGCGACTGGTTTTGCCGGCAGCGGTCTACCGGGTGATCAACCCTCACAGGCGCAGTTGGAAGCATGGGTAGCTAACCCGCTATCGAATAAAGATATTATTCGTGACCCGGGCGATATCTTCACTATTCTGCAGGTTGACAACACAAGTACCACCAATGCGGAAAGTGTAGAAGTGGAATCCTATGATATCCAGGGTAACTACCGTTTCAGCTTTAGAGATTGGGGTGACTTCCGCGTCAACCTACAAGCTACCTTTATCGATCACTTCTACTACCAGACCCGCCCTGGTGATCCGATAACTGACGGTGCAGGCAACTATAACGATAGAACCTCCGCTGCTACTACCTTGCCTGAGTGGAAAGCTAACTTGCGTGTAGGCTGGGTTATGGGTAACCACTCGGTTAGCTCCACAGTTCATTACATTGACGATGTAGCTAACTATGATGGTCCTCAGTTCACTTTCATGGACGACTTTGGTGGAACACGTAGGCCGCAGAACATGACCGGAGTGGATGCTTGGACTGATATGGATCTGTCCTACACCTACCGTGGCCTAGACCTGTTTGGTGGTGAAGGTGCCTTTACTGTTGGTTCACGGAATATATTCGACCGTGAAGCTCAGCGTTCACCAGAGTTTGCTGGTGTGGTAGGTAGCTTGCAGGATCCAATGGGTAGGTCACTCTACGCGCGTTTTGTTTACGATTTCTAAACAATTCGTAACCGCTTGCATGGATAAAGCGGAAAGACTTTGAAAGCCACAGGACGTGGTGACTCAATGTAGAAAGGGGCTCATCCGAGCCCCTTTTTTTTACCGAAATTTGCTCGTGGAAATAGAGCTTGCCTAACTCTTTCGGCTCTCGCACAGGGCGCTTTAAATTGCTGATGAATACCCGCGCTATCTAGAAGCGGTTTTGATTGACTTGCGGGGTCTGTCGAAAAACTTGGAATAATGGTCTTGAGGTAAATCTATTACTATTTTGTCGAGAGAAACATTGTAGACCAATGTCATTTTAGCAAGAACCTCTAAATCAATATGACAGCCGTAATTACGGATAGTTTCGATATCCTCGAGTTGCTTGCGCGAAATGCCCAGTAGCCGCGCGCCTTCGTTCATGGAGTAGCCGGCATCAATTCGAAGTTGACGCAGGTTCCGTTTAACAGCCACCGTCAGGGGTGAAAATTTGGAATATTGGGGTATTGTCATGACTAGGGCCCTTGGCAATCGTTGATTGACAAATTTGAGTTGCTAGCACTCCTCGTGGTGATTTAACGAAATTCGTGGGGAAAATGCAAATCTTTTTGAAGGTTCTTGGGCAAAAATTAGTCAATAACCACATTTTTTTAAAGTGCATCACTTCGCAGGCTGGAGTCGAGGTTTGCCGGGCAGGAACAGCGCGGGTAACTACTCTGCTTGGCCGGATATTCCTGTTCCTTATCAATCGGGGCTATTTCAGGTTGTTTGCGTGTATTTCACCCGCTGTATCAAAGCCGTGAAGAAAGGGATTTATAGCATTCAGCAGGGTGGTGATTTTATAGGGTTTGATAATGTAATGATTGAATCCACAGTTAGTCATTTTTTTTCGATCATGTGCCATTCCATTGCCGGTGACAGCAATCACTGGGATATCTTGAGTTGTTTTTTTGCTCCTGAGCATTTCCAGAGCCATATAGCCATCGACCTCAGGCATTTGGATGTCCAACAATATTAAGTCAGGTTGTTGCTCTTCTGCCAACTGAACAGCTGCAAGTCCACTTTCTGTGGACAGCGTTTCATAGTCATTGGCATCAAGAATTGTCTTCAGCAATTTAAGATTCATCAAGTTATCATCAACAATTAGAATACGTTTCATCATCACTAGCCCATATTTAGTAAACTATTTTATTAAGGTACTGTTTTCGAGGGTTTTGGTTTTTTCAACAAGCAGAGGTATTTCTATCGAGAAACAGCTGCCAGGCTGCATGTCAGAGTCTTTCAAAACTATTCTTCCACCATGTAGCTTGGCGAGATGAAGGCTGATAGGAAGGCCTAAGCCAACACCGGGGTCCTTATTGTCGGACCCTTGGTTTATTTGAAAGAATCGTTCAAATATTAGGCTTTTGTATTTGGCTGGAATGCCAGGCCCTGTGTCATGAACGTTAATAGATATCTTGCCATCTTTTAACTTTGTGTCTATTTCAACAAGCCCATGCGCGGGTGAAAATTTTATTGCGTTTGAAAGTAAGTTACTAAGGATTTTCTCAAATTTGGCTTGATCAACGAACACCCATAAGTCCGCTAATTTTTCATTGGTCTTGCACTTCACGTTAATATTCTTAGCTTCTGCCTGCGTGCAAATACTCTGAATGCTAATGTCTATAAGGTCTTGCAAATCCACAGGTTTGGGGTCGAATTCAATCTGGCCTCCCTCAATTTCACTGATGTCGAGTAAATTATCTACCAGTTCTAGTAGTTGGTTTCCGCTGGCATTTATGTAAGCGATATGCTCAGCCTGCTTCTTGTTAAGCTTGCCTAAGTAGCCGTGGGAAAGCGCCTCTGAAAAACCTAAGATAGAATTAAGAGGGTTGCGTAATTCATGGGACATTCCTGATAGGAATACTCTCTTTGCACGACTAAGTTCAAGAACTTCACATTGCCTCTCTTTGTGCCAAGAAGTGTAGAGAAAAATTAGAATTAGCAGTAGCGGCAACAATGGAAACCAGGTTGAGATAGAAAATATACCATCATTAAGAATGGAATACAGAATAACCGCAACTGACGAGCTCAAAATAATGTAAAACCCTGAAGTGCTTACAGAGCTTGTGGATTTATTGAAAAGTCGTGTGTTCATAATTTGTAAATCTACGTTAAGCGTTCCCGTTCATTATTCATGCTGAATTTCCCGAAACCAGAAATGGCGATTTTTGTAGGGCTGCAGCAGGTTGGCGTTCTCGGTCGGTCGACATAGCCGTCAAATGTGCGCGCAAATCTTCGCAATTGAAGATTGGAGTATTAGAACAAGACCGAGACAAGTGCCTTGACACAATCAGCGCGGCAATTCCTGCTACAAAAGAAGCGGCCATTGAGCTTCCAGTTAATTCTCGATAGGAGCCATCTTTATAGGTTGACCAGATATCTTGACCAGGTGCGGCGAGGCCACGTTCCCGGTGTTGTGAGGAAATACCAGAGTGGCCATGAGAGGCCACAGTGATGGCGCCACCATACCCGTTCGGATAACTGTTATTTGACTGCGAGCCCGCGCTGTTTTCGGCTGCACAAATTATATGTACACCCTTTGCCAGAGCGTAGTTGATAGATCGGTATAGTAACGGCGACGAGCGCGGTCCTGCCATGGACATACAGATGATATGAGCACCAGAATCGACCGCCCAGTCTACGCCATCTGCTATATTGTTAAAGCTGCCCAAGCCGTCATTGTTAAGTACCTTGCCTATAAGCAGCTGGCTTTCCTGAGCCACGCCAGTCAATCCGGCTCTGCTAGAGTGAGCGCCGACAATACCGGCACAGTGAGTGCCATGGCCATGTAAATCTTCGATGCCTTGTCCGGTAAAATCTGCTGTGGCGGCAATGGAGCAGGCCAGGTCAGGGTGCTTGGTATCTATTCCAGTATCCAACAGCGCGACTCTAACACCTCTGCCCTTAGTTTTACGCCAGGCGTCGGGAAGACGAAATTGAAATGTCGAACAAATTCTTCTCTCATGCTCATGGGTAGTCGCTGTAAAAGATTCAATGCAAGGGGCATGCCTTCCGTGCTCTAAATGAGGAAGCGAAGCATCCTCTACATTGTAAGATTGTATCTGTTCTTCTAACTCTTCTTCGGTCATAGTGCCCTCTTGGGATTGGATCTCCCAGAACTGATAACTTCAAAGAGCAAGTGTCATGACAGGACCGAAAATCCCACCAATACTTCGAAAAAACACAAATTAAGGTGCTAATTGGTCGGCAAAAGCGCTTTTCTGCATGAATTTCCGGCTTATTTGTGGGTTCTAATTCATCGGCAACGACCTGTGGTTCAAGGCTCAGGGACAGTAGTCTGTCGATATGGCAATTGCTGCCGTATCCCTCCTACAGTATTCTTAGTCTGTCAGATTGTTGGTTGACAAAAACAGAGAGACATTGGAGAAAATCGTGATAACTGAGGAGTCGCAAGTACTTCCAGACAGTAATTTCTCGCCGGAAATGCTCCTAGCCCAAATCGCCCAAGGGGACAAGGAATCTGAGCAAGAACTCGTATCACGCTACTGGCGCGGGCTGCTCTTCGTTCTATGCCGTCGCACTAAAGACCCTGATCTTGCGGCCGACCTGGCCCAGGATACGTTCCTGGTTGTGATTGATAAGGCGCGCAAAGACGAGATCAAGAATCCAGCGGGATTTTCTGGTTTCATCAGGCAAGTGGGAATAAACCTGATGATTGCGCATTACCGTAAAGAAAAGAGAAGATCAACAGACGGTTATTCTGATATCGATATTCGCGTTCCTGATGATTGCCCTACGTTGTTCCAACAACTTCACACTAAGAACATCTTTGCTATCGTTACACAAATTCTGGATGAGCTTCCCGTCGAGCGGGACAGGCAAATTCTCAAGGACCACTTTATTCATGAAAAAGATAAATGTCAGATTTGCGAAGAATTGGAGCTCAGCCCACAACATTTCGATCGTGTTCTGTTGCGTGCAAGAGCACGTCTGAAACAACTGACTAGCCTAAAATTGGGTTCGGAATCCGAAGACGATGTCTCTTCCAGCCTGTTCAACACACTATTTCTGGCTCTTCTAATAACAGCGTGTTTGTTCTGCGTAGATAGGGGCGAACAATTTTTTGGGTTGGTGGTGGGAGAATTTCAATACGAGCGACACTTAGCCTTGTATGAATCGAGGGAAGAAACTGCCTTGATCGGTCAGAGAAATCGAAACAAGCGGCTGTCTATCGGAGGCCCATAGTTATGGATAAGAAATATATAGCTGACAATAATATTGGAAGTAAATACTTGCGCGGTCTGCTGTCTGCCGACGAAATTGTTCAATTCGAGTGTTATTTGCTGGATAAACCGGAGTTGGCAGAGCAGCTTGAACTTGACGCCGTGTTTTTTGAGGTAATGCCGCAGTTGGAAAAAAGTCAGACAAAATTTCAGCCCAAGGCTTGGGGTTTTTTGGATATTCCTCTACGCCGTGCCTTGGTTCCCATCTTTGTCCCTGTAATAGTCTGTTTATTTGTCATCCCACTGGCTGTGGTTTCCTTGTTCAGGGAGCCTGTTGTTTCAAGCATTCAGCCTGTATTTTTAACTAGTGACGATTACCGCACCATAGATAATCAGTTAAACGATATTTCGGTCCTGAAGTTTCAGGATGATGGGCAAGTAATTTTGTTGCTCCTATATCCCGGTAACGAACTGGCTGAAGACTTTAACGTATCTCTTAAGGGGATATCAGGCACACTCGTGCAGCGAATTGAGGGACGAGCTCGAGGAGACTCCGGTTATATAAGCATTGAGCTTTCATCTTCAGCTTTGGACGAGGGAGACTATTTTGTAGAAATTATTCCGACGAATACCCCCGCGGAAGACTTAATTGAAGCAGTTGAGTCGATACCTTTTCGCATAATCAAAAATGTGCAATAGCCTGCAGGTGGCCTATGTGAGTAAGGGAAGCAATTGGAAAACTGGAGATACATAAGACTCTTCGAACAAGGCAAGGTGCAGCCTAGCAACGCGGAAATTCTGGCGCTTAGCAATTCAATCAGGGCGGTACAAGACAACACCAAGAATAATATTCCTGCAGGCTATACCTACTTTGGCCAATTTATTAGTCATGACCTGACCTTTCTGGGCAATGGTGTGCGTGAACCCGGCGAGTTGCCTGTTAAAATAGAGAACTTATCTCTGCGCAGAAATCCTACTCTTAATCTGGATAGTATCTACGGCGGAGGGCTAGATGACTCCCAGGTTCCATTTGATAGAGGCAGCGGTAAGTTTATTCTCGGTGTTGACGATCGCGGTGAAGAGCATGATCTGCCAAGAGAGGACAGTGGTCGTGCACGCATAGCTGATCCTCGCAACGACGAAAACCTGGTAATAGCCCAGATTCAACTTTTGTTCATGAAGCTGCACAATAAGATTGTTGGCGTGTTGCAGAGCAAAGGAGAAAGTAATGACCGAGTGTTACACGAGCTTGCTCGAACTGAAGTCATAAGAATTTATCAATATCTTGTCTTACACGACTTCGCCAGGAGAATTCTGCCAGGTTCTTACACGACCCGAGACGGACGCAAATTTGAGTCGATTTACGATGTGGTAATTAAGCAAGGCCGGGGGCAGTTAATGCCAAGGGATCGAAGCGATCCAGCCATGTCGCTTGAATTGGCTGGCGCAGCTCTTCGCTTCGGTCACAGTATGGTCGATACTCAATACGATCTAAATTTTAGCAATGGAAAAGATGGTGAAAAGAAGAGGGTATTACTGGAAGACTTATTTTCGAATACAGGAAAAAATATCAATCGCGTAAACCCTTTAACCAGCGATTTAAAAATCGACTGGCGATTCTTTTTTAGATTTTCAAATTACCCCCATAGCCAGAAAGTGGAGCCGAACCTTGCTCGCAAGATTGATTTATCTGTGAATATTCAGATGTTCAAGATTCCTGGTGTTAACGCAGCGCCGGATTCTTATCCAACACCCGAGCACGTGGACATCGCAAAACGGAATATACAACGGGGCAGGGAGCTCGGCCTGAAATCCGGCCAGGAAATATGTACGATCTTGTTGAATCGTCATGGAGATGTAGCGCACAGAATCGGATTGCAAGCACTAAGTCCTGATCTACCTTTTTTTAAAGGACTAAAAAGCGGCGCCGCCGAGGCAATGGTTGCTAACACTCCTCTATGGGTATATGTACTTTTGGAAGCTGATACTCAGCAGGATTCGCGACTGGGAAGATTGGGAGGTTGGATAGTAGCGGACGGACTAATGGCGGCGGCGCAGCTGTCTGAGGTTTGTACTCCACCTGATTGGAATATCGAGAAACTCATTTTTGAAAGCGAAGGGCATAAAAATACATGGAGATCTGGGCTCAGCCCAGTGGACATGGCTGATTTGGCTGTCTTTGTTGAGCCGGATCTGGCGCATCAGGAAGTTTCACAACACTAGGCAGTAATTACTAATATTCAGGAGAACGACTCATGGCTCATAAATACGAAAACTGGCGACACGTAAGTATCATTAGCAGCGTAGCACTACTGGATAATGACGGGAATCCACTAGATGTGAATACTGAACCCTATACCGTATTCGGTGGGTATGTATCCTCACGCCCCACGCGGCTAATCGCCTGCACCGTTCCCTGGAAAGACAACGAAGAAAAAGAATGTGTTATTGTGGGCATTAATAGCAGATGGAACGAGAAAATCGTTGATTTATATGAGAATATCTACTTTCAAGGTGTTGAACCCGATACTGCTACAAAGCTCAGAAGTTACGGGGCTGGAGTATTTCCTGTAGAAGGCTGGGAATACAAGCAGGTTACAGTAGAGAAGAATAGCGAATTAAACCCAAGTGAAATTGCATCCCACATACATTTTCAACATGGCAGCTCTGGTGAAGAAGTGTCTGTTGAATGGAATTGGTTGGTCGATTTTTAAAGCGCCAATCGGGTTAGTATTGTGCTGGTTACCGATACTAGCCTATTCGCAATTGCCTGAATCTCCCGGTATTGACGACTGGATAGTCATCGATACCGGGCCCTATATGTTTGAGTTGGCGCCTAAAGACTTAGCTCCGCGGCTGATTGTTATAGAACAGCGCGGCGTTGATCTCAAGGGTGTCAAGTCAGACGGAAGCTCATTTAATTCTCCCGTTGGTCGTAATGGCCCCGAGTTTGTCTACGTAGCAGCTGGCGAGAGTTCAACACTCTCACTCGAGCCCGTTTATCAAAAAGTAGCGAAGGGCAGTTTCCGAATACATGCGCTTGATTTGTCCGAACCCCATCTTGTGCACATGGCGAAGGAGTTAGACTTGGCTGGTTTTGAGGCCGGGCAGTTTTCACAACAATATATCCTATCCGCCTGTAATCGGTATGGACAGTTGGCCAACGATGAAAGGCTTGATGACAACTGGCGATGGATAGTTTCGGTGTTGTTGGCACATTGCAATTTAGACAGTGGTGTCCAGAGTTCTGAGCAACAGATCACCAAACTCCTTGGATATAATATTGATCAGCTGCTAGAGAACTATTCTCTTCTTCCTTACCAAGCCAATTGGCTTGCGGCCCGGCACTTTTTCACCCACCAGGCATATGAAAATGCAGAGCTTGAGTTTCAGAAAGCCTTGGAAGCGTCTCAATTGGCTTTAGCCGTTGTGCAACCAGCTACCGACTTTATAGTCCTCGATATTGCAGAAATCTACATTAACTATGGTGACAACGGGATGATGTTGGCGTGGAAGGTTGGTAAAGGAAACAACCAGTGGATATTATCTAGATCTAGAGACCGGATTGAGAAAGCCATAGCCATCGGCAAGGACTTTAAGGATTCACTAATCCTGGGAAATGCCTATAACAAAAACGCTGGGATTTTATTTGTGCAGGGACGAAATTACGAAACTATCGACTACATGAAACTATCGGAGATCCAGCTTGCTCGGGTGGGTGATATTGAGAGTCATAATTCTGTTCTTGGAAACATGGGTGATTATTACCGGCGCTGGGGCCAGTTGCGTGCGGCGCAAAATGCATACAATAAGGCAACAGCTAACATTGCCACGGTGTCAGATATTGGCAACCATGGATTTATTTACAAAAAACTGGGCAGCTTGAACCTGCTATTCCTCGATTATGAAGCCGCCATTCATAATACTCAGGCCGCCATTGATTTTCACCAATCCGCCGGTGAGGGTCGTAGCGAGCATGAAGCAATTTCACAACTTGCGACTATTTATAGAGAGCAGGGAAGGCTCAAAAAGGCACGAGATAATAGACTGAGAGCATTAAATTATTTCGAACAGCATCAGTGGACAACTTCTACGCTCATGGCAAAGGCTGAACTCAGTCAAGATGAGAGGCTGTTAGGGAACACCACTCACGCCTACCAATTTAGCCTCGATGTCATCAATCTGTTGCAGGATTCCAATTTTGAAATTGGGATAGATCCCATTCCCATTTATGCAAATCACGCACAGTTGTTGTTCGAACTTGGTCGGGAAGTTGAGGCTATTCAGCAGTTACAGAACGCCTTAGCAGAAGTCAAAAATAGCGGAGCCGAACCCGCCGACGAAATTTTATTGCTAGCTACATTTATAGACCTTTACCAGCAGCTAGGGCAAACCGCAGATGCGGTAAATATGGCGGACGACGCCTTCGACTTAATCGAAAGCCAACGAGCCGAATTTGATACGGTTCGCCTGGGTCCTCTCTGGAGTGCGCGGACTAATAACATCTATGCTTCCCATATTGAGCACCTTCTGCAACAGAGGCAGTTGCAGCCGGAATATCTGCAGCGAGCATTTCTGGTGGCCGAACGTGCTCGAACAGTTAGCCTGCGTCAGCGGCGCCAGGAAATGATGCTCAATAACAATGAAGAGAATCAAACAGCCCGGGCAGAATGGGTTGATATAGTCTCGCAGCTACAGCAGTCGCAGGGGGAAATCAGTACTGAGGAAGACCGACTCGCATTTGAGCGTCGATTCAACCAGGCGCGAGAACGTTATTTTGCTGCCCATGGATTGTCAGAACAAGTACAGGCTCCAGAATTGTTGAATAGCGAGCAACTGCGTTCTTTAATTCCGCGGGATTCTATGGTGCTTCAATACATGGAAGGTCCGGAAAAAGTCTGGCGCTTTAATTTGAGTGAAAATCATTTTAGTGTTACTGAAGTAGGCGAGAGTGAGTTAGTGTCTGCTATTGTCGAATCTGCACTGCAAGATATAAGAGACCCTAAGATCGATAAACGAGAGAATTTACGATTGCTGTCAGAAATTCTGTTAAAAGATGTCTCTCTTGGAGAGGGTGTTAGTAGAATTTTGATTTCTCCTACTGGCAAACTAGACTCAGTCCCCTTCGCCTCTCTCTACTACGATGAACAATATTTGACTCAAGCAGCGACGCTTACTATGGTCCCAAGCCTAAGTGAGTATTTCAGTGTGAATCTTGTAAGCGCAGATTCTGATCGCTTAGAAATAGCGGTATTGGCAGACCCCGTCTTTGAGCAGCCATCAATAAGTGATAATTACGAAGAGCAAGCTGAACAATTTCGCAGTTGGTCGAGCACACGTCAACGCCTGCCTTATTCGGCGCGAGAGGCTAGGGAGCTGGCGCAGTTCTTTGCGGAAGAAGATCGTCTTATTCTAACCGGCGCCGATGCAACACAGGGGAATTTCTTTAGTAGCCCGGTACGCAATGCCAGGATAATACACATTGCCACTCACGGTTATTTCAACGAAGAGCTGCCTGAGTTGGTGGGCTTGGCCATGGCGAAGACCGATGACCAGGACGACGGCTTTGTTTCATTGGCAGAAATAGCGGCTCAGAATTTTTCCGCAGAATTAGTAGTGATAAGCGCTTGCGATACTGGTAGGGGATTCGAGGTTCCTGGGGAAGGGGCGCTGAGTTTGTCTCGGTCATTTTTGGCGCAGGGCGTCGATTCCGTTATCTCAACCTTATGGCCAGTGTCCGATGCTGCCACGGCCATATTCATGAAGGAATTTTATCGCAGCCTGCGAGAAGACATGTTAGACCCCGCCGAATCCCTGCAAAAAGCCCAGCACGCTATGCGAAGGAACCCGCGTTACCGCAATCCCTTTTACTGGGGTGCCTATGTGCTTACTTCGGCAATTCAGCAACAATGATAAATCCAAATTGGAGTTCTTTCTTGTTCGGTGAGAGATAGAGGGTCGGCTCCTGCTATCCTATTTTTAAACGATAGATCGTTGAGCCACTTTCCATAGAATAGATATGATGTGTTTCAGTTTTTAACACAAAATACAAATACAAAGAGTCATGAGAATTCAGAGTCAGAAGTACCGACTGGAAATTTATATTAAGAATTCCTGAATGGTGGCCAGGATGGCTTTGATCTTGTAGGGTTTAACAACGTATTGATCGAATCCGCAATTAGCAACCCGTTCTAAATCTCTAGCCATGCCATTACCTGTAACAGCGATCACAGGAATGTCATGAGTAGTTTGTTCTTTTCGCAGCATATCCAAGGCCATATATCCGTCGACTTCGGGCATCTGTATATCCATCAATATCAGATCGGGTCGATTCTCCTTTGCCAATTCTAATGCCTCCAGACCGCTCCCGGTAGACAGAGTCTTATAACCGTTGGCATTAAGTATTGTTACCAGCAATTCAAGATTCATCATGTTGTCATCGACAACCAATATTAGCTTCGTGGGTACTTCCGTCATAGTAGTAATGTCATTCTGAAAATCAATTGTCCATTGTTGAGCCAGGCTTCAGTGCGGCACGCAATGGTACCTCAATAACAAAACAGCTGCCTGAGTTTTGCCTGGGTTCTTCAAGATATATTCTGCCTCCATGCAGCCTAGCTAGATGAAGACTAATTGCAAGACCGAGTCCCGAACCTGGGTCTTTGCGATCTGTTTTTTGATGTATCTGGAAGAATCTCTCAAAAATCAGTTGTCTATATTCAGGCGGAATGCCTGGACCACTATCGTAAACGCGAACAACAAGATTGCGGTCTTCGATATCGGCAAGCAACTTTACTTTTCCATGGCTTGGTGTGAACTTTATCGCGTTTGAAACTAGATTGATCAGTATCTGTCTGAATTTCGATTCGTCAAGATATACCCATAAGCCGTCCAGTTCTCCGCTAGCTTTGCATTCTAATTCAATGTTTTTTTCTTTGACCGTGTTCCCAACTAATTGCAAGCTTGATTCAATCATATCGTGTAAGTCTACAGGAACAGGATCGAATTCAACCTTGCCTTCTTCAATTTTGCTAATATCTAATAAATTGTCGACCAGCGCCAATAGGTGGTCTCCGCTGGTATTGATGTAGCCAATGTGTCTGACCTGCATTTCGTTTAATTCCCCATAATAACCACTCGCCAGCGCCTCGGAAAATCCGATAATCGAATTGAGCGGGTTGCGTAGTTCATGTGATATGCCCGATAAGAACTCACTCTTCGCCCGACTGGCTGTAAGAATTTCATGTTGCACAGCCTTCTGCCAGGAGGTATACAGAAAAGCGAGTATCAACAGAATTGTTAGCACAGCAGTGGTGCTGAGAAAAAGCAGGAATTCGAGTTGCCCACTTTCAAAAGTGGTAGCTGGAACGATATCTATGGAGTGTGCATACACCAAGAATGTCAGGTATAAAAATAGAATTGTCCAAATAGCTACGCCATAGATAGTACCTGCCAGGAACACACTGAATAGAGGTAAGATTGGAGACCATATTATCGAGGTCGAATGCAGGCCTCCATCGAAGAAGGAATATGCCATTATAACGAATGACGAGCTTAGGGTAAGGTAGAACCCAGGCATGGCAGCCGAACAAGTGTATTTATATAGATAAAGGGTGGAAATCAAAACCAGCACCGAGATTGCGACAATATAAAACCCCGGGCTCCCCAACCCATCCGTTATTCCCCTTATTACGACGAATGGAGTTATAAAAACGATTGCACACAGGCTCGCCGAAATAAGTACTTGTCCACGATAAAATTCGCTCACTGCCAGTTCTTGAGCTTGATAGGGAGTAAAGTATTGAATTATTGGGGAGAAGATCATTGCTGTTCTATCACGCTGAGAGATGAAATAGTTAAGCCACACACAAAGCGTGAGTTGGACCAGTTCAATTGCAATCTGCTGCGTTACCGGCAGCAATAACGAATGCCGCTGCCAATTGGTGATGGCTCTCAATATACTGCAGCAAAATTAGGTAATTCTGAATATTGCTCCAGATGTTAAGCAGCATAGACATCCGGGAAGTTCGCCGTGCGGGCTGTTTATAGTAGTAATAACGACCGGTGACGGCTTTCACTTAAGCGACTCGCAACTATAAATACAATATTGATTTCAGCATGCACCGTCAAGTTCGGGGGGCTAACATAGAATTAGCGATTGCAGTCGGCCGCACTGCAATACCTTTAACACCTAAAATTGACCGTGCCTCCAAAAATCTCTTAACAATAAACTATTTGCTTAATAGAGCGGAAATGCGATCTGTCAGGTCCGCCATGCTGTGCGGCTTCTGAATAAAGGGGATGTTGGGGCGTAGAGTAGAGTCAGCCTTTGCATTCAATTCTGTGTATCCAGAGGTCAGCAAGATACGCGTTTCTGGGTCTAATCCCATTAATTCGTCTGCCAGATCGTAACCGTTACCATCGGGTAACATCACATCACTAAATATCAACACGAAATTTCCATTGCTAAATAATGACTTTCCTTGTTGAATGCTAGCCGCTTCTGTTACATCAAACCCAAGTCGGTTTAGTCTAAGTCTTGATACTTTTCTAAGCTCATTATTGTCTTCGATAAGTAAGACACTGCCGCTAAAGGTTTGCATTGTTGGGGATAATGCAGATATTACTTTCTCGTGTTTCTTTTTTGCTGCGGGCTGCACAATGGGAAAGAACAGGCTAACTTTGGTTCCCGCGTCTGGTCGACTGCTAATTTTGATGTCGCCCTTAAACTGTTTAACAAGTCCGTATATCATACTTAAGCCGAGACCACTGCCTTCACCATGAGATTTCGTGGTGTAAAATGGTTCAAATACTTTTTGCATATGCTCTGCTTGGATTCCCTCGCCAGTATCGGAAAATGACAAACAAATATAGCTTCCTGACAACTCTTCATCTGGGTTTGAGCTGACAAAGCTCTCCTTGGCAACTGCTATACTTAATGCCCCTCCAGTAGGCATGGCGTCTTTGGCGTTAAGGGCGATGTTGATTACCATGCTCTGTACTAGATCAGGCTCGACTTCAATATTTCCGAAGAAGCTTATTGGTGCAAGTTTAACATTGATCTGTTCGCCGACAGCGCTTCGAATAATTGGTAGCATTTCCTGTAGTAGCGTAACAGGGTCTATCTGGAGGAGTTTCAAATTTCGACCTCGAGCAAAAGCGAGTAATTGCTGAACTAGAGTGGTTCCCTTATTGGTTTGGTTAATGGTCTCACCGATTAAGATGTCAAGTTCTTCGTTATTAATCTGCATGCTTTGCATAAACTCAAGATTCCCCAAAATAATAGACAGTAGGTTGTTAAAATCGTGAGCAATTCCACCGGTTAGTCGTCCCAGTGCTTCCATTTTTTGTAGTTGAGATATTGTTTCGCGGTCTTGCTCCAGTTTTGAGATATCTGTAAGAGTAATAACTGAAGTGCCGTCCGACCAATCTCGTTCGAATACGAGGAACGACCGCCCATCCGGCATATACAATTGATTCGATCTTCCTTTGTTGCGCAGTTGGCTTATGTCATGCAGCCATCCATCTGTTGGCTCTCCTCTGCTTGAATCCCTGGCGCCAGACTCGAGCAGGATTTGGGTAAGTTGCGCGAGATTCATGCCAGATTGTAGTGGAAATCCGATTGCATCGGCCGAATTCCGGAGCGCCTTATTTGACAAAATGAGTTTTCCATCAATATCGAATACGGCAAGTCCGGGGTGAATGGTATTTATCGTATTGGAAAGGAGCTCTCGCGCTGCCTGGGTTTCTTCTTGTGCAGCCTTGAGCCCATCAAGGGTATATTGAAGTTTCTCCTTTGCCCTGTTTGTAGCGTCTATCTCATGGCTCGCAATTTCTGATCGCTTTCGATAGCCTAATAAGGCTGTTAATAAAATTATTACATTGGGTTGCATGATTAACAGAACGGCGACAAGGACAAAGCCGTCCTGGTTTGCCGTTATTACTGTTGGCAAAGAGAGATAAAAAATGAAATACATGCATGTGACGGTGGCAAACACAGACCAGCTAATCCATTGGGCGGTGCGCCGTCCTACTATTAAAAAAGTTAGCACGGTATAGCCTGGCAACCAGATGCTATAAACTAGAGTTTGCGCAATTCTTGCAGACTCGAAAAAAACCTGGTTAGCTATACTTGTGACTAGATATATCCCCCATAGGCTCAGCATGATTTGGCCCGCGCGGACGAGGAAGCGTTGCCCGGTTAGGCAGAGTAGCGCAAAGGCAGCTGCGGATGTCAGTGCAAGTGCCGGAAAAGAGATCGATTCGAAATTGCCCAGATCGGCATTGGAGGTTTCGAGAGTCCACCCTAGAACAACGGCGACGAAACTTAGTGCACAGCTGGTCATCAGTGCACGACGTGGAAGATGATCGTTTTCTATTATGTCGGCCACAAAAATCGCTGTTCCTTGTATCATAGCGCGTCCTTGCCGTAGCATAATGAAAAAGAAAGTCCTTGTTAAGTATAAATTGACTAAGTGAGGTTAGTTCCAGATGCGAGGACGATATACACGACTTCGAATTCTAACAATTCTTATTCTACCAATTGTGGGGGTATTTAGTGTAATTGATGTCTGTTTTCTCTTGCGCTTGATCTATTCGTATATTCAATTCAAGTCATGGTTTCTCGGCCCTTTCGCAGCACGTGAACCTACTATAGCTCGCGATAACTTTCTCCTACAATAAACTATCAACTGTTTGATACCTAATTCGCCATTGTTTTCTCAATTTCCCTTAAGATATTTCAAGCTCAGGACGTAATACCAAGAGACCTGGGTATTGTCGAAATGGAGCCGTATGTGCAGAGCCAGGTTTAGCATGGTAGTAAGTGTGAATGTGTCAGCCTGTGGCTTCTCAACATGTAACTCTTTTTCAAAGAATTTGCAGAGACTGCACAGCAATATGCGAAGGCAGGATGAATGCTGAAAATGTCGCGCTAAGAGCGGCTTCAACCGGGTTCTGGTGTGCCGGCATTATTGGTTGGTAATTATCTAAGTGCTAGTCCTTGGAGGGTTCTTCGTGTTTTATTTGATTTATGTCAGCTCCGCAGCTAAGTTGATGAGTGCAGAAGAACTACTCGTTATTCTGCGGTGCGCACGTGATAACAACAAAAAATCCAATATTACTGGAATACTTCTTTATCAAGATGGCACATTCATGCAGATGCTTGAGGGTAAAGAGCAGGCTGTTATGGAGATGTACAAAAAGATACGAAATGACAGTCGCCACAAGGGTCTTATTAGAACCTTGACCGGCAATATCAAAGAACGGAACTTTGAAGATTGGTCTATGGGATTCTGTAACATGGATGAAGCGGAGGGCTGCGGAAATTACCAGGATTATTTATATAACAATCTACTTTTGAGATCGTTCAAGAGCGATGCACAGGAAGCCTACAAGTTTATGCTGATGTTCAATAAAATTAATTAGACCTGATACCTTGCTTGGGCGGATAAAGCAGAACCCTGGTTTGTTCAGGATATTTTGCCCATTGGATTTGCTTCCCGAGCATTACAATTTTTATTCGGCATAGTTGCTATGTTAGCTTCTCGTGAAGCCTTCTGGACAGTAACGATCCGTGCACTCGATGCGCCAAAGGAGGGGCCCGTCAAATACAAGATAAAACTGTATGGGTCTTAAAGTGATGGGGTTGGTATTGATGGCAAACCCAAGTTACTATGCAATAATATGAAAAAGGAGCTTGCAGGCGCTTTTAGAAATAGAGAGCTACATTAAGTAGCTGTCTTTTTTCAAATTAATAAGCAATGTGAATTGGTCTCGTAGTAATCGTCGTAGCTAGACACGATAGGTTCGGTTGAAAACGCAACTCTGGTGCTCTCCCATGTAAGATGTTGAAGGTGGTCCCAATATGTTGAGTTTTCGGGCCACAGTCAGGAGTGAAAATAGGTGCTAGGTAACGAAGAATCACTAAGTCGGATCGTTGAGAAATCTGTAAACGAGGTTTACATTTTTGACGGTGAGACGTTGAAATTCCTATACGTCAACGAAGCGACGACGCGAAATCTGCAATACTCGATGGAAGAGTTAAAGCTACTGACTCCTCTGGACATCAAGCCTGATTATACCTTGGGTGAATTTCATAAACTTATTTCCCCGCTTTCAAAAGATCAACATATTTCAGACGAAGACAGTTCTGAGGAAATTGTATTTGAAACCAGACATAAACGAAAAGACGAAACAAGCTATCTGGTAGAGATCCATCTGCAGCGCAGTAGTTATGTTAATCGGCCTGTGTATGTCGCATTTGCGCTGGACATCACAGCCAGAAAACAGGTGGAAGATGCGCTACACGAGAACGAAAAAAGATTCAATGCTGCCGAACGGGTATCCCAAACCGGGAGTTGGGAAATAGACCTGACGACTAGCAAACTCTATTGGTCAGATGAAGTGAGCAATATATTCGAATTAGAGACGCGTCAATCTGATGCCACGAATGAGGCATTTAATACATTTCTTAACTTCGCCCACCCAGATGATAAAGAACTGGTCAGCAACGCCTATATTACCTCTATAAAGAGCCGGCAACCCTATGATATAGAACATCGATTATTACTAAAAAATGGCGAAGTGACAAAAGTCGTTAGGGCCCGTGGGGAATCCTTTTATGGTGATGACGGTAAGGCAGTGCGTTCGGTTGGCACTATTCAGGATATCACTACCAAGAAGGAGAGCGAAAGAGTATTACAACATTTCAATGCTGCAATAGACGCGTCTCCTGATTCGATCTATGTTACTGATTTCGATTCCCTGCGTTTTCTCTATGTCAACCGCAATGCCGCGGAACAAGCAGGTTATAGCCAGAAACAGTTGCTCAATATGGGTCCGGCGGACATCGTCAACTACGATATAGAAACGGCTAAGCGTAACTACGAGGATGCTATTGCCGTCGGTGAAAAGGGCACTCTGGTAGAAGTTAAATCTTCGATTAAAAACTCGAAGCGTAAGTGGTCTGAAGTTCGCCGCAAAGCACTGTTACTGGATGGTCGTTGGGTGATTATCACCATATCTCGGGATATCGATGAGCGGAAGGAGAATGAAGAAAAGCTGCGGCGAGCACATGATGAATTGGAACTCAGAGTTGCGGAGCGCACTCGCCAACTTCAATCGGAGATCGATCAGCGCAATATCATTGAGAAAAATCTGAAACTAAGCGAAGAGCGGTTCTATGATATTGCCAGTTCTTCCGCCGACGGCTTCTGGGAAACAAACTCTGACCTGGAGTTCACCGATATCAATCAAAACTTCCTTGAGATAGTCGGTGCCAACCCGATTGACTTGCTCAGCATGACGAGTGCTGAGTCCGGTACTGACTACGGTAACTTATCAGAATGGAAGGAATTCCATGATGATCTGCTTCACCATCGACCGTTTAGGGATTTTCAGTTTCGGCAACGGGAGGCAGAAGGTGAATACAACTATGTCAGTATAAGCGGTACACCGGTGTTTGGCTCCGATAGACAGTTCTTGGGCTATCGCGGGGCGGGCACCGATGTAACTACTCAAGTTAATGCTGAGCAACATGCGGCTAAGGCTCAGGAAGAGATGCGTACAGCCAAAGAGGAGGCGGAAAAAGCCAGTATGGCAAAGACTGAATTTCTGTCTTCCATGAGCCACGAGCTTCGAACCCCATTGAATTGTATTCTTGGCTTCGCACAACTGCTAGAGATTAACGAAGCCGAGTTTGATGAGAAACAGAATTCACATGTGCGCCACATACTCTCAAGTGGAGAACACTTACTTAATTTAATCACCGACGTGCTGGAACTGAATATTATTGAAGAGGGGCGTATTTCACTACAATTCGATCATGTATTAGCCAGTGAAGCTGTTGATGATTGCCTGAATCAGATCCAGTTTCGAGCCACAGAAAAGAACATCCTCCTCGTGGATCAGGGCAATTACCAGGCAAAAAAATCTGAGTTTTGGCTCTGGAGTGATGTCACGCGCTTAAAACAGCTGCTACTGAATTTGTTGAGCAACGCCGTTAAGTACAGCGATGAGGGTGCCACGGTCATAATTTCCTGCCAAGAGATACCGAATAATATGCTACGTATTAGTGTGGCAGATACCGGGCCAGGCATACCGCCAGACCGGTGCAAAGATCTGTTTACGCCTTTCGAACGTTTGGGGCGTGAAACTGGCCCAATTGAGGGTACGGGCATTGGTCTCAGTATTGTCAAACGTGTAGTTGAGTTGCTGGGGGGGTCTATTGGTTATGAAAGTGAAGTGGGTAGTGGCAGTACTTTTTGGGTAGATATTCCTTTAAGCTCAGAACAGGGGTCAATCAACGCCAGCATTGAATCTGTGCACAAGGTAGTATCAACCCCAACCAACAATCATATAGTTACCAAGGCATTACTCTATATAGAGGATGATCCTGACAATCAGAGCCTGATGCGGCATATATTGGCCAGGTTCCCTGGAGATAAGATGCCCGCTATCAAAATGCTTACCGCCCACAATGCGGAGTTGGGCATCGATCTGGCCAGAAAACACTGTCCGGATATTATTCTTATGGATATTAACTTACCAGGAATGAACGGCAATGAGGCTGTGCAAAAACTGAAACACGCCGAGGAAACAAGTTCTATTCCGGTTATCGCTATTTCTGCCGATGCCACACCACGAGCTATTGAAATCGCCCTTGAATGCGGATTCGAAGCCTATATTACTAAACCTATTAACGTAAAAGAAATACAAAGCAGTATTTCGGAATTCCTAATACGTTGAGGTTCACTGTGGTCTGACAAGATTTCTCTGGCAGCAACAAAGTCGCCACGGACAGATTCATAGTATCTTAGTAATTTTGGAACTTGCGCGCGAGAATCCAGAATTCCAGATAAGTCCTATCGGTGGACATCGAATTTTTCTGTGATGTTGCATCTCCTTTTATTTGTAAGGAAGATGGTGCTAGAGCAACCAGCGGTCAAGCATAGATTCAAGTTCAGAAAGGGCAAATGGCTTCGTTAGATAGTCGTCCATGCCAGCCTCAAGGCAAGCCTCTCTATCTCCCTCCAAAGCATGAGCAGTAACAGCGACTATAGGTAGGTGTTTATCTGGGCCCGCCGCTTTTTCCAGCGCTCTTATTTCTCTGGCAGCAGTATATCCATCCATGACAGGCATTTGACAGTCCATTAACACCAGATCGTATTGTTTAACAGCTAGTGCCTGCAGAGCCTCGCGACCATTGCCTGCTAGATCGGGCTTCAGACCCAGTTTTTGTAACATTTCCTTGCCAACCCGCAAGTTGGTTTTCATATCATCAACAATGAGAATTTTTTTGCTTGTCAAATTGGTGTCTTTTCTCAATTCCTTACTTCCTGTCTCGACGTCAAATGCCACGGTGGGCACCTCTTTCTGTAGCCGCTTCAGGCAATCGTAGATATCTGTTTGGCGGGCAGGCTTAGGGAAAGAATGTTTTATGCCGGCCTGTCTAATAGGTTCGTCCGAATCTCCAGCTGAACTCAACATGATGATCGGGATACTTGCCAATTCGCTTTCGGATTTCATTGCCCTGGTTAATTCCAATCCATTCATGCCAGGCATATGATAATCCAGTATCACTACGTGATAGGGTGCATCTTCGACCACCGCCTGTTGCAGCTTCCGCAGAGCTGTACTGCCATCTTTGGCAGAGCTCGCTATTATGTTCCAGGAAGTTAGGTAGTATAGAAGAATATCTCTGTTAGTTTTGTTGTCATCCACTACCAGGACACGGAGGTCATCTCGGAACCCATATTCTTCTTTTTCTTCATCAAGGACTGCCAGTTCAAAATCAAGCGAGAACCAGAAAGTAGTGCCTTGGCCTTCAGTGCTGGATGCGCCAATTTCACCACCCATCAGTTCAACTAGTTGCCTCGCCACGGCCAGTCCTAATCCGGCACCGCCATATTTCCGAGTGGATGAGCTATCTTCCTGGGTGAAGGGCTCAAATAAATTTGCCAGTCTGGCTTCGGCGATGCCAATGCCAGTGTCTTCGACTTCGATGTGTAATCTGGCCTTGGAGCTATCCATATCGATCAAGGATGCTCTGAGATCGATTTCTCCTATCTCAGTAAACTTGATTGAATTTGAAACAAGATTAATGATTATTTGCTGTAGGCGCTTTGGATCGCCTAGAAGTGTGCGCGGAATTTCTTTGGCTATTAGGCAATTCAACTCAAGCTCTTTTTCGGCAACATCGGGCGCCGCTAATATAGCTCCATCCTCAATTACCCTGCGAACATCGAAGGCCATATTTTGAATGCCCAGCATGCCTGTCTCCATTTTGGAAAAATCCAAAATCGAACTGATAACATTCAGCAGTGAATTCGCTGAGTTATAGGCAGTAGTTACATAGTTGCTCTGCCGCGCATCCAACATTGTTCCCTGCAGAAGTTCAAGCATACCCATCACACCATTTAATGGAGTACGAATCTCATGACTCATGTTAGCAAGAAATTCGGATTTTGCATTAGATGCTCTATCGGCTTTTAGAATAGCCGCCTTCAATTCATCTTCCATTGCTACTTGCTTGGAAATATTGTGCACTATTCCGGTAAATTTTGTATCTTCTCCTATGGTGAACTCGGCGACAGAAAGGCGTGCATGGAAAACGCTGCCGTCTTTGTGGCTACAAAGAACTTCGCGACCAGCGCCGATTATTTTTTTCTGACCGGTACTTAAGTAAGTTTCCAAATATTTATCATGTTCTTGGCGAAAAGGTTGTGGCATGAGCATACTAACATTAGCACCTAGCACTTCCTTCTTGCTATAGCCGAATAACCGAGACGCCGCTGGATTAAAATCATCAATAAGTCCCTTGCTATCGATGACAATAAGTCCATCCGTTAGAGATTCAAATATCGATTCCAGGCGTGCTTCATCTTTTTTGAATAACTCGGCTTGTTTCTCTGCCGCTCGTGAAATAGTCTCTCTTTCTTTTAGCACTAAGCTTATTAGGTCTTTTTGCTGCAATAGGTGACTTTTTTGTAGTTTGTTCCGTCGTGAAAGTCGAGCCGCGTAAACGGCCAGGAGTACAATCAAGATTAATAGCAGACATGCAGCAGCTAAGCCAATCGCTAATAAGTATTGCCCGGTTGGGAAGAGAGCGGAGGTTACATCTGCATAGGCGGTGAGTGAAGAAAATTGATCCGCCACTCCTTCGTAGCTAACGCCAGAAGCCATAGTGTGTTCTGCTGAATCAATCTTTTGCATGCTATTATAGCTCCGCTCTTATCCTACCTGTTTCGATATCAGAAGACATCTATAGAAACTTCCGTTGTTCGAGCGCGGCATCTTTTTGTGGGAGTAATTTTACGTCATTGGCATCAACTGCGGCGTCGGTCGAGCTCGACTGATCTTTACTTTTTCTCTTCTCGGACTGTTTCAGTAGTTCCGCATACACATCACTCAAGGCCTGATTGAGATCAAGCATCAGGTCATGAATAGTTTTTTGCTCCTGTACTCCGCTGGCATTTTCAATAGACGCGCATATCTCGCCCAAGGGAATCGCTCCTACGGTCCTGGATGCTGACTTTAATGTATGCGCCACGTCTCTAAGCTTGTGCCAATTCTGGCATTGTGAAGCTTCGGTTAGTGCGGCAGATGCTTTTTCCGCTGATCTTCGGTAGTCACCAAGGAATTTGGCAATCTCTTCTGGGTCGTCGCCGACGATGCTCTCGAGGATCGAGACGTCAAGCGTACGGGGAGATGCTAGTGACGGGCTATCACCAGTTGTATTAACCAGAGGCTTGCTCTTCGCTCCCTCAACCCATGTAGCTAAATTTGATTTCAAATCCTTAAGCGCGATTGGTTTGGTTAAATAGTCATCCATGCCGCATTCCAGACAGTGGTCTCTTTCACCCTTGAGAGCATTTGCTGTATAGGCAACTATAGGTAAACGTTCTCCATCAGTTTCTTGTTCTCTGATGGCAGTGGCAAGAGAGTATCCGTCCATTAGTGGCATGTGAAGATCGGTTAACAACATGGCATAGCTATTATTGTGCCATAGGTCAAGCGCCTCCCTGCCATTATTAGCCATGTCGAACGAATAGCCCAGGGCCTCCAGTTGGCTACTAATTACGTTTTGATTTATAGCATTGTCTTCGGCAACCAGAATTTGTGCCTGTTCTGATAGAGATTGACTAGTTGGATCGTCATCAGAGAGTTTCTGTTCTCCATCGATGCAAACGAGGTCAGGCTCAGCCACTTCGTTAGATATGACTGTCAATACCTGACGAAATGTAGTGTTCTGATTGGGGTTGTGATCGACCAGGGCAATATCTTCACTATATTTGTCCGTGACCTTGTTCATTAACGGCATAACAATTATTAATTTCGCAAGGCTGTGGTTTTTCCAATTCTCAGCCAACGACCGTAAATTATCGGGGCTCAACGTGTCGTCCACTGCTATACCAATGATATTTCCTGACATATCCGCGCGGATATCTGTTACGTTCGTCAAATTCTCAATTTTCTCTACACAATTTACCTTTGCTCCTGAGAATATCAGATAGCTATTCCAGTCCCTTGCAAGATTGCTGTCTTCAGAATAGAAATTGAAAATATAACCGCTAAGCTTCTGTTCGAACTCTGGTGAATTCTTTTCATTCGCTTCGACTATGGGTAAATTCACAATAAATTTGGTATACACGCCAGGTTCACTTTCCAAATCGAGTGTTCCGTTCATTTTATCAACCAGTACCTTGGTTATTGGAAGGCCCAGACCGGTGCCTCCAAAGTGATGAACAGTAGAGGCATCTTGTTGTTTGAAAGGTTCAAATATTGATTTCAGGGATTCTTTGGCTATACCAATGCCATTGTCTTCGACAATTATCCTAAGCCCATGCTCCTTATTCGACTCGATACGTAAGCTAACACGACCTTTTCTATTCTGGCCGCTTGAGAACTTGATCGAGTTGCCAACCAGATTGGTAATAATTTGGCGAAGCCGCAGAGCATCAGAAATAATCACTGTTGTTAATTCTGGATCTCTATAGCAATACAAATCCACGTCTTTGCTCTGTGCGATAGCCATCAGAGAGCTGTGAACGGAGTCAATCGTATGAACCAGGTCGACGGGTTCGTTTGCCAATTCGATTTTCCCAGCTTCTATTTTGGAAAAATCCAGGATTTCATCGATTATTGTGAGCAGGCTGAGAGCTGAGTCTTGCAGCGTTGTAACTCGTTGTGTTTGTTTTTTGTCGAGATCTGATATGAGCAGCAATTCTATCATTCCAATGACCCCATTCATCGGAGTACGTATCTCGTGGCTCATTGATGCCAAGAAAGAAGATTTGGCCGTGTTTGCATCTTCTGCTTTCTTTTTCGCGGCTTCTAGCTGGCCCGTGCGGATATCGACCTCTCTTTCCAGATTTTCCCTTTCCAGTTCCAGTTCATCATTCAGTTGTCGTAGCTCAGTTGAACTTTTCTCAAGATACTCAATGGCCTGAGTTCGATCGGAAATATCGCGCACTACTGAAACAATGTAAGGGTTAAGGGGATGATCAACATAATGAACGCCAAGCTCGACTGGGAATTCCTTCCCCTGCTTGGTTACATGTACATCGGTGTAGTGCTCTGTTTTACCTTTTGTATTCACTACTTTTTGTAGCTGCTCCCGCAGAGACTCCTGGCTTTTTTCAGAGACGATTTCTTCAAGCGTCATTGAGAGAAACTCATCGCGTTTATACCCTAACTGCCTGGCTGCGCCTTCATTCGCGTAGGTAAACTTCAGATTTTCCGCGTCGCAAACGAAAACCGCGTCATCTGTGGCGTCGAGGGCAATCATCGCATAACCTATTTCATCGTCCTTCCTTTCTCGCTCAGAGATGTCTCGTACTCCAATAACTATTAGTCGATCACCATTGTGCTCAGCAGTTCTTAACGATACTTCAGCTGGAAAAAATGAATTACCCTTGTGTATGCCGACTAATTCACCAGAGAATTTGTTGGGCGCAGTTAGCCATGTATTGTTTTCGTTCTCAATGGGTGAAAAGAGAATTTTTTGATTCTGGTTGGGCTCTTGCTGTAGAAGTGTTCCGATAGACTTTCTTTTAAGTTCTGCCGGGCGCCAGCCGAAGAGCTGTTCTATATGTGAATTCGAATTGACGATCAAACCATCAGAATTAACTACCAGCAAACCATCAGGCGAAAATTCAATCAGTTCATCCTTGAGTCGAACCATTTTATCTTTAAGACACATGATCTCATTTCTTAATACTCGTTGCGCCATACGATTTTTATTTATGCTTATGTATGCTGTCAAGATCACTGCTATGGTAAGCCCCAAACATAAAGCTATGATCAAATCCGTTAGGTTGCTCATGTCTGACTTTCTCCTATCTTTTGATTCTGCACAATTACTTGTCCGTCTTTGCTTCTGTTTAGAAATGCCAGCTCAGTAAGTAGTATGAATGGCGATACCATTTTTATAATAATTTCGAGTATGAACCATCAGTCTTAGCAATTGCCGTACAATGCTGAAGTTTCAGCCAGCAGGACCATTAGCTGCGATTCAATGTTTCTTAGTACTGTAGTGCGCTTATAAGTCCCGTTGAGGTCGAAGTTACAGTTGCCAGGCTGACCAAACATATCCCTGGACTTTTGACTACCGGCTGCGAACTCATTGCCACTGAGAGAATCTGAACATTCTTGATCAGATAGATATTTGAATCTTGTGATATCTGAGCTCTCAGTTGGTTGAATTTCTTTCGAGAGTTCCTCTTGCAGAATCGAAACCTCGGATTGATCTGATATTGCAAAAAGGAAATTAACGTCTGGCAAATGTACAAACGAGGCGGCTATAGGGAAGTCGATCCGAGAGAAGATTATTTCTGATTCTTCGGCTAGATTTGGAAATATTTTCTGCCAGAATGTAATCTCTCGTAACCGTTGAACTATGACTTCAGTCTCATACTCTTCCATATTTGGAGATAAGGAAGCTCTTCTCTCAGCCGAGGCTTGCCGCGCATTTTCAACTAAGAAAAACATGCTGAATTTCGAATCGCTATAAAACAGAGTAGAAGGTCTTCTTCCCATTTCAATGTCTGTGTTAGTTGATTGCAAGACGCTTCGAAATACTTCGAGCTCAATCGCAAGACAGTCATCGTCGCGACTCTCACCGCTGCAGATATTGTATGATTCAGCATGCATGATTTAAGATTCCGGAATAAGCTTGATTACTTTCGTATTACGACAAATAAATGACAAGCTTAATGAACTTTTGAGGGGCTTGGGAAAAATATGGATGAGGGCTATGCCGAGCAGAGTGGGGATTTTAGACTGCAAATGGCTTATTCAGTGGTTTCTGGGTTTGGCGGAATGGAGAGTTTTCTTATAATACCGATCGCTTGATTGCCATTTATTTAGTGGGGCCCCGACCAACCATCCATGAAATGAACAAACTCTTCATTAGGCATGGGCTTGGCGCAGTAGAAACCTTGTACATAGTCACAACCCAATTGATCAACGAGATCCCAATCTTCTTTGGTTTCCACCCCTTCCGCAACGATGTCCATGTTCAGTTTTCGGGCCAAGTTGATGCTTGTCTCAAGAATAGCTCGCGCGCTAGCGTCTGTGGCAGCACCATTGACGAATGCCCGATCAATTTTCAACTCTGTAAATGGAATGTCCTTCAGTTGCGCCAAGGAAGAGTTTCCGGTACCGAAGTCATCGATGGACAGGCAGAAGCGCTTTAAGCGCATTCCCATAAGTGCTTCGAGACAGGCAACTGCAATCGTCATGGCTTGGGTTTCCGTTACTTCGAGTATGATTTGGTTCGATTTCACTCCATACTTTTGGGCAATGTCCACGAGATAGTCGCAGAACTTTCGTTTGGAAAACGAGTTCACAGAAATATTTATAGAAGCAGTGAGATTCCAGCCCTGTTGAGCCCATTCTGAAAACTGAATTACGGCTTTCAGATAAATTTCATTTGTAAGTTCGTCAATCAATCCAACTTCTTCGGCCAATGGGATGAAAGTTCCTGGTCCAAGAACACCCCTGTCTGCGCTCCACCAACGTGCTAAGGTCTCCACGCTAACGATTTCTCCGGTCTTCATGTTGATCTTAGGTTGAAAAAAAAGTAGCGGTTGGTTGCTCGAAGTACCTATGATTCCGTCTTTCAGTTCTTCAACTGCGATGGGAATCTGTGGAAAGCCAATAGATATGTCTTTTGAAACAGGCTTAAAGTTATCTAAAAGGGTGCTAAGCATATTGCAATTTGGCGGTTTTGCCAGCGCCCCCAGAACATCCAAATTCTGTGATTTCGCGAGGCTTAGGGCAGTCTCAAGCATTCGCTTGTCCTCGCCACTTAATAAAATTATGCTTCCCTTAAAACCAACGCCAGTCACCTGTCCCATAAGTTCCACGCCATTCATTTCAGGCATGTTCAGATCCAGAATAATAATATCGTAGGTAATATCGTCATTCAGTAGTTTTTGCAGAGCAGCTTTTCCGTTATATGCAGTGCCTATTTTCTCGTAGCCAAGCTGATCCAATACCCGAGCAGTCACGTTGACGCTATAGAGATCATCATCAACTAAAAGGATTGATTGCTGGTGGTTATTCGCTGGCACTTTCGAGCATTCCTTTGGTCGTCTATTAGATAGATAGAATAGTATGAGACCGACGTGGAAACTAATATTCAGCCTGGTGCTAAGCTCTTTTTGTCGACTGTTTCTTCCACTTGGATTTCAGACCCACTACAAGCTTTACTTGAACCACATACTCTCTATAACTAGCGGACCAGGCTTCTTGAGTCACTTCTGGATAATTATCAATATAGTTGCCGGTCGATGATTTCCATAAAATCAGTCGCTATTACTGGCAGGGATAGATAATCAGTGAACTTCAGATTCAAATCATGTTTGTAACGAGAAGAAAGCTTGTCAGTTACTACGGCAATTGTTGGAATTTTCTTAAGCAGGTTTATAACTTCCGACGATAGTTCGCTAATCTGTGAAGGAATATCTTCGACAACAAAGAATATTAGTCCTGGTGACGCTTCGAGGTATAGTAATACTGCCGGGGTTAAACTTTCGGTGTGATGAAAATGCAGGCTAGGGCGTAAACCAGTTAATCGTTCGGCAAATGACTGGGACCTAGAAATATCACCGACCCAGATAATGCTTCTGTGATCTTTTGGTATTGCGGTGTTGTATTCATCGAACATGCCAGTATCAATTGGGAAATCGGCAGAGAACACGCTGCCGCCTCCTGGCTCACTGACAACGCAGACCTTTCCATTCATGATATTAACCAAACGACGAGTAATCATCAGTCCAATACCAGACCCCTCGATCTGGCTGTCATTGACTCCAAGTCGCTCAAATGGATTGAAAACCGTATTCAATAACTGCTCCGGTATTCCGTTTCCTGAGTCTTGTACTTCAATGCGCACACTCTTGTTGGAAATGGAGATATTGTGAACTATCACCCTCCCGCCACTGTGGTTGTATTTAATGGCGTTGGAGAGAAGATTGAGAATTACCTGCTTTAGGCGAACTCTATCTATAAGCAAATAGATATTGGACTCGTGTTGTAGTATTTGTATATTCGCCTTTTGAGCTAGCGGTTTTACCAGTGAAATGCATTCATTGATTAATTCTCCGATATTGGTATGTTCTTTAAGAAGCTTTAATTCCGTATATTCGTGCTCGGTCTTGGACAGAGCCAGGGCTTCATTTATCAATTTTATTAAGTAACCGCTCGCTGAAATTATTTCCTTCACATAGCCTTTTTGCTCAATAGATAGATTAGAATCCATTTGCAAAAGCTGAGAAAAGCCCTGTACCGCAGTGATTGGAGTTCGGAGTTCATGACTGATATGGGAAAGAAATTCTGACTTAGCTTTTTCAGCCTGCTCTTTTATCCTGGATGACTCTTTCTGTTGATACAAAAACTCTGAATAATCAGTTAGCTGTATCATGTTGCAAGCACCCGGGAAAACTCTGATCGAACCAGACGCTGGGGATATGAATTCTGAAATTCTTGCTTCCAAGCCTTTTCCTATTGCCGGAAATATGCCACGCCAGGATCCTGTTTCATGTAGTCGCCTGTGAATTTGCTTAAGCTGCTGCAGTTTCAGTCCCCTGCCTAGGTAGATTTTACGTCCTAAAAGGGTTTTCTTGCTGTTTCCAAGTAAGTCTTTGAACATTGGGTTGCAATACAAGAGCGCATAGTTTTTATCAAGCAGACCGATTCCCGTACTCATTGAGTCAAGAATATTTAGATACATCTCGCTCTGCAGTGCCAATTCTTTGCTGGCGGTGTCGATCATGTTTTCGTTGTGATGTTGTTGAGTAAGCATAGTCGGGAACTTCAGCTAAAAATCCGTTACTTACGTATTACGACAAAGAATCAACAACCTTTATATTCTTCTAGAAATAATGGTATCGACAATGCTAGGTGGATTAAAAAATACGGGGCGACAAGAACGACGAGGTTACCAGATGGGCGCTAGTGCTTATTTAGAGCGTATCTTCAGCTCAGATTTTCGATAATAGACAATAATTCTTGAATTTTGAATGGCTTTTTGATCACTGTACTGATTCCCCATTGCTTGCAGGTAGCGGCAGTAATCTTTTCGCTGAAGCCCGTGGTTAGTACGATCGGTATGTTGGGATTGATTGCAGATAGTTTTGCGGCTAGTTCCGTGCCACTAATAGTTGGCATAATTAGATCGGTTATGATCAGATCGAATTGATGAGGCTGTTTCCGAAAAAATTCTAATGCTTCGTTTCCATCAGTAAAGCTGGTGACCGTGTAATTATTTTGATTCAGTATTTGATCAGCCATTTTGATAATAGAGGATTCGTCATCAATAAATAGGACGTGCTTCGTGTTCAACTCCTTTGGTGTGCTGCTGGCTGGCATAACCTTGTCTTCTACTACTGATTCCAAAAGAGGAAGGCAAATTTCAAAAGTAGTGCCCTGGCCCGGAGTACTATCGACGAAGATCGCACCGTCCTGTGATGAGGCGATATTGTATACGGTAGTCAATCCAAGACCCGCCCGTTTCTTAGCATTATCGTCTTCTCGGGACGTGGTGAAGAATGGTGTGTACATTTTTTCGATTATATCGATATCCATACCACAGCCGTTATCGGTAACGGTTATTCTCGCATAGGCTCCCGCAGTCAATCCGGAGTGTTGTTGAACGTAATCAGAGCTATCGTTGAGATAGTCAACTGTTACTGTAATCTCTCCTCCAGCTTCTGGCAAAGCTTGTAGGCTATTGGAACAGAGATTATTTATTAACTTGTAGATTTCTGTTTCGTTGCTTAATACTTTCTTGTCTTTTTGATCTTCGATTGCGGAATTTAATTTAACATTGGCCGGAAGACGCGCTCTAAAATACTTGACGGCATCTGCCATGGGCTTTTCTACAGCTATTGCTTCTTGTTTTAGTTTAGTGCTTTTGCTGAAAGTAAGTATGCGGGAGACCATTTCTTTGGCGAGATCGCCTGCTGCCAATACGTGTTCAAGATCGGACCGGGCTCTTTCACCTTCTGGGAGTTCGCTAAGAGCCATTTCAACGTAGCCAAAAATGAGCGATAGCACGTTGTTGAAATCATGGGCAATTTCACCCACGACGATGCCCAGGCTATCCAAGGCCTCCTCATGTTGAATGCTGTTTTCGGGCTTTTTGGGGCTGGCCCCGGTTGTAGAAGATGGCATCTACACTAACTCCATAATTTATTGGAAGAACTCACTGGAGATCTCCATTAAGAACGAATGATCCCAGTATTACACATTTCTAGCAAGTTTAAGGTCTCACTGTCTATGCCACTATAATAAGAGCAATCCGCAAGCTTTTAGTGACGATGTTCTCAGAATTACTAATAGAAAGTACCACGATGTATGTGGTGCTAACAGAATTTTGAGACAGTTACATTTACTAACTTAGCTCGGTTTCTCTTCGTCATACTCGCCTTCGAATTCAAGAATGTGTCCCAATAGCATTGCAATAGTAACAAACAAGGTTTCGGGTATGTCATCTCCCACGGGAATAGTACTCAGCCTTTTGCTTAGTGCGAAATCCTGCAGCACAGGGATGTTGTGCTCACGGGCAGTGGCTTCAATCTGTTTTGCCAATGCCCCTTTGCCGTGGGCAATATGTCGAGGATTTTCTGCTTTACCATATTTAATCGCTGATGCGGTAAAGTTTTCCAACTCTTTCTCTGACATTAAGGCTCACCTTATGCAATACAGTCGCTGCTGAAGGTCTGTAGTGTAAGACCGCAGCGGTTCAAACTATCATCTAAAGTTCGGTGTTGATCATTCAGATATTGCGCAGTTTTGCTGAATTCGGATCGCATAGACACGAACACAGAGAAATCGATTAGTTTCACCTTAGCACTGATAAAGCCGCTGTTCTTAAGCCTCAACGAAAACTCTGCGCCCCATAGAGGCTGGTTTAACGATTCTTCCCGGCTACTCTGGTCGCGGTAAATGGTGATGGGAATGGTCAATGGTTGCAGGAGGGCTTTAACGGTTAATTCGAAAGGCCAGCGCTGAATACCCGTACTTGAATCGTCCACGGAGCTACTCTGCTGTTTTGTAATTCTGGAGAGCGCTTCCTCTACCTCCTGTAGTAGCTGCATTCTGACATCGCTTGATTCCAAGCCATTATCTAGATAGCTCGACAGTGCTATGGACTGGGAGGTATTCGCCAATAGCCGCCGCCGCGGCAGCTTGAGCTGTCTGTTATCCAGGCTTTTGTATAGGCTAATAAGTATTGCTTTCAGATCATCACCTATATCTACAATGGACTTTTGTGTCTGATTTTGAAGTGACAGAAGCTGGCTCTCCAATAGCAAACCGGATTGCAGAATTGCAGCTCGCAGTTTCGCCGGGTCGGATAATTCCCCAGGCTTGAGTAGTTTCTTCTTTAGCATGTTTATCAAGGAGAGCGTTTCTGCTGGCAATGAACGCAAAGCGTCTAGATTAAAGGAGTCTAAAAAGGTCAATAAGTTTGAAACCGACTTGTTGCTTGCTTTTTGCATTTCCTGGATAAGTTGACTGGACAAGACCGCTGCAGGAATTTTCTCGGCCTGACGGTTATCATTTCCTGAACTGACAATAGCTAATCCTATCTGTGGATGGAGGGAAACGACTTTTACTATTAGCGATTTACCGGATTCCAAATACAAGCTGGACTGTGAAGTATAGACCTCCCCGCCAATTTGAATGGTAAATTTCCCACTGGGGCTACTGTTTACGACAGTCGCCGGCAGTTCCTGGTTGAGTTTCCAGGGCATAGCTCTTCTCGAAACTGGACTGTGTTGGGTACGAAGCTTGCTCATCAGCAAGCCTGTTTCTGCCTTCTCCATAGCGTCCGATCTCTCTGCAAAAGCTATAATCATTCATACGACCTAGCAGCCAATTTACTTGAGTAAAAATTTCAATATTGCTGATGGCACAGTAATTGCTCCCTTCCGTTTACTTGCTGGAAATGCGTTCACGAAAAAGGGATGAAAATAAGCAATCCCACTGGGGGCGGCCCTTTCGAAAGCAATGGTGGCATAAGTGTCAATAAAATACAGGACGAGGAAATGACGCAGTCAATTCTTTGACCACAGGCAGAAGAGTGTTGCAAATCCTAATAAACGAACAAGTTACAACATCATGAATCGACGTAAAAATGCAACGAAAAGCGGACCAGAAAAAGCAGCGCAATTTCTCATGGTAATGGGAGAGCAGGGCGCGGCGGGTGTTCTTAAACAACTCAGCTCCGAGGAGGTTCAAAAAATAGGCCTGGAAATGACCCAAATGGGAGAGATGAGCACCGAAGAAGTGAATCTAATTCTGAATAGCTTCCTGGAAGAGTGCGACGCGGACGGATCGATAAATATTGTTGCAGATGAATATACAAAGACCGTTTTGATACAGGCACTCGGCGAAGAGGCAGCGGAGGGAGTGCTTGAGAAGATACTGCTGGGTGGAAATACCAGAGGCCTGGACGCTTTGAAATGGATGGAGCCGCAATTGGTCGCGGGAATCATTCAGAACGAGCACCCGCAGATTCAGGCAATAGTCGTATCTTATCTTGGGCCTGAGCTATCGGGAGAGGTGCTTACCTATATGCCTGAGAGTGCGGTAGTGGAATTAATAATCAGAATGGCTGAGATGGAATCAGTAGACCCTAAGGCTTTACAGGAACTTAATTATTCGTTGGAAAAACAGGTGGAAGGCGTTGTGAGTAAGCAAAGTTCAGCCATGGGCGGCGTGAAAAATGTCGCCAATATTCTGAACTCATTAGAGAAAACATTTGAAGATAGCCTAATGGGGAAAATTGCCGAGCTAAGTGCTGAAACTGCGACACGGATACAAGAACAAATGTTTGTATTCGATGATTTAAAGATGATTCCAGATAAAGATTTTCAACTGATATTACGTGAAGTAGCAACAGACAAGTTAGCCTTGGCTTTGAAAGGGGCAGACGAGATCGTGCGGGAAAAGGTTGTCAAAAATATGTCCAGTAGAGCTGCAGAAATATTTGCTGAAGATATGGAAAACCTCGGACCGGTAAAAGTCAGTGACGTCGAATTTGCTCAGAAAGAGATACTTGCGGTTACCAAGCAACTTTCAGATTCGGGCCAGATTGAGCTTAGCGAAGATAGTTCAGCAATGATTGGATAGCTACTTGGATAGTTAATTGGAAAACTAGATTATGAGCGACTTGCTTTCACAAAACGAGATAGATGCCTTACTCCATGGTGCAGGTGACGGCGAGTCTGACGCCGGGCCTATCACAACTGACGATTATGAGCTGTATGACTTAACCAGTGGTATGCACAGAGTTCAAGGGTGGGCGCATGACGTCAAAATTGTAGATGAGAGAATTCAGGCCAACTTGAGTATTCGATTACTTGGGCTGCTGCATAAGAGTGTGGAAGTTAAACGCCAGGATATTCAAATTCTAAAATACGGTGAATATGTTAAATCTCTTTACGTTCCAACCAGTATAAATACTTTTTCCTTAACCGGGATGGTCGGCTATTCGGCTATCGTATTGGATGCCAAGTTAGTTTACGCCTTGGTCAATGTTTTCTTTGGTGGTGGTTCTCGTCCTATTCAAATAGAAGGGCGGGAGTTTACACATACCGAGCAGCGTGTAATTAAGCTAATACTGGATACGATTATTGAGGCTATTAAAAACAGTTGGAAGGAGCTTTCGGATGTCGAATTTACAAGTATTGAAACAGAAATGAATCCGGCGCATCTATCTGCCTATTCAGATACCGATGTTCTGATGATTAGACCGTTCAAGGTTGAATTTTCAGGTGGTGGGGGTGAGGTTCAATTGCTAATGCCCGGGACGATAGTGGATTCAATCTTCCGAAATAGAAAATCAAGATCTGGAAACGGGGAGATGTCTGCAAAGGACGTAATGAAGGTAAGGGCAATCAGCTATATAACGGACGTTACGGGAGAACTAAGTGGCGCAAACCTGACTATAGGGGAAATTTTCAAACTTTCGAAGGGCGACATAATTTCGGTCGACTCTCCAGAAGAGGTCGATGTGAAAATTAATGGTGTGGCAAAGTTTAAGGCAAGAATGGGCGAAGTGAACGGCAAGGTTGGACTAAAAGTACTGTCCTAAATCCGGCGGGGTTCTAGTGTTATGAATGATAAAGAGAGTGGATACACAGGAATGATCGGAGCAAATGATATTGGCGCAGGAGTTGAATCCTCAAAGAGGGTTGATGACCAAGCCTTAGATACTAGCGTGATTAAGGAAAAAGTGTTGCCAATGTCCTTGGCCACTTTGGAGAGCGGCTATGAATCGCGAGCAATCGTAAAACCACCTTCTTCTGCCAGGTTGCCATTAGAGGTCATGCTTGATGTTCCAATTACACTTATTTTTGAGGTGGGAAGAACGAATATAACTATCAAACAATTAATGGAGATGTGCGAGGGTTCCTATATTGAGTTGCGCAATATATCTGTGGATTCTATAGATGTTCGAGTCAGTGAAGAAATTATTGCTCAAGCTGAAACCATAGCTCTACAGCAAAGATATGGTATTCGATTTGGTGAAGTTGAAATGATTCCAAATTCAGGAACTGAAGATGACATTAGTTAACAAAAGAATTTGGAATCTATTATCAAGAATATTAGGGTTCTATTTTGTAGTGCTTACTCTAAATTTCCCGCTCTCTAAGCTTTATGCCGCCGAGGTCGGTGTGGGAGGAAACGGGAGTGACACTTTTAGCCCTGAGTTAAATGTTGGGTTCAATGTCGATAGCCTGACACAAGTGACGCTTGCATTACTCTGCGTAGTCCTGGTTATAGTGATTCTTTCCGTATTCTTGAAAAAGCTGAACATTCTTCCGAGTAACCCAAGTGGGATTGTAAAAATAATTGCAGGAGTTTCTCTTGGTAGCAAGGACCGATTGCTATTGATACAGGTGGGTGAGGAGCAAGTACTGATAAGCGCTGGCCCGAGTGGTACTAATAAAATACATACATTGTCGGTCTGTATAGAGCCTGGTGTGGCTGCGCAAGCAACTAGTCTTGATGCGAATACTTTTGCAGCTGCATTGCGGACTTTTACTTCAAGGTCGCGATCATGAAAATTGTAACAACAACCCTACTGTTGCTGGCGGCAAGCTTGACAACTGATATCGCCTATTCCGCAACTTCAGATTTGACACTAATAACCTCGCAATCAGATGTTAATGGGCAGGCCACTTACAGCGTAAGCCTTCAAATACTATTGTTCATGACGATGCTAACAATGCTTCCTGCTGCGCTCATGTCCATGACCTCGTTCACGCGGATAGTGGTCGTTCTGGCGATACTTCGTCAGGCGCTAGGCATGATGCAAACCCCATCCAATCAAATCATTATCGGCCTGGCCTTGTTTACAACTCTGTTCATTATGAGCCCAGTATTTGAATCGGCATATAGAAACGGGATAGAGCCCTATATGGAAGACTCGATTGGATTCGAGGATGCCCTAAGTGAAACTGGCGGACCCTTTCACAAATTCATGTCTGCTCAGGCCAGAGAGTCAGACCTGGCGCTGTTTTCTGAGATGGCTGGATACGATGGATTTGATTCGATCGACGAAATACCTTTCACAGTTTTGGTGCCTGCCTATATTACCAGTGAACTTAAAACTGCATTTCAAATTGGTTTTCTTATCTTTATTCCATTTTTGGTTATCGATTTAGTTGTTGCAAGTATATTGATGTCAATGGGCATGATGATGTTGTCGCCGATGCTTATCTCATTGCCGTTTAAAATTATGCTTTTCGTGATGGTTGATGGATGGACTTTAGTAATGGGCACCTTGGCTTCCAGTTTTTATGTGTAGTGATGGAGATTCGAAAAAACCATGAATGAAGATATCGTTTTACAAATAGGCCGAGAGGCGCTTTATTTGATTGTCATTTTGTCGGCTCCATTGCTTCTTTCCGCGCTGTTTGTGGGCTTAATCGTTGGTGTTTTTCAAGCGGCCACTCAAATTCAAGAGCAGACCTTGAGCTTCATTCCTAAATTGATGGCATTGGTCGTAGCTTTGGTTCTTATGGGGCCTTGGTTGCTGCAGTCGTGGGTGGGTTTCACTCAGTCACTATTCTTACGAATTCCTAGCCTAATAGGTTAGTTTGAGAAAATCTATTGAGTGCTAAATAGGCGATACGATGGAAGTGTCAGTGGATCAAATTACGGGGTGGGTGGGTGATTTTTTGTGGCCCTTCTTGCGCATTGGTGCCTTGTTTTTGGCCTCACCAGTTTTTGGTGCTCGTACTGTGCCGGTGCGGATTAGGTTAATACTGGCAGTCGTAGTCACTATGCTTATCCAGCCAACATTGCCGTATCTGACGGAAATCGAACCCTTTAGCGCGCTGGGTATGTTGACTATCTTGCAACAATTAGCTGTTGGTCTGGTAATGGGTTTGGTTTTACAGATTATGTTTGCAACATTAGTTATGGCGGGCCAAGTAATGGCAACAACGATGGGTTTGGGATTTGCCTCTTCAGTGGATCCTCAGAACGGCATTCAGGTAACAATGTTGGGGCAGCTATACTTAATCATCGCTACTTTGTTCTTTTTGGCGATAGACGGGCATTTGATGTTGCTGAAGTTGTTGGCTGATAGCTTTGTTGCTATTCCGATAGGCAGCGAAATGATTTCTACTCAAGTGTTCTGGAGCGTGGCACTGTTCTCCTCACAAATGTTTGTCTCGGCGGTACTTATCGCATTACCTGTAACCATTGGTGTGCTGTTGGTAAATCTCGGGTTTGGTGTTATGACCCGTGCTGCACCGCAACTGAACATATTCGCCGTAGGCTTTCCTACCACAATGTTAGCCGGGTTTGTTCTATCGCTGTTGACCCTACCAGTACTTTCTCCACTTTTTCTGGACTTGATGGCCAAGAGTTTTGATTTCATCAGAATTTTATTTAATTAGCTACGGGCTGGGTTATGGCGGAGAATAGCACACAAGAACGTACCGAAGAGGCCACGCCGAAACGCAAGGCGGATGCCCGTAAAAAGGGGCAAGTTCCTCGATCAAAAGAACTGGACACCCTAAGCTCGCTTCTGGCAGGAGGTGTAGGAATGCTATTTTTCGGGAAGCAAATTGTCAATGACGTTAACCGGGTTTTAAGAGACAGTTTAAGTTTCGGCCATGACGCGGCATTTAGTGATTCGATACTGAACATCCAGATGTTCGACGCAGCGATAGATTTTCTGGTCTTATTGGCTCCACTCTTTGTCTTGCTGGCCTGTGCCGCGGTACTTAGCCCGATATCCCTGGGCGGGTGGGTTTTCAGTGTCTCTAAATTGGCGCCAAAAGCCGAACGAATAAATCCGCTCAAAGGTTTCGGCAGAATATTTTCAAGTAAATCGTTGGTAGAACTTGTCAAGGCAATCGGAAAATTTGTGCTGGTTGCAAGTGTGACGGTCTATGTCATCAGTCAGACTCTGGATGATATTTATTTACTCCCGCTTATGTCTGTATCAGAAGCGCTAGGCTCAGCAGGGGTCCTATTCATCTGGTGCTTTTTGGGTTTTAGTTCGGTGTTGATATTGGTTGCCCTCTTGGATGTGCCTTTTCAAATATGGGATTTCAAACGACAGATTAAAATGTCAAAACAGGAAATAAAAGATGAATCAAAAGAGACCGACGGCAGGCCCGAGGTAAAGGGCATGATTAGGGAACGTCAGCAAGAAATTTCCCGTCAAAGAATGATGGCGGAAGTTCCCACCGCAGACGTTGTGATTACCAATCCCACTCATTTTGCTGTGGCATTGCGCTACGATCAATCAGGAAGCGGTGCGCCGAAAGTTATTGCCAAAGGCAGGGATTTGGTCGCAGCTAAAATTAAAGAAGTGGCGGTAGCACACGGCGTGGTTTTATTCGAAGCTCCACCTCTGGCGCGGGCGTTGTTTGGCTCAACCGAAATCAATCAGGAGATTCCAGGAAATCTGTTTTTGGCTGTGGCGCAGGTTTTGGCTTACATATTCCAGCTTAAGCAAGCGAAATCCCAGTATTCAATGGTGCCGAAAGTTCCGAAAAACTTACCGATACCCGACGAATATTCTAGTCATGACCTCGCGCGAGGTATCAGCTAATGGCTACTTTATCAAGGCCGGCGCCGCAATTTTCTTTGCTGGGAGTAAACATTCAATTGATAGGATTGGGAGCACCTTTAATCATCGTTCTAATTCTGGCGATGACGATACTACCATTACCTCCTTTTGTTCTGGATTTCCTGTTTACCTTCAATATTGCCTTGTCGTTGATCATATTGCTGGTGGCCATATACGTAAGCCGTCCGCTGGATTTCGGTGTGTTTCCAAGTGTGCTGCTGGTAGCGACTTTGCTTCGACTAGCATTGAACGTTGCATCAACCAGAGTCGTGTTACTGGAAGGTCACAATGGCACCGCTGCTGCGGGACGAGTGATTGAAGCGTTCGGTGATTTCGTCGTCGGCGGCAACTACGCTGTAGGTTTGGTAGTGTTCGCGATTTTGGTAATTATTAATTTTGTAGTAGTGACAAAAGGTGCGGGAAGAATTTCAGAGGTAACAGCCCGCTTTACGTTGGATGCTATGCCCGGCAAGCAGATGGCGATAGATGCAGATATGAATTCTGGTTTGATCGATCAGGAAGCAGCCAGGGCCAGACGTGAAGACGTTTCTCGGGAAGCCAGCTTCTATGGAGCGATGGACGGGGCGAGCAAATTTGTCCGGGGCGACGCCATTGCCGGTATATTGATACTTTTTATCAATATTGTCGGAGGCTTCTCTATCGGTATCTTGCAACATGATCTTTCCGCTAGTCAGGCTGCAACCAATTATGTCCTGTTAACAATTGGTGATGGATTGGTGGCACAAATACCCTCACTACTACTCTCCATAGCAGCTGCATTGATTGTCACCAGAGTAGGTACGTCGACGGATATCGGAGGACAGATACGAGACCAGATTTTTGAGAGCCCCAAAGTTTTTATTATTACAGGTTGCGTTATTGGTTCATTGGGTTTGGTACCAGGGATGCCCAATCTAATTTTCTTGTTCATCTCCACGGGCTTGATTGGTATTGGTTACAAATTATCAAGGGAGGATGAATCGACTAAGCAGGAGACCCCCGAGGAAGTGGACAATTCCGCTGAGTCTGACGTGCAAGCGGAATTAGGTTGGGAAGACGTACCTGCGGTAGACATTATTGGACTGGAAGTTGGCTATCGACTTATCTCCCTGGTTGATAAAAATCAGGGTGGTGAGCTACTAGGCAGAATCAAAGCTGTGCGGAAAAAAATCTCACAAGACCTCGGCTTTCTTGTTCATTCTGTTCATATCCATGACAACTTAAGTCTAGCTCCAAATGCTTACAGGATAACACTGTCCGATGTGTCAGTCGCCGAGGGTGAAGTACACCCAGGTATGGAAATGGCGATCAACCCAGGGCAGGTTTTTGGAGAGCTGGATGGGCTCGCGAGTAAAGATCCAACTTTTAATCTGGATACTGTCTGGATTGAGTCTGGCCAGAAGGAAGAGGCCCAATCGAAAGGTTATACCGTAGTTGATAGCAGTACGGTAATTGCCACCCACCTCAGTCATACCTTGAAATCGCACTCTCATGAATTGCTTGGCCATGACGAAGTACAGAAACTGCTGGACTCGTTAGCGAAGTCGGCACCGAAGTTAGTTGAGAATTTGGTTCCTGAAGCTCTGCCTCTTGGCGTTGTATTGAAGGTTATGCAAAACCTGCTTGCAGAAGCGGTTCCGGTCCGAGATATGCGCACAATAGTCGAGGCATTGGCAGAGCACGCTGCCAGTGTACAAGAACCTGACATTTTGACATCTGCGGTAAGGGTTTCCCTGGGGCGAACAATCTGTCAGAGCATAGTAGGCATGGGAGATGAGATCAAAGTGATTACTATTGATCCCGACATGGAACGGATATTGCTTGATTCAGTGACAGGAGAAAAATTAGCAGCCCTGGGAGGGATTGAGCCGCGTTTGGCAGAAACTCTTCTTAATGAAATTCAAATCAGGAGTCAGGAGTTAGAAGTTAGCGGTCAGACGCCCGTGCTGTTGGTGTCGGATCGATTGAGATCCTGGTTAGCGCGCTTTGTGAAAGGGGTAAATCCATCTCTAAAAGTGTTGGCGTACACTGAAATAGCCAACAATAAACGGATTAAAGTCGTATCAACGCTCGGTCAAACTGGAATTGCCGCAGCATAGCCTGAGAAAAAACAGATTAGATTTGTACCTGTAGGTTAATACCTGAGTCGGAGGAAAAAGTGAGAGTAGAACGATACCAGGAAGACGATATGCGGTTGGCCATGGCTAAAGTGCGCGCAGAACTTGGAAAAGATGCGGTACTTATTTCCAGTCGTAGTGTCGGTGGCCGTACTGAGGTAGTGGCTGCTAGTGACTATGATCCGGTGCGCTTGGAGGCTGAGCTAAAACGGCGTTCTGCTGAGCATCCAACTGCTAATTCTGAGCGGAAAAGCGAAGACTTTCTGTTCGAGATTACAGGCGAAGACTTGGAGAGCACGGCAGAAAAAAGCCCATCTCTGCTGGATATGCAGGAGGAGTTGGGTAGATTGCGTAAATTATTTGAAGGGGAGTTGGCGCAACTTGCCTGGCGTGACGCAGGTGACCGTCAACCCAATCGCATGGCGCTGCTGGGAAGGCTGGAAACCGTAGGTATTAGCAGAGACATAGGCGTCAAAATCATGGACAAAATCCTGCCCTGTAAAGATCTCGAGTTAGGTTGGCGCCGCACACTCGCGGTACTGGGCCGGGTAATAAAAATTTCTGAACAAGATGTGCTCACCCAAGGTGGGGTGATAGCAATGTTAGGTCCCACCGGTGTCGGCAAGACTACCACAGCGGCAAAAATTGCCGCCCAATACTCGATTCGTCATGGCAGGAACCAAGTTGCATTCATTACTACAGACAATTTTCGCGTAGGGGGCCAGGAACAATTGATCTCTCTCGGAAGCTCACTGGGAATCCCGGTACAGGTGGCGACTAACCGAAAAGAGATGAAGAAGACTCTGGAAAGCTTTTCCCAGCGGAAATTAGTGATCATTGATACTGCTGGAGTAAGTCAAAGGGACACAGATCATTTGAAGCAGTTCGAAACCTTGACAGCTACTGGCATGGGAATTCAACCCCATTTAGTGCTTTCCGCTACCGCACAGGAAACAGTAATAAACGAAACTATTGCCGCCTTTTCACACATCGAATTGGCTGCAGCGATTATAACCAAGACCGATGAGAACGGTTCTATAGGGGCAATTTTATCCGGTCTAATTCGTAATAAACTTCCAGCCTCTTTTATCGGCAACGGGCAGCGAATCCCAGAAGACTTTATGCTGGCCCAATCGGATATTTTTGTACGTAAGCTTGTCGATTCCTATGAAGAATCAAGAAGGAAACCAACTGTACGAAGGCCAGTACCGAAACGGAAGAAGGCAATCAATGTGTAGGAAATTTGTTTTTGTGAAAAAGAGATTTGAAGAGTGGTCAATTGAGACTAACTACAAGGGAATGTCCCATGATTGATAATCATGCCGTGAAAGTGATTGCTGTCTCAAGTGGCAAAGGGGGAGTGGGAAAGACCAGCGTCTCGGTCAATCTTGCGGTGGGCCTGGCCAAACGCTCTAAGTCGGTGATGTTAATGGATGCAGATTTGGGTATGGCAAATATTGACATCATGCTTGGTATCAATCCTCGTTACGACTTGTTCCATGTAATCACCGGAGAATGCTCACTCGAAGAGGTTATTGTTGAAGGGCCAATGGGGATAAAGATAGTGCCGGCTGCTTCTGGGATAGGACGAATGGCGGAATTGTCTGTAGCAGAGCAAGCAGGATTGATTAACGCCTTCGATGATTTGCGCTGTAGTGTGGACGTGTTAGTTGTTGATACAGCAGCTGGGATATCAACTAGTGTAATTAGCTTCAGCAAGGCTGCTCAGGAAATTCTTGTAGTAGTGTGCGACGAACCTGCCTCGATAACAGATGCCTATGCGTTGATCAAGGTGCTAAATCAGGAGCATGGTGTTAGGAGATTTCAAATCTTATGCAATATGGTATCTGACGCAGAGCATGGGAAAAGATTGTTTGCAAAAATGCTTAGAACAGCCGAGATATATCTCGATGTCTCGATAGCTTATATGGGTAGCATTCCAATGGACGGAAAATTACGAGAGGCAGTGAGAATGCAGACCGCAGTTCTTGAAAGCTTTCCCTACGCCTCATCCAGTATCGCGTTTCAGCGGCTTGCAAAAAAAGTAGAAAGCTTGCCAGCACAACCTCCAACTACTGGATATTTGGAATTCTTTATCGGAAAAAATAGCCAAAGTGAGGGCAAAATAATGGGTTCCAGCAGATGAATAATGCAGCCAAAAGCTACGAATTAGAGAGCGGTTCTACGGCAGATTCACTATTTGAAGATCATTTGTCGCTCGTCAAAATTATTGCACACCATATTAGTGTCCGCTTGCCTCCGGGAAAATGTATAGATGATCTTATTCAAGTTGGCATGATCGGTTTATTGGAAGCGGCAAGAACTTATGTACCTAATCTGGGAGCTGAATTCAAATCTTACGCCAGCATAAGGATTCGCGGAGCAATATTGGATGAACTTAGGCGAGAGACATGGATGCCACGATCGGTTCAGCACAAATCAAGAGAATTATCTGCAGCCATACTAAATGTCGAGAATAGAATCGGGCGATCGGCAACAGATAGAGAAATAGCAGAAGAACTGAATATCTCACTGCAGGAATATGCTGGTGTATTGGAATCTGTTGCCACGTGTACTGTGTTTAGCCTGGACGATGAAAGTAATTTTACAGAACCGGAAAATAGTGAAGACGTTCCCTTTAACAATATTCAGACCGCCTCAACCAAGGCGAAACTGGCTGAGGTAATTGGGCGTTTGCCTAAGCAAGAAAAGTTGGTGGTCGCTCTTTACTATGACTACGGGCTTAATCTTCGCGAAATCGGAGAAGTCCTTGAAGTGAGCGAATCCCGAGTTTGCCAAATTCATAGCCAGGCCACCAGTAGACTGCGATCACGGATGCGCGAGTGGATAAAAAATGGAGAGCTCTAGAGTTGCTGTCTTAGCTCTCAACATTCAGAAAGTATGCAGACATAACCGGCTTCCTAAAACTCGTGGAAGACATATCTGGATGCGAAGTAGGATAACACTATGGATATCATGACGATACTGGGTCTGATTTTTGGGCTGGGTGCAATTATTGGTGGCAACATAATGGAAGGCGGACACACTGAGTCGCTAATGATATTTACTGCGTTTTTTATCGTATTCGGTGGAACTTTGGGTGCGGTAATGGTGCAAACACCGCTGGCCGTTTTTTTGCTCAGCTTAAAACGAATTCGATGGATGATAAACCCGCCTAAAACCGACAGCAAAGCGATGATTGAAAAAATAGTTGAATGGAGTCAACTGGCTAGAAAAGAAGGTCTCTTGAGTCTGCAAGGGGTCGCTGAGGAAGAGGATGACAGTTTTTCAAGAAGTGGTTTGCAGATGTTGGCTGACGGCAGTGAGCCGGAAGCAATGAGAAGCGTATTGGAAGTCGAACTCTCAATGACTGAGCATAAGGATTTGCTTGCCGCCAAGGTGTTCGAGGGTTTTGGGGGTTATGCGCCAACCGTAGGAATAATCGGCGCGGTAATGGGTTTGATACATGTGATGAATAATCTCTCGGACCCAGCCGCTCTGGGACCAGGTATTGCTGTGGCTTTTGTGGCGACAATTTACGGGGTCGGGCTGGCAAACCTGATTTTCTTACCTATGGCAAGCAAACTGAAGACGATAATTGGAGGTCAATCTCAGTACAGAGAAATGATAGTTGACGGATTAGTCTGTATTGCAGAGGGAGAAAACCCCAGAAATATCGACAGTAAATTGAAGGGATACTTGTAGATTGTCACAAAGAGAGACACTCCATGGCGCGTAAGAAAAAACCCGAAGAGCATGAGAACCATGAGCGCTGGCTGGTGTCCTACGCAGATTTTATTACCCTGTTGTTTGCCTTTTTTGTAGTTATGTATTCCATGTCCTCGGTTAATGAAGGAAAATACCGGGTACTCTCTGCCTCCATGGTTGCGGCTTTCAGCCCCACCACCCGATCACTGACACCAATACAGGTCGGCGAGTTGGTAAGAACACCGGCCCCTCCATTTCCCCTCATAATGAATGTACCACAGCCAATCAACATAGTGCCGCTAATTGCGAACAGAAATAATCAGAGTTCAAACATTCAGGTACAGGCCAGTACCAGCGAAAAAGAAATCGCTATGGCCGAGGGTTCGGCACAGATTGGATACATTGCTACTGAAATTACAGAATTTTTCGAGAGCCTAATAGTCGAGGAGCAAATCATCGTAAGAAAAAACCCCCTGTGGATGGAAATCGAGATTAAGAGCAATATTCTTTTCGACAGCGGCAGTGCAGAGCTTTCAGTTGAAGCGGAACAAGTGTTTAGTAGGTTGGGGGGATTGTTCAGCGAGTATCCCAACAGAATTATAGTAGAAGGGTTTACTGATAACCTGCCTATACAAAGCCCGATATATCCTTCTAATTGGGAATTATCTTCCGCCAGGGCTGCCGCTGTTGTTCGATTGCTCGAAAGCTATGGAGTCGAACCTGTGCGCATGTCTTCAGTAGGTTATGGTGAATTTAAACCAAGTAGTGATAATGACAGTGAGGAAGGTAGAGCTAACAACAGAAGGGTAATCGTTGTTGTGATGGCCAATATTGAGAGGCAAGGTCAAGATATTGAAATCCCTTTCGCTGATCTTCAATTGTTCCGCGAACGCAGTAAGGACTACCAGTGAAGCTTGGCCAAACAGGGTGATCATTCGATCTGATTAAATCTCGGGCACTATTTGCATAACCTAGATCTCAACATTTAGGGCGCTGAGCTGTTCCTGGTCAAGTTCCGATTGATGGTCAATAGCATTGTTGAGATGGATAGACAAAGCTCCCAGCGCTCTTTCAATGACTACCATTTCTTCTTCCTTGAATGGGTTTTCACGAGTAAGTGTTATCGCGCCTAGATCCAATCCCGAATCATTGAGCTTGTATCGACACTTATGCAGTTCCACTGAGCCACGAAAAATACGAATATCTCCCTGAGCGTATTCGTATTCGAAACTGTCATGATCGACAATGTCAGCTATTTCATTCGCAAATAAACTTATTAGCTCATCTATTGGAAGAGTCGTATGCAATTCTTCCGGGCTTTGATTCTGGATCACGGGTTTCTCCTCGTCATTATATGAATATGCGACGGCTTCTGTATTCTTCATATTCTTCCTCATTCACGTGTTCTTTATTCTAAGTAATGGATTGCAATGGCGGCTTTGATAAGGGTACCCGCCTAGCGGTTTGTATTACCATTTATACTTCCTATAGATAAGCAATACCCGTGCCAAAGAATTTTAAGATTTTGCCGCTGAATCAGTGCAATGTGAGGGAAGGGGGTCAAAATAATGACTATTTTTATCAATCATGTGGCCGATTGCTGTCAAATTTACATCTAATTAATAGATATTTAGTACAGGGACGTCTATTTGACTATGTTCAGGCGCTCCAGTTTGATAATGGCTGTCTTAATAGCCTTCTTCTGTGCAGGCTCCAGTTCCAGAAAATGTAAGCCTACGGATAGCTTATCAGTATCGGATTTGCTCACATGGCTGATTTTTGCATGACATTTTAGGTTTAGTACATTAGCAATAGTCACCTGAAACTGCTCCATGATACGGCCTACCTTGATTTCGGTATTACTGGCAGGCAGATGCAAAAGAGCTCCAGTCATGGAGATATCGCTGCAGAATCCAGTCAGCAAACAGTCCTGTCCCAACTTCAATGATGCTTCTGATTTATGTTTTAGCAAGGAGACTCTAAAAGAAGAACGCAATTGTTTTTTGCTGAGTCGCTTGGGAATTGGCAACTGTAGGTACATCGAATTTTCTGAGTCATCTAGCGGTGACAGAGAGCTCAGAAATTTTATCGTTCCATACTGCATGTGACAGGTGACTTCAATATCTTTGCTGAGTTGAATAACCTCTTTCCAGTCTCCAGGTACCAACTGATGCAGCACAAGTTGCTGATTCTCGGCTTCAACTCTCATAATACTGGAACGATATTGTCTGGGCTGGTCCGCTTCCCTGGGAGAAATAAAGAGAGATATATTTTGCTCGGAAATACCATTCATATAACGCAAGATGGCTTTCTCATTTGTCACGGTAGTTGTTAATTCAGACTCGGTCATTTTGAATCGCTATATTTCTGTTAAATGAAATAGTGAATTGCGTGAGTCGGACTCGTAGGCGGTGCTACCGTCTTCTGAATAGGTAAGCCCGTGGAGGTTCGCGGAGGGGGATAGACTGCTTAGGGTCTGAGTAATAAATAGTGTACGTCTATGAATAAGCTGCCCAATAATTTTGTTTTCATCGAAGCACTGCTGCGCTATTTCTGACAACTGTATAAAGAGGGTGTCTAGTTCAGTATTGGAGTTAGACGATATTGTATACTCCTCGACAACCGCGGGACTAGAGGAGAGCTGATGCTCGTGCATGAAGTCTATTCGAGCATTGCTGGCCTGTTGCAGAGAATCAATTAATTTCTGCTTATTCGCGCTATTGATAAAAACAAGTTTTTCATCAAGACTCTCCAAAGCTGCACTTTCGCATTTGAGAGATTGAAACAAGGTTCTGGCACAAGCAACTTCTTCTTGTAAGAGTTCAACGAGAGCATCCCTAAGTTTACTAGTATCTTTTTCCATGCCGCGGCTCTATTCACTTTGCTCACTATCAGCAACGCCAGTTTCAATTTCAATCAATTTCGATGCAATTCTGCTAAGGTCGATTTCAAGGTTACCGTCAGCGATAGCTTGTCCCATTTCGGCAACTAAAGTGTCATTGACAGGGGGTATTGCGGCTAGCAGGTTTTCAATTTCCTGCAGTCTGGAGACCTTATCGGTCATGCTTACAGTGTCTGCCATTTTGACCTGTTCGGACTGAGTAGAGGCAGAATTTGGTTTCTGTTCAGCCGTTTTCAGGTTTCTATGACTGTTGCTACTAGTAATATTTGCCGGTATTTTACCGGCTTGGATGTCGGTACTCATCAGAGTAACTCCCATGCTTGTTTAGTATCTATTCGCACTTGTGCTTAGCTACGACCACATTTCATTATAACTTTAGCTATTTCTCACCTATTTACTACCACAGTACTCCCATTAACAATCTGCGCCTCAACGGTGCGCCCGGATTTGCTATTGCGAATGGGGATTATGTCTCCACTAGCCCCGTTTTTAAGGGCTATTCCGTTCATTCGTACCTGCAGTCCTTTGCCCCTGGCGAGGATCACGACCTCCTGTCCTTGCTGCACAAGCTGCCTGGGTCTGATGCTATTCAGGGTTAGAATAACCCCGGAATTTACTGCTCGAACTACTTCCATATTGCCTAGCTGAGCTATATCGCTGAGATAGTTATCTGGCAGTTTGTCCAGGGATACCCTCTTAATATCCAGGTATTCGACGAGTAGCGGGTCACCCCGCACCAGTGGTTGTCGCGTCACCACTGCCTCTGCTTCCGCACTAATCCTTACCGGTACGTACAGAGTCCATGGTTTTAGACCCGAGCAACGGACGGCAACTGTGCTGCGCGCAATATTTCCAGAATTCGATGTCGCGAATGTTTCCAGCGGGAGGTTACATTTCTCCAGCTGTAAGCGTGAATCGATATTTAGGGCCGTAGCCTCGATATTAGTGAGTCCAGCTTTATCGATCTGAGTTACAGCAAACTGTTCGGCGACTAATCTGATCGTGCTTAGTGCTTCGATACTGCTCGCGCTTGCACAGCTAAACCAAGCTTGCAAAGCCATTAATATGGCAAGCCTTAGTCCTTGGGCTTTAGTCAATATATCGACATTCATCTTATTTTTGTGCCTGTAAAGCATGTAAAACCTTCGTAATCGCAGGAGAGCAGTCTCCTGCGATAGATAATGCAAGCACCATGCCACTGTTATTGTCACTCATAGTTCTGATGGCATGTGGGCGTCAGCAAGCGGCTACGCGCATAGCAAGTCAATTTAATTAATCGCAGGTACTTGGTCCAACCTTATTTTTTGGATGCAAATGAGACGCCGAATCTTGATTATGCCCAATAGTGCTGAACGTTTGCAGCGCCGTTGTCATCTGGATCGACAGGGCAAAGAGCCAACGTGAATGACTTCTCTGTTGCACAGGACTATCGGCAAAGATTGCCGTTTAAGCGACTAAGGCTTGCCGCCTAGTAGCCTTCTAGACTCTAGGCTAATACTTAAGTAATTGAATAATATGCTTATATTAAGGTTGGCACAGGCGTTGCAATTCATCACACAAAACCACTAAAGCAAGAGGAATGGCAATGGGCTGGATCGATAGAGCATTTGGAATACATCCAACAGCACTCACTTTTTTTTCGCAACGCAGCGAGGTGCTTGCTGCCAACATCGCTAATTCGGATACGCCTGGCTACAAGGCAAAAGATTACGATTTTCAAAATGCCTTAAAGACTTACGTCGATGGACAGTCCTTAAGCTTAAACACAACTAACCCCCGACATTCTGGCGCGTCCCAACATGATCATTTCGGCGGCTTGATGTACCGGTTGCCAACAAAGAGTTCGAGCAATGGTAATACAGTAGAACCAGAGGTTGAACAAGCAGCTTTTTCTCAAAACGCAGTTAGATATCAAACCACATTGCAGTTTTTGAACGGTTCAGTCTCAGGTTTAAGATTGGCCATAAGAGGGCAATAAAGATGGGTATTTCCAACACTTTCAGAATAACCGGATCCGCCTTAAGCGCACAGAGTATCCATATCGATGTGATTGCCAAAAATATGGCGAATTCACAGGTTGTAAGTGGTAGTGAAGCAACCGCTTTTCGTGCCCGGCGACCAATCTTCGCATCAATGCTGGATTCAAGTTTCGGTAGTTCAAATTCGATGGGTTCTGGGTTCAATGATTCGAACGTCGCAGGAGTAAGGGTGAATGATTTCTCAAACAGCCAGTCACCAATTGAGAAACAGCGTATGCCTGACAATCCTATCGCTGATGCTGACGGCTATGTATACCTCTCCAATGTCAACATGGTGGAAGAAATGGCCTACATGATGCAGGCGTCGAGAAGCTATCAATCGAATATCGAAGTGCTGAATACATCGAAACAACTGATGCTGAGAACCTTAAGTCTAGGCAGTAGTTAAATAACTAAAAGGTAGAATTGTTTAAAGGGAACAGACTATGAACGCGATTGAACAGATTTTCGGAGCTACCAACACAGGTTCTGCAGCTAAGCCTAACAAAGAACTGGGGCAGGAAGATTTTTTGAAACTTTTGGTAGCCCAGTTAAAAAATCAAGACCCAAACAATCCTGCGGACAACGGTGAGTTTCTAGGTCAGATTGCGCAGTTCAGTATGGTTTCTGGCATTGACGATCTAGGCGTTGCCTTCGAAGGCGTTGCCGGAAGTCTATATACCAACCAGGCCATGCAAGCTGCACAATTGGTAGGCAAAGACGTATTGGTGGAAAGCAATACAGGCACTCTTAACGCAGAAGAATCTATTCAGGGGTTTCTGGAATTCGATAATCCAGCAAGCAATGTGAGGCTGCAAATTCACGATGCGTCTGGCGCGCTTGTCAAGTTTGTCGATTTAGGCAATACCAGTGAGGGTATGCATGAATTCGATTGGAACGGAATCGATGAAGAAGGCAATCGTCTACCTCCAGCAGAATACCAATTGACCGCTGCGGCTTTGGTGGGTGGGGAATTGCAGGCTGTTCCGGTACACATTTTTAGCCGCGTCGAAAGTGTGTCCGTTGATCGTAATAATACCAGTATTTCACTAAATCTCACGAGTAAAGAGAGCGTAGGATTTTCCCAAATTCGTGAATACAGATAATTCAAATCGTAGATAAGTAAAGACAGATGAGCCAACTCAAAACTTTAGAAGATTATAGGAGACAATTATGTCATTCGATACAGCAGTTTCAGGTATCAAAGCATCGAGTACCAATCTTGGAATTATTGGTAACAATATAGCTAATGCAGGAACCACTGGTTTCAAAGCATCTCGCGGCGAGTTCGCAGATGTTTTCGCTTCAAGCCTGCTGGGCACCTCTGCAAACGCTATAGGAAAAGGGGTTTCAGTAGTCGGCGTAAATCAGTCATTCTCTCAAGGCAATATTAGCTTTACAGATAATGTATTGGATATGGCGATAAATGGGTCGGGCTTTTTCGTTCTAAATGACAATGGCACCAATGTATATAGTCGAGCTGGAAATTTCCAGGTTGACCGGGCCGGTTTTGTGGTGAACGCAAATGGCAACCAATTAATGACTTTTAATACTACGGAAGCCGGCATACCAACTGGCGGCATGGGAGCTCTGGAAATAGACACGTCTCTGATTCAGCCCAAGGCTACCGCTGAAGTGGAGATGGTCGCCAATCTGGATTCTCGTGTACTTGTTCCTACTGTCGTATGGCCAGTAGCAGGTTTTGATGCCTTTGCTGTGACACCCACAGCACCTTCACCGGATATGTTTAATTCCTCAACCTCGGTTACGATTTATGACAGCCTGGGAAATTCTCACATCCAAAGTCTCTATTTTGTGAAAACTGCAACTCAGAATCAGTGGGATGTTTATTCCCTTATCGATGGAGTTTCGGAGACAGGGCCAGACACTCTCACCTTCGATTCATCCGGCCAAATTCCTACTGCGAGTTTACCATTCGAAGTGAATGTTACGGGCTGGGTCCCGTCAGATGCCAGCGGCGCTGCTAACGGCGCGGCCGCGCAAACTTTTACAGTCGATATGTCTGACATATCGCAATTCGGTAGCGAATTCAGCGTAACCGATATTGATCAGGATGGTTTTACGACGGGACAGTTAAAAGGAGTTGAAGTTGGAGAAGGCGGAATTGTGTTTGCGCGCTTCACCAACGGCCAGGCACGTGCGCTGGGTCAGGTAGCACTATCCAATTTTTCCAATACCGCCGGTTTGCAGCCCCTGGGAGGAAGTTTATGGGCTGAAACATTTGCATCGGGCCAACCTACTCTTAGTGCTCCAGGTTCAGGCGGTCTGGGTATCGTGCAGTCGGGAGCATTGGAAGATTCCAATGTAGAAGTGACCCAGCAATTAGTCGACATGATTGTGGCGCAAAGAAATTTTCAGGCTAACGCTAAGGTGATTCAGACTGAAGACACCATTACACAAGCTGTGATTAATTTGCGTTAATAAACAAGTAATAGAATTTTGATCCAACAATCGTTTTCAATAACAGGTAAGAGTAAGAAATGAGTGAACTTCTAGTAACAGCGATGGATAGCGCAAATAAGATCATGCAAGCACAGGCGGTGAATACCAATAACCTGGCCAACGCCAGTACTGATGGATTCAGAGCGGAGATGGCCTATATCTCTGATCTTAATTCGGGCGGCGAGGTTTATAGTGCGCCCGATCTATCTCACGGAGCGGTTCGTACTACAGGGCGTAGTCTCGATGTCAGTATCAATGGCGAAGGTTGGATTGCAGTAATTGGCGCGGATGGCACTGAAGGCTATTCGCGACGCGGAGATCTCCAGGTCGATGCCTTTGGACAATTAAGCGATGGTACAGGCAAGCCGATTTTGGGAAACAACGGGCCTGTCGCGCTACCTCCGTTTAGCTCGGTAGAGATAGCTAATGATGGCACGATTTCCATCCAGCCTCTAGGACAGACTCCCAACACTTTGGCCGTTGTAGATAGGATTAAGCTAGTGCTGGTGGCAGAAGATGACTTACACAGAGGAGAGGACGGTCTCATGCGCTTATCCTCTGGGCAAACTGCCAGCGCGGATTCATTTGTGAGGGTAACTTCAGGCAGCATCGAGGGTAGCAATGTGAACGCTGTGGCAGAGATGGTCAAAATGATTGACCTGGCGCGCCGTTTCGAAGGTCAGGTGAAACTCATGCAGTCAGCGCAAGAGAATGCCTCAGCGTTATCAAAAATAATGAGCATGAGCTAAGAGCTCAACAGGAGAAAACTATGACTCAGGCACTATGGATAGCTAAAACCGGCCTCGATGCACAGCAAACTAAAATGTCGGTTATTTCTAATAACCTGGCTAATGCCAGCACTTCTGGCTACAAGCGAAGCCGTGCTGTATTTGCAGATCTTCTCTATCAAAACCATCGACAACCTGGTGCGCAATCTTCGCAAGATACATTGTATTCCTCAGGCCTGATGTTGGGTACCGGTGTGAGGACGGTGGCAACTGAAAAACTTTTCAGTCAGGGTGCTGTATCGCAAACTGATAACCCGCTGGATGTGGCCATTGAAGGCAAGGGGTTTTTACAAGTGTTACTACCTGATGGCAGCCTTGCCTATAGTCGAGATGGTTCGGTGCAAGTCGATAATCAAGGTCAATTAGTGACACCAAATGGGTATGCGATTCAACCTGCTATTAATATTCCTATTGACGCACAGTCTATTACTATCGCGAAGGACGGTACTATTTCAGTAAGCCTGCAATCTTCGTCAGCAACTACTCAAGTAGGAACTATTCAGTTAGCCGATTTTATTAATCCCGCCGGCTTACAGGCAGCAGGTGACAATTTGTACTTGGAAACAACGTCCAGCGGCGCGCCTCAGGTGGGCACGCCAGGCCAGAGTGGCCTGGGTACTTTGTTACAGGGCTTTGTTGAAGGATCAAATGTCAACGTCGTGGAGGAGTTGGTGAGCATGATCGAGACTCAGCGTGCTTACGAAATGAATAGCCGTGCTATTTCAACCTCAGATCAAATGCTGCAATACGTTAGTAATAACCTTTAAGGAGGTTTCGTGGTGAAAATTATTACAACGTTGAAGATCGTTCTAGTAATAATTGTGCTTCCCATACTTGGCACTGGATGTGCCAGTTCTAATAACGAGATTGAACCTGATCTGGTGCCAAGTTACGAGCGCTTGAAGGGTATCAGGGATCTACGTCAGCAAGGTGCCATATTCCAGGCTGGTAGCGAGCTCTCTCTGTATCAGGACGTAAAGGCGCGGCGTATTGGAGATATTTTGACTGTGCTGCTGGTTGAGGAAACTTCAGGTCAGAACAGTTCAGACAGCAGTGTGAACCAAACCACTGCCATGAGTGTTTCGACGCCTACCTTTGGAGGCAGCAGCAGGCCCAGGATGGCAATTGATTTGGGCTCTGAAAATACATTTGATGGACAGAGTGGTAGCAGTCAAAGTAACAGGCTGAACGGTAGTATCGCCGTGACCGTGCACGAAGTCCTGCCGAATGGCAATTTGGTAGTAGAGGGGGAAAAACGAATTCGAATAAACCAAGGCAATGAATATATTCGCCTGCAAGGAGTTGTCAGGCCGAAAGATATCGATACCTACAATACACTTTATTCAACTCAAGTTGCCGATGCGCGCATTGTGTATGGTGGCAGAGGAACGAATGCAAGAGGTAATTCTCCAGGCTGGGCCTCAAAAATATTGTTTAGCCCACTATGGCCATTTTAAAAAACGTCTAATTACTGGAACCATAATGATGAAAATTTCACGAAACATGTGTCGATATGCAGCGATTGTTCTGCTGAGTCTAATGAATACAAGCTACAGTTATGCGGAACGCATAAAGGATATGGCAGAAATAGACGGAGTTAGGGTAAACCAGCTGGTTGGCTATGGCCTGGTAGTAGGTTTGCCAGGGACTGGAGATCAAACTACGCAAACCCAATTTACTGTACAAAGTTTAAAAACCACACTGGCTCAGTTGGGTGTAGTAATACCAGAGAATATAAATCCTCAGCTTAAAAACGTAGCTGCGGTATTGGTGCATGCTGAATTACCCGCCTTTGCCAAGTCGGGACAAACTATTGATGTAACTGTCTCTTCGATTGGCAATGCCAACAGTTTGCGTGGGGGCTCGCTATTAATGACTCCGCTAAAAGGAGCAGATGGAAACGTCTATGCCCTTGCACAGGGTAACTTGGTGGTAGGAGGATTCGGAGTCGAAGGAGCAGATGGCTCTTCGGTCACCGTGAATATTCCAAGCAGCGGCAGAATACCAAATGGCGCTATTGTGGAGCGGGAAGTGGTGAGTCCATTTGCCAGCAGCGGGGGCTCAGTCACCTTAAATCTGAACCATGCAGATTTCACCACAGCGTTGAATCTTGTGAAAACAGTTAATGATTTTTTTGGCCCCGACACGGCTTCTGCCATTGATGGCTCTTCTGTGCGGGTGCGAGGGCCTGCTGATGTCAGGCAGAAAGTTGCCTTCGTTTCCACTCTCGAGAATCTGCAAGTAGAACACGGTAAAGCCGCTGCAAAAGTCATTATAAATTCAAGAACAGGCACCGTAGTCATTGGTTCACAAGTGCAAGTCGATGAGGCGGCGGTGGCTCACGGTAGTCTAATTGTGACGATTGCCGAGGATACTTTTGCTAGCCAACCAGGACCATTCTCTGGGGGAGATACGGCAGTAGTAGCAAGTTCTTCTGTATATATAGAGGAAGAAGACAATCGGATGTTTCTGTTTCAGCCGGGTGTTTCATTGAATGAACTGGTCAGAGCGGTAAATCAGGTCGGAGCATCTCCTAGTGATCTAGTGGCAATTCTAGAGGCACTACAGCAAGTTGGCGCGCTTCGTGCACAGTTAATTGTAATCTAGTGAATAGAATCGCTTTGATAATTTGCGAACAAGCCTATTAGCGGAGAAAGTAATGGATAGTGGATTAGCTGGTGTCTACAACGATTTTTCTGGTCTAAACAGTCTTAGACAACAGGCCCGGGTAGAGCCGGATCAGGCGGCCCATGAAGTGGCTCAACAATTCGAATCGATATTTGTTGGCATGATGATGAAAGCGATGCGTAGTGCTACGCCCACAGATAGTTTATTTAACAGCGATCAAATGGAAGCCTATATGGATATGTTCGACAAGCAATTGGCGCTGGATTTGTCCACTAACGGTGGCATTGGATTAGCGCAAATTATTGAACAGCAAATTGCAAGCAGTTCAAGCTTGCGAGCGAACAGCAGCAGGGAATGAAGTTACTAGTCGATCTGCGCGGCAGAACGCTGAGCGCGATTAGAGAATTAGGACGGATTAATGGTTGATATACTAAAAATGGGCTCGAATTCGCTGCAGTCCCTACAGCAGGCTTTGAGTACTACCGGCCACAATATTGCCAATGTGAATACTGAAGGTTTCAGCAGGCAGAGTATACATTTTGGCACTAATAACCCACAAAGTTTCGGCTTTGGTTTTATTGGTCAGGGCTCAGCAGTTCTTAGTGTTGAGCGCTCCTACAATCAATTTCTGACTTCTCAGGTGCAAAGTTTTGCCGCCGGTCAAAGTCGCTATGAGACCTTTGTTGAATTCAGTTCGCGCGTCGATAATATCCTGTCTGGTTCAGAAAATAGCCTGAACACTTCCTTACAGAAATTTTTTAGTGCTATAGGGGATGTGTCGGCGAACCCTTCGACCTTACCCGAACGGCAGGTGCTAATAGGTGAAGCAAATAACTTGGTAGATCGCCAGCAGAACTTTAACCAGTTGCTGCAAGAACTGAATCAAGAGGTGAATTCAGATTTGCGCGTTTCGGTTGCCGAGATCAATTCCCTAGCTGACAGTATTGCTGTCCTCAACAAACAGATTACCAGTGCAACATCTTCAGGCAATAGTTCGCCGCCCAATGATCTTTTGGATCAAAGGGATAGGCTGGTCAAACAACTTTCACAGAATGTGTCGGTCACCACAAATGAGCAAGATGATGGCGCACTAAATGTATTTATTGGTAAAGGGCAGGCCTTAGTAGTTGGGAGTCAAAGCACGCATCTGCAGACTCAAACTAATCCCTATGACAGTAGTCGTTTGGAGATTGGTATAGAAGGAAGGTTAAATGTTAACGGCACCAGTCAGTTTGTGAGTGGAGGAAAATTACAAGGCCTGCTTGATTTTCGTAGCCGGGTATTGTTGCCTGCTCAGACGCAACTCGGTCTGATTACTCTGGGTTTAAGCGAAACCGTCAATGCACAACATCAAATAGGAATGGATTTGAACGGTGACTTGGGTGGCAATCTTTTCCTGCCTAACAAAATAGAAGTGGCAGGCAATATTGGCAATGCTGGGTCTACTGTGCCTAGTGCTACATTGAATGATGTTAAGAATCTACGAGCCAGCGACTATTCGCTAGTATACGACGGTAGTCAATGGTCGTTCACTCGACTCAGTGACAATACCAATGTTTCCGGTGCCGGCCCATTGTTGTTAGATGGCGTGAGTGTTGATCTTAGTAGTGGGATACCCACCGCTGGAGACAGTTTTATTTTCAATCCGGCACGTACAGCGGCAGCAAATTTTTCTTTAGCTATTTCTGATCCGCGAAAAATTGCAGCAGCTTCCCCTGTTATCTCGAATACCCCGATCAGCAATACCGGTATAGCTTTACTCTCTGAGCTAACCGTAGATGCATCAAATACTTTGCCTCTAGCAGGTACAATAAGCTTGACCTTTAATGCAAACGCACTTGGTGCGGGCATCCCTGGATTCGACGTAGTGGGTGGCCCCGGTGGCACGCTAGCCTACGATCCTGCTTTGGAAAGTGCCGGCAAGAGTTTCAACTTCAGCGGCATTGGGCTTAGTTTTACACTTTCCGATGTACCTGAACCTGGTGATAGTTTTGTAATCAGCAGTAATGCAGGAGCCGCGGGGGACAATCGTAATGTTCTGGCAATCGGCGAGCTTCAATTTCAATCGCTTCTCAATGGTGGTAAAGACAGCTATCAAGAGTTTTACGGTTCAATGGTTGCCCAGGTAGGCGTAACACATAGGCAGGGTAATGATAGTTTATCGGTGGAGACCTCTCTTTTACAGCAGGCGCAGGATTATCGGGACAGCGCTAGTGGTGTGAATCTGGATGAAGAAGCGGCAAACCTGTTACGTTATCAACAGGCTTACCAGGCATCGGCGCAGCTAGTAAAAATTGCCGATGAATTGTTTCAAACCCTAATAAATTCTATACGTTAATGCCCAGAGTAAAACCGGAATTGGAGTTCAGTTATGAGAGTTTCTACATTACAGATATATAGACAAGGTGTGGAGACTATGCAGAGCCAACAGACTAAACTGCAACGAACTGAGCTGCAGATAGCCAGTGGTCTTCGCATTATGAAACCCTCCGATGATCCATCTGCGGCCGTTAAAGTTTTAGATCTCAGTGCGAACATTGAGGTCATCAACCAATTTTCCCGAAACGTATCGGTCGCCGAATCTTCTCTCGCTTTTGAAGAGAGTGTGATTGCCAGTGTAAACAACAATTTGCAACGCATTCGAGAGTTGACAATTCAGGGCAATAATTCAAGCAATTCCGATAGTGACAAGTTGAGTATCGCGCAGGAGATTTATCAGCGCCTGGATGAATTGCTGGCTTTGGGAAATACTCGCGATGCCAGTGGCGAATATATTTTCGGAGGATACAAAGTTGATTCGCCACCGTTCGCTAATATCGCAGGAACTGTTTCTTATCAAGGTGATCAGGGGCAGCGCATGGTGCAAATTGGTGAAGGATCACAGGTTGCGGTTGGAGATTCTGGCGAGGCCGTTTTTCAGCAGATTCCATCCGGAGATGGCAACATTCAGGTGCAGGCGGCAGCAGCCAACACAGGCAGCGCAGTCATTGGAGCATATGGTCTCAGCGGCGTCTTTGTTCCCGATAGTTACACGGTGACTTTTGCACAGACAGCACCTTCGGATCCAATTACTTATACAGTAACCGATGCCGCCAGCAGCACGGTTTCCTCAGGCACCTATGCAGACGGCAGCAGTATCAGTTTTGCCGGTGCCCAGTTTGTCTTGACAGGAGTTCCAGCTAGTGGCGATGTAATAAGTTTGGGATCGTCCCAAAACCGTGATCTGTTTGCCATCGTCAAAGGTATCGCGGATGGGCTGGCCAGACCCGCTGCAAATTCGGCCGGGGCGGCGCGTTTTCATAATGACATGGCGCAAGGTCTAGCTGGCTTGGATCAAGGACTGGATAGTATTACCACCATTCGCTCCGGAATCGGTGCAAGATTTAACAATATCGAAACTCTTGATGAGATAAATCAGGATTTCAAGCTGCAATTAGAAACTGTCCTGTCTGATACGCAAGATTTGGACTATGCTGAAGCCATAGCGCGATTCAATCTACAATTAACTTCATTACAGGCAGCCCAACAGGCCTTCGTAAAAACCTCCGGCCTTTCCCTCTTTCAATATATCTAGCTAGATTGGAATTGAGTCAGCGTTATTGCTGGCTCTCGAAAATCAGAGCATAGAATTCTCTTTGGCCCCCATAGCAAAATAGCTCATCCAGAGTTAAATCATGGCATTTTTCTGATAATTGGGGAAAGGGAACTGTTATTCGACTTGGGAATTTATATTTTTCCCAATATTAAGCATTTGTTTTGAAAGAGTTTTATGTGTCAGAGAACTATATACAAAAATTTTTATTAAGGAAATTTCCCCTGTGTCGTAATAGCCAAGGACAGCAACGAGGGTTGCTACCTTTTAATGATAAGTAATGATCTCTGCAGCTTGGTGCAAGCACCACTGAAGGGGTGAAAGAGGATTTAATCATGGCACAAGTAATAAATACTAATATCGCATCATTGAATGCGCAGAGAAATCTGAACAAGTCTCAGAGTATGTTATCTACTTCGTTGCAACGTCTTTCATCTGGTATGCGAATTAACAGTGCCAAAGACGACGCGGCGGGTCTAGCTATCTCCACACGCTTTACCGCTCAAATCAAAGGTCTGAATCAGGCTGTTCGAAATTCTAACGATGGCATCTCTCTAGCGCAAACCGCAGAGGGTGCACTCGGCGAGGTAACGAATAATCTACAGCGAATTCGTGAACTGGCCGTACAATCTTCTAACGCAACGAATAGCTCATCGGATCGGGTGGCGATGCAGGCAGAAGTATCACAACTGCTGGCAGAGGTCGATCGTGTTGCAACGCAGACCAATTTCAATGGTGTAAAATTGCTTGACGGCTCTTTTTCAGCTCAGACCTTTCAGGTTGGTGCGAACGTAGGCGAGACTATCGCCGTGAGTAGTATCGTCAATGCAACTAAAGCTGGCCTGGGAGTCGACAACGGTGCAGCCAGCGTAACTTCCACAGTTGTGGGAGCAACTGACTTGGTCGCGGGTGATGTGACTATTAATGGTGTTGATATCGGAGCTGCATCTGCCGATGCACTAGCCATCGCCACGGCAGTTGGAGCTACCAGTATTAATGTTTCGGCTTCAGCCACCAACACTCAGACCATCGCCTATACCGATATTATCGGTACTGAGGCGGTTGCGGCTATTGCCACGAGTTCAGCTGTTTCCGGTAACTTTACCGACCATACAGGGGTAAGTGGCGGTGCAACACTGACTCTGACCATCGATGGTCTCAGTGTCACTAACTACACGGATGCCGGTGCGAACTATGATGCAGCTGCTTTTCAGACTGATGTAGATGCGTTTGTTGCCGCGAATTCCGGTTACACCAAGTCCGGCACAGTAGCAGGCAACGACCTGGTCATCATTAAAGCAGACGGCACCGATATAGTGGTTGCCGAAGGTGGAACCTTGGCAGGCGCTGCCGGTCTAGCCGGTGCATTCATAGCGACGCATAGCGGGGGAACTCCGGCTGTAGTTGAAGCCAAGCCTGCTTATGCGGTAACCCTTGACGGTGCCACAGTCGATCTTTCTTCTGCTACAACTACTGGTGCTACCATCAGCGGAGCAGAGTTTGCTTCCGCCATCAATGGCTTCGCCGGATTCACGGCATCGTTTTCAGGTGGTAACTTAACTGTTGCTAAGGCCGACGGCAGTAACTTCATCATCGCTGAATCTGGCGCCGATTCCGCCGCAGCGGAAGGTGTGGCTAATACTGGCGCAACCTATCGCGGTACAGTTTCTGTTACATCCAACGGTGCAGACCTGGTAATTGCCGGAGCAAGTGTGGCTAAGGCTGGACTAAACGCCGCTACTACTGCTGCTAGCGCCAATACCTTGAATGTTTCCACTGTAGCTGGTGCGAATTCACTGATAACAGCGGTTGATGCCGCTTTGGATACGGTCAACGGTGCACGAGGAACTCTGGGTGCCGTGCAGAACCGCTTCGAGTCGGTGGTAACCAGCTTGCAGACGACTGCGGAAAGCTTATCCGCTGCTCGGTCACGAATTCAGGACACTGACTTCGCGGCAGAAACAGCTACCCTGACCAAGTCGCAGATCTTGCAACAGGCAGGTATGGCAATGATGGCCCAGGCCAATTCATTACCACAGAACGTGTTGTCACTTCTCCAGTAGGGATGAGGCGAAAACACTAAGCTAACAAGGTACAGCCCCGGTCGGGGCTGTACCCGTTTCTACAAATTGGGGCTGTAACAAGGCTATTCAAGCCAAGATCATCAAGGGTGTATTTATTCCCAAAAAATAGAGGTGTGGGCTATGACAACTCTGGACAAGATCGATACGAGCGCAACCATTGCGCGCAGCAGGCAAGTGGAATCCAGCACGGCGGTGCAGGGCCGGCAAGAAATTGCCGCTCTCGGAAAAAGCATGCCTGTGGCCAAGCCAGAAGGTGCGCCACCGGAACAAAGAAAGAAAGAACTGGATCAGGCGGTAAAGAATGTCTCTGGCTATGTGCAGAATATAACCAGAGAGCTTAATTTTAGTATAGATGAAGAGTTGGACAGGCCGGTAGTCACAGTTCTGGACGAGGATAGCGGCGAAATAATTCGCCAGATACCCTCCGAAGAGATGTTGGAATTAGCTAGAAATATTTCTGACTTTAAAGACAAGAGCAGTACGCAGGGAGTCAAAGGGGTGTTATTCCAGAGTGATGTCTGATGCGGCAATGGAAATTTATTCTGGTATATATATTGCTATATAGAACATGTAGCCATGGAACAGTTTATTTGAGTCGTCACAGAATATGGCAGCTTAAGCATTAGTTGTTCTTTAACTAAAACTTCTAAGAAACGGTTCTTCTAGTGGGTAGGGAATGTAATGATAACTGCAACCGGGCTAGGCTCGGGTCTTGATATATCGGGTCTGGTCAGCCAGTTGGTCGCAGCCGAAAGGGCTGGATCTGACTTACAACTCGACCGTCAAAACGCCAAGCTTAACTCAAAATTTTCTGCCCTTGGTTCTCTTAAGAGCGTGCTGTCCACATTTCAGTCTTCGCTTACCAGTGTAAATACTCTTAGTAATTTTAGTCAAAACAGTGCCAGCAGTTCCAATAGTGCCGAGCTGGAAATTACAGCTGATAGCACGGCAATTCCCAATGATTATTCGGTTGATGTGACTCAACTTGCTACTGCGCATAGCTTGGCAAGTAGCGCCTTTCCAGATAGCGATAGCACTGCCCTCGGGACGGGCACAATCACCATTCGATACGGAACTACCGACTACACGTCGGGTACAGATACTTACAATGGCTTTACCCTGAATCCCGAAAGCAGTACCGCGACTATTACCATAGATAGTAGTAATAACACCCTGGATGGAATCATGTCGGCAATTAACGATGCAGACGTGGGGGTTAGTGCAGCTATTATTAACGACGGTACGGGTTTCCGCTTGTTATTGAGCTCAGCAGCCACTGGCGAGAACAACAGCCTTGAAATAAGTGTTGACGATGATGATGCGATCGACACTGACAACGCCGGCCTGTCACGATTCGCGTTCAATTCCGCAGCCACTAACCTGGAACAGACGGCGGTAGCGAAGGACGCCTTGTTTTCGCTGAATGGGCTGGCGGTTAGTAGCGCTAGCAATACAGTTGACTCGGCAATACCCGGCGCAACACTTTCCCTTAAACAGTTGAGCAGCAGCACAATAGATTTATCCATACAGGCCAATACAAGCGCTGTTACGAGCGGTGTTAGTAATTTTATTACAGGCTATAACCAGTTTATTAATACAGTCAATGCCCTAAGCGCCTATGACGCGGAAAAGGATATTCCAGCCGCGTTGGTAGGGGACTTTACCCTGCGTTCTATAAATGGCCAGATCGATTCTATTCTACGTAATTCGGTGGCAGGATTGACCGGGACAATCAGCAGCCTTTCGGAAATCGGCATTACCACTAGCACAACTGGGACCCTTGTTGTGGACAGTGTGACCTTGGATTTGGCTCTGGCGGAAAACCCTGCGGGGGTTTCACAGATATTCTCGGCGGTCGGAGTGCCAGATGATACGGATATTAGTTTTGGCGCTTCGAGCAGCGCAACTGCGGTGGGAAATTACGCGATAGAAATAACCACTCTGGCTAGCGCCGGTGTACATAGCTCGGCCGCTGTGCTGCCAGACTTTGGAGGCGGCGGTACGGTCATTATAGATTCTGATAACGACAACTTGACTTTAGAGGTAGATGGAATCGACACGGGCCAGATAACTCTAACTGCTGGAACCTATGTCAGCGGAGATGCTTTAGCGGACGAAATTCAAACTCAAATAAACGGGTCCACGGCATTGCGCGATGCCGCAAGAACTGTAGATGTTAGTTACGATAGTGCAAACGACACGTTTACCATTAGTTCAAAATCGCTGGGTAGTTCATCCACAGTCAATGTATTAGCCGTGGATACCAATACGGCTTTGGACTTGGGTTTTAGCGTCAGCTCGGGTATCGCTGGCAGTGATGTCGCCGGTATGATTGATGGAGTTGTTGCAGATGGAGCCGGCGATGTTCTGGTGGCAGCCAGTGGTTCTAGTGCCGAAGGGCTGAGCCTAATTGTCGAAGGGACAACTCTAGGCAGCAGAGGTAATGTGAACTTTAGCCGAGGTTTGGCAAGCCAACTCGATATTCTGTTAGGCCAGTTCTTGGACGGTGAAGGTGCACTGGAGGACAGGCTTGATACTTTCGAGACGCGAATAGCAGAAGTAGCGGAACGCAGAGCAGAGCTGGAACTGCGCTGGGAGGCCGTTGGGGCGCGCTACAGTCGGCAATTCAACGCCCTGGATGCCCTGCTAGCCAGTCTACAAAGCACTAGTACTTATATGGAAGAGCAGTTCAAGAACTTGGTTAAACCGTATACAGGTCAGTAATTGCATTAGACCGATTATGATCATTTTGTTTTCTACTTTTAGGAATTAGTTATGTACGATTACTCTGCGTTAGATCAATACCGAACTGTGGATGTTCAAAGTAAAGTGTCCGCCTCGAACCCACATAGCCTGGTTGCAATGTTGCTAGATGGTGTTCTTCAAAAATTAGCCAATGCATCCGGTGCTATGCAAAGGGGAGACCTGTCTGCACAAGGCTCGGCTCTGAGTGCTGGAATACGAATTATTGATGGCTTGAGAGCAAGTTTGGACCATGAAAGAGGTGGTGAACTGGCGGGAAATTTGAGAGCCATATATGACTATATTGAAAGAAGATTGGTTGATGCCAATCTAAATTCAGATGTCAAGATTCTAACGGAAGTGAACTCCCTGATTAACCAAATAAAGTCGGGGTGGGATGCAATTCCCAACGACCTAAGAGGTGTATAGTGTTACAGCTGGTTTCTAAAGAGCCTCTCGATGCCGCGGGTGAAAGAGAAAGTCATCTTAGATGGAAACGGTTTCAGCTTGCTAAACTCCTGCGTTGTACGGAAGAGATTCTTGTTTGTGCGCAAAAAGGAGAATGGGAAACCGTGGAAGCGCTGGAAAATTTTCGCAAAGAAGAAATCGCCACTTGTTTCTCTGATCACAACGATATGAAAGAGACTCCTTTGATCGCTGAGGCGCTTGCTACACTTATTCATCTGAACAAGCAAATAGCAGAATTGGTGAAGCAAGCCAAGGATGAGGTAATCAGTACGCAGCGGACATTGCTGAATGGGAAGAGCGCTGTGGACAACTACACTGACTATAGAGAAGGCTTTGAGTTATCATAATTGTAAATTACCAGACTTGCAGCGATCTGATGGAAAACATCCTAAATAGCGTAAGTGAAGAGAATAGCTCTAGGGACCCTCTGATTAAGTCTATGCAAGTATTGATAAAGATAGATTCGGTAATAGCAAATGAATAATAGCGGTGAAGGTTTGTCATTCGAGAGTTTTATGCCTGTTTCGTTTCAGGTAGTGGACAATTTTCCTGAAGATGAACAGTTAATGTTTATCAACGAAAGAAATGAAAGCTTGCTAAGGACCAGCCTTATTCCACAGGAAGCTGTGGAGTTAGAAGGACAGGATGAGGTAGCAATCGAGCTCAGGCGGCAAGATTTAAAAATAAATTTACTAATGGATATGGTTGCCGAGCTACTAGTTAGTCAGAACGGATTACCACCGGCTGTAAAACTCTTACTGAATTCGACTGGGTTGGAATTCACCACCACGAGTGAAGACTTCAAGCCTGGCCAAAAGGTCGAGATCGACCTGTATATCACCGCGTCCATCCCCAGGGCTCTAAAATTTTTTGCTGAAGTAGCCAACAATGGTGAGAATGGCAAGACCGTTATGCGCTTTGTTGGTTTGAATCAAGTAGTGCAAGACTGGCTAGAGAAAATTATCTTTAGGCATCATCGTCGTATGATTGCACAGGGCATAGCAACTCGATAAAAAAACAGTTACCAAGCTAATGTGGCTCGAAATTAGTCAGGCAGCTCCTGCAATTAATCCAGTTCTAGGCGATGGATTGTCAGCACCGTTGCAGAAGCGATAGTTCAGTACCCTGCTATCTATTACTCTTACTTGTATAAGTTCAAATACGGTCAGACAATTCAAAAAATTTATTTTAATCTGATCTGGCAGTTCATAAAATACCGGGGGTCTCTAATCGCCTGCGAATTCAATCGGTCAGTGCAACACAGGCATTAAATCTAGCAGCCGGTGTTTCATACTCCAAGGTCTTTCTTGGCCTTTCATTCAGCTCTCTTGCAACCCAGTTCAGTTTCTTCTGGGAGTGAACAGACAAGTCAGTCCCTTTAGGAAAGTAATCTCGCAATAGGCGATTGGTGTTCTCATTCGATCCACGCTGCCAGGGACTTTGAGGATCACAAAAGTAGACTTTGATATTCGTTTCCAATGTGAATCGTTGATGGTCCGACATTTCGCTGCCTCGGTTCCAGGTCAACGATTTGTAAAGCTCATCAGGTAGTTTTCGCGCTTGCTTAATTAGCGCCGAAACAACTGTTTCTGAACGTTTGTCTTTCACCTTTGCCAGCATCACATAACGAGAATGCCGTTCAACCAGGGTGGCAATAAAAGTCTTGTTAGAGCCTTCGATCAGATCGCCTTCCCAGTGACCTGGTACAGCCCTGTCTTCTACTGATGCAGGCCGTTCTCGAATCGAGATGGCACTAGGCATTGCACCAAGTCCAATTCCCTTCAGGCTGGATTTTTTTGCCCGACGAATACTCCGTTTTGAACGAAGGTAGTCCTGAAGCTCCTTTTTTAGGGCTCCGCGGGCTTGAATGAAAAGACTCCGATAGATTGTCTCGTGTGACACTTGGTTGAACTCGTCGTCCGGATTCTCGTGTTTGAGCCAGCCCGCAATTTGCTGTGGCGACCATTTTCGCTTCAGCTTCAATTCCACGGCTGCACTCAAGTTGCGATTTAGCACTAGTTTACAGGCTTTGGGTCGTAGAGCTCTATCCCACGCATCCTGATCGGCCTTGGCGGCTCGATACTGACTACAGCCACCGTTGCGGTTAATCTCTCGACTAATTGTAGAAGGAGCCCGTTCCAAATTAATCGCTATTGCGCGAACAGATAGTCCAGCTACTATTCCTCGGGATATCTCCTCGCGCTCGGCAAGGCTTAGTGAACGGCGATGGCGCTTTCTTGGAACTGGGCGAATACCGCCCGTTTGAGCAAGTTGCCCATGAATTGATGATGAGGATCGATCAAACGATCTAGCTATCGACCAGACTGAATCTCCCTGCTTATAGCGATCCCAAATAAAGGACTTCATGTCCTCCGTGTAATGCAGGCGGGTACGGTAAACCATAGTGCAACACTCCTTTCTTATATAAAGATAGTCGTGTGTTGCGTTGATCAGTTGAATTCACACCTACAACCGGACGTCCAGGGGGTACGTGGAAAACGCAACTTGCTGATCAGATTATTGCTGTTAGAATGAAAATATGAGCGCAAAATTCATATGGAACGAGCTGGTCACGTCTGACCAAAAGGCAAGTGGTGATTTCTTCAGCAAGTTATTCGGCTGGGAACGCCGAGAAATCGATACAGCCGATCAAGGCATCTATACGCTATTCCAAGAAGGTGGCAAGGACGTTGCTGGAATGATGAACCCGGCAACGAACTACTCTCGATCTCGGCCAGCATTTTGGGCCGGGTACATAGAAGTCGATGATGTCGATGCTTACGTGGCCAAAGTCGAAGAGCTAGGTGGCAAAATTATTGCCCCACCGGAAGACATTCCGAATATCGGGCGCGTCTGCATGATCTGCGATCCTTCAGGCGCCCCAGTCTGTTTGATGGCTCCAGAATCTCCCTCTACAGAGTAACTGGCCGTCCGCTCATAGGCGTTAACCGATTGTCGGACTATATCGAAATCTGCTTTCCAAAGTGCCGAATCAAATTTGAGCTACTACAGATGATCTCACACTAGAAAATTGTTTATAAGCTTCTAGCTCTTTCCTCCAAGCTAATAATGTCAGTAATTTGCAAGCCAAATCTTTCATTTGCTAACACCACAATCCCGTGTGCAATTAATGCCCCGTTCACCAAGATATCCAGGGGTTCTTCGAGAAGTCTCTCTAGTTCAATCACTGAACCCTCTTGGGTTTCAAGCAAGTCGCTTAATATCATTTGAGTTCTTCCAACTTCGATGGATAAGGAGACAGGTACTTTCAATAAGGCTTCAATATTTACGTCTTTGCCGCTAACCTCTCTTGCTATGGATTCGGCAGTGCCTTCTCCGCTCACAGGCTGCGCCGCTACAGCACTATCTGCCGTCGCATCAGCCGCTATCGCAGCCGCCATTTCCGCCATGTGGTCGGTGCCAGCTGTACTATCTGCCGTCGCATCAGCCGCCATTGCGGCAGCCATTTCCGCCATGTGGTCGGTGCCAGCTGCACTCCCGGTGTCAGAATCGTTTTCAGTTGTTTCCGATGTATCATCACTATCACTGGACATGCTTCCATTTGCTCCGTTAATACTAAAAGTTAGCGTACTAATGTATGAAAAATTACTGCATTACATAGTTTGTAATGTAAACCTTGCCGATGTGGTCTGTTTCTTCTTCAGTTAGAATCAAATGATTAATGGCGGCCAGCATCTCCTCTCGTATAGCTTCCTTGCCCGATAGCGTGCTTAATTTGTCATAGTCCTGATTACCGAGTAGAAGAATCAGGTCATTGCGAATAGCGGGCATCTTTGCCGAAACTCGATCCAGCAGCTCTTGCTCGGAATACATGACCTCCAGGGAAATCTGCAAATACCGTAGAATTCCCAGATGAGTATAATTAACGACAAAGGGTGGGTTCAGAGGTAAATATAGCGAATCATTCTTCGATATTGGCACTCCGTGTGAATCCACTTCGACATGCTCTTCGTCGGCTTCGCTCGCTACTGCTTCTCCCGCAAAGGGAAAATATCCCAACAGGTAAGCGGCACCCGGGACGATGACTGCTAATAATAGCAGAGAGACTAATATCTTCTTTTTCACTTTGATACCTCTTGTTCTAATTTCCTGCCGTTTCAGACGTAATGATCAATCTGGTTTGGTCCGGCTGCTGTTACTAATAAGGATGCTTCTTCACTTGTTGTATTTGCTTCGCTGTCAATTCCGCCTTTATTCGTTTCTTCCGGGCCAGAACTATTCTCGGAAAGGCTTCGCTGCGACACATCACTGTGTTCTAGTTGTAAGCCAGCGCTGTCGAGTAAGTCTCGAAGTCTGGGCAGGGAAAGTTCAATAATGTCTTTTGTGACTGCATTGCTGGCTACAAAGCTCACCTTGGTTTGATCGTCTTCTGTGGTAATTCTCACCTCGATAGAGCCGAGTTCTGCCGGGTTGAGTCGCATCTCTGCACTGGAGATATTAGCTGTGGTCATCCATCGTACTTTGTTGCCAATTTGATTGCTCCACTCGACGCTTCCCGCTGGAGTGTCAATTGTAAAAACCGCAGTATCGCCAACCACAGCCCCAGCGCTAAATACTCCTGGACTGAGAGCTGGAACGGCTCTGTGAATATTTTGCGGAAGATCAAGATTCTGATTAGGCGCTGTAAGCGAAGGTTCAGATTGGGCCAGCTGCGGCAGAGTCGCCTGCGGGTCATTCCCTTGAACGCTGGTTTGGCCTTGAACTATGGCCCTGCTCATGAAGTCTTGTCCGTGACTGGATCCTTGAGATGTTTCAATTGCATTGGCAAAAAAAGGCAGGTTCCCCGGCAAGGTTTTGCCATTTGGGGGAATAAAATTGCCACCGCGTGGGCTTAGGCCAGATTCAGCTGTTGCAACAAACTCGATATCGTCTATCGATCGATTACTCTGCTGTATTTCATCTGATTGTTTATCCGGGGAACCTGCAATCGGGGAACTGTTTATTAGTTGAGATTTTGTCTGTATTGGCTTTTCTGTTGTACTTATAGAACTGCTTTTCCCAGAGCTAGCTGGTGCGAGAAAGCTCGTCAGGGGAGTCTGCTGTTCGCTATCCAGAATAGTCTCTTTAGTCGACCTAAGGTGGTCAGGGTTTACGTTGTTGGGCTCTGCAGCGCCAGGCATGGCATCGTCAGGCTTTGCATCAATGGCTGCCATTTCGAAATCAGCAAGGTTCTTAGAGCTCGTTATTTCGCTGAGGTGCGGTTCTTCTACAGCTATTGAGGCTGCCAAGTGTTTATCAATTTTGTCGTTGTAATCGACAGTCTCCGCGTCCATAGTGCCGTCAACGACTGGCTCACTATGAGCTTTGATAAGCGATATCTTGTCCAAATCTACATTCAGAGCAACTTCTATTTTGCCTGTTAAATTTTCAAGCTCAGTGGAATCGGAAAGAACCTCTCCTTCTTGTTGCAGGCGAAAAACATTGGCAAACGACATTTTCGCGTCGATTGCTGTCGACACACGGTCCTGTGCGGGCGATGAGGCGATTACCGGCTCAAGTAGTTTGCTGCTGGCATTCGAAGTTACTTGCGCTGAAAATAACGGGTTGTTACTAGTATTCATTTTTCTACTAACTACATTCCTTGGATCGGTTTTTCTCTGCTTAATAAACAAAGCAAAGATCAAGCCATGTTTAGGGGCGGTGATGATTAATGCTTCTGCAACAAATTATTCTTCATGGTGAATAGCCGCAGGTTTGCCTCATCGCTTTCCTTTTGTTCGTGATTTAATTCGATCGCGTCTTCGATATTCTTTTGGTTTTCTGCAGCACGTGACATTTTGCTAACTTCTCGCTTTTTGCTCAGCCAGTTATTCTTTGAAGCTTCTAGCAGCAAAGTGATTTGATCAAGACGTCCGACCTGCTGTTCAATCGCCTTGTCTAAGGAGGCGAAAAAATACTGATAATCTCGCATTTCGGTCGCGGAAATCGCATTTTTCAATCGCGTGCCAAGTTGTTGTTGGTACTCTTCTTTATATTGCAGAAGTTGCTCTAATAGATTTTCCTGTGCTCGGTATTCGGCGGCGGTTGATGTTAGCGAGGCCGCCGCCACATTCTCGAAACCAACATTGATATCTGCAATTTTTTCCAAGCGGGTTGAACGTTTCATTCAGTCCTCCTCTGTTCCACTAACTCGTAGAGCTTCTGTAGGCTTTGTTGATAGTCAGATCTTTCTGAGCTGCCTTGTTGTATGAATTCTTGCAATAAAGGAAAGTATTCGATCGCCGCGTCAATTACCGGATCAGAACCTGGCTGGTATGCACCCACGTTGATAAGATCGCGATTTTGCTCATAGCTGCTATAAAGTTTTTTGAAACTAATAGCAGCGGCTGCATGGCGATCATCGACTATATTGGACATTACACGACTAATTGAGGCTTCAATATTTATTGCCGGATAGATTCCGGCGTCCGCAAGGCCTCTAGACAGCACTATATGCCCATCTAGAATGGAGCGGGTTGCATCGGCAATAGGATCGTTCTGGTCGTCTCCTTCAGCCAGAACAGTATAGAAGGCTGTAATTGAACCTTCGCTGCCGGTGAGAGAATTGCCAGCACGTTCTACAAGCTGCGGTATCTGAGCGAATACTGAAGATGGGTAGCCTTTTGTGACAGGAGCCTCACCGATGGCCAACGCCAATTCTCTCTGCGCTTGGGCGAAACGGGTTAGAGAATCCATTAGAAGCAGAACATGGAGACCTTGATCGCGAAAGAATTCAGCGATCGCAGTCGCACGCCAGGCACCATGAAGCCGCATAAGAGGAGGATCGTCGGCAGGGGTTGCTACGACTACTGCTTTCCCGATATTGTCGGGCCCAAGAATATTATCTACAAATTCTCGAACTTCCCTGCCACGCTCACCGATCAAGCCGACCACAACAACATCAGCCTCCGTGTGCTTTGTCATCTGTCCGAGAAGAACACTTTTGCCAACGCCACTACCTGAGAACAGGCCCATTCTCTGCCCACGACCAATGCTGAGAATAGAATTTATTACCCTTACGCCAACATCAAGAGGTTGGTCGATTGGCTTTCTAGCGAAAGGATTTATTGGTGGGCCGAGAAGATTGACACGCTGCGAATAGTTTATCTCGCCTCTTTTATCTATGGGTTTTCCGTTGCCATCGATGACTCTACCAAGCAGTTCTTCACCGACGCCAACTTCTGGATAGTGCCGTATTGGGATAACTTTGGCGCCAGGGTTTAAGCCATGAATTCTGCCAATTGGCATCAGAAAAAGATTGCCGTTGGAAAAACCTACTACCTCAGCTTCGATCAGATTATTGGCGGAAGAGATTATTTTGCATCGACTGCCAATTGGAGCCTGACAGCCGGAGGCGACCAGAGTCAGTCCCGTCATCTGGACCAAACGTCCTTCAACGGGCAGGCCGGGTGAAGCGACATAATTAGCGTATTTCTTTAGTTTATTCTGTAAGAAATCAGATCGAGCTTCGCGTAATGTTGCCAGGGATTCCTGATTCATGTTCTGCCCTCGCTGCGTTCATCACCGAGGAATTGAGTAATGATAAGGTCAATTCGTGTTTGCAAATCTGCATCAACGATTGAATCTTGACTAATTACTTTACAGTCACTTCGAGAAACAAGAGGGTCGTCAATAATGCTCCAGTTCTGCTCTTCGCTATCGGTATTGACAATGCTGCGGATGATTTGCGCATTCTCGGGGTTTAGGTGAACGGCAATTTTCTGTGAGCTTGTATCCAATGCAGAAACCGTGTCGCGAACCAGTGCCATTATTGTCTCGGGCTCTGTTCTTAGTTCTCTGCGAACTAGGCTCTTGGCGATTTTTCCAGCAAGAACGGCTATGTATTCTGCGAGCAATTGATTCTGCTCCTGGAATGGACGAGAGAGTGATACTAGGTAAGTATCTGCAAGCTGTAGCTTCTCTTCCATTTCCTTGGCCGCCTGCTCCAGGCCTGATTGGTATCCCATCTTTCGCCCTTCACTATAGGCATTCGCTTCCAGCTGTTGCTGGCTTTGCAGCTGATCGTTGTCGTCAGGGTGACCATCTATCAGGCATGGAGTTTCCCATTTAGATACATCGTCAGAATTAGCCTGTAAATTTGACTTATTCATTGGTTAACCAATTCTGAATCATGCGTGCCGCTCGAGCTGGTTCATTTTGGACCAGCGTCTGGGCTAGGGTTAAATTTTCGTCATAGATGGACTTCCCCGGTGCTGGAGCAGCTAAGCTGCCGCCTGAAGCGTCTCCCGATAAACTGACTTGATCATCGTCAATTTGCATAGTTTCTGTCCTGGTTGAAAGTGCCACTCCTCTATTGGGCAGGCTGTTCTGCTGAGAAACAACTGACTTCATAGCAGGTCGGAGTACACCAAATATTAGAAACATAACAACAGCGGCAGCCGCAAGCAATCTGGCTGCCGAGTAAACCCATGATTGCAGCCAGATTGGGGTGGCTTCTGCCGGAGTAAATTCGGCGGCAGCAATAAATTGCTCGTTGATCACGCTCACGCTATCGCCCCTGACCTCATTAAATCCGATTGTGTCTTTTACCAACTGAGTAAGGCGATCAATTTTCTCTTGATCAAGGTTTTCTGATTGCTGCGGGGCATCCACTTCAGTCGGAAGGTCTCCGGCATGTAAATCTACTAGCACTGCAACTGAAATTTGATTAATGGTGCCCGGCACCGTTCGAATAAGACTAACGCTGCGATCGATCTCGTAATTGCGGGTGGAATTAATTCGAGATTGGCCGTTGCCTACAGCCGACGCTTGATCTGAAGCATCGGTGGGCGGGTTATTCGAGAGTGATACTGGCTCCGAAGAAGGCAGGCCGCTGTTCGCTAAACCGGAATTTTCTTCTTGTCTTTGTTCGCTACGGATAACACTGGTACTGGGATCGAAGGTTTCCTCCGTAGTTTCGATGAAGGTGAAATCCAGATCCGCTGAAACTTGCGCTTTAACATTTCCCGCGCCGACTATTGGAGTGAGAATGTCGATAATTCGATTGTTGTAATCTTCCTCTATTTTTCGGGCGAAGCGAATGTTCTCATTGCTATTGCCGAACTCAGAGTTGCTATCACGGGATAACAGGTTACCTCGTTGATCGACGATGGACACGTCCTCTGTCTGTAAACCAGCAACACTGGATGCAACTAAATGTAAAATCCCTGTCAACTGGGTATCATTCAACGATTGTACTCGAAACAGGTCTATCATTACGGAAGCGCTGGCACTACTGGAGCTGCGAATAAAAGAAGATTGCTTAGGTATGCTTAAATGGACTCTGGCATCACGCACGCCGTCGATACGCTTAATGGTTTGAACAAGCTCCTGCTCTAATGCTCGGTTGTAACGAGCCTGTTCCATAAAATTACTGGTTCCCAGGCTTTGCTCTTCTTCGAGAATAGCGTAGCCCTTGTTGGAAGACCTTGGCAATCCGCTACTTGCTAGCTGCAATCTAATTCTCTGAACTTGATCGGACGGTACAGAGACAATTCCGTTGTTATTGTCAATCTTGTACTCGGTACCGTTCTGTTCTAAAGCCGCGATAACCTCAGCAGAATCATTGGTTGACATGTCGATATAAAGAGCCGTGTAATCGGAGCCTGCCGACCATAAGACTATAGCTATGCCTAGCGCGATACTCGCGGCTAGCAGTAGCATGAACCCTAGTTGTCTTACAATATGCAATTGACTCAGAGAATTAAGTTGCATAAGGGTTGGGTTAGTAGTGATGGTGTTTGCCATGTTTCTTTTCTATTTAGTCGTTTGTGGTTTTAAGGCCCAGGGTATATTTCTTAGACTTGCATATTCATGACTTCCTGATATGCAGTTAGTAGCTTGTTGCGAACCTCAGTAACCGCTTGAAAGGACAAGGATGCTTTCTGTACGGCGACCATGACTTCTGGTATATCAATATTACTGTCTCCTGTTTCAAATGCTGTTTTCATTTGACTTGCCTCTTGTTGAAGGCTATTAACTTGATTAATAGATTCTGTGAGCAGCTTCGAAAATTCAGGTCTTTCTGTTGTCACTGTCTCGGGTAAAATATTGTTCTGAGAAAGAACTCTCATTTGATTTAGGACTTGTTCAATACTTGTAGTGCTCATCACTTATTCCTCACGAAGCTCTAGCGGTATCCGCAAAACATGGGATAGCGACGCCATCTTCACGAAATCTGGCAAGTTTATAACGCAGGGTTCTTGGGCTAATGCCAAGTTTTTCAGCAGCTTCTTTTCGGCTGCTATGGCTTGTCACCGCGTCAATAATGATCTCTTTCTCCCTGCTCTTAAGGTCAGAGTCCAACAGGTTTGGAGGTGCAATTGGATTCGTAGCGAAGGAGGTAGATTCGACTTGCAGGATAGAGTTCTCAGCAAAATCTTCGAAAACGATGTCACGAGAAGAGATCGCAGTGCCCGATTTCAAGATCAAGGCGCGTTGGATTACATTGTCTAGCTCGCGAACATTTCCCCCCCAATCATGAGAGAGTAGGGCTGTTTTCGCATCTTCGCCGATCTGAATTCCCTGACCAGGATGGAGGTGCTCGACGAACTTTCTCGCCAGAGGAATTATGTCGCCCTGGCGCTCTCTCAAGGGGGGCAAGTGCAAAGGAAATACATTTAGCCGATAAAACAGGTCCTCTCTGAACCGACCAGCCTTTATCTCTTCCTTCAGGTTTCGATTTGTTGTAGCGATAATGCGAACGTCTAATGGTATGGTCTTGTTGCCACCTAAACGTTCTACTTCTTTTTCTTGAATGACTCGTAATAGTTTTGCCTGCAGGCAAATGTCCATTTCCGATATTTCGTCAAGCAATAGTGTGCCCCCGTTCGCTTGTTCAAATTTCCCGGCACGAGAGGCGTAGGCACCGGTAAATGCTCCTTTTTCATAGCCGAAAAGAATGGATTCCAGCATTGCTTCAGGTATTGCTGCACAATTAATTGCATAGAAAGGATTTTGCTTTCGATCTGAATTTTCATGAATGTACTTCGAGTAGACCTCTTTACCGCTGCCGGACTCACCGCTTATCATCACGGTAACCTCCGTAGCTGCTACGCGCCGACTTAATTCAGCCAGGTCTTGGCTTCGCTTATCCTCTATGACCATGGTGCCCATGTCTATCGTTACTGGGGACAGGCGGTTAACCATTTCAATCAGCACTTCCGCTTCAAATGGCTTTATAATGTAGTCTGCGGCTCCTTCACGAATAGCATCAACAGCGTTGGGCACATTTGCATACGCAGTAATTAATACAAACGGAATATCGGGGTACTGTCGTTTGGCGACTTTAAGAAACTCGTGACCATCTAACCCTGGCATTTGAACGTCGCTGATTATCAAGTTAACGCGTTCATCGGCCAATATCAGCAGAGCAGCTTCTGCATCTTCTGCTTCAAGCACTCGATAATTCGAAAGTTTCAATGTATCGCTAAGAGCTTCTCTTAAACTCGGATCATCTTCCACTACTAGTATCGAACTATTATTTTCCATGATTCAAATTCCTGTCTGTCTTTCTTCAGTAAATGACGGAGATATATTGCCAATTTGTTGCTGGGGATCCGTTTCCCAAATTCCAGACTCATCACCGAGAATATTAACGTCAGTGGGAATCGAGAGTTGAAATATTGCGCCGCCGTTTGCCGCGTTCCTGACGGAAATTTCGCCGCCGTGAGCCTTTACCGCAGATAAAACTACCGCAAGTCCTAATCCTGTACCCACAGTTCTAGTGGAGAAAAATGGGTCAAATAGTCGCTCTTTTATCGAGTCGTCTATACCGGGGCCATTGTCTTCAACACGAATAATATAGAAGCCTCTTTCTTCAGATAGACTGATAATGATGTCAGGGTTGTTTTTGACAGCCTGAACTGAGTTTTCAACGAGGTTAGAAAGAGCATTGAAAAGAGCCTCATGGTCCCCTTGTATGACACAAGGCTTGCCAAGGCGGTTAAGTTTGAGACAGCCATTGGATTCCTTTATCTGAAAAGAGGTGGCATCTTTTACTTCTTCTAACAGGTCGTTCAGGGAAAATTCTTGCTTATCATTTATATCGCCACGAATATAGGAAAGCATGCCCTCGATTAGTCGTTCTATTTGCTGTAAGCGACTCAGAATCTTCTTCGCGATTCCTTTTGATCTTTCATTTTCTGCTGTTGGAAAAGACAAGTGGGACAAGTACAAGATGGCTGAACTCAATGGTGTGCGTACTTGGTGCGCTAAGCGGGCCGCCATCTCTCCAAGGGCCGCAAGGCGCTGCTCGCGATTCAGCATATTGTTCAATCGATAATTTTCCGATACGTCTGTGAGTAAGACTATGATGCGATCGTCGTTACCGTATCGGCTGCTGCTTATGGAAATCCTCTTACCATTTTTGAAAGAAACCTCTCCACTTAGTATGGGCTCGGCTAGACCCGCATAGCCCAGTGCTTGTTGCCAGCTTCGACCCTGGAAACTTTCGCCAAGTAATTGGATGGCGACGGGGTTCTCTTCTTTTATAATGCCCGCACAGTCCATAGTAATTACCCCACCAGGAAGTGCATACATTAAGCCAGAAAGCTTCGCAGCAAGTTGTTCTTTCTCGGTAAGTTCATTCACTCTTGCGGAATGTGTCGCTGCCAGCTCCTCACTCAGGTCAGAAACTCGAGACTCTAGCTCTCTATAGCTAGTACCCAGCTCTTCTGATACTTGATTAAACGCCGTGAATACTTCTTCCAGTTGAGTGATGGAAATATCAGGGTGCTCTAAAGAACTTGGTTTCATGTTTATCACTGGCTTTGTAAGTATTGCTATAAGCAAAGCAAGCTTCGTGCCATATGTATTTCTTATTTAATAACAACGAGATAGAAATTCTTGGTCAATTATTTGGCAATTAAAACCCCATGTTAGTCAGTATTTTTACAGTCCAACAGGTATTAGCTTCCATCCCTATGACTAAGTGAGTGGAGATAAGGTGCTTTTCACGGAAATTACGTTCGTCGCGTCTTCGGGGGAATCAAAGACAATTCTATGAGGCTAAGTCTGAATGGTAAGTGATGAGGACTAAAAGAGATGAGGAAATTAGGTATCGCAGATTCGTTGCTGCGCCAAAAGTCTAGTAAGGCAGAGCAACCTGATCTATCTTCGCTTCGTTTTTATTTTTGATTTTCAATTTACGGATTTTTTCAATCAATGTTGTTCTTTGCAGGGAAAGGGATTTGGCAGCCTTGGTGACAACCCAATCTGCGTTTTCCAGAGCTCGGACTATCAGAGTCCTTTCGAGAGAGGACAAATACTGTTTGAGATCAATGTCCTCATTTTCACCCAGAGACGATAGTTCAGCCAGGTGGCTGGCAGAGTGCTTACGCGTGTTTAAAGTCGTCGCTTGAGATGAACTGTTCCGACTTTGATATCGTTGAGGAAGCTTTTCATGTGTAATAGTTTCTCCTGGAAACAGTATGGCCAGGCGTTCTACCAGATTCTCAAGTTCTCTCACATTTCCCAATAAGGGATGGCTGGATAATGCGGCTATCGCAGAGTCGTCAAATTCAATGGGGCTTCTATGTTGCAATTCCATTCGGGTCGAAAATTTTTCGATAAGTAGAGGAATATCACCGGGACGGTCCCTTACAGCTGGTAACTCAATAGGGAATACATTGAGCCGGTAAAATAGATCCATGCGGAATTTACCTTCCCCAATGCGTTTCTCCAAATCCTGGTGAGTGGCTGCAATCAAGCGCACGTTGCTTGTTATAGTCTTTGTCCCACCAATGCGCTCAAAAGTTCTTTCCTGTAAAACCCGCAGTAACTTTACCTGCATAGGCATTGGCATATCACCTATTTCATCGAGGAACAGTGTGCCGCCTTCCGCTAGTTCAAACCGACCACGTCTTGAATTAATAGCACCGGTGAAGGAGCCCTTTTCATGGCCGAACAATTCGGATTCAAGTAATTCGGCAGGAATCGCACCGCAATTGACAGCAACAAAAGGCCGGTCAGTTCGTAATGAGAGCTGGTGAATACCCCTGGCCACTACTTCTTTTCCTGTGCCAGACTCGCCTAACAGGAGTACATTTGCGTCGGTCATGGAGACATGCCGTATAAGAGCCTCCACGTTACGTATTTGCGGGCTATTTCCAGTTAAAGATGTAGACAAGGCCTTGTTGCCACGACTAGTTTTTCTGTCTAGTTCTGATTGCCTGATTCTACTCAATAAATCCTTGTATTGAATTGGGAAGCGGATACTCCCTGTTACCCCTTTCATGTTTGGTAATAGCTGCGCAGGGCTATCATTCTTTCTAAGCAAATATACAGAGAGTGAGGGTATTTCCTGATTGATCACAGCAACTACGTCTCTCTGATCATCTTCATCATTCATTAATACTAGAGCGATCAGGTAATTACTACTGTAATCAAGATTGTCTTTGGTCGAGGTGACGTCATGTGCATGTGCCACATCGTAGTCAATGAACTCGAATACGGTAGCCATTTTCGCAACGACATCTCTGTCGTTGGATACTATAAGTGCTGCACCCGCCATTCTATATTTTCCACTAGTTTACTAGACTAGAAACCCAGGCTTGAAAGCAAATTATCAACATCATTCTGATCCAAGTGCTCATTTCCGCTTAGCTCGTTTAACTGCCCGATATTCGACTTCAGTTCTTCACTGTCTTCAGAATTCATGTCATTTTCGCTATGATCCGAAAATTGCGAGAGTTTCGTCAGAAGATTGGCGTACTGTGTTAATGCAACCAGAGAGTTTTCGACTTCCTTAATGATATTGATTGCCTTGGTGATCGACTGGCTGGCTATATCCTGAAAGTTTTGCGCCACGACTATTTCAGATATGTTGGAATTTAACTGTGAAATCTCATCCGTACTCTGCTGGCCATGTGTAGCAACCATCTGCAAGAACTTTGTAGTTTCTTCATCGAGTGTATGCGTCGATGAGTAGTTTCCGATCAGGGAAGCCTGTGACGCATAATGCTCGTTTAGACTGGTAAGACTTGCTCGAGACTTTTCAGTCATATCGAGAGTTTTCTTCGCCGCACCATCAGTAAGGCTTATAACATAGTTCAGGTCTACTCTGGTCATGTCATTTTCTGGTTGGTCCTGAACCGAGGAAATACTTAGATCTGATATTGCATCGTGCAGGCCCCTGGTTAGTTTGCCGATGACGCTATAGAAGCTTTTCCCATTAATTTCGTTAATTTCGTTGATGCGTTTTAACGCGCTTCCAATGTCATTTTTTTCAAGATCAGCCATAAGCTGATCCGTTTTCTCCCTAAAGCCATCCAGTTCAATATTGCTGATTAGGCTAGGGAATTGATTTGATTCATGTGTGCTATTCAATGTTTTATCCCTCGATTCTGAAGTTGATGTTATTGCGATTCACATTCTGTATTTCTGAAACTAAGGGAAAATACGTGAAATTTTTGCCGACAAGATGTCTGCGTTAAAGGGTTTAACAACATAATCATTCACACCGGCCTGTGCTGCTTCCACGATTCGTTCCTTTTTCGACTCTGCAGTAACCAGTAGTACAGGTGTTTTACCAATTCTTTCATCGGCGCGAATGGATTTAAGCAGATCAATGCCTTCCATTTGCGGCATATTCCAGTCCGTAATTACGAAATCGTAGTTTCCCGCCATTAACATGGGAAGTGCGGTGGCACCGTCATCAGCCATGTCAACATTGGGATAACCCAGGTCGTTTAATATCTGTTTTTCTATTCTTCGCATACTTTCGTGATCATCGACCACCAGAATTTTCATATTTAAATCTGCAGGCATTCGGCTCTCCCAGTTCGTTAATAGCTTTTTTGGCCAAGGCTTATGCTTAAAGCAACAATCAGGCCAACAGCGAACTGTGCAGATTTAGATGCAATTTAGGGTAGTTTTGACAGGATGTCAAAGTAATGACAACGGCGGCGGTTTACCGCTGTCAAATAGTTGACATAAATGTGCCGGCAAAAACAAGCCGTGGAAGCTGTTATGAGGAGGGATTCACCTGACTGAGTGATTCCTATTTGTGAATTATCCCTAAAGTTAAAATTTAGCATTCCGTAATCATCTCCATACTAATTGGCTAACTCATGCGATCTGTCAGTTAGCCAGTGTATTTCTATGTTAATCAACTTTGTTGGAACGCTAGTTCTGCAAAGATCATAAGCAATGGAGAGGAAAAGAGATGTCCCAGGTATTAATAGTTGATGACTCTCATTCAATCAGAGAACTACTGTCCAGTATCTTAAGAAGAGCGGGTTTTGAGGTAACCAGCGCGAACGATGGAAAAGCTGGCCTGCATATTGCAAAAGAATCTGCATATGACTTGGTGATAACCGATGTGAATATGCCAGAGATGGATGGAATTGAATTACTGGGCAATCTTAGAAAGCTGCCTGAGTATAGTTTTAAGCCCATTCTGATATTGACTACAGAGTTCTCTCAAGAAATGAAACAGAAAGGCAAAGATGCGGGTGCGACGGGCTGGTTGGTAAAGCCATTCGATCCTGAAAAACTAATCGATGTCATTTCACGAATATTGAAATAGTACAAAGCGATAGCAAGATCGCTTTTTCAAGTAAAGAGAAAAAAGCATGTCTAGTACTGGAATAAATGATAGCGGTATGGATGAAATTCGGGTGATCTTCGAGACCGAATGCAATGACGGTCTGGACGTAATCGAAGCCGGGCTGTTGGCGCTAGAAGGTGGTGACGACAATCTGGACACTGTTAACGATATTTTCCGAGGGGCGCACTCTATCAAAGGAGGAGCGGCCACGTTCGGTTATACCAATATCGCCGAATTTACTCACGTCATGGAAACTTTACTGGACAAAGTTCGAGCCGAAGAGCTGGCTGTTTCCCCCCCATTGGTAAAAATATTTTTGGAGTCAGTCGACTGTCTCAGAGCGATGGTTGAGACCATGGGTGGTGGCAGCTATGACGAAGAGAAGACCGAGAAAGTTAAAGTAGAACTGGAATCCTGGCTAGATAAGGTGCCGAATTCGGAAAGCCCTGTAGCGGCCATCGAGCCTGGCTCTGATACTGAATCAGCCATGAAAGCTCCAGAGTCAAGATGCTGGAAAATCAATTTCGTACCCAAGAATAGCTTTCTACTTAATGGAAATCAGCCGCAGTATATTTTTCGTGCTCTCGCTGAGTTAGGAAAAGTGTCGTTAAAACCAAACTATTCAAACCTTCCGCCCTTTAAAGAATATAAGCCAGAAGAGATGTACATAAGTTGGGAAATCGAATTAGAAGCCAATGTCGACAAGGCACAAATATTGGAAGAATTCGACTGGGTTGAGTCTGAGTGCCTGGTTGAGGTGAATGAGGAAAAACGTCCTCAGATTGAGAATTATGATCGACGTGCTGAGGACAGTCGGTCTGCAGATAGCAGCTCTGGTCGCCGCAAACAAAGTAGAAGGGGGGCTAAAAAAGACTCAGGCTCGATACGAGTTGATATCGATAAAATAGACTCCTTGCTGAATCTGGTTGGTGAGATGGTTATTAACCAGTCTATGCTCAATAACCAATTTAATAATAGTAGTAACAGCGAAGAGGCCTTTGCAAGCTCGAATGTCGAGTTAGAGCAAAGCCTGTCTCTACTCGAAAGGACAACTCGGGAATTGCAAGAAGCAGTGATGAAAATCAGAATGCTGCCGGTTAGTACCACCTTTAATCGCTACCCGCGACTCGTTTACGACCTGAGCTCGAAGTTGGACAAGCATGTTGAGCTGAAAATAACAGGCGAAAATACAGAATTAGATAAAACCGTTCTTGAGAAAATCGGCGATCCACTATTACACCTGATCAGAAATTCCCTCGATCACGGAATCGAAAGCCCCGAACAAAGAATCGCTGCTGGCAAAGATGAAACTGGAACCATCCATCTAAGCGCTTCACATGAAGGAGGCAGTGTGATGATTCGTGTGTCCGATGATGGTGCAGGTTTAAACACAAAGAAAATCCTGAAAAAAGCCATCGAAAAAGGCCTTGTTAGCAAAGACGATACCCCATCTGAGCAGCAAATACATGATCTGGTATTCCATGCCGGATTCTCCACAGCGGAAGTTGTCACCGATGTTTCAGGCAGAGGCGTGGGCATGGATGTGGTGAGAAACAATATCGAAGAAATCGGTGGCAGGGTAGACGTTCATTCAGAGGCTGGCAAGGGTAGTACGTTTCAAATAACCCTGCCATTGACGTTGGCGATATTGGATGGGCAACTTATCCAGGTGGGTGGCGAAGTCTACGTTATCCCTCTGCTTTCAATTGTTGAAACGGTTCAGGTGAACATGGACAGGATTAACGTTATTTCTGGAAGTGGCATTATCTATCGATTACGCGGTGAAGCGATTCCAGTAGTCGATATGCGCAAGCTTTACAACATAACCGGCGCCGATGCGCTGGATAGTTATGAGGGTAAGCAGTTGGTTATCGTCGAGTCTGAACGCCGATCCATTGGTTTGGTAGTGGATGGCTTGCTAGACCAACATCAAGTAGTAATTAAGAGTCTTGAAACTAATTTCATTAAGGTTCCAGGAATTTTAGGAGCAACTATTTTAGGGGACGGAACAGTTTCATTAATTATTGATGTCACAACATTATCTGCACCTATTTCGAACGACAAGACTAATCGATTAGAACACTAGCGCTGCCGATTGAGCAGCACCCAATTTAGATATAGGAGAACTGGAAATGAGTGACAACGAGAAGACGCAAGAAGAGCTGAACCAATACCTTACCTTTGTTTTGGACAACGAGGAATACGGCGTACCGATTCTGTCGGTTAGAGGAATTCAGGGTTGGGAGAAAACGACCCCTCTGCCCAATTCCCCAGATTATGTGATGGGCATTATTAATCTGCGCGGAGAAGTCGTTCCGATAGTAGATTTGCGTAAGAGGTTTGATCTGGAGGTAATTCCCTATGGAGCCCATACGGTGGTAATCGTAGTCAGAATCGAACAAGAAAATAAGCAACGAACGGTAGGTTTGGTCGTAGATGCGGTCGCCGATGTCCACGACATTAATGACGAGGACATGCGCAAGACACCGGAGTTTGGTGAAAAGATGCGCAACGAATTTGTGAGAGGCCTTGGCCTGATTGATGAAAAGATGGTGATTATTCTGGAAATCGATGAGTTGGTCGACTGGCAGAAAGTGCCCGGTGGAGATCAGGTGCTGAGTACCAAAGAGACAACGGAAGATGAAACGGAAAACGAACTTGTGGCTACTGAGGCCGCATAAAAGTTAGAGCAATAAGCGAGTCATAAACCAATTAGCGTGAAAGATAACTAGGAGATAGAAATGGGCATTTTTAATGATGTAGCTGGGAAGAAGCTTGAAGAAGTTGCTGTAAGTAGCAACGTTGAAACTAAAGAAAATATGGACGCAGCAGGTAAACTTGCTGCAATTGATAAGGCACAAGCCATTATCGAGTTCAATCTGGATGGCACAGTAATTACAGCGAACACCAATTTTCTGAGTACGCTGGGCTACAGCCTGGCCGAAATTGAAGGTCAGCATCACAGCATGTTTGTGGACCCAAGCTACAAGGCCAGTGCGGAATATCAGCAGTTCTGGGCGAAGCTCAACCGTGGCGAGTATGACGCGGGCGAGTATAAGCGTATCGCTAAGGGTGGCAAGGAGATATGGATTCAGGCCTCCTACAACCCGATTCATGATGCCGAGGGTAAAGTCTATAAGGTGGTGAAATTTGCTACTGATATTACCGAGGAAAAGCTACGCAATGCCGATGCTACCGGCAAACTGGGCGCGATCGACAAAGCACAGGCCATTATCGAGTTCGATCTGGATGGTACGATATTGGCGGCGAATACTAATTTTCTGAGTACGCTGGGCTACAGCCTGGCTGAAATTGAAGGTCAGCATCACAGCATGTTTGTGGACCCAAGCTACAAGGCCAGTGCGGAATATCAGCAGTTCTGGGCGAAGCTCAACCGTGGCGAGTATGACGCGGGCGAGTATAAGCGTATCGGTAAGGGCGGCAAGGAGATATGGATTCAGGCCTCCTACAACCCGATTCACGATGCCGAGGGTAAAGTCTATAAAGTAGTGAAATTTGCCACTGATATTACTGAGCAGAAATTGCGTGCTGCCGTAGATGCCGCCAATGGTAGGGTAAAGTCAGCTCTTGATGTTGCGACCTCCAGCGTCATGATGGCCGATGCAGACAACAACATCATCTATACCAATGAATCTGTTGTCAAAATGTTGCGTGCTGCTGAGTCTGATATTCGTAAAGACCTGCCCAGCTTTAGTACAGACAAGGTCTTGGGAAGTAATGTTGATATTTTTCATAAGAATCCGGCCCACCAGCAAGGCATGCTCAGTGCCTTAAAAGATACCCATAAGACTGAGATTGTTGTTGGCGGAAGAACTTTTGCATTGGTTGCAAATCCGGTCTTTGACGACAAAAACGAGCGCCTGGCTACTGTAGTGGAGTGGGAAGATATCTCGGAAAGGCTGGAACGCGAAAAGTTGGATCATGAAAAAGAGCTGCAGGAATCAATTATTGCTGGAGACAACGCCAGAATTAAGTCTGCTCTGGATGCGGTAACGTCCAGCGTCATGATGGCCGATGCAGACAACAATATCATCTATACCAACGAATCTGTTATGAACATGCTAAGAGCCGCCGAGACTGATATTCGCAAGGATCTGCCCAATTTCAGTGTCGCCACAGTAATGGGAAGCAACATCGATATCTTTCACAAAAATCCAGCCCATCAACAGAACATGCTGAGTGCACTAAGACAGACTTACAAGACCGAGATCGTGGTGGGAGGCAGGACATTTGCCCTGGTTGCGAATCCAGTTTTCGATGGTGAAAACAACCGTCTTGCCACCGTGGTGGAGTGGGAAGATATTTCCGAAAGACTGGAAGGTGAGGAACAGGAGCGAGTACGAGTTGAGCAGGATAATAAGCTGGCAACTGAAAACGCTAGAATCAAATCGGCGTTGGATACGGTTTCCTCAAATGTCATGATGGCCGATGCAGACAATGTCATCATCTATACCAATGCAGCGGTGATGAATATGTTGCGCAAAGCCGAGTCCGATATTCGACAGGCACTGCCGAATTTCAGCTCCGATAAGGTGCTGGGCAGTAGCGTAGATATTTTTCACAAGAATCCGGCTCATCAGAAAAATATGTTGAACGCCCTCAAGGGAGAGTACAGGACCGAAATAAAGGTTGGTGTTAGAACTTTCTCTCTTATCGCTAACCCTGTGTTCGATGCCGATGGTGAACGCCAGGGTACGGTAGTTGAGTGGAATGACCGCACCGAAGAACTCTCATTTGAAGATATTGTTGACAATACAATTTCATCGGCTGTATCTGGTGAATTGAGCACTCGTATCGATCTGGCGGGGCGCGAAGGCTTTATCGCCAAAATCTCAACGGGTATTAATCAGCTGCTGGACATTTTTGAAAACGTTTTGAAAGATGCAGCTGCATCCATCAGTGAGCTGGCAGAAGGGCGCTTGACTCGAAAAATTGATACTGATTACCAGGGAAGTTACGACGAGCTTAAAGCGGATATCAATCAGACTATCGACAAATTAGTGGAAGTCGTTTCAGAAATTTCTCAGTCTGGAGCCAGCGTAAAAGAAGCTGCAGGAGAAATCTCTAGCGGCAACACCAATCTTAGCCAGCGCACCGAAGAGCAGGCGGCAAGCTTGGAAGAAACGTCGGCGGCTATGGAAGAGATCACCACCACTGTCCAGCAAAATGCTGCAAACGCGGTACAGGCTAATACTCTGGCTAGGGGTGCGAGGGAAACTGCCGAGAATGGCGGTGCAGTGGTGGGTACGGCCATATCTGCAATGGAAGCAATCAGCGAGTCCAGTAACAAGATTAACGACATCATCGGTGTTATCGATGAAATCGCTTTTCAGACTAACCTGTTGGCGCTAAATGCGGCTGTAGAAGCGGCCAGGGCGGGTGACCAGGGACGTGGTTTTGCCGTTGTGGCAGATGAGGTGCGTAGTCTTGCCGGTCGCAGCGCGACAGCAGCGAAAGAGATCAAGGAGCTTATTAAAGACAGTAGCGAAAAAGTACAGGAAGGTTCCGATCTGGTGAATAAGTCAGGGTCAACACTCGACGAAATAGTTACAGCGGTGAAAAAGGTGAACGATATCGTTGCCGAAATTTCAACCGCCAGTGATGAGCAAGCCACGGGTCTTGATGAAATAAACAAGGCGATGGGTGAGATGGATGAGATGACTCAACAGAATGCGGCTCTCGTAGAGGAAGCTGCGGCGGCTAGTGAAGCCATGGGTAACCAGGCTGAGAATCTGGATGAGCTGATTTCGTTCTTTGACACCGGGGCTCGCATGGATCGTTCAAGCAAGCGATCGGCGGCACCTAAGCCTGCGGCAGCTCCTCAGAGAAAGGCGAGTGTAACAAAGCCTTCTCCGGCAAAGGCTCAAAAATCCAGCAGTGACGAAGGCAAGGACTGGTCCGAGTTTTAATCGGACCAGCACTATAGTGACTGAACTTAAAGAATCGTAATTGAACCTTAATTCGGAGCAAGCCAATGCCTAGAAAGCCCAGCACAAAAAGTCTTGAAGGGAATTATGTACTACCTAGAAAACTGGAAATCGCAGATATAGGCAAAGCCTACAAGGAAGTTTCCAAATTCACGGGTAAGGCGTACAAGAAATTTGTGCTGGATGCTGGCGAGGTGGCTCTGATTGATACTGCAGGCATTCAATTTATCGTCCAGCTTTTAACGACTCTCAAGTCTTCGGGATGTGAGGTAAGCTGGAGCAACGATTCCATACAAATTTACCAGATGGCTGCCGAGCTTGGAATGGCGGAACTGTTAGAAGATTGAAGAGTGTAGACAGGCCTTATGGATGATCCTATGAGTAACAGTGAGAATATCACAATGAGCGATAAGCTCTTCGATCTCTGCGAGAAACAGTTGCTCTCAATTACTGATGAGGCGGCGGCGTCGATCGTCAAAGTAACAGAGCGTACTTCACAGATAGTTAGCGGAAGTGCTGAATTGTCTGAGCTAATTTCAGATTCAAAACGAAATCGCCAAAAAGAAGCAAACTTATGTGCAAAGTTGGAATCGAGCGCCAATGACGTAATAGTAAATATGCAGTTCTTTGACGAATTGTCGCAACGGATTGAGCATATTCAAGAAATTGTCAATCTCATCAAAATAGAGTCAGGTCGAGAAGGGTTTCTTAGTGATCCTCGAGATTCAGAGGATTTGTTCAAGAACATCAAAAATATTTTCTCTATTCGATCAGAGTTCGAGGTCATGCGGAATATTTTTCCAGAATATGACGAAATAGAAAATAGTAACGTGGCAGAAATATTCTAGGCTTTCCTGCCATGTGGAAAAAGAATGGATAGTGTCTTATGAATAACCTGGCAAGAATGGATCTGAATGATGTTGAGTTTTCCAGCATACGTCAACTGGTGTTTGAGCATACTGGAATCGCGCTTTCAACTTCGAAAAAGGAATTAGTAAAGCGTCGTTTTACTCCAAGAATAAAGGAGTTGGGACTGGGTAGTTTCGCTTCCTATATCAAGCACGTGAAGACTCATCATGAAACGGAAATTACGAAGTTCTGCAATGCTATTACAACCAATCTGACTTCCTTTTTCAGAGAAAACCATCACTATGAGTTTTTGAGGGACAAGGCTTTACCCGATATCATCCAGCGTAAGGCGTTAGCAGGGCGAAGATTGAGAGTATGGTCAGCTGGATGTTCGACGGGTCAGGAAGCTTACTGCCTGGCGATGACTCTAAGAAATTCTATTCCTGCTATAGATAGATGGGATGTGAAAATACTTGCTTCGGACCTTGACGAAAAATGTCTGGGCATTGCCAAGGCAGGAATTTATCCGCGAGACGGGTTTGAAAAAGTTTCAGGCACACTCATTTCAAAATATTTTATCGAGGAGATGCAGAAAGCTGGAAACAAAGCGCATCTACAGGCGAATTCCGAATTGAAGGATATGATTACATTCAACAGGCTCAATTTAATGGAGTCAGTTTGGCCAATGCAAGGTGAGTTCGATGTGATCTTCTGTCGCAATGTATTCATCTATTTTGACAAGGATACTCAACAAGACCTGTTGAAACGCTACGCCACATTTCAAAGCCCTGGTGACTATCTCTGCCTGGGCCATTCAGAAACCATATCTGATCCGAATGCCGTGGGCTACAAACTGATAGGCAAAACAACCTATATCAGAATATAGGGTTTCTGTATTTTTTTTTGGAGTTTTAGTGAAACCTCGCATGTCCATTTTTTCTCATATAAAGCGATACGAAGACAAAACGAATAACTGTGTGACCGCGAAACTTCTTCCCGGAGAATTCTACGTCACTGAAGCCGGAGAAATGATAACGACAGTCTTGGGTTCCTGTGTCTCCGCATGTATGTATGACTCAACAACAGGCTACGGAGGGATGAATCACTTTATGCTTCCGGGCGGGGCAGAAGAGCGAGCTAATGATGAGTCAGCGAGATACGGTTTATTTGCCATGGAAAGCCTTATCAACGAGATATTGAAATGCGGTTGCAGAAAAGCGAATCTTAAAGCCAAATTATTTGGCGGCGGACAGATTATCGAGAATATGTCCGATATTGGGCGCAAGAATATTAGCTTTGCCAAAACCTTCCTGTTTGCTGAAGGAATAACATTAGAGAGCTCAGATCTTGGGCTGATTTATCCGAGGAAAGTTAATTTCTTCCCAGCGACAGGAAAAGTCATGGTCAAAAGATTGAGAACGCTTCATAACACTACAATTCAAGATAGAGAGCGAAAGTATTTCGATTCTATTAGTAAGGAGCAGGTTAGCGGAGAGATTGAGCTGTTCTAGAAGCACGGACCTAATTAGCCCATAGGAAGTATTTACAATGAGAAATGGAAATAAAATAAGGGTGTTGATCGTCGATGACTCTGCTGTTGTACGAAAGCTGCTGACGACTATTCTCTCCGCTGATAGCGAAATAGAGGTTGTAGGAACAGCAGTCGATGCTCATGCTGCCAGGGAGAAGATAAAACGCCTGCATCCTGACGTGCTGACTCTCGATGTAGAGATGCCGAAGATGGATGGGATTACTTTTCTGCGCAATCTTATGCGCTTGCATCCTATGCCGGTAATTATGGTTTCAACTCTTACCGAGAAGGGCGCTAGTGTGACACTGGATGCGCTGGACTATGGCGCTATAGATTTCGTGTGTAAGCCCAAGATTGATATTAGTAACACACTTGAAGAATATTCAGCCGAGCTGATTCGTAAAGTAAAAGGAGCATCGACGGTTCGGGTTCGCGGTTATAAGGAAAGGGCGGCATCGCTATCGAGTACCATCAACGATGATCAGAACCTACGTCATTCGGTAGACAAAATAATCCCCCAGGTTTCTAGCAGGAAGCAGTTCAGCACTACTGACAAAATTATCGCCATAGGAGCCTCTACTGGAGGTACCGAAGCCATTAGTGAAATACTTGAAACTCTGCCTATCAGCACACCAGGAATCGTGGTTACTCAGCATATTCCAGAAACCTTTAGTAAGGCGTTTGCGGAGCGCGTGAATAAAAGATGCGCAATAACCGTTAGTGAGGCCAAGGACGGTGACATGATATTGCCTGGGCATGCCTACATCTCGCCGGGTAATAAACACCTTTTGGTAGTAAAAGATGGGGCGCGGTGGCGATGTAAACTCAATGATGATGTTCCCGTAAATCGGCATAAGCCGAGTGTTGATGTTTTGTTTAGATCGGTGGCGAATAGTGCCGGACCAAATTCTGTTGGAGTTATTCTTACCGGCATGGGTAAAGATGGTGCGCAGGGTTTGAAAGATATGCTGGACAGTGGGGCTAAAACTATCGCTCAAGATGAAGCCAGCAGTGTCGTTTGGGGTATGCCAGGGTCAGCTGTTGAGCTGGGCGCTGCGCAGAAAGTTATCTCTCTGGAAAGCATTGGATCGCAGCTAATTAACTCATTCTGAAAATCAATTGTCACGATTGCGATCTACATACTGAGGAACAATTTTGAGTTACCTGATACAGCATTATAAAACGGCATTGACCAGAAGACCTGTCTGGGTGAAAAAAATTCTTGGAATCTCCTTCTTGTTTTTTTTAGTCAAGGGACTGCTCTGGTTGACGCTTTTTTCAGCTGTGCTTTTCAAGAACTTGCCTTTGTAGGGCAAAGGTATTTAGAACCAACACAGATTTTCATGGCATAAATATTGCTTTGTTGTAGATGCAATCATACTTAAAACGGGTGAGTTTATACCCAACACTGGAGAAGAAAACATGACTAACTTATTTGAACGTATTGGTGGCGAGCCAGCCGTGGATGCTGCAGTAGATATTTTTTATCGCAAGGTGCTTAGCGATAATCGTATTAATGACTTCTTCGACGGTGTAGATATGGACAATCAAATTGCTAAACAAAAAGCGTTTTTAACCATGGCCTTTGGAGGTCCAAATAACTATACCGGAAAAGATATGCGTGAAGCACATAAACATCTTGTTGCCCGTGGCCTGGTTGAACGTCACTTTAACGCAGTTGTGGAAAATCTGGCAGATACGCTGTCTGAACTAGGCGTTGAAAGCTCTGACATCGGGGAAGTCGCAAAAATTGCCGACTCGGTGCGGGAAGACGTATTGAATCGCTAGTTCTTAGCGGTCTATAAGCAAATCCGACGATGGCAACGATCAGTATTGGGAATAATAGAATAGCTGTTAATACTGGCCAGAGCGTGCTTGATGCTCTGCTAAGTGTTGGTACTAAGGTTCCTTATAGTTGTCGGGCTGGAGTTTGTCAAAGTTGCATCACCCAGGCTATTGATGGAGAACCTCCGGATATCGCTCAGGCAGGGTTAAAAGAAACGCTTAAGCAGCAGAACTTTTTTCTGGCTTGTAGATGCTACCCGGATCAAGATCTGGTGATCGAAAACTTCGAACTAGATCGCTGCGGCGCGCGCGTGGAAAAATTAATACAGCGCTCTGCTAATGTATTGGAAGTTCATCTTGTGCCTGATATTCAACTGAACTATCAAGCGGGTCAGTTCATCACGCTCTGGTGCGATCGACCTGGAGAAGACGTGGAAGAAGGGCGCTGCTACTCTCTGTCCAGCTTGCCGACCGAAGATGAGTCACTGATTATACAAATTGCAAAGGTGGAAGGTGGTTATGTGAGCACCTGGGCCCATGAGCAGCTTAGCCGAGGTCAACAGCTTGTTATCACAAAACCAACTGGTAATTGCTTCTTTGCGCCTGAACACGTGCGGCAATCAATCTTACTGGCGGCTACAGGAACGGGGCTAGCTCCCATTTATGGTATCTTGCGCGATGCATTAGAGCGCAAGCATCTTGGTGAAATCAATCTGCTGCATAGTGCAAAGTGTCGAGAGGAACTATACCTGCACAAAGCACTAAGAAATTTGGAAGCAGCTTATCCACAACTTCGCTATCACGAAATCGTATCTGATAGCTATCATAATGATTCCTGTTCCAATATGGACATTGAAGAAAAAATTGCCCATGAGTGGCCACGCCTGAACAACTGGCAGGTTTATTTGTGCGGAAATCCCAGATTGGTTCAGAAAATGAGGAAACAGGTTTTTCTTGCTGGGGCCTCTTCGCAGCAAATTTTCAGTGATGCCTTTCTAAATAGACACGATGGTTTGGGCATCAAATAAAGCAGACTATCTTATCCTGACTATTCGATGCAAGAATGGTTCACTTATTGTATGCGACGCGGAGGAGGAGACCAGTTCTCGATAAATTCTAGTAAACCACGGTTTGCTAAAGGCTTTGAGCAGAAATTTCCCTGCGCATAGTCGAAACCCAACTCTTCGGCAAAATTCCAATCTTCTGCTGTCTGAATATTATGGATAGAAATTTCCGTATTCAGGCTTTTAGCCAGACCATTATTTGCTCCCATTACTGACTTAAGCTTTGCTTCGTTATCAGGGGAATTGAGTAGGTTTCTGTCAATACCCAGCTTCGAGTAAGGAAAGACCTTGATACTTTCCATGATCACATCACTCATGCTGAAGTCGTCAATGGCTATACCAATTTTCCTGAAATGGAATCGCATTAAAATTTCGGTAATATCAATGCTGTTGCTTTCTAATTGTCTCTCCGTGAATACTAGATTCATGTGCTTGTGAACGATGCCCATCTCTTGTGGTTTTTCTAATAGGAATTCAACCAGGTGCTTATCTGTTAGAGAATTCGGAGAGACGCCAATAAAATTTTGCAAAAAAATTCCACTGGATTTCCATTCAGCGGCTTGCTTAATGGCCTTATCATAAATTTTTAAAGTCAATTTTTCAGCAACGCCACATTGTTCTGCTAATGGCAAGAAAGTGTGTGGCTCAAGAGTACCTCTGGATGTGTGTTGCCATTTAGGGACCGTCTGCACCGCCGTTATATCCCCGGATCTGATATGTGCTATGGGTTGGTAGAATAACAGCAGCTCGTTACATTCTCCTTCTATAGCGGCTATCAGTTCCTCTTCGTCAAGCGCTTGCTGTTGCTCGTCGTTCTGTAGATCAGAGATATTAGGTGTATATTGGCAAAGAATATCCTCCAGCAATGGAAGTGACACCGGTTTTGTGATGGAGCCAAGAATATTCAAATCCTGTGTTGTTGCCAAATTCCTAGTCATCTCCAAAATTCGCCTGTCTTCACCGCTCAGGAGGATTAGGCCGCCACCGTAATTTCTTTGTTTGGCATGGTGTATGAATTCAATGCCATCCATCTGCGGCATATTGAGGTCGCAAATAATAACATCGTAGGGCGACGTCGACTCAGATAGCATATTTAGCGCTTCAAGCCCGTTGCTTGCGGTATCAATTCTCTCATGGCCGAGTTGTTGTAGAGCCTTCACTGTCACATTCAGAACGAAAGCCTCATCGTCAATCACCAGGAAATTGATATCTTGGCTACTATTGGTCATAGGTCTAGAATTATTCATCAAATTCCTCCGTACTTAGTATTTGAGGACTATGGCTTGGTTGTTTTGGTTGACACACCACTTCTCCTACTTTCTTGTGAATAGGTATGGTTTTCAGGGTGTCAGGCATATTTGCTGTGGTTATAGAATTCGCCAACCGTAACGCTGTCTGCTGGTGCTTGGAAATAGTGCCCACTGGCTTTCGCAAGTCTGCAATTTTTAGCGAATGAAAGTTGTTGCTCGTTGTAAACATTTTTTACGGATGTTACCAGGTCGGCCTTTGATGCATATGAGACCAAAGAGCCAACCTGGAATTCGGTTTCTGCATTGCCAATTGAGTTTTGACTATAGTTGCGTCCCTTCATATCAATTACCAACTCGTCAATTGGTAATTTCCCAAGGATAGACAATACTTTATCGTTTTCCTCCCTGATGCTAACCGCTAATTTAAAACCCTTAATCTTTAATCTAGAGAGAACATCGAATCTGGTTTCAGAAGAATCAATAATTGTGTTTTCTTCAATCTCAAACATTACCGATTGCTGCGATAATTCTGCGCGCTTAACAATATTTTCCAAAAAGTCGGGAACTGTCTGATCTGATAATAAGGTATCCGAAATGGCTAGCTTAATTCCGACTATCTTACCTTCTTTATTGAGGATGGGTTTGTCGGCAAGTATTGCTCTGAGAGTAAACTCGATAAGCCCTTTCGCCAATTTCGGTTTAGCTGAGTCTGTAAAAATGCTGCCGATAGCTAAATCTATATTGTCATCCATTTGCCATACAAGGCTGGCTCTGACCCAGTCTAGAGAGTTAGCTGGGGTGTCGTCTAGGTGCAATTCCGGTTCGTATAGTATGTGGGGCCCGAAGCTTGTTGCGGTCTGACCAATTGCAGCTATTTCTACCGAACTCTTTTGTGCTGCTTGTAGAGGCTGCAGAATACTTTCAACCTGACCGGCAGCAAATGGCTTGGTGACTGCCTCCATAAAATCTAGTCCGCATTTTCGTGCGAATTCACTAACTGACGATAGTGTTCTCTTGTCTAGTCCACTCATCAGGACTATTTTCGCTTTGCACCCTGCTCCGGCGAGCAGCTGAATGATCTCAACTCCATCGAATCCGGGTAATACCAAGTCGAGAAATATTACATCTGGTTTGTAAGCGAGTAACGCAGTTCCCACATCTTTTCCATCGTGAATACAAATGACGCTGCAGGCTAATCTTTCAGCAACGCTTTTTAGCACATCGGCTATGAAAGTATCATCATCGACGATTAGTACCTTTAGAGCTGGTTGTGGATTTTCAATTGAGTTCACGTCATTTGACCTTTGAATTCATATTATGCTCTGCTGACAGCTTTCTCTAGTACGAAGCTTATAGCCCGGTCCAGAGATTGCTAATCTGCTACAGCACATTTAACGTCGTTTAACACATAGTCAGGTGAAAGCTCTCATCTACCATACAATTGAATGCGTCATCTGGTTTTGATACATCCCGGGCCGGAAATCTATAGATACGACGACAGAAGCGCTAAAAAACTTAAGTTTTATTCAATCACAATGTGTGAAGTCGTATTTATTGGTTTGTCAGCCCGTTGTTTGAAACTCAGGTTCAATAAGAATCATGGGAAAATGTCAAATGATGTTCAAAAAGCTAAATATTTTGAGGCTGCCTGTCGTAATGTACTATTGTTCGTTACAAATTGAGACAAGAGGCACATGGCTTGTGAAACAGTTTCAATCCTCACGTCTCTGGACTATCAGTCAAGGTGCTGTCAGTCAGAGTGCTGCGTGCTTGTAGATGTAATTATTTGGGTTAAATTTTGGAGGTGTTCTAGAATGACGACTGGTACGAACTGTCTTTCCATATTGTTGGTCGATGATGACCCTTTTGTTCTTTCGGTTACAGCTAAAGCTCTGAGTAATCTTGGTCACGAGAAAATTGAGACTGCCAGCAATGGCAACGCCGCGCTAGGCAAACTGATAACTTGCGAAAAGCCATTCGACATAATTATTTGTGACCTCAATATGCCGGAGATGGACGGCGCCGAATTTATGCGACACGCGGGTGACACTGATTTTAATGGTGGGGTTATCTTGCTCAGTGGCGAAGACAAGCGAATGCTGGAAACAACAATGGGTCTAGCGAAATTGCATAAATTGAATGTGCTCGGTGCGTTGAATAAGCCACTGGTTCCTGAAGTGCTTGACCAATTAGTGAATAAGTTTGAGCCAGCCTCTAGAGAAATGGGGCAGTATCTACCGCCTAAATCCATATCAGAGGCTGATCTAAGAAATGGTATTAAGGGTTCTTCCGAGAACCAATTGATGCTGGTGTATCAACCAATGATACATGTTGGTTCCGGCCAGATAGTTGCTGTAGAGACATTAGCACGATGGTGGAATGAGAAAAGAGGAGTTTTAGGGCCAGGCACGTTTATCCCATTGGCAGAATCATCAAAATTGATCGACCCGCTTACGAATCTGATATACAAGAAAGCGATGATGCAAGCCTCCGAGTGGGAAGAACAGGGTCGAAAACTTAAGATGGCCATTAATTTTTCAGTTAATTCTTTTTCCGATCCGGCATTTTGCAGCTTTCTTGTAGAGACAGCCGCGAATTATGGTGTTAACACTCAACAAATAGTCTTGGAAATAACCGAAACGCAAGCTATGACTATAGAGGTGGATTGTTTGGAGGCGCTTATTGGTATGCGACTTAAAGGCTATAGCCTGTCGATTGATGATTTTGGTACTGGTAATTCTTCTCTAACCCAACTTAAAAACATTCCTTTTACCGAGTTGAAAATTGATAGGTCATTTGTGACAGGCGCCTCTAAGGATTTGGGTTCCCAGGCAATTCTTGAATCTAGTGTTAAGCTCGCAAAGAAGCTCAATATGGAGATTGTGGCTGAAGGTATAGAGACCAATGAAGATTGGGAATTGGTTCAAGAATTAGGGGTGGACTATGTTCAAGGATTTTATTGGGCGAAACCCATGCGCAATGAAGAGCTGCTTGAATTCTTGGATAGTTGGAAAGGCCCAAATGGGGACTGAAATCAGACACATTGCGGTAATCAGAGGGTCCCGGTCCCGAGTTCTTTTCGTATTTCTATAGCGCTGTCAATTTTGGTTCGGCGTCATGATTAGTTACAAATATTTCACTATAACCGTAGATCGCTGGGTTAGGATGTGAGATTCGAATATTGTCTCCGTCTATGGTTATGATATTGGGAACATCAGAGTCGGCGCAACGCAGCTCGGCGACAGCAGTTTGGTCGCCCTCTCTCTCTAATCGCAGCCCAATCTCTCTGAAAATTAACAAGCACTGTACTACCGAGGTTAGCGCTTGTTCTCTAGCCAGCAATTCCGGATCTCGTTGAATGGAAATTGGATTGCTGAAAAAATACAAACGAACAGCGATAACGGAGACACTAGCGACAATCACTATCAATTGTAATGATTTGTAGTTCGATTTTTTCGATTTTGAATCTGATAATTCTCCTGCTGATGAATTATCGACTATAAGAGTACTACGGGAATGTTTCAATTTTTCTGACTGCGCAGAAATAAACTGTTTTGTTTCATAAATCTCTGTACATCGTTCGCAGAACACAGAATCGTCTATGTAGTTTCCACAAAGCCCGCACAGAGCAATATCGCACTTATCGCAGCTCGCGATAGCGTCTGCGTTTGGATGATTATTACAGAGGAGCTTTTCTGACATCTACGTAGCCGTTGCTATGTTGTCTAGTAAATCACGGGCGATTGTTTCTAACAATAACCAGATTGTAAACAGCTGCCACCTTCGACCCACTGTATGGGAGGTGTAACATTTTGTGCTGACAGGATGTAGCTGGTACCTGACAATGGAGATCCATCGAGTTTCCACATGACGAATATGATCCCTTCAAATACGCCGATGAAATGGGAATCATCATCAAACCACTGCCAGCCAGGGATACCGTTAGTGCCTGACTGCATATCAAATGTTGAATTGACAAGACCTCTAAAGACGGCTAATTCGATTGCAGACTTGTAGGTTGTGGTCGCCAATATCGCCTCAGAGAATTGTGCTCGGCTACGGTACTGCTGATAGGCGGGCAAGGCGACAGACATCAGCACGCCAATAATTGCAGTGATGAGCATCAGCTCGATCAGAGTAAAACCCCGTTGTCTATTGTGACTTTTCATCGCGACTAGCCAGTACTAATGAGGCTCAAATTATAAACGACTAATACTATATGTTTCATGGGCTTACGGGATCAATCTGGGTAGGTTGAGGCGAATATATGGTGAATAGCCGATGCATCACTCATTTCACCAGCAATTGTTATCAAATTGCTCGTAGATTGGCCCTGTGATAGGTCTATTGGAAGGGTAGGGAAAATTCTTATGGCCTTTTAGCAATAACCGCCGCTTATGCAAGTTCCGCCGCTAACCCATTGAATTGGTGGTAAATATCCTTGAGCGGCCAGTGTGTAGGTCATTCCATCAAGACTGGTACTGTCAGATCGCCAGGTAATGGTAATTACGCCATCGGTAACGCTGATCCCATGAGTAGAGGCCGCTCTAACTTGGGCAGGAGGGAGGCCGTTAGTACTGGAATCGAAGTCGTTCACGGAAGTTACTCGCCCCGCCGCTGCAGCTACCGCCATAGCTGATCGATTCGAGCCTATAGCCAGAATTGCTTCAGAAAAACGGGCGCCATTTTGGTACAAGGTATAAGCCGGTAGCGCTACAGAGGCTAGAATATCGATTATGGCTACAACGATCATTAACTCAATCAGGGTAAAACCGTCTTCTGCGCGCTCTTTTGTCATGTTGCCTGCTCCGAATTCAGGCTTAATTGTAACTCAAGATAGTAGTAGATATGTGCCCTGAATCAAGCTTTTGATAGGCGAAGCAACTGCGTGACGCAGTTCACATATTCACTCATGTATTCACATTAGTGTTCCATATCAATAGCTTGTAACAGATGGTTTTTAAGACTTCATTAAATTCAAATGGAGAAGCGTCTTCAATTATCTACAGCTGTCTGAGACTATTTCGAGTGAACCAGGTACAAGCATTTGCTTGAACCAAGAATTTTGGTGGGGTAATCTCGAATTTGAACTTCAGTCTACTATCTGCCCGTTAGGCAATGCTGACTGAAACTAAGCGTTGGTAAAAATATTCGGTATCTAAACTAATAATAACTATGAAGAATCGAGAGGGCGGGCTTATTGCCATGAAAAAGCATCCCCATCTGGCCAAAAAATTGTCCCAGCTATATTCCTCGTGTATCAATTCTTCAGTTAACAGCAACTCAGCCTTAGCAAAGCACTTAGGCATATCCAGGCAAGCCATCAGCAAATGGACCAATGGCTCCGAAACCAGTGTTGGTGACTGTATTCCTAACAGTCAGATCCAAAACGTAGCTGCAGTATTTGGCTTGGAGCCTCATCTGTTTACTTTGGAGCTCGATGAATTTCGGCAGAAGTTGCAAAGCAAGTTAGAACCAGACACAGATCAATATCCTTCACCGCCGGGGAAGCTTTCATTATCGCTGCTACCCATCACCGACCTGCAATTAATTGGACGCAGTAGCGAGATCGACTTATTAAATGAGTCATGGCATAGATCGAAAACAAATTGCCTGCAGATAGTCGCCTTTGGTGGAGTGGGTAAGAGTAGTCTAGTTAACAGTTGGCTCTCACAACTGGATAGGAACAACTATTTCGGAGCTGAAAGAGTCTATGGCTGGTCTTTTTATTGGCAGGGGACAGGATCCGAAGTTACCTCCGCTGGCGACTTATTTATGGAGCAAGCATTACATTGGTTTGGCGATGAGACACCGAATGAGGGAACACCCTGGGCAAAAGCCAATCGCTTAGCAAATTTGGTCAGAAAATCTAAAACATTGTTGATACTCGATGGCCTGGAGCCGCTGCAATACCCTCCCGGGCCGAAACAAGGCGCTATAGAAAACCCAGCTGTGGCCTTGCTAATAAGAGAACTTGCAGCAAACAATAATGGACTCTGTGTTATCACTTCACGTATGGCGATTAGTGATTTCTCGCCTTTTGACGATGGGCGGATTCAGTCGCTGCAGCTGAATCATCTCTCGACCGCCGATGGTGTGCAATTCCTGAGAAACATGGGCATTAAAGGCGATAATGCGGATATGGAGGCCGCAGTAAGTGAGTACGCCGGACATCCTCTGTGTCTCTCTCTGTTAGGCGGATACCTTTCGGTAGTACATGGCGGCAACGTTTCCAAATACACAAAACTTAATTCCCTTGTAGATGTACAGCCATACGATATCCATGCAAATAAGATCGTACTAGCCTACTTGAATTGGTTTGAAGGTTCTTTTGAACGCTCCTTGTTAAATTTGCTAGGTCTATTCGATAGAGGGATTTCCCTAAGCGATGTGAAGAAGCTGGCGAGTACAGAGTCTATTTCAGGTTTAACCGAAGAACTCTTGGGGCTGTCAGTGGCGCAGTGGGGCTATGCAGTTAAGAAACTGGATGATGCCAATCTAATCTCGGTTGATAACAGAGGCAGTCGCTGCATGATTGACTGTCATCCTTTAGTGCGTGATTTTTTGAATGAACATATTAAGACAGAAACACCAGATATTTGGACTAAGGGAAATAGTCTGATCTTTCGCTATCTACAGAGTCATGCAGCCGAGAGTCCCAGCACCATGGTGCAACTGGAGCCATTATTCCGGGCGGTAATTCATGGCACCCGCGCTGGACTCTATGAAGAGGCGTTTCAATTGTATTTCAAGAGAATCAAACGCGAGCAATTTTCGATGTTCACAGAAGGTTCTCATCACGCCGATCAAAGTTGCATTCGTTGTTTTTTCCTTAGGCCCTGGACTGATCCCGTTTCTCAACTACCGGAGACGGCGAGTTTTTATTTACTTTCTTGCGCAGCTGCGAACCTGATTTACCTGGGTAAAATTGACGAGGCAATTGGTCCGTCTATGAGAAGTATTCAATGGTTTCAAAAGAATGAACGCTGGTTTGAGGCTGCAGCGACAGCAGGTCCCTTGGTATCAATGCTAATTGCTGGAGGGCGTTTGCAGGACGCGAGGCAACAGGTGGACTTGGTTCGTGAAAGCGTGAGAAAAGCAGACAACGCTGTTTTGACAGCAGTCGCTGCCAGCGTTGAAGCGTATTTATATTTCCTGGAAGGCGACCGGGAATCTGCCAGGCAGCTATTCGAACAGGCCGAGCTCTGTCTGAATGAGACTGACCCAGGCTGTGTGATAGCTTGTCCTACAATTAGTTCCTACTATTGCAAATACTTGTTGGATTCAGGCGAAAGTGAGAAGGCACTTCAAAGATCTCTTAAAACCATCGGATGGCGTGAGTCGAAGTCTTGGCAAGTCGCTGTTGATACTACATCACTGTATGCTAGCGACTTATTTGTTTTGGGCTTGATCTATCTGGACTTGGGAGACATCCAGCAAGCCGCACAGTATTTGAACCGTCAAGTTGAGTTGCTCAAGGCCGCAAATGAGTGGCTGTATCTACCATCTGGCCTCATTGCCCGTGCACAGCTTTATCTCAGAACCTCGCAATTTTCGCTGGCGCGACAGGATATTGAAGAAGCTCTGGCCATAGCGCAAAAAACCGCAGCGCAATTTAGCGAATGGGAAGCCTATATCGCCTTGGCTGAGTTGAGCCTGGAGGTAGCAGATCTTCGCCAGGGCCAGGACTACTTTATGCGCGCAATGGCGATAGAGGGCATAAACTCCTATCGACATCGTGCTGACGAACTAATAGTTCTAGAACGTCGGCTTTTTCCAGACAAGGGCGACGTGAGTATTTGCAGACATTGAAGGTCTACTCAGTGCTTGACGATTACATGCTATGGTGTCTGTGTGACAAGTCTAAATCGAGTTACTGACTCGAGAAAAATTCCATATTTTTAGAGAGAGATATTCCATGAGTAAAAAGTTGAATCTTGCCGTAGCTTTGAGTTCGGCATTTTTTCTCCAATCCGCATTGCAGGCGCAAGAATCCCAAGGTAGTAAGTACGAAGCACTGGCTATTGACTTGTCCGAAATTGAATGGGGACCGGCTGGCGGCGGAAACGGATTCCCCATAGGAGTGCGTTCAGCCAGGCAAGGAATTGATCCAGTTACCGGAGGCATTACTTACTACGCAAAGTTTCCAGCAGGATCGCATTTTGATCTGCACTGGCACACGCACGATGAGTTCGTGGTGGTTGTTCAGGGCTCAGTAACGATTGTGTTAGGTAATGAGAGTCATTTAGTTTCCACCGGAAGTTATGTGGTGATTCCCGGTAAACTAAATCATTCCTGGGATGTGCCCGCTGGCGAAGACGCCGTGATAGTAGTTCGCAGAGGCGGCCCCGCAGACTTCAACTTCGTCGAACACTAGGCTACCTAGTCAGCGCGACCCTGAAATAGGCCATAAAAAAGCCGAGAGTGCGAACTCTCGGCTTTTTTATTCTTGGAACGATCTTGTTTTAGTCGTTACCCGCTAATGAACGCTCTTCCTTTTCTTTGCGTTCAGCAACCAGTTTATCAAAACCTTCATCATCAAGGTGAGTTACAGCAAGCCAGGCGTGAGTCATTTCATCACCAGTGCGGCTGCCGCCCATTACCCACATATCAGGATCAGGATTATTGGGATTGTCAGCTGTGTTGTCGTACCACTGCTTCAATACCAGCACAGCACCTGCAGGCAATAGAGGTGCTACATCAGGATCATAGATGTGGCTGTGATGCCAGGTAGCACTCCACTTGGAGATTTGGCTGATCTGTTCAGTACGGCCTGTTTCGGGATAGAAAATCTCTAGTGAGGCAGCATTCATGCGCAGATGGCCGTGCGGTTGAAAACTATCGATACGCACTGGGTGATCAAAAGAGTGAAACCCCTGAGTCATTGAATAGCCATTTGGTGGAATGGCTATATCTGCTTGTGGGCTGATTTGGTACAGCTTGAGATCCTGCTTGTAGCTAGCCGTTTCTACAAAATCTTCAGGGTGTAACCAAAGACCAATTTCAACTACGTTGTCTTTAATCATCTGGCCTTCAGCTGTTGCGCCAACACCGCCAGGAAACATGTGGATACTCCAACTCACTTGAGATCCGGCTGGGATAGTTCGACATACACCTTCAGGAACAATCTCGCCCCACTTGCCCATGGCATATTCGGTCAGCATGCCATAGCGTTCCATATCGCCATCGTCCTGAGGCAATACCAGAGATGAGTTAGCATGGTGTACAACGGCTCTTGCATCGCCTCTTGGCTTCACTTGAACCGCCTTGATGCAGCGATCACCAGTTAATCCTGTTGGAACGTAGTGGTTACTCCACAAGTCGTTACCATTGGCAGGAATGTCCATGGAAATCGAAGGAACGATTAGATCTGGCTCGCCAAATTGGCTCACGAAGTTCCATTCGCTAGGATCATTTAATTCAGGCATTGGCACGACCACATCGGCATCACCCATGGGTGAGCCCTGATTTACCCACACTACGATAGCGTCGATTTCAGATTGTTCTAAACGCCAGTCGCCTTCGAGATCTTGAATGCCAATACCGTGGTCATAGGCATAAGGAGGCATTTCTCTAGATGCTACCTTAAGTTGAATCAGGGGTGCCCAAGGGCGAACCTGATCATAATTGGTGAGTTGCATAGGGCCGATTCCACCTTCACGATGGCAAACTACGCAGTTCTCATTGATGATCTTCCCGACTTCACCGTTATAGGTGACTTCGTGGTTGGCATCTGATTGAGCCAGAGCCTGAGCCTGAAACCCAGCTGCGGCAAGCGCTGCGAGGCTTAACCAGCCTTTTGAAATACTCATAAATCTCTCCTGTTGGATCGTGCTTTGCTAGGTATTGGATCAATAAATCCCAAAAATTGATTTAAATCAACTTCAAAGTCTACCTCTTTTTGCTTCATGGAAAAAGCAGAAAAAGGGCTAATGTATGGCATTTTGTAACAAAAAAAAGACCGGTAAATCCAAGATTTACCGGCCCTCTGTCCTTCTGGAGAAAAGTCAGATTAGGCTATCAGTCGTTACCGGCTATAGAGCGTTCTTCTTTCTCTTTGCGATCGGCAACGATTTTCTCGTAACCATCGTCATCCAGGTGAGTGACCGCGATCCAGGCATGTGACATTTCGTCACCGGTGCGGCTTCCGCCCACAACCCACTGATCAGGATCAGGATTATTGGGGTTGTTCGCTGTGTTGTCGTACCACTGTTTGATAACTAGAACAGCGCCTGTAGGTAGCAGAGGTGCAGCATCTGGCTGATACAGGTGGCTATGGTGCCAAGTAGCGCTCCACTTAGAAATCTGGCTAATTTGCTCAGTGCGGCCTGTTTCTGGGTAGAAAACCTCCAGAGACGCAGCATTCATGCGCAGGTGACCATGTGGTTGAAAGCTGTCAATACGAACCGGGTGATCGAAAGAATGAAAACCCTGAGTCATGGTGTAGCCATTAGGGGGAACGATAAGCTGACCACTCTCGTAACCACCTCGTAGTTGATACAGTTTCAAGTCTTGCTTATAAGGCTGGGTAGTCGCGATAAAGTCTTCATCGTGAAACCAAAGGCCAATTTCAACAACGTTGTCTTTGATCATAGTGCCAGGAGCAGTTGCACCTACACCACCTGGGAACATGTGGATATCCCAAGATACGCGCGAATTAGCTGGTAATGTGCGACATACGCCTTCAGGAACGATTTCGCCCCATTTACCCATCGCATACTCAGTTAACTGGCCGAAAGGCTGATATTCGCCATTCTCGTCCATAGACTCAACATCAGAGTTGGCGTGATGCACAACTGCCTTGGCGTCGCCACGAGGCTTAACCTGAACAGCTTTAATACAGCGGTCAGAAGTTACACCAGTGTCTACATAGTGCTTATGCCACAGGTCATTGCCATTCGCAGGAATATCGATAGGCGTGGAAGGAACGATCAAATCTGGCTGACCGTACTGGGCAGCAAAATTCCATTCGTTCGGATCACGTATATCTGCAGCCGGGGGAACGATATCGGCATCACCCAGAGGTGAGCCCTGATTTACCCAGGCTACTACGGTATCGATCTCGTCCTGATCAAGACGCCAGTCACCTTGAAGGTCCTGGATACCAATACCATGGTCATAGGCATAAGGAGGCATTTCACGATTTGCAACTCGCAGTTGGATCAATGGCGCCCAAGGACGGACCTGATCGTAGTTAGAGAGCTGCATGGGTCCAATGCCACCTTCTGTATGACATACAACACAGTTCTCGTTGATGATCTTAGCGACGTGGCTGTTGTAGGTGATTTGGTCGTCTTGAGCATTTGCTTGCAGACCAAACGCGAGTACCGCGCCGCCTACCAGAGCAGTCCAAACACGGACTTTCTTACTCCAACCTTGCACTGTTTTCATGCTTTTCTCCTCAATTGAGAGTCATAAGTACTATTTTTATGATTTGGATCAGTAAATCTATACTAAAAGGTACTTTTAGTTATTCCAAAATGGTAATGGGGACCACCCCAAAAGTCCATCTATTACGGTTCATTTCGGGTAATCATTGCAACAAATTGAAACACTGACTCGGCTTAAAATTAGACAATTCTGGTGGGGCTATCTACAAAAAAGGGGAATTCATCATGAATTCCCCTTTTAGTGCTGCGATCAAACTTCTCAATCAGGCCGCGGAGTCAGTAAAATCGGGGTCTCTAGGGAGAAACCGTGACTTTTTGGATGATGTTGCTCCAGCAGCACTGATCGCCGTTTGAGCTGTCAGGAGCTTTGAAATTTTCAATCTTGGTGTGAATCATGTATTCACCAAGCTCTGAAAATGTCGCGATAACATGGGCTATACCGCTACCGCCTTCAACTTGTACGTCACCGGGCTCAATAGCTTGGAAAAAACGGAAACGGCGGTCATCTTCATCATAAGGATTTTCTGGGATAACAGTAGTCTCGTGATGTTCAAATGTAACGTCGCCAGGACCCTGATATTTGGAGAAGTGCACGCCGAGTGCTAGAGGCTCACCAAAGCGCGGATCGGCAGGATCGCGATCAGAGATGTCTTCTACATTGACCGTAAGCACTACCGGCTCACCCGCAGTTACACGGCCTGAGAATTCACCTACCTGGGCCAATAGGCCGGCAGATCTGGCACCGTTTTCACCAAAACCGGCGAGGGGCTGCAAAGAACCCTGTGGCCGCGGAAGGATAAAATCCAACTCATAAGCAGAGGCTCCGCGTCGACCAGGTACCTTCAATGTTTCCGCCGTACCGGTTTTGACATACCACCATACATCATTACCCGCCTCATCAGCAGGAACAGTCACGGTGAACATGCCAGTGCTACGACCTGCGGGGAAGTGTGTGGGCTGCATGCCACTGTATTTGGCTGGCTCGATGTAGTTGTTGCTGCCCAGCGGGATGTCTAACGCCTCTTCGTTTCTATTGATAAAACCAAAAGAAAAACTGGTGGTACCGTCCGGATTAGCTATCCAGCCTTCCATGACGGGGATAAGGGGCAGACCAGTTGGTGGCGCAAGGCTTAGAAATCGGCCATTGTCTGCAGATTGGGCTTGTGCCTGAAGGCTAAAAACCGCTGTTAGGCCGAAGGCTAATAGCGCAATTGTTCTGTGAAACTGTCGCATCGATGTTCTCTCCAAAAATCAGGTTCGATAAATTCGATTTTTCTCTCTTGCTTTTTAGATATCTGCAAAGCGAAGAAAGAAGTTTATTCTAGATTGTTGAATCCATTCAAACAGGGACGCTAGGATAAACTTCATTGTTCTTCGAGTCTAGTTCCAAGCAGCCGGAAAACCGCAGGCTAGAGGGCTTGATTTAAACAAAATGTAACAAGTATCCCAATTGTCAGCATCGTCACTTGTATGAGAGGATTCCCGAAGTTTTTCGGGGGGTGGGTTATGGCAGACTGATTTAGATGTCGTTTACATGTCATGCAAGTCGAAAATATCTAAGTGCTATAGTATTGGCTGAAAATTAGGCCTGAGTTGATTCAGGCATGAAATCGGGATGTTTTGCAGTGGAACTTAATCAATATCGTTTAATAGGCAGTTGCGCAAAATCAGTCAAGCGCCAAATAAGAAACCCGGGCTTGAAGTTTGTCTGCGGATTAGTGCTTTGTGTTTTCTCCTTCGCTGCTTCGGCGGCACTCGATCGCGTTGGCGATTTTGCCTTGCTCGATAATAGCGGAACCTTCCATCAACTAAGCCGCTACCAGCATCGAAAAGCAGTGGTCATTATGGCCTATGCACAAGAATGCAGTGCGATGAACTCTTTGCTTGCTGCATATAATGACATCGCTAAAAAATATTCAGGGGAAGATTTTGAGTTTTTATTAATCGATACCCAAGATCAGAGCCGATCTGATTTAAATAGGCTGCAGACCGGCTTCCCGATTCTCGAGGACGATGGCCAATTGGTATCCGAAACTCTAAACATTGCCAGCGCCGGTGATGTGTTGGTGTTAAATCCCGCACGACTCTCCCTGTTCTTTAAAGGACAAGCCTCGCAAGAGCTCGACTCTATATTGGCCTCTATAAAAGGCGAGGGTGTTAGCGATACCCTGCGTCTGGCTGGTTCTGATTGCCCTATCGAATTCCCTGTTAAAGAGAGGCATGCGCAATCTGCTCCCGATTACGCCACTGAGGTAGCGCCTATAATTATTGAAAACTGTGCTCAGTGTCATCGACAGGGTGGTGTCGGGCCTTTCGCCTTGGACAGCTACATCATGGTGCTGGGCTGGTCTCCTATGATTAAGGAGGTGTTGCTGAATAAACGCATGCCTCCGACCCAGGTAGATCCTTATATTGGACATTCTGATGGAGCTCGGTATCTGCAGACGCAGCAATTACAAACTTTGATCCATTGGATAAATGGAGGCGCACCTAGGGGAGGTGGCGAAACGGATCCCTTGGAAACTTTTCAGGTGGCGGACAACTCAGCATGGGCTTTCGGTGAACCCGACTTCATAGTAACGGGTCCAAAAAATGAAGTGCCTGCTATCGGCGTCATGGATTATGTCTACGATGATGTTGAATTACCTTTTACTGAGGACAAATGGATCAGAGCGGTGCAGTACAAAGCCGGTGACGAGTCGGTGCTGCACCATTTAATGACATTCGTGACAGGGCCCGATGAAGATTTTTGGGGATTCGAGAGAGAAAGCATCTCTGTAACCCGCCGCTTTGTGGAGGGTTACCTGCCCGGCAAAAGTAACGCCGTTGAATTTGATCCGGGCACAGGAGTATTAATCCCTAAAGGTCACAAGCTTTCTATGCAGTTTCATTATGTGACCAATGGTCAGGCTGCCGTAGATGAAACACAGTTTGGTTTGTACTTCAGCAATGAGCCTGAGCTCAAGGAAAAGCTAACCCAGGCTGTTGCATCGCGTTTCCTGCTGCCGCCTAATGCGCATGATTTTGATCTTCAGGCAGAACATAAATTAGATCAGGATGTAGTAATAACCGGTGTCAGGGCCAGAATGAATTTTCGTGGCAAGCGAATGAAATTTGCGGTGGAGTATGCGGACGGCACTGTTAAAGAACTGTTCAGCATTCCTGCCTACAATTATGGCTGGCAGCCACACTATTTGTTAGACCGGGCAGAATCTGTTCCAGCTGGCAGTATTCTGCGCGTAATCGGAGCCTTCGATAACTCACTATCAAACCCCTCGAATCCAGATGCTTCCAAAGAAGTAAGCTTTGGATTGGAAAGCTGGGAAGAAATGTTTACCGGCTATTTTACCTTTTACAGTGATTCCAGGTAGCCAGATAATTCGCCTGCGATCGATGAGAACTCTGCCACCCATATGAGATTCGTTATGTGGTGGCTGTTCCTGGTGGTCGAGATAACAGAATTTCATGTCGCAGAAAAGCAATAATATCGCCGCCCAGGCGCTAATGCATCACAGCTACTTGCTGGGTTTGCAATTGATGGTAGCTACTAACAAGGAGTCCGCCATTGTTGGTGATTGGATGTTTAGATTATTTAGACGCCAGCATCAGGAAAAATTCCTTTCGAGCTTTGAAAAGTTGGGCCTGGTGGGTATGTCAGATGCAGTTGCCTGTGCGAAATACCACGTAATGTCCAATAACATCGGTGGTGTGCCGGTGGAATATATTTATGAGAACGAGCGCAAAGCTTGGGTACGCTTTCGCTATCCCCGTTGGATGTATGCGGGTCCAACTATATGTGGTGTACCGGTGGAGGTAAGTCGGGGTTTTCTGAAAGGTTGGTATGCCCACAACGGCGTGTCGTTGAACAATCCTCGTCTGGGTTTCGTCTGTGTATCTGAAGACATGACCGGCGAATTCGGTTTTTGTGGTTATTTTAAAGAATATGATTTTGACCTTGCCGATGAGCAGAGACTGCAATTCGCGCCCGGCGAATTGCCGCCATTGTTCAAACCCCAGGACCAGCCGCAATTAATCAGCCAGCAATGGAGTTCAGAACGCTTGCAGAAGGCCAATCGCAACTATGCGATGGGCTATATACGCAATGGCATTACCGAATTAGCGCAGGTAATCGGCTCCGAAGAGACTCGGCAGTTGGCAGGAAAGGCGGCTAGGTTGATTGGCCTTCAGTATTTGTCTCAGACACGAGAATTGCTCGATTTAGAGGATGCTGATGCAGGTTCAGCCGGGCAGTATTTGCAGCAAATGTTTCAAGGCATGGGAGACGCTGTGGAGTTTAAGTCGAAACCGGAAAGCAGTGAAATCGAACTGCATCAGTATGATCTGCGAATAGTGAAAGGCCTTGCAGCTGAGGAGCGGGAGCTTGTTTTGAGCTGTTGGGTCCAGCTTTGGATTGGAGCCCTGTCATCGTACCGACTATTGAAGCGAACCAGCGCCGAGATATTCGGTGATCACATTGTTTGGAAATTTTCGGATATATCAGCTTAATCCTACTCATTTGCTGCATTAATCTTTGCCACGCTAAATCTAATTTATTCATTGCCGCAGGCACGGTTTGCTATGTGCTTGAGGTTCTTATACTGTAACCGCGCTGCGCTTTCGTGCTTGGTCTTAACGGCCACAGCCCAGGCAGGCGAACCATTGGCCCAGCCAAGAATAAGAAACCCTCTGTGAAGTCGAATTAAGCTAATAATGTCTGACAGTAATAACAACACACTTTATTATGGCTGGAAGATTGTCATCGCCATAATGGCCTTGCTGACTTTTACCAGTGGTTTGAGTTTTTATAATCACGCAATCTATTTAAATGCCCTGGCAGCAAAACCAAATTTCAACGTACAAACCGCGTCTTTAGCAGTTTCCCTGTTTTTTTTGTCAGGTGGAATTGCTGGCCTGTGGGTTGCAAAATGGGTGCAGGAGTACGACCCGCGTATTTGCATTAGTATTGGTGCGGTAATTTCATGTTTTTCCTTAAGCTCTCTCGCCTTTGTGCAGCAGGTATGGCAACTGTACATTGCCTACATTTTTTTTGGAGTTGGTTTTTCAGCCTCGTCACTCATTCCTGCCACCACGCTAGTAACGCGATGGTTTCGCAGAAGAAGGGCCATGGCATTGTCCATAGCCTCAACCGGTTTATCCCTGGGCGGAGTAGTGCTAACACCGCTGTGTGTGCTGCTGGTTGAATCTCTAAGTTTCGAAGTGGCCGCTCCGCTGATGGGCATTCTGTATATTCTTGCGGTTATACCGATTGCGTGGATTTGGCTGCGGGCGAGTCCAGAACTAATGGGTTTACAAATTGATGGAGCGACGGATCAGCCCGACACCTCAGAAATCAGCACAGTGACGACCGCTGCGGAGACAAAGAATGCGGCGCCACTAGACCTTCAACAAACTGCGATGGATGGAATTTCTTTTAAGCAAGCCAGAGCTACTCGATTTTTCTGGGGAATAAGTATTTCCTATATTTTCCTGATGATGGCTCAGGTAGGCGGTATCGCGCATCAGTACGGACTGGCAAGGGAAATGTTGAGCGAATCGCAGACGGCAATTGCCGTAGCGATACTACCGATAGCGAGTATCGTAGGTCGGCTGATCGGTGGATGGTTGGTGGATCAAATGTCGATTCGCTTGTTCGCTATCTGCATGATGATTCTACAAGCAGCTTCCCTGAGTTTATTGGCAGTAGGGGTTAATGTATTTACTCTTTGCCTGGGCCTTGCTCTGTTTGGGGCCACGGTTGGAAATTTACTTATGCTGCAACCTTTGTTGATAGCCGAAGCATTTGGGATTCGCGAGTACGCCAGAATATTTGCGGTAGCTAACCTTATGTCCTCCTGGGGAACCGCAGCAGGGCCAGCCTTGCTCGGTTTTGCTTATGCGGCAAATGCAAACTTATATAACCTTCCCTACGCGATTGCAGCATCAGCAGGCGCAGCGGGTTTGCTGCTGTTCTCGCTGGGTGGGAAAATTCACAGAACAAGAGAGAGTTCTTTCGAGGCAGCCTCATCATAGTAAATTTTATGAAGAACTAACTCTTTGCTATTCCTAAAAATGGGAAAGTTAGTCATGAAAAAACTTCTTCTAATTCTGTTAATGGTTTTAGGGCTCGCATTAGGCCTGGCTTCATTTTCTGGGTTTCCTCCTTCTTACCTGATTAGTGCTCCGGGTGTGGCCACCGGTATTGATTCGAAATTACTCTGCAGTGCGCGTTATGTGTCCGGGTTTTCCCAGCAACAGGCCTTCGATGATCTGCTGCAATATTCTGGAATATTGCGGGAACTCACAGTCGAGTATGACGAAAACCAGAAGACGGTAACCACTTCCTTGTTCGGATTAAGTGAGAAAACTGCAAATTATTTACCAGGTATAGGCTGCGCGATTGACTATGACGGATACACACAGCGCGCTTCTCTGCAAACAATACAAGTAGCCTCTTCTGAGCAGGCTTGGCCCGCCGGGGATACTGTCTTTGCAAGTCATGCAAAAATAGATAGTCTGCTGCAGGAACAACTGAGCACCGATAATAGCTTGGGGTTGAATACCCGTGCCTTGCTGGTGGTGCAAGATGGCAATGTGCTGGCAGAAGCTTATGGTCAGGGTGCCGATGCTCATACCCCGCTGCTTGGCTGGTCAATGGCGAAAAGCTTAAACTCAATTATGTTGGCAAATCTTGAATTTCAGGGGCGATTGAATCTGAATGAAACTCCGGGTTTCGCTGCGTGGGAGAGTGATGAGCGATCTAAAATTCGTATTAGCGACATGTTAACTATGGCTGACGGCCTAGCCTTTTCAGAAGAATACAATCCAGGGGACGATGCCACAGCCATGTTGTTTACTGAGCCTTCTTCCTCTGAATATGTGTCGGGCAAGGCTGCATTGCATAGCCCGGGCAGCCGTTTCAATTACAGTTCGGGCACGGCCAATTTACTTTCATGGCTATACGTTTAGAGCAACGGCGGCTATCAAGCGGGCTATGATGCTTTTATGAATAACATCCATCGTTCATTGGGTTTTCAAAACGCGGTGTTTGAAGTTGATGCCAGTGCTGTGTTCATAGGTAGTTCCTATCTCTACGCTTCAGCCAGAGACTGCGGCCGTATTGGTCAGTTGATGCTGAATGGAGGCAGCTTAAACGGGCAGCGAATAATGAGTGAAGACTGGGTGCGACGGGCAACTACACCGAATACTTCCGATAACGAAAAGGCCTATGGATATCAGTGGTGGTTAAATCGAGGAGATGAAAATCTGCGCTGGCAAGACCTGCCCGAGGATGCCTATTCTGCACAGGGGAACAGGCAGCAATATCTGATGGTGATTCCCTCAATGGATTTAGGAGCCTCTGAACAAGTCTATGATCTCTCTGGCCTACAGCCAATTCTGCTATCAAGACGTACTTTCGCCGGGCCTGTCAAGAAAGTGCAACGCAGAGAGCGGGATTGGCTGTAGGCCCCTTCGGGCGAGGCCTGGTGCACGACGCTGCAGCAGTGTGCACCAGACTCCCGCAGAGTGGCCATAGACTTGTTCAGAGGCTCCCTAATAATTGTGCGCCTTGGTTGGACCGCAGGTAGCTATCCGGTAAACCAACGTTTTGCTGAGATCATCAACCAGCTTTGACTATTTTTAATTACTACAAGTTAAGTATGACCGACACAGGATGCTGCCTTAAATACTATTTTGTCTCGAGGTGGATATTAATTTGTAGCGGAATCAGCTTGATCGTAAGGAATGATATCACGCAGATTACTGATGACAGATTCCATGGCCCGATCCACTAATGAGCCTTCGCTGATTATCCTGACAGACCCTGCTTTTAACTCACGAGCAAGTCGCATGCGGGTGAGCTCGACAACCTTCACGCCTTTGCTGTTGACGAAAAATAGTTTGTCGATGCTCTCGATCTTGGCGGCCAGAGTGCAGCGAATTGGAACCCCAGCCGCTCCCTTGAATTCCAACCAAATACCAATGGGTAATTTATCGACTTGACGTAAGTGAGGGTCATCGCGCGGCAATGGGGGAGGCTCTCTGCGCTGACGCCGCGCCTCAGACACTGAAGCGTCGCCGTCGCTAGCCGTGCCGCCAGATTGAACAAGTCGATCTGGACTGCGAACTTCCGCCATGTGAAAACTGTATTGCTGGACCTGTTTTAGCTGGCGGACTATCTTGGTAATTTTTGACTTCGAGGCACCGCCAATTTCCAGAGCTTTCTCAAGATTGTCCAATAGCCGAGGATTGATCTTTTCAAATCTGCTTCTGTCCCCAGGCAATTTATCCGCTTTGACAGTCCATAATAAAACATCAATAGTGCTCATGACTGGCTTCCATGAGCTTCCTCCCGGTCCTTCTTTCAGAACCAATTTGACCAGAAAGTCGTGGAAGTGTGTATCCAATAACTGTCTTAGCGAGGGGTCTAGATCTTCGCGAAGAATTCTTTCATTAACCTTTTGCCGGACAAACTCATGCACGTCATCCAAACGTTCGCTGTGATCGTCTGTCTCTCGTATACGTTGTTCCAAGGCGGCGTCGGTGCGACTATGTTTATTCTTGAATTCTCTTAGCTCGCTTATTAAATTTTGCAGGAAGTTTTTATCAGCATTCTCTTTCCCGAGCAGGCGCTCGACTAGCTCTCGGACTTTAGAAAACACAGGGTCACTATCCAGCAGCTCTTTTTCTGTCCAGGCTATGCCGGCCATAGCAAACTCATTAAGAATTACTCGGCCGGGGTGTTGTTCATCGTCGAAGAAGCTGGTATCACTGAGCGCAATTTTCATGATGGATATCTGCGTTCGTCCGATTAATTCCTTCATTACCAGCGGCAATGAATCGTCATTCCAGATCGCCTTGTACAACAAAGTAACGAGATTCATAACATCAGACGACTGTACATCTATGGCTTCTATTCCGCCCTGGTTGCTGCTCTGTTCTAGCGTTCTAGCTATAGAATCACTAACACTACTATCATCGATACTATTGGCAGTGATTGAACTCACCGATGTATCGCTTAAGTTCAGGCGATTCTGAATATCGTTCAACGCCACCATTAATTGTGCTTGTTGCTGTTGCAGATTCTGTTGTTGGGCGAGGACATCCTCAGCCTGTTCTGTGCTCTGTGTATCTGATATTGGTACGCTAAGTGGTAATGCCTCGCGATTTTTTCCTTGCTCGGCCAGCCCTTTAACCAAAGTTTGCATCATGGCGAACATCTCGGCATTCGAGTGTTCCTGCCTTGTATCAACCTCTACTTCAACTTCGGCAGGCCTCTCTGCAATCGGTGCGGGTTCTACAACTTCGGAAAAAGCCCGAGTCTCGGCGTCAGTGGTTGGCCTATTGGCAACTCGCTTGGCCTTCTGCAGTTCCTTGTTTCTCGCCATTATATCAAGCTTGGGCAGGACACCAAGTTCAATCAGTACTTCATTGGCCTCAGCCAAAACTTCTTCAAGATTATGAAATACCGCTTTATTGAATTCGCGATAAATGGTCAGCAGGTAATGGGCTTTCAGTCCAAGTGGGCGAATGGCTTCATTGAAGCAGTCGCCTATTTGTTCCGGATCGAGAGGATTGTTGGCCTCATCAATTCGAAGATTGGGGAAGATAGAGTCAAGTCTGGTAGTGAAGCTAATATACTGCTGGATGTCACTGTTTCGGGCGTGATTGACCATGCCTTCCATCGCAATGATGGCTTCTAAGTAGTCATGATCCACTAAGGACAGCTTGCCGTAGTCTGCAAGGTCTGCATCTTTGGTCTTCAGCGTGGTCAGGGCGTCAAAATACTCATTCAGATTTGCCATGAATCGCTCGGCAATGGCGCGGGATTCTTCGCGGATGGGAGGCAGTTGCACATTCGTGAACTGCATCGCCTGGGCCTCAATCTGCAATGTTGAATTTTCCAAGGCGGCCGCCACGTGGCGTGTGAGGGACCTCACCGTTGCTTGTCTGATTTTGTTGACCACTTCTTTCATTACTAGTGTCTGCTTTTATTCGGGCGATTAACCGTATTAGGTTCGATATTAGCGGTAACGCGACTTTCAGTACAGAGGAAACAATGTCCTGGGTATGTCTTCAGGCCCATGAATTCGCTCCACTAGTCAGTGGCCTCGGGCCACAATTACTGTGTTTTGGCCCAGAAAAGTTGGGAACTAAGCGAGGATAAATCGACTAAATTGAACTTTTTGTCTCTGCAGGGCCGATCTTGACTGGAATAGATCGGCTTGTTCTACAGAGAGATGAATCTGAAAAATAGTCTTTGTAAGAATTTTCCGTCTGTTAGCTTGTGCTGAATGCAAGTGAGAATAGCCTAACGATTATTATTGGGAGGTCTCTGCGGCAGGTATTTTTTCAGTTTTATACTCAATTTTCTTTGCTCAGCATATCCACCCACTGCTTCGGTGCTCTGGTTACTTTGCCGCTGTGATCGGTCCACACATGCTGCGTAAAACCGCTTACCAAGTTCGTTGCATTATTGTAATCAACTACTTGATAGGCGAAACGTATTCGTCTGCTTCTGTTCTCTTCAATCCAGGTACGAATCTTGACGCGGTCTCCATAGCGAAGACTACCAAGGTAGCGCATACCAACTTCGGTAACAGGTAGTCTGTAGCCTTGGTTTTCTATGTTTGCATAGTCATTGCCAAGCTCGCGCATGAATTGGCTGCGTCCTTCTTCGAAATAGACCAGATAGGCAGCATGGTGGACAACGCCCATGGCGTCGGTTTCAGCGTAACGAACGGGAAATTCAGTTTCAATTATCACAGGGGTCTGTGTGTTAGACATGATTCAATTTTCAACCTGCTTGCCAATGAAGAAGATATTATAACGATAGGTGAACGCAATATCTCATTAGAATCGTTCCTAAGATAGACCCATGTCGCTGTGTTTTACTTGTATTATCTGTTAATTTTCCTAAGCGCATGCGGCTAGTGCGAAACTGAAGACTTCGCTCCAGCGGATTGGGCTACCAAGGAACAGAATACAGCTTATGTTAGAATTTCCGGAACCCCCCAAAAGCTATGCTTCAGTTTTTCTTGAAGAAACTGATAAGCCGCTTCCACAGAAAATTGACCCAAGAACTCGCTACGCGTTCTTTAGCACCATTGCGACTGGCGGGAAATCCTTGATTAAATCTTGTAAGGATTTGCATCTATCTCGTTTCATTTGCTACAAGACTCTCAAGCCTGAATTTGCGAATGATGAAATTGAACAAAAAAGACTAATTCGTGAGGCGCGGGTGACGGCGATGTTACAGCATCCAAATACCGTTCCAACCTATGAGCTTGGCCGCGATGCTAAAGGAAATCCTTACTTCACAATGAAGTTGGTCCATGGTTACACGCTTCGTGAAATTTTGGACTACAGAGAGCGCTACGATCTAACTCAATTGATGAAGGTCTTATTACAGGTTGCCTACGCGCTGAAATATGCTCATGGCCATGGCGTGGCTCATAGAGACATCAAGCCTGAAAACATTTTGGCCGGACCTTACGGGGAAGTTTTGCTGTTGGATTGGGGGCTGGCAAAAGTCTGGCACCCCGATGGCACGGCTGTCGATGATGAAGAGGCTGCGCCTTCGGATATCAAGGACATCACTATTACCGGGCAGGGAAAGGCACAGGGGACCGCGCACTACATGTCTCCGGAGCAAATAAATCGAGATCCGGCAATCGATCATCGAACCGATATATTCAGCTTGGGCGCGGTATTGTACGAGATACTCTGTGGCAAGTGTCCCGCCAGCGGAGAAAAACTTCATCATGTGATCGACAGTGTGCTCAATGACATACCACCGCCGCCCTCGGAAATCAGCAAACAACGCGTGCCTCCGTTGTTGGAACAGGTTGCCATGCGTTGCCTGCAGAAGATTCCAGACGATAGATTTACCTCCATTGACGAGTTGTTATTGATGCTGCAACAAGACTGGTGGGCCAGCCTGGCATCTCCCTAAAAAAATAATCGAATTCCTGCTTGTACTGTAATTGGGGTTCCTTCTCTTATTGCACAAACTAGTGATTACCTGCACTATTTGTCATTGTTGGAATGACTTCTGTCCTGTAGTGATTTTGTTGTCCGTGAATAAATTAATTCGCCGTATCACCGGACTACAGTCAAGCTGACTCCTGTTTCGATGCAAACCACTGGGGATTAATGTGCCACTTCATAATCGATTAAAAATAACTTCTATTTGCCTGAGTATGTTGTTTGCCTGCCATGAGACTTTGCTTGCCCAGCAGGCCGATCTTATTTTTTTAGGCGACAATATTATTACCATGGATGACTCTCAGGTAGCCGCTGTTGCCGTGTTGGGCGATCGCATTATCGCGACTGGATCAGCAGCTGAAATTCTTGAATTGAGAAATCCATCCACGCGGGTAGTAGAACTGGGTGAGCGGGCACTATTGCCAGGTTTCATCGATGCTCATGGCCATTTTTCAGGTGTCTCCCGCTATGCCGCTCTACTCGACCTTTCGTCGCCACCGGTTGGCGGAGTAACGGGAATAGACGATATCGTGCGCTTACTTCGTCTGCGCATAGAGCAGCAGCAGATTCCGGCGGGGGAGCTGGTGTTTGGCTTTGGTTACGACGATTCTCTACTGCTGGAGGGACGACATCCGAATCGTGATGACTTGGATCGAGCTTCGACCAATCATCCAATCGTTGTTCGGCACGTCTCAGGGCATTTGTTGGCTGCAAATTCCATGGCGCTGGCGCAGGCGGGAATTTCCAGTGCTAGTCAAAATCCCCAAGGTGGAATCATACGTCGCCGAGAAGGCAGCAGTGAGCCTGACGGGGTCATGGAGGAAACTGCCATGGGGGCCTTTCCTGGCTCCACTGGCAATATGAGTAACGAAACGCTAAGTCGGCTGCGTCGAGAGGCCATCGATATTTATGCCGGATACGGCATCACCACCATACAAGATGCAAACGTCAGTGCGGAATACGCTGACCAGCTCAGATCCGAAGCTAAAGTGCGATCATTCGCCGTGGACATTGTCGCCTATATTATGGCTAATCCATTAAGCGACCAGGAGCTTGATGGGGTAACACATGATCTGAACTACACCGGTGGTTTTCGTGTTGGTGGCGTAAAATTCGTTCTGGATGGGTCTCCTCAGGGTCGAACTGCCTGGATGTCCAGGCCCTATGATGAGGGTCCACCTGGTCAAGATAGCGATTATGTTGCCTATCCCAGTTACGATCCTGAGACCTACAAGGCACGTATGCCGGGCTTGCTTGCCCGAGGTGTGCCGGTGCTAGCCCATGCCAACGGTGATCAGGCCATTCAATTGATGATCGACGGCATCGCCGAGGCTGTCGCAGGCAAGCCGATTCCCGATCATCGATCCGTAGCCATTCATGCTCAATTGGTGAGACCCGACCAACTTGACAGAATTAAACAGCTGGGAATAATTCCCTCCTATTATTCTGTTCATCCCTACTTCTGGGGAGATTGGCACAGATTGAGCTTTGGTGAACAGCGAGCGAGTTTTATAAGTCCGGTAAAGGCCACGGTAGAGCGTGATATCCCCTTTACCATTCACAATGATTCCCCGGTTGTACCACCGAATATGATGCGCCTTATTTCTATTACTGTTAATCGTCAAACACGCAGCGGCTATGTGCTGGGGCCGGATCAAAGAGCGAGTGTAATGGATGCGCTTTATGCCGTAACACAAGGCGCGGCCTATCAGTATTTTGAAGAACAGGAAAAAGGTTCAATTACTCCGGGGAAGCGGGCAGATTTGGTTATTCTTGCTAGTAATCCATTGACTGGAGATCCTGAAGAATTGGAAAACATCGCTATAGTAGAGACATTTTCGCGCGGCGAAACTGTTTATCAAAGATAACCGTTCGAACAGGAGCTGGAAATGAAAGTAGCGTTTATAGGCTTGGGAGTGATGGGCTATCCCATGGCGGGCCACTTAAAAAATGCCGGAATGGATGTCTGTGTTTTTAATCGTAGCGCTGAAAAAGCTGAACGCTGGTGTGAGGAATATAAGGGAGGCATGGCGCTTTCACCTGCGGCTGCGGCGAATGGCTGTGATGTTGTATTGAGCTGTGTGGGTAATGACAACGATGTTCGCGAAGTTCTGTTGGGCTCCGATGGCGCACTCTCGGCTATGCACTCAGGCTGTTTGCTGGTCGATCATACGACTGCTTCGGCCAGCTTGGCTCGGGAATTACACGGCTTGGCGAGCAGCAATGGAGTAGGCTTTCTGGACGCTCCGGTTTCTGGCGGACAAGCTGGAGCAGAAAACGGCGCTTTGACTGTAATGGTGGGTGGCGAGGAGCAAGATTACGCGATAGCGAAGCCCGTCTTCGAAGCCTATTCAAAGTTTAGTAAGTTGCTGGGCCCTGCGGGCAGCGGGCAGTTAGCAAAAATGGTTAATCAGATATGTATTGCCGGTGTGGTTCAGGGATTGGCGGAAGGTCTTAATTTTGCCCGGAAGGCAGGCTTGGATGGTGAGGCGCTGATAGAAACCATATCGAAAGGGGCAGCTGGTTCATGGCAAATGGAGAATCGCTATAAGACTATGCTGGCTGATCAATATGAATTTGGTTTCGCCGTCGATTGGATGCGCAAGGACTTGGGCATTGCCATAGAAGAAGCGAAAAATAATGGATCACAACTACCCGTAGCCGAGTTGGTTGATAGCTTCTACGCAGAAATTCAGGAAATGGGGGGTGGACGTTGGGATACCTCCAGCCTGCTTGCTCGCTTCACCAGGAAATAGCAAGCGAGCCTATCACCAATGTCACTTTAGTGTGCTATTAGCCAGATATATAGAGTCTCGTACAGGATTTTAACCGCGCTATCAATGTCGCTAAATAAGCGGTCCTGTTAACTGAAAAGCGCAGGAATTGGCCGCATATCTATTGATTCTTGGGCGTGAAACCTCTAAGTTACGACCTCAGCAGGATTAACCCTAAGGGGGGCGAAATGAAATCTCGACTACTAATAGTTTTCTCATTGTTTGCTGGATTTTGCGGGTTTGCGGCAGCCCAGGGCAATGACGTTTATCAGGTGCCTAAAACTGAGTACGGCCAGCCAGATTTGCAAGGTGTATGGAACTTTAGCTCGAATACGCCGATGCAACGGGCCGAGCGATACGGCGAACAAGAATTCCTTACCCAGGAACAGATTCGGGCCGCAGTTGCGCGACAGCAAGCGGCCGCAGCTGCAGCGGATGCCGCAGCAGCGCAGTTAGTGATAGACCCGGACGCGCCTGAAGCTACCGACAATCCAGGTGGATACAATGACTTCTGGTTCGAAAGCGCTGGTATTGGCGATACTGTCAGAACATCCCATATAGTGTACCCACCCAATGGTCGTATTCCTGCAGCAGTGGAAGGTGCTCAGCGACAATTCGGTGGATTAGGTCCAGATATTCCTGGTACTAGGCCAGTGCGCTATGTAGTGGGTGGCATCGCAAAAGATGGCCCCGAAGATAGGGGATTATCGGAACGTTGCTTGGTCGGTTTTAACTCAGGGCCGCCGTTCACACCCAGTCTCTACAACAATAATGTTCAAATCTTTCAAGGTAAAGATACAGCGGTAATCCTGACAGAAATGATCCATGATGCTCGCATAGTTACACTTGGTGATAAGCCTGCGTTAACTGAAGATATTAGACTCTGGTCTGGTGATTCACGTGGTTGGTACGAAGGTGATAGCTTAATCGTCGAAACCAAGAATTTTAACGGACTGCGCCAGACATTTAGTAGCACGGGCGAAAACACAGATATGGTCTTGACAGAAAAATTCACACGAACTGCGTTTGATACTGTGGACTATGAGTTCACTATCGATGACCCTTCTACCTTTACCGACAAGATTACCGCTGTCGTGCCCATGACTAAAGTTGCTGGTCAGCTTTATGAATATGCATGCCATGAAGGAAACTACGGAATGTTTAACATTCTGCGTGGTATGCGTGTAGAAGAACGCAGGGAAGGCGAAAGCGGCGCTCAATAAAAAATGAAGGCGAGGGACACGCTTTGATCGCAATGTTCTTTGCATGAGTAAACTTAGTTGTTAGATAGCAAAATAATTGAAGGGCAGTAAATGAAAACTAAAATTGAAAAAACCATAGCAAGAACTGTGCTGGTAATATTGGCAGGCTTTTTTGTGATTACGCAGGCGGTAGCGCAGAGTGGCGAAATAGTTCGCACACCCAGTGGGAAACCCGATCTCAGCGGCATATGGCAAGCCATGACATCTGCGCACTATAATGTCGAGCCTCATGCAGCGTCGGAAGGTCCACATCCGGGCTTATTCGGCGCCTTGTCTGCCACACCGGCAGGCTTGGGTATTGTTGATGGTGGGCGAATTCCTTACAACGAACAAGCACGACGAGTGCGAGATACGAATAAGGCCAACGCAATAGAAAGTGATCCATTGGCTAAATGCTATATGCCTGGTGTTCCTCGCGCTAACTATCTGCCATTCCCGTTTCAGATCGTTCAATCCCAGAGTGTGATTCTTATTGCCTACGAAATGGCTGAATCAAATCGAATTTTGTACGTAGATCAGCCAGAGCTTGAGTCGCAAGTTGATGCCTGGATGGGTCATTCCAATGCACATTGGGAGGGTGATACTTTGGTGGTGCGTGTTTCCGGTCAGATGCCAGATACCTGGTTTGACCGTTCTGGCAATCACCATAGCTATGAAATGGTAGTTGAAGAGCGTTGGACTGCTACTGGCGCTAATCATATTAATTATGAAGCCACCATTACCGATCCAAATACCTTCACCAGTCCATGGAAGATAAGTTTTCCACTTTACCGACACGTAGATGAAAATATGCAATTGCTTGAATTCAAGTGTGCGGAGTTTGCAGAAGAGTATCTCTACGGTGAGTGGCGTAAGCCTGGCACACCTCGCGGTAACCCACCGCAGTAGAGGTATAGATTTCGAAAAAGGTCTGTGACGAAAGTCTCAGGCCTTTTTTGTGTGCTGTTGTTTTTAAACGAATTCGTGGTAGCTTTATACCCTAGTCTCCAGCTTAGTATTCATGTTTGCAGCGGTGGCGGAAGTAGATCATGAAGAGCATTCCTGCATTATTCACAAGCCTGACACTCACGACGCTAATCGTCACTCCTTCATTTGCGCAAACTCTATGTGAGAGTGAGAGAATTTTTGAAGGCGGCGCATCTTCCGATGCCGGTGTTAGCTATTCTCAGCAAGTGAGTTCTGCTGCCACTGTATTTATAGGTGGACAGATTTGCCCGCAGCAGGAGCATCTTGGTCAGCTTGCGGATCTGTATGTGGCGTTCGAGATCGCAGGGGAAATTTATTTTCTAAACAACAGCGACCAACTGATTCAATTGCAGGAAGATAATCTAAGCCCCTACCGGCAAGCAGTTACTTTACAAAATGTACTGCCGCAAAGTATTTTCAGCGGTGTCATCGGTGCGACTATCGAATCTGCAAACCTCTATGTTGGCTATACACTCGATGGAGTTTTTCACTACGATCAACAACCGTTAAACTTTTCAGTGGTAACGCCAGCCAAGTTGACTGCCCTGTCGGTATTTCCAGTGAAGGATACAACGACGGCAGCGGCAAACGGCGAGATCAGAATTAGTTTTGATCGTGCTTTGGATCCATCGCAGATCGATAACGAAAAGATCAAGGTGTTTGGGCGTTGGTCAGGAGTTTTGAATGGAGAGGTTTTACTTGAAGACAACAATAGGTCTTTGCGTTTTTTGCCGAGCAGAAATCTGTCGGCTGGCGAATGGGTAAATGTAAGCCTGGCCGCTGACAACATAGTCGCTTTAGATGGGGGTCTTCTGCAAGACGGTTACAACTGGTCCTTCTGGGTCGAATCTGTCAGCGCTGGTCTTAGCTTCGAGCAAATCTCTGCCGTATCCGTACGAGAGCAAGGTTCAACTGAGCAGATTCAAACCTACGGCGCCTACGCAGGAGATTTGAATCAAGATGGATGGTCTGATTTCGTGGTACCCAATGAGATAAGTAATGACCTGAGAATCTTCCTCAACGACGGTGCTGGAAATTATGAAGATTTCTCCATCGTTCCGATTATCCAGGGCGACCGCCCGAGTCCGAATGAGGGTGCCGATATCGATGGCGATGGCGACATAGATTTTATCGTCGGCAGTGCCAATGGATCTAACGTACATGTGTTCAAGGGAGATGGCGCGGGTGGATTAACGCAAACCCAGAACCTGGTAGCAGGAGAAAGAGTTAGAGGAGTCTGTCTGGCAGATTTCGAAAACGACGGTGACCCCGACATAATCGCAACCAGTTTCGCAGCCAATCGCGTGGCATTGTTCACTAACGATGGCACTGGCAAATTTGGCCTGCTACCCGCAACCATCGATGCAGGCGATGGCGAGTGGTCCTGTGCCTCCGGCGATATGAATGCCGACGGACTAATGGATGTAACCATAGGCACTCGTACCGACAATGAGCTTACTGTGTTGCTATCCAATGGCGATGGCACATTCACCGAGTCCAGTCGCATTGCAGCGAATGGAGACCCGTGGATGCTTGCAGCAGGGGATATCAATCGTGATGGCAATGTTGATATAGCTGCCGCCAATGCCAATGCCAAGTCACTGACAGTAGCCATGGGATCAGGAACTGGAGAACTGAGCAGTCCTGTCAGTTATTCTCTTGCGGAAAACGATGAGGGCTTTCCCCTTGCGGTTGATCTTGGAGATCTCGACGGAGATGGTGATCTGGATATCGTGACCTCAGATTTTCGCACCAAGCTATTTTTGATTCATGAGAACCAGGGGGATGGTTCTCTGGTGAGGCTTCCCAATCAATTGTTCGCGTTGGAGGCTGCCTCCTGTGCGATTCTGCATGATCGAGATAATGATGGGGATTTGGATATTACAGGGATCGATGAGGTTGTGGATCAGTTGCTTTTATTTCGGCACTAGTGCTCAAAATATCGGGCAAGGCACCAGCCCTGCCCCTTGATTGAACTGACTGTTATGTAGTCTAACTGTTTTCTTGGCTTTGATAGTCAAAAAATCTTTGTATTTGAGCCGTAATGTCTCCGAATAACTGCATGTAATTTGTGGCTGCACGCTCAACCATGTCGTACGCAACAAATTTGAAGTCAGTAGAGATATTAATATCAAGATGTTCCGCTTCAGATCGGTGATGTTTGAGCCAATTTCTAACTAAATTCCAGTCGTCTATCATAGTTCTTTCGAACGACTTATTGCCGTCACGTAATGCTTCCCTTTCTTCTTCAGAAAGTAATTGTCCATATCCTTTGGCTTGACTTTTTACGGCATGATCTAGGCCTAATTTGGTAAGTTTCTCGCCGATCATACCCTCAGCTGCCCCAGCTAGAGTTATGCATGAGATATAGTCCCGTTCATCTAAAAACAATTTTATAGCCCTTTCCAATTGCATCTTGGCTGCTTCTTGATGAGTTAGCATTGAAACCTCAGCCTACTGGCTACATAACGCCTTTGATAATAGTCGCGCTTTAGCGTGTCCTTATATGCATCTAATACATAGTCGCTCGACTAGTTGATTCTGATTGTTTGACACAGCACTTTACTCAACTAGAACAATTAATATTAGCCATAGGCCATATGCGGATATTGCTATGGCCGTTTCCTCCAACCATTCAAAATACTGAGCTTCTTCCTGTAGTGACAGATATTTTTCAAGAGGCTTAAAAATGCCATCTTTGGATTCAAAATCGGGGACATTTCTTTCCAGAGTAGTGAGAAAGTGTTTCACATCATTTTCTTGAATATTACCACTTGCGTATCCTTTCTCTACCAGCCCCCCCAAATATTATTATTGAAAGAAGTAAGGATGTATCTCATTTTTCTTCTGTTCTTCGAGCATAGCCTTCGATTATTCACGAAGAATGCAATAAGGCCAAATAGAAATATTGCAATCGTTATACCAGACGCGAATACAGAGAAACTGTCTACAGTTTGCTGGCTAAATTCCATCCAGTCTCCGTTTCGCTAGTAGTCGATGCGACGAAGCACATAATATTTATATGAAGCACATAATATTTATATATAGAGAAAACTCGCTTTGTAAAAAATACAAAGCAGCGGGTTTCAGTATTAAATGGTCGGGCTTCGAGTGACTATGTCCAGGGAAAGGGTGTATAGCTGTGAAATCGAGCCATAGACCTCAAGGTTTCAGTCCCCATGTACACTCACAATTTCGTCAAGTGCCTTGCGTTTAATGTCGGGCACTCTGGCTCCCGCTTCTGGATAACCTGTGACGATGACCATTAGCGGCTTTTCGGTGCTGGGTCTGCCCAGTATCTTGTTTAAGAATTTCATTGGGCTGGGTGTATGGGTCAGTGTAGCCAGGCCTGCATTGTGCAAGGCAGCAATCAACAGTCCGGTTGCAATACTTGCTGACTCGGTTACATAGTAGTTCTTCTGTTTCTTGCCTTGTTTGTCGATGATGAACTTCTGAGCGAACACCACAATCAGGTAGGGTGCATGTTCAAGAAAGGGCTTGTCAGAGTCCGTGCCAAGCGGTGCCAGCGCATCTAACCAGTCCTGCGGCGCACGATTGCGATAGAACTCCTCTTCCTCTAATTCCGCAGCCGATCTAATCTGACGCTTTATGGCCGCATCGCTTATCAGAGCAAAGTGCCAGGGCTGCCTGTTCGCACCGCTAGGGGCGCTGCCCGCTGCACTTAGACAGGAGTCGATAACATCCCTGGGGATGGCCCTTGAGGAAAAATCACGCACTGTCCTGCGCTTTTGCATCAGGGTATTAAAATCCAAGGCGCGCGCTCTCATATCTGCTTCTGAAAATTCTTCGAAAGCCAGTGTTATCGTGTTCGCTGTTTCCGACTTCATAATGTTTCCGATAATGATGGTTTGCATCTCTAGCTTTGTTTATACCTGCTGCGGCGGAGTGACACAACTCCAGAGTTGCCTGACCTACCACGCAGATTCAGTAGATGGACTGCCGAAAAAACGCTAGTCTACCGATGCGGATTGTGTGCTGAAAATTGTGTGCTGAAATCCGCGAAAGCCGCTTAGTAATTAGCAACCAATTGAATTCAGTTTCCAGAGATAAAAAAATGCATCTTCGATCACTTTGCCTTACAAGCTTACTCGCCATCACGTTTAGCCTACCTCTTTGCGCACAGGATGATTTCCTGTTCTGGCCCGATACAAACTATGACCCGGCCATACCGACAGTCCTTCAGGTGTTGGGATACCAGCCCGGTGATCGAATTACCTGGCACCGTGATGTAATTCGGTATTTTCAAGCCTTGGCAGAGGCAGCGCCGGATCGCGTGGAGCTAATTGAATATGCACGCACATGGCAAAATCGCGAATTGATTTACGCGGTAATATCAAATGCGCAAAACAGCGCAAACCTGGAACAAGCGAAGGCCAATATGCAGGCGCTGGCCGACCCGCGCGTCACCGACGAGGACGCCGCCAACGCAATCATTGCCCAGCAGCCGGCGGTTACCTGGCTGTCCTACGGTGTGCACGGCAATGAAATATCTTCTACCGATGCGGCCATGTTGACCGCTTACCATCTTCTCGCATCTCAAGGCGATGACCAGGTCGATTCAATTCTGCAAAACACCATCGTGGTGATAGATCCCATGCAGAACCCCGATGGGCGTGACCGCTTTATTCACAATTACGTGACTGCAGAGGGCCTGGTTCCTGATTCGGATCGGCTGTCGGCAGAACATGATGAGCCCTGGCCGGGCGGGAGAACGAATCATTATCTGTTCGATATGAACCGGGATTGGTTCATTCAGACACAACCGGAAACACAGGGTCGCACCGAGGCAATGTTACAGTGGTATCCAGTGGCTTACGTGGATGCCCATGAAATGGGTTCAGACGGGACTTACTTTTTTGCACCGGAGGCAATACCTTACAACCCACACCTGGCAGAGGCGCAGCGTGCCAGCCTGCAATTGTTTGGTCGCAACAATGCCCGCTATTTCGACATGTTTGGTTTCGACTACTTTACGCGTGAAGTCTATGACGCCTTCTATCCTGGTTATGGTGCCAGCTGGCCCTCTTACTTCGGCAGTATCGCCATGACTTACGAGCAAGCGTCGGCACGGGGTTTGGTCGTCAGGCAATATGATGGCAACGATTTGCATTATAGATACACGGTTAGAAATCATTTCGTTACCTCGCTCTCAACTGCGGAAACTGTAGCGGCTAATCGTGAGAAATTTTTACGGGACTTTTACGAGTATCGTGTTAGCGCCATAGAAGAAGGCGAGAAAGAAGACATACGTGCCTATATATTGCCCCTGCAGCAAGACCAGGCGGCAGCAAATAAGATGGCAGGTTTGCTTAGCCGGCAAGATGTAGAAGTGCAGCGTGCATTGTCTTCATTCAACGCATGTGGGGAATCTTATGCTGCCGGCTCCTATCTAATTCGAAGCGATCAGCCGGCGAAGAGATTCATCCGTACCTTGATGGACGTTGAGGTAAATATGGAGGAAGATTTTCTGGGCGAGCAAGAGCGCCGCAGGGCGCGTAACCTACCCGATGAAATCTATGATGTGACAGCCTGGTCCCTGCCGCTGATGATGAATGTTGATACCCATACCTGTGGGCGCATCCCGAATGGCGATTTTGAACTGGTTGGCTCTGAATTGGTTCAGCCAGGAACGGTCGCTGGCGGCCGCGCTGCAGTTTCATATTTGGTTCCATGGGGTTCGGCACCGGCAGTTAGATTTCTGGCTAGAGCGCTGCGTGAAGGTTTGACTGTAAAAAGTAATGACAAGACATTCACGAACCTTGGCAATCAATATGCTGCGGGAACACTGATTCTCGATATTGCTGATAATCCCGCTTCAATTCACGAAATTGTTAGCACCCTGGCAAATGAGACCGGTGCCAACGTGGTAGCCGTTGACGATAGCTGGGTAACCGATGGCCCAAGTTTTGGTAGCGCGAATGTTGCTCGTTTCAACGCACCAAAGATTGCCATGGCCTGGGACGAACCTACTCTCGCCTACAGTGCGGGAAATACGCGCTTCGTTATCGAACGACAATTTGATTTTCCGGTGACGCCGATTCGTGTCGATAATCTGCGCTCGGCAAACTTGAATCGCTATCAGGTGTTAATACTGCCTTTGATGAGTGGTGCTGGTTATAAGTTAGCCTTGGGTGAGCCTGGAATTGAAAATCTGAAAGATTGGGTGAGCCGTGGTGGTGTAGTAATAAGCTTGGGTAATGCAACCCGATTCCTGGCCGATCCGGATGTTGATCTTCTCTCTGTTCGCCGGGAACGCGCTGTTCTCGAGACAGAGGTTGAGGCCACGGAAAATGAAGAGGAGGAGGCCGCTGTAGACGGCCAGTACCTAACCGAGCTAGAGCAATATGAGGCGCAGATACACGCTCTTGAGAATTACCCTGATCCTGTGGCCGGCGTATTAGTAAGGGCCGATGTTGATCAGGAACACTGGTTGAGTGCTGGCGTCGCACCGGTGGTTAATGTCTTGGTCAGAGGAAGTGATGTTTATACGCCAATTCGTTTGAGTGATGGTTTTAACGTAGCGCGCTTTCAGGGTCCCGATGACTTGCTTGCCAGCGGTTATATATGGGATGAGAATCGAAGGCAGTTGGCCTATAAACCATTCGTGATTTCCCAGGTTCGCGGAGCAGGTCAGGTTATTGCCTTTACTCAGGACCCGACGGTAAGGGCTTATTTGGATGGCCTCAATGTGCTACTTATGAATGCAATCTTTCGTGGCTCGGCCCATGCGAGACCGGCACGATAGCTCAGTTTTTGATTTAGAAGCATGACGGATAAAGACTCCGCCAAGATTTGCATCAATGGAATTGCTGATTAAGCCAAAGTTAGGGATTAACTCAGTATTGATTACATTTAAATCAACCAGCAGTGGTTGTGTATTCTAAGACGGAAGGAGGGCTGCTACTTAGCAACGCCGCCTTTTTAGCGTACTGAGTTTTTACTCTGCAGACGTTTTAATTTCCATGACCTTATCCGGATCGCCACGGAAGATAATATAGCTAATGGTGTCGGTGGTCATTTCATGCCAGCCGTGGGGCATCCCCTTTGGGATGATGGCAATATCGCCCGGCTTTACTTTCTGCAGAATTCCGCCGCGGATCTCGCCACGCTCCATGGCTCCCAGCAGTGCGCTGTTGCTGGTTTGCATATCGACAAATTCGCCTCCCGTAACCATGGTGCCTTCGCCCGCCACAATATAGTAAATCTCATCGAGATTAACGTGGGCGATGCCTGTCTCGACGCCATTGTCTTCCACCTTGCTGCGCTGTACTACCGACACCCCCATGTTCTCCTCGCCGACGCCAATATGACGCATCACGATGTCACTCACAGTCCTGCCTTCAGCCAGGTTTGCTAAGCCCTGTTTCAGGGTGGCATCTACCTCTTCCTTGCTCATTAGGGTCGCACCATCCTCAGCGGCAAAGATGGTATTGATATAACAGCAGCCAAGACAAGCCGTGACTAGTAGTTTTGAAAAGTGTTTCATATTTACTCCCGATTCTTAGGCCTGTGCCGAACTGGTAATTACTTTGCCAAGTGGAATCACAATATTAATATTTCCCTATCTTTCGACATTTCATTCGGCTTGAATTTCAGCCGCGACTCGTTGCACATCATCTAACACCCGAAGCAGATTGCCACTCCACAGCATGCCGATCTGCTCTTCCGTATAACCTCTACGTACCAGTTCAATAGTTACGTTGAACGTTTCCGATGCGTTGTTCCATCCGCTAATACCGCCACCGCCGTCGAAGTCAGAGCTGATTCCAACATGCTCCAGACCAATCAACTCAACCATATAATCAATGTGGTCAACGAAGTCAGCAACATCAACCGGAGGTGCAACGGCATTCACCTCCGCTTCAATTCGAGGTGCGGCCAATGCGTTGATTTCTGACATGCGCGTCCTGTAGGCGGCTTGCTCGACCTCACTGAGCGCATTAATTTCAGGAAAGCTCAGCATTTCATAACCAAGATCGGCGGCTATGCTGGAGGTTAATTGGCTCAGAGCTTCGCGATGCTTGGCGTTCTTTTCCCCATCGAGGTAACTACTGAATGCAACTGTCTGCACCACACCACCATTTTCTTTGATTCCAAGTAGCTGCTCATCGTCCAGGTTGCGACTGTGCTCGTTCAAGGCCCTTGCCGACGAATGCGAAGCAATAAGAGGAGCGCGCGTTAGGTCCAACATTTCCATTATCGCGGGCTTTGAAGGGTGAGAAACATCGATCATAATTCCCCACTTATTCATTTCCGCGATGGCTTCTCTACCCATGTCGCTGAGACCATTGTGCAGCCAGTCATTATCTCGCTCTCCGGTGTTGGAATCGGCGAATTGACTATGGCCATTATGAGCCAGCGACATGTAACGCCCACCACGCTCCTGAAAATCTTTGATATTGGCTATATCCAAACCAACCGGATAAGCGTTCTCTATCCCTATCATGGCTACTTTCTTACCGGCGGCACTAATGCGTCTTACGTCGTCTGAGCTATAGGCTATTTCGATTCGATCGGGAGCGAGATTTTCAGCAAGGCGATGGATAGCATCAAATTTGTCGATGGCGTTGGCATAAGCAGCCGCATAGCCGGCAGAGTCTAATGTCGATTGGCCGGTGTAGACTATAAACCAGGCCACGTCCAGGCCACCTTGCTCCATCTTCGGCAGATTCACTTGGGTGTCCAAATCCGCGGTGTAGTTATTCTCCGCTGTAAAATTATTGGTGTTGATGTCGGCATGGGTATCCAGAGTTATCACTCGCTGGTGAATGTCACGGGCTCGTTCCAGCAATTGTTGTTCGGTCTCAACGACGCTGCTGCCGGTAGCAGCGGGTGTACTACCTTGGGGTTGCGCCGAATCGTCGCTGCAAGCAGCGAGGAAAGAAGCCAAAAGGGCGATGAAGGTGAAGTGTTTTAGCGATCTGCAGCGGGAATACATAGGCATAATGTCTCTGTTTCGAATTAACAATAAATGACTGATTATTGGTAGCTTTGGTTGATGCAGTGCATTGGACTCAGCGAATTTAGACCTAGCTGAGTCCCATGTACGTGCATATGAATGAAACAGTCAAATTAGCACTTCGAATCGCTGGATGACAATGTATTAGCATGCTTTTTGAAGAGTATTTAGCTGGAAATTCCAGATGCGGGGAGGATTTAATCAGACAATGAGGAGCTTTTTGTCTGCGAAAGCCATGTTTTCTCGCTGTGAGGCAGGCTATTATGGGGGTGAACGAGCTGCCTTGATGAACTAAAATACGGGCTATGAGGTCTAGATAATAGTTTTCTGGATGCTTTGGGCTAATCCGTCTAACGCACTATTTGAGAGTAACGTAATGAGTCACCAACCGTTTGTTAGCAAGACTACCAAGTGCTTTCTCTTTTTCCTGAGTTTGATGCTGCTCTCCACCTCTTTCTCTGAGGGTGGCAGAACTCCTTTACGTGTAAAGAATGGCATCGTGACCAGTGCATCTAAATTGGCCTCGGAAGCAGGAGTTGGCGCACTTAAACAGGGTGGAAATGCTGTAGATGCGGCTGTGGCCACAGCGTTTGCTCTGGCCGTTACCTGGCCGTCAGCTGGCAATATCGGTGGTGGTGGCTTCATGGTTTATCACGGTGACGATGGCCACGCGACCACTTACGATTTCAGGGAGAAAGCGCCGTTGGCTGCGACTGAGCGTATGTATTTGGGCTTAGATGGAAATGTGGTCAATAACTCGAACCACATCGGTCCTCTGGCTGTAGGTGTCCCCGGAACTGTTGCCGGATTATGGAAGGCTCATCAGGAACTTGGAAGTCTGCCCTGGGCTGATCTGGTGGCGCCCGCGGTAAAGCTTGCCAGGGACGGAATACCAATCAGTTACTCGCTGTATACCGGTTTTGCCCGTAGTAAGTCTCGTTTCGATCAGTATCCGTCTTCGGCCGCGAAATTTTACAAGGCCGACGGCTCACTGTATGAATTAGGTGAAACTTGGCGCCAACCTGATTTGGCCCGTACTCTGGAACTGATCCAAAATCATGGGCAGGATGGTTTCTATAAAGGTGAGAATGCCGAGCGCCTAGCCGGTTTTATGGCGGATATTGGCGGACTTATAACCGAAGAAGATTTGCTGAAGTATGAAGCGCAGGAACGGGAGCCCATTCGTGGTACTTATAGAGGCTATGACATTGTCAGCATGCCGCCGCCTAGTTCGGGCGGTGTCGCCCTGGTGGAAATGTTAAATATTCTTGAAGGTTTCGATCTGGCGGATATGGGGCATAATTCTGCCGACTACTTACATGTGCTCACAGAGACTATGCGTAGAGCCTACGCCGATCGCGCACAACATCTAGGCGACCCTGACTTCAATGAAGGTATGCCTTTGCAGCGCTTGATGGACAAAGAGTATGCGGCCACCTTAGGCGCTTCAATCGACATGGACGCGGCCTCCCCCAGCAGTCCTGAAGACTTTGCACAAATTTACGAAAGTGAGGAAACCACGCATTTCTCGGTGGTGGACAAAGACGGTAACATGGTAAGCATGACTTATACTCTGGAATTTGGCTACGGCTCCGGTATCGTTGTTGATGGCGGCGGTTATTTGCTGAACAACGAGATGGGCGATTTTAATGCCGTGCCAGGTGTCACTAATTCACGCGGACTTATAGGCACCGTGCCAAATTTAGTGGCGCCAGAGAAGCGCCCACTGTCTAGCATGACGCCCACCATCGTTGCCAAAGACGGCAAGCCTGTTTTCACCGCCGGCAGTCCGGGTGGTAAGACTATTATTAATACCACGATGCAACTAATATTGAATGTCATCGATCATGAAATGAATATTGCTGAATCTGTGGAGGCGGGGCGCATTCATCATCAGTGGTTGCCGAATGTAACCAGCATGGAAACCAGGGCTCTATCACCGGATACCATTCGGCTCTACGAGGAAAAGGGCCATCGCTTGACGACGCGTGGAGGGCAGGGAGCTGCTATGGCCGTCTACCATGATCGAGTGAACGGCTTGTTCGAGGGGGCTGCTGATTCTCGTCGCGGAGACGGTGCTGCGATAGGTTATTAGTTAGTAAGCTAACTCTTCAGAATGCCTCGAAGCGAATATTTCCCGAGGCATTCTAGTTTCCCGGCGAATATTCTCTTTCCAGATTCGCCTCTATATCTTCCCGATAAAACAAAACATCTCGAAATTCACCTTGGGTATACATGACAGCCTGATCGTCGAAATGTGGTGAGGCCGGGTCACTACTTAGTCCACCCACGGTGATGGCCTTAGCCGAAACACGTTCGCCAAATTCAACCGCGGCGACAAAACTATTACCACTGGTGCCATACATGCGTTTGGTGCCGGGATAGCTGCGACTACCGAAGGAAGCGAGAGATCCCCAGCGTGCTGATGCAAACGCTACCGGTAGACTTTCCTGCTCATCGTCAAAGTCTTGAACGATGTCACCATTCAAGCGCTGGTAGCGGTTAATTTCTCCCCATGGCACCTGCCAGCTACCGAAGTCAGCCTGCAATTTTTCCGCTGCCTGACGTAAGGAACTTAATTTTTCTGCACTGCTGGCGTTGTTGGCCATGTACTCGTAGATATTGATGCCCGCTGCAGCCGCGTCCGCTGCTACCATGTCCATTAGGGTTTGACCCCAGTACACGGCGAGAGAAGTAGCCGTTGAGTCTAGTGAAAACTTGTAATCCCAATCTCGTAATAGGTCGATATATTCCAATGTTTCAGACTGGATTGAAACCTGTCGCTCCGCTTGGCTATCGACCGCTGTAATAAGAAGCAGGTTTGGTATTAAATCTTCAAAAGCGGTTAGCGTGGGATCATAGGCTGCTTCGATCATGCTCTCGATATTGAAATCAGTTTTATCCTGTAACACACGAACGGCATGGATGCCACGAGGGTTCTCAGGGTTATTCGCCATATAGATGGGGTAGTCTTCTGCTTTCGGACTGTACGCGCCAGCTGCAGTAAACGGCCAGTTATTCGTGTTTTGAATCCATCCGTTCGGCGGGTTGAGCAGGTGAATAATTTCATCCACAGTATGCAGACCCTGCCATTCGGTTGCGGCGTTGCTGCCATCAAGCGGGCTATTCCAATCGAATGAGGTATCACGAATCGGAATAAAGTTGCCGTGATAGTAGGCAATATTCCCGTCTGAGTCGGCATACACGGTGTTATTGGAGGAATTAGTTAATAATTCCATGCTGGCATAAAACTCCTCATGATTTTGTGCCTTAGTGCGGGTATATGACTGGGTCAGAGCCTTCACCGGTTCCTGCATGAGCTTAATGCTCACCCATTTGCCATCCAGCTCACGTATTATCGGTCCATGATGGCTGTGATAGACAGTGAAAGTCCTGCTCGATAGTCCATCACCATTCTTATATGGAAGGTTTAGTTCAGTTTCTCTCAGTTTTCTTTCTTCACTGCCATAGCTATAGTAGTAACCATCGTCTTTCTGGATGATAGTTTCAAGATATTCATCGATGGCATCGGCGCGACTGGAGGTATGCATCCATCCGGCGTTTTCGTTAAAGCCCTGATAGATAAAAAACTGTCCCCAGGTAACGGCGCCATAGGCATTTAACCCTTCTTCACTAACCATGTGTAATTCAGAACGAAAGAAGAATGATGTGTGGGGATTTATCCATAGCAGTGCATTACCGCTTTCTGAATTGGAAGGTGCGATAGCGAAACCGTTAGACCCTCGTGGCTCTCCATCAGAAACTGATTCAGCCTGGGCGACCAGGGTTCCATCGCCATAGAATTCTTGCAGGCTGCGCAGATTAACTCGCTCTATGTCGCCGCCGATACTTCCTTCAGAAAACGTTAACGCCATCCAAGGCTCGAACCGCGTTATAACCCGTGGTGTAACTTCAGGATGGGTGTGCAGGTAATAGTTGAGGCCATCTGCAAAGGCATCCATGAGAGACTTCAGCCAGTCTGGGCTTTCCTCATATTGAGCCTGTATATCAGATGGATCTATGAACAATTTCATGCGCAGATCTCGAAATAGCTCTGCTTCACCTTCGGCCTCCGCCAAGCGGCCCATTGCATTTATATAGTTGGTCTCAACCCTATTAAAGTCATCCTCGGCCTGTGCGTACAAAGTGCCGAACACTGTGTTGGCATCTGTCACGCCGTAGATATGTGCTATGCCCCATTTGTCTCGACTTATGGTGACTTTGCTTGCCTGTTCTTCCCAGCGCTGTAATTCGGCTGGGTCTACTTGAACAATAGCGCTGACTTGCTCTGCAACCGCAGCAGGCTCTTGGGATGGAGGTGAACAGGCCGCGAGAAACAGCGCCAGTAACAGGGCAATGGAAAAAGTAGTTCTACTCATAAGGCTTACCTCTAAGGTATGGCTCCCTAGTTAATAATTTAAACTAATCGGTAACTCTTCGACCATTAACCCATGTTTCCTGTACCTGGGTCTGCCAAATTTCACTCTGGGCTATGGTAAAAATATCTCTGTCCAGAAGTATGAAATCTGCCTTCTTGCCAGGCTCTAATGTACCCAGAAGGTTTTCCTGATGTCCCGAATACGCCGCGTCGATAGTAAAGCTTGCAAACGCCTCGATGCTAGTCATTTTTTCTTCCGGAAACCAACCGCCTGCAGGTTCATTGTTTCTATCTTGCCGAGTTATCGCAGCGTGCAATCCAAAGAATGGATTTGGGGATTCAACTGGAAAGTCCGACCCATTAGCAATCAATGCTCCTGCGTCCATAAGCTTGCGCCAGGCATAGGCTCCCTGAATGCGAACTTCCCCCAGTCTGTCCTGTGCCATGTTTTTGTCGCTGGTGGCATGCGTTGCTTGCATGGAGGGTATTACTCCTAGTTCCGCAAATCGAAGTATATCTTCATAGCGCAGAATTTGAGCGTGCTCAACTCGGTGTCGCATGTTGCTAGAATTTGTCTCAGCTATCAGCTGTTCATAATTATCCAACACAATCTTATTAGCATTATCACCTATGGCATGGGTGTTGACCTGAAAGCCGGCGTTCATAGCCGCACGCATAAAATATTCCAAGCGTTCAGGATTGTGCAGTAAAAGTCCTGTGTGACCTGCAAGGTCGGAATAATCGTCGATCAAAGCGGCCCCTCGACTACCCAAGGCGCCGTCGGCAGCAATTTTTACGCTGTTCATGGCGAGGGTATCGTCGTCACTTCGATAATGTCCCTCGGCCAGCCTTTGCTCAAAAAAACTATCGCTCGCAGACAGCATTAGGTTGATTCGGATTGGCAGTGGTCCGTCATCCAATAGCTGCTTATAGGCCCCGATTGTGTTGCTGCCCACACCGGCATCATGCACACTGGTAAGCCCTTGTTTGGCTAACTCAAGCATTGCAGTGTTGAGAGCAAATTTCTGCTCTGCCAGACTCGATGCCGGAATTTGAGACTGAATCAATGCCATGGCGTTGTCGACAAAGACGCCAGTGGGGTTGCCACTTTCATCACGTAAAATCTGTCCACCAGCGGGATCTTCGGTTCTTCGGTCTACAGCTGCTAACTCCATCGCCTTACTATTGGCCCAGCCCGCGTGACCATCTACTCGACTCAGCCATATCGGTTTGTCGGAAACGATGGCATCCAAGCTCGTCGTGCTGGGGAATTCATTGCTATCCCACAGTACCTGATTCCAACCCCGTCCCTGAATCCAATCGAGCTGCTCATTGTTTTCCAAAAAGTCAGCGACTCTCTGTGCAGCTTCGATCTCTGTTTCGGTGCCAGTCAGATCTACCCGCAGCAGACTAAGTCCATAACTGAGTACATGGCCGTGAGCGTCTATGAGGCCAGGAATCAGGGTGCGGCCATTGCCGTCTATAGTGACATCCACATTTCCCGGCAAGGCTTCATTCCTGGCGTAGACTCTATCAACTTTGTCATCGGTAAACTGAATCGCGGTAAATTGCTGCAGCTCTCGCGAACTGTTGAGGGTGTAGCCATTCACATTGGTATACAGAGTGCTGTCTGCAAGCAGAACTTGGCTAGATAAATTACTCAGGAGTAACGCTAAAGCATTCAGTAGTATTTTTTTCATCGGCTTGTAATTCGTTCTCGGTGGTTTAAATGAGAGCATTGATACTAGCAATTTCCGCCTTATCTGTCATGACGCCTGGCGTCACACAGCGCAGGCTAACAAAGCGGTAGAACAGAGAAGGGTGGACAGTGGAGAGCAAGAATATTCCGGAGTAAAAAATACAGTCCAAAAAAAACCCGATCACTCCGAAGTGATCGGGTTTTATACAAAACTCTAGCTAAGATTATTCACCTTCACCTTCATCTGCTTCCACATAGCGGAAGAAGCCGAAGAACATTTCTTGCCAGGTCTGTTCCCCCCACGAGATCGTTGACGATGGGTCAGGATTGAACGGGTTATTCGCTGAATTGTCGAATGTAGCCCTGAACACCATCTCTGTGCCGGCAGGTAAATACTTAGGCTCTTTGAAGTCATAAGTCTTTTGCCAGTTAAACTGATAGTTAGGTACGTTTAGTACTTCCTCTACTCTGCCATCAGGATAGACAAGCTTGAAATTAGCATCGTAACCACGGTAGTGCATATGCGGTCCTACCATAGTGAGGTAGGAATCTTTACGAAACTTCTTGGTAGCGACCATTTCATGATCAGCTTCGAATGGCTCGATATTGATTTCAAGATCGGCAGCGGAACCGCCAAGGATCGGACGAGTAGGCTCTTCATCCCACAGATACAAACCAATCTCCGAAGCATCAACCGCTTCTTTACCAGACGTGGTGTAATGCATTTGCAGCATCAATCCACCGCCAGCTTTAAGAGGGTATCCTGCATCTTCAGGATAAGTATTGAGTGAATTACCCGGAGCGTACGCACCAAGACCAATACCCTGATTCAATATTTCAAATTCATTCATGCCATCAGGGCCATAAGAGAAGGCAATGATGTGATGAAGTACGGTGGTGTCGCCGGCAGAAAATTCTACAGCCTTAACCCAGACATCTTCTTCAAGATTCAGGGGAACCATGAGATTGCGGTAATCCTGAACGCCTGTAGCAGGAATTCGCTGCTCAGGGATTGGGATAATAATGTCAGGCGTGCCATTGGTCCACTTAACGACTTCAGGGCGATACTCGGCAAGAGGATCTGTGTTGTCGTTGTTTTGTGAGCCGTTGTTTATCCAGCTAACCAGCTTCTGAGTTTCCTCAACGGTAATGTGATTGACGCCGTGGAAACTGTCCACGAATTCGTTGTCAATTTGACCCGGTGGCATACGCTTGGTGTAAAGCGTTTCACGAATCATCGGTGACCAGCCCTGCACCATTTGATGGCTGCTCATGGCGAAGGGGGCAATACCGCCTTCCATGTGACAGCTAACACAACGCTCTTTAAGAATAGGAGCGATGTCGTTGGCATAGGAAATGGCACCGCTGTGACCTGCGCTAACAGAGAAATCGATTTCGTCACCCTTGCTGGCCAGTTGCGCAATAGTAATCTCTTGATCACTCAAAATGGCGTTTAATGCATCTGCCACGTAATGCTCCTTGGCACGTCGCGCGCGGCTGCCTTCGGCAAAGCGATCGTTCAGAGCGCCACGATAGACGACTTCTTTTGCAGCTGGATCAAGTATGACCACTTCGGCAGCGCGGCCGAGACCAAGCTCTTCTGCCACCAATTGCGTGTCATCCATTAAAATGCGAAGCGTGATGTCTTCTTTTTCTGATTCTTCGCGCATCGCGATCTTGTCTGCCGAACCGGTTGAGTTGATCATCAGGAATTCAACTTCCTGACCATCAAACTGCTCCACCACTTTGGCAAGATCCGCTGCAGCACGCTTGGCGTCTCTGCTGTCTGGATCGTAAGCAAACAGCACGACTGCCTGCGCATCGGTGTGGCGACTGAGTTGGAAAAATCGCCCATCAGAATCTATCAGTGAGAAATCGCTGATCCGATCCGCGGCATTGGCAGACAGGCCAAAAAATACTGTCATCAATGATGCAGTTGCAATCTTGGCTATCTTTGAAAATTTAAGCATGTTGCTCTCCTAAAACTTCATAAATGACGGGTACTGCTTCTAACTTAGGAGGCATACTAGAGGGCAAATCCACAGAATGCTTCCTGATAATTAAAAAAGTGCTGAATTTCAATAATCGAATAGCTGTTTATCCAGTAAGCTGGCTGTAACGCACAAAATAAGCGGTATATGCTCAACAGAGTGTTCCTGAATTTAGACGCCAGGAATCAATAAGGGTTAACATCGTGACGTAAAATAATGACTAATTACTATTTTTTAATGCAAGCAGCCAGGTATTTAGAGAATTGTTGAACCACGGAGAAATCTTGGTGGGCGCTGGAGTTCAGGGGGACGCAGACGTTAGAATCCGTGTTCTTCAATAATAAATCTCGGTCTCTAGTTATCGAGGCTGATTAACAAGACTCGTGAGTGAAAAACGTTCTAGAAATGATGAACCGCATTTATCGGCGCAGAGCAGGCAATCAGAGTGATGGGACAGCTATAGCACTACTTGAGATGGCCGTTCTGGCTATTTTGCTGCTAGCACCGAGCACAGTCAGCCAGGCGGTAGAATACAGAATTGCCCACTGTCTTCATGGCTGCCCCCTAGGTGCAAGCAGCGATAACCATCTAATTCTACGGCCCATTTACGCACTGTCTTACAACACTCACAACAAGGTCGCCGATTGGGCCGCCTACCGTATTACTGCCGACTCAATTGGCATTGCCTCCAGCCTGTCCCGTCAGGCTATGGTTGATGACTTTGTCACCGATACCTTGAACGTCTCCGATTTTATGAATGCTGAAGATTCGGGGCTTACTCAATCTCAATTTGTACCCCTGGTCAATTTTGCGGGCACACCGTATTGGAATGACGTGAACTTCCTGAGCAATGTGGCAGCCAGAAGCAGAAATCTCAGCCAGGGTGCCTGGTATGGATTGGAATGGTCAATTAGAAATCTGGTGAATAGAGAAAGTGAGGTGTATGTGATTACCGGACCAATCTTTAGGGATGTTCCAGTGGTCTCGCCGTTGGCCACCGAGACTGAGCATAGAGTGCCAGATGCATTTTTTAAGATTATTTCTTCGCTTGATAATAGGACCACGGCATTTATCTTCGAGCAAGATCTTGCGGTACATGTCCATCACTGTGAGCTGAGAACCAGTATCGAAGAAATAGAAAGAGTTACCGGTTTGCAATTCTTTCCGCAACAAGCGCGGCGAGATTCGGCATCCTTAGATGCCAGCCTGGGTTGTCCCTGATGGGTATCGTGGAAATGCTCTAACGAATTTCAGCGAGGAAATAATCATCCCCAATAAGCTCGTTGATGAGTCTAGTCAGTGCTGCACGAACCGTGACAGCCATGCCTTCACTGGCAGCTGTTCTGCCTCGTCCAAACAATGTGGTCTGCCATATGGTTCGACTTCCGCTCATGAGTTGCACCGAAGTACGTAGCGTAAGCTGAATGGTTTCTACACCGGCACGGTCAATTATCTGCGCTTCAGTGGAGAGTAGATTGCCTTGCAAATACATGTCGCCACCCGTCTCTACCAACTTTGCGTTCGCGTTGGCAAAACCCTCCTTCATGGCCTCCCGAATTATTTCAGAAAGCGCTTTCTCAGCCTGAAAGCCGCCATCTGCACCAAGCAGCATCGCGTCTGTAATTAGGCGTGGGTTATCTACGGACCGGCCATCTGTAAACTCGGCGATTCGCAAATCGATTTTCATGTTGCTGAGATTTGCGCGCGGGCTGCCTTCGGCCTTGTAACTGACTACTATGTCCTCTACGGCGATTGCAGGGACGGCAAACAAACTAATGCAGGCAATGCTTAGTGAAAACAAATATCGGATTTTCATAGAAGTCTTAATCTCTTATCGCTAAATAAATCACGGTTATTTCAAATTGCTATTTACTGTCAAACAGCCACATTGCGGTTTCGGAGTCTGAGCATAATTGACCTGCAATACATGATCAAGCATGGCGTATGAACCAGAACTTAATACTGGATATTCAGCATTGAAGTTTTACTGAAAGTATCTCAAACTATCTATTTGAAAGTGTATAAACCCTACCCTCAGACCAATCGGTTGTGATCGTATGACACAAAAAAGCCGTATCGAATTACTTCGATACGGCTTAGTTTGTTTCGCTCTAAAGAGTTTTTACAATTCGTCTGCAGGCCAGGTTGGCGCGCGGTCTCGAACTGTAACCGGGCGAATTCCCTGGTAGAGGAACTTCTGTACACGGCTGCCTTCATAAGTCTCAGTAGTGTAGACGTTATTCTGAGAATCTGTGGCGATGCTGTGAGGCGCATAGAATGTGCCTGGCTGACGTCCGCCTTGACCGAAGGTGTAAAGCACTTCCATTGACTCACGATCGATTACAGAAATCTTGAAATTCTGACCATCGGCAAGATAGATGAATTCCTGTTCTGGATCTCTGGAGAAAGCGATATCCCAAGTTGAACCCTGGTTCAACGTAGCTGGGTTATAAACCACTTCTCTTACGTAAGTGCCGTCTTTGCGGAATACCTGAACACGGTCTGCACCCCGGTCACAGACATACACGAGTCCGTCATTTGAAGGCTCGGCACAGTGAACCGGACCGCGGAATTGCTGAGGACCAGGCTGGCCAGGTGTATAAGTGACATCAGCAGTGTCGTCAGGGCGATTACCATAAGCACCCCAGTAGCGCTTGAAGGCGCCAGTGGCTACGTCAACAACTGCAACACGTTTGTTCTGATAGCCATCTGCGAAATAGGCTTCATTGGCTGCAACGTCGATGGCGATTTCAGCGACACGGCCGTAATGAGTCGTGCTGTTACTGTCACGCTCTTCGCCTTGCATACCGATAGTACGGATGTACTCGCCGTCGCGTGTGAACACGAGAACGTGAGAGTCGCCGCCGCCGTTACCACCGATCCAAACATCACCGTTAGGTGCAATTTCGATGCCGTGGTTAGATGCAGGCCATGTATAAGGAGCGCCTTCAACAGGTCCACCCCATGCATTGATGATATTGCCTTCAATGTCTAATTCAATAATTGGTGGTGCTGGCGTACAGCATTCTGCGACGCCGCCCTGTAGGCCAATTTCGGTGTTGCCACCGAATTGAGACGCGTCGTTTCTGTGAACGATGAAGATGTGATCTCTCTCGTCTACATCAACACCGATGGTGTTACCCATTGCCCAATGGTTAGGTAGTGGCTTCGGCCAGAATGGGTCCACCAGAAAATGTGGTGCCATTACATCGTTATTGGCGGCGATGCTCGGCTCTTGTAATTTTGATTGCCCTACTCCAAGGACAACCAATGCAACGACAAGTGCTGCACCTATAATCAATTTCATCTTTGTCATTCTTATTTTCCTCCAAATGCCCGAATAGCGGGGGGTTTATACTCTCAGAGCAAGGCCGAGTATACTCACTTCTTTGGAGACAGTATACTCACAGGCCAAATTTCCAGGAGGCTTGGTGTAAGTATTTGTAACAGGCCTAAGGCGGCACTTTTAAGGTCTCCGTCAAGCCCGTTTTCTACTCCCGTAGCTCGCTGGCTATCTAATTGAAAGTATTAACTATTAATAAGAAATTATGAATGAATTCTGCTTAGTTTTAAGGTCACTCACAGTGCGAAATTTGCTGGCTTCCTGCGTGCTTGTTTCAGCAATATTATTTCCCGCACTGGCAGTAGCACATGACATTCCCAGTCGTGTCACTGTATATGCATTTGTCAAACCAGAAGGGAGCCAGCTCACTGCTTTAATACGAGTTCCCATGGAGGCGTTTAGCGAGATTAGCTTTCCACTAAGAGGGCCTGGTTACTTACAATTCGCTGAAGCGGAGTTTGCGCTGAACGATGCTGCTCGCGTGTATATCACTGAATCTATTCACTTCTATGAGAACGGCGAAGAATTAACACAGAAGCAATTGGAAACGGTTAGGGTATCGCTACCGTCTAATCGTTCCTTTACCACCTACGAGGGTGCTCTTGAGAATATTCTAAGTCCGGCTCTGGATGATTCTGTTGACCTGTTCTGGCGGCAGGGGGTACTGGATGTCATGGTGACCTACCCGATCAATTCCGATCAGTCGGAATTCTCGGTTAATCCGGAGATAGGTACCTTATCCAATCAGACCACTACAGTATTGCGCTTCCTTGTCCCCGGCGGTGCCGAGCGCGTTTTTAATTATTTGGGCAACCCAGGTTTGGTGCAATTGGATCCACGTTGGCACCAAGCAGCATTTCGATTTGTGCAAATGGGTTTCGAGCACATTTTAGAAGGACTTGACCATCTGTTGTTTCTATTCTGCCTGGTGATTCCGCTGCGCAGCATACGCGCACTTATCCCGGTTGTTACTTCGTTCACCATTGCGCACTCAATAACCCTGATTAGCTCCGCCTTTGGAATGGCTCCCAACTCGCTGTGGTTTCCGCCGTTGATTGAGACGCTGATTGCGCTCTCAATAGTGTATATGGCCTTTGAGAATATAATCGGCGCGAAGTTGGAACATCGTTGGGTGGCTGCATTTGGTTTCGGTTTGGTGCACGGTTTTGGCTTTTCGTTCTTGTTTAGTGACACTTTGCAGTTTGCTGGGGGTCATTTATTTTCATCGCTGTTAGCCTTTAATGTTGGAGTAGAACTGGGCCAAATTCTGGTGCTGCTGTTAGTCATTCCGTTGCTAAATATTTTGTTTCGCTACTTCGTGCAAGAACGAATTGGGACGATTCTGTTGTCCGCGCTGCTGGCACATAGTGCATGGCATTGGATGTTGGACCGGGGCACTAGCTTGACGCAATTTCAACTGCAAATGCCGATTCTGGATTCGATCTTCTTCGCGGGATTGATGCGTTGGAGCATGATGCTGATATTTATTGGGTTGGTACTCTGGGGGATGTATGAAATTTTTCGACGCTACGCTCTGGTTGAGAACATATCCAGCTACGGAACCAGTCGTAATACCGAGAGTTAGTTTCCGAGCGTCGAATAGGCACTTTAGCAAACTCCGCGGATACCAGTTGGAGCTAGCTTTCTTTAACGCAAGCTATTGATATAAAATAATATATTTCCTTTGCAAGCTGCCTCTACAGTTTCAATTTGTCACAAAGCTGGGCAGAGTTTTGGTACCTTCTGACAAAGGCTTTGCGCTAAGCTTACTATTATAGAGTCAATCAATTTTTGAACAGTATTGCCAGTATACAAATGCTGGCGGGGGAGTATGTCCGAGCTTGGCAATTTAGGGCCTAGCTGCACCTCCTATTCTCTGTCGTAGTGTTCTTTACTGAAGGTTAACAAGATGAAAAAATTTATCGCGATAGCATTGTTTGCATTTTCTACAGCAATCACATTTCAGGCCCATGCTGGAGCTGAACGAATCGGTAATTTCGCCTTGATTGACCACGAGGGTAGCTATCATCAATTACAAAAGTACGGCGACAGCAAAGCCGTGGTTATTATCGCTACTGCAGCCAATTGCCAGGAAAATATTGAGAAGCTACCAAAGTATCGACTGCTAAGAACTACATGGGAAAGGCAGGGAGTTAGCTTTCTGGCTATTAACGCCGCTGACGACGATAGTCTTGCTGAAATTCGCCTGATGGACGAGCTACACAATTTTGATCTTCCTATTCTGTTGGATGACAGTCAGCTCGTCGCCGAAAGTCTTGGTCTGCGCAAGGCGGGTGAAATTGTAGTTCTTGAGCCCACTCGCAGTCAGGTTTTGTATCGCGGCGGACTCGATATTGACCCTATTCGAGCCAGGCCTGGACTAGACATCGAGGGACGGGAAGGCACCACAATATTTGCAGACGTATTGGCGATGGCAGTAGCCGGTGAAGCGGCTTCTATAAACTCCACAATTACAACAGATGCTGTTGGTTGTGATTTAAACTTTCCAGCCCGAGAAAACCACGCTAAAGCTGTTCCTGATTACGCTACGGAAGTTGCCCCAATTTTGCAGGCAAAATGCCTAGGCTGTCACATAGAGGGGGGTATAGCTCCCTTTGCAATGGATTCTCATATGATGATTCAGGGTTGGTCGCCCATGATGAAGGAAGTCATGATGACCAAGCGAATGCCGCCAGCGCAGGTAGATCCGAACATTAATCATTTCACTAACGCACGCTATATGGACCCAGCGGAACTGCAGACGCTAGTGCATTGGATAGATGCAGGATCACCTCGGGGCCAAAGTGAAATAGACCCACTGACTTTCATCGAGCCACCAGATTCTGTTTGGGAATTAGGCGAGCCGGATTATATAGTCGATGTTCCTGCTTTTACGGTCCCTGCCACCGGCGTGTTGGACTATGAGAGCGTAACTATCAATCTGCCCTTTGAAGAAGATGTTTGGGTAAAGTCGGTTCAACACTTACCTGGTGATCGCCGCGTACTACACCATTTGCTGAGCTATATTGTTCCTGCTAACTATGCCGAAGAAATAGTCGAAGGCGAGAACGATAACTACAGGGAGTTCCTCGAAGGTTATGCACCAGGCAAGGATGAGGCAGCTACCTATCCGGAAAATACCGGCATGTTCGTGCCTAGGGGCTCCGCCGTACAAATGTCTCTGCATTACACAACCTTTGGCAAAGAGACGATTGACAGCACCAAGTTAGGATTGTACTTCGCCGATGATGAACCCGAGTTTCAGTATTCAACTTATTCACTGAGCCATGGCGGCAGCAATATCGAGATTCAGCCGGGAGTCGCCGATCATAAGATGAGTGCATCTCATGTATTCGAAGACGAAGTAATGCTTCATGGCTTACGACCTCATATGCATTATCGTGGCAAGCGCATGCGTTTCAGCGTGATCTATCCTGATGGTACGAAGGATCAGATTATCAACGTGCCAGACTACAACTTTGCCTGGCAGCCTACCTATAGACTTTCAGAGCCAATGCTATTGCCAGCCGGCTCTCGGGTAATGATAGAAGGTGCCTTCGATAACTCTCAGTACAATCTTGGCAATCCAGACCCTGCAGCAGTGGTCCGCGGCGGCGCTCAGAGCTGGGATGAGATGTTTATTGGCTATCTGTCTTATAACAAGACGAGTAACTAGAACTAGCACTGAAAGATTAGGGAAAAGGCCTTTCGGGGCCTTTTTTGTGGGCGAAATACTCGAATTCTAGAAGCTTCTCGAAACTTTCTATTTGTTACAAAAAGTAATAGTTTAGGCTGCCTATTCTGGCTTGCTTCGGCTAAACTTGCTGAGTTGATAAAAAGCTTTTGGAGCCTCGAAAATGAATAGATTATCCGTGATCGGAATAGCCTTAATCGTTTCGCTACTGTCTACTGCAGCCCTCGCTGTGCCAGATAGAATCGGAGATTTTGGTTTGTTGGACAGCAATGGTGACTTCCATCAATTAAGTCGTTACCGCAATAAAGAGGCATTAGTATTGATGTCTTATGACAACAGCTGTGCGTCGATCAATTCTGCAGTTTCCAGCTTGCAAGCCATGCAGGCTCAATGGGGCGAGCAGGGGATAGCGTTTGCTTTGATTAATTCGTCAGCAGAATCCGACGTAGATGCGATTCGTGCAGCGAAGGCTACACTCGGTTCTGATTTTCCATTGCTCATAGATGACGGTCAAATCGTTTCAGAAACACTGGCTTTGACTAAAGCTGGCGAAATTGCCGTTCTCGACCCTGAGCGTTTAACACTTATTTATCGTGGCCCGGTTTCCAGCGCGTCGGCAACACTGTCCAGCGAATTAGCAGGTACTGTTGATGGCACAATGATTGTTGACGCAGTCGGCTGTGATCTTCAATTTCCGGTTAAGGAATCTCACGCCAGCGCCACACCAGATTACGCAACAGAAGTTGCACCTATAGTTGCAGAGCAATGTGCTACTTGCCATAGAGAAGGGGGAATCGGACCTTTCGCTATGGACAGTCATCTTATGTTGCAAGGTTGGTCACCGATGATTCGTGAAGTACTATTGACCAAGCGCATGCCACCTACTCAGGTTGATCCCAATATTGGCCATTTTAACAACGCTCGCTATATGACCGATGCCGATTTACAAACCTTGGTTCACTGGATTGATGCTGGCTCGCCTCGTGGCGCTGCCGCCATTGATCCTTTGACAGAGATCGAAATGCCAAACTGGAAAGAATGGGCCCTCGGTGAGCCTGACTACATAGTCAAGGCACCGAAAATGGAGATTCCTGCTACTGGCGTTCTGGACTACATCGATGTTGATGTGGAGTTGCCCTTCACCGAAGACAAGTGGGTAAAAGCGGTTCAGTTTATTCCTGGTGATGAGTCCGTTCTTCACCATTTGCTGACCTATGTTACCGCGCCTGCCGAGAACTTCGACGGTGGCGAGGCAAATACAACATCTGTAGCGCGCCGCTTTCTTGAGGGCTATGCACCGGGCAAGGTAGATGCCATGACATTCCGTGAGGATACTGGTGTCTATATTCCTGAAGGACACAAACTGTCTATGCAGTTTCACTTCACTACCAACGGTAAGGCTACTACTGACGAAACCATTCTCGGTTTGTATATGTACGATGAGCCTCCGAAGTATGAGAATTTCACTCGTTCAGTGGCTTCACAGTTTAAGATTCCTGCCTACGCGCAGGATCATGAATCCCATGCACAGTATGTGTTCGATGAGGACGTAGTGGTAACTGGATTGCGAGCTCATATGCACTTCCGTGGCAAGGACATGAAGTTTTCCATGGAAAATGAAGATGGCAGCATGACCGATCTGCTTAGCGTGCCGAATTACAGCTATGCTTGGCAGCCTACTTATGAACTGGAACAGCCAGTTACAGTTAAGGCAGGCACCAAGGTTCACGTGACTGGAGCTTTTGATAATTCGCAGTACAATCCCGCTAATCCGGATCCGAGTCAGGAACTTACTTTTGGACTGCAGAGCTGGGATGAGATGTTTATTGGCTACTGGACTTACCATTCAGCCACGCCATCAAACTAGCCCTTCTTTAGTTTGATAAAAAACCCGGTCATTGAATTGATCGGGTTTTTTTTCGTTCTGAGTAAGAGGAAGATCGGTGTACTTTTTCGCAAACAGTGGCGAGGCAATTCCTCTCTCACGCGCCGTTGGCGCTGATTGTTCGAGAGAAACCGCCTCGCCACCGCGTGCTTAAAATTGCTGTTGATTCGGTTACCGTGAATAGCGAACACTTAAATTCCAGAGTTTCAAACTCTGACGGCAATGCTTAACAGCAATAACGACGTATGGAATTCCACAGACAGGCAACACCCTAAAGCAAGCCAGCAAATACGCGACTTTCGTTGTGTCTGGCCTTGGTAACTTGCTATGATGCGGGACGTAGAATTCATAATAATAATCCTGGAGAACGCTTTATGTCCTCGATCTTTATCGTCATTTTTGGTCTGGTTGGTTTTTCATTCGGTTGGTTCGTCTATTCCAAATTTATCGCAGAGAAAATCTATCGCTTAGACCCGAACTATGTAACTCCAGCCCATCGTATAAATGATGGTGTCGATTATGTGCCTACTAACAAGTTTGTACTCTGGGGCGCACACTTTACTGCGGTTGCCGGAGCAGCGCCTATAGTAGGTCCAGCGATCGCCGTGTATTGGGGATGGGTACCCGCCTTGTTGTGGGTAACATTCGGTTCCGTATTTTTTGCCGGCGTCCACGATATGGGTGCGTTGTGGGCCAGTACACGACACGGTGCAAAATCTATCGGTGCTCTATCCTCAGATGTAATTGGCAAGCGGGCCTCGGCTCTGTTCATGGTCATCATCTTTCTGTTGTTGGTGCTGGTGAACGCGATGTTCGCAACCATTATTGCAACGGATATGGTTATCTTCCCGTCTTCGGTATTCCCAGCCTGGGCTGCCATTCCGGTGGCCGTGGTAATTGGAGTATTGATTCGCAAAAATTTCAATTTGCTGCTTATCTCGGTAATCGGCGTGGCGATCCTGTATTTCACCATATATATTGGTAGTGTAATGCCTCTCGAATTGCCCGCAGATATTTTTGGTCTTGGCGCCAATGGCAACTGGATTATTCTGTTATTTGTTTACGCTGGCATAGCATCGATGTTGCCGGTATGGCTCTTGTTGCAACCACGCGATTATATCAATGGCGCTCAGTTGGTATTAGGTCTTCTCGTCCTTTACACCGCTGTATTTATCGCAATGCCAGATGTAACAGCACCAGCGTTCAATCCAAATCTGGCCGAAGGTACTCCACCAATTTTACCAATTCTGTTTGTGACAATTGCTTGTGGGGCGCTTTCCGGATTCCACGGAATCGTATCTTCTGGAACCAGCTCTAAACAACTGAGTAATGAAAAAGATGCGCGCTTTGTCGGCTATCTCGGTGCCTTGGGTGAGGGATCATTAGCATTAATAACGATTGTTGCTGTGACTGGCTCTCTGTACGCTGCCACCAGCGCCGATTGGAATGCTCTATACTCCGGCTACTCTAGCGGACCTGGACAGGCTGGATTCATTGATGGTGGTGCGATCCTGATTTCCACTGGCTGGGGAATTCCCATCGCCTTTGCGCAAACCATGCTTGCGGTAATGGTGGTACTTTTCGCAGGCACGACAATGGATGCGGGCCTACGCTTGCAGCGTTATATTATTCAAGAATGGGGAAGCATTTATAACATTGCTGTGTTTAAGAACAACATCATCTCTACACTGGTAGCAATAGCGGCCTGCCTTATGTTGGCCTTCGGTGTATCGGCGGGCGGATACCCCGGAGACGGTGGTGCATTGATCTGGCCTGTATTCGGTGGAACCAATCAAATTCTAGCCTCAATGACCTTGCTTCTCATTTCCGTTTATTTAATGAGAATAGGTCGCTCGCCAAAATTTATTCTGGCACCAATGATCTTTATCTTTGTGATGGCATTCTGGGCATCTTGCTGGTACATCGTGCAGCATTACCAGACTTCGCAGTGGGTGTTGGTCGTCATTGAGATACTAGTCATGATTACTAGCATCATGGTTATGCTAGAGGCGCTGGGTATAATTTCTAAAATTAGGAGTGGCGAGATTCCTGTGGAATCGGCGGATGCCGATTCTGTTGCTGATGACGCTGTAAGCACGGGAGAATAATAACGCTGGATTTTGTCCAGTAAATCTCCGAGTGAAGAAGGAGCGATCGGATACTGTCTCGCACAATGTCCTCGCTCCTTTTTTATTGAGTGCTCATGGTTAGCGTTTTAATAACAAGAGTCAGATCGCACTCTTTAGTAATGAATTGCGTACTGGTTCTAAATGGCTGTCAAATCTATGGACGTGCAAGCGCTTCGAAATTTATTGAGCCTTGAGTCTGAACAATCAATCGACAAGGTTCAGATTTTTGACGAAATAGATTCCACCAATTCAGAATCAATTCGTCAGATTCGATCAGGTAATTCTGAAAATCACTTAATTGTGGCCAACTCGCAAACTGCCGGTAAGGGTCGTAGAGGACGTCAATGGCTTAGCCCGAAAAATGCTGGGATTTACCTTTCCCTTAGTCGCTGCTTTTCTTTGGAGACTAGTGCTTTGCAAGGCCTTAGCCTGGTAACGGCAATTAGTGTGGTTGAAGCATTGAAAGAGCTTGGCGCTATTGGCCTTCAGTTGAAGTGGCCCAACGATGTGCTATTTGAAAAGAAGAAGCTAGCGGGTATTTTGTTAGAGTTACAACAAAGAGAAAGTTCACGCTATGTGGTTTTCGGAGTAGGTGTCAATATTGAACTGCCGTCCGATTCGATTGCCAGCATTGACCGACCGGTAATTGACTTAATCAACATCATGTCTGAGCTGCCAACCAAAAGCGTTCTCGTGTCTGCTGTTGTTAATCGACTCTGTGCGAATTTAGTCGTCTATGAGAACAAGGGCTTCCCGGTATTTGAAGAAAAATGGAATGTCCTGGATTGCTATCGATTGAGCGATATCGTGATTCAAAATGGTGAAAGTTGTATTATAGGTAAATCCTTGGGCGTAGATTCCAAGGGTGCTTTGTTGATACAAACGGCCAGTGGTGTTCAATCTATTAATGGAGGAGAAGTTTTTCCTTCTTTGCGAGAGTTAGGCCAGTGATTTCGAACTATAAAGTTAGGCTATGATATTAGAACTCGATGTAGGCAATTCCCGAATAAAGTGGCGTCAGATTCAGCGCCATACATCTGCCTTGATTTGCGAAGGCAACGTGTCTGGTTTTTCTGAATTGCGTTTAGTGCCGGAATTGAAGCACTCCGTGAACATGGTTCGCATGTGTAGTGTGCGTTCAGGGGAAGTGAATGACCGGCTTAGGCAGTGGGTAGATGAGAGTTTCGGTTTGGAACTACAACAGGCCAGAGTAAGCCAACGTTGTGGGGGAGTGCGTAATCAGTATGCTGACCTAAGTAGGCTAGGTATCGACAGGTGGCTGGCTATGCTTGCTGCTTATAATCGCGCTAATGGGACTTGCATGGTGGTCGATGCCGGAACTGCTTTCACCATCGATGTGGTAGACGCCGGTGGTTTGCATCTGGGAGGATATATTATTCCGGGCCTGAAATTGATGCGCGATAGTCTTGAATCCAATACCGCGATTCGATTGGCCACTGACTATTCTTCGATTACCCAGAAATTGGGACAATCCACCGACGAGGCAGTGTTCAATGGAACCCTTGCCGCCCTGCTTGCAACTATTACGCAATTAATAAGTAGTATGAATAGCGAGCAGTCTGATATCCGGTTGTACTTTGCAGGAGGCGATGCTGAACTGTTGCATAAACATGCGGCAATTGCAGGCAGTGAAATAGTGTCGTCGTTGGTTTTTGAAGGATTGGCAGTAGCCTGCCCCTACATCGAGGAGTCCTAGAGAGATCTTCGATTTGCGGAATAACTGATGCGCTACATAGCGATTTTTCTACTTTTAATAAATATTGGCTACTTTGGCTGGACGCGTTTCGGTTCTGCGCAAGGCCCACAGCCTGCGCGCAACGTATCGCGACCCTTGATAAATAGCGGTCTCATCCTGGTCAGTGAATATCAGGAGCAGTTGGCAGCACAGGCCAAAAACCGCTGCTACAGTATTGCCAGCTTCGATAGCATAGATGATGCGAGCGGTTTTATCTCTGCAATCGATGAGAGCGGGTTCGAAACTGAGCTAAAACTAAGCGGTGGCCCTTTGCCTTCTCAGTACCGCGTTTACTTGCCACCCTTCTCCTCTCGCGGAATTGCCACGATTACCCTGGATGATCTCAGCGATAGCCTCTCTGCAGCGGCGATGCAGGTCGAAACCTACCTTATTACTCGTGGTTTACTAGAAAATGGCATTGCCCTGGGCGTTTTCTCTGAATATGAAAATGCGCAAGATGTGCTGCAGGGCGTGACAGCGCTGGGCTATAAACCCGAAATTGAGGAATTACCGCGCTCTACCGGTGAGATTCAGGTGCAGTTGCGCGCACTTGAGTCAGATCTGTTAGAAAACCCGGAATGGCTAGAATTGACGGTGGATAGACCTGATTTGATCGTTACAGAAAATCTCTGTGAAACGATTGCACAAGGGACTCAATTCCCATAAAATGCCGCTCCTGAGTGAGAGTGCCAGGGATTTTGACCCTTGGAAGTTCACGTGGGAGGGGTTCCCGAGTGGCCAAAGGGATCAGACTGTAAATCTGACGCGCAAGCTTCGGTGGTTCAAATCCACCCCCCTCCACCATCTCGATGCTTTAGGGGAGTAGTTCTTGTAGGCGGGTATAGTTCAGCGGTAGAACTCCAGCCTTCCAAGCTGGTCACGCGGGTTCGATTCCCGCTACCCGCTCCAATTTAGCCACGGAAATTGGAACTTCAGAATGCTATCAGGCTACCTGAGTGGCTTGTTTAGAAGCGTGAAAAAGCCGGCTTTACAGGCGGTTGCAGTACAGGGGCTGAGATTACTAGTGTGCGGCTCGCATAGCTCAGGCGGTAGAGCACTTCATTGGTAATGAAGAGGTCCCCGGTTCAACTCCGGGTGTGAGCACCATTCATTTGGTAAGGCAGTAAGACAACAGTGTAAACAGATTAGAATCAGATGTAATTTCTAAGGTTTAAAAGTAGAAAGATCACATGATTCGAAATTAATTGATGATGCTTAGAATAGATAGGGGCAGTCGAAAATGGCGAAGGAAAAATTCGAACGAGTTAAAACACACGTAAACGTGGGTACGATTGGTCATGTTGACCATGGTAAGACGACGTTGACAGCGGCATTGACGAAGGTTTGTGCAGAGGTTTATGGCACAGGTGAAGTGCGTGATTTCTCCCAAATCGATAATGCGCCTGAAGAAAGAGAGCGCGGTATTACCATTGCGACGTCT
>JAJFKE010000001.1 GCA_021773355.1 Gammaproteobacteria bacterium | reverse complement strand
AGACGTCGCAATGGTAATACCGCGCTCTCTTTCTTCAGGCGCATTATCGATTTGGGAGAAATCACGCACTTCACCTGTGCCATAAACCTCTGCACAAACCTTCGTCAATGCCGCTGTCAACGTCGTCTTACCATGGTCAACGTGACCAATCGTACCCACGTTTACGTGTGTTTTAACTCGTTCGAATTTTTCCTTCGCCACAATAGCACCTCGTTCAATTCTTAGTTTCTAAACTGTATTAATAATTAGGATGTTTGGTTAATAATGCCTTCAGCAATGTTATTCGGTACTACCGCGTATTTATCGAATTCCATCGTATAAGTCGCCCGACCCTGTGTTGCTGATCGCAGGTCAGTGGAGTAGCCAAACATTTCTGACAGTGGAACTTCAGCATTGATTACTTTCCCCATTGCGCTATCTTCCATGCCCTGAACCATACCGCGACGACGATTTAAGTCGCCCATTACGTCACCCATGTATTCCTCTGGAGACACGACTTCTACTTTCATCATCGGCTCTAATAGAGCGGCATCAGCCAAGATAGCACCTTTCTTCAATGCCATTGAGCCGGCGATCTTAAACGCCATTTCACTGGAATCCACATCGTGGAACGAGCCATCATAAAGAGTTACCTTCATTGCCAACAAAGGATAACCGGCCAGACAACCATTCTTCATCTGCTCCTGTACACCCTTATCTACAGCCGGAATGTATTCTCTAGGAATCGTTCCGCCCACAATTTCATTAACAAATTCGTATTCTGAATCCGGATCCAATGGCTCTAGTTTCAACCAGACGTGTCCGTATTGACCGCGACCACCAGACTGTTTAACGTGCTTGCCTTCAACTTCAACGGCCTTTCTAATAGTTTCACGGTAGGCCACTTGTGGCTTGCCGATATTGGCTTCCACTGAGAACTCTCGACGCATTCTGTCTACCAGAACATCAAGATGCAGTTCACCCATACCTGAGATAATCGTCTGTCCAGATTCTTCATCTGTCTCAACACGGAAAGAAGGATCCTCCTGCGCCAATTTGCCTAAAGCGATGCCCATCTTTTCCTGATCTGCTTTACTCCTGGGTTCAACCGCCACAGAGATAACCGGCTCAGGGAATTCCATTTTTTCCAGAGTCACAACGCGATCGATCGCACACAAAGTCTCACCTGTTGTCACATCTTTCAAACCAATCGCCGCGGCTATATCGCCCGCCAGCACTTCTTTAATTTCTTCACGAGAGTTCGCGTGCATCTGCACCATACGACCTACGCGTTCTTTTTTCGTCTTGATAGGGTTGTAGACTGAATCACCAGAATTCAGAGCCCCTGAATACACACGGAAAAAGGTTAGGGTTCCAACGAATGGGTCAGTAGCAATCTTGAATGCCAATGCGGCAAATGGCGCTTTGTCATCGGCCTCGCAAGTGGTAGTAGTTCCATCGTCCAGAATACCGTCGATCGCCTTTACTTCTGTTGGCGCTGGCATGTAATCAATAACGGCATCAAGCACCGCTTGAACTCCCTTGTTCTTGAATGCGGAACCACAAAGCGTAGGAACGATTTCGCTGGACAGTGTTCGTTCACGAATACCCGCCATCACTTCTTCTTCAGAAAGATCGCCAGTATTCAAGTACTTATCCATTAGTTCTTCATTGGCTTCAGCAGCGGCTTCCAACATGGTTTCACGCCACTCATCCGCCAGGTCTTGCATATCTGCAGGAATACCTTCGTATTTAAAGGAAGCGCCCTGATCGTCTTCACTCCAGCGAATCGCTTTCATCTTCACCAGATCGATTACACCTTTGAATTCGTCTTCTGCGCCAATCGCCAATTGCAGAGGAATCGGGTTAGCACCCAGACGCTCTTTCATCTGATTAACAACCATCAGAAAGTCGGCACCGGCTCTGTCCATCTTGTTGACGAAAACCATGCGCGGAACTTCATAACGATTAGCTTGACGCCATACGGTCTCGGTTTGCGGCTGCACTCCAGAGGAGCCACACAGAACTACCACAGCACCGTCTAATACACGCAAGGAGCGCTCTACTTCAATAGTGAAGTCAACGTGTCCCGGGGTGTCGATGATATTGATCCTGTGCTCATCGTACTGCTTATCCATGCCACTCCAGAAACAAGTAGTCGCCGCTGAAGTAATAGTAATTCCACGCTCCTGTTCCTGCTCCATCCAGTCCACAGTGGCAGCACCATCATGCACCTCACCAATCTTGTGTGAAATACCTGTATAGAATAGTACGCGCTCAGTAGTCGTCGTCTTTCCCGCATCAACGTGGGCAACAATTCCGATGTTGCGATAACGATTCAATGGGTGTTTTCTGGCCACAACTTTAACCCTCTATATTGTTAATTCATTGTGAGTCGATTCGCCTGGAATCGACTTCCTTAAAAATGTTTTCTTTAAAAACGATAGTGTGAGAATGCCCGATTGGCTTCGGCCATACGATGCACATCTTCGCGTTTCTTAACCGCACTGCCCTTACCTTCAGAAGCATCGGTTATTTCACCAGCCAGACGCAACGCCATGGATTTTTCACCGCGCTTGCGGGAATGCTCAACCAACCAACGCATGGCCAGCGCATGACGACGCTCAGCCCTAACTTCGACAGGTACTTGATAAGTGGCACCACCAACGCGTCGAGACTTAACTTCCACCATGGGCGCGATAGCATCCAGGGCCTTCTCGAAAACCTCGAGAGGATCGCCAGGGATTTTTTCTTTAACCACGTCTAATGCACCATAGACAATGCGTTCGGCTACAGATTTCTTGCCGTCTACCATCACATGGTTCATGAATTTTGCGAGGATTTTACTTCCGTACTTTGGATCAGGCAGAACTTCACGCTTTGCCACTACTCTTCTTCTAGGCATTTGAGACCTCTATGTTTATTCAGGTTAACCCAGGACTCTTAATCAATTCGTAGTCGACTAATACCTGGCCTTACTCTCACTCATCGTTTATTAAAGAGTCTCGATGAGTCGCGCATCCTTACGCTTGTAGTAGCGATGCTTGATAGTAATATCAGACATGGCTATGACTCTAAATTCTGTTACTTAGGACGTTTAGTTCCGTACTTGGATCGACTCTGTTTACGATCCGCAACACCAGATGTATCCAAACTTCCACGGATTGTGTGATAACGCACACCTGGCAAATCCTTAACACGACCACCACGAATCAGAACCACGGAGTGTTCCTGAAGATTGTGGCCTTCGCCGCCAATATAAGAAGACACTTCAAAGCCGTTAACCAAACGTACACGACAAACCTTTCTCAAAGCAGAGTTCGGCTTTTTAGGTGTAGTAGTGTAGACCCGCGTGCAAACACCACGTTTTTGAGGTGAGCCTTGCAGTGCAGGTACGCCGCTTTTGACGACTTTACTGCGTCGGGGCTTGCGTACTAATTGGTTAATTGTCGTCATGTTTTCCTTAATACCTCTAATTTTCGGGGTTAATACCATGCATTATTAAATTCGGGCTCACATATCAGCTGACAAGCACGGTTTTGAGCAGAATTCTGTCCTAAATATCCATGTTAGCCGGAATAAAGGATGCGAGAGTTTAATGATCCCGCATCCTCTAGTCAACTGTTTCCCGGCAATCGAGCCCAGCTGCATTGTGCCGCTAAAGGCTTCCTAGCCTTCCGCCTTAATATTCAGCGCTTCACTCAATGCCGCTTCCACATCACTGGCACTGACGGAATCTGACTCAGCCGCATCGGCGTAAGATTTCTTCCTGGCAGCGTGATAAGCCAAACCGGTTCCAGCAGGAATAAGTCTGCCAACCACCACGTTTTCCTTAAGGCCTCTGAGGAAATCTCGCTTGCCGGTAACCGCCGCTTCCGTAAGAACGCGGGTAGTTTCCTGGAAAGACGCGGCAGAGATAAAGGATTCAGTCGCCAGCGACGCCTTGGTAATACCCAGTAACATGCGCTCGAAACGAACTTGCTGCTTGTCTTCTTCACGCAGCTTGTCGTTCACTTCAAGGATTTGCGTATAAGTCAGTTGCTCACCCTTGATCAATGCTGAGTCGCCAGTATGAGTTACCTCAATCTTACGTAGCATCTGCCGTACGATAACTTCGATGTGCTTATCGTTTATGCGCACACCCTGTAATCGATACACTTCCTGGACTTCGTTAACAATGTACTGGGCGAGAGCTTCAACCCCCTTGAGGCGTAGAATATCGTGAGGAGCGGGTGGGCCTTCTGATACTACTTCCCCCTTCTCAATATATTCACCTTCGAATACAGTCATGGTACGCCACTTGGGAATTAGCACTTCGTAGTGATCGGAGCCGTCGATTGGGTTAATTCCATCCTTTGGTGTAATTACCAGACGACGTTTTCCTTTGGTTTCCTTACCAAAGCTTACCGTGCCTGAAATCTCCGCCAGAATCGCCGGTTCTTTCGGTCTGCGTGCTTCAAACAAGTCGGCTACTCGTGGTAAACCACCAGTAATATCACGAGTCTTCGATCCTTCTTGAGGAATTCGTGCAATAACGTCACCAATGTTCAAGTCCGTGCCATCTTTAAGACTTACGATGGCGTTGGCAGGCAAGAAGTAATGAGCAGGATGGTTAGTACCCGGTAAACAAATTTCCTTACCTTTCTTGTCTACTACTGTTACACCTGGACGTAGTTCCTTCGCAGAGGCGGCACGCTCGTTTGGATCGATAACAGAAATACTGCTCAAACCCGTTATTTCATCGGTTTGTTCACGAACGGTAATGCCTTCTTCCATAGCAGCAAATGCCACTCTACCGGACACTTCCGATACGATTGGATGAGTATGCGGATCCCAAGTTGCGACGATCTGGCCTGCCTCAACATCAGCTTTCTTGCCAACAGTAATAAGCGCACCGTACGGTAACTTATAACGCTCGCGTTCACGGCCATTGGTATCATCAACGATGAGTTCACCGGAACGGGATACTACAACCAACTCGCCCTTAATATTCTCTACCGTCTTCATGTTATGCAAATGAATGGTACCGGTGTTCTTAACCTGTACGCTATCTGATGCTGTCGCCCGGGATGCCGCTCCACCAATGTGGAATGTACGCATGGTTAATTGTGTGCCTGGTTCACCGATCGACTGCGCTGCGATAACGCCGACCGCCTCACCAACGTTGGCGACATGACCGCGAGCAAGATCGCGTCCGTAACACTGGCTGCATATACCGAAGCGAGTTTCACAAGTGATTGGCGAGCGCACATTTACTTGATCCACGCCGCAGGTTTCGAGTTTCTCTACCATGCGCTCGTTAATCATAGTACCTGCTTCGGCAATCAGGTCCCCGTTTGCTTCTGATAGAACATCGGCTGAGAGAACACGACCTAATACCCGGTCGCCTAGAGGCGCGATAATATCGCCGCCCTCGATAACCGGAGACATGGTTAAACCATTCTCTGTTCCGCAATCGTGTTCGGTGATAACCAAGTCTTGGGAAATATCCACCAAACGCCTGGTCAGATAACCGGAGTTAGCCGTCTTCAACGCGGTATCCGCCAATCCTTTACGTGCACCGTGAGTCGATGTGAAGTATTGAGATACGCTTAAACCTTCGCGGAAGTTGGCAGTAATTGGCGTTTCGATGATGGAACCATCGGGTCTTGCCATCAAACCACGCATGCCAGCTAGTTGACGAATCTGAGCGGGGGAGCCGCGAGCGCCTGAATCGGCATACACATATACCGAATTGAAGGACTCCTGCTGCTCTTCCTTACCCTCTTTGTTGATAACCGATTCGGTAGACAAACCTTCCATCATGGATTTAGCCACGATGTCGTTGGCACGCGACCAGATATCGATAACCTTGTTGTATTTCTCGCCCTGTGTAACCAAACCGGAAGCGAACTGAGTCTCGATCTCTTCAACTTCAGAATTGGCCTGATTAATAATAGCGGCCTTTTCATCTGGTATTACGAAATCATTAACACCGATAGATGAACCAGAACGGGTCGAATATTTGTAACCGGTGTACATCAATTGGTCAGCAAAGATAACCGTTTCTTTCAAGCCAACATCACGATAACAGGCATTCAGAATTTGTGAGATCGGCTTCTTCGCCATCTTCTGGTTTACCATAGAGAAAGGCAGGCCGTCAGGAACGATGTTGAATAACAACACACGCCCAACTGTAGTATCTACAATATTTGTGTTACTGATTCGCTCGCCTTCTTCATTATTGTAAGTATCTGTAATGCGCACTTTGATGCGTGCCTGCAGGTGAGCATTACCGGTTTCGTAAGCACGCTGAACTTCTTTCGCGTCAGCAAAAACCATACCTTCGCCTTTTGCATTCACGCGCGAACGTGTCATGTAATAAAGACCAAGAACAACATCTTGCGATGGCACGATAATAGGCTCGCCGTTTGCTGGTGCCAAAATATTGTTAGTCGACATCATCAAAGTACGGGCTTCCAACTGCGCTTCCAGTGTCAACGGTACGTGAACAGCCATCTGGTCACCGTCGAAGTCAGCGTTGTAAGCAGCACAAACCAAGGGATGCAGTTGAATCGCCTTACCTTCGATCAAAACTGGCTCGAACGCCTGGATACCCAGCCTATGCAGAGTTGGCGCACGGTTAAGCAATACCGGATGCTCGCGAATAACGTCTGCCAGGATATCCCAAACCTCCGCAGTCTCTCTCTCAACCATTTTCTTCGCTGCTTTAATAGTCGTGGCCAATCCGCGACGCTCAAGTTTGCCGAAGATAAACGGCTTGAATAATTCCAGCGCCATCTTCTTGGGCAGACCACACTGATGCAATCTAAGCGTAGGCCCTACCACAATCACAGAACGACCAGAGTAATCGACTCGCTTGCCGAGAAGGTTCTGGCGGAATCGACCTTGCTTACCCTTAATCATGTCGGCAAGAGATTTAAGAGGTCGCTTGTTTGAACCGGTAATCGCGCGACCACGACGGCCGTTATCAAGCAGCGCATCAACAGCTTCCTGCAACATGCGTTTCTCATTGCGTACGATGATGTCCGGTGCGTTAAGATCGAGCAGACGCTTAAGACGATTGTTTCTATTAATCACGCGACGATACAAATCATTTAGATCAGATGTCGCAAAGCGGCCTCCGTCCAGAGGAACTAAAGGACGAAGATCGGGTGGCAACACAGGTAAAACTGTCATTACCATCCACTCTGGCTTATTACCGGAGTCATTAAATGCTTCCAGCAGCTTTAAGCGTTTGGAGAGTTTCTTTAACTTGGTTTCGGAATTGGTGGCAGGAATCTCTTCCCGCAAACGCGCAACTTCCGAGTCCACATCCATATCCTTCATCAGAGCCTGAACCGCTTCTGCACCCATCTTGGCATCGAACTCATCACTGAATTCTTCCATAGCTTCGTAGTACTGCTCATCGGTAAGCAACTGACCTTTTTCCAAAGTAGTCATGCCTGGATCAGTTACTACGAATGATTCGAAATATAGAATTCGCTCAATGTCACGTAGTGTCATATCCAAAAGCAGGCCAATGCGCGAAGGTAGAGACTTGAGAAACCAGATGTGAGCAACAGGGCTGGCAAGCTCGATATGCCCCATGCGATCACGACGAACCTTTGAAAGAGCAACTTCCACGCCACACTTTTCACAGATTACACCGCGATGCTTTAAGCGCTTGTACTTTCCGCAAAGACATTCGTAATCTTTGACCGGCCCAAATATCTTGGCACAGAACAAACCATCGCGTTCAGGCTTGAAAGTTCTGTAGTTAATAGTCTCTGGCTTCTTAACTTCACCAAATGACCAGGCACGGATCATCTCCGGCGAGGCCAATCCAATTCGAATGGAATCGAACTCATCTGATTGTGATTGAGATTTAAGCAACCCTAATAGGTCTTTCATTCTATATCCTCCACCCGCCGCTTCCACGGCAAGGCTCTAATAATCACTAATTCTTCATTTTTAGCTAGCTTGAATCGGCTTACTTACTGACATCCAATTCCATATCGATCGCGAGCGATCTAATTTCTTTCACTAGCACATTAAACGATTCCGGCATTCCCGGTTCCATTCTGTGGTCGCCGTCCACGATGTTTTTGTACATCTTGGTTCGTCCGGCAACGTCATCCGACTTAACGGTTAGCATTTCTTGCAAGGTATACGCAGCGCCATACGCTTCCAGCGCCCACACTTCCATCTCTCCGAAGCGCTGACCACCGAACTGTGCCTTACCACCCAACGGCTGTTGAGTAACCAAGCTGTATGAACCTGTGGATCGAGCATGCATCTTGTCATCAACCAAGTGATTCAACTTCAGCATATACATGATGCCTACAGTCACTTGTCGATCGAAAGACTCACCTGTTCGACCATCAAACAGTGTGACCTGACCACTTTCGTCAATTCCGGCCAGCTCTAACATATCCTTGATTTCTGATTCGGCGGCACCATCGAATACCGGTGTTGCCATTGGCACGCCCGCTCGCAAATTGCCTGCTAACTCCATTACTTCATCATCGATTAGACCTTTTATGTCTTCGGTACGCTCGCCGATACCGTTATAGATTTCGGTGAGCAATTTTCTGACCTCAGTGACTTTCTTCTTGGCATCCAGTAATTCGCCAATTCGGTTGCCCAAGCCTTTAGCAGCTGCACCCAAATGCGTCTCAAGTATCTGACCAACGTTCATTCGCGACGGCACACCCAGAGGATTCAATACGATATCCACCGGCTCGCCTTTTTCGTCGTAAGGCATATCTTCGACCGGCATAATTACCGAGATAACACCTTTGTTACCATGACGACCCGCCATCTTGTCACCCGGCTGGATACGACGTTTGATAGCCAGATAAACCTTAACGATTTTTAAAACACCAGGAGCAAGATCATCACCTTGAGTGAGCTTCTTCCTCTTGTCTTCAAAGCGCTCATCGAGATCGACGCGCCGTTCTTTCAACTGCTCTTCCGCGCGCTCCAACTGCTTGTTTACAGTATCGTTTGACATACGCAGTTTGAACCATTCGTCTCTAGGCAAGTCATTCAAGTAATCAGCAGTAATCTTCTGGCCTTTCTTGAGCTTGGGACCACCAGCAACTACTTTACCCACTAAGGCCTGGTGCAATCGTTCGAAAGTTGCGCCTTCGACAATTCGATATTCATCGTCGATGTCTTTGCGTACTTTGGCTAATTGCAAGCTTTCGATCTCTACTGCACGTTGATCTTTCTCTAATCCGTCACGAGTAAACACCTGCACGTCAATTACCGTGCCTTTAACACTAGTAGGCACACGCAAAGAAGTATCTTTTACGTCAGAGGCTTTTTCGCCAAAGATTGCACGCAATAGTTTTTCTTCAGGGGTTAGCTGTGTTTCTCCCTTAGGAGTAACCTTGCCGACAAGAATGTCACCGGCACCAACTTCGGCACCTATGTAAACAATACCGGACTCATCAAGTTTACTTAACGCACCCTCACCAACATTCGGAATATCAGCTGTAATTTCCTCTGAGCCAAGCTTGGTATCCCTAGCCACACAGGTAAGCTCTTGAATGTGAATGGTAGTAAAACGATCTTCCTTAACCACTCGCTCCGATATCAATATGGAATCTTCGAAGTTATAACCATTCCAAGGCATAAACGCGATGCGCATGTTCTGTCCTAGCGCCAGCTCTCCCATATCGATGGAAGGACCATCCGCAAGAATATCCCCGCGCGAAATAGCATCGCCATCCTTAACCAAAGGTCGTTGACTGATACAGGTATTCTGATTGGAACGGGTATACTTAGTTAGATTGTAAATATCCACACCAGCTTCACCGGCGTCAGTTTCAGCGTCATTCACACGAACAATAATTCGCGCCGCATCAACACTCTCGATAACACCACCACGGAAGGCGACAACACAAACACCAGAGTCACTGGCTACATTGCGCTCCATTCCAGTACCTACCAAAGGTTTCTCAGTCTTCAGTGTAGGCACAGCCTGACGTTGCATGTTTGAACCCATCAGGGCACGGTTGGCATCGTCGTGCTCCAGAAAAGGAATTAACGCTGCGGCAACTGACACCATCTGCTGTGGGGCAACATCCATGTAATCAACTTCTTCGCGCAACTTTAAGGTTGTTTCACCTTTGTAACGCACTGTGACCAAGGTATCGACGAAGCCCTTCTTCTTATCTAAAGGTGCACTAGCCTGCGCGATGACGAAATCGCTCTCGTCAATCGCTGATAGATAATCGATCTCATCGGTTACTTTGTTGTTAACAACTTTTCTATACGGGCTTTCAAGAAAACCGTAATGATTAGTTCTTGCATAGGTCGCAAGCGAGTTAATCAAACCAATATTTGGCCCCTCTGGAGTCTCGATTGGGCATACGCGCCCATAATGCGTGGGATGCACATCACGAACTTCAAACCCGGCCCTTTCTCTTGTCAGACCACCCGGCCCAAGAGCCGATACGCGACGTTTGTGCGTCACCTCCGACAGAGGATTATTTTGATCCATAAACTGGGAGAGCTGGCTGGAGCCAAAGAACTCCTTAATGGCCGCAGCAACAGGCTTGGCATTGATCATATCCTGCGGCATCAAGCCTTCAGAATCTGCCATGCTGAGACGTTCCTTAACAGCGCGCTCAACACGCACCAAACCAACGCGGAATTGATTCTCAGCCATTTCACCAACTGATCGTATACGACGGTTGCCCAGGTGATCGATATCATCAACTGAACCGAAACCATTTCGAATGCCGACTAATGTTTTCAACACATCGACGATGTCTTCCTGACTGAGAACCATAGATCCTTCAGATTCAGGTCTACCCAATCGTCGGTTGAACTTCATGCGACCAACAGCGGACAGATCGTAACGTTCTGGCGAGAAGAACAGATTCGAGAACAAGTTCTCCGCCGATTCTTTAGTTGGCGGCTCGCCCGGACGCATCATGCGATAAATTTCGACCATGGCCTCCAGCTTGGAGGTAGTGCCGTCTATGCGCAGCGTATGGGATATAAATGGGCCACAATCCAGATCGTTGGTGAAAATAGTTTCGAATTTTTTTACACCAGCGCTGAGGAAGGTTTCCAATATTTCCTCTGTTATTTCAGAATTACAGGGCACCAGTACTTCGCCGGTTTCTTTATTGATCACATCGGCAGCAAGCGACGCTCCAACCAGATAGTCAGGCGTAACGACCAGGTCGGTCAATTTCGCCGTCTCCATCAAGCGCACATGGCGAGAGGTTATTCGACGCCCCTCTTCTACAATTTCTTTACCCTTTTTATCATTTATCGGAAATGAAAGTACCTCGCCACGCAGACGCGCGGGAATCAAATCCAGAGATATAGTTGGCTCTTTGCCCTTGGAAATTTTAAAGTGATTGTTCTCATAGAACATCTCAAGAATTTCTTGAGAACCATAGCCAAGCGCACGCAACAGTACCGACGCTGGCAATTTCCTACGACGGTCGATTCGAACATATACCATGTCTTTTGGATCAAATTCGAAATCCAACCAGGAACCACGGTAAGGGATCACCCGCGCAGAATACAGTAATTTTCCAGAGCTATGAGTCTTACCGCGGTCATGATCAAAGAACACGCCCGGAGATCTATGTAGTTGAGATACAACTACTCGCTCAGTCCCGTTGATTACAAAAGTACCCGATTCTGTCATCAATGGGATTTCGCCCATATAGACTTCTTGTTCTTTTATATCTTTAATTGTTTGTGTCGTTGATTCCTTATCATACAAAATCAACCGAACCTTGACGCGCAAGGACACTGAATAGGTGGAGCCTCGTAATTGACATTCTTTAACGTCAAAGGCTGGCTTTCCAAGGTTGTAGCTAACATATTCCAGCACTGCTTTGCCGGAATAGCTGACGATAGGGAATACGGATTTGAACGCGGCGTGCAAGCCTTGTTCTAGACGATTTTCAACAGGTATATCAACCTGAGTGAATTGTTTATAGGAATCGACTTGTATAGACAAGAGGTAAGGGATATCCATCGCACTTGGCAATTTGCCGAAGTTCTTGCGGATACGTTTTTTCTCTGTATACGAATAGGCCATTGGTGTGTTCCTAGCGTTGTGTTCTATTGGCATTAACTACTAAGCAGAGTAACTCTGCGATTTGTACCTCTCCCGAATCACTCTGCGATCGGAGAAATACGCGGCTCTTACGCCTAACTTCTACTTACTCAAAAATACAACGAACTAACGCCAGGTGCAGTGATAGCACCCGACGTTTATCGTTTTGTAGCAATCGCTTACTACTTAAGCTCAACGGTAGCGCCAGCTTCTTCCAATACTTTCTTGGCTTCTTCCGCTTCTGCTTTTGGCGCAGCTTCCTTAATTGTTGAAGGCGCTCCATCAACCAATTCCTTCGCCTCTTTAAGACCAAGACCGGTGATGCTGCGCACAGCTTTAATAACATTTACTTTCTTCTCGCCAACAGATGCCAGAACGATATCGAAATCATCCTTTTCTTCTACTGCTGCGCCACCGTCTCCAGCCGCTGCTACTGGAGCTGCTGCTACAGCTGCCGCTGCTGAAACGCCGAACTTTTCTTCCATTGCTTCAACCAATTGAACTACGTCCATTACTGACATTTCCGCAATTGCGTCTAATACTTCTTCTTTAGAAAGAGCCATGACTCTTGTCTCCTACATTCAATAAATTAATTTAATTAAGTTTTTTCAAATCTCTTACAAAAGGAACTAGGCTGCTTCCTGTTTCTGGTCTCGAACTGCAGCAACACCACGTGTCACCTTCGAGGGAACCTCTTTCATTGTTCTGGCAAGCTTGGTTACAGGCGCCAACATCACGCTCATAAGTATGGAGAGAGCTTGATCATGGGTAGGCAACGTCGCCAACACATCGATCTGACCCGCATCCAATAACTGACCACCAACAGAGAGTGCTCTTATCTCAAATTTTGGATTTCCTTTAGCAAAATCCTTTAGCACGCGCGCGGCGGCACCGGGATCTTCTTCGGAAAATGCAAGAATTGTAGGACCAACCAATACTTCCTGAATGCACTCGAAATCAGTATCTACCACTGCCTTCTTAAGCAGCGTGTTTCTAACAACACGTAGATAGACTTTGTTTTCTCTTGCAGTCTTTCGAAGCTCGGTCATATCGCTCACGGTTACACCCCGATAATCGGCGAGTACCGCAGACAAAGCACTGTTAGCAGCCTTATTGACCTCCGAAACGATTTGTTTCTTATCTTCTAGTCTAATAGCCACTAGCTAAACTCCTCAAATTGGTTGATTGCTCAACCGTGATTCAACATAGAGGGGAATCCCCTCTCTATGTCCTTGCTATTCGGTGATTTAAATCCAGCTCCAAGGAACCGAATGGGCTTCACCATCTGCGTAGGAAATTAAGCTAGACCCATATTGGGCGTTTGCACCTACGGTCTTTGATAGCCTCGCTTACGCGAAACCCCAAAGTCTGTTGAGGAGCGGCAATGCCACTCCTCGTAGTTATTGTTTAGCTTTTTTCTAAAGCGCCAATGATGAATGATCGATTTGCAATCCGGGGCCCATAGTGGAAGAAAGGACCACCTTTCTTATATAGACACCCTTGGAAGCCGCTGGCTTGGCTTTTTTAAGGTCAGCTAACAATGCTTCAAGATTCGCCTTTACCGCTGGCGCATCAAAGCCTACTTTGCCGATGCCACCATGGATGATGCCGTTCTTATCGGTTCGATAACGCACCTGACCCGCTTTCGCATTCTTAACCGCAGTTTCAACGTCCGGAGTAACGGTTCCTACTTTAGGATTGGGCATCAAGCCTCTAGGACCTAAAACTGTACCCAGCTTACCAACTACGCGCATTGCATCCGGGGTTGCGATAACCACGTCAAAATCCAAATTCCCAGCTTGTATGCTTTCTGCCAGATCATCGAAGCCAACTACGTCGGCACCGGCTGCCTTTGCTTTTTCAGCGTTCTCGCCTTGTGTAAATACGGCAACACGTACGTCTTTGCCCGTGCCGTTTGGCAGAATTGTCGAACCGCGTACCGCTTGATCAGATTTCCTCGCGTCAATACCAAGGTTTACACAAACGTCCAGAGACTCGCTGAATTTTTTAGATGCAAACTCAGAAATAAGGGCTACGGCTTCTTCAACAGAGTAAGCCTTACCAGCTTCCAATTTCTCAGCCATCTGCTTTTGCTTTTTCGATAATTTAGCCATCTTATTCCATTCCCTCTACTTCTAAACCCGCGCTGCGAGCGCTGCCTGCAAGAGTGCGTACCGCGGCATCCATATCGGCTGCGGTGAGGTCGGGCATTTTCTGAGTTGCGATTTCTTCTAACTGAGCACGATTTACCTTGCCCACTTTTTCCGTATTTGGGCGGCCACTTCCTTTCTTGATACCGGCAGCTTTACGCAGCAGCACCGAGGCGGGAGGTGTCTTTGTGATAAAGGTAAAACTACGATCGGCGTATACAGTTATAACAACTGGAATAGGCAAGCCAGGCTCCAGCGCCTGCGTCTGCGCATTGAATGCCTTACAGAATTCCATGATATTCACGCCGTGTTGACCGAGAGCCGGACCAACAGGTGGACTTGGGTTAGCCTTGCCCGCGCCAACTTGCAGCTTAATATAAGCCAGTACTTTCTTAGCCATTTCTTTCTCCTTTGGGTACAAACGTTTGATCCAGCCCTGCGGCTATTCAAACTCCCCGGCGTACCCTAGCGAAGGCTAGAGGTTCGACTTTGTGAAAAGGGAATCACTTCCCTCTATGTATATCTTAAAGTAAGGGTCAGAGTGAAATTTCCAACAGATTCAGCTAAACGTTTGAATCTCTAACTTGGATTTTTTACTCTTACCTTGCCCCGTTAGTTCTAACTCTTTTCGACCTGTCCAAACTCCAGCTCTACCGGAGTCGAACGTCCAAAAATCAATACGGCGACACGTAAACGACTCTTCTCATAATTAACTTCTTCAACCGTGCCGGTGAAGTCATTAAAAGGACCATCAGTCACCCGAACCATTTCACCAGGCTCGTAAATTGTCTTATGTGTTGGAGTCTCTTCACTATCCTCCATTCTCTGGAGAATCTTATTCGCTTCTTTGTCTGTAATTGGTGCTGGCTTCTCTGCCGTTCCACCAATAAAACCCATAACTCTGGGAGTGTCTTTAACCAAGTGCCAGGTATCGTCGTTAAGTTCCATATGAACCAGCACGTAACCAGGAAAGAATTTACGTTCACTCTTTCGCTTCTGGCCACCACGCATTTCTAAAACTTCTTCGGTAGGCACCAACACTTCGTCGAAATAATCATCCATGCCTGAAAGCGCGATTCGCTCTCCAAGTGCATGCATCACTTTTTTCTCATAGCCTGAATAGGCATGAACTACGTACCAGCGTTTTGCCATTTTTACCTCTAGCCGATCATCGATGAAATAACGCCGTTTAATCCCCAATCCAGTAGCCACAAAATAAAAGCGACAATGAATATAACGATTAGGACCACAATAGTAGTCTGCGTAGTTTCTTGTCTTGTTGGCCAAACAACCTTTCTGATTTCAACTCGGGCATCGAGGCATAAGTTGACGAAAGCACGTCCTCTTATGGTCTGAGAGCCTATCCATCCAGCCACGCCAGCAGCTACCAGCAAACCAAGCGTTCTAACCAAAAGTGATTCCGTCGCAAAGTAGGAATTAGCATACACAGCGCCAGCAACTATCACTGCCACGACTGCCCATTTGACCCAGTCTAATTTGCTGTCTTCGCTCTCTATTTTTTCGGACATAAGAATGTGCTTTCTATTTGTTTCAGTACTTCTTACTTCAGTACCGTCTGTTTAATTCTTTTTCCAGCGGCTAATAATTCGCTGGCTCATTACTTCCGTTTGACAGCGGAAGATTTCCTGCCTTTAGTTGGCAGGCCAGGAGGGAATCGAACCCCCAACCTGCGGTTTTGGAGACCGCTGCTCTGCCAATTGAGCTACTGGCCTACTATTTCTCTAAAGGTCATCAGTGTTCTTAATCTTCTCGTTACTGATGAATAGTCATCAGCTTCTCACTTGTATCAAACCCTAAAACACAGAAACTATAAAGATGACTAAGCCGAAGCACCCGTTTGAATGCTTCGGCTTTGCCAAGACTTTCAATGTGTTTATTCGAAGATCTTGACTACAACGCCCGCGCCTACTGTACGTCCACCCTCACGGATAGCAAAGCGCAGACCTTCATCCATCGCAATCGGGTTTATTAAAGTCACAACCATGTTCACGTTGTCACCCGGCATTACCATCTCAACA